>NZ_QKQV01000010.1 GCF_003233725.1 Mesonia sp. K7
TGGACTACCCGGCGTTCTTCACTCCGAACAACGATGGCTACAACGACACCTGGAACATCTACGGACTGGCGGAGAGCAACCCATCGGCCAAGATCTATATTTTTGACAGGTACGGCAAGCTCCTGAAGCAGATCAGCCCAATAGGTGAAGGTTGGGATGGAAGCTACAACGGCACGCAGATGCCAAGTGGCGACTACTGGTTCAAGGTGGAATACCAGGAACTGGATGTAAACACCGGACAATTGGTGAGAAAGGAACTGGTGGACAACATCACCCTGAAGCGATAACGAATGATTTGATAATTTAGATAGACAAAACCCCACTTGAAAGAGTGGGGTTTTTATTTAATTAAAGTAGAAGAGAAAACATACAGAACTTTTGAGTAAAACATCCGAAGCTTTTACCAAGATATGCGGAATTTTTAATCATTTAATCTGGAGGAAATTATTATTGGTCAGCATGTATTTGGATTATAAAGAAAATTCGATGGAATAAAGAGATAAGCTCAATTAAAAATTTATCGCTAAACAAAAAAACTTAATTAGTAATGCAAATTTTGGTATAGATTTTAATACTGTAATTTCATAACAACATCTGATATAACAAAAATAAGAGCAACAAGTGTAATTCAAAAGTAGATAATTCAAGAATAAAAAATGTGATTTTATAATTTATTAATCATACATGGTTTAACCATAGAAATGATTATGGAATATAATCCATATTAGTGTTGAGTTTTCTAGTATAAAGAGAAGTTTAGATAGGTGATTTTGAAAACAAATCAATAACTATATTTATTTTTCCATCTGTTTTTTAAAAAATTCTTAATCGATTCTTCGCGACTATTATTTCCTGGGGTATAAAGTTGTTTTCCGTTAATTTCTTCAGGAAGGAAGTTGGTTTTCACAAAATTATTTTCATAATTGTGCGCATATTTATAATCGTTTCCATAGCCAATTTCTTTCATCAATTTGGTAGGGGCATTTCTTAAGGAAAGAGGTACAGGTAAGTCTCCAGTCTGCTTTACAAGAGCTATCGCGTCATTTATCGCCATATAACTGGAGTTACTTTTTGGTGAAGTCGCTAGGTAGATTACACACTGGCTTAAAATGATTCGAGATTCGGGGTTTCCAATCTTAGTTACCGCATCAAAGGTATTGTTGGCCAGTATAAGTGCGGTAGGGTTAGCATTTCCAATATCTTCACTAGCTAAAATAATAAGCCTACGCGCAATAAACTTGATGTCTTCACCACCTTCGAGCATTCTGGCAAGCCAATAAATGGCAGCATTAGGGTCGCTTCCGCGGATAGATTTGATAAAAGCCGAAATGATGTCATAATGTTGTTCTCCTGTTTTGTCATAGCGGACTATTTTGGTCTGAATTTTTTGTTCGACCAAATCATTAGTGATGATGATTTTATTAGAAGTTTCTGAATTGACTATGAGTTCAAAAATATTGAGCAGCTTTCTGGCATCACCACCGCTATAGCGAATTAACGATTCTGTTTCTTTTAGCTGAATATTTTTTGAACGGATAACTGTATCTTCCTTTAAAGCTTTTTGTAATATTTTCTTCAAATCTTCTTTCGAAAAAGAATTTAAAATATAAACCTGACATCTTGATAAAAGTGCTGGAATAACTTCAAAACTCGGGTTTTCTGTGGTTGCACCAATCAATGTTACCCAGCCTTTCTCTACCGCTCCCAAAAGCGAATCTTGTTGAGATTTACTAAATCGATGAATTTCATCAATAAAAAGGATGGGGTTTTTTGCAGTAAACAGACCTTGATCTTTTTTAGCTTTTTCTATCACCTCACGTACATCTTTTACGCCACTATTGATGGCACTTAGAATATAAAAAGGGCGTTTAGAAGTTTCAGCAATGATCTGTGCTAAAGTTGTTTTTCCCACGCCAGGAGGACCCCAAAAAATAAGTGAAGGAATAATTCCTTCTTTAATTTGGTGATATAAGACACCTTTTTTACCCACCAAGTGTTCTTGGCTCACATATTCTTCTATGGTTTTGGGTCGTAATCTTTCTGCAAGTGGAGTATTCATAATTACAAAAATACTTATAAAACTGACAATTTTGCATTAGTTCCATTTTGGTTTTTTATTTGCTATCTTATTGGTATGAAAAATAAATCGGCTTCAAATTTTCAGTTTTCTATCTATACAGTTTTGCTGCCAATAGTTTTTGTTTTGATGATGTGGTTGGTCTATTGGGTAGAAGTACGATTTCACGTAAGTTTAAATAAATACGGATTGCAACCCAAAAAACTTATCGGGTTAAGAGGAATTTTCTTTTCACCCTTTTTACACGGGAGTTTAAAACATTTGTTTAGCAACACTTTACCGATGTTAATTTTGTTTTCTGGCCTAAAATATTTCTATACACAGCTGAGCAATAAAGTTTTTATCATTGGTTTTATTCTTTCGGGTGTTTTCACATGGTTGTTAGGAGAGAAGGGAAGTTTACATATTGGGGCAAGCGGAATGGTCTATTTCCTCACTAGTTTTCTTTTTTTTATGGGTATTTGGTCTAGACATTACCGGATGATTGCTTTATCGTTGGCTGTTGTTTTTGTATACGGAAGTTTGATTTGGGGTGTTTTCCCTGGTGAAGAAGGGATTAGTTGGGAAGGCCATCTCGCAGGTTTTATTGCTGGTTTTATCATCGCTTTTGTGTATCGAAAAAACACCATCGAAAAAGAAAGTTTTGAATGGCAAAAGGAAACCTATCAGGAAGAAGAAGATGATTTCCTCAAACATTTTGATGAGAATGGAAATTTTATTCCTTCCTCTGAATTAGAAAAGCGTCAACTTCTCGATAGAGAGGTTTTTGATGAAATCGAAATTAAATACCATTTTAAAGACGATAAACAGAACTTATAACCTTTGTCTTATCACTTCGTATAAAATAGCACCGCAAGCTACAGAAACGTTTAGAGAGGAAGTTTTTCCTAACATAGGTAACTTTGCCTTTTCGTCCACCATTTTTAATAGACCTTGTGAGACACCATTGCCTTCACTTCCCATAATAATGGCAAGCGGTTTTTTGAGGTCAAGATCATAAATCATATGTTGTGTTTTTTCTGTTGCGGCAATCGTAGAAATACCATAGCTTTTAAGGTAAAATAAAGCATCTTTTAGATGACTTACTTTACAGATAGGAATATGAAAAACCGCTCCTGTTGAAGTCTTAACAGTTTGTTCGTTTATTGGAGCGCTTCCCTGCTGGGGGACAATAATTCCGTTAACGTTAAGTGACTCTGCGGTTCTAATAATAGCTCCAAAATTTCTGACATCAGTTATTTCATCTAACAATAAAAAAAGTGGGGTAGAAGAGTTGTTTTCCATATTTTCTAATAAGCTTTCTAAACTTATATAGGAAATAGGTGAGCTATAAGCAAAAACACCTTGGTGATTACTGTTTTTAGAAAGTTTGTTTAGTTTTTCTACAGGTACATAAGAAATAGCAATATTTTCTTTTTTAACCAAAGATTCTATATGACTGACTTGAGGGTTTTTAATACCTTTCTGAATATATACTTTTTCTAAATTTTGTTTCGCTTCAAGCGCTTCTATTACTGGGTGAATTCCAAAAATTGAATTTGACATAGTTGATGTTATGATAAACAAAAATAGGGTTTGAAAACTTCAAACCCTATTGAATTTTAAAAATAATATGATTTATTCCTTTATAATCTTTTTCTGAATAGAATCTTCTCCATCAGTTATATTTAAAATATACATACCAGATTGTAAACTTCTAGTATCTATACTAATTTGAGTATTAACATTGTTATAAGAACTAGAAATAACTTTTCTACCTTGAATATCTATTAATGATATTTCAATATTTGAGGCATTTAATTCTTTTAAATCAACATTTAGTATACCGTCTTTTTTAACAGGATTTGGCCAAATAGAGATACTTTTGTTATTAAATGTTTCTGTAGAAACAGTGCCTTCAAGACCTGTAACAATTAGACTATAATTTTGGGTGCCACCACTAAGAGTTCCTTTATGTGATACGATAATGGTATAAGCTCCTGCTGATGGAAATTCTATTTCTACTTGTTCTACGTTATCAACATTATTATCCGCACGAGTTGCGGCAGATGCTACATTCGATAAATTTAAACGATATGGCATATGCGTTTCGTTGTCAGCATTTTCGATAATTCTAATATCTAAATTGTTTACTAATGCAGGGCTTGGAGAATTTAACTGTCCGTTTCTAGGTGTTCCTACAGGATCTGTCCAAGATATTGTCGCTTTTAATGGCTCAGAACCATCTGTTTGCACCTGTATGTTATAGGTCTGTCCTTGAGATAAAGAACGCTCGTCTATGATAGATCGGTTTATATCTGTGTTTTGAATAGTTTCTATAGCGTACTTTGAGTTTAAAAGCCCCCACCCAAAAATGGCATCTGGGCCATTATTTCCTGCGTCATCAGCAGTATGACATGCTAAGCCTTTAAGGGTTGCAGCTAAAAGGTAGTTACTGTTAACTTGATTGTAATATTGTTGAATTAAAAGTAATGAACCTGCAACATTAGGTGCTGCCATAGAGGTTCCAGTTAAGCTAGCGTATGAAGTATTTGCAGCATCAGAGGTTGAAAATACATTTGTTCCATTGCCTGTAATATCAGGCTTTATTCTTCCGTCATCTGAAGGACCTTGGCTACTACTAGAATTGATAAATAAAGAACCTAAAAGCTCACCACTTCCGTTTGGGTTTATCAAAGCATCTTGAGCATTAGCAACCACTAAATTATTTTTTGAATTTTTATTCCCAGTTAATTTGTCATAACCATTCTTAAGACCACCCGTATAGGAAACATCTCCGTCATTCCCAGCAGAGACCACTGCTAAAAAATAAGGTGCAGAGACATATACTTGATCCCAAGCTGCTGAGTCAGAGCTGTAACACCCCGGAAGCCATGTGGGTACCTGAAAATTCCCATTACTATCTGCAATAGGAATACCATACGAATGATTAGAAATCAATAAACCGTTTGTAGTTGCTTCAGCGAGTACTTCTTGTTCATCATTATCCCAGTCGTATGATGTTAATAAGCATTCTGGTGCCATCCCTTTAGCTTGAGGACTTAATCCTGCGGCTGCGATAGTTCCGGATACGTGTGTAGAGTGCATACTTTGGTCGTTAGAAGCAGAAGCATCAGGAGTTGTAATTCTGGAGTTTCCGTTGTCTTGGAACTCGATATGTGTTTTTAGAGTTGGACCACCGTCCCAAGTAGCAATGTGCATGTTTTCCCCATTCACATTTACACCTAAACTTCCGCCTGTGTGCAAAAAGTTAGTTCTTGTAGATTCAGCAGCGTCAGTATTATCTACTTTATAATATAAAGGGATTGTATCTGAAATTACTTTTTTTAAGTATGCATAGGTATCGTCGTTATATTTAATTTTTTCAGGATAACCCTTTACATTAATTAAATAATCAACTAGTAGGTTGTTTTTCTCAGATTTTTTTTGCAGTTCACTTTTTAGGGAATTTATTTTTCCAGTATTATAATTTGATATAATCTCTGTTTTTTCAGCATTATTTTGAGAAAAAACAATAATAGGGAAAAATAAAATGAATAGGATTATTTGTTTCATTTCTTTATAAATTTTTTAACAATATTACTGCTTTTTTTTGAAATAAAAAAGCCAGCATATGCTGGCTTTTTAAAAATAACTAATATTAATCAGTTCTGAACTTACTACTATTGAACTTTTGTAAGTTGAACAGTAGTTTGTTGTGGTTCACCGCATCCAGAAGTTGAATCTTCTGTAAAAGTGATTGTAAACGTGCTGTCGTCAGTCTCGTCAAATGTCGCATTGGTATCTGGAGAGCCTATGTTTAAAGCAGCTCCACTACAAGCAAGGTTAGAGTTTTGGTCGTCTGGAACCTTTACTTCCCCGCAATCAAGTTCAAACATTACGGTAGCAGCTGGTTGACCTATCCCTAAATCAGGATAGAAAACAGTTTCAAACTGTCTTCCAAATTCAGAAGTTTCCGTTAATTCTAATACAGTGCCGTCACCAAATGTTGGTACACCTCCAGCAGCTTCTAAACCAGGGGTTAGTTGTGTTACCGTATATTCCCCTAAGAAAGTACCTTCTGCTAAAGGACAACCATACTTAATTAACAAGGTAAACTTATTTCTAAAATTAGCTATTCTACCGTCTTCTAAACTCACTAGATTTAAAATTAATTCTTTACCTGCAGTTGTTGCGGCATCAACATCACCTTGTACTTGAATAGAGGCTCTTGTTTTGCCACTTTCAACAAAATACGAGGTGTTCAAAATCTCAAAATCAACTCCTTCCATAGCTGAAGAGCTTGGGTCTATTTCTACCTCATAACTAAGATTTTTGCTAGGAGCATCAGATATAATTAAATTTACATCATAAATATTCTCATCGCCTTCAGCAACAAAGAATGTACCTGAGTTTGCAGAAAAGAATAGACTAGGATCATTTTGTTGTATATCATCCACTTTATCAGGGTCACAAGAAACAAAGAACCCTAAGGTAAGAATGATCATTAAAGTTTTATATAATTTCATAGTTTTAAAGATTAATTTGTTTGTAATACTTCTGGCCAACCGTTAGGGTTAGTAATTGTTGCTCTACCTCCATCACCATAGGTATTGGACCAATCAATAACCATTTCAGTCTCACTTACTGAAACTATAGTATAAGTGTATGAATCACCATATTGGTCGGTTGTATTTGGGTCAACAGTGATTTCAGCGCAATTGTGAGTAAACTGTATTCCAGTGGCTGGACCATCATTCCAGCAAGATCCAAATTGTCCGAAGCTAGCATCAGATGTAGAATATCTACCTTCTTCAACTTCTGTCCAAGTAACTTCACCTGTTGCATCAGGACAGCTGTCTCCAGATTGTCCTTGAACTAAATTAGTAGAAGTGTAAGAATAAGTTCCTGATAATTCAGAAGTACAGCTTTTTGATAAAATCATCATATAATTATACCTAAAATCTGCCACGTCAGCTCCTGAAATACTAAAAGCTAAAGTGTCTTTTACTTCTGTAGAAAGTTCATCAAAATTTAAAGTTACAGGGATGTTTCCTATATGACTATCAGCAGGAATTGTTACTGAAGCTGGCATAGTGTATTGAATACCTGCTTCAACTGTACTTACTTCTTCATTGATAGTAATACTGTATGATCTATCCGATGAAGTTTTATCAGTCGAACCGATAGCTACATTTATAACATTATCGTCTTGAACACCCAATGCAACTGTTTGTATAGTATCTTGTTCTGCAAAATAGGTTAGACTATCGCCATTGTAGTTATGTCTGTCTAAATTGTTATCTACTTCACAAGAAGTAACAATTGCACTAAGTGCTAAAAGACCTAAAAATATTTTTTTCATAGTTAAATAATTTTAATATTTTAAATTATTAATAGTCAGGATTTTGTTGTAATTCTGGATATACGTTAATCTCTCCTAATGGTATAGGTAACTCCCATTTATGACTGCTTTCTGGTAAGTTAGTAAAGGTCGTTGGAGTTCCAGTTCCATCAAAAAACTCTCCTTCTGATGCTGATCTAGTAACGGGAAGATTCCATCTTTTTAGGTCAAAGAAACGGTGCCCTTCGAAAGCTAACTCTAATCTCCTCTCAAGCATAATAGCATCCATTAAAGATTGACCGGTTTCACCCGGACTTGTAAAGCCAGCATACCTGTTTGAACGGACTTCATCTAAAGCAATTAAAGCTTGAGCATCATTTTGTAATCTAGCATAAGCTTCTGCTTTGTTTAAATATACTTCTGCAGCTCTAATTATTTTAGGGTCAACAATACCATTGTTTTGACCAGCCTCTCCAAGATATTTGATGATAAAATTATAAATATTCCCTGCAGCATCTTGTTCTACAGACAAATAGGCATCTTTTCTGATGTCTGCATCTTCAAACTTTTCGAAAAACTCATAAGTAATTACATATTCAGGAACTACTCCAGTAGGAGTGGTTTGGCTATATTCAACGCCAATCGCTATTCCGTCTAAATTTCTATCTTGGTCTATTTTAAAGATTACTCCGTCGTCGTTGGAATCTGTCCATACACCAGGGAAAACGTCTCTAGCTGCAACTTCAGTAGTTACTGCATCTGCATTGTCAATTGCTTTTTGATATTCTCCATTGTAAAGGTAAACTCTAGAAAGCATTGCATAAACAGTATTTCTACTGATATTGTTTCCTACTGCTCCATTTTCTAAAAGTAAATCTTTAGCCTCTTCTAATTCATCAATAACAAATTGCATAGATTCTTGAACGCTAGGTCTAACGGCAGTAAAAGTAGGGTCTGTAGTAGTGTTTATAGGCATGCCTAAAGCACCGTTTGCTTCAGCTCCTTCTTGAGGAATTACGGAATATACTCTTAACATATCAAACATAGCTATTGCTCTTGCAGCTTTTGCTTGACCAAGAAAGTTATCTTTTTCAGCCCCATCAGGCAAGTTATCGATATTTTCTATAATTCGATTAGCTCTATTGGTAATTAAATATGGGGATACCATAATATTCCAAGTAATTTGAGGGTTGTACCTCCATTCATAAAAAAACTGATTAGTTCTTCTACCTTGCTGAGCCAATATTAAGTTATCAGTCATAATATCAGGTCTGCTTATGTATGATCCTCCATAATAACCAGCACCTAAGAAACCTGAGTAAACACCTCTCATTGCGTTTTGAAAGTCATCACTAGTTTGATAATAGGTGTCAGGAACAAAAGAATTATTTGGTAATTGTTCTAACTCGTCTTCACAAGAAGAAAATAAACCTGTAATAATAGTTATTACAAATAATTTATAAAATATTTTTTTCATTTTCATTAATTTTTAAAATTTAATATCTACTCCGACAGAAACCGATTGTGTAGTTGGGTAACTATATAGACTATAAGCACCAAAAGTGTCAAAGTTTGTTGTTTCTCCACTACCAATACCAATTTCTGGATCACCTTTATATTCTGGAGCAAATACCCATAAGTTTTGTCCTTGAACAAATAGTTTAACTCCATTAAAGAACGAATCTTTTAACCATCTTTCTGGTAGATTATACCCAAATGTTAAGTTTCTTAAACGGATGTAGTCACCTTTTTGAAGGAATCTATCTGAAGTTTGATTTGATTCATTTCCATAGATAGGGTTAGGTAATACATTGGTTTGACCAGGTGTAGTCCAGTAATTAAAGGCGTCGAGCCTTTGATTAGAGTCTACTGAGGTACCATCACTTAACATGTTTTGCTCCATAATGTTATAAACATAATGTCCAACTTTAAAATAGAAATCTGTGGTTAATTCCCATCCTTTATAAGAAGCATAAAGATTGAATCCACCATCAAAATCTGCTGTCGGAGATTTTCCTGAGAGTAATTCGTTAGCATCTGCATCATATTCAGAAGTTATATTGCCATCAGAATCATAAAATAACGGTGCTCCGTTGGCAGGGTTAACTCCAGCCCATCTTGGGATGTAAAAAGTATTGATTTCTTCACCTACAGCTATTCTTGTGTAAGAACCATCGATAGGAGCTCCATCAGGATATTCTACTGTTGATACTAATTTAGTTACTTCATTATCTAAGAAGGCGATATTGGCTCCTAAGCGTACTCTCCAGTCTTCATTTCTTACTACATCTCCGTTTAATGAAATCTCAATACCTTTATTTACCATCTCTCCGATGTTACTAAAAATAACGCCATCAGGCTCACCTCCAATAGATGATAGAGGTCTGTTTAATAATAAATCAGAAGTAGTTCTCTCGTAATAATCTATAGTACCTCTCAATCTGTTTTTAAGCATAGCAAATTCTACACCGATATCCCAAATGCGGTTTTTTTCAAAACCTAAATCTTCATTTCCATTATCAGTAGGGACTGCAGTAGTCAATCCTCCTAAACTTCCAAAGCCTATAGTAGCAACAGCTGGATAAAAACCTATACCAGCTCTGTTTCCTGAAGTACCTATAGAAGCTCTAAGCTTTAACGCATTAAAGAAAGAATCTTGCATAAAGTCTTCTTTGTGAATATTCCATGCAGCACTTGTAGACCAAAAAACACCATACCTGTTATTTCTTCCGAACACAGAACTTTCATCCCGTCTTATTGAAGCGGTAAAGAGGTATTTTTCCATATAGTCATAATTAGCAAAGGCGCCAATACCTAATAAAGAAGACTCTGAATAGTTTGTGCTTACTGCAGTAGGTTCTGCTGAAATAGATTGTACTGACAAATCTTCAGAAGCAAAACCAATACTAGATAAAGCATAGGTTCTAAAAGTATTTCTGTTAAATTCGAATAAACCAGAAATAGAGTAATTGTGCTTTTCATTAATTTGATCAGCCCAAGTTAAACGATTAGTAATGGTATAGTCAAAATTATATGATCCGTTGTCAGTTTTTGAACCAGGATTAGTAGCGTCTCCCACGATGTCGTCTAGTATAGAGCCTGGTTTTACAAAATATTCTCTTCTGAAATTGTTATTTGTAGCACCAACTTGAAAGAAGTTAGATAAGTTTTCAGTAAGATCTATATTTGCAAACATTCTTCCAGTAATGGTATTATTTTGATTCATTTCAGGGTTATTTAAGATCGCTTCAGAAATAGAGAAACCTTGACGAGTTGGGTTAAATTGTTTTTCACCGTTTTCGTCTAATAAGAAATCTCCGTTTGCATCCAATAAAAACTCTGGTTCGTATGGGTTGTAATCGTAAATAGCTCTAAAAGGGTTTTGTACGTTATTTCTATCACGAGGTTCGTCACTTTTAGAATAAGTGTAACTCATGTTAGCCCCTACTTGTAACCAGTCTTTTGCTTGGTATGTAGCGTTAAGACGTGCGGTCATTCTCTCAAAACCGGATAAGTGGTCTATAATACCAGAATTCCTATCATGACCAACACTAGAAAAATAAGTGAAATCTTTAGAACCTCCTTGAATAGAGAGCTGATTTGACTGAACAACACCTCTTCTTAATAAAGTTTCAAACCAATCATGACCATTATTTACCAAGTAGTCGTAATCTTCTTGAGTTGCAGTATTGGCTCCTGGCAGTCCTTGAGCATTGGTTACTCCTAAAGCTGCAAGCTCAGCTTCATATTGAAGCTTTTGAGCTGCATTCATCATTTCATATGGGTTTTCAACCATTTGAGTCAAACCGTATCTTGAGTTGAAATTGATGATTGCATCTTGTCCTTTAGTACCTTGCTTAGTTGTAATTACGATTACACCGTTTGCTGCTCTAGAACCATATAAAGAAGCTGTAGCAGCATCTTTTAAAATAGAAATACTTTCGATTTCATTAGGATTCACAGAATTCATATTTGGTGCAACAACCCCATCAATCACATACAATGGAGCACTACTTGCATTGATAGAGCCAACACCCCTGATTCTTACAAATGCAGTTTGCCCTGGTTTACCATTACCTGCGGTAACATTGACACCAGCAGCCTTACCTTGAAGTAATTGGTCTACTGAAGTAGTAGGAGACATTTCTGTTAACTCTTCTCCTGTAACCACTGATACTGCTGACGTTAACTTGTCTCTTTCGGTCGTACCATAAGCTGTAACAACTACCTCGTCGAGTTCATTATCTGGAACCATACTGATAGAGTATGAGTTTTGAACTCCAACTGTGATTTCTTGTGTAGCAAAGCCAACATAGCTAAAGACTAACACGTCGCCACTTGCAGCCATCAACGAATAATTTCCGTCAAAATCTGTCTGTGTACCAACCGTGGTTCCTTTAATAACAATGTTAACTCCTGGTAACGGCATGCCCTGATCATCAGTAACAGTACCGGAAACAGTTTTTTGTTGTGCAAAAGTGAGTTGCACCATAAACGCTAGGAATAGCGTTAAAATTCCACTAAACTTTGTTCTCATTTTATAATTTATTTGAATTAGCCAATGTCAAAAATCTTAATAAAAACTTAAATAAACAAAAAAAACTAAGGGAATTTTAAAAATTCTGTTAATCTAAATTCATTTTTGGTTATTAAAATGTTACGGTGTAAACAATATGAACTTTAGTACTATTGAATTGAAAGTTCTGATTTTCAGTCTTTCCATTGGCAAACATTAGGTGTAATATGCCAGAATTGGTCATGAGTTTTAAGCCAAAACCTATAGATGTTAAAGTTTCAGATGTAGTATCGATGTTGTTTTTGAAATAGGCGAAATCAGTTATGCTGTGCAAAACTAAATTGCTGGAAGCTAAATATTGATACTCCAACTGTGTTATGGTGTATAAATTTGCGGGAATACTGTTTTCTTGGAAACCTCTGATGGTGTTTATTCCGCCAAAACGTGGTAACTCATTTAGGAGGTAGTTATCCGAGATCAAATAAAAGTTGTGGTTGTTAAGGTAAATAAAGTTTCTGTCGTTTAGCGGAAACTGAAACTGGTAATTCCCTATTAGGTCTATTTGGTCGGTCTTAAGGTCGCCGACATCTCTGCTTCCAAAGCCTATCTCGGTGTAAAGTCGGTTTGGTTCTCGGGTTAAATTATTTTCAATTTGATTTAAAATAAGATTAGCGCCCACATAAACTTTGTTGCTTTTAAAATCTTGAACTGCATTAATGAGATTTTCGTTAGCCAGATTGGTTGAACTTGTAAACCTGTATTTTGTAAAAAAAGTGCTAGTTGAATTGAGAATGTAGTTGAGTCCGATTTTTTGTTGTGTATTGTTGAAGGTGGAATCTTTTCTGAAAATATTCAATCCGGCTTCAAGACCAAAAGGAGTTTTAAAAATGTAAGGAAAATTCATGTCGAGGTTAAACTCAATCTGTCCTTCACCGTCGTTTCGGTATAAGAGTTTAAGGCTTTCACCGAAATTCAAATTGTTCAATAAATTCAAATCTACCAAACCATTTAGTTGAAGGCTGTTGTCAACTTCGTTAGTGGCAAAGCCCAAATAACCATTAAAATTGTTCTGATTTCTTTTTTTGAGGTAAACATACAAGATCGTCGAATCCTTTTCGAAAAGAATTTCGGCGGGTTTTGCGATTTCGACAAAGTTTAGTGTTTTTAGCGAATTTATTTTTTTGTCGATAATACTTTTGTTGAATTTCTGATTGGCTTTTATTTTCAGAAAATGCTTGAGATAGCCTTTCGGGAATTTCTCGTAACCGAGAATTTTAATCCCGTCAATTTTTCTGTCTTCCGAATAGTAAAAAACCAAATTCCCAAAAAGTAAATTTTCTCGTTTAAAAATGTCCTTTATATATAGGAGAGAAAATGGCTTTCCGGAATTGGAGATCTTCTGGTTCAGATTCTGTAAATAAATTTCCGTTTCCGAAAAAGAAATTTTTAAGGTGTCTTTGAGTGGGATTTGCAATTCTTGCTCAAGAAAATCACGATCTTCTTGCGAGGTTAAAAGATGTATGGTTTCAATTTTATTACCGGCTATATATATAAAGGTGTAAATATTTTCATTTTTATTGAAATCTTTCCTTGTGATTTTCGCGTCGATATAACCCATTTTCTGAAGGTTGTTCAGGAGTAAATTCACTTCGCTTTCAGCGGAATTTAAATCTTGATGGTTTTTTTGGTAAGAAATGTTTTCCAGAAGCTTTTTGTCGTATTCTTTTTCACCAATTATTTGCAACGTGATGTTTTGTGCTTCCGCGAAAAACGAAATGAAAAAAAAGAGAGTGAAAATGTATCGAAAAATATTCAAAGAAGTAATTTTAAGCAAGAACGAAATTATGTTTTATTTAGCGTTCTAATTTCCGAAAAAATAATCTTATTGAAAATTAATATGTTATTGTTTGATTAATAAAAAAATATATATACATTTGCAAACCCAAAAAATGGGTATTATATAAATTAAAATTAGTGTAATTAAGAATTTATGCCAACAATTCAACAATTAGTAAGAAAAGGAAGAGCCAAAATAACCAAGAAGAGTAAATCGGCTGCTTTAGATTCTTGCCCTCAAAGAAGAGGAGTTTGTACGCGTGTTTATACTACTACACCTAAAAAACCTAACTCGGCTATGCGTAAAGTAGCAAGGGTTAGATTAACCAATGGTAAGGAAGTAAACGCATACATTCCTGGAGAGGGTCACAATCTACAAGAGCACTCGATAGTATTGGTTAGAGGTGGAAGGGTAAAAGATTTGCCTGGTGTTAGATATCACATCGTGCGTGGTGCATTAGATACTGCCGGTGTTGAAGGAAGAACTCAACGTAGATCTAAGTACGGAGCAAAACGCCCTAAAAAGTAATTTAAAAACTTTTAAAGAGAAGAAATGAGAAAAAGACAGGCAAAAAAGAGACCACTATTACCGGATCCAAAATTTAATGATCAGTTGGTGACACGTTTCGTTAATATGATGATGTGGGATGGTAAGAAATCGGTTGCTTTCAAAATATTTTACGATGCAATTGCTATCGTAGAGGAAAAAAATCAAGACGAAGAAAAAACTGCTTTAGAGTTGTGGAAGGATGCATTATCTAATGTAATGCCACATGTGGAAGTAAGAAGTAGAAGAGTTGGTGGTGCTACCTTCCAAATTCCGATGCAAATTAGACCAGATCGTAAGGTTTCTACCGCGATGAAATGGTTAATTTCTTTTTCGCGTAAGCGTAATGAAAAAGGGATGGCTGCAAAATTAGCTGCAGAAATATTAGCTGCTGCGAAAGAAGAAGGAGCTGCGGTGAAGAAAAGAGTAGATACGCACAAAATGGCAGAAGCAAATAAAGCATTCTCACACTTTAGATTCTAATAAAAAATGGCACAAAGAGATTTAAAATTTACAAGAAATATTGGTATTGCAGCGCATATTGATGCGGGTAAAACAACTACTACCGAACGTATTTTGTTCTATACTGGTGTTTCTCACAAAATAGGAGAGGTTCACGACGGAGCTGCAACAATGGACTGGATGGAGCAAGAGCAAGAAAGAGGTATTACTATTACTTCTGCTGCAACCACTTGTACATGGAAGTTCCCAATGGAAAACGCGCAACCGCTTCCAGAAACTAAAGATTATCACTTTAACATCATCGATACTCCTGGTCACGTTGATTTTACCGTAGAGGTGAACCGCTCGTTGAGAGTATTAGATGGTTTAGTGTTCTTGTTTAGTGCTGTAGATGGTGTTGAGCCACAATCAGAAACTAACTGGAGACTTGCAGATAACTACGGTGTTCCAAGAATTGGTTTCGTTAATAAAATGGACCGTCAAGGTTCTAACTTCTTAGCGGTTTGTAACCAAGTAAAAGAAATGTTAGGTTCTAATGCAGTGCCTATCGTTTTGCCAATTGGTTCTGAGGCTGATTTTAGAGGAATCGTAGATTTAGCAAAAAATAGAGCGATTGTATGGCACGACGATAACTTTGGTTCTACTTTCGACGTAGTAGATATTCCTGCAGATATGCAAGAAGAAGTGCGTGAGTACCGTGCAAAACTTATCGAAGAAGTTGCAGAGTATGATGAGAATTTGATGGAGAAGTTCTTCGAAGACGAAGACTCTATTACAGAAGAAGAAGTACACGCGGCTTTAAGAGCGGCGGTTATGGATAGAGCTATCATTCCTATGGTTTGTGGTTCTTCATTCAAAAATAAAGGAGTTCAGTTTTTATTAGATGCGGTTTGTCGTTATTTGCCTTCACCGGTAGACAAAGAAGCTATTGTGGGAACTAATCCAGATACAGGTGCTGAAGAAAAAAGAAAGCCAGATGTAACTGCGCCTTTTTCAGCTTTAGCATTCAAAATTGCTACCGATCCTTTCGTAGGTCGTTTGGCATTCTTTAGAGCATATTCAGGAAGATTAGATGCAGGATCATACGTGTTGAACAATAGGTCTGGTAAAAAAGAAAGAATTTCTAGAATTTACCAAATGCACTCTAACAAACAAAATGCAATAGAATATATTGAGGCTGGAGATATTGGAGCTGCTGTAGGGTTTAAAGATATTAAAACGGGTGATACTTTATCAGACGAAAAAGCGCCAATCGTTTTAGAGTCTATGGATTTCCCAGATCCGGTAATTGGTATCGCTGTTGAGCCAAAAACAAAAGCAGATGTAGATAAAATGGGTATGGCTTTAGCTAAATTAGCAGAAGAAGATCCAACTTTTACAGCTAAGACAGATGAGGCTTCAGGTCAGACGATCATCTCAGGAATGGGTGAGCTTCATTTAGATATTATTATCGATCGTTTACGAAGAGAGTTTAAAGTAGAAGTAAATCAAGGTCAACCTAGAGTTGAATATAAAGAAGCAATTACCAGAAAAGCAGATCACAGAGAGGTTTACAAAAAACAATCGGGTGGTCGTGGTAAATTTGCTGATATCGTATTTACGCTTGAGCCTGCAGAAGAAGGCAAGTCAGGTTTAGAGTTTATTTCTGAGATTAAAGGTGGTAACGTTCCTAAGGAATTTATCCCTTCAATCGAAAAAGGATTTAAAATGGCAATGATTAACGGTCCTTTGGCAGGTTACGAAGTAGATGCTATGAAAGTAACCTTGACAGATGGTTCTTACCACGATGTAGATTCTGATCAATTATCGTTCGAGCTTGCTGCGAAATTAGGTTTCAAGGCTGCGGCAAAGGCTGCAAAAGCTGTAATTATGGAGCCAATTATGAAGTTGGAAGTATTAACTCCGGAAGAAAGTATGGGTGATATCGTTGGTGACTTAAACCGTCGTCGTGGCCAAGTGAACAATATGAGCGATAGAGCAGGTTCTAAAGTAATCAAGGCTCACGTTCCGTTATCAGAAATGTTTGGGTATGTAACGGCTTTACGTACATTATCTTCTGGTAGAGCAACCTCTACAATGGAATTTTCTCACTATGCAGAAACTCCATCGAATATTTCGGAAGAAGTGATTAAAGAAGCAAAAGGTGGTAACGATTAAAAGCTAAGAAAATGAGTCAAAAAATTAGAATAAAATTAAAGTCTTACGATCATAACTTAGTTGATAAATCAGCTGAAAAGATTGTAAAAACTGTAAAAACAACAGGTGCTGCGGTAACGGGTCCAATTCCATTGCCAACACACAAGAAAATTTTCACAGTATTGCGTTCGCCGCACGTGAACAAGAAATCAAGAGAGCAATTTCAATTAAGTTCTTACAAAAGACTTTTAGATATTTATAGCTCATCATCAAAAACGATTGATGCTTTAATGAAACTTGAATTGCCGAGTGGAGTTGAAGTAGAGATCAAAGTCTGATGATTTGAATACTGAACTTTGGTTTCAGTTACATGTCCTGAGCTGCGGGCGAGGGAAAAACGGAAGAAAATACATTCAGGATTGAACGTGTTTTCAATCCTGAAGTTTTTTAAATAATAAATAAAATAGTAATTAATAATTAAATTTTTATGTCTGGGTTAATAGGAAAAAAAATCGGCATGACTAGCGTTTTTGATGAAAACGGGAAAAACATTCCTTGTACAGTAATTCAAGCTGGTCCATGTGTTGTTACCCAAGTCAGAACCACAGAGGTTGACGGGTATGAAGCGCTTCAACTTGGTTTCGATGACAAGGCAGAGAAAAGTACTACAAAAGCGACTCAAGGTCACTTTAAAAAAGCGGGTACTTCAGCGAAGCGTAAAGTTGTCGAATTCAAAGGATTTGAAGGTGAGTTTAAATTAGGTGACGAGATCACTGTAGAGCATTTTGTTGAAGGAGAGTTTGTAGATGTAGCTGGTACTTCAAAAGGTAAAGGTTTCCAAGGTGTTGTAAAAAGACACGGTTTTGGTGGTGTGGGGCAAGCGACTCACGGTCAGCATAACCGTTTAAGAGCTCCAGGTTCTATTGGTGCGGCATCTTATCCTGCAAGAGTTTTCAAAGGAATGAGAATGGCGGGACAAATGGGTAACGAGAGAGTAAAAGTTGAAAACTTAAGAGTATTGAAGGTAGTACCAGAAAAAAATCTTTTAGTATTAAAAGGTTGTGTTCCTGGTCACAAAAATGCTTACGTAACAATTGAAAAGTAATGAAAGTAGCAGTTTTAGATATAAAAGGAAAGAAGACAAGCAAAGAGGTAACTCTTTCTGACGATATTTTCGGAATCGAGCCAAACAACCATGCTATTTATTTAGATGTAAAGCAATTCTTGGCAAATCAACGTCAAGGTACTCACAAAGCTAAAGAAAGAGCAGAGATTACGGGTTCTACCAGAAAAATTAAGAAGCAAAAAGGTACAGGTACAGCTAGAGCTGGAAGTATAAAATCTGGAGTTTTTAAAGGTGGTGGTCGTATGTTCGGTCCAAGACCAAGAAACTATGGTTTTAAACTGAATAAAAACCTTAAGCGCTTAGCGCGTAAATCGGTGTTAAGCCAAAAAGCTAAAAACAATGAATTATTAGTGGTGGAAGATTTTAATTTTGATACGCCAAAAACAAAAAATCTTATCGATGTATTGAAAGGTTTAGGTATCGAAAATAAAAAATCACTGATAGTGTTGGGAGAGTCAAATAAAAACCTATATTTGTCATCTCGTAATTTGAAGACTTCTAAAGTTGTAAACCATACAGAATTAAGCACTTACGATATTTTAAATGCTAATAATTTGGTTCTTTTAGAAGGTTCATTAGAAGGAATTGAGTCGAATTTGATTAAATAAGAACGTTATGAGTATCTTAATAAAACCTATTATTACAGAAAAAGCTACAAACGATAGCGAGTTAAACAACCGTTTCGCTTTTGTAGTAAATAATAAGGCGAACAAGATTGAAATCAAGCAAGCAATTGAGTCTGCTTATGGCGTTTCTGTTTTGAAAGTTCGCACAATAAATGTACGTCCCGATAGAAAAACTCGATACACTAAAACAGGTATCGTAACTGGTAAAACAAGTGCTTTCAAAAAAGCAATTGTACAGGTGGCTGAGGGTGATACAATAGATTTATATGCTAATCTTTAAGAGATTTAAAAAATGTCAGTAAAAAAATTAAAGCCAATCACACCAGGGCAGCGTTTTAGAGTAGTAAATGGTTTTGACGCCATTACTACTGATAAGCCGGAGAAAAGTTTATTAGCTCCGAACAAAAGGTCTGGTGGTAGAAACAGTCAAGGAAAAATGACCATGCGCTATATTGGTGGGGGTCATAAGAAAAAGTATCGTATCGTCGATTTTAAAAGAGACAAAGCGGGAGTTCCTGCAACAGTTGCTTCTATCGAGTACGATCCAAACAGAACAGCATTTATCGCTTTGTTAAATTACCAAGATGGTGAGAAGCGATACATTATTGCTCCAAACGGATTGCAAGTAAATCAAAATGTTGTTTCTGGTAGCAATATTGCTACAGAAATTGGTAATGCAATGCCTTTAAGCGAGATACCTTTAGGTACAATTATTTCTTGTATTGAGTTACGTCCTGGTCAAGGAGCGGTAATGGCGAGAAGTGCAGGTGCTTTTGCTCAGTTAATGGCGAGAGAAGGTAAGTATGCAACCATTAAACTACCATCGGGAGAAACTCGCATGGTTTTAGCAGATTGTATGGCAACTATCGGTGCTGTTTCTAACAGTGATCACCAGTTGTTAGTCTCTGGTAAAGCAGGTAGAAGTAGATGGTTGGGTAGAAGACCAAGAACTAGAGCGGTGGTAATGAACCCAGTAGATCACCCAATGGGTGGTGGTGAAGGTCGTGCTTCTGGAGGTCATCCGAGATCAAGAAAAGGATTGCCTGCAAAAGGGTATAGAACTCGTTCTAAGACCAAATCAAGTAATAAATACATCATCGAACGTAGAAAGAAATAATAAGTTATGGCAAGATCATTAAAAAAAGGACCTTACGTTCACTATAAATTAGAAAAGAAAGTTGCTCAAAATGTAGAGTCAGGAAAGAAGTCGGTTATCAAAACTTGGTCAAGAGCTTCTATGATTACTCCAGATTTCGTTGGGCAAACTATAGGAGTTCATAACGGAAAACAATTTGTGCCGGTTTATGTAACAGAGAATATGGTAGGTCACAAATTAGGAGAATTTTCACCAACGCGTTCTTTTAGAGGTCACGCAGGTGCAAAAAATAAAGGTAAAAAATAATTGAAGCTATGGGAGTTCGTAAAAGAGAAAGAGCAGAGCAAATAAAAGAAGCTAATAAGCAGTTGGCATTTGCAAAACTAAATAACTGCCCAACTTCGCCTCGTAAAATGCGATTGGTTGCAGATTTAGTAAGAGGTGAAGGTGTAGAAAAAGCACTTCAAATATTAAAATTTAGTAATAAAGAAGCATCAATAAGATTAGAAAAGCTATTGTTATCTGCGATTGCCAACTGGCAAGCAAAAAACGAAGATGCTACTATCGAAGATGCAGACTTATTTATTAAAGAAATTCGTGTAGACGGAGGAAGTATGTTAAAAAGACTTCGTCCTGCTCCACAAGGAAGAGCACATAGAATAAGAAAGAGATCTAATCACGTTACGTTGATTTTAGATGCTAAAAATAATACACAAAGCTAAGATATAGTATGGGACAAAAAACAAATCCAATAGGGAACAGACTTGGTATCATTAGAGGATGGGAATCTAACTGGTACGGTGGGAACGACTATGGAGATAAATTAGCTGAAGATGACAAAATCAGAAAGTATATCCATGCTCGTCTTTCTAAAGCTAGTGTATCTCGTGTAATTATCGAAAGAACTTTAAAACTTGTAACCGTTACTATCACTACGGCTAGACCTGGTATTATTATCGGAAAAGGCGGTCAAGAGGTAGACAAGTTAAAAGAAGAACTTAAGAAAATTACAGGAAAAGAAGTTCAGGTTAATATTTTTGAAATCAAAAGACCGGAACTTGACGCGCATTTAGTTGCTGCAAGTATAGCAAGACAAATCGAAAACAGAATTTCTTACCGTCGTGCTATCAAAATGGCTATTGCTGCTGCAATGCGTATGAATGCTGAAGGTATCAAAGTTCAAATTTCTGGTCGTTTAAACGGAGCGGAAATGGCAAGATCTGAAGCATACAAAGACGGAAGAATTCCATTATCTACATTTAGAGCAGATATTGATTATGCTCTAGTTGAATCTCACACTACCTATGGTAGATTGGGAGTAAAAGTTTGGATAATGAAAGGTGAAGTTTATGGAAAAAGAGAACTTTCTCCTTTGGTAGGTTTATCAAAAAAACAATCAGGTGCTAATAAAGCGGCTTCTGGAGGTAGAGGTAAACAACGTAGAAGAAAGTAAATTTTTTAAAAAGTAAGAAATGTTACAGCCTAAAAGAACAAAATATCGCAAGCAACAAAAAGGACGTATGAAAGGTGTAGCCGGAAGAGGTCACAGACTTTCAAACGGTACTTTCGGAATCAAGTCTTTAGATTCTAATTTTGTGACTGCTCGACAAATAGAAGCAGCTCGTATTGCCGCAACACGTTATATGAAAAGGGAAGGATCTATATGGATTAAAATTTTCCCAGACAAGCCAATTACTAAAAAGCCTCTTGAGGTTCGTATGGGTAAAGGTAAGGGTAACGTAGAGTATTGGGCAGCCGTTGTAAAACCAGGAAGAATGCTTTTCGAAATCGGTGGTGTACCACACGATGTCGCTAAAGAAGCCTTGAGGTTAGCTGCTCAAAAATTACCAGTAAGAACAAAATTTGTAGTTGCTAGAGACTATCAAGAATAATTTTTGAATTATGAAACAATCAGAAATAAAAGAATTATCAACTGAAGAATTGCAAGAGAAAATAGTTTCCTCTAAGCAATCTTACAGAGACTTGAAAATGGCGCACACCATTACTCCTATCGAAAACCCATCTCAAATTAGGGGTTTAAGAAGAAGTATCGCGCGTATGGAAACAGAAATCACCAATAGAGAATTAAATAATTCTGCTGAGTAAGATGGAAAAAAGAAATTTAAGAAAAGAGCGTATCGGTGTTGTAACCAGTAACAAAATGCAGAAATCTATCGTGGTTTCTGAGGTTAAAAAAGTAAAACACCCTATGTATGGAAAATTCGTTTTGAAAACGAAAAAATACGTAGCACACGACGAAAAAAATGACTGCAACGAAGGAGATACTGTAAGAATCATGGAAACTAGACCTTTAAGTAAATCTAAATGTTGGAGATTAGTAGAAATCATTGAAAGAGCTAAATAATTATGGTACAACAAGAATCAAGATTAAGGGTAGCAGACAACACCGGAGCTAAAGAAGTTTTAGCCATTAGAGTGTTGGGGGGAACTAAAAGACGTTATGCTTCTGTTGGTGACAAAATTGTTGTAAGTGTAAAAGAAGCAACTCCTAATGGAAACATTAAAAAAGGAGCGGTTTCTACAGCAGTTGTAGTTCGTACCAAAAAAGAAGTAAGAAGACCAGACGGATCTTACATTCGTTTTGATGATAATGCTTGCGTATTGTTAAACCCTGCAGGAGAAATGAGAGGAACTCGTGTTTTTGGTCCTGTAGCGAGAGAATTACGTGATAAGCAATTTTTAAAGATTGTTTCATTAGCACCAGAAGTGCTTTAATACACAAACAATGACAAAGATTAAAATAAAATCAGGAGATACCGTACGAGTAATTGCCGGAGAACACAAAGGCAAAGAAGGAAAAGTACAAAAAGTATTTATTGATAAGAACAAAGCCATTGTAGAAGGAGTAAATTTAGTTTCTAAACACCAAAAGCCAAGTGCTACAAATCCGCAAGGAGGTATTAAAGAAGTAGAAGCTCCAATTCATATTTCAAATTTATCTTTGTTAGATAAAGACGGAAACACTACAAGAGTAGGTTATAGAATAGAAGGGGATAAAAAAGTGAGATTTTCAAAAAAATCTAACGAAGTAATTTAAGAAGGTTATGAGTTACGTACCAAGACTTAAACAAGAGTATAAAGAGCGCGTTATCGATGCGCTTACAAAAGAATTTAGTTATAACAATGTGATGGAAGTTCCTAAACTTTCTAAGATTGTTTTAAGTAGAGGAGTAGGTGCAGCTGTTGCTGATAAAAAACTTATTGACTATGCGGTTGACGAATTAACAGCTATCTCTGGTCAAAAAGCAATTTCAACAATATCTAAAAAAGATGTTGCATCTTTCAAATTAAGAAAAGGAATGCCAATCGGGGCTAAAGTTACTTTGAGAGGTGATAAAATGTACGAGTTTTTAGATCGTCTTATCACTGCTTCATTACCACGAGTAAGAGACTTTAACGGTATCAAAGCAACTGGTTTTGATGGTAGAGGAAACTATAACTTAGGTATTACAGAACAAATTATTTTTCCTGAGATTAATATCGATAAGGTAAACAAAGTATCAGGTATGGACATCACTTTTGTGACCACAGCCAATACCGATAAAGAAGCCAAATCATTATTAAGTGAATTAGGATTACCATTTAAAAAGAACTAATTATGGCAAAAGAATCAATGAAAGCCCGTGAGGTAAAAAGGGAAAAATTGGTAGAAAAGTATGCTGAAAAAAGAAAAGCTTTAAAAGAAGCTGGTGATTACGAAGCATTACAAAAATTACCAAAAAACGCTTCTCCGGTAAGATTACATAACCGTTGTAAGTTAACTGGAAGACCTAGAGGCTATATGAGAACTTTTGGAATCTCTCGTGTAATGTTTAGAGAGATGGCTAACCAAGGCCTAATTCCAGGAGTTACAAAAGCAAGTTGGTAAAAGAATATTAACAGGTTGAAGGTTTAGGTATAAAACTAAAAACCACAATCGTAAATTTAAATAAATGAATACAGATCCTATTGCAGATTATTTGACAAGAATTAGGAATGCGGTCGCAGCAAACCACAGAGTTGTTGAGATACCAGCGTCTAATCTTAAAAAGCAGATCACAAAAATCTTGTTTGATCAAGGTTATATTTTAAGCTACAAATTTGAAGACGATGCTACACAAGGCAAAATCAAGATAGCTTTAAAGTATGATAAAGAAACAAAAGAACCTGTAATTAAAAAATTACAGAGAATTAGTACGCCAGGTTTAAGACAATATGCTGGAGCTAAAGAGCTACCAAGAATTTTAAATGGTTTAGGAGTTGCTATCGTTTCTACTTCTCACGGAGTAATGACAGGTAAGCAAGCTAAACGCGAAAATGTAGGAGGAGAAATTCTTTGTTACGTTTACTAATCTTATAAAAGGTATTAAGTTATGTCAAGAATAGGAAAAAGCCCAGTTTCAATCCCAGAAGGAGTTGATGTAAAGATAGAAGACGGAGTTGTAACGGTAAAAGGAAAATTAGGAGAGTTAACACAGAATTTTTCTGATGTTGATATCAAACTAGAAGAAAACGAAGTAATCCTTGAAAGAGGTTCAGATCATAAAGACCATAGAGCAAAACACGGTTTGTATAGAGCCTTGATTCAAAATATGGTTGAAGGAGTTTCTCAAGGATTTACGAAAGAATTAGAGTTGGTAGGGGTTGGTTATAGAGCTTCAAACCAAGGTCAAAAATTAGATATAGCAGTTGGTTTTTCACACAACATCGTTATCGATTTAGCACCAGAAGTAAAAGTAGAAACGGTTTCTGAAAAAGGAAAGAACCCAATCATCAAGCTAACTTCACATGACAAACAGTTAGTAGGTCAAGTTGCTGCTAAGATAAGATCATTCCGTAAGCCAGAGCCTTACAAAGGAAAAGGTATTAAGTTTGTAGGAGAACAAATCAGAAGAAAAGCTGGTAAATCAGCTTAATAAACAAGTTTAGTTATGGCATTTTCAAAAGAAAATAGAAGAAATAAAATCAGAAGAAGAATACGTCAGAGTATTGTAGGTACTGCACAAAAACCTAGATTGTCTGTTTTTAGAAGTAATAAAGAAATTTATGCTCAAATTATAGATGATGTAAATGGTAAAACTATTGCAGCAGCTTCTTCTAGAGATAAGCAAATAGATGCAAAAGGAACTAAATCTGAGGTTTCTCAAGCAGTAGGAAAATTAATTGCTGAAAAAGCAAAAGACGCAGGTGTAGAAACCATCACATTTGATAGAGGAGGTTATTTATACCACGGAAGAGTTAAATCATTGGCAGAAGGTGCACGCGAAGCAGGACTAAAATTCTAAAAAGATATGTATCAAGATTATAAAAATGTAGAGCTTGTTAAACCAAGCGGATTAGATTTAAAAGACCGTTTAGTAGGAGTTCAACGTGTTACTAAAGTAACCAAAGGAGGTAGAGCTTTCGGATTTTCGGCTATCGTTGTTGTAGGTGACGAAAATGGTGTTGTAGGACACGGTTTAGGAAAATCTAAAGAAGTAGCAGAAGCAATCTCTAAAGCGGTTGAAGATGCTAAGAAGAATTTAGTTCGTATCCCTTTACATAAAGGTACTTTGCCACACGAGCAAAAAGGAAAGTACGGTGGAGCTAGAGTGTTGTTATTACCAGCTGCAACGGGTACCGGAGTTATCGCAGGTGGAGCAATCCGTGCGGTATTAGAAGCTGTTGGTGTACACGATGTATTATCAAAAAACCAAGGTTCTTCAAACCCTCACAACGTGGTAAAAGCTACTTTTGATGCTTTATTACAACTGAGAAGTGCAGAAACGGTAGCGAAGCAACGTGGTATTTCTTTAGATAAAGTTTTTAACGGATAATAATTTTAGGGATGGGAAAGATCAAAGTAACAAAAGTAAAAAGTGCTATTAATCGTACCAAAAACCAAAAGCAAACCTTAGAAGCTTTAGGATTAAGAAAAATGGGACAAACAGTAGAGCACGAAGATTCTCCAAATATACTTGGAATGGTAAATAAAGTAAAACACTTAGTTTCTGTAGAAGAAGCTTAATGATAAAAACTATGGAATTAAATAACTTACAACCTGCAGAAGGTTCAGTTAAATCAAACGGAAAGCGAGTTGGTCGTGGTGAAGGTTCTGGTAAAGGCGGAACAGCTACCAGAGGTCACAAAGGGGCTAAGTCTCGTTCTGGTTATTCTAAAAAGATTGGTTTTGAAGGTGGTCAGATGCCGCTACAAAGAAGAGTGCCAAAATTTGGTTTTAAAAACATCAACAGAGTAGAATATCAAGGTGTAAACTTAGATGTTTTACAACAAATGGTTGATGATGGTAAAATCAAAGATACAGTAGATATGACTTCTTATATCGAAAACAGATTGGCTACCAAAAACGAACTTGTAAAGATTTTAGGTAGAGGTGAGTTAAAAGCAAAACTTAAAGTTTCTGCTCATAAATTTACCAAATCTGCGCAAGAAGCGATTGAAAAAGCTGGCGGAGAAGTAATTACTCTTTAAAAAAAACCAATCAATTAAGATGAAATTTATTGAAACAATAAAAAATATCTGGAAGATTGAAGAGCTCAAGAATAGAATATTAGTTACTCTTGGGCTTTTACTTGTTTACCGTTTTGGTACACAAGTTCCTCTGCCAGGTATCGATGTATCTCAACTAGCAAACCTCGCCAACCAAACCGATGGCGGTTTATTAGGTCTTTTAAATTCCTTTACAGGAGGAGCGTTTTCTAATGCTTCTGTTTTTGCTTTAGGAATTATGCCTTATATCTCTGCTTCTATTGTAGTGCAATTAATGGGAATTGCAATTCCTTATCTGCAAAAACTACAGAAAGAAGGAGAAAGCGGTAGAAGAAGAATCAACCAAATCACAAGATGGTTAACCATTGCTATTACGTTAGTACAAGGTCCAGGTTATATATATAACTTGTATGCAACCTTACCTGAAGGTGCGTTTTTGTTAGAAAACTCAACTACGTTTGTGGTTTCTTCTGTAATCCTACTTACCACGGGTTGTATTTTTGCCATGTGGCTAGGAGAGAGAATTACCGATAAAGGAATTGGTAACGGTATCTCGTTATTAATTATGGTTGGTATTATTGCTACTTTACCACAATCATTTGTACAAGAAGTATCATCAAGAATGACTTCAAACGGTGGTTTAATTATGATCTTAATTGAGCTTGCTATTTGGTTTATTATTATTCTTGCTTCGGTGATGTTGGTCATGGCAGTAAGAAAAATACCAGTACAGTATGCAAGAAGAAATGCTACAGGAGGTTACGAGAAAAATATTTTTGGTGGGGCAAGACAATTTATTCCTTTAAAGTTAAACGCTTCTGGGGTAATGCCAATCATTTTTGCACAAGCGATTATGTTTATTCCTGCAGCTGTGGCTGGATTATCAGAATCTGAAACCGCACAAAGCATTACAACAACCTTTAACGATATGTTTGGCTTTTGGTATAATTTAGTATTCGCTTTATTAATTATTGTATTTACATATTTCTATACAGCGATCACAGTACCAACCAACAAAATGGCAGACGATTTAAAGCGTAACGGAGGTTTTATTCCAGGAATAAGACCAGGAACAGAAACCGCAGAATATTTAGACAGAATTATGTCTCAAATCACCTTACCGGGATCTATTTTCTTAGCATTAATTGCGATTTTTCCTGCAATTATTGTTTCAATAGGTGTACAACAAGGGTTTGCGTTATTCTTTGGAGGAACTTCACTACTTATTATGGTAGGTGTAGCGATAGATACAATTCAACAAGTAAATAGCTATTTATTAAATAGACATTACGACGGATTGATGAAAACAGGTAAAAATAGAAAAGCAGTAGCATAAGTATGGCAAAACAACCAGCAATAGAACAAGACGGAACAATTGTAGAAGCATTATCTAATGCAATGTTTAGAGTAGAATTAGAAAATGGTCACATTGTCACAGCACATATTTCTGGAAAAATGCGTATGCATTATATCAAGTTATTACCAGGCGATAAAGTAAAACTAGAGATGAGTCCGTATGACTTATCAAAAGCAAGAATTACATATCGTTATTAAAAATAATGCTATTTGTAATTTTTTTATTACTTTTGCAACCTGAAAATTAGAAAATTAAATATAGATAGTAAAACTATCCGTAAAAATAAATAAGATGAAAGTAAGAGCATCGATAAAGAAGAGAAGCGCCGAGTGCAAAATTGTACGTCGTAAAGGCAGACTTTATGTAATTAACAAAAAGAATCCTAGATTCAAACAAAGACAAGGCTAATTATGGCAAGAATAGCAGGGGTTGATATACCAAAACAAAAAAGAGGGGTTATTGCATTAACCTACATTTTCGGAATTGGCAAGAGCAGAGCTCAAGAAATTCTTAAGAATGCCAATGTAGATGAGAGCAAGAAAGTTTCTGATTGGAACGATGACGAAATTGGAAACATTCGTGAACAAGTTGGTAAATTCACTATCGAAGGTGAACTACGTTCTGAAACACAATTAAACATCAAGCGTTTGATGGATATTGGTTGTTACAGAGGTATCAGACACAGAGTTGGTTTGCCATTAAGAGGTCAACGTACGAAGAATAACTCTAGAACGAGAAAAGGTAAGAGAAAAACAGTTGCAAACAAGAAAAAAGCAACTAAATAATAATTTTTGACACGTTAGTCATTAGTATTTAGAAGTTAGACGAATCTGCTTGAAATAGAAATGTTTAGGATTCTAACAACTATAACTGACAACTAAAAGCTAAAAGTATGGCGAAAACAGCAAAATCATCAAAAACAACTACAAAAAAGCGTAAAGTTAATGTAGAGTCTATTGGAGAAGCTCATATCAATGCTTCTTTCAATAACATTATTGTATCATTAACCAATAAAAAAGGAGACGTTATTTCTTGGTCATCTGCCGGGAAAATGGGCTTTAGAGGAAGCAAGAAAAACACTCCTTATGCTGCTCAATTAGCTGCAGAAGATGCAACAAAAGTTGCGCACGAAGCAGGTTTGAGAAAAGTAAAAGTTTTTGTAAAAGGTCCTGGAAACGGTAGAGAATCTGCTATCAGATCCATTCACAATGGTGGTGTAGAAGTAACTGAAATTATCGATGTTACTCCAATTCCACACAACGGATGTAGACCTCCAAAAAGACGTAGAGTATAATTATAAATATTTATAACTAAGGGAAAAACGATTATCGAAGGATAAATTTTAGCCTTAATTCATAATCACCCTTAATAATTCAATTAGAATGGCAAGATATACAGGTCCAAAAACTAAAATAGCTCGTAAGTTTGGTGAAGCTATTTACGGAGAAGACAAATCTTTCGAGAAAAGAAACTACCCTCCAGGTCAGCACGGTAACAACAGACGCCGTGGTAAAAAATCTGAATACGCTATCCAGTTAATGGAAAAGCAAAAAGCAAAATATACTTACGGTATATTAGAGCGTCAGTTTAGAAACATGTTTAAGAAAGCAACCAGTGCACCAGGAATTACGGGTGAGGTGTTGTTACAACTTTGTGAGTCACGTCTAGATAACGTTGTTTACAGAATGGGAATTTCTCCTTCTAGAAGCGGTGCAAGACAATTGGTTTCTCACAGACATATTACTGTTAATGGTGAGTTAGTAAACATTCCATCATATCAGTTAAAAGCAGGTGATGTTGTTGGTGTAAGAGAAAAATCAAAATCATTGACTGCTATTCAAGATTCTTTAGAGAATTCATCGACAGTTTACGAGTGGATTTCTTGGAACAGCGAAAAGAAAGAAGGTACTTATGTTGCACTTCCTTCTAGAATCCAAATTCCTGAGAACATCAACGAGCAGTTTATTGTCGAATTATATTCAAAATAATTTTAATTAACAGAAATCATAATATGGCCATATTAAATTTTCAAAAGCCCGATAAAGTTATCTTAATAGACTCTACTGAGTTTGAAGGTAAATTTGAATTCAGACCCTTAGAACCAGGTTACGGACTAACTGTTGGTAACGCATTAAGAAGAGTACTGTTATCATCGCTTGAAGGTTTTGCCATTACATCTGTACGTATCGAAGGTATCGACCACGAGTTTTCAACCATTTCTGGTGTTGTAGAAGACGTTACTGAGATTATCCTAAATCTAAAACAAGTTCGTTTCAAACAACAAATCGAAGACATCGATAACGAAACCGTAACCGTACAAGTTTCTGGTAAAGAGCAGTTGACTGCTGGAGATTTCCAAAAGTTCATTTCAGGTTTCCAAGTTTTAAATCCAGATTTAGTGATTTGTAACATGGAAAAGAATGTTAACCTTAATATCGAATTAACGATAGACAAAGGAAGAGGTTATGTTCCTGCAGAAGAAAACAAAAAAGGAAATGCTCCTTTAGGAACTATTTTTACAGACTCTATTTATACCCCAATAAAGAATGTAAAGTATAGCATAGAAAACTATCGTGTAGAGCAAAAAACAGATTACGAAAAATTAGTTTTCGAAATCATTACCGATGGTTCTATTCATCCACAAGAAGCATTAACAGAAGCTGCAAAAATCCTAATTCACCACTTTATGTTATTCTCTGATGAGAGAATCACGCTAGAAGCGGATGAAATTGCACAAACAGAAACGTATGACGAAGAGTCATTACATATGCGTCAGTTACTAAAGACCAAGTTAGTAGATTTAGATCTTTCGGTAAGAGCATTAAACTGTTTAAAAGCAGCAGAAGTAGATACTTTAGGTGACTTAGTATCATACAACAAAAACGATTTAATGAAGTTCCGTAACTTCGGTAAAAAATCTTTAACAGAGCTAGAAGAATTAGTAAACGTTAAAGGTTTGAATTTCGGAATGGATTTATCAAAATATAAATTAGATAAAGATTAATACATCATATTTTGCTCTCTCGTAATTACGGGATTTGGAAGCAAGATGGTGATTAAATGAAAACGTCATGAGACACGGAAAAAAAGTAAACCACTTAGGTAGAAAAACAGCTCACAGGAAGGCAATGCTTGCGAATATGGCAGGTTCTTTAATCGAGCACAAAAGAATCAACACTACGTTGGCAAAAGCAAAAGCTTTAAAGCAATTTGTTGAGCCTTTAGTAACAAAGTCTAAAGAAGACACTACGCACAACAGAAGATTGGTTTTTTCAAAATTAAGAAGCAAGTATGCGGTTGGTGAATTGTTTAGAGAAGTAGCTCCAAAAGTGGGTGATCGTCCAGGAGGTTACACTAGAATTATCAAATTAGGTAATCGTTTAGGTGATAATGCAGAAATGGCAATGATCGAGTTAGTAGATTTCAACGAATTATACAACGCTGGAGAAACTAAGAAGAAATCTACTCGTCGTAGTAGAAGATCAAAAAAATCTAACGTAGCTGAAACTACTGCTGCTGAAAAACCAGCAAAAGAAGAAGCTGCTAAAAAAGAAGAAAAATCATCTAATGAAGAAGAATAATAAGATGATAATTTATTCAAAATAAATTAAAAGGGATAAGCTATTTATAGTTTATCCCTTTTTTTTAAACTTAAAAATACATGAAATATCAAGTTCGTAAAAAAGCATTTTTATTATTAGAAGACGGAACCATTTTTTGGGGAAAGATTGTAGGTGATTCAGAAGGTAGTTCTTTTGGTGAGGTGTGTTTTAATACCGGAATGACAGGTTACCAAGAGATATTTACAGACCCATCTTATTACGGGCAGCTTATGGTAACGACCAATGCACACATTGGTAACTACGGAACTTATTCTGATGAGGTAGAATCAGAAGACATTAAGATTGCGGGGCTTATTTGTAAAAACTTTAGTTATAATTATTCTCGACCAAAATCAGATTTAAGCTTAGAGGAGTTTTTAAAACAGAATAATTTATTGGCAATTTCAGATGTAGATACCAGAGCTTTGGTTTCTTACATTCGTGACAACGGGGCGATGAATGGTGTCATTAGTACGGAATTAGATAATATAGATACCTTAAAAAAACAGCTTTCTGAAATGCCAGATATGAAAGGTTTAGAGTTGGCATCAAAAGTTTCAACTAAAGAACCTTATTTCTTGGGTGATGAAAATGCTACTTATAAAGTTTCGGCTTTAGATATTGGGATCAAGAAAAATATCCTGCGTAACCTTACTAGAAGAGATTGCTATGTAAAGGTGTTTCCTTACAATGCTACTTACGAGGAAATGACCGAGTGGAATCCAGATGGGTTTTTCTTATCTAATGGTCCTGGAGATCCAGAACCTTTAGAAAGTGCCATCAGTACAGCCAAGAAGATTATTGAGAGTGGTCAACCTCTTTTCGGAATTTGTCTTGGGCATCAAGTCATAGCCTTGGCAAACGGAGTTTCTACCTTTAAAATGCATCACGGGCACAGAGGAATCAACCATCCGATTTTAAATCTCGAAACAGGGAAAGGAGAAATTACTTCTCAAAATCACGGTTTTGCGGTTGATAGAGACGAATTAGAAAAAAATAGCGAATTAGAAATTACGCACGTTCACCTAAACGATAACACGGTTGCAGGTTTAAAAATGAAAAATAAACCCGTATTTTCGGTACAATACCATCCAGAAGCAAGTCCTGGACCACACGATGCAGATTATTTATTCGATCAGTTTTTAGAAAATATCAAACAACATAAATCAAATTCATAAAACGATGGCTTTAATTATTGAGATTCACGCAAGACAAATTTTCGACTCGAGAGGTAATCCAACCGTAGAAGTAGATGTCTATACAGAAAATGGTATTCTAGGTAGAGCAGCCGTTCCTTCAGGAGCTTCAACAGGAGAGCACGAAGCGGTCGAACTTCGTGATGGTGGGAAAACCTATATGGGAAAAGGAGTTTTAAAAGCCGTAGAAAATGTAAATACCATTATCGCTGAAAACTTATTGGGCATATCGGTTTTCGAACAAGAAGCGATTGATAAGTTAATGATTGATCTGGACGGAACACCAAACAAATCGAAACTTGGTGCCAACGCTATTCTAGGTGTTTCGCTTGCCGTGGCTAAAGCAGCGGCCAATGAACTCAATATGCCGTTATATCGTTATGTTGGTGGTGTAAGTGCCAAAACACTTCCCGTTCCTATGATGAATATCATCAATGGTGGTTCACACTCAGATGCGCCAATTGCTTTTCAAGAGTTTATGGTGATGCCGGTAAAAGCAGAAACTTTTACGCAGGCAATGCAAATGGGATCAGAAATTTTTCACCACCTAAAGAAGGTATTGCACGACAGAAGTCTGAGTACAGCTGTGGGTGACGAAGGTGGCTTTGCACCAACGCTAAATGGTACGGAAGATGCTTTAGATTCCATCAAGCAAGCCACGGAAAATGCGGGCTATAAGTTTGGGGATGAGATTATGATTGCCTTAGATTGTGCTTCTGCGGAATTTTACAAAGACGGAAAGTACAACTACCAAATTTTTGAAGGCGATACCGGAAAAGTAAGAACAAGCCAGGAGCAGGCCGAATATTTAGCGGAACTATGTGCGAATTACCCCATTATCTCTATCGAAGACGGTATGGATGAAAACGATTGGGAAGGCTGGAAAATATTAACCGAAAAAGTAGGTGACAAAGTACAGTTGGTAGGTGACGATTTGTTTGTAACCAATGTGGAAAGATTAGAAAGAGGAATCAACGAAAATATTGCTAATTCTATCTTAATTAAAGTGAACCAAATTGGTACCTTAACCGAAACTATTGCTGCAGTAAACATGGCTCATAATGCAGGTTACACTTCCGTCATGTCACATCGTTCTGGAGAAACAGAAGACAACACCATTGCCGATTTAGCAGTAGCGTTAAACACTGGACAAATCAAAACAGGTTCAGCTTCGCGAAGTGATCGTATGGCAAAATACAATCAGTTGCTACGTATCGAAGAACAATTGGGTGATGTTGCCGTTTATCCAAAAGAAAAAGCCTTTAAAGTAAAAAGGTAAATATTTCGCGAAAGCGCTAAAAACAATAGTCGATTTAATGTTAAATTAACACGATTTTTCGTAAATTAGCGACTCTTGAAAATTAACGATAAAAACAAAATAAATACATGTCAAAAACAGCTATACTAGAATTTGATGGGAAAAAATATGAATTTCCCGTTACTGAAGGAACAGAAGGAGAAGTTGCCGTAAAAATAGATAAATTGCGTGGCGAAACAGGAGGTTTGATCACTTTAGATCCGGGTTATAAAAACACGGGTTCTTGTGAGAGCGCAATTACTTTTTTAGATGGTGAAAAAGGAATTCTGAGGTATAGAGGTTACACCATCGAAGAATTGGCAGAAAAAGCAAGCTTCTTGGAAGTTGCTTATTTGTTGATTTTTGGAGAACTACCGACACAAGAAAAATTAGATAGATTCTATAAAGACATCAAAGGACAATCGCACGTAGATGAAGAGATGAAAAAAATCTTAGACGGTTTTCCTAAATCGGCTCACCCAATGGGTGTTTTATCTTCGCTGACGAATGCATTAATTGCTTTTAATCCAAGCTCTGTAAACGTAGACTCAGAAGAAGATATGTACAAAGCTATTGTAAAGCTATTAGCAAAATTTCCAGTTTTAGTAGCTTGGACACTTAGAAAAAGGCAAGGTCAACCATTAGATTATGGTGATGGTTCTTTAGGTTATGTAGAGAACATCTTAAAAATGATGTTTAAACAACCGCATGAAACCTATGAAGTTGATCCAGTAGTAGCGGCAGCATTAAATAAACTTTTGATTTTACATGCCGATCATGAGCAAAATTGCTCTACTTCTACGGTAAGAATGGTAGGCTCTTCACATGCAGGTTTATTTGCTTCTATTTCTGCGGGTATCTCAGCTTTGTGGGGTCCTTTACACGGAGGTGCTAACCAAGCAGTGATCGAGATGCTGGAAGGTATCAAAAATGACGGAGGTGATACCCATAAATATATGGAAAAGGCGAAAGATAAAAATGATCCATTCCGTTTAATGGGCTTTGGCCATAGAGTATACAAAAACTTTGACCCAAGGGCAAGAATCATCAAAAAAGCAGCAGATGATGTTTTAGGAAAGTTGGGTGTAGAAGACCCTGTGCTTGATATTGCTAAAGGATTAGAAAAAGAAGCATTGGAAGATAGCTACTTTGTAGATAGAAAATTATATCCAAACGTAGATTTCTATTCAGGAATTATTTACCGAGCTCTCGGAATTCCAACAGAAATGTTTACTGTAATGTTTGCGCTTGGTAGATTACCAGGTTGGATTTCACAATGGAGAGAAATGCGTTTACGCAAAGAGCCAATAGGTCGTCCGAGACAGGTATATATTGGAGAAAACCAAAGGGCTTATGTGCCGATGGACCAACGATAAAATTTTAAAACCAAAGAGCTTCATAGAAATATGAAGCTTTTTTTTTATTTTTGGGTTATAAATTAAAAGGATGATACAACCCAAGATAGCAGACGAAACCTCGAGACTCAAAGCCGTAATTTTAGGAACAGCCCAAAGTAACGGGCCAACACCTACAGTAGAAGAGGCTTATGACCCAAAATCTTTAGAACATATTATTGCAGGAACTTACCCGTTAGAAGAAGATATGGTAAAGGAAATGACTGCTTTCGAAAAAGTGCTTAAAAAGTATGATGTAAAAGTTTATCGCCCCGAAGTTATCAATGATTACAACCAGATTTTTTCTCGGGATATTGGTTTTGTGGTAGAAGATATCTTTTTTAAGGCCAATATTTTACCCGATCGTGAGCGTGAGATAGAGGCGATTCAATACGTAATCGACCAAATTCCTGCAGCGAACGTAAAACGCTTTCCTGAAGATTGCCATATCGAAGGAGGAGATGTGATCCCTCATCACGATTATATCTTTATCGGAACTTATCGTGAAGACGATTATAGTAATTACATCACTGCACGAACAAACATGAAAGCAGTACGGCAAATGCAAGAAATGTTTCCGCAGAAAAAAGTCGTCTCTTTTAACCTTAGAAAATCAAAAGTCAACCCAAGGCTTAATGCCTTGCACCTCGATTGTTGTTTTCAGCCTATTGGCGAAAATAAAGCAATTATTCACCCCAACGGATTTTTAGAAGAAGAAGAGTACCATTGGTTGCTCAATTTCTTTGGAAAAGAAAATGTCTTTGAAATCAGTAAAGACGAAATGTACCATATGAACAGTAATATTTTCTCGATCGATAAAAATGTTGTAGTTTCCGAAAAGAATTTCACGCGTTTAAATACTTGGTTGAGAACAAAAGGCTTTACCGTAGAAGAAATCCCTTATGGAGAAATCGCCAAGCAAGAAGGTCTATTACGTTGTTCTACTTTACCCCTAATCAGAGCCTAAGCTCATATAATTATGAAACAAATCACCAATAACATATTAATGATTCGTCCAGTAAATTTCAGGATGAATGAGCAAACCGCAGTCAATAACTATTTTCAAAAAGAAACAAGTGTTTCCACGGAAGTGATTACGCAAAAAGCGCAGCAGGAGTTCGATGCTTTTGTCGAAAAACTTAAAAGTGTAGGTGTAAATGTGGTTGTGGTTGACGATATTTTAGAAAACGACACCCCAGATTCTATTTTCCCTAACAATTGGATATCGTTTCACCAAAACGGAAATATAGCTTTATATCCGATGTTTGCCGAAAACAGAAGACGAGAACGTCGAGCAGATATTTTAGAGGTTTTGGAAGAAAAAGGTTTCGAAATTAAGGATATTGTAGATTATACTTTAGCGGAAGAAGAAGAAGTTTTTCTAGAAGGAACCGGAAGCTTAATCCTAGATCGTCAAAACGAAAAAGCTTATTGTGCACTCTCAGATCGAGCAGACGAAGATTTGGTTATCGAGTTTTGTGAAGATTTTGAATATTCACCTATTATTTTTCACGCCTACCAAACTGTAGATGATAAAAGGTTACCCATATATCACACCAATGTGATGATGTGTGTTGCCGATAAGTTTGCAGTGATTTGTCTGGACACTATCGACGATAAAAAAGAGCGTAAAGCCGTGGTCAATAGCTTACAAGAAGACGATAAAGAAATTATTACCATCACCGAAGAGCAAATGCATCAGTTTGCCGGAAATATGTTACAAGTAGAAGGAAGAGATGATAAAAAATATTTGGTGATGAGTGCCAAAGCACACCAAAGTTTATCACAAGAGCAGATCAATAAGATTACTGCTCATTGTGAGATTTTGAGTAGCGATCTCAACTTGATAGAAACACTCGGTGGGGGAAGTGCTAGATGTATGATGGCAGAAGTATTTTTACCGAAAAAACTATAAGATGAAAAATACACTAAAATTAGCGCTTTTGCTTATTGGTTTTTTTCTGATAGGTTTTGGATTGACCAAAATTTTATTTTCAGAAAACATCATCGACGAAGCCAATACGCAAAATTATGCGATGGTGATCGTGGGCGTTTTATTTGCTTTGGTAGGCTGGGCTTTTAAAAAGCGGTAAATATTACTCAAAAAGTTTTACCACAGACGAAGTAATATATTCGATACCTATGGCAATTACAATAAATCCGATAATTCTCGAAATGGCATTAATTCCTGAAGCACCAAGTTTTTTCACAATAAAATGACCGCTTTTCAAAATCAAAAATGTAGCTAAACAAACCGCAGCTACAGCACCTACGATAATACCTTTATCTAAAAAAAGTTGATGTTCGTCATTTAGGGCAATCAATAAAGAAATAGAGCCTGGTCCAGCAAGCATTGGGATGGCAAGTGGCGTTAGAGAAACACTTTCACGTTCTTCGATGTCAGCTTGTACTTTCTCTTTGTGCATCCCTTTGTGTTTTTTAAAGTTTCCGGTAAGCAAGGCAAAACCTGAAGATACAATAATCAAACCGCCAGCAATGCGCAGCGAATCGATACTAATACCAAAAAACGCTAAAATATAATTTCCTGCAAAGAACGAAAGTAACAGAATGACAAAGATGTTAAGTGCTGTTTTTACTGAAGTTTTTGACTGTTCAGCTTTGGTGTCTTCTTGCGTCAATCCTACAAAAACAGGTACAGTTCCCAACGGATTAATGACCGAGAAAAGGGCTGCGAAAACATATACAAATAAGTCCATGGTTTTTTTCGCAAAAGTCTCTGCATTTGTCAAATTTCAGATAAAGTTTAGGTTAATTGTAGGTTAATGAAAAGCAAAATTTTAGGTCTATAAATTCATCAAAATCCATAAAGCTTAAAAAATTTCATTTAGCTATCTTTGCCTTTTCAAAACAAAGACAGGATGCAAGCAGTAATCGAAAACCAGGTCAAACAGTTCGTTAAAGAAAAATTTGATGTCCAAATAGAAAATGTTGAATTTCAAGCTACTCGTAAGGAGTTTGAAGGCGATGTGACCATGGTGGTTTTTCCGTTGCTCAAGCACATCAAAACCAACCCTGTTGTTTTAGGAAACGAAATAGGTCAAAACTTGGTCGAAAATATTGTAGGAATAGAAAGGTTTAATGTAGTGAGTGGTTTTCTGAACATTGTTCTAAGTCAGGATTATTTTGTCAAAAAATTCAACGAAATACAAGATACCACCAATTTTGGTTTTGAACACCCTACAGAAGTTTCGCCAACGTTGATGGTAGAATATTCTTCGCCCAACACCAACAAACCTTTACACTTAGGTCATATTAGAAATAACTTGTTGGGTTACGCTGTCGCGGAAATTTTAGGCGCTTCAGGAAATCATGTCGTAAAAACACAAATCATTAACGATCGAGGGATACATATTTGTAAGAGTATGCTCGCTTGGCAAAAATTTGGCAAGGGCGAAACCACAGAAACCACAGGTTTAAAAGGCGATAAATTGGTGGGGAATTACTACGTTAAATTCGATCAAGAATATAAAAAGGAAATAGAAACCTTGGTTGCACAAGGAAAAACTCAAGAAGAGGCTAAAAAGGAAGCTCCGTCGTTATTAGAAGCCCAAAATATGCTAAAAAAATGGGAAAGTGGTGACGAAGAAGTAGTTGCTTTATGGAAAAAAATGAATGCTTGGGTTTATGAGGGTTTTGAGAAAACTTATAAGGAGCTTGGGGTAGATTTCGATAAAAACTATTATGAAAGCGATACCTACTTGCTCGGGAAAGATATCGTACAAGAAGGTTTAGATAAAGGAGTTTTCTATAAAAAAGAAGACGGTAGTGTTTGGATAGATTTAACTGACGAAGGGCTAGACGAAAAACTGGTTTTACGTGCCGACGGAACGGCGGTTTACATGACACAAGATATTGGTACGGCGATACAACGTGTAAAAGATTATAATATCGACGGAATGGTTTATACCGTTGGTAATGAACAAGATTACCACTTTAAGGTCTTATTTCTTATCTTAAAAAAACTAGGCTATTCATGGGCAAACAATCTATACCATCTTAGTTACGGAATGGTAGATTTACCCAGCGGTAAAATGAAGAGTAGAGAAGGAACCGTTGTCGATGCTGACGATTTGATGCAAGAAATGACGCAAACGGCAAAAAACATTTCCGAGGAGTTGGGTAAACTCGACGGTTATACCGAGGCCGAAAAAGATGAATTGTATAAGACTATTGGTTTAGGTGCTTTAAAATATTACATTTTAAAAGTCGATCCGCGAAAGAGAATTTTATTTAATCCAGAAGAATCGGTAGATTTTCAAGGAAATACCGGGCCATTTATTCAGTATACCTATGCTAGAATCCAATCGATTTTGAGAAAAGCCAATATCAATTTCGATCAACGTATAGAAAATTTCGCTTTAAGTGAAAAGGAAACCGCTGTTATCAAACAATTGTTGCAATACCCAGAAGTGATTCAGCAAGCGGCAGCACAACACAGTCCGGCTCTCATTGCCAATTATATATATGATTTGGTGAAAGAGTTTAACTCCTTCTACCAAAATATACCGATTTTAGCTGCTGATACGGAAAACGAAATTATTTTTAGAGTTCAATTATCTAACGAAGTGGCAAAAGTAATCAAGTCTGGCTTTGGCCTGTTGGGAATTGGAGTTCCTGAAAGAATGTAGTTAGTGTAATGGGCGACGTTTGATCATTCCACCTTTGATGTCTTTTACAGGGGTCATCACGACAAATGCATTACTATCTATTTTCATGATTTCACGTTTCAGTTTGTTGAGTTCTAAACGCGTTAAAACAGTATAAAGAATATCAAGTTCATCGTTCCCGCCTTCGTGTTTTACACCTCTTTCGCCTTTGTAAATGGTTACACCACGACGAAGTTTATTTAGAATCATTTCTCTTATTTCTTCGCTGTGTACCGAAACGATATTCACAGAAATGTACTCTTCAATACCTTCAATCACAAAATCTAAGGTTTTGGAAGCTGCAAAATAGGTTATCATCGAGTATAGAGCAGCTTCGATAGAAAGCACCATCGCAGCTACAGAGAAAATAATGATATTGATAATGATAATCACATCGCCAATTGTGACGCTTAATTTTCTACTCAAAAAAATTGCCAATACTTCAGTGCCATCTATGACGGCGCCACCACGAACGGAAAACCCAATTCCGGCACCTAAAAAGAAACCACCAAATACAGCAACCAAAAGCTTATCATGTGTAATTTCCGGAAAATGCACTGTTGCGATGATAAGCGCTAGAAGTGAAATAGCAATGGTAGTTTTTATCGCAAATTGTTTGCCGACAATTTTAGTTCCTAGAAGGATAAAAGGTAAATTCACCAATAAGATAAACCAGTGAAACGGTATGTTGGTAATCTGGGCTATTAACAAGGCAATTCCAGTTGCGCCACCATCGATAAAATAATTGGGAAGAATAAAACTTTCTAGACCAAAAGCAGCCGAAAAAATACCGCAAATAATAAAAATGGCTTCTTTTGCAAATTGTTTAATGGCAGTTCTAAAACGGCGATAGGCTTTGGCTTGCTTATACTCAGAAAGATTTTCGTAATCGGGAAGATTTTCTTCGATACGAATAAACCGATGTAAAAGTTTTTTCCAAAAATCACTCATTCCGCTTTTTTTTGGAAAAATAGTCGATTATTATCAAATACAAGTTAATTCTACTTAAAAAATAAGTCTGAAAACTAAATTTGGCGTGATTCCCAAACCTTCTTGTTCTATAAAAACAATTTCATTGTCGATTTGCTCGTAATAAGCGTTTACCGTATTTTTTCGGTTAAGGAGATTCCAGACCGAAATTCCTGCGTAAGCTTTTATATTTTCGTGAATTTCGAAAGCCTTACTTGCCGAAAAATCCAAACGTAAATAAGGGTTTAAATCTTCACTATTCGGCGATAAATAATCAAATTGATTGTTAGCTAAACCTTCTTGACTAATAGGAGTGTAGTGTCTTCCCGATCGCCATTTGAGACCAGTTGCAAGCTTTAAGTCATTATAATCATAAGAAGCAATTACCGAAAGCGAATTGACAATCTCTAAGTTACTAGGAATAGGTTCTTCTGAAATCGCATCAAACTGATAATCGTTATTGGTAAGTGAATAATTGATAGAAGTTTGAAATTTTTTAAACCTTCGGTTAATTATAAAATCGATACCGCGGATAAACGTTTCGCCAACAAGCGAAACCAACTCGTATTGATCTTGAAAACCCTGGCTTTGTGTATTGACGTTATTTACTTTTTTGGTATAAGCCTCCAAACTTGCCAACCAATTTTTTCTTTTATAATTGATACCAATGGAAAGTTGTAAACTCTCCTGAATTGGTCTGTCAAGGTTGTTGGACAACACCCAGCGTTGGTTTTCGACACCTAGAAAATCTTTCTGAAAATCGATGTATTGAGAAATATATTGGCTTTTGGTTTCACCAAGAAACTCAAACGAGATTTCGTCGGTCAGCACTTGATTGAAACTAAATCTTGGCTCGACTAAAAACTTTTCCTGTACATCAAAATAATTAAAACGTAAACCAAAATTAGCATAAGTTCTTTTGTCTAAACTTTTGAAATGGATATTTGAAAAGAAAGCTGGAGAAAACATTTTCTCTTCACTTTCTGAAAGGTTATTATCATTTTCTTGTTGGTTGATAATTTCAGTTTGAAGTAACTCAGCTCCGTTTTCTAACTGAATTTTATCGTTGAGTTGGTAATTGGTTTGTAACTTAAAGCTCGTCTCGGCAACTTCATTGTTTTGGGTTAATTCGGTAATCGTATTTTCATCAAAATTTTGAGCGTTTAGCTTGTAGTTGCTATAATAAACTTGGGCGTTTGTAGAAAATTTATCGCTCCAGTTGCGTCGGTAATTAAGGCCTAAACCTAAATTGTTTTGCTCCAAATTACTTCTTTTGGAAGTAAGAGTGTCAGCTAATATCTGGTTTTCGCTAAAATCTAACTGATTGGAAAGATACATAAAGTTAAACCGTAACTTATCTTTAGCTGAAGCTTGAAAAAGTCCACGTAAACTGAGATCATAAAAAGAAAAATCTTCATTACGTTGAATAATATCTTCGTTTACGTTGGTAATATCTGTATTCTGAAATGCTCTATCGAAATATTGATTATAAGTAGGTGTTACAAAAACACTGTTGATAGAAGTTCGTGCCGCAGTGATAACCGAAAAGTTTTTACTTACCGGGACATCAGCTAGACCGTAAATACTTAAGTAATTTACACCTGTTTCTGCAGAAAAACCTTGATTAATTTCATCTTCGGTATTCAGAAGGATAACACTCGAAACGCTGTTTCCGTAAGTAGGATTGGTGCCGTTTTTGATGAGCATCGTATTTTTAGTTAAATACGGATTGATCGCTGAAATCAATCCCAAAAAATGACCGTATTGGTACATTCTTATGCCGTCCCAAATAAGCATATTTTGGTCAGAAGAACCACCACGAATGTTGAGGTCGCTAATCTTTTCGTTCACACTTTCTACACCTGGTAAAGCTTGTAGAGACTGCAAGGCATCGGGTTCTATTAAGCCGGGAAGAATACCAAAGTTCTTATAGTTAATCTCAAAAACACCTCGATCTTTTTTAGAAATACCACGCGCAAGATAATTGGTAATAACAATTTCGTTAAGCTTTTCGACGGGTATTTCTGTTTTTTGCTCTCGGTTTGAAGTGATGGCAATATTTCGCTCACCAATAAAGCGAAATTCCAACGAAGTCTGACGCTCAATTAAGTTGATAGAAGCATTAAAAGGTTTCGAAATATCGAAACCGATTATTTTGATGTCGTTCACATCCGCATCAGCGTACGTAAAATAATAACCAAATTTTTCTTCTAACTGTTGTAAAGCCTGAGGTAAAGCAATAGAGTCTGTGGCTTTCTGTGCAAGTGTTTTTGCAGAAAACAGCGTAAAAAAACAGCAAAAAAGAAATAAGAGTTTATAGTTTTTTGGCACTTATGACAACGCTATTGTTGCTTACTTGGTAAGTGTAACCAAAAGGTATTGTCACTGATTTTAAAGCAGTTTCAAGGTTTTTGTGGGTTATGTTACCGGTAAACAATTGTTGGTTATCAAATTTAATGTTTTTAAGCGTAATCTCAATATTATATTGGCGCTCTAATTCTTCTATCACTTCCTTTACAGGAATACTCTTGAAGATACTGTAGCCGTTTATCCAAGCGGAAGTGGCTTCTTTGGTGTTGTATTCGATAAGCTTTCCATTGGCAAACGTCAAGCCTTCTTGTGGCTCAAGCTGTATTTTTTTATTGTTGAAACGTACTTCTACTAGACCTTCATAACATTCTACACTCAAAAAACCATTTCTTTGATGAACGTTAAATTCGGTTCCTAGCACTTCTATTTCTCCCATTTTGGTCAAAACGGTAAACTTTTTTCCTTTTTCGACATCAAAAAAAGCTTCTCCTTGAAGTTGTAACTTTCTTTTATCGTCCCAATTCTTTTTTTCGTAGCTTAAAGCGGATTCTGCGTTCATTAGCACAACGGAATTGTCGGGTAACCTAATTTCTTTTGTCTGTTGTGCTAATGTGTTGTATTGTTGAGGTTGCGCAAAGAAAAAGGCAAAATAACAACCTACTACAACTACGATGACCGCAGCAATTTTATAGAGCACACTCCAATCGAAAGATTTTTGGTGTGCTTTTTCTTTTATTCTATTATAGCTTTTTACCTGATCAAAAACTGGAGCTTTAAAAACAGTAGCCTTATCAACGATTTTTTTATAATCTTGATATTCTACCAAGCTCTCCAAAAAGTAAGTTTCTTCTTGTGTGAGCGGCTCATGGTTTAGCCATTTGATAATGATTTCTTCTTTTTTCATAACCTTCATTCTGCCTATATAACAACTAAGTGGTAAAAACTCCTACCTTAAATTTCTTTTATATGTTCTCTTAATTTTTCTAACGCACTGTATATACGTTTTTCTACTGCTTTTTGGGAGATACCCAAAAGGTCTGCAATCTCTTTGTGTTTTTTGCCTTCAGTCTTATTCATCAAAAAAGCTACTCGTTGAGCTTCGCTAAGTTTTGCAATTGCTTTTTCGTATTTTTTCAGGTATTCTTTCTCTTCTAAAACAAATTGTGGGTCTTGTATGTTGTCTTGGTTACCGACTCTATTGTGATGTTTGAGAACTACTTTTTTATGTTTCGCTTCATTAAGCATGAGATTGTTGGCCGTCGTAAACAAGAAACTTTTGGCTTTATCTGGGGTCACTTTTTTGCAATTTTGCCAAAGCTTTACAAAAGCTTCCTGCATTTTGTCTTCGGGTTGTAGGCTTTCTCCAAACTTATAAAACAAAAAGTCGTGTATATCTTTCGCATACTTGTTGTATATCGAGGAGAAGATATGTTCTTCACAGACATTTTTAAATAGTTTTTTAGCCATAAATAAATTTTCGTTAAAAATATAAAGAAGAAAATTCAAATCAAAGGTAGGAGTTTTTTGGTTTGAGTTGTTATATAGGTACAAAAACCATGTGAAAAAGGGGTGTTTATGCTATAAACATCTTATCGAAAGCAAAGTTTTTGTTGTTTGGTTAAGAGAGCCACTCTATTATTTTAGAGTGGTTTTTTTTATTTCAAAACTTGATAAAACCTCTTTTTTACTTCTGCGGCAAATTTGTATCTTTGAACTCTTAAAAATGTAGGAAATTTATGTTTGATAATTTAAGTGATAAGTTAGATAAAGCCTTACACGTTCTCAAAGGGCATGGGCAAATTACTGAAGTAAACGTTGCAGAAACGCTTAAAGAAGTAAGAAGAGCCTTGGTAGATGCCGATGTAAACTATAAAATCGCTAAAGATTTTACCAGTACCGTAAAAGAAAAAGCTTTGGGTCAAGACGTTCTTACGACGTTAAAACCAGGCCAATTGATGGTAAAACTGGTAAAAGATGAGTTGACAGAGTTAATGGGTGGCGATGCTGCAGGAGTCAACCTTTCGGGGAATCCGAGTGTGATTTTGATGTCTGGTTTACAAGGTAGTGGTAAAACAACATTTTCCGGAAAACTAGCCAATTACCTCAAAAATAAGAAAAGTAAAAAACCACTTTTAGTAGCTTGTGATGTTTACCGTCCTGCGGCGATCGATCAGTTGCATGTGGTTGGTGAACAAATAAATGTTGAGGTTTATTCGAATCGAGAGATTAATGACCCTGTAAAAATTTCGCAGGATGCTATCGCTTACGCGAAACAAAATGGACACAATGTGGTGATTATCGATACCGCTGGTCGTTTAGCAGTTGATGAAGCGATGATGACCGAAATCTCCAACATTCATAAAGCGATACAACCACAAGAAACTTTATTTGTTGTCGATTCGATGACAGGGCAAGATGCGGTAAATACGGCAAAAGCCTTTAATGACGTTTTAAATTTCGATGGTGTTATTCTTACCAAATTAGACGGTGATACCAGAGGTGGAGCTGCGATTTCGATTAAATCGGTGGTGAACAAGCCTATTAAGTTTATTGGTACAGGAGAGAAGATGGAAGCGATTGATGTTTTCTATCCTGCTCGTATGGCCGACCGTATTTTGGGAATGGGAGACGTAGTTTCTTTAGTAGAAAGAGCTCAAGAGCAATACGACGAAGATGAAGCGAGAAAACTGCAGAAGAAAATTGCAAAAAACCAATTTGGTTTCGACGATTTTCTAAAGCAAATCCAGCAAGTGAAGAAGATGGGGAATATGAAAGACTTGATGGGGATGATTCCCGGAGCCGGTAAAATGGTGAAAAATCTAGATATCGATGACGATGCATTTAAGCATATCGAAGCGATTATTCACTCGATGACCCCAGAAGAGAGAAGTACACCTTCTATCATCAACGGAAGTAGAAAGAAAAGAATTGGAAAAGGTTCTGGTACTTCGGTAACGCAAGTCAATCAGTTGTTAAAACAGTTTGACCAAATGAGCAAAATGATGAAAATGATGCAAGGTGGTGGCGGAAAACGTATGATGCAAATGATGAAAGGAATGCGATAATCAAAATGAAACAATATCATTCTTTATCAGAATTTTGGTAAGAATTTCATAATACTTAATAATCATAATTATAAGATTCCGCATCAAGTGCGGAATGATAAATCAGATGGCACAGATTCTAGACGGAAAAAAGGTAAGCAACGACATTAAAAACGAAATCACCGCTGAAGTTGCAAAAATGAAAGAAAACGGTGAAAAGGTTCCGCATTTAGCGGCAATTATTGTTGGAAATGACGGTGCGAGTATGACCTATGTCAACAGCAAGGTAAAAGCCTGTGAGCGCGTAGGCTTTGAGTCTACTTTGGTACGAATGTCTAGCACCACCAGCGAAGTAGAATTACTAGACAAAATTGAAGAACTCAACCAAGACGATACCATCGATGGTTTTATTGTGCAATTGCCTTTGCCAAAACAAATCAATACCCAAAAGGTTTTGATGGCGGTAGATCCAGATAAAGATGTAGATGGTTTTCACCCGACCAATTTTGGGAAAATGTCTTTAGATATGAGTTCGTTTATTCCTGCGACACCGTTTGGGATTTTAGAATTGTTAGAGCGTTATGATATTCCGACACAAGGAAAACATACCGTGGTTATAGGAAGAAGCCATATTGTAGGAAGGCCCATGAGTATTTTGATGGGAAGAAGTGGTTTCCCTGGAAACTCTACCGTAACGCTTACGCACAAATACACTAAAAATATTACGCAAATCACTTCGCAAGCCGATATCATTATCATAGCGGTAGGAATACCAGATTTCTTAAAAGTAGAAATGATTAAAGACGATGCGGTCATAATAGATGTCGGCATCACACGAGTTCCTGACGAAAGTAACGAAAGAGGTTACGTGATTAAAGGAGATGTCGATTTTGAAAATGTTCAAAAAAGAGCTTCGCATATTACGCCAGTTCCTGGAGGTGTTGGTCCCATGACCATTGCGATGTTGCTCAAAAATACGCTGCTTGCTAGAGAAAGACACCGTTTAGAGGGAAGAAGGTAAAAATAAAAAAGCAACTCAGTTGAGTTGCTTTTTTATTAGTGTTTTTCTGGCGGTGGAGGTGGCGGAATTGGAACAGGTTCAAAGTAATCTATAAAAGATAAATGACCTACAAATTCTTCGTTCAATTCTAACAATTCTTTGCTTGATAATTCTGAAATATGTTTTTTATAAATTTTCAAAGATTGTTCATCTGCATACTCGTATATTCCTTCTAAAATTTCATAAAACCTTTGTTTAATTTGAACTGAGTCTAATCCATTTTTCCAAGTAATTAAATAGACTAATGACTTTCGGTCTTTCCCATTAATTAATTCTTTTGTTTCTCTAACTATTTCATTTTTAATGTCGTTGCTTATTTTTTTTGAAAAAATAATGACACTATCATTTTCAATAATATTGATGTGTATTACACCAGTATCTATATCGTAATCTTTTTGGCAATTTTTTAAAACAAATATGGGTAATTTAAATTCAGTATTTTTTAAATGGAACTTTCCGGTTAAAGTTGGGCTTTTACATAAATCTACTTTTATCTTTTCTTCAATGTCATTTACAAATAATAATGAATCAGATAAAGAAAAGTCTAATTCTGCTACTAGGTTGTCTTTATGAATATGGGAATTAAAGTATTTAGCAATTTTTTCAGCTTTATGGTCTTGTTTTTCACAACTGTAGAGTGAAAATATGATAAGAAGCGTTAGGTTAAATATAGATTTCAATATATAATATTTTCTTACTCACCATCCAACTTCCAGTCAAGGTAGTTATGGATATCGGTTTCGATAAACTTAAGGGCAAAACCTAATACCGTCACATCATCGATATAACCTAAAACAGGAATAAAATCGGGAACAATATCGAGTGGGTTTAAAATGTATAAAAGTGAAAAAACCACAGCGCCAATCGTAAACCAAGGCACTTTCTTATAAAAACCATTTTTATAGTCACGCAACATCGAAATCATCACTTTTACAATTTCAACATATTTGTCTAATACACTAGAACTGCTTATTTTTTCTTCAATCACATCAGCTTCTTGTACGGTTGTGTCAAGGTCTGTCGATTTCACTTGTTGTGATTTTTCTTTGACAAAATCTTCGGTAATATGCTTTAGTTTTTCGAGGAAATTCATATTTAAAATTTTATTCTAAGTTAGGATTTATCGTGGAGTCTCCGTACTCTTTTTTGTAAATTTTAATAATTAATAAAAACAACGAAATCAATAAAGGTCCAAAAATGAGGCCTATAAAACCAAATAATGGTACACCAACTACAACTCCAATTAAAGTGATTAACGGATGCACGTTAGATAACCTTTTAAGCACATACAATCTTACAAGGTTGTCGGTAGACCCCACAACGATCATTCCGTAAAGCAAGACGGCAATCGCATTAAAGTTTTCTCCTTGAGCCATCAGTAAAATAGTGACAGGAATAAAACCAATAGCTGTTCCTATAAAAGGAATCATCGACCCAATGGTAGTAATGACAAACCAGAAAAACGGATTTTCTACACCAAAAATAAGGTAACCAATCAAAGCAATAACTCCTTGGAAAAAGGCAACCAAAGGTATACCGATAGCGTTAGAGCGAACCATGTCGGTACTTTCTTTACCTATAATATGAATGTTTTCATCGCTAAGTGGTATATAATGATAAAGCTTTACTCTTAAAGAGTCTTGATGAATAAGCATATAATAAAGTAGAAAGTACATAATACCAACCGCGATGATGGCATTAAAAGTTCCTCCAGCTAAATTTTGGAGGTTTTCGGATATCCATACTCCAATTTCGCTTGTGTTTATTTGAGAACTGATATCGTAATTAAAATAATGCTCCCATTCGTCTATTTGAGACTTTAGCGCAGTCACTACTGCTTCAGAATTTTTTGCGGCTTTACTTATTTTGTTTGTAAGCATTAGAATAATTCCTGAAATAGGTGCTAAAATTGCTATAAACGAAAAGACCATGAGTAAAGCTGCCGCTAAGGATTTGTTCCATTTTCGGGCAACGAGTTTTTTCATCCAACCTTTAAGTAAAACATACAAAGTAATGGCACCTAAAATGCCCGACAAAAAAGGTAATAATTCTGTAAAAATAAGAAACCCAATGAGCAATATGAGCAATAATACAAAGAGTTGTCTAACTAAAGGAGCCGAAAGATGTTTCATACTTATTTGCTAAAAAGATTTCGGATGTCCTTAAAAGCTTTGAACTCTAGCGCATTACCACAACAATCATAAAAAAACATGGTGGCTTGCTCGCCAACTTCTCCTTTAAATCTGATGTAAGGTTCAATCTCAAAAGTAATGCCCTTGCTTTTTAGCTTTTCAGCGAAAGCGTAAAACTCATCCCAATCTAAAACTACCCCAAAATGCGGAATCGGTACTTCTTTAAGGTCGACCACATTAGTTGGTTTGGTAATTTGGTGCTGATGCGATTGGTGAATCACCAATTGATGCCCAAAAAAATTATAATCTATCCAGTGTTCACTAGACCTGCCTTCTTCAAGTTCTAGCGTGTTGGTATAAAAGTTTCTAGCACTTTTTAGATCCTTCACGGGAATAGCCAGATGAAAAGGTTGTATTTTCATAAACGTAAGTTTTACTTGAATTATAAAGTTACTAACTTAAGTGATGAAAATACTTAAAAAAATGTTAGTTTTTACGTCGGTTTTTTCCTGAAAATTTTCTGGTGGGTTTTTTAGAAGCTTTTGCTTGTGGTTCGTTTGTTTTGTTGGAACCTTTGAGTAATTCTTTCATGGTGCTCAATTCACTGGCAGTAAGATCGCGGTATTTTCCAACAGGTAAATCCAACTGAATATTTAGTACCCTAATGCGTTTGAGCTTGACGACTTCATAGCCTAAGGCTTCACACATCCGTCTAATTTGTCTATTGAGGCCTTGTGTGAGCACAATTCTAAAGTCGTAATCGGTTACTTTTTCTACTTCACATTTTTTGGTAATGGTGTCGAGAATTTTTATTCCGTTTGCCATACGATTTACAAAATCATCAGTCACCGGTCGGTTTACTTTTACCAAATATTCTTTACCGTGATTGTTACGCGAGCGTAATATTTTGTTGACAATATCACCGTCATTTGTCAAGAGAATTAAGCCTTCACTCGCTTTGTCTAATCTTCCGATAGGGAAAATACGTGTAGGATAATTGATGTAATCGATAATGTTGTCTTTTTCGACTTTGGTGTCGGTTGTGCAAACAATACCGACAGGTTTGTTAAAGGCAATGTAAACGGGTTTTTCTTTGGCTTCGATGAGTTTTCCGTCTACATGAACTTCATCGTTTGGGAAAATTTTAGTGCCCATTTCGGGGATTTTCCCGTTGATGGTCACTCGTTTTTGCTCGATAAGTTCGTCGGCTTTTCTACGGGAACAGAAACCAGCTTCGCTGAGGTATTTGTTAATTCTTATGCCTTTGTTTTCTTCCAAAACTTTAGTTTTCTATAAATTGGATAATCTTCTCGTTAATCGCATCGTTGTATAGTGAATGTCCTGCACCTTCGGTAAGCATAAGCTCAGCGTTTTTCCAGTTTTTGTGGATGAGTTCTGCGTTGTTTACAGTTACAATTTTGTCTAGCTTATCATGAATAATGAGTCCTTTTTCTTTGATATTCTTTACAAAAATAGCTGACGAAAATTCGTGAAAATTATATCCAAATCTTTCTTTGAAATAGTTTTCTAAAGCTTTCATCAATCTTGGTTTTAAACCTAGAAGATGTTGGTAATCGTTCATAATTTCTGTTAACTCAGAAGGAGCTCCCAGCGAAACAATTTTGATATCTTTTATGGGTTGTTTGGCTTGCTGATATAAAACCGTCATTCCGCCAACGCTGTGGCCAATCATGACTTCGGGATGATATTTTTCGATAAGTTTTTCCAAAACTGAAGCGTACTCGGGCACGACAAACTTTAAACCTGAAGAATTTCCGTGTGCAGGAGCATCTAAAGCGATGATGTTATAATTCTTTGCTTGTAGTTTTTCGATGAGCGATTTCCAGCGATGTGCATTGCTTTCCCAACCGTGAACCAATAAAACGGTTTTTTTATTACCTTTCCAATGATAGGTTTGTATTTCTGAGTTGTTTACGGTAATTTTTTCGCGTAAAGCAGAATCTAAAAAGACTTGTTGTTCTGGAGTGATTTTGCCATTTCTGGGTGAACAAAACAAGTAAAAAGCTCTTTTGACAGCATTTTTAGGCCGAAAAGAAAAAAGAGAATTGAGATGAAAACCAACTAGTTTTGGGGTAATCTTCTTGATCGTTTTTTTCATACCCCAAAACTAAGGTATTGTTAGTTAATTTCGTCGGTATCTTTTTTATTTTTAATAATGCCAATTCCAGAAAGAAAGAAAATAACACCTACAATGGCAACTGCCCAAGGGCTAACCCCAATATTCATATCGCCAAAGATTCCAAAAACGCCCATAACTAAACCAATCATTCCTACCACGGTAAGAATTATTCCTAAAATTTTAATCATTTTAATAAATTTATTAGTTAATTGATTTACTAAGCTATAAAAGATATTTCAAAAACGTAATTAATTAACATTTTTTGTTAAGCTATTTTAGCCATTTTTTGATGATGCTATCAGCAGTCTTTTCGCCATACCAGCCTTTTACTAAAACTTGGTCGTTGTTTTTATTGTAGTTAGAAAACCAAGCATTGATGATTTTTCTGATTTCGGGATAATTCAATACAAAGTCTTCAAAATTATCGGCATCAATAATTCTAAGTTTTTTATCTGCTGGAATTGCGATAATTTTATCATCTTCCTCACCTTCGTCTATAAGCCTTAACACACCAATAGGGATCACTTTGCTAATGCTTCCTGTTTTTTGGTTTTCTGAAATCACCAAAATATCTAAAGCATCGCCATCGCCGCCTTTATTTTTGTCGGAAAGGGTAGAAGGAATAAACCCGTAATTGCCTGGGTAGGGTAAAAAATTGATGGTGCGTTCTTTTCCGTTAAGACTGTCGGGAAAAAATTGATTGGTTTCTGTGTTGTATTCTATTTTTTTGTTGGTTCCTGCAGGAATTTCCACCACCATTTGTAAAGTGTCGTTAACGTAGGCAGGTACTTCATAGAAGTTGATTTCTTTTTTGGTTATCGCTTGTTTTTTTTCTTTACAGGAAAAAAAGGAAATGATAAAAAAGATGATGAGTATTTTACTTCCAACCAATCCAGAAATGTTTGATTTTTGCATTATCGGGAATTTGTGTAGGTTCTATTGCAATGTCTGTGTTGTATTTGGCTTCGCCGTCTATAAAAGCTTTGTCGATGGTCACGTAAATGTTTATTTCATCAATAAAAATAACTATTGCATTTAGGGTGTTTTCGATACGTGAAATTTTATAATTGGTGGTGATGTCTTTAAAAGTGCTGTTGATGTTTAAGCCTTTTTTTGTGTGGTAAACACTGTCTTTTACTTGTATGTTTCCAATCTCACTGGTGCTGTCAAACTCAATGTGTGGATTTAGAATGAGCTTTTCGTTACCATTATTATTGTAAACCACAATTTGACTGCTTTGTTTGTACAAATAGTCTGTTTTTTTACGGGCTACAGAATCGGCTGAAAAAATAGAATCCAGCTGAAATACCTTTGCGGTTTTAGTAAGAGGGCCAATTTTATCTGCGGTAATCAAGTTGCCATCATCTTTTTCGTCATTTTGGCAACTGCAAAGGGATACTATGATAAGTAATAAAAGTATTCTGTTCATAATTTTTCTTTAGAAAAAGTAAAAATATAAATACTTCAACAGCCTGTAAAATATATTTTCAAAAATCTATTGTGTATCTTTGCCAACTATGGATAAAAAGCTGGTCGAAACTTTAGTAAATCAAGGTAAAATGTTACCTTTAATGGAGGAATTCTACACCATTCAGGGCGAAGGTTTTCATAAAGGTACAGCAGCCTATTTTATTAGAGTTGGAGGTTGTGATGTGGGCTGTCATTGGTGTGATGTAAAAGAAAGTTGGGATGCAGAAAAACATCCGCCAACGGTGACGGAAAAAATTGTAGAAAACGCCACAAAATATAGCGATACTATTGTGGTTACTGGCGGTGAGCCACTTACGTGGAATATGAGTCCGCTCACAACGATGCTGAAACAAAAAGGTGTGCAAACGCACATTGAGACTTCGGGTGCTTATGAATTAACTGGTGAATGGGACTGGATTTGCCTCTCGCCAAAAAAACTTAAGTTGCCTACCGAAGAAGTTTATCAAAAAGCCAACGAATTAAAAGTGATTGTGTACAACAATAACGATTTTAAATTTGCCGAAGAACAAGCCGCAAAAGTTTCTGGCAATTGTGTTTTATACTTACAGCCCGAATGGAGCGTTAGAGAAAAAGTGATTCCTAAAATTGTGGATTATGTGATGCGAAACCCGAAATGGAAAGTATCCTTGCAGACCCATAAATATTTAAATATTCCGTAAAAAGTGGTTTTGTTGGAAAAACACATTTTTATCATCAAATTGTTAATAACTTTAAAGACCAATTGGTATAAGGGTTTTCATTAAAAAACACCTTTTTCTATATTTGTTTTTGGTATAAAAATTAGAGAAATTTTATGAGTGAAGAAAATAAGAAAGCCTATTCGGCAGACAGTATTCAGGCGTTAGAAGGGATGGAGCACGTGCGTATGCGTCCGTCAATGTATATTGGCGACGTTGGTAACAGAGGTTTGCATCACTTGGTTTATGAGGTAGTTGACAACTCCATCGATGAGGCAATGGCTGGATATTGTGATAGAATTGATGTTGCTATCAACGAAGACGGCTCGATTACAACTCAAGATAATGGTCGTGGTATTCCGGTAGATATCCATAAAAAAGAAGGTGTTTCGGCACTTGAGGTCGTAATGACCAAAATTGGAGCAGGAGGTAAGTTTGATAAAGATTCGTATAAAGTTTCTGGAGGTCTGCACGGTGTTGGTGTAAGTTGTGTAAATGCACTTTCTAACCATTTAAGAGCAGAAGTGCACCGTCAAGGAAAAGTATGGGAGCAAGAATACGAAAGAGGAAAGCCGCTTTACCCTGTAAGAAGCATTGGTGAAACCGATAAAACGGGTACCATCGTGACTTTTATGCCAGATGATAGTATTTTTAAAGATTCTACAAGATATAGTTATGATACTTTGGCAGGTCGCTTGCGCGAATTGGCATTCTTGAATAAAGGCATCAAAATTTCTTTAACCGACAAAAGAGAAGTTGATAAAGAAGGAAACTTTATCCGTGAAGAATTCTTTTCTGAAGAAGGATTAAAAGAGTTTATCCGTTTTCTTGACGGAAACCGTGAGCCACTTATCACAGATGTTGTTTCTATGGAAGGGGAGAAAAACGATATTCCTGTTGAAGTAGCAATGATATATAACAATTCGTATAACGAAAATTTACATTCGTACGTCAACAATATCAATACGCACGAAGGAGGAACACATTTGTCTGGATTTAGAAGAGGTCTCACCACTACGTTAAAGAAATATGCAGACGCTTCAGGAATGTTGGATAAACTAAAATTTGAAATTTCAGGAGACGACTTTAGAGAGGGTTTAACCGCAATTGTTTCGGTAAAAGTTGCCGAGCCACAATTTGAAGGTCAAACCAAAACCAAATTAGGTAACCGTGAAGTGACGGCTGCAGTTTCTCAGGCTGTTTCAGAAATGCTCGAAAATTACTTAGAAGAAAATCCTAACGACGCCAAAACCATTGTGCAAAAAGTGATTTTGGCGGCACAAGCAAGACACGCTGCTAAAAAAGCACGCGAAATGGTGCAGCGTAAAACCGTAATGAGCGGTGGTGGCTTGCCGGGAAAATTATCTGACTGTTCAGAGCAAGATCCAGAACAATGTGAAGTGTTTTTAGTAGAGGGAGACTCGGCAGGTGGAACAGCAAAACAAGGGCGTGATCGTAAATTTCAAGCAATTTTGCCTTTGAGAGGTAAAATCTTGAACGTCGAAAAAGCCATGCAGCACAAAGTTTTCGAAAACGAAGAAATTAGAAATATCTACACAGCACTTGGTGTAACGATAGGAACAGAAGAAGATAGCAAGGCATTAAACTTATCTAAATTACGTTATCATAAAATCGTGATTATGTGTGATGCTGATGTTGATGGCTCGCATATTGCTACACTTATTTTAACGTTCTTTTTTAGGTATATGAAAGAATTGATAGAAGCAGGTCATATTTATATTGCGACACCACCTTTATATTTAATCAAAAAAGGAAGCAAAAAACGTTATGCTTGGTCAGAAAAAGAGCGAGACGAAATTGCGGCAGAATATGCGGGAGGAATCACGGTTCAGAGGTATAAAGGTCTGGGAGAAATGAATGCAGAGCAACTTTGGGACACTACCATGAACCCTGAGTTTAGAACACTTCGTCAAGTAACTATCGATAACGGCAGCGAAGCAGATCGTATTTTCTCAATGCTGATGGGTGATGAAGTACCACCACGTAGAGAGTTTATCGAAAAGAACGCTGTTTATGCTAATATCGACGCATAAAAAATGAAAAACTAACCACTTTATTAATCGCCCTCATTTTGATGAATGGGGGCATTTTTATTTCAATTAAAATGAAAAAACTACTATTTACTCTTGTACTAATTTCCACATTTGCCCAAGCACAAAACGAGTTAACAACTTTTATTGAGGAAACCTATGCAGATGCTCAAAAATTTGGAAAAGCTTATATCGATCCTGCGGTTATTGGTGTGATGTATAATGTAAATAGCGGTTGGTATCATTCCGCGAAAGCAAAAGATTTTTTAGAATTTGACATCGCCATTACTGGTAATGTGACTTTGATCAAACGTGATCGAGCGACTTTCAATATGAATGTAAACGACTACAACAACATTAGATTTTCTGATGGAAGCACCCAAAAGCAGGTAGCGACTATTTTCGGAATTAATAATCCAGATGTTGTGGTCTTATTGGATTACGATGGTGAAACCACAGAAATACAACTTCCGCAGGGAATTGAAGACGAAAGTGTGAACAACGCGCCGAATATGATGTTACAAGGTTCTGTGGGGGTTTTTAAAGCTACGGAATTGAAATTGCGATTTTCACCAAAAATAAAATTTGATAATGTAACGAAAGAACTTTATGGGTTTGGGTTGCAGCACGAAGTGACACGCTGGTTTGATACAGAAAACTTTCCTTTGGATGTTTCTGCTTTAATTGGTTTTACGAATGTAAAAGGGTTTTATGAAGCGGGAATCAGCGACGAAAGTCAATTAGAACAAGGGCTGGATATCGATATGCAAACATGGAATTTTGCGGCCATCACTTCTACCAAATGGGAAAAATTTAATCTTTATGGCGGGGTTTCTTACCTAACAGCAACTTCAGAGAACAAGTTTAGGGGGTTGTATGATGTGTTGGGTAATAATGAGTTAATACAGGAATTGCTTAACGAATTTACCGTAGAAAACAAATCGAATGGGATAAGCGGTACACTTGGGGTTAGTTACGAAGCGTTGAAAAACTTGAAAATAAATGTAGGAGGTTACCTGCAGGAGTTTCCAAATTTTGAGGTGATTGTCACCTATCGAATAAAATAATTCCTATCTTTAGCTAACCAAAAAATCTAAATCTTAAAAACATGAAAAAGCTAATATCTATTATCTTATTGCTTGCTGTTGGAGTAATACAGGCGCAGAACAACATAGGTCAGTTATTAAACTCAGGTATAGAAGATGCAAAAACATTTACAGAAGATTATCTAATGCCTGCTACAGATGGTGTGGTAAATGCATTGAGTAATGGTTGGTACAATACCGCAGAAGGTAAAAGCTGGGGTAAATTCGAAATTAGCATTATTGGTAACGCTTCGTTTATTCAGGATGAGAATAAATCGTTTACTTTAAATGTTGATGATTATGAAAACTTGAGATTTCAAAATCCAAGTCAAACAATGGGTACAGTAGCTACTGTATTTGGAGAAAATAACCCAGATGTAGTGATGGTAGTAGAATACCAAGATGAATTTGGAATGACACAAGAGCTTGATATTACCCTGCCCCAAGGTTTGGGAACTGCAGGGGTAGATATTATCCCTTCTGCCTATCTGCAGGCAAGTGTAGGTGTTTTACCAGGTACCGAGATTAAAGGTCGTTTTATTCCAAAAGTAGATGTAGATCAAGGTTATGGTCAACTTTATGGGGCGGCAATTCAACACGAAGTGACCAATTGGCTTCCCCTGGCAGAAAATTTTCCAATACATATTTCTGCTTTGGTAGGTTATACCAATCTTCAAGGTGGTTATGATCTAGATGAAGCGAGTGATATAGAAGGCGAAAACCAACGAGTAGAAACAGAGGTCGATTCTTGGTTATTTACGGCCATTCTTTCTACCAAATTGCCTGTCATCAATTTTTATGGAGGTTTAGGTTACTATACAGGAAAATCAACTACAGATTTATTGGGAACCTACGAAATACAAACAGGTTTGGTTAGTACAGCTACAGTTACCGATCCTTTTAGTGTTACCCAAGAAGCAAGCGGAATGAAAGCAACCATAGGTGCCAAACTAAAATTGGCTTTTTTTAGGCTTCATGCAGATTATAGCTTTCAGCAATACAATAACTTCTCCGTTGGTCTTAACTTCGGGATATAAAATTCTTAGGCTATAAGAAATTCAAAAAAAAAAGTAAAATGTTTTTCGTACTTTTGCAACCTAATTTATTAATCTTAAAAAACTTAAAATAAATGAAAGTTACAGTTGTAGGTGCAGGAGCCGTCGGTGCAAGTTGTGCCGAATATATTGCTATTAAGAATTTTGCTTCAGAAGTGGTTTTGGTAGATATCAAACAGGATTTTGCCGAAGGTAAAGCGATGGATTTGATGCAAACCGCTTCCTTAAATGGTTTTGACACCAAAATAACAGGAAGTACCAACGATTATTCAAAAACTGCCAATAGTGATATTGCTGTAATTACAAGTGGAATTCCCAGAAAACCAGGGATGACGCGTGAGGAACTTATCGGAATTAATGCCGGTATCGTAAAAGAGGTTTCTTCAAACATTATCAAACATTCACCAAATGTGATTATCATTGTGGTAAGTAACCCAATGGATACCATGACTTATTTGGTTCACAAATCTACAGGTTTGCCAAAAAATAGAATCATCGGAATGGGTGGAGCTTTAGATAGCGCGCGTTTCAAATACCGTCTAGCGGAAGCTTTAGAAGCACCAATTTCTGATGTCGACGGAATGGTAATTGGTGGTCACAGTGATGTCGGAATGGTGCCATTAACAAGATTGGCGACAAGAAACAGCGTTCCTGTTTCAGAATTTATATCAGAAGAAAGGTTAAATCAAGTTTTGGAAGACACCAAAGTTGGTGGAGCAACCTTGACTAAAATGTTAGGAACTTCGGCATGGTATGCTCCAGGAGCAGCAGTTTCTGGCTTGGTTCAGGCAATTGCTTGTGATCAAAAGAAAATTTTCCCGTGTTCGGTTTTATTGGAAGGAGAATACGATTTGAATGATATTTGTATCGGAGCTCCAGTAGTTTTAGGTAGAAATGGTATCGAGAAAATTGTAGAAATTAAGCTTTCTAATGACGAAAAAGAACAACTTCAAACGAGTGCTGAAGGTGTAAGAAAAACCAACGGACTTCTAGAAGTATAGTTAAAAAATAGATGAAATATTCAAAGGCCTGCATTGTAAAAAATGTGGGCTTTTATTTTATTAAATATATCTTAAAAAAAATATTGGCATTTCATATTTGAAAGCCTATATTTGTCCGTTTTTAATTAAAGAATCAAATTAATTTTAATTTACAATGCAAAATAAAGGAGTTATAAAGCTGTTTGCAATTTTGTTTGGGTTGGTAAGTATTTACCAATTGTCATTTACTTTTATGACCAACAAAGTTGAAAATGAGGCAGAAGAGTTTGCCATTCAGAAAATAAGCAGCGATGTAGAAGACTATTCAAAACTTCGTGAGGCAGAAGAGAGCAGGTATTTAGACTCGATAGGGAACGAGAACATCATTGCGGGCGTGACCTATAACACTGCTAAAGAAAAAGAACTCAACAAAGGTCTCGATTTAAAAGGAGGTATCAACGTGATTCTTCAGATTTCTGTAAAAGATATTTTGATAGAATTGGCAAATAAAAGTACTGATCCTGCTTTTAATCAAGCTTTAGCCAAAGCAGACGAAATGCAAGCTTCTAGCCAAGATGCTTATATCGATTTATTTTTTGATGCTTTCGATGATATTCCTAATGCAAAATTGGCTTCTCCTGATATTTACTTTAATAGAAGTTTACAAGATGAGGTTGAATCATCTGAAATGAGTAATGATGAGGTAAAACCTATCATTAGAAGAAAAGTCAATGAAAGTATTGTTTCTGCTTTTGAAGTTTTAAGAAAGCGTATTGATAAATTTGGGGTTACTCAGCCTAACATCCAACGTTTGGGTGAGTCGGGTAGAATCTTGGTAGAATTGCCAGGAGCAAAGGATATCGAACGTGTAAAAGGACTTTTACAAAGTACAGCTCAATTAGAGTTTTGGCATGTTTTCAGAGGTCAAGAGTTGGGAGGTTTCTTAGTTCAAGCCGATGCTAAAATAAAAGAATTACAAGCGCCTGTAAAAGAAGAGGTGCAAGATACGGTTGCTCAAGACTCAACAGCGGTAGATCAGGAAGCAGACATCGAAGATTTAATTGCGGAAGCAGATGATTCTAGTGAAGAAGCAACTGGAGGAGAAGAAAGTCCGCTTTTAAGTTTAGTGCAAGGAGCTGGTTACCAAGGTGGGCCAGTAATTGCTACCTTTAAGTTGGCCGATACGGCTAAAGTAGGGAATTACTTAAGAATGCCGCAAGTTCGCTCATTGCTTTCAGCAGAACAGCGTTATGCAAAATTTGTTTGGGGTAAAGCTACCGACGACGAAATGGTAGATTTATATGCTCTAAAAGCCAATAAACAAAACGAACCAGATTTAAGCGGAAGCGTAATTACAAATGCAGTTCAAACTTATGATCAGATGAGTAGAGTTGCGGTTTCTATGGAAATGAACGGAAAAGGAGCGAAGAAGTGGGAAGAAATGACGACGCAAGCTTATAACGATCGTACTCAAATAGCTATTGTTTTAGACGACGTGGTCTATTCTGCTCCTGGTATTTCAAGTGGGCCAATTTCTGGAGGAAGAAGTGAGATTACCGGAGATTTTACGGTTAACGAAGGCCAGGATTTAGCAAACGTATTAAGAGCAGGTAAATTACCAGCTTCCGCAGATATTGTGCAAAGTGAAGTTGTTGGGCCATCTCTAGGTCAAGAAGCAATCGATAGCGGGATTATGTCTTTTGTCATTGCTTTAGCATTTGTATTGGTGTGGATGATTTTATATTATGGGAGAGCAGGTTTTTATGCTGATATCGCTCTTGCGGTAAACATTCTTTTCATTTTTGGTATTTTAGCAGGAATAGGAGCTGTGCTTACCTTACCAGGTATCGCCGGTATCGTTTTAACGATTGGTATGTCGGTAGATGCGAACGTTCTTATTTTCGAAAGGATTCGTGAAGAGTTATATAAAGGAAAATCGCAAGTTGATGCGATAAAAGACGGTTTCAATAATGCGTTATCTTCTATTTTAGATGCAAACATTACCACTGGTCTTACGGGTATTATCTTATTGGTTTTCGGAACAGGACCTATCAAAGGTTTTGCAACTACTTTATTGATCGGTATTTGTACATCATTATTTACTGCTATTTTCATCACGCGTCTATTTATCGATCGTTATGGTAAAAACGGTAAAGAATTGCCATTTGCAACAGGATTTAGTAAAAACTTGTTTAAAAATGTGAACATCGATTTTATCGGAAAAAGAAAAGTTGCTTATATGATTTCCGCTATAGCGATTGTAGCTTCTTTAGGTTTCTTGTTTACTTCAGGATTAAATCAAGGAGTTGATTTTGTTGGAGGTAGAACCTATACAGTTAGATTTGATAAAGATGTAAATGCTACAGATGTTCAGGCTAATTTAGCGCAAGCTTTTGGTAGTGCTGAAGCGAAAACTTTTGGAGCCGATAACCAGTTGAAAATTACAACCAAGTATAAAGTAAACGAAGAAGGTGAAGAAGTAGATAGAGAAATCACTCAAAAACTTTTTACATCGCTACAAAGCGAATTGCCACAAGGAATGACTTACGATGATTTTATGATATCTGACGAAAACAGTAAAGTGGGTATCATGTCTTCGATGAAAGTTGGGCCGACAATTGCAGATGATATCAAGAAAGCATCGGTTTGGGCGGTTCTTGGCTCGTTAATTGTCGTTTTCTTGTATATCTTATTCAGGTTTAGAAGATGGCAGTTTAGTTTAGGTGCCGTTGCGGCGGTTTTCCACGATGTACTCATCATTTTAGGAGTCTTTTCTATCTTCAAAAATATTATGCCATTTAATATGGAAATAGACCAAGCATTTATCGCAGCGATTCTTACTGTAGTAGGTTACTCGCTTAACGATACGGTGGTTGTTTTTGATAGAATCAGAGAATACTTCAACGAGTACGAAAAATGGCCGTTTAAGAAAACTATTAATGCAGCTTTAAATAGTACCATCAGTAGGACGGTAAATACATCGTTAACCACTTTAATTGTATTGTTGGCTATCTTTACTTTTGGAGGAGAAGGCATCAGAGGGTTTATGTTTGCTTTGATTATTGGAGTCTTGGTTGGTACCTATTCTTCATTGTTTATCGCAACACCAATTATGTATGATACAGCTAAAAATAAGAGTGAAGACTTATTAAAGAAAAAAGAAGAAGTGATTGAAGAAGAAAACAATGAAGCGCTAGCTTAAGTCCTCACTTCATAAAGAAATAAAAAAGCCACCAATTTTTTGGTGGCTTTTTTTATGTGTAAATTTTAGTTTGATAATTAAATTTATTTTAATATATTTATGATATCAAATTAATATCAAAAAATTTACATTATGGAAAATGAAAAAATAGTTCATCCAATCAATGGTTATGTAATGCTTGCTCTAACATTGATTATTTTAGCAGTGATTATTGCAGGAACTGCAGTGACTAACAATCCTTGGTTTATGGCGTTAATTCCTATCTTTTTAATTTTAACTATAGGTTTTGTCATGGTTCAGCCAAATGGTTCTAGGGTGTTTATCCTTTTCGGAAAATACATGGGAACCGTCAAAAAGAATGGCTTTTATTGGGTTAACCCTTTCTATATCAAAAAGAAAATATCCTTACGAGCGAGGAACTTCGATAGCGAACGCTTAAAAGTAAATGATAAGTTAGGAAACCCAGTGATGATTAGCACTATTTTGGTTTGGCGTGTTAAGGATACCTATAAGGCTGCTTTTGATGTCGATTTTTATGAAAATTTTGTAAAAGTGCAAACCGATGCAGCCGTAAGAAAATTAGCAAGTATGTATCCGTATGATAATTTTGCTGATGAGGGTTTAGACGAAGATATCACGCTTCGCTCTAGCGTAAACGAAGTAAGCCATGCGCTCGAAAAAGAAATAGAAGAACGACTTTCGATAGCGGGAATTGAAGTGTTAGAAGCAAGAATAGGTTATTTAGCTTATGCACAAGAAATAGCCAATGCGATGCTCAAACGTCAACAGGCGACCGCAATTGTAGCAGCAAGACATAAGATTGTAGAAGGTGCGGTAAGTATGGTGGAAATGGCCTTAGACGAATTGGGTAAAAAGCAAATTGTCGATCTTGATGGAGAACGAAAAGCGGCGATGGTGAGTAACTTGATGGTGATTTTGTGTGGAGATAAAGATGCCTCACCTATAGTAAATGCAGGAACTCTAAATCATTAAAAGTATATTTGCGGCTTGTAAATAGATAGAAAAATGTCGAAGAAAAAAGGATTTGCTTTGCGGATAAATGAAGATATGCTAAAAGCTATCGAAAAATGGGCTTCTGATGAGTTTAGAAGCACCAATGGGCAAATCGAGTGGATACTTAAAGAGTATTTAAAAAAACATAATCGTTTACCAAAAAAATAAAAAATGCTTAAAAAAATTATTCCGTTCTGCTTAACGATAGCTTTCGTTTTGAACATTTCAGCCCAAGAAAAAACAACAAATGCAATCGAAGGAGATTGGAAAGGGACACTCGATGCGATGGGTGCAAAATTACGTTTAGTTTTTCATATCTCTAAAGCTGATGATGTCTATAAAGTATCGATGGATAGTCCAGACCAAGGAGTCAAAGATTTTCCTTTACAGCAAATTAGTTACGCAAATGATACTTTAAAAATTGCTCATCCTGCGATGATGATGACCTATACAGGTATTCTTAAAGCAGATAAAATAGAAGGTGATTACGCTCAAGGCGGAATGACTTTTCCGATGAATTTAGAGCGAGGAACGGTAGAATTAAAAAGACCACAAACTCCCAAAAAACCATATCCGTACAACGAAGAAGAAGTAAGCATTCTCAATCATAAAGATCAAGTCATACTTGCAGGAACTTATACGACTCCAAGAGATAAAAAAGATTTTCCGGTGGCAATTTTAATCTCTGGAAGTGGCCCGCAAGATCGTGATGAAACTCTTTTTGAACACCGCCCTTTTCTAGTATTAGCAGACCATTTAACCAAAAACGGCATCGCTGTGTTACGTTATGATGATCGTGGTATTGCCCAATCGACAGGTGATTTTGCAAAAGCGACGAGTTATGATTTTGCCAACGATGTTAAAGCAATTATTTCTTTTTTAAAAGTAACTAAAGATATCCCATCAAACAAAATATACCTTGTAGGTCATAGTGAAGGTGGGATGATTGCTCCAATCGTTAATGCTTCCGAAAAAAACTTAGGTGGATTGGTTTTAATGGCTGCACCTGGAGTTGCTATCGAACAATTATTTGTTAAACAACAATATGACCTTTACTCCAAATCAGGGATGCCTATTTCAGCAGTAGATTCTATTACAAAAAACAATAAAGGTTTTTACGAAATTTTAAATTCAGTAGAAAAGTCAGAAATAGAACTAGCATTCAGAACCTACGGGAAGTCAATAAAAATGAGTGATATAGAAATCGAAGAGCAGCTACAAGTAGCAAATGATGCTTGGTTTTATAATTTTATTACTTTCAATCCTCAAGCATATTTGCAAAAAGTAAACGTTCCAGTTTTGGCCATTAATGGCGGAAAAGACTTACAAGTAGATGCCGATATGAATTTAGCCGGAATCGAAAATGCTTTAAAAATTTCTGGAAACAAAGCTTACGAAATCAAGAAATACGATAACCTTAATCATCTTTTTCAAGAAGCAGAAACAGGCTTGCCACAAGAATATGGGAAGATAGAAGAGACCCTTTCACCAGAGGTTTTACATAAAATAGCCAATTGGATTAACGAGCGTCATTCAAAGAAGTAATGAAAAAAATCCTTACTTTTATTTCAAATTAAATAACACATTTTCAATGAAAAAAATAAGCCTACTTCTTTTTGTTAGTTTGCTACTTATCGCTTGCCAAGAAGAAAAAAGTAATTTAGAAAAGGAGCACGAAAAAGCGTTGCAAGAGGTTTTAGACGTTCATGATGAAGCCATGCCGAAAATGGGAGAATTGTCGGGTCTGATTTCAGAATTAGAACAAAAGATAGAAGAAGATTCTACGCAAGTCCAATTGGTAAAAGCAAAAACCAATTTACAAGCAGCACACGACAACATGATGTCTTGGATGAAAGACTTTGCAGAGCGTTTTCCCGATGTTTACAATGATAAAGATTATACAGACGAAGAACTTAAGGCGCAGTTAAAATTACTTGAAGTTGAGAAAGATGAGGTAAACGCAATGCGTGATTTTGTTTTTGCGAGTATTGCAGACGCCAAGCGAGTTTTAGGCAAAGAAGAATAGTCCTTTTGTAATTGAGGTGTTTTGGAAGAAGTTGAGATTTTACTAAGTGTGATCCTCTTTCTTATTTTTATAGTTGTCTTATTTTTGATAATTGTAATTTTAGGTTTATCCACCTTAGAGCGCGTTTATGCTTATTTTTTTGATAAACCTATGGTTACGTACATTCACTTTCCTTTAAAGAAACTGCCACAAGCAGATGTAAATTTTATAAAAGCTAACTTTCCTTTTTATAACAAATTAGATGTAAGAAAACAGCAATATTTTAATCATCGGGTAGCTTTTTACCTTCAGAATAAAGAGTTTATAGGCAAAGAAAATCTAGTGGTTACTCAAGACATGAAACTCAGGATTTCCGCGACAGCGGTCATGCTTACTTTTGGCATGCGTGACTACACGCTTAAAAGACTCGAGCGCTTTTTGATTTACCCTAGCATTTATTATTCAAATATAAACCATGCCTATCATAAAGGAGAGTACAATACACGCTACAAAGCGCTTATTTTTTCTTGGCAAGACCTGATGAAGGGTTTTGATGTACATAACGATAACCTCAATTTGGCCATTCACGAGTTGATGCATGTTTTGCAAATCAATAGTTATAACAATTCGAGTATCAATGCAAGTTTGTTTAAAGATTATAACCAAATGATAGAAGAAAAGCTGAAAAACAAAGCTTATCGCGAGAAGTTGGTCAATTCTAAATACTTTCGTGACTATGCGTTTACCAACCGGTTTGAATTTTTAGCCGTGCTGGTCGAAAACTTCATCGAAACACCACAAACCTTCAAAGAAAAGTTTCCTTTCTTATACAACGATATCAAGAAAATGCTCAATTTTAATTTTGCAGGGTATTAGAGTCAATTCGAGTAAGTTAAAAAAAACTGTATTGAGAATTAAGACTTGTCAGTCTAATTTATTTAAAAAAGTATGAATAGCGGAATAGTAAGCTTCTTTTCTGTCGATCCAACCATAATGTTTACATTGGTCTAAAAAAACGAGTTCAGCATGTGGTAAGATTTCATGTGCTTTTGTGGGGATACTCATACTCACCAAATCATTTTTACCATGAATGATTAACACTGGCTTTTGAAAATTTTTCATTTCATCAGAAACATCAAAATTGATAGCTCTCATATTTTGCCAAACCAAGCTATTAATTTCCGAATTTACTTCCAATAAACGTTTAGCGACAGTTTCAATTTTACTAGTGTCGTACAAATAAGCATGCGACATAAAATAAGCTCGCTTGTATCGGGTGTTATAAGACAAATCACCATTGCTTACTTTTTGGTTATAATAAGAAAACGAATCTCTAACTTTTTCAGAAAGATGTCTAGTAAAATTGGTGTTGGCAAGAAGACTCAAATCACAACCGCCAGAAGAAGATTGAATCATAGCTGAAATAGTTTCAGGATATTTAGCGGCGTAAGCATAAGCTAACATTCCGCCAAAGGAATGTCCTAAAATAACCCAAGAGTCAAACTGAAGATGACATCGTAAAACTTCGATGTCTTCTACCATGTTTTGCAACGTAATGGTTTTTGAGTTGACCTCTTTTAGTGTTGAATTACCGGTTGCTCTTTGATCATAAAGAATAACCTGATTGGTTTTTGACAATTCCTGCGCTAAACTTGCAAACCCTTTTGAACTAAAACCAGGACCACCGTTGATGATTAAAAGCGGCTTTCCTTCTCCGTATATTTCATAATAAATGTTACCATCTTCAGTAGCGATATTTCCTTGTTGTTGTGCAAATACCGAGGGAAGACTCAGGAAAAATAAAAGGTAATATTTAGCTGTTATGAATATTTTCACTTCGGGTGATTTCTTTTAAATCTCTTATGGTTTCTATAGGGTCATTAGATTTAAACACATAGCTGCCAGCCACCAAAACATTGGCGCCGCATTTTACCAGTTCTTGTGCATTTTTGTTGGTCACACCACCATCAATCTCGATTAAAGTTGTGGCATTGTTGTCAGCGATAATTTCTTGTAACTGTCTTACTTTTTTGTAAGTGTTTTCGATAAAACTTTGTCCGCCAAAACCAGGGTTAACACTCATCACACAAACCAAATCGATATCGTTGATGACATCTTCCAGCAAACTCACATTGGTATGCGGATTAAGTGCAACACCGGCTTTCATTCCTGCGTTTTTGATGGCCTGTAAAGTGCGATGCAAATGTGTACAAGCTTCGTAATGTACCGTAAGAATATCCGCGCCAAGCTCGGCAAACGTAGTGATGTAACGATCTGGGTCGACAATCATAAGATGTACATCTATGGTTTTGTTGGCATGATGGTTAATCGCTTTTAAAACCGGCATCCCAAAACTAATGTTGGGAACAAAAACACCATCCATAATGTCGATATGAAACCAATCGGCTTCGCTTTGGTTCACCATTTCGATGTCACGTTGTAGGTTGGCAAAATCTGCTGCTAGAATAGAAGGTGCTATTTTTGTGTTCATAGAGCTGTATTGTTTATACAAAAATAAGGATAATAAAAAACCCCGAAAATTTCGGGGTTACTATTTTATTGGAAAATTATCCTAAATAAGTTTTTAATATCTTACTTCTTGAGGTATGTTTTAATCTTCTGATGGCTTTTTCTTTGATTTGTCTAACGCGTTCGCGAGTCAAATCGAAGGTTTCGCCAATTTCTTCTAAGGTCATCGGGTGTTGATTACCCAATCCAAAATAGAGCTTTACGACATCGGCTTCACGAGGGGTTAAGGTCTCCAAAGCTCTTTCGATTTCTGTTTTTAACGACTCGTGTAATAACTCTTTATCAGGATTTGGAGACTCACCAAAACGTAAAACATCGTAAAGGTTAGAATCTTCACCTTCTACCAATGGTGCATCCATAGAGACGTGACGCCCAGAGTTTTTCATAGACTCTTTCACGTCGTTTACAGTCATGTCTAACTCTTTGGCAATTTCTTCTGCACTTGGCGGACGCTCATGCGATTGCTCTAAAAAAGCAAAGGTTTTATTGATTTTGTTAATCGAACCAATTTTATTCAGCGGTAAGCGAACAATTCTAGATTGCTCGGCAAGAGCTTGTAAAATAGATTGACGAATCCACCAGACTGCGTAAGAGATAAATTTAAAACCCCGGGTTTCATCAAAACGTTTGGCAGCTTTAATCAAACCTAAATTACCTTCGTTAATTAAATCGGGTAGGGTTAAACCTTGGTTTTGGTATTGTTTGGCCACCGAAACCACAAAACGCAAGTTGGCATTGGTCAATTTCTCTAAAGCTCGGTTGTCACCCGCTTTGATGCGTTGTGCTAATTCTACTTCTTCTTCAGCAGTAATTAGATCAACTTTACCAATTTCCTGTAAATATTTGTCTAAAGATGCGGTTTCTCTGTTGGTTACCTGCTTTGTAATCTTAAGCTGTCTCATTTAAAAATACCTCTTTTTTTGGGTTACATTGGGTTATACGAGCAAATGTGCATTTATGTTACAAAAGCTCCTTACTTTTTTTGCAAAAAATTGGTCGGATATTTAAAAAATAGCTTACAGCTAAGTTATAAACAAGTTTTGAAAGTTTTTAGTATAAAAATACCCGCTTTTAAATTTAAAAGCGGGTAATCTAAATGATTTTATTTTTTAAACCCTTACGTGGCCATCACCATAGACATAATATTTATTGGTGACCAATTGTTTTAAACCAAGAGGTCCACGATGATGCAGTTTATCTGTGCTGATGGCTAGTTCTGCACCTACACCCATTTGCCCTCCATCGGTAAATCTTGTGGAAGCATTATGATAAACAGCGGCACTATCTATTTGTTCCATAAAAAGCGCAGCTTCTTTTTTATCTTCGGTGAGAATAGAAGTGGAGTGACCTCCAGAATAGTGATTGATATGTTCCATGGCTTTTTCGATGCCATCGACTTGGGCGATTAAGATCTTCATCGCCAAAAACTCTTCATACCACACTTCTTCTTTGTTGATAACTTTACTCTCCGTGAGTAGGTGTTTGGTGTCTTTGTCAGTTACAACTTCCACTTTTAAATCCGTTAAGATGGAATATAGTTCTTTGATTTTAGTTTTATATCCAGGAAGATTGACATCAATCAATACTTTATCTAAGGCGTTGCATCCCGATATTTTATCGGTTTTGGCGTTGATGATCACTTTTACTGCTTTTTCCCAATCGGCATTTTTAGAGACATATAAAAAGTTATTTCCTCTACCACTAACTAGCACAGCACATTTGGCGTGTTCTTTTACGAAACCAATGAGTCTTTCGCCTCCACGCGGCACGATTAAATCCAAAGGTTCGTTTGGGTTTCTTAAAAACTCTTGAGTTTCTTGTCGATCCATCTGCATCAGTTTGATCCAAGACTTGTCTAAATTGTTTTCTTCTAGCGCTTGATGCCAACATGATTCTAAGATAAGGTTACTGTTTTTGGCTTCTTTTCCGCCTTTGAGCAAAATCTTGTTGTTGGCTTTAAAAGCTAAAACGGCTGCTTCAATCGTCACATCTGGACGTGACTCATAAATAATCATAATGGTTCCGAAAGGGGCAGTTTTGTTTATAATCTTTAAACCACTGTCTAAAGTCCTGTCGGAAATGGTTTGCCCAACGGGATCTTCTTGTTCTTTTACTTCTCTGATGGATTGGATCATACCGTCGACTTTAGCTTGATTGACTACCAAACGGTCGTAAAGTGCTTGGTCATCACGGTTAAAAGCTTCTAGGTCTTTTTTGTTTTCGGCGATAATATCATTTCTTCTAGCGTCAATAATTTGCATCATCGACTCTAAAACTTCATTTTTCTTACTGGTGTCTAATAGTTGCATTCTTTATATTTTTTATAAATTTCAATCTCTTTTTTAATTTTAATCTTCCATAATAAATTTGGTTCCTATCTCCTTTCCGTCAATGATATCAACAATTACATTAGATTTTTTACCATTGGCAATATAGGTAGGAATGTCTTTGAGGGCTGTTTGCTTGGCAATTTTAAGTTTGCTTTTCATTCCGCCTCTTCCTTCACCTTCACCTTTACTAGATGCTTGTACATACTTTTCTACATTTTGGTGTGGTGTGACTTTCTGTAATTTTTTTGACGCCGCATCATCAGGATGACCTGTATAAAGTCCATCGGTATCGGTTAAAATAATAAGCCGATCGGCATGGACCATTTCGGCTACTAAACTTGCCAGTTCGTCATTGTCTGAAAACATAGACATCGTTAGCGAAACGGCATCGTCTTCGTTAGCAATGGGAATGATTCCTTGCGAAAGCAAACCTTCATAACAATTGATCATATTCTCCCGGTGCTTTCCAGGATCAAAATCTCTTTTGGTCGCTAAAACTTGTGCGCAACGCATTCCGTAATCGTGAAAAATACTGTAATAATGACGCATCATTCTAGGTTGTCCCACCGAAGAATAAACCTGTCTGCGAATCGAAGGATTTTCGATATCACACTGGTTAAGCACTTCCTTTCCGGCAATAGCCGAACCAGAAGAAACCAAGATGACCATGATATCACGTTCGTAGAGGACGGCGATTTGTCTAACAATTTCCCTTAAAACAGGCCCTAGAATTCTATTGTCTTTGTTGGTCATAACGTTCGTACCAACTTTTACTACAATTCTTTTTATTTTGTTGATCATATTGTTTTATTTTTCTTCTTGTGATTTTCCTAATTCAACAGCTCTATTGAAAGCAGCATAAGCTGCTTCTTTAATGAGTTCATTGACATTGTTGTCTTCCATAGAGTCTAAAGCCGCTTGAGTAGTACCTCCTTTAGAGGCGACGCGATCCATCCATGTTTTTGGTGATAAATCGGATTGGTTAAAAAGCTCTACGGCTCCTTCAAAGGTGTTACTGACCAATACTTTGGAATCATAATCAGAAAAGCCCATTTTCTTGGCTGCTTCCAGCATCGATTGCATAAAATAAAACACATAGGCTGGGCCACTTCCAGAGATACCAGTAGAAGCATCGATAAATTTTTCGTTTTCTACATGAATGGAAGTTCCTGTCGTGTCTAATAAATGACGAACAATAAGCAATTCTGCTCTTGAAACCTCCTTTTTTGCTTCTGTATAAGAAGTTACTCCCTTTCCTACTTTTGCCGGAAGGTTAGGCATAGTACGAACCACTTTTTTTGCACCTAACTCGTCTTGTATTTTACCTATTTTTACACCTGCCATTAAAGAAATAAAAATCTGGTTCTGATTGATCAGAGGTTTCATTTCTTTAAATAATGTTTCGCAGTGATAAGGCTTTACAGCTATGAGAACGATGTCTGCTTGTGGAAGGCACTCCTCCAAATTTTTGTAAGTATCAAAATAACCTATTTGGTCAATTTCATTTCTTTTTACCTCACTGGTATCAAAGATTTTTACTTTTTTGTTTTTTAAAAATGGAGAACTTGCGATGCCTTCTGCATAGGTTAATCCCATGTTTCCACCACCAATTACTAATAATTTCATTTTTTGTTTTTTGTAATGTTTGGCTATAAAATAAAAAAATCCTCTTGCTAGAAGAGGATTTAAGAATAGTTTAAGGAAATATGTCTATTCAGAATCTTTTTGGTCTCTTTTCTTCTCTTCGCGAGGAGGTCTTGGTAAAAGAGCTTTTCTAGACACTTTCTCTTTTCTTGTTTTGGGATCGATACCGAAATACTTCACATCTAGAATGTCTCCTAGGTTAACTACATCAGTAACATTGTTGGTTCTTTCCCAAGCGAGTTCAGAAATGTGTAGTAAAACTTCATTTCCTGGCGCATCTGTATATTCTACTACCGCACCAAAATCTAATAATTTGATTACTTTTACTTCGTAAACACTTCCTTTTTCAGGTTTAAAAGTAATAGCGTCTATTTTAGCCAATACCTTATCGATACCTTCTTGATTTGTACCTAAGATTTCTACAATTCCTTCTTCTGTCACAGGATCTTCGTTGATCACGATTTCTGTTTTCGTTTCTTTCTGAAGCTCTTGAATCACTTTTCCTCCAGGCCCAATTAAAGCACCAATAAATTCGTTGGCAATTCTACGCGTGATCATTTTCGGAGCGTGTGCTTTTACTTCAGCATTTGGCTCACTAATCGTTTCGGTAATTTTATCTAAAATATGTAGTCTTCCATCACGGGCTTGCTTTAAAGCTTTGATTAAGATTTCGTAACTTAATCCTTTTACTTTAATATCCATCTGACAAGCGGTTATACCATCTTTTGTTCCTGTCACTTTAAAGTCCATATCACCCAGATGATCTTCATCGCCTAAAATATCAGAAAGTACAGCATATTTACCAGAATCTGCGTCAGAAATCAACCCCATCGCAATACCTGAAACTGGTTTTTTAATTTGAACACCAGCATCCATCAAAGCCATGGTTCCTGCACAAACAGTTGCCATAGAAGAAGAACCGTTAGATTCTAAAATTTCTGAAACCACACGTACTGTATAAGGACATTCTGTAGGAATCATTCCTTTTAAAGCTCTTTGTGCTAAGTTTCCGTGACCTACTTCTCTACGAGAAGTACCACGAATTGGTCTTGCCTCACCGGTTGAAAAAGGAGGGAAGTTATAGTGTAAATAAAAACTTTCTTCGCCTTCAAAACTTGGCATATCTATTTGATTGGCTTCTCTAGAGGTACCTAAAGTTACCGTTGCTAAAGCTTGGGTTTCACCTCTGGTAAAGATAGCAGAACCGTGAGTGGATGGTAAGTAGTCTACTTCACACCAAATTGGTCTAATCTCGTCTGTTTTTCTTCCGTCAAGACGTAAACCTTCGTTTAAAGTAAGGTCTCTTACGGCAGCTTTTTCCGCTTTAGCGTAATATTTAGGAATAAGTTCTGCGTAATCCTCTATCTCTTCTTCGCTAAAACTAGCTATGATCTCTTCTTTTATTTCGGCAAAAGCAGCAGAACGCTCATGTTTTGAAGAACCAGCTTTTGCGATAGCATAAACTTTATCGTATGCCATATCGTGAATTTTTTGCTGAAGTGCTTCATCTTCTCTTTCGCCTTCATATTCACGAGTTTCTTTTTTGCCAAAAGCTTCTGCTAATTTTAACTGAGCTTCACATTGTACTTTAATAGCCTCGTGAGCAAACTTGATTGCCTCGGTCATTTCTTCTTCAGAAATTTCTTTCATTTCACCTTCAACCATCATCACAGAATCTGCAGAAGCTCCAATCATCATGTCAATGTCAGAATCTTCCAGTTGAGCGCGGGTAGGGTTGATGATAAATTCGCCGTTTACACGACCAACTCTAACCTCAGAGATTGGACACTCAAAAGGTGCGTCAGAAAGCTGAATAGCTGCCGATGCAGCTAAACCTGCCATTGCATCTGGCATCACATCTTCATCATGAGACATTAACTGAATCATAATTTGCGTCTCAGCATGGTAATCTTTTGGGAATAATGGTCTTAAAACACGATCTACTAACCTCATCGTTAGAACTTCGCCGTCACTTGGTCTTGCTTCTCTCTTAAAAAAACCACCTGGGTAACGACCTGCAGCAGCAAACTTTTCTCTATAATCTACGGTTAAGGGTAAAAAATCTACATCACTTTGGTTGTAGTTAGAAACTAACGTACAAAGCAACATACAGTTCCCTGATCGAACAACCACAGAACCATGTGCTTGTTTTGCTAATTTTCCGGTTTCGATAGAGATTTCTCTACCGTCACCTAAGTCAATGACTTGTTTAAATGTCTTTGGAATCATAAATAATTTTTTCTAAAATTTTACTTTGGTCGCTGCTTTTCCTGAGCAGGCAGGGTTGTGTGTGTTGTTGTAAAGTGACCAATGAAAAACTATACTAGCTTTTAAATATAAAAAAAGGGGCGTAATGCCCCTAAGAATTATTTTCTTAATCCTAATTTCGCAACGATCTCACGATATCTGGTGATGTCTTTCTTCTTTAAGTAGTCAAGAAGTCTTCTTCTTTTACCTACCAGCGATACTAGTGAACGCTCTGAGTTAAAATCTTTCTGATTTGTTTTTAAGTGATCAGAAATGTGAGAAATACGTTTTGTAAATAAGGCAATTTGCCCTTCTGTAGAACCAGTATCGGTTTTACCGCTACCGTGTTCTGCAAATAATTTTTGCTTGTCTTCTTTTGTTAAATACATGCCAATATTATTGTAAATGATTCTTATGTATATGATAGACTTTCTATCAAGCGGCAAATATAGTGTTTTTTTCTGAATAATAATGTGTTAGTGTTTTTTTTGCTTTTTTTGCTTGATTTTTTATATTTTTGCTTCGTGAAAAACACTTTTCCTCATCAACTCTTTTCTTCGGTAATGGCAATTTTGATATTGCTATCAACAACTTCTTTTACCATACAGAAGCATTTTTGTGGTGATTTTCTCATCGATTCTGCAGTATTTACCGCTTTAGAAAAGTGTAGCAAAGAACCTTGTTCTGGTGATGCCAAAGATACTTCTATCGCAAAACCCGATTGCTGTAACGACGTAGTCGATCTGGTTGAAGGTCAAGATGTGGTGACCACCAAAAACTATGACGATTTAGAGTACGAGCAACAAGTCTTTTTGTTTGCTTTTACGCAATCGTATTTTCAACTATACGAGTACTTGCCAACGCAAGTTATTCCTCATCAAAATTATACGCCGCCAACTTTGGTGACTGATGTTCAGGTTAGTCATCAGGTTTTTCTCATTTGATTTAGAATTTTATGTATAAAGTATTTCTCTTTTCACTTTCGTGGAAACTATGAAATATATCCCTAAAACTTATTCATAAAATCTATAAATCATACAAATGAAAAATATTGTAATTACCCTGTTTACGGTTTTTCTTCCGATACTCATCTTTTCGCAAACAAAAGTAGAAGGTGTAATCTATGAAGAAGGAACCAATGTACCCCTTTTGGGAGCCAATGTGTATTGGCAAAACACCCAAGTAGGAACCGTTACCGATTTTGACGGAAAATTTAGTATTCCGTACCAATCCGACTATAAAAACCTGGTCATTAGCTATGTGGGTTTTAAAACCGATACCATTGCGGTGACCAACCCTAACCAAAAAATAAATCACAAATTGAAACCCACAAGTACGCTTAACGAAGTAAAAGTGGTTTCGCGAAAGCAAGCGACTTCCCGTTCTTACCTAGAGGCACAAAATGTCATGAATGTAAGTAGTGATGAATTGCTCAAAGCAGCTTGTTGTAACCTTTCTGAAAGTTTTGAAACCAATCCGTCTATCGATGTAAACTTCGCTGATGCCATTTCGGGAACACGGCAAATTAGAATGCTGGGTCTTACGAGTCCGTATATTTTGATTGCTATGGAAAATATCCCGACAGTTCGTGGTGCAGCCCAAGCCTACGGACTCACATTTACACCTGGAACTTGGGTGGAGAGCATCCAGATAACCAAAGGTGCTGGAAGTGTCGTGAACGGTTACGAAAGTATCGCGGGGCAAATAAATGCCGAATTGCAAAAACCAACCAAAGATGATAAATTGTTTGTCAATCTTTATGGAGCAAGTAGCGAACGTCTAGAACTGAATACCCATTTCAATACTCAACTAAGCGAGCGTTGGAGTACAGGTCTTTACCTGCACGGAAACACGCATCAAAACGAACACGATGTCAATGAGGATAACTTTTTGGATATGCCATTGTACAACCAAGTAAATGTGATGAATCGTTGGCAATATACCGACAATGAAAATGGTTTTGTGGGTTTTATCAATTTAAGATACCTCAATGACCAAAAGCAAACTGGTGAATTAGGTTTTGACCCAGAGACCGATAGATTGACGACCAATGCTTGGGGAAATGAGATCAAAACGCAACGCTATGATATTTCCGGAAAAATGGGGTATGTAAACCCGAATATACCTTGGCAAAGTTTAGGAGTGCAATTTGCATTGAGCAATCATCAGCAAGATTCTTATTTTGGATTACGTGTGTATGATATCGAACATACGAGTATTTATTCTAACGTGATTTACAACTCGATTATCAGCGATTCACGTCATAAGATTAAAACTGGCTTAAGTTTTACGCAAGACAATTACGATGAATTAGTAGAAACTACAGCTTATGAGCGAATAGATAATTCAGTAGGTGGTTTTTTCGAATATAATTTCGACAACTTAGAAAAACTTAACCTTACCGCAGGTTTGCGTGCCGATTATCACAACCGATTAGGGTTTTTCTTGACGCCAAGAGTTCACGCACGTTATACCCCTTGGGAAAAATCGGCTTTTAGAGCATCTTTTGGTCGTGGCAAACGTTCAGCAAATATTTTTGCGGAAAACCAAAACCTGTTTGCAACCTCAAGAACTATCAATATCATTCCGTCTGAAGGTGGAGATATTTACGGTTTAGACCCAGAAATCGCTTGGAATTATGGTGTTTCCTACCTGCAAGGTTTCAATCTTTTTAATAGAAAAGCGGACATTACTGTAGATTTTTACCGCACCGATTTTCAAAATCAAGTGGTGGTCGATTGGGAAAATCCACGTGAAGTGAGTTTTTACAACTTAGAAAATGAGAGTTATGCCAATAGTTTTCAGATAGAAACCAATTACAATACCTTTGAACATTTTGATGTACGTCTTGCCTACAAATATTATGATGTCAAGACCAAATATCAAACAGGAGAGCTCATCAAGCCACTTACAGCGCAACATCGGTTTTTTGCGAATGCTTCTTACGAAACACACGTAAAAGAAGGGAAAACCTCACAATGGAAATTTGATGTCACTTACAATTGGTTGGGAAAACAACGTTTCTCATCTACAGCAAGTAATCCGGTAGCCTATCAATTATCAGAATATTCACCAACGGTAGGAACGATAAATGCACAAGTTACCAAAGTATTTTCACCCCGTTTTGAGATTTATGTGGGAGGAGAAAACATTACTAACGTTCGTCAAGATCGAGCAATTTTGGGAGCAGACGATCCTTTTGGTTCAAATTTTGATAGTACATTTGTGTATGGTCCTATTTTTGGGAGTTTGTACTACGCAGGACTAAGATTTAGAATACCTTAATTATAAAAACTTTAAAATATATAAAATGAAAAACTTATTAATAGCCTTATTTTTAATTACTTCAACAGCAACTTTTGCCCAAAGCAAAAACGAAAAAGCCACTTTAGAAGTAGATGGTGTTTGCGGGATGTGTAAAGAAAGAATTGAAAAAGCTTGCATCACTTCAAAAGGAGTGAAAAGTGCCATTTGGGATGTAGAAACGCACGAATTAGCATTGATTTACAATGCCCAAAAAACAGATTTAGCAACCATTAAAAAAAGAATTGCATCTGTGGGTCACGATGTAGAAGAGGTAAAAGCAACTGATGAAGCTTACAACAGTGTTCACCCTTGTTGCCGTTACAGAGACCAAGTTGTAAAAGACGATCACAAGACCGGTAAAACAGATTAAGCTCAAGGCGAAATCAAATAAAAAAAGCGACCAAAATAGGTCGCTTTTTTATGTTTTGCATTTCTGTCATTCCGATCGAAGAGAAGGAATCTCATTTTAAGATAACTTCTTTATTTTAGTGATTAAGCTCTTACTTCTCGATTTAGAATTAAATCGAGGTAAAGATTAATTTTATCTTTTAGGTCTTTACGTTTGGTAATAAAATCTAAAAATCCGTGTTCTAATAAAAACTCAGAGGTTTGGAAGCCTTCCGGTAATTCTTTCCCGGTAGTGTCACGAACCACACGCGGTCCTGCAAAACCAATTAAAGCACCTGGCTCAGAAATATTGATATCGCCCAACATCGCATAAGAAGCTGTTGTTCCGCCAGTGGTTGGATCGGTACAAAGTGAGATGTAAGGTACTTTAGCTTCAGCAAGTTGTGCTAATTTTACAGAAGTTTTTGCTAACTGCATCAACGAAAGCACTGCTTCTTGCATTCTTGCTCCTCCAGATTTTGAGATGATCATCAAAGGAATATTGTTTTTTAAGGCATAATCTGCAGCGCGAGCAATTTTCTCACCGACCACAGACCCCATCGAACCACCAATAAAAGCAAAATCCATACAAGCAATAACCAAATCTTTACCTTTTGATTTTCCTACAGCCACGCGAATGGCATCTTTAAGATTGGTTTTTTCTTCGGCTTCTTTTATTCGGTCTGGATATTTCTTTTTGTCTTCAAACTTTAAAGGATCTTTTGAAGTTAGGTTTTTGTCCAATTCCTTAAAACTATTGTTGTCAAACAAAATTTTAAAATATTCGGCACTTCCTATTCTTACGTGGTAACCATCTTCTGGACTTACATAAAAGTTGCTTTCCAATTCTTCGGCATCTACAATTTTGCCAGTCGGTGATTTGTACCATAAACCTTTTGGTACATCTTTTTTATCTTCTGTAGCGGTTTGTATCCCTTTTTTTGTTCTTTTAAACCAAGCCATATCTTCTAATTTTATTTACTTAAACTATTTACATTGTTTAAATCTTCGAAAGCCTTTTTAAGTCTTGCTTTAAAAGTTAGCTCACCTTCGCGTAACCATTTTCTTGGATCGTAATGTTTTTTGTTAGGGACATCATCACCTTCTGGATTACCTATTTGAGATTGTAAATAGTCGGTTTTATTTTTCATATAGTCTCTTACACCTTCGGTGAAAGCGTATTGCAAATCGGTATCGATGTTCATTTTGATGACACCGTAACCAATGGCTTCTCTTATTTCTTCCAAGGTAGAACCACTTCCGCCATGGAAAACAAAATCGATGTGGTTGTGACCTACATTGTATTTATCTGAAATATATTCTTGCGAATTTTTGAGAATCTTCGGAGTAAGCTTTACATTTCCTGGTTTGTAAACACCGTGAACATTCCCAAAAGCGGCAGCAATCGTAAATTGGTCACTTATTTTACTCAGCTCTTCGTAGGCATAAGCTACTTCTTCTGGTTGGGTGTAAAGTTTAGAGGAATCCACGTCAGTGTTATCTACACCGTCTTCTTCGCCACCCGTAATTCCTAACTCTATTTCTAAAGTCATCCCCATTTTGCTCATTCGAGCGAGGTATTTTTTACAGATTTCGATGTTTTCTTCCAGAGGTTCTTCACTTAAATCGATCATATGCGAACTGTAAAGTGATTTGCCTGTTTGCTTGTAAAATTCTTCACCCGCATCTAACAAACCATCAATCCACGGAAGTAATTTTTTTGCGCAGTGATCGGTGTGTAAAATCACGGTCGCTCCATAAGCTTTCGCTAATTCGTGAATGTGTTTTGCACCTGAAATTCCACCAAGAATAGCGGCTTGTTCGTTCTCGTTAGACAAACCTTTTCCGGCATTAAAAGTGGCGCCGCCATTAGAAAACTGAATGATGACAGGCGAGTTTAACTCTGCAGCGGTTTCCATTACTGTATTTACCGTATTCGAACCTACAACATTTACTGCAGGAAGGGCATAATTATGATTTTTTGCGTGGTTGAATATTTCTTGAACCTCTTTTCCTGTGGCAACTCCAGGTTTGATATTATGACTCATAAATAAAATTTACATTTAAAGTTACAAAATTAGTAAAATTATATGGGTTAGAAAGGATAATTAATTCCAACATTATAAACAGCATTCTTAAAATTGTAGTCGGTAAACCATCGTTGGTTGTCAAATGCTGGGTTATAGGTTTTAAACCCAACGTCTAGACGAATGATAAAAAAGTCGAGGTCATAGCGTAAACCAATACCAGAACTCACAGCCAATTCTTTGAGGTCTTGAAAACCAGAAAAAACATACCTTTCGTCCTCTACGTTATCCCAAATGTTCCAGATATTACCTATATCTACAAATAAAGCACTGTGGAGTGGTCCAAATAAATTGAAACGGTATTCTCCGCTAAAAGCAAGTTTCATGTTGGCTTCGTTAAACTCGTTGATACCACCAGAACTTCCTGGGCCTAAATCGAAAGCTTGCCAACCGCGATTGTCGTTGGCTCCACCAGCGTAAAAGCTTCGTGCAAACGGAATATTGTTGGAATTTCCATAAGGAACCGCCAAACCACCAAAAGCTCGTAGGGCAATAATATGGTCGCGCCCTAAATCCCAATAATTAATAAAATCTAATTCACCTTTGAGGTATTGTGAATATTGTACACCAAACAAATCGTAACCCCCGTTAGAATTTTCTTTCAGATTTAATGCGGGAGCAATGAGCGAAAGCGAATTTCCCGCGGATTCCAATTTTGCTCTAAATTTGGTGAAGTCGTCGTCATAGATACCTTCTCGTGTACTTTTGATGTAGCTAAAGCTGGTTGCAACAATCAAGTTGTTTTCGGTGAGACGATCTCTACGTTCTCTGATATTCCGTACTTGCTGATTATCTTCGTTGGTAAAGTTATAAGTTCCATTGTCAAAATCGGTGATAAAACCATTGGCTCCCGAAGGAATAAGCAAATCTGGAGGACCTTCTTGATCGGGTTCTAATTCTTCGAAATAATCAGGATTAACTTGACCCATATTTTCTTGGGCAACATTGTTTAAGCGATCAAAAGAATTACGGTAAACATTAAAATAATTACCCGCGTTGAGGTTACGTACATATTGTAGGTCTAGTAAATTAAAAATGTGCGTGAGTTGCTTATTGGGATACCACCTAAACGTATATTTTCCCGTAACGTTTTGCTTATCGAGCCCTATATTTCTTTGTGTACTCAAACCTGCACTAAAAGTGGTGAAAGGCGACATTTCTTTTGGAATAACCTTATCGGAACCGAGAAACGGAAATACAATTCGAGGCATCGTTAAACTCACGTCGGCACCAACTTCTGAAATATTAAAAAAGCGATCGTCTTCTATAGCGGCATCGTTAGATGAACCGATATTTGCCCTTGCTGAAATATCCAGAATTTCTGCTCCGCCAAAAACATTTCTAATGATAAGCGAGGGCGCAACTGTCATCCCAAAATCTTGAATATTACTACGCGAAACGCTAAAATCCATTCCAAAACCATATTTAGGTTTCTGGTTGAGAAAAACATTGGCAATAAGCCAAGTACCAGTAGTATCTGCAGGGTCGTGTTGGTAATTGATGGTAGGGTATTTAAAAACACCCAATTCGTTTACCCGTTTGTAAGTGAGCGAACGATCACGGTCACTATAAACACTTCCTTTATGGATAAAGACAGGATCGGTAATGGCTTTTCTCTTGAACTCGATTTCATCGAAACCATAAATCACATAACCGTCATAATGAATTGAATCGGTGACGGGTCTGTCTTTATTTTCGAAAGAATAATCGGTAAAAATATTAACGCCACTTATGGTATGAACCTTATAGGGAACTTTATAGGTCGTGTCGGTTTTATTTACCGTTCTTTTATTAATGGTGAGGTTTACGTTTACCTTGTGACCAGTATTAATGGTATCTGCCTCGTAAGTGATAAATTCTTTTTCGAAGTGATACAGACCTTGATTCCTGAAATTTTCGGTTATTCTTGTTCTTTCGTTATCAAAATCCTCTGTTCGGTATTGTTTACCTTTTTTTATTAGCGAACCGTCTTCTATTTTCGCATAAAGCGAATCGGCAACATCGGGAATTCTCTTGGTAATCGAATCGACAATATAAGGTGTTCGGGTTTTTACGGTGTAGGTGACTTGCGCCCGTTTGTCATCACCGCGATCTATGGTATAGTCGGTTTCTGCATTAAACCAACCGTTGTTCCAATACCAAGCACGAAGTTTTTCGGCAGATTTTTTGGTTTTCTCTTCACTTAAAATAACTGGAGCTTCACCACTTTTTTTCAAGCCATTATTAAGGCCAACATAACCTCTTCTTATTCTGGCTACTTGTTTGTTAGAATATATTTTATTTAAATTTTCTCTGCGGTTTGGCTTTTTGTCTAACCAAAGTGTAAACGTAGAATCGGGGTTTGGGTCTGCCAGGTTAAAAATGTGTAGTTTTAGCGGAAAACCCAAAGGGGCATCATTAGGTTGCTGGTAGAGCAAGCTACTGACATCATTGCTTTTCTCTTTTTCATCGTTTACCAAAATAGTGTTTTGAGTGAGCAAATGCTGCTTGTCACCAACTCTTTTTACGGCATTACAACCCGATAGCATCAGAACAAAAAGAAATAGTGCTATTTTTGTGAACGATATCTTCAAGAAGCTAGAAAATTTAGGTTCAAAAATACATGAAATTATGCTTACTAAAAGCCAAATAAAGTTAATAAACAGTTTATCACAAAAAAAGTACCGAAATCAAAACCAGCTTTTTGTAGTCGAAGGCATCAAGGTGATTAAAGAATTTTTGAATTCTTCTTTCGTACTTGAAAAACTCTACGCTACTGCGGATATATTTTATACCTCCCATGATAAGATTGAGCTGATTTCTGAAAAGGAGTTACAAAAAATCACGAATCTAAAAACGGCGCAAACGGCTTTGGCAGTGTTTCAAATTCCGAAAAAGCAAGAGAAAAAAATCACGGGTTTAACTTTGGCTTTAGACGGTATTCGTGACCCGGGAAACCTCGGTACAATCATCAGGCTTTGTGATTGGTTTGATGTGCAAAACCTCATCTGTTCTGAAGATACCGTAGATTGTTTTAATGAAAAAGTAGTACAAGCTTCGATGGGTTCGCTGTCGCGGATTATTCCACAATATGTCGATTTAAAAATGACTTTAAACGAAACAAAACAACCCATTTTTGGAGCTTTTATGGACGGTAAAAATATTTATAAAACCTCACTTCCTAAAGAAGGTGTTTTGGTTTTGGGCAACGAAGCCAATGGTATTTCTAAGCCAATCGTAGAACTGATGACCCAAAAAATAGCGATTCCACAATTTGGGAAACCACATACCGAAAGTTTGAATGTTGCCACCGCGACTGCGATTTTGTTGAGTGAGTTTAAAAGGAGTTTTTAGTTTTCTTTTTTGATTTGGTTTTTGAGAACAAACCAATAAAAAAGAATCATAAAAAGACTTTGTGTAGAAAAATGAAAAAGAAATCTTTCTGTGTGGAAATTTTCACCTTTTGAATAATAGTAACCAGCCATTAGAGAAGCGTGAATTAATCCAAATCCTAAACCTAATAGAATAGACTTTTTTATCGCTTGCTTTTTGGTAAGGTTTTTCATTTAACTATTCTCTTTTTTCAACCTTCTTTTATAATTTATCCAGCTAAAACCTATCAAAATAGCACTAAAAAATATAAAATCTAGTGTTAGTTTAGAGAATTTAAATCTATCATGTTCATAATATTCAACAATAGCCATTAATGAAGCATAAACTACGCTGCCAAGTAATATAGCAATTGTATGACCAATAATTATTTTCTTTCTACTTACTTTCTTGCTCATAAATTTTTACTGAAACGTAAAATTAATAAAAATACCTCGGGTTTGCATTTGGCTAATGTTGCTGGTAAAAATACTCCCGGGTTCGTTGTCGGGTTTTAACTCATCGTTGAGCCCAAAAACTCCACGAATAGAAGGTGTAAACTTAAAGTAAGGCAAGTAAAAATCGATACCAAAACCTATTTCGTAAAAATAGGCGTTGTTCATCATTCTAAATTCGCCAGCAGTGTTGTCGTCTGGGTTGTCCTGGTTACTCGAGAGGTTAATTGCGTAGGAAGCTCCGCCCACCACAAAAGGCTTGAAATTGTTCAAGCGTTTGGTAGAAAATTTCACTAAAAGTGGAATGTGTACATAGGTAGATTTTACCTCTCTGAAATTACGTTCTGTCACTTCAGGAAAAGTGATGTTTCTGTTGGCAAAAACAACGCCAGGTTCTAAGCGTAAATCGATATAATCGTTGATTCTCATATTTCCGAGAAGCCCCACATTAAAACCAAGACTTTTTTCTACAATAATATCTTCGGTGGGGTGTTCTTCATATTCAAACTTAAAATCATACGAATTGAATCCTAAAAAGTAACCCCAAGACCAACGTTGTTTGTCAAAATTTTCTTTGTTTTTTATTTTTTCTTTAGAGAAAATACCTTGAGCTTCTATGTTTTGGAAAGAAACAAATAATAATAAAATAAAAACAATTTTCTTCATAAATCTATTTACTTGAAGTGTAAATGGTGGCAACTCCCATCGTTTGCGGATGATGTTGTACATGTGTAAACCCAATTTTTGCTAAAATATTGTTGAAAGCTTTCCCGTGCGGAAAAACAGAAGCGCTATCGCTCAAATATTTGTAAGCCACTTTATCTTTTGAAAAGATTTTTCCGATAAGTGGTAAAATGTACCTGCAATAGATTTTATAACCTTGTTTAAATGGAAATTTGGTAGGAACCGAAGTCTCCAATACCACAAATATTCCACTAGGAGCGAGAACCCGATATATTTCTGAAAGTCCTTTTTCTAAGGTTTCAAAATTACGCACGCCAAAAGAAACCGTAATTGCATCAAAAGTATTGTTTTCGAAAGGTAAATTTTCGGAGTCCCCTTGTTTGAGTTCGATATCAAGGTTTTTTTCTGCCACTTTTTTTCTGCCTACTTTTAGCATGCCTTCCGAAAGGTCGAGACCAATCACGTTTTTTACGCCCGCTTCGGCAAGACTTATGGCAAGATCACCAGTTCCTGTAGCGATATCCAAGGCATTTTTAGGCTTGGTTTCCACCACTTTTTTAATCACTTTTTTTCGCCAACTTTTGTCAATTCCAAAAGAAATCACTCGGTTTAAACCATCATAACCATCAGAAATGGTGTCAAACATCTGCTGAACTTGCTGTTTCTTTTCTAGGCTTGAGTCTTTATACGGAGTTACTTTTTTCACTGCAAAAATTTTGGCAAATATAAGAGTTACTACCTAAACTTAATTTCTCATTTATAAATATTTAAGGGAAGATTTTATAGAACGTTTGCAAATTACCTATCTTTGTGAGGCTAAAATTTCATGAATTTATGAAAATTGTGATTGCAGGCGCAGGAGAAGTTGGTTTTCATTTGGCAAAATTGCTCTCTTACGAATCTCAAGATATTACCTTAATAGACAACAACAAAATCAATCTTGAATACGCAGATGCTCATCTTGATATTAGAACCATCAAGGGCGATGCCACTTCCGTAAAAACACTCTATGATGCCCAAATTGAGGAAATAGACTTGGTGATTGCAGTGACCAGCAGCGAAACTACCAATATCACTATTTGCGTTTTGGCAAAGCAATTGGGCGCCAAAAGGGCGATTGCCAGAATATCCAACACAGAGTTTATTCATTACAAAGACAAGCTGGGCTTTTCTAAATTTGGAGTCGACGAATTGATTTCACCAGAAGCTTTAGCAGCAGAAGAAATTAACCTGCTTATTAACCAATCGGCATTCAACGATACTTTTCAGTTTGATCAAGGCGCCTTAACCATGGTTGGGTTTAGACTTTCTTCGACCGCACCTTTTGTCAATAAAATGGTGAAAGATGCAGCCAATATTTTCCCAGATTTACATTTTGTACCTATTGCTATACAACGTCTCGGTACACAGTATACCTTGATACCGAGAGGTGACACCTACTTTAAAGAAGGTGATCAGGTCTATTTTATCACGACCGAAGATGGTGTGGAAGAACTTTATAAACTCACCGGAAAAGTAAAACAGGAAATCAAAAATGTGATGATTCTTGGCGGAAGTAAAATAGGGAAGAAAACCGCAAAAAATTTATGCGATACCAAGTTCAATGTAAAATTGGTAGAAAGCGATAACGAAAAAGCTTTCGAACTTGCTGATGAACTTCCAAAAACATTGGTCATCAATGGTGATGGGCGTAATGTTGGGCTTTTGGAGGAAGAAAACATTCACGATATGGATGCTTTTATTGCGGTTACCGGAAATGCAGAAACCAATATCATGTCTTGTTTGGTCGCCAAATCTAAAGGTGTAAAAAAGACCATTGCGCTGGTCGAAAATATGGATTATTTTCAGCTGAGCCATTCTATTGGCATCAATACGCTCATCAATAAAAAACTCTTAGCGGCCAATAATATTTTTAGGTACATTAGAAAAGGAGAAGTAGTAGCGATGACCAAGCTCAATAATATGAATGCTGAGATTTTAGAGTTTATCGTCAACCAGAAATCCAAAGTAGCCAATAAAAAAATTATAGATATCAATATTCCGCGCTCAGCAATTATTGGTGGCGTGGTAAGAAAAGGCGAAGGTGTGATTGCACTCGGTGATTTTGTGATCGAACCTGGAGATCGGGTGGTGGTTTGTTCTTTACCGAGATCTATCCAAAAGGTAGAAAAACTATTCTTATAATGCCAAAAATAAATCTTTTAGTGATTTTACATGTGATGGGTTTGCTTTTGCTCTGCAACGGTGGATTTATGATGTTGGCTACTGTTACCAGTTGGGTTTATGCCGATGGGCAGACCATAAATATTGCTGGAGCTTCCGTGACCACGATGTTGGTCGGTATGCTTCTCATGTTTATTACCCGAAATCACAAAAAAGAAATGAAACCTCGCGATGGTTATATCATCGTGACTTTTGGTTGGATTTTTATGGCTTTAAGCGGAATGTTACCGTATTTATTTACCAAATCGATACCTGCAATTACCGATGCTTTTTTCGAAACCATGTCTGGTTATACCACAACAGGAGCGACGATTCTGAGTGATATTGAAGTTTTACCAAAAGGGATTTTACTTTGGCGAAGCCTTACCCATTGGATTGGTGGAATGGGAATTATTGTGCTTGCGGTAGCTATCTTGCCATTATTGGGAATTGGAGGGATGCAACTTTTTGCTGCGGAAGCTCCAGGGCCAAGTGCCGATAAACTCAAGCCAAGAATTGCCGATACTGCAAAACGCTTATGGCTGATTTATGTAGGTTATACAATAGCAGAAACAATCTTGCTTAAATTGGCAGGAATGAGCTTTTTCGATGCGATTAACCATTCACTGAGTACACTTTCTACAGGAGGTTTTTCTACTAAAAATGCCAGTTTAGGCTATTGGAATGATAAACCCTTGATTCAGTATATCGTGATTCTGTTTATGTTTTTGGCAGGTACTAACTTCGTGATGAGTTATTTTGCATTTAAAGGAAAAGTGCAGCGTATTTTAAGGGACGAAGAGTTTAAAGCCTATTTCTTTTTTATCTTTTTAGGAACGCTTATCGTAGGAACTACAGTTTACTTTTTTGCTGATGCCAGTGTGTCGAGTATCAACCATCCCATGGTTTGGGGTGAAGCAGAAAGTGCTTTTCGTCATGCTTTATTTCAGATACTTACCGTGATCACGACGACCGGTTTTATTTCGGCAGATTTTACGTTATGGACTCCTTTTCTTACCATTTTCTTCTTCGGATTGTTCTTTTTGGGCGGTTCTGCAGGTTCGACTGCTGGAGGTGTAAAAGTGGTACGACATATTATTCTTATCCGGAATGGTATTACGGAATTTAAGCGAACTCTACACCCAAATGCAATTCTACCAGTCCGTTATAACGGAAAAAGTATTCCTGGAAATATTGTATTTAATATTTTGGGCTTTTTTATTCTTTATATGCTTGCCTTTATTATCGGAGCTGTTGGTCTTGCGATTCTTGGTTTAGATTTTCCAACAGCCATTGGTGGAGCAGCTTCTTCGCTGGGTAATATTGGTCCTGCTTTTGGGGACTTAAGTCCAGTTGATAATTTTGGTACTCTCCCAACCGCAGGAAAATGGTGGTGTACTTTTCTAATGCTTATCGGCCGTCTCGAACTATTTACCGTATTGATTATTCTAACACCTTTCTTTTGGAGGAATAGGTAGGGTTTAACTCAAAGCTGCTTTTATTTGCTGAATCGCTTGCGTAATATCTTCTTCACTAGCCGCATAAGAGATGCGAATACAGTTGGGGTTTCCAAAGGCTTCACCGGTTACCGTAGCTACCTGAGCTTCTTCCAACAAATACATCGATAAATCAGTTGCGTTGTTGATTTGCTTTCCGCGGAAGCTTTTGCCGAATAAATCAGTTACATTAGGGAATACATAAAATGCACCTTCTGGCGAATTGCACTGAAAACCAGGAACTTCTTTTAATAAGTCTAAAATCAAGGTTCTACGCTCTTTAAACTTATCTACCATATAAGCGATTTTAGAAACGGGTGCTTCGAGTGCTGCAATCGTAGCACGCTGCGCAATACAATTGGCTCCGCTGGTAAATTGCCCTTGAATTTTGTTGCAAGCACGAGCTATTGCGGTTGGAGCTCCAATATAACCGATACGCCAACCTGTCATAGCAAAGGCTTTAGAAACACCATTTACAGTAACCGTTCGCTCATACATATCTTCAAATTGGGCCATCGAAACGTGACCGCCCACAAAATTGATATGTTCATATATTTCATCACTTACCACTACAATATTTGGATGTTTTTTCAAAACATCCGCTAAAGCGCGAAGCTCTTCTTTACTGTATAAAGAGCCGCTTGGGTTGCAAGGTGAACTGTACCAAAGCATCTTGGTTTTTGGAGTGATGGCAGCTTCCAATTGCTCTGGTGTCATTTTAAAATCATTCTCGATATGGGTTTGCACTACCACAGGAACACCTTCGGCTATACTAACAATGTCACTATAACTTACCCAATAAGGAGCGGGTAAAATCACTTCGTCACCTGGGTTGATACAAACCATGGCGACATTGGCCAAGGATTGCTTGGCACCAGTAGAAACTACAATCTGTGATTTGTCATAAGACAAGTTATTGTCCCTTTTAAATTTTGTAATAATCGCTTGCTTCAATTCGTCATAGCCATCTACAGGTGTGTAAGAATTGTAATTGTCTTGAATGGCTTGTATCGCAGCTTCTTTGATAAAATCGGGCGTATTAAAGTCAGGTTCACCTAAACTCAAGCCGATAATTTTTTTTCCTTCAGCACGTAATTCACGAGCTTTGGCAGCCATTGCTAGCGTGGCTGAGGTTTCCAAACGATTGATTCTATCAGAAAGGTATTGCATAAAAGAAGATTAAGCTGTTAAAGCCGGTTTTGCTCCCATCTCTTTTAAGTGCTTAAAATGGGCAATAATCGCAGCTCTGGTTGTTTTGTATTCGTTATAAGGTAAATCAAATTCTCTTGCGGTAGATTTGACAATTTTTGAAATTTTATGGTAGTGAATATGACTAATGTTCGGAAAAATATGGTGCTCTACCTGATGATTTAAACCTCCTGTAAACCAATTGACTATTTTATTTTTGGTAGAAAAATTAACGGTGGTAAACAGTTGATGTATTGCCCAGGTATTTTTAATCGTTCCGTGTTGGTCGGGAAGAGGCATCTCGGTATCTTCTACCACGTGCGCCAATTGAAATACAATACTTAAAATTAGCCCAGCCGTATAATGCATGATAAAAAAGCCAAGTAGAATTTTCCACCAAGCGATGTGCATAATCACCATAGGGATGACAATCCACATGGCAATGTAAATAAGCTTAGTGATGGCAAGTGTACTCCACTGCTTAAGCGGTGACGGCATTTTTCCGTAAGCCAGTTTTCTTTTCAGGTAACGACGGGTTTGTTTAAAATCGGTGGTAATTACCCAATTAAAAGTGAGTAATCCGTAAAGAAAAATAGAATAGTAGTGCTGAAATTTATGAAACCTTCGCCATTGGGAATGTTCGCTAAAGCGAATTACCCTTCCTGCTTCCAAATCTTCGTCGTGACCATGGATGTTGGTATACGTGTGATGTAGAACATTATGTTGTACTTGCCAATTGTAGACATTTCCGGCAAGAATATACATGCTGCCTCCTAAAATTTTGTTGACCCATTTTTTAGAAGAATAAGAACCGTGATTGGCATCGTGCATCACATTCATCCCAACGCCCGCCATTCCAATTCCCATAACAATGGTGAGCAGGAGCATCCACCATTCAGAAATTTCCAGCGTAAGCATCAAAAAATAAGGAGTGAGAAACAGCGAGAACATAATGATGGTTTTCAGGTGCAGTTTCCAATTGCCATTTTTAGAAATGTTGTTTTCTTTAAAATAACCGTTGACACGCTGATTAAGCGTTCTGAAAAAACGGGCGGAATCTACTCTGGAAAATCGAATGCTTTCTGTTTGCTTCATACGTTTTGATATGAATGTTCAAATTTATGATTTTAAAATGAAAATAAGAATTTTCATCCGTTTTTAACGCAATAAATTATTGATAGAAAAACCTTATTTTTGCTTTCAAATAAAATCGATTTGAAAGAAATTTTAAAATATTTTCCAGACATCACCGAAGAACAACAGTCGCAGTTTATGCAACTCAAAGACTTGTATCAGGATTGGAATCTAAAGATTAACGTGGTTTCGCGTAAGGATATCGACGAAATTTACATACGACACGTTTTACACAGTCTCGGAATTGCCAAAGTGATGCCTTTTTTACCGCAAGCCGAAGTGATGGATGTAGGAACAGGAGGTGGTTTTCCGGGAGTTCCGTTGGCGATTCTATTTCCCGAAACACAGTTTCATTTGGTCGATAGTATCGGAAAAAAGATAAAAGTGGTGGATGAAGTTGTTGCTGGTTTGGGTTTGCAAAACGTCAAAACCTCTAACTGCCGTGTAGAGGAAATCGATGCCCAATACGACTTTATCGTAAGCCGTGCCGTTGCCCATATGGAAACTTTCACACGTTGGATAAAAAACAAAGTGAAAAAGAAAAGTGTTCATCCGCTCAAAAACGGAATACTTTACCTAAAAGGTGGTGATTTAAGTGAAGAGCTACAAAAATTTGCTTCCGCGAAAATCTATCCGTTAAGTGATTATTTTGAGGAAGACTTTTTTGAGACCAAAAGTGTCGTACATCTTCCTGTAAAATATAGGGGATAAGATTTAGAATTTAGAAACTAAAATCTCACTATCCATTTGATGATAATATTGGTTTTGAACAATCTCAGACATCCAAAATGTAAAACCCTGCGATTTTCTTTTAAAGTTGTATTCTAGATTATTCAATTTTAGGTTATTAGTTTTCATATCGTAAACTTTATAAAAAGCAATGCTTTTTGGGTTAGTTCACTTTATGAGAAACAAACAACAATCCAAAGTCACCGATTTAAGATAATTATAACAAAAAATCCGCTTTAAGCGGATTTTTTGTTCATTATATATGATGTCATGCTGAACCTGTCTGCCGATAGGCAGGCTTGTTTCAGCATCTCATCATCAACTGATTTTAATTCTCTCCCAAAAACGGATACCTGTAATCGGTTGGAGGGACAAAGGTTTCCTTAATCAATCTCGGAGAAACCCAGCGTAATAAGTTTAATTTAGAACCTGCTTTGTCGTTAGTTCCACTAGCTCTTGCTCCGCCGAAAGGTTGCTTGCCTACAACAGCTCCCGTACACTTATCGTTGATGTAGAAGTTACCGGCGCAGTTTTGCAACATTTCGGTTGCTTTGGTTGCCGCGTAACGGTCGGTTGAGAAAATAGAACCTGTTAAGGCATAAATACTGGTTTCGTCAACTAACTTTAAGGTTTCTTCGTACTTTTTATCTTCATATACATAAACGGTTAGCACGGGGCCAAAAAGTTCCGTTTCCATCGTCGTGTATTTTGGATTGGTTGTTAAAATAACCGTTGGTTCTACAAACCATCCTTTTGATTTATCACAAGTTCCACCGATAATCACTTCAGCATCTTTGTCTTTTTTAGCTTTATCGATATACTTTTTTAATTTATTAAAAGAGCCTTCGTGAATGACCGCAGTGATGAAGTTATCCATATTTTCTGGAGACCCCATTTTAAAGGATTTTAAATCTTTTTCTAAATCCTTTCTCACTTTTGCCCACATACTTTTTGGAATATAAGCACGAGAAGCAGCGCTACATTTTTGTCCTTGGAACTCAAATGCTCCTCTTGCAAGTGCTGTAGAAACCTGCTTAGAGTTTGCAGATGGATGAGCCACAATAAAGTCTTTACCACCAGTTTCACCTACAATTCTCGGGTAGGTTTTATAAGTATTGATGTTTTTTCCGATTTTAGACCAAATGCCTTTAAAAACTTCAGTGCTTCCAGTAAAGTGAATTCCTGAAAAATCTGGGCTTGCCAAAACCGTATCGGTAATCATCACCGGATCTCCCATGACCATGTTGATCACGCCATCAGGAACACCAGCCTCTTGGAAAACCTCCATAATTACTTGTGCAGAATAAACCTGAGAGTCACTTGGCTTCCATACCACTGTATTTCCCATTAAAGCTGCTGAAGCAGGTAAGTTTCCAGCAATAGCGGTAAAGTTAAAAGGTGTAATCGCATAAACGAAACCTTCGAGTGGTCGGTATTCTACTCGATTCCATTCTTTTTCGGTAGATTCTGGTTGCTCGTCAAATATTTGCGTCATATATTCTACGTTAAAACGTAAGAAATCTATAATCTCACAAGCTGAATCGATTTCTGCCTGAAAAATATTTTTCGATTGCCCAATCATGGTTGCGGCATTCATTTTCTGACGGTAAGGACCTGCAATGAGTTCAGCCGCTTTTAAGAAAATAGCAGCTCTTTGTTCCCAAGGTAGTGCTGCCCATTTTTCTCTAGCATTCACGGCTTCATCTATTGCTTTTTCTATATGTTTTTTATCGGCATTATGAAAAAAACCAACTTTATGTTGATGATCGTGTGGCGGAAATATATCTTGAGTATTTTTAGTCTTTACTTTTTTAGAACCAATATATAAAGGTACTTCAACTTGTTTTTTGTACATTTTGTGGTACGTCTGAAGTACTTCTTCTCTTTCAGGAGTTCCTGGAGCATAACTTTTTACAGGTTCGTTTACTGCCGGAGGAACATGAAAAAATCCTTTTCCCATATTTTTTACTTTAAATTTTGACTATTAGAATAATGGCTTCAAATTTAGGAAAATTAATCTACCTAAAAAAGCTAATTTAAAGACTTAAGAAAAGGGAATTGTTATTTCAATGAAAATGAAATATGAAATTAGTTGAGAGCGAAAGGTGCGCTCAACTTAAACGAAGGAATAATGACATTAAACCTTTTGGTAGAAGTAAAGTTAACCATATGGTAATGACCACTCATCGAACCGAAAGGAGAAGTAAGCAAGCAACCACTGGTGTAAGTATGCGATTCTCCTGGTTTTAATACCGGTTTTTTGCCAATCACACCTTCACCTTGTACAGTCTCACTTCGATTTAAAGCGTCTTTGATACGCCAAAAACGCGAGGTGAGTTGTACTGAATCGTTACTTTGATTTTCGATAGTAATCCTATAAGAAAAGGCAAAATGTAGTTTGTAGTTTTTCAGGAAAGTGCCTTGAAAACTAGTCTTTACAGAGATTCTAATGCCTTTTGTGATTTGTTGTATCATCTTAATAAACTGCTAACGAACCAAATAAGGTTATGATTGTAATTGTAAACGCTAAGATAGCAAAAATAACATTTAATACGATAAATTTAAAAGCCGTTTTTAAAAATCCTTGCTGATAGAATTTTCGCAATGCTTTAAAAAGGTAAAAAGCAAAAATTAAAACAAATATGGAAGTCGTAAAACTATTTGGAAAAATGAACATAAACAGCTCATTTATGATCAGTAAAAAGAAAAGCATGGTTTGGGTATGAAAGGTAAACACCAGATGTTCCATATAAGTATATGAACTTTGGAAGTACACCAATAATAAACCCAGGGTAAAAACGGGTAGCGAAAAGAAAATAATAAACGGAACTTTGCTTAAAACATAGCTTTTGAAATCGACCGAACCTTCACTTATTCTTTCGATAGCAACGGTTCTTTGAAATATCCAGCGGTTTTTAAAATTGTTTTCATGGTTAAGGTTTTCTAAAGACTTTGGAATGCTAAGGCTTGGATTTTCGCTACGGTATTTGTAATATATTCTTCCTTTTTCCCACATTCGATCTAACCAAGCTAATGTGTCTAAATCACTTTCTGGGCTTAAAGCCACATCTTTAAGTACGATTTTTCCTTCGCCGTTTTGAAACAACGAACTTTTGTTTTCATAAGTGCTATCGTCAAATTTTAAGGCTAAACCGTTGATGATAAAAAAGATAATCGATACGCTGAGGTAAAACCGAAAAGGATTAGCATAAGTAGTTCTTTTGCCTTTGATGTATTCTAAAGAGATTTGACCAGGTCTGAGAGTAAGTGTTTTTAAAGTTTTGTAAAGTCGTGAATCATAAGAAAAAAGACTCCCGAAAAATTCATTAAAAAAGTCTTTGAAGCTTAATTTTTTGGTCGTGTTGATCTGTCCGCAATAATGGCAGTAGCGCTCGTCTTTATCTAGAGGAACCTCACAATTTAAGCACTTTGTACCTCGATATTTGTAAGACAAACGAGAATTTTCCATAAGAAGCTTAGTTGGTTATATTTCTGCTGTTGGCGCTTCCTACGCCAATAATTCGGTCATACCTGCCACCAACATCACGATAGTAAGCTAAAATGACGTATTGGTTTTCGGTTTCGTCAAAACTCCCGCTAAAAAAAGTTTCGTCTATACTGCCGTCTTGATTCACCAAGACGTATTTATAATTGTAAAAACCTTGTTTGAACAAATGCTTTCCGAAATATACTTCATTTTTTTCGTCGTAAGACAATTTTGTTTCGTTGCTAATGGTGTAGTTATTGAAATTTCCATAAACGTGAATTTCTCCACCTTCGAGGTCGTCGTAATTAAATAAAGTAAAATGTACCCAAGTGTACTCAGACTCTACATCGTCGTCTTCGCCTTGTATCGCATTGATGCGAAAAGAACCATTGATGTCAGGGTTGTAAGTATATGGGTCGTTTTTTCTCGATTTGTCAGAATATAAATAGGTGTTGTAAATATTTTTGAGTTCGATGGCTCTAATGTTCATCGATGATCCTCTAAAATCACTAGTGTCAAAAAATAAAAATTCGTTTCCGCCCCAAAAAGAAGCTTCTTGGTCGTATTTATAAACCATCTCATTGCCTATCGTAAATTGGGGTTTGAGGTTATAAATAGACATTTGCAAGTTATTGTTCGGAATGATGAGTGTTTTTAAATTTTCATTGGGATTTCTGAATATGATTTTGTCGCTTCCGTCGATAGAAAAATTGAGAATTTGTTTTTCGTGCACGTATTTTAGATCGCGGGTTCTTCTCACTTGTGCTCTTACCAAAGCAATATCTTCATACACCATAAACTTTCGTGAAAAAACTAGTTTTCTATCTGCACTCCATATTTTGAGCATATAATTCCCACTTACTTTGATGCCTTTGGTATTTCTATTGGGAATTTGTAGTGTATAATGTGAATAGATTTGCAGGCTGTTAAACGAATTTTTATAAGTGAGAATTCTCAAATTATCCAATCCGTCTAAGTATTCGTTTTTGGATAGGTTAGAAGGTTTCCAGTCAAAATTATAATGCTCGATGGTGTAATAATAATCAGCTTCGTCACCAATCAAATCATCAAAAGTTAAGACGATAGGCGAACCCAAACGCAAGATGGGTGTTCCTGCAAATTCTTCTTCTCCCATAAACTGAACCGTTTTGATATATTCTGGAGGTGTCGTTTCCAGCTCTTGTGCGAAGCTAAAATTTAGGCCAATGAGAGAGCAACAGAAAAGTAAAAATGATTTCATCGAATTATAATTTTAAGCACAAATATACAAGAAATGTACCATAACATGACCTAAAAAATATTCCCTGAAAAGGAATTATTTAGAAAGAGTATAAATAAAACAACTTCTTAAAAGATTAAACATAGAAAATGTTTTTATTGCTAAATTTGCATCCGCGAATATTAATAGATTGAAATTATGTCAAAAGACATTAGAGTAAGTAAAGGTCTGGATTTGCGATTAAAAGGTGAGGCAGAAAAGGTTATCGTTGATGCTGCTCAGCCCAAAACAGTTGCAATTAGACCAGCAGACTTTCATCTCATTACCCCAAAAATGGCGATAAAAGAAGGTGAAAAGTTAAAAAAGGGAGAAACGGTTTTTTATCACAGAGATAATCCGGAGATCAAAGTTGTTTCGCCAATTTCAGGAACACTTACAAAAATCGAGAGAGGAGCAAGAAGAAAAATCTTATCGATTACCATCGAAACCGATGGTGCTAACGAAACTGCAGATTTTGGTACATTAGATGTGCAATCTGCTTCTCCAGAGCAAATCAAACAAAGACTTTTAGAATCGGGTTGTTGGGTGTTTGTCGAGCAAAGACCTTATGCGGTCGTCGCTTCGCCAGGCAAAACACCAAGAGATATTTTTATCTCAGGCTTCGACACCAATCCGTTAGCAGTAGATTTAGATTTCGCTCTTCGCGGAAAAGAAAAAGAGATACAAGCTGCTTTAACCGCTTTCGCGAAATTAACCACAGGAGCAATCCATGTAGGTGTGAGAGAAGGTAATTCTGTTTTCAATAATTTTTCTGAGGTGGTAACGCATCAAGTAAAAGGACCACATCCGGCAGGAAACGTGGGTACGCAAATCGCAAAAATTGGCCCAGTAAATAAAGGAGAGGTTGTTTGGACGGTAAAAGCACAAAACTTGGCCATTATTGGCGAAATGTTACTCACGGGTAAATTTAATCCAGAAAGAATTGTAGCTGTTGCAGGATCAAGTCTTGAAACTCCAAAATATATTAGAACGCAAATCGGAGCTGAAGTTTCAAGTTTACTTAGCGTAACTGGCTTAAAAGAAGACAATGTTCGTGTGATTTCAGGTAACGTTTTAACGGGAGATAAAATCTCAAAAGACGGTCACTTAGGTTATAACGATAATCTAATTTCGGTCATTCCAGAAGGAGACGATTATGAATTTTTTGGTTGGAATAAACCTATTTTTGATAAGGTTTCTACTTCTAGGGCAATGACATTTTCTTGGTTAAATCCAAAGAAAAAATACGAGCTCAACACCAATACCAATGGTGAGCACAGAGCTTTTGTGATGACAGGTAGTTACGAAGAGGTTTTTCCTTTAGATATCTATCCTTTACAGATTTTAAAGGCTTGTAAAGTAAAAGATTTAGACCAAATGGAAGCTTTGGGAATGTACGAAGTTGCTCCAGAAGATTTTGCTTTAACCGAGTTTATTTGCGTATCAAAACAACCGCATCAGAAAATCATTAGAGACGGTTTAGATTTAATGTATAAAGAAATAGGATAGTTTAAGTATTATGGGATTGAAAGAAAAATTACATAAGCTAAAAAAGAAATACGAAGGCAAAAAAATGGCTCCGGCTTTTAATGCTCTTCACACGTTCTTATACCTGCCTAACGAAACCACTCATGGTGGAACACACGTAAAAGTGGCAGATGATTTAAAACGTACGATGAATACGGTGATCATGGCTTTGGTACCGTGTTTAATTTTTGGTATGTTCAATGCGGGTTACCAACATTATTTAGCCTTAGGGGAAATTCAAGCTGCAGAAAGCTTCTTTAGTGCTAACTTCTGGTCGTGGGATAACCTTTGGGTAGGATTAATCACGATTCTTCCTTTAGTAATAGTATCATACGGAGTTGGTCTTGCGATCGAGTTTTTGTTTGCAGTAATCAAAGGTCACGAAGTAGAAGAAGGTTATTTAGTAACAGGAATGTTGGTTCCGTTAATTGTGCCGGTAGATATTCCTTTATGGATGCTTGCCGTAGCCGTTGCTTTTGGTGTAGTTATCGGGAAAGAGGTTTTTGGTGGAACAGGAATGAATATTTTAAATCCAGCCTTAACCATTCGTGCCTTCTTATTCTTCGCTTACCCAACTTGGATGAGTGGTGATAAAGTTTGGGTGCACGGTGCTGTAGAGCGTACCAAAGAAATCGCCGCTGGGGCAAAACTAGATGCGATTTCAGGGGAAACCATCTTGGGTTCTTTAGCTCAAAACATGGAGCCTGCTTACAGTTTGTGGGATTCATTTATTGGTTTTATACCAGGTTCTGTAGGAGAAACTTCAAAATTACTCATCATACTCGGGGCTTTATTTTTAATCTTTACTAAAATAGGTAGCTGGAGAATTATGTTGAGTACTGTTTTAGGTGCTTTGGTAATGGGATTAATTTTTAATGGAGTTGTAGATGCAGGTTGGATAGATAATACATCTAAGTTCTACGGATTGATGAGTTTACCATTCTGGGAACATTTATTGGTAGGAGGTTTATTGTTTGGTGCGGTTTATATGGCAACAGATCCGGTAACGGCATCACAAACCAACAAAGGAAAATGGATATACGGTTTCCTTATCGGGTTTATTTCGATACTCATACGTGTGTTTAACCCAGCATATCCAGAAGGTGTTTTCTTAGCAATATTATTGATGAACGTGTTTGCACCAACCATCGATCACTACGTGGTACAAGGAAACATTAAGAAAAGAAAGAAACGTTTAAAACTTAAAACAGCATAACAATGGCTATCAATACAGATAAAAATAGTTACACGGTTATCTTCGCTATCATTATGGTGGTAGTCGTAGGAGCTTTATTAGCCGGTTTTGCAAGTGGTTTAAAACCGATGATAAAAGCCAACGAAAAGTATGAAAAGCAACAAAATATACTTTATGCACTTGGCGTGAATAATAATGAAGGACCAAATGATGTAGAATTTATTCCAACGACAGAAGTAGAGGAAGAGTTCAATAAATACATCACCAAACAATTAGTGATACAAGGTGATGAAGTTACCGAAAACGATGAGGCTTACCTTATCGATATCAAGAAAGAGGAAGATCAAGCAAAAAAAGACGAATCTTATACCCGTAAATTACCTCTTTTTGTCGCTGAAAAAGATAGTAAAGAAGTATACATCATGCCAGTAAGAGGAAAAGGTCTTTGGGATGCGATTTGGGGGTTTGTAGCGGTTGACAAATCGATGACAGTTCAAGGGGTTTATTTTGATCATAAAGGAGAAACACCAGGTCTTGGTGCAGAAATCAAGCAACGTTACTTTATGGATGATTTTACAGGAGAAAAATTTTTAGACGGAGGTGCTTTTAAAGGTATTGACGTAGCTAAAGGGAATAACGATCCGAAAAATGAAGATACAACCGATAATGAAGTAGATGCTTTGGCAGGAGCTACCATTACTGGAGACGGTGTAACAGCAATGTTGAAGAAAGATGTAAGATTGTATGTGCCATATTTTAAAAACTTAAATAAATAAGCGATGGGATTATTATCTAAGAAAGACGCAAAATTAATTTCTGACCCATTAGCAGATAACAACCCAATTACGATTCAAGTATTAGGTATCTGTTCTGCTTTGGCTATTACCGCACAGCTGAAACCTTCTATCGTGATGGCTATATCGGTAGTGTTTGTGTTAGGAGTCGGAAACGTAGTAATATCGTTGATGCGAAATGTCATTCCATCAAAAATTAGAATTATCGTTCAGTTGATTGTCGTGGCAACTTTGGTAATTATTGTCGACCAAGTTCTGAAAGCTTTTGCTTATTCACTAAGTAAAGAATTATCGGTATTTATCGGATTGATTATCACCAACTGTATCATTATGGGACGTTTTGAGGCATTTGCTCTAGGAAATGGGCCTTGGCGTTCTTTCCTTGACGGAATAGGAAACGCAGCAGGATACGGTTTGATTTTGATCATCGTAGGTTTCTTTAGAGAATTGTTAGGTTCGGGTACTTTATTCGGGTTTAAAGTCTTGGGAGACCCTGTTGAGAAAACAGGCTTGTACGCTATTGGTTACGAAAACAACGGTTTTATGGTATTGCCTCCAATGGCATTAATCGTGGTAGGAATCATTATTTGGGTGCAAAGAAGTAAGAACAAAGAATTAATAGAAGAACATTAATAGTATTTCGTTACTATAAAAGATATTATTATGGAACATTTAGAATTATTTTTTAAATCCATTTTTGTTGACAACATGGTATTTGCCTATTTCTTAGGGATGTGTTCTTACCTTGCAGTGTCTAAAAAAGTAAGTACAGCTGTTGGTTTAGGTGCTGCAGTTATTTTTGTACTTACGGTAACTGTACCACTTAACTGGTTGTTAGATCGGTATATTTTACGCGAAGGAGCTTTAACTTGGTTAGGTGCAGAGTATGCAGATTACGACCTGAGCTTCCTTTCGTTTATTCTATTTATTGCTACCATTGCAACCATGGTGCAATTGGTAGAAATTATTGTAGAGAAATTTTCTCCATCACTGTATAACTCTCTAGGTATTTTCTTACCCCTTATTGCGGTAAACTGTGCGATTCTAGGAGGTTCGTTATTTATGCAATCAAGAGATATCGCATCTTTTGACCTAGCTTTAAATTACGGTTTTAGTTCTGGAATTGGTTGGTTTTTAGCCATCGTAGCGATTGCAGCGATTAGAGAAAAAATCCGTTACAGTAATGTGCCAGCACCATTAAGAGGATTAGGGATTACTTTTATTCTTACGGGATTAATGGCTATTGGTTTTATGAGTTTCGGAGGAATGTTAACGGGAGGTGAGGAAGAAAAACCTGCTCAAGTAGAAGAAGCAAGTATCGAAAAACAAGAAAATGTACAATCTACTGATATTTCTATGATATCAGAAAATACGAGCAAATAATATGTTTTTAGCAAGTACAACAGGCGTTATTGTCGCAACTATCGTTGCCTTTTTGGTCTTAACTTTATTATTGGTAGCACTTCTATTGTTTACTAAACAAAAGCTATCACCATCTGGACCTGTAACGATTACCATAAACGATGAGAAAAAAATTGAAGTGGAATCGGGAGGAACACTTCTTTCTACTCTAGGTAATCAAAAAATATTTTTACCCTCAGCTTGTGGTGGTGGTGGAACCTGTATTCAGTGTGAGTGTCATGTTTTAGAAGGCGGTGGTGAAGCATTACCTACAGAAACACCTCACTTTACAAGAAAAGAACTTAAAGAAGGAGCGCGTTTATCTTGTCAGGTAAAAGTAAAACAAGATATGAATATCCATATCCCAGAAGAAGTATTTGGTATCAAAAAATGGGAAGCTGTTGTGGTGCGTAACTATAACGTAGCTTCTTTTATAAAGGAGTTTGTAGTAGAAATTCCTGAAGATATGAATTACAAAGCGGGTGGTTATATTCAGATAGAAATCCCAGCTTGTGAGGTAAAATATGAAGATATGGATATCACTGCTCACCCAGAAGAGCACGATACTCCAGACAAATTTAAGGAAGAGTGGGATAAATTTGGTCTTTGGCCACTGGTGATGAAAAACACCGAGTTGGTCGAAAGAGCCTACTCAATGGCTTCTTACCCTGCAGAAGGACGTGAGATCATGCTCAACGTTCGTGTGGCGACTCCGCCTTGGGATAGATCAAAAAACAAATGGATGGATGTAAATCCAGGTATTGCGTCGAGTTATATTTTTAACTGTAAAAAAGGTGATAAAGTAACCATTTCTGGTCCTTACGGGGAATTCTTTATCAACGAGTCTGAAGCAGAAATGCTTTACGTTGGAGGTGGAGCTGGAATGGCGCCAATGCGTTCACACTTATACCATTTATTCAAAACCTTAAGAACGAACAGAAAAGTAACGTATTGGTACGGTGGTCGTTCAAAAAGAGAATTATTTTACTTAGAACACTTCCGTGAATTAGAAAGAGAGTTTCCAAACTTTAAGTTTTACTTAGCACTTTCTGAACCTTTAGAAGAAGACAATTGGAAAGTGAAAAAAGACATTCACGATGAATCAGGAGATGGTTTTGTAGGATTCATTCACCAAGTGGTTATCGATAACTACTTGTCAAAACATGATGAGCCAGAAGAAATAGAATTGTATTTCTGTGGCCCACCATTGATGAACCAAGCCGTACAGAAAATGGGAGAAGATTTTGGTATCCCAGACGAGAACATCCGATTCGATGATTTCGGAGGATAAAAACAAAAAATCCGCTTATAAAAAGCGGATTTTTTTATAAATTAAATTTATAAAAAATAATTATGATATTTGCGATACACAGTGCCACTTTTTTAATTGCCGTTTTGGGTGTCACTATTATTTTGCCTTTATTGGCATTAATACATGTTTTAAAAAACGAGTTTAAAGGAAATGATAAACTTATCTGGGTTTTGGTAATCTTATTACTTCCTATTCTGGGAGCGTTCTTATATTTTAATATGGGAATGAAACAGAAATTGTCAAAGAAAAATATTTTTAATAATCAATAGAGCATATTTTTAAAAAACTTCAGAAACACGACTCTTCTTATCATAATTGTTTCTGTTTTGACTAGGTGTAAAATCAAACAACTTAGAACAATCCATCATATTTTCTATATTTTCCCACTTACAAAAAAGATTGACAACCGCAGATAAGCCCTCAGACAAGATATCTTCATTTAAGGTTGGTTTTTTGCTTTTATAATTCAGCGGAAGCTGATAACCACAAGCTAGTAAAAATACTTGTTCGATAACGAGTAATTCTCTTGGAGTAAAACCATAAAACCTCTTGCCTAACTTTTCGTTGACAAGACCAATATAGTTAAGTTGGGTAGAACCGTGATCATCACTAAAGTTTTTCCAAAAATCTTGGTTGTTACAAATATTCCCAACAGCACATTGGCAAGCACAATCGGGAAGTAATTCTTGCGCGTGAAAAGCCTCGTATAATTTTTCTATCGCTATTTCTGCTCTGGGAGATAAAGATTTCATACGATTTTAATTTTAACCTAAGTTACAAAATTCTACGGAGTTGGTTCTTAACGAGCTTATAATTTGTAATTTTGTGATATGCAAAATCCAAATGAACTTACCGAACAAGAACTGCACAATTTGGCAATGAATGTGGTTGGTGAAGACCTCAAGAGTCAAGGCTTCGACTTTTTAGCAGTCAATTCTAAACTGAAGAAAAATCCGCAATTTGTGGTCCAAAAAGGCAAGCAAATGAGTTTTGTGTTGGTTCGTGCGATTTGTTTTCCGGAGAAGTTGCATAACGAAGACAAGTTTTTGTTAGATAAAGTAAAAGCACACGCCCAAAAGTTTGATGCCGATTTGTATTATGCGGAGGTGGGCTTGGGTCACGCCGAAGATATGACCAAAGCCTTGGTAAAAGGTGAACCTTATTCAGAGATTTATCAAGGTTTAAAAAAGATTTAAAATGAGAAAAATACTGTTTTTAGGAGTTGTTTTATTATTCCTAGGTTGTAAATCTGAAAAAAATGAAGAGCTTATACGGCTTTCTGGTGATGCTTTTGGAACCATCTACAATGTTCAATACGAAGGTGATCAGGATTTTACCCATGCAATAGATTCGATTGTTCAAGCGGTCAATAATTCGGTGAGTACCTATCAGGATAATAGTCTGATTTCGAAAATCAATCAAGGAGACTCGACAGTAGTTATCGATCAAATTTTTAAGGATAATTTTGAATTGTCCAAGCGCATACACCAAGAATCTTTTGGCTATTTTGACCCAACGGTTGGGGTTTTGAGAAATGCTTATGGCTTCGGTACCGAAAAACCTATAAAAAATCTGGACAGTATCGTGTTAGATTCACTCCGACAATTGGTGGGTCTAGATAAAGTAAAACTTTCTAAAAAAAATACGCTTGTAAAATTGCATCCTAAAATTTACCTAGACTTTAATGCCATTGCCAAAGGTTATGGTATTGATTTGATCGGGGAATTTTTAGAAGGTAAGAACATTAAAAACTATTTGGTCGAACTTGGTGGCGAAATTAGAGCCCAAGGAAAAAACACAAGCAAAAACCAAGCCTGGAAAGTAGGTGTAGAAGGCATCGACTCACAAGTAGAAGATCGATCTTACACGCGCATCATTAGCTTAGTAGATGAGGCTTTGGCATCCTCAGGAAATTACCGAAAGTTTCGAGTAGATTCCCTTTCGGGGAAAAAGTTTGTACATACAATCAATCCGCTTGACGGAAAAGCAGAACAGAGTGATATTACCAGCGCTTCGGTCATTGCCAACACCTGTGCAGAAGCCGATGCTTATGCAACGGCAATTATGGCGATGGGAAAACAGAATACTCTGAAAATGCTGGAAACGGTAAAAAATATAGAAGTTTATTTTACTTACCTCGATAGCCTACAAAAACCTAGAGAATATTCAACACAAGGTTTTAAAAATAAAGTTCAAAAAGAATAATGTTAAAGTTCTAATTTAAAGGTAGGAGTTTTACTGTTAAAGTTGTTTTATATAATGATAAAGTAAATAAAAAGTTTACTTTTATCATCTTAACCTAACATAGTGTTGATTTTTAAATCATTAGCATGAGAAATAACTACCTCATTATTTTATTTTTATTCGTAAGTTTTATCAGTTTTGGACAAGGACAAGATTGTGCTACCCCTATAACTATTCCTTCGATTCCTTTTACAGATACGGATAACACTTCTAATTTTGGAAACAATATTCTTGGAATTCCTGGAGCTACAGGATGTAACTCAACATCTCCTACAATTTTTAGTGGAGATGAAGTAGTATATCACGTGAACTTTCCTCAAGATTCCCCAGTAAATATTAGTGTATCGAATTGGTCTTCTCAATATGGAGGTGTTTTTATTTATGAAGATTGTGCAGATATAGGTGTCGTCTGTGTAGCTGGAAGTGTGAATGGAACAAACACCAATACGATAAATATTAATTCTTTTTTATTTACCCAAAATCAGGATTACTACATCGTAATTACTTCGGATGCAGTACAAGGAAATCAAACGACAGATTACACTTTAAATATCGTTTGCGATACTCCAAACCCGCCAACAGGAAACACTGTGCAAGATTTTTGTCAAGGAGACACTTTAGCGGATTTAACAGTAATAGGAACCAATATTACATGGTATGTGAATCTTCCAGCTGGCTCGGCAAATTACTTTCCGGTGAATCCCCCAACAGCATATCAATTAGTAGATCAAGAAGTTTACTACGCAACCCAAACCGTAAATGGCTGTGAGAGCGGATATTTTTTAGTAACCGCAAATAAGACTCCGCCAGCACCTACAGTAAGTTCTCCTCAAACTTTTTGTAGTGGAGATACGTTAGCAGATTTAAATATATCGGGGACTAATTTGATTTGGTATTCTAACACAAGTGGAACGAATCAAATTCCAAATACGACTGTTTTAGTTAACGGAACCACGTATTACGTTAGAGATCAGGTAGGAGGTTGTTTAAGTGACGTAGTTGCTGTAATGGTAGAGCAAGATCCTATTCCGCCAGTAGGAGATGGTCAACAGGTTTTCTGTACAGGAGAAACCGTTGCCGATTTAATCGTTGGAGGGCAAAACTTGACTTGGTATTCCGATGCTGCGGGCACCAATGTAATTGCTAATCCATCTGGTGTGGCACTTACAAATGGCACAACTTATTATGTGAGCCAAACAGAGGGAAGTTGTGAAAGTGATTTGCTACCTATCGAAGCTATATTGATTACACCCCCAATAGGTGATGCCACACAAGGCTTTTGTCCAAACATGACAGTGTCAGATCTTGAAGTGGAAGGAAACGATTTAGTGTGGTATTCCGATGCAGCGGGTACACAAGTGATTACAGACCCAAGTACTACCACTTTAACCAATGGAACGACCTACTATGTCTCTCAAACCTATGGTCCGAATTGTGAAAGTGCTTTATTAGCTGTAACGGTTAATCAGTTGTCCACAAGCCAATGTAATTATATTTCCGTAGATGATACTACCTACACAACGACTCAGTTGGTGCAAGACATATTAATAGAAAATCCTTGCGCATACACCACTGATATACAAGGGATAACAGGGGTGAATTTTGGGAATGCTGCCAATGGTATAGCTTACTTTAAAAATTACAACCCTGCCTTTCCAATTGGTTCGGGATTACTATTAGCTACTGGTCATGCAGAAGCAGTAGAAGGACCGCTTTCTAATGTTAATTTCTTTCCAGGAGGGGGTTGGCCAGCAGACACACAACTCTCTACGTATACAAATAATCTATTATCAGTTACAGATACTTATCACGATGCTACAATAGTAGAGTTTGAATTTTTTCCCTTAAGTGATCAAGTAAGTTTCAATTATGTCTTTTCTTCCAATGAGTATGGTACTTATCAATGTGGTTTTTCAGATCCTTTTGCTTTCTTCTTAGAGGATCCGAACGGTAATGTGATCAATATGGCAAAAGTGCCCGTTACAGGAGATATTGTTTCTGTGGTAACCATTAGAGATCAGCAGTATAATCCTGGTTGTTCTTCAGAGAATATTACCTATTTTGACAAATTTTATGGTGCCTCACCTGGAGCTCCAGGTTTACCCGGAAGCTCAGCGCCTATTAATGTAAAAGGACATACGGTAAAAATGTTAGCGTCAGCGACAGTTGTTCCTTTGACCAATTACAAAATGAAGATGGTCATTCAGAATAGACAGGATTCTTCTTTTGATGCAGCAGTATTTATCGAAGAAGGAAGTTTTTTTATTGGTTTCGATTTAGGACCAGACCTTACGTTTGCTAATGGAGGTGTAGATTGCGATGATGAAGATGTAGAAATAGGCTACACGAGTAGTAGTAGTATAGCAACCTATCAATGGTATGTATATGACAGTAATTTTGGAGAATATATCCCATTAGTAGGTGAAACCAACCCGATGTATACGGTTACCGAAACAGGAACATACCAATTAGGAATTAATCTAGGCGGAGATTGCGAATCAACCGATGAGATTTATGTAGAAATAGGTACACCACCAATCGTACCAACCAGCCCCATCGAATTTTTCGATTGCCAACAAGGAGGTGGGTCATCAGGTACAGCAACCTTTGATTTAACCACGCAACATGCCAATATCCTTAACGGACAACAAAATGTGTCTTTAACTTGGTATGAGGACCAAATTGATGCCGATGCTGGAAATGCAAATTCTATCCCAACTCCAACGGCATATACCAATACCACGCCATACAACCAAACGATTTATGTGCGTATGGAAAGTCAAGAAATAGGAAATTGTTATGAAGTGGTTCCTGCTATCATAGTAGTAGGAGAGGCTCCAGATGTTCCTACACCTATTGCTAATCTAGAACAATGTGATGATGATACAGATGGCGTGATGACTTTTAACTTAGAGGATAATGAAGCTGCCATCGTTGTAAATGAACCAAACCCTGGTGATTATACCGTAACTTATCATGATTCGGCTATCAATCGTACCAATGGAGTTGCGATAACTACTCCAACAGCTTACGACAATACGTCACCCACACAAACAATCTATGTACGTGTAGAAAACCCTGATGGTTGTATCACCGATTTAACTTTTGACATTATAGTTTATCCTTTGCCTACCTATAACGTTCCAATAACCTATACTTTGTGTGATCAAGGAACACAAGATGGACAAACTCCTTTTGATTTAACCATAAGTACGACTCAGATTGCAGGAGCAAACACCAACTTAAATATTACGTATTACGAAACGGCAAGTGATGCAGATGGAGATTTGCCAGTAAATCCGATAGCAAGTCCGTATACCAATACAACGCCTTACAATCAAACCATTTATGTTAGAATTGTAGATATTAATACGGGTTGCTATGTAGTCGAACCATTAGATTTAGAAGTAGTACAAACTCCCGTTCTTACGACCCCTCCGGTTTATGAGCTATGCGATGGCGATGGCGACAGCCAGGCGAGTTTCGACCTGACGACGCTGGACAACCAGATATCCACCGACCCAGGATTGACCTTCACCTACCATGCGACACAGGCCGATGCTGACAGCAACAGTACCTCCACGATAGCTACTCCGTACCAAAGTTCTTCAACGACGATTTATGTACGGGCAGAGTATGCAGGCTCAGGCTGTTATGAGACGGTAGCAGTGGTGCTAACGGTCAACCCCGATCCGGACGTACCTGCAACGATATCCGATCTGGAGCTTTGTGACGATGACACCGATGGCATAGCGACCTTTGACCTGACCGATAGGGAAGGGGATATTACGGTTAACCAACCTACAGGTAC
>NZ_QKQV01000011.1 GCF_003233725.1 Mesonia sp. K7
AAATGTATTCTTCCTTGATGTGAATGGAGATGGATTGATAGATTTGGTTTTTTGGGATAAAGACAATGATACCTATAGTTATCACCTCAACAATGGCAGTAGTTTTGATATCATGCCCCATTCATTTGGCTCTGGGAGCCCGATCGAGGATTTTTCTTTAGGAGGAAATGCTTATTTTACATTTACGTTTGGAGTTGCCTTTTCTATTTTTGGCTTTAATTTGAAATTTATCGGTACCCCAAATGCAGGTGGGTCTCTGGGAATGAGCAAAACAAGATCAACTTTTAGGGATATAAATGGTGATGGTTTACCTGATTTGTTAAGCGAAACTTCCTCTGGTATAGGGGCAAAATTAAACACGACAGACAAAACACACCTTCTTAAAAAGGTACATACCCCTTTGGGAGGGTCTTGGGAAGTAGATTATCAGCGAATAGGCAATACCTATGATATGCCCCAAAGCAAATGGGTCTTGAATAAAGTTGAAACCAATGATGGGTTTAATGGTGATAGTGCTTTTGGCCCTAACAACACCTTAACTGAGGTTTCTTACGAAAACCCTAAGTATGACCGTAGGGAAAGATCGTTCTTTGGTTTTGAAAAAGTAACCGTTGCACAAAAGGATGTAACGCAATCGGGCAATCCTACCTACCGTTATTCAGAAACCGAATACCACAACGACAACTACTATTTAAAAGGAGCTCCAAAATCTGTAAAAACATTTGATGGCACAGGTAATATATTAAGCTCTAAAGAAACGAAGTACAACCTTTTGAATCCTGATGCTCCACAAGTAGATTTAAATGCCAACCTCAGTACTTTCTATATTGAATCTACTCTTGCCACCACCAATAATCCTGAAACGTTGATTGATAAATCCCGCTTATTTGTAGTGCCTGTCAAAACCATAAACAGAAATTACGAAAACTCACAATATATTGAATCTATTGAAGAATTCCTAAAGTATAGTGAATTTGGAAATTTAGAGGTATATACAAATTATGGCGAGGGAGGAGATGATATATACACCACAGAAATCAATTACCACCCAATGATTAATAACACGGGAATAGATATTAATAATGATGAATATTGTCCTGGCTATCCTAGCATGGTCCGTGTCTTAAAAGGGGTTAGTGGCACTGGCACTCTAATGAGAGAGCGTAGTGCTGAGTATAACCAAGGAAAAATAATTGAGGTACGTACAAAGCTTAATGGTAATGATGAGAATACTATCAATTTTGAATATGACATTTTGGGCAATTTAACTAAGGTTATTGCACAAGACAGTAAAGAAGATTATGGCAATCCTTCTTCTCCATCTTTTACAAAAGATATAACCTATGATACTGAAGTAAAAACCTATCCCATCAAAGTGGAGAATTCATTTGGAGAGTTCTCGGAAATGGAATACAATTATCTCTTTGGGGTTCCAGTGCTCACGAAAGAAGTTAATAACAATAAAATCAGAACACGTATAGATGATCGAGGGAGAGTCATTGAAATTTCAGAACCTATACAAGGGAATCATTCATTTGGTGAAGATAATTGGATCATTCGTATGGAATACAAAGGAGAGGATCCTCTGGAGGGAACAATAGGAACCAATACCTCTTCTTATCTTTTTAATGCTAAAGGAAGTTTTGAGGCCAATATACCCTATTCATTGGCTGTCTCTAATAATAACGAACATTATGCGGTGACAAGACATTTAGAGAAAAAATTGGACTATAATTATCCTTGGAGTAGTAATTTTAATTTACAAAATGAATTGCTTACCATCAGTATTGTAGATGGATTAGGCAAGGGTATTCAAGTTAAAAAAACACACCAATATTCTACCAATAATACTTTGGGTTGGCAAGTAAGTGGTAAAAACAAAGTAGATGCCTTTGGTAGGGTGATAGAAAGTTATCTTCCTACTATACAATCACCTAATAATATCATCAATCCCACGGGGACAGACTTGGAATATGATAATAGCATTCCGCCATCTATATATCCTCCTTTAGAAATGAAATATGATGAAAAAGACCGCAAGACTGCAATTACCCAGCCTGGAGAAACAACTGCTGCAACCCTGCTATATGAAGTAGAGAACGGCATGCTCAAACAAACCCTGATCAACGAGGCTGGACAAACCAACAGTACTTATATAGACAACCGTGGTAGAAAAAGAAAAACAGTACAAAATGATGAGATTACGACCACTTTTGACTATAATGCAATAAACGAACTTGTTAAAGTCACCAATACTATGGGCTATGTCACCAATAGTATCTATGATATGGCTGGTAGAAGAACCGAAATACAACACCCAGACCAGGGAGTTACCAAGTTAAAGTATGATACTGCTGGAAACTTGATTGAACGGGAATCTTCCAATTTGCTGGCAGGTGAAAACCCCGGTAAGATTACCTATGACTATACCTATAATAGGTTATTGGGCATTAATTACCCCAATAATCCAGAAAACAACGTAAGGTATGTCTATGGAGACGATGGAACTTCTGGCGTCAATTACGCAGAAAACTCTATCGGAAGAGTAGTTGTTCAAAAAGATGCGTCGGGATTACAGTATTTCCAATACGACAAATTGGGGAATGTTATTGAAGTTTCCAGAGTAGTAAATGTGGCCGGAAGAAGAGGTGTATGGTTTCGGACTCGATGGACATATGACAGTTGGAGTAGAGTACACGAGATACAATACCCTGATGATGAAGAAGTTAAATATTATTATAATGACGCTGGAAAATTATATAAAGTAACCTCTGATGTTAAGAATAGTGGTTTGCATAATACTGTAGAAATTGTTAGCAATATCTATTATAATCAATTTGGCGAACGCGAACGGATTGAATACGCCAATGGTACGTTTACCAATTATGATTATGATATCCGTAGAAGATTAGATGAGGTAGAGCATACTTTCTCAGGCGGAAACCAAAACATCAAAAAACTATATACTTATGATGTTCTTTCCAATATTACCGACATCACTACTTCAAACCCAGGCAATACCTTACCTGGTTTAGGACAATTGGGAGGTCCAGGGGAGCATCATTATACCTATGATAATTACAATAGATTGATGGCGGCCTATGGATTGTATGTAGGTCCTAATGACGGAAACCTGGGAAGTAATGACTTTCTTGCCCAGGAATACACCTTACAGATGGAATATGACAAAAGCCATAACATCATCAGCAAGACACAACAACATTATTATGACGGGGTACCATCCTATTATTATCTTGACCCTAATACTGCTTCTCTCAACAAACCAAACTCTTATGGGCTAAGTTATCAAGAATATGCACAAGGAGCCTATGTAGCGGGAGATAATTATGGTTATGTACAGCCTCATGCTCCTAGAAGAATTGTAGAAATGCCCGATGGTGGTTATGATCCCAATACAAACGATGGTGACCCCAACATAAAACACAAAACCATAGAATACGACCATAACGGTAACCAAACCATCATCAAACAAGAACTGGTAAGAGATGAAGAGGAGATTGTATTACGGGAACACCTATGGGATGAGGAAAATAGATTGACGGCCGTAGATCTTGACCCGGAAAACGAACATATGCATCCTGTAGCGGTATATGTGTATGATGCCAATGGGGAACGTATCATCAAGTACAATGAGGATCGTATAGATGCTTACTCCAATGCAGAAGACCGTCAGCTGGCAGACCGAAGAAATATCATGATTTACCCGAGTGGTCTGGTAGTCGCCAAGGTTTTACCGCCTGCTGAAAACCCTGAAGAAGGTCCAAATCCTTTGCTAAAGTATACCAACTATTATTATATAGGTAGTGAACGTGTAGGGAGTCGTTTGGGAACCAGTCAAGAAATGCTTGGCTATAACAGATGGCATGGTTTGTTGTATATTGACGTATATGACCAAACTCAGTCGATGCTCATTACCGAATATGCGGATCTCTTTCTGATGGGAGATGCTAGCCTTATCGTTACCAAAGCCTACCAGAAGTTTGGTCTTTCTAAAAGTTTACCTTCTGCCACAGGAACAGATGTGCCGGCTAGTATTCCTTCACACGGGGGCACCCCTAGTTATCCTGCACATATAGATGACATTTCCGACCATGATTTGACCAACGTAGAGCGTTTTTATTTTCACCCCGACCATTTGGGAAGTTCGAGCTATATTACTAACTTAGCGGGAGACGTGACCCAACATATGGAATATTTACCCTTCGGAGAGCTTTTGGTGGACGAACACCAAAACTCCAACAATACCCCGTTTAAGTTTAACGGAAAGGAGTTTGATGAGGAGACAGGGAATTATTACTACGGCGCAAGATACTACAACCCCAAATGGAGTATTTGGTTAAGTGTTGACCCGTTGGCGGAGAAGTATCCAAATTGGTCACCTTTCGTATATGTTCATAATAATCCTGTTAATTTGATTGACCCAACAGGAATGGAAGCTGAGAGTTCTGGAAATGGTTGTGGTTGCCCTCCAGATTGTACTTTTTGGGATCGATTAAAAAGTATCTTTACTGGGGACTTTCTAGGTATTAATGGACAACAGATGGTAGAAGACGCCAATACCTTAGCTGCTTCAGGTGGTGTTACTAATGAAGAGTCCTTACAAGCCTCTAATAGACTAGCAAGTCAATCTAAAAGAGTTGAAAAAGTTTCTCAAGCAGCTCAAGAGGGTATTCAAGTAATGGAAGAATTGCATCCGTATGGAACAGAAGCCATGCTTTTAACGCATATAATGATGGAGGATTATGAAGGAGCTGGAAACTATAGTATAGAAAACTCTCCTTATTTATTAATAGGTTCATTACCCTTAATACCTAGTGGTCCATTAAAAGTAGCTTTAAAAGCTGGCCCTGCCAAGTTAACCCAAAATGCTTTACTACATATTTTAGATAGACACGCCTACAATAGTATAGCAGAAGGAGCTGGAAAATTTTCTAAAGGAACTTCTTTAAAACAATTGTTAAATCTTATCAACACTACCACCACTGAAGGGGCTTTTAGACTTAATACAAGGGGCAGACCTGGGGTTATAGCAGAATATAATTTCGGGAGAGTAATTGGAACTAACATAAATGGAAATTCAGCCACAAACTTACGTGTAGTAATTAGTCCAAAAGGTGAAGTTATAACTGCATTTCCATTTTAAATATTAAATTATGTTTAAAATAAATTATACTATATCAAATTCTGAAAGAGAAAAAAAATCTCTTGAAGTTAATGATACTACTTTGAGATATTATTCATTTCAGGGGAGTGTTTTATTAAAATATAATAATTCTAAAATTAATTTAGATTGGGGCTGGATACCTTTATTAGATTTTGCTTATACATTACTTCTTATCTGCGAAGACTTATTAAGCGAAGAATTCTCAAGGGAAGAATTTGAATTTACTGAATCAGATGGGGTTTTATATTTTATTAGAAAAGAAAATTCAGTTGAAATCTCAACTTCTTTTTCAAATGAAATTTTAATAATGAGTATTGTATCATTTCAAAAAGGAGTAAGTTATTTTTATTATGAATTAATAACCCAAGTAAAAAAAATTAATAAAGAAATAACCAACAACCCTAATTTTAAAGTCTTTGATGACAAGTTGCATAATTTAAACATATAAAATTATAATGAAATACTTAAAAGTTTATATAGAGAATAGCATTAGTAAAGAAGGTTTACTATTTAAACTCTATAGAAGATTGTTTTTAAACAGATGCAATGAGTTAATTAACTCTTGTAATGTTTGGATTCTTGAATTCGCTGAAGAAGGTTATATTAATCGTGAGATTGGTTTGAATAAAGATTTAGAACCAGTAATTTCTATGCCCAATTCTAAATGTTATGGTTTTTTATCGGATACAAATATGACTTATGAAGATTTTTTATTTGAAAAATACAAATTTCAAAAAGTTAAACCTGAAACTTTTGAATCTTATTGGAATCCTTGATAAAAATATAAATAAATTGTAAAAAATTTATTAATAATTTTCAGTTTAGTAAAATATGGTTATAAAAATAGAAGTGTGATTATACAAAGTCAAAGGGTATAAATATAATATTTAAAAGAGTTACTAATTCAGCTAATCCTAAAATAATTGGTGTAAATAACGGAATATACCAAGTGGAATTAGATGAGAAAGATTTAGGAAACAAATACAACAATCTACTTACACAAGTGAACGTTGAAGAATTTTTAGAGCACAGAGACGAGATTTTCAATTTAGACATCACTTTGGAAGGCGAGTTATTGCCAAAAGCCAAAGTAACAGACCTAATGGGCTATACACCTCGTTTTTTTGGTTTTCATTACTTGGTTAGCCAAAAAGTTGTAGACTGTTTGAAAGAAGAAAATGTATCTAAAGAAAAATATCGTTTGTTGAAAGTCGAGATAAAAGGAGTTGACGAGGATTATTACTTACTTTATGTTCCGTGGATAAATAAATCTGCAATTATTTTTTCGGAATCATTAATATATCGGACGTTTGATGCTGATTCTTCTGATAAAGAATACTTCGAGATAAAGAATCTTAATGATTACATTGAGTTACAGGATAAAGAGCCTTTTAACTCTTTTGATAAAGTAGTTTTAAATAGTAGATATATAAAAAAACATATTATTTCAATTCAAGGAATTACCGAACTTTTCTTTTCAGATGCTATAGTTGACAAATTGCTTTCAAATAGCATAACAAGTTTAGAAATCAAGAACAAAACTTTGCTTCATTTTTCTGAAAAAGATATTTAGAGTAGTTTATATTTAAGTTATCAATCTTTTATAATTAAGATTATACTTATATTCCATTAGCGCTTGCCAATTAAACCACTTAAAATGATTGTAGTGGTCTTTTTTTCCTGTTAAATTTGTGTTTGGTGCAATTTTTAGATCCTATGTAGACATAATAAAAAGGCGCATTTCTGCACCTTTTCATTTTCATCAAAAAAAATAGTTTTCTACATAATTGTCACTTTGTCACTGTTTTTAAAATATTTGGTTATATCAATTGGGTGCTCCCTTCTTTGTAGTCTTGGAAATGCTCCCCATTCATTCCAATTTCCTCCTTTGTCATCCAAAAAGTAGTATTGATTGGCTAAATGAGTGCCCAACTGCTTTACAAATATTGCTGTAGGAGTTCCTTCAAATTGGTCAATTAAATGTTCAAACCACTCAATTTCACAAGGTCTATACCTATATTTACCTGTTTCGTTGCCACTTTCACCCCCTAGAATTGCCCCGCTAGCGCTCGACTTAGTCGAGTGCTAACTAAACTCGTTTATCACGAGTGCTGTACATATCGATAAAACTGTACAGCAAAAAGCAATAGATAGAAACTTATCGATCAGAAAGTTTAAATGCCACTAACAAAAAAACCACAGACTTAACAAAAAAATTTTTTTTATTTTAGTGAGGCTATGAGTAGGAAATATAAGTTTCACAACGAGTCAGGGTTATATTTTGTGAGTTTTGCAACCGTTTATTGGATAGATGTTTTTACCAGGCAGGAATATTTCGATATGATCACATCGAGTATTATCTATTGTCGTTCGAATAAAGGAATGGAGCTTTATGCCTATTGTATTATGCCGAGTCATATTCATTTTATCTTTCGCTCTTCTACCAACCAACCTATGGAACTTCTGCGTGATTTTAAAAAACATACCGCCAAAAAAGTAATTGAAGCGATTAATAATAATGCTCAAGAAAGCAGAAAGGAATGGATGCTATGGATGTTTGAAAAAGCGGGAAGAAGACAAGGGAATATTAAAAACTATCAGTTTTGGCAACATCATAATAAACCTATAGAGTTATGGAGTGAAAAGGTTATTTTGCAAAAAATAAACTATATTCACAACAACCCTGTAAAAAGCGGTTTTGTTTTACAACCAGAAGACTGGAAGTATTCTAGTGCAAGAAACTTTATAGAAGATCATACGGTTTTAAAAATTGATGACGCAGGTTTCTTGGGAATTTGATAGTGGGCACTCGTTATAAACGAGCGCTAGCGGGGGATGATGTATTTGGTTTTGTGTTTATAGTCGGAGTATAGTTTTCTAAACTCCAAAAACCTTTGTCGTCCAATAGGTTTGTCCAATTACTGATGCTATTGAAATTTAATTTTTTATAGGTAGTATTGCTATATTAGCTTTTGTTTATCTCGACCAACCGCTTTACATACTTCCCCGCTAGCGCTCGACTTAGTCGGGTGCATGATTACCAACACTACTTGGTATTATTGCTATATTAGCTTTTGTTTACCTCTACCAACCGCTTTACATACTTCCCAATTACATCAAACTCAAGGTTGACGACATCATTTTCTTTTAAATACTTAAACGTAGTATTTTCTAAGGTATAAGGGATAATCGCTACGCTAAATTCATTTTTTTGGCTGTTCACCACGGTAAGACTCACCCCATTCACGGTAATCGAACCTTTTTCGATGGTGATGTTGTGCAGGCTTTCGTCATAAGTAAAGCTAAAAATCGTGCTTCCGTCTTGTTGTTCTATCTGTTTACAAACGGCGGTTTGGTCTACGTGGCCTTGTACAATATGCCCGTCAAGCCGAGCACCCAATTGCATGCCCCTTTCGAGATTGACCACGTCGTCTTTTTGTAGGTTACCCAGGTTGGTTTTTTGTAGCGTTTCTTCAATAGCCGTGACTTGGTAGGTATCGTTTTCGATATCCACGACGGTCAAACAAACACCGTTATGCGCCACACTTTGGTCGATTTTGAGTTCATGGGTAAAGTTACAAGACACATATAAATGGAGGTTTCCACCTTCTTTTTCTATGTTTTTTACCTTTCCCAGGGTTTCGATGATTCCTGTAAACATCTTCCTGATTATTTATTACCTTTACCCTGCAAAAATAGAGATTATTTTATGAAAAAGGCTCAAAACATTCGAGTAGGGATTAGTATAGGCGATTTAAACGGTATAGGCAGCGAAATTGTTCTCAAAACTTTTGAAGATAGTAGAATGTTGGATTTTTGTACGCCCGTGATTTTTGCCAATAACAAATTGCTCTCTTTCTTTAAAAAGCACTATAATTTGAGTTTGAATTTTCAAGGGGTCAATAGTCTCGACAAAATCATCGATGGGAAAATTAATGTCATCAATGTCTGGAAAGAAAATGTCAAGATCAATTTCGGAGAAGAAGATAAAAGTATAGGAAAATATACCTTGCTGTCTTTACAGTCGGCGGTCAAAGCCTTAAAAGAAAACCAAATTGATACCTTGGTAACGGCTCCCATCAATAAAAATGTAATCCAATCCGACGAGTTTAAATTTCCGGGGCATACCGATTACCTCGCGCAAGAGCTCGGTGACGGAAAAAGCTTGATGTTTATGGTAAGCAAAGACTTACGCATTGGGTTATTGACCGATCACGTTGCCGTAAAAGACGTAGCCGGAAAAATCACGCCTCGACTCATCGAGGATAAGATCGCCATGATTACCCATTCGCTGAAAGCAGATTTTAAAATACGCAAACCAAAAATCGCCATGTTGGGCATCAATCCGCATAGTGGTGATAACGGGGTCATTGGCAAAGAAGACGATGAGGTGTTAAAGCCTACCATCAAAAAACTGACCGAAAAAGGACAATATGTATTTGGACCTTATGCGGCCGATAGCTTTTTTGGAAGTAAAAACTATCAGAATTTTGACGCCATTATCGCGGCTTATCACGACCAAGGCTTGATCCCTTTTAAAACCCTTGCTTTTGGAAAAGGCGTCAACTTTACAGCAGGTTTGAGCAAAGTGCGTACTTCACCCGATCACGGAACCGCTTATGAAATTGCAGGAAAAAACGAAGCCGATTTTACGTCGTTTAGAGAAGCGGTGTATACTGCGATAGCCATCTATAAAAACCGAAAAGAGTATAAAAAACTGACCAAAAACCCACTGAAAAAGCAGTCTAGAAAATTATAAACATTTTTTGTTGATAATTTTAGAGTTAATACATTAAATTTTATATATTTGCACGCTCGAAACTGATGATGAAATGAAGAATTTGAATGAATTTAAAATCCCTTTTGTAGGATTAAAGCTGGGGAAACATCATTTTGAGTATCAAGTTGATAATAAGTTCTTTGCGTTTTTTGAGTACGACGATTTCAATAAAGTTGACGTTAAAGTAGATTTGGAATTCGAAAAAAAATCTACGATGTTGGAGTTAAATTTTCATATCAAAGGCACGGTCAATCTCAATTGTGATGTGACCAATGAGCCTTATGACGAAGCGATAGAAAACAATCTTTCGTTGGTAGTGAAGTTTGGTGAAGCCTATAATGACGAAAACGAAGAGTTGTTGATTATCCCACACGGAGAATACCAACTCGAAGTACAACATTACATTTACGAGGCGATTGTATTGGCAATTCCTTTTAAGCGAATTCACCCAGGGGTAGAAGACGGTACCTTAGAATCAGACATACTCGATAGATTAGAAGAGTTACAACCAAAAATAAAAGAAGAAAAAGACAACGAAGAGGAAACAGATCCTCGTTGGGATAAATTAAAAAACTTATATAACGATAAATAATACTTAGCAATGGCACATCCTAAGAGAAAAATATCTAAGACAAGAAGAGATAAAAGAAGAACACATTACAAAGCAAAGTCACCACAAATTGGTGTAGATGCAACAACAGGTGAAGCTCACTTATACCACAGAGCGCACTGGCACGAAGGAAAACTTTACTACAGAGGTCAAGTACTTATCGACAATACTGAAGAAGTAGAAGCGTAAAAAAGGTTCATTTAGAATTGAAACTCTCACCAAAAAAGTGAGGGTTTTCTTTTTTAGACCAAGGTTTAGTTTCTAAAATTTCAAAATTTGCAAATGTTAACGATAATTAGTTGATAAAGTGCTAAAAACGTTTTACTTTGCATATATTTTTAGAATAAAACGTCGATTTTGTTCTTTAAATATAGATTTTTTACTTTTTTTGAAATAAAATATTTATGAGTAATATAAAAGCAGCAATTACTGCTGTGGGTTCATATGTTCCAGACCATGTCTTAACCAACAAAATGTTAGAAAGCATGGTAGATACCAACGACGAATGGATTACTACCAGAACGGGTATCAAAGAACGTAGAATTTTAAAAGAAGAAAACAAAGGTTCTTCTTACCTCGGGATCAAAGCCGCACAAAACCTTATCGAAAAAGCAAATGTAAACCCTGCCGAAATAGACATGGTTATTTTTGCCACCGCTACACCAGATATGCCAGTAGCTTCTTCGGGTGTTTATTTGGCTTCACAAATTGGTGCCGTCAATGCATTTTCTTACGATTTACAAGCAGCATGCTCTAGTTTCCTTTACGGAATGTCTACAGCGGCAAGGTATATTGAATCAGGAAGGTATAAAAAAGTATTGTTGGTCGGTGCCGATAAAATGTCATCGATTATCGATTACGAAGACAGAGCCACTTGCATCATCTTTGGAGATGGCGGCGGAGCAGTACTTTTCGAACCCAACACCGAAGGTTACGGTTTACAGGATGAGTATTTACGAAGTGATGGTATTGGAAGAGAGTTCTTAAAAATTGACGCGGGAGGTTCGATCATGCCACCAAGCGAAGTGACGGTTGCCCAAAAATTACACTACGTACAACAAGACGGAAAAACCGTATTTAAGTTTGCCGTTTCGAATATGGCAGATGTGAGTGAGAAAATCATGAAACGTAATGATCTAGATAAGGATTCGGTAAATTGGTTGGTAGCACATCAAGCCAACAAAAGAATCATCGACGCCACCGCAAAAAGAATGGGCTTAGAGGAAGAAAAAGTCTTGATGAACATCCAACGCTACGGAAATACCACCTCAGCAACATTACCTTTATTACTTAGCGATTACGAAAAACAACTTAAAAAAGGAGATAACATCATATTTGCCTCATTTGGTGGAGGATTCACTTGGGGTTCTATTTACCTCAAATGGGCATACAATTCATAACAACAAACAATCAGACTTAAAAACTTTTATTTATGGACATAAAGGAAATACAAAATCTAATCAAATTTGTTGCAAAATCAGGAGCAAGCGAAGTTAAATTAGAAATGGATGATATCAAAATCACCATTAAAACAGGAACAGGTAGCGATAAAGAAACCACGATTGTTCAGCAGATTCCAATGGGCAATATGCCACAGGCTCCAGTAGCAGCTCAACCAGCAGCTCCTGCCGCAGAAACTCCAGCGGCTCAACCTGAGAAAAAAGCAGAAGATAGCAACCTTGTGACCATCAAGTCTCCAATTATTGGTACTTTCTATAGAAAACCATCTCCAGACAAACCCGTGTTTGCAGAGGTAGGAGATAGCATTAGTGTTGGTGATACTGTATGTGTAATCGAGGCTATGAAGCTTTTCAACGAAATCGAAAGCGAGATTTCAGGAAAAATCGTAAAAGTATTGGTAGATGACGCTTCTCCTGTAGAGTTCGATCAGCCTTTATTTTTAGTAGAGCCAGCATAAGAAATTTTAAATCGACAGCTTTAAAAGAGATTTCGCTTAAAGCGGATTAAAATTTAGAATTCAACATTTAAAATTTCACGAGATGTTTAAAAAAATATTAATTGCCAATCGAGGAGAAATTGCCCTACGTGTCATCAGAACATGCAAAGAAATGGGCATCAAAACCGTAGCGGTTTACTCCAAAGCAGATCAAGACAGCTTGCATGTGCGTTTTGCCGACGAAGCTGTTTGTATTGGTCCTGCACCAAGTAGTGAATCTTACCTTAAAATACCTAACATCATTTCGGCAGCAGAAATCACTAATGCCGATGCGATTCATCCCGGTTACGGATTTTTATCTGAAAACGCTAAATTTTCAAAAATCTGTGAAGAGCACGAGATTAAATTTATTGGAGCTTCCGCGGAAATGATTGAAAAAATGGGGGATAAAGCCTCAGCTAGAGAAACGATGATGGCAGCTGGCGTACCTTGTATTCCGGGGTCAGATGGTTTACTCGAAGATTATGACGAGTGTTTAAAAACAGCTAAAAAAATGGGCTTCCCGGTTATGCTAAAAGCTACAGCTGGAGGTGGCGGAAAAGGAATGCGTGCGGTTTGGAAAGAAGAAAATCTTGAAGACGCTTGGAACTCTGCTCGTCAAGAAGCTGGTGCTGCCTTTGGAAACAACGGAATGTATATGGAAAAACTGATCGAAGAGCCTCGCCATATCGAGATACAGATTGTAGGTGATAGCACTGGAAAAGCATGTCATCTTTCTGAAAGAGACTGTTCGGTACAACGTCGTCATCAAAAGCTGACCGAAGAAACCCCTTCGCCTTTTATGACCGATGAATTACGTGAGAAAATGGGTGAAGCAGCGGTAAAAGCGGCAGAATACATCAAGTACGAAGGAGCAGGAACCGTAGAATTTTTGGTAGACAAACACCGTAATTTCTACTTTATGGAAATGAACACCCGTATTCAGGTAGAACATCCAATAACAGAGCAGGTAATCGATTACGATTTAATTCGAGAGCAAATATTAGTTGCTGCAGGAGTGCCTATTTCAGGAAAGAATTATTTCCCTAACCTACACTCAATCGAATGCCGTATCAATGCAGAAGATCCGTATAATGGGTTTAGACCTTCCCCAGGTAAAATTACCAACTTACATGCGCCAGGAGGTCACGGTGTACGAATCGATACACATGTGTATAGTGGTTATTCAATTCCACCAAACTACGATTCGATGATTGCCAAGTTGATTACGACCGCGCAAACACGCGAAGAAGCGATCAATAAAATGAAACGTGCTTTAGACGAGTTTGTCATCGAAGGAATTGCAACGACCATACCTTTCCATAGACAATTGATGGATCATCCCGATTATATAGCGGGTAATTATACCACCAAATTTATGGAAGACTTTGTGATGGACGAAAAGTATAAAGACCAAGCATAATTTTATTGACCCTCGATTTTTCGAGGGTTTTTTTATCTCTTTTTATTTGAACAAATCATTATCATATTGGGAACTCAAAACCTATTTCACACAGGTAGATTTTACCATTATTGGTAGCGGAATTACGGGCTTAAACTGTGCTTTACGCTTACGCGAAAATTTCCCAAAGGCGAAGATATTGGTTTTAGAAAAAGGGGTTTTACCTGAAGGTGCGAGTACTAAAAATGCGGGTTTTGCTTGTTTTGGCAGTGTTTCAGAACTATTAGATGACCTTAAAACCCAATCGGAAGGAGAAGTTGCCCATTTAGTGGCAAAACGTTATCAAGGGTTACAGCAGCTCAGAAATAACTTAGGAGATAAAAACATTGGGTATAAAAATTATGGGGGTTATGAAGTTTTTACCGAAAACCATACGGCACTTTACGAAGAATGCTTTTCTAGGGTAGAAGAAATCAATCGTTTGTTGCAACCTATTTTCAGCGAAAAGGTATTCCGTGAAAGTGAGAATAAATTTAGTTTTGGTAAGGTGCTTCCGAAATTCATTTACAATGCTTTCGAAGCGCAAATTGATACCGGCAAAATGATGCATTGTCTTTTACGAAAGGCGGTTCAAAATGATATTCTGATCCTCAATCATTGCCATGTGAAAGCTCTTGAAGACACTCAAAACGGAGTAGAAGTAATCTTAGACAGTTTTAGCTTTCAAACGCAAAAAGTATGCATTGCGACCAACGGTTTTGGCCAACAACTCGGCATCGAAAAAGTAAATCCGGCAAGAGCGCAGGTTTTAATTACAAAACCTATAGAGAATTTACAGTTCAAAGGTACTTTTCATCTCGAGCAAGGCTATTATTATTTTAGAAATATAGACAACCGAATTTTATTGGGCGGTGGTAGAAACCTTAACGTGCAAGGCGAAACGACAACGGAATTTTCGACAACCGAACAAATTCAAAATCAGTTAGACAAATTGTTGAGCGAAGTGATTTTACCCCACCAAAAAGCAGAAATAGAACATCGTTGGAGCGGAATTATGGGCGTGGGCAAAACCAAGAAACCCATTTTAAAACAAGTTTCAAATAACGTATATTGTGGCGTCAGATTGGGCGGAATGGGAATTGCCATTGGTACTTTTGTAGGACAACAATTAGCAGATTTAACCAACAGAAACGGATGAAAAGGTTTTTCAAATTCATATTAAAAGGGATACTTTATTTTTTTGTATTTACCATTTTATGGGTGTTGCTCTATAAATGGGTTCCCGTCCCTGCGACATCTTTGATGGTCATTCGTTATTTTGAGCAACCATCAGAAGAGCGAGAATTGTGGTCACATGATTGGAAGCCGATTGAAGAAATTTCACCTTACCTACATTTAGCCGTGATTTGTAGCGAAGACCAAAACTTCCAAAAACACAATGGGTTTGATTACGAAGCGATCGAAAAAGCTATTCAGAATAATAAAAAAGGTAAACGCTTACGCGGAGCCAGTACCATTAGTCAGCAAACCGCTAAAAATGTGTTTTTATGGCCAGGTAGGACTTGGCTTAGAAAAGGGCTTGAAGTGTATTTTACCTTTTTGATCGAGACTTTATGGAGTAAAGAACGTATTATGGAAGTGTACCTCAACAGTATCGAAATGGGCAAAGGGATTTACGGTGCAGAAGCAGCATCCCAATATTGGTTTAAAAAATCGGCGAAGAACCTGAATAAGCACGAAGCTGCAGCCATTGCCGCAGTATTACCCAACCCGTTGCGGTATAAAGCTAATCCAGCGAGTAGTTATATACAAAGTCGTAAAAATTGGATCGTTCGCCAAATGGTGTATTACGGGCCGTATAAATATTAACGCGTACATCCTAGATGTTCTTTTGATGATGACCCAACCCTTGCGTATGTCAGTTCGAGTAATCCCGAGCACTCGGGATTGTATCTAGAACTAGACATAACTAATAAAGTGATAGGAATAAAATATACCTCTCGATACATTTCGTTGTGCGAAACATTAGGGGAGATAACATTTTATGACTGGGAAGAAGAGGCATTTAACAATCTTGTCAGCAAGCCTTGATCTTTAAAATCTATTCGAATCATTTCGTTGACACGAAATTTATGATCGTGCCAAAACAGAATTTTTTGCTCTGTTTCTTTAGTGATACTTTCAATCAGAGACTCTTTTTTACCAGGATAATTCTGAAGTACTTTAGCTTTGATTTTTCCATTTTCCGCGAAAGCGAAATCCGAAACGTAGGCTAAAAGGTTTTGGTTAGAATTGGGTTTCCATAACTGTTGTGAGATGGTGTTCACTTCTTCAAAAAGGGAAGAAATGTAAAAATCTTCTCGTGCTTCGTATAGATTTTTTGGGGTGTTGTTGGCAAGAAGTTTTCCGTCCTTTAACACCAAAGCCGTGTCGGCATAAGCAAACATATCTTCACTATCGTGAGTGGCAAAAAGACAAGCAATACTTTCTTTTTTCATGTAGTTAAAAAGGTTCCGCCGCAGTTTGTTTTTCCTAAAATTATCGATGAAATTAAAAGGCTCGTCTAAGAGCAAGAGTTGTGGTTCTTTTGCTAGCGCTTGTGCAATAGCAACACGTTGTTTTTGTCCGCCGCTGAGGTTTTTAACCTTTCTGTGATTAAAACCCACCATATCGATGACCTCTAAAAGCTCATCACAACGCTGTTGGCTTTTTTCAGGATACTGACGACTCAGATATTTTTTGATGTTTTCTTCCACCGAAGTGTAAGGCATCAATTCGGCTTCTTGGGCTAAATATTTGAGCTTTTGATGTCCCGGAATCAGTTGAAATGCTGGCCCTAAAATTTTATCGTTGTTCCAAAAGATTTCGCCTTGAGCGATGTCAATCAAACCGTAAACTGCTTTTAACAGTGTGCTTTTCCCACAGCCGCTTTCACCAATCACACAAACGTGTTCGCCTTTTTCAACACGAAACGAAATATTTTGTAAGGTAGGTTGATCGTAATAAGAGAAATGTAAGTTTTTGACATGTAGCATAAGTTCAAAAATAGAATAATCTAAGCGATGATTTGTATATTTGGGAAAACTTTGTTTGATGAAACCATCACTTTTAAGCATATTATTTTTCTTGTTTGCTTTCCATCTTTTTTCCCAAGAAGAAATCACCGAAAAAGAAATCTATGGCCATATTCATTTTCTAACTTCCGAAAAATTAGCGGGTCGATATCCTGGAACAAAAGCCAACGATTCGGTGGTAGTATATATCTTCAACGATTTTACTGCAAACGGAATTACAGTACTCCAGCAAGAGTTTGAAGCCATGATGCGAAAAGACAGTAGTACAGTAAAAACCTTTAATGTGATTGGACTTATCAAAGGAAATGATCCTATTTTAAAAGATGAGTTTATTGTTTTAGGAGCTCATTACGACCATCTCGGGAAATCTGGAGATAGTATTTATTACGGTGCTGACGATAACGCGAGCGGAACGGCTTCATTGTTGGAAATAGGAGAGAAGCTCTCCTTGAACAAGGAAAAACTTAAGCGGAGTATGATTTTGATTGCTTTTGGAGCCGAAGAACAAGGTTTGTTGGGGAGCAAATTTTTTGTAGAAAATCCACTCTTCCCACTGGAGCGAATTAAAATGATGATTAATTTAGATATGGTGGGTAGACTCAACGAACAGCAACAAATTTTTATGGGCGGTGCAGGCACTTTTCCTTACGGAGTAGAACTGATGAAATCTTTAGGAAAAAGAAGCAACTTGAATCCAGTCGTTCATGTTGGTTCGGTGGGCGGCTCAGACCATGTTTCATTTTACAAAAAGAAAATCTCGGTGTTAGGTTTACATACGGGAGGACACCCACAATACCACCAAACGACCGATACCCTAGATTTAATCAATCTCAAGGGGCAAGTAAAAGTGTCAAATTATGTTTATGATACCATCGTTGCCCTTTCTAATTTTGAGGAGCTGTTTTTTATCTATCAGAAATAAAAAAAGCCTCAAATTTCGAGGCTTTTTAAATTATAATAGTGAATGGTATTAACTCTTCGGCATATTTTTGATGCCCATATTCCATAAAGTAAAGCCATAAATATCGGCGTATTGCTCGATGGTTTTACTTACGGGTGTACCTGCACCGTGACCGGCATTGGTTTCAATACGAATCAAAGTAGGGTTATTTCCAGCTTGTTTATCTTGCAGTTCTGCAGCAAATTTAAAACTATGTGCAGGAACTACTCGATCGTCGTGATCGCCTGTCGTTACTAAAGTTGCTGGATATTCTGTTCCTTCTTTGACGTTGTGAACTGGAGAATAGCTTTTTAAGTAGTTAAACATTTCTTGGTTATCTTCAGCAGTTCCATAATCGTAAGCCCAACCTGCTCCAGCGGTAAACGTATGGTAACGCAACATGTCTAAAACTCCAACTGCAGGTAAAGCCACTTGTACCAATTCGGGTCGCTGTGTCATGGTTGCTCCCACTAAAAGACCACCGTTTGAACCACCACGAATTGCTAAATAATCACTTGAGGTATATTTTTGATCGATCAAATATTCCGCAGCAGCGATAAAATCATCAAAGACGTTTTGTTTTTGCATTTTGGTACCGGCATCGTGCCAAGTTTTACCGTATTCGCCGCCACCACGTAAATTGGCAACTGCGTATACACCGCCCATTTCCATCCAAACAGTGTTGGCCACGCTAAAACTAGGAGTGAGACTGATGTTAAAACCGCCGTAACCGTAAAGTATGGTTGGGTTTTTTCCGTTGAGTTCGATCCCTTTTTTGTGGGTAATGATCAGCGGAACTTTCGTACCATCTTTAGAAGTGTAAAACACTTGCTTGCTTTCGTATTGGCTCGTATCAAAATCTATTTTTGACTTTCTAAAAAGGGTAGATTTTCCGCTTTCGATATCGTATTTATAAATATTACCCGGAGTTACATAATTGGTAAACGAATAGTACAACTCTTTTTCTTCTTTTTTAGCACCAAAACCGCCAATACTTCCAACGCCAGGCAATTCGACATCACGCACCAAATTTCCGTCAAGGTCATATTGTTTTATGGTAGAAACCGCATCTTTCATATACTCAGCAAAGATGTAACCACCACCCGTTGATGGGCTTAAAACGTTCTCTGTTTCAGCAATAAAATCTTTCCAGTTTTCTTCGGAAGGATTATTGGCATCTACCGTTACTATTTTTTTGTTTGGTGCGTTTTTGTTGGTGACCAAATAAAGTTTTGAACCTTTGTTTTCTAATAAATACGTATCGGTTTCGGTATGACCAATTATTGTTTTAAGCGGTGCATTTGGTTTTGACAATTCTTTTAAGAAAAGTTTGTTGCCAGAGGTTGAGGTTCTTGCACTTATAAGTAAATATTGGTTGTCTTCGGTTACATTTCCGCTTACGTAGCGATGCTTTTCGGCGTCAGTTCCTCCAAAAACAAGCTGATCTTCGTTTTGTTTGGTGCCTAGTTTATGATAATAAAGCTTATGCTGATCGGTTTTAGCAGAAAGTTCACTGCCTTTTGGCTTGTCATAACTTGAGTAATAAAAGCCTTCTTTGCCTTTCCAAGACATTCCGCTAAATTTTATATCAACGAGTGTGTCTTCTATAATTTCTTTGGTTTCTGCATCTAGAACAATTACTTTTCGCCAATCGCTTCCGCCTTCTGAGATAGAATAGGCTAAAATTTTTCCGTTTTTAGAAAAACTCATTCCGCCTAATGAAGTCGTACCATCATCGCTAAATTTATTCGGATCTAAAAAAACCTCTGCATCGGCTTCATTACCTCCTTTTTTATAACGGTAAATCACCGATTGGTCTTGTATACCTTCATTTTTACTGAAATAAGTATAATCACCTTCGTGGTAAGGCGCTCCTATTTTTTCGTAATTCCAAATTTCTTCTAACCTGTTTTTGATAGAATCACGGTAAGGAATCTGGTCTAAATATCCAAAAGTAACCTCGTTTTGTGCCTTAACCCAAGCCTCGGTTTCGGCGCTGCGATCATCTTCTAACCAACGATAAGGGTCTTTTACTTTGGTACCAAAATAAGTATCTATCGTATCTACTTTTTTGGTTTCAGGATAGGTTACTGCCATCTCTTTTTCTTCTGTTTTTTCTTCTTTTTCCTGGCAAGCAACTATTGCTAAGACAGAAAATAATACAACTAATTTTTTCACAAGTATAAATTTTTTAGTTATGAGCATATTCAAATATACAAAAGCATTGTAAATAAGAATAATAGTTTTAGTAGAGGGTTGTTGATAAAAACAAGAGGCTAAACTTCTTGTATTCTAAACTGTGGTTTTAGCCTCTTTGTTTTTTCTGCGTTTGATTATAGAATATCAAAATGTGCTCCCTCTGCGTGGGAGTTACCATCTAGATCAACGACAACAATAGTTACATGGTATTCTCCAGGAGCCGCATTGGCAGGAACAGGAATACTTTCGTGAAATTCTACTGAAGTTCCACTATAAGTGGTATACGTCTCGTCAAAATCCCATTCTACTTGACCACCTGTTGGGGTTACATCTTCTCCGTGAATGTTTATAGAGATAGACTGAATACCATGCTCTGCTTCTACATCGGCGTGCGGGTGTAAGGTTCCTCCAGCAGCGACATTATCAATCATGATGTTTTGAATGGTGATATGCTCTTCACCGCTATGAACTTCCCCTAAAATAAACTCTGCAACCGCTTCACTTTGGTTCCCAGCAGTATCGATGGCAAAAATTTCCAAATGGTATTCGCCTTCAAGTACATCAGCAGGAATAGCTATCATCTCAAGAACAGAATAAGAAGTTTTGCCCGCCTCAATTTCAAAAGTTTGGGAATATGACCATGGCTCTGAAGCATTTGTCACATTTGAGGATCTGTCATGCGTGTGTCCGTCAAAATTATTATGAACTTCCACTTTATAAGAAGCAAGTTCTACATTGTCTTCTAATTCTATGTCTAGGTGTAATTCACTACCCAACTCAAAAACTTGATCTGTGGTAGGCTCATGAATTTCTATGGATGGTGCTTGATTGTCTAATCCGCTATCGTCATCACTACTACAAGCATAAAAAAAGAGGCTTAAAATGGTGATGAAGGTATATATTTTATAATTTTTCATTTTGTTCAATTTATATATTTATAATTTTTTAAAAAGGTTGCAAGTACTTTTTTATAAGTTAACTTGCTTTATGATTGTTTAGGTTATAGGAAATTGAGGTGGACCCCGATTATCAAAAGCTTTTATTTGCCTTGGTTGAAAAGGTTTATGATAATTTGAATGTTGATAAACCCATATTAAATCAATAAAAAGAGATGAATACATTTCTTTAGGAAGAAAAGATTCATAAAACTTAATATGAAAATATTCACAATGATGATCGGCGATCGATGTGTCGGGTTGGATTTCAACTTTATACTTTGCTATGCCAATAACATGGTGATGAGTGGTCCAAACATAATGTATAGCCGTAGTTAACTGCACACTTATAAAAGCAACAGCGACTACAAAACTTATATGTTTTTTATCTATTCTCACGCTTGGTTTCCAAATGGGATGGTGATATTTAACTGAATATTTCTGCCCATTTCTGGGATATGTAATCTTCGATAAAAGCTGGTGTGGTTAAAGTATTGTGTATTCAACAAATTGGTAACTTGTAAATTGATATTACTTTTAAATTTTTTAAAATGTAATTCACCACTTATACCCATTCCAAAAAGAGCGTAGCCCGGAGTTGTTATTTCGCCTTGAGCGATTTGGTTTTGATCCATAGCTAAGCGGGAATTAATATAAATTTCAACTGCTTCAAGGCGTTCACTTTCCTTAAAAAGTCTGTAACCTGTTTCTAAAAACAGATTATTGGCAGGCGTAAAAGGCAGTGGATAATTTCTGGAAGCATCGCCAGTGATTTGTTTGTTATGTAATACTTCGCCTATCATTAAGGTTCTTAGTTTTTCGAAAAAGACTTTTTGTACTTCAATTTCTAATCCTGAGAGTAAGGCTTCAGACTCGGTGTATTCAAACAATTGCCCTGCATGGGGAAGTAGCGAAAAAACACCTGTAGGTTTTAAGAAAATATAATTGGTAAAATAGTAGGCATACGGATTGGCAGAGACTGAAAAGTCCTTGTCTTCAAAAGTAACTTTCACATCAGCTACAAAGCCTTTTTCAGGATTGAGGTTGATATCTCCTTGCTCATGCCTAAACGAACCGTGATGAATACCATTGGCACCAAGCTCTATGGCCGTAGGAATTCTAAAATTGGTTCCGGCGTTGGCGTTAAGCTGCCATTTAGGAGAAAACTCATAAAGCATACCTGCCATAAAATTAAAACTGTCAAAACTTTTTTCTGCCTCAGGACTTCTTTCAGCGTAAGCGTTAGCCTGTTCTTGGGTTTGGCCATTGCCAATTAAATAATTGTATAAAATAGGGTCGTAATAACGAGAGATATCAATATGGTTGTGGTCGTACCTCATTCCTAAGCTGTAAAGTGCTTTTTGTGAAGGTCTATATTCGTGGGTAATAAAGCCAGCAATGTTTCGACTGTTGTATTTTGGGAGTAAAAAATTAAAACCATCGATGGTATTTTCTTGCGATTTGAGTTGAAGACCAATACTGCTTTTATGTTCAGTAGAAAAACTTTTGTTGAATTTGAATTGCGCATCGTAAGTGTCTAACTGAAAACCTAATTCTAAATTAGGGTTTTGTATAGGTGGTGTCTGACCCGCATAATGGGTATGAAACAAACTCCACTCTTGTCTTAAATTGCGTTGATAACCCAGTAAAATATCTAAACTTGCTTGGTTAAAATAAATGCTGTTGTTATTAATAAGCTTAAAATGGGTAGCTCTTTGGTAAGGAAATTCGATATTTCGCTCACTACCGTCAGGACGAACACGGTCGATAGAAGGAATACCATGAGCTCCAGGGAAAAACCCAGATTTTTGATAAACTTGACTCACACTGACCAATGATTTGAACTTCTCACCAGTATAACCAAACTGTGTATACCAATCGAGTTCTTTACCAGCCGTATTTTTAAGCTTTTCGTTATAAATAGGAATGTTGAAGTTAAGATAGTTAATCGTATCTGCGGGTAAACTGTAGTCACCATACTCTAAGCCAGTTAACTTTACTTTGTAAAAGAATTTGGGCGTTTTGTAATTGAGATTTAAGGAACTACCAATAGTGTTATTAACAGATTTCCCTAAAGCAGTTAAACTTCCTGAAAAACCTTCGTATTCTGGTGCTTTGGTGTTGTCTACTTTGATGACTCCACCAATGGCATCGCTACCATACTCTATAGCTCCAACACCTTTTAATACTTCGAGGTTTTCTACTGCCAAGGCATCTAATTCTAAACCGTGATCGGCTCCCCATTGCTGCCCTTCTTGCTTGATGCCGTTTTCTGCTACAGCCACACGATTGAGGCCTAATCCTCTAATAATGGGCTTTGAATTTCCTGCACCAATTTCCATTGCGTTTACGCCAGGTAATTTTTCTAAACTCTTCGCCAAAGAACCCGCAAACTCTTTTTGGATATAGGTTTGTTCTACAACTTCTTTGCTAGCGGTACTTTTCTCTATCGCAGAGGCAGAAATGACAACTTCTTGAAGAGATGAGGTCTCCGGAATGAGTTTTATAGGTAAATGTATATTTTGCGATACATTTATGATGGTGTCAAACGTAATATAACCAATATAAGACGCTGCGAGGTAATAACTCCCTTTTTCTATAGCCCGAATGCTAAAACGACCATCAGGTTCACTTACTGCATACTTTTCTTCAATATGGATATGTGCTTCTGCAATAGGTTTACCGATAGAGTCGGTTACAATTCCTGAAACAGAAAAAGTTTGACTATAGGTAGTTGACGAATATAAAATGAGAAATGTTATAAAACATTTTATTAAAAATCTCATAATTGGGGATTTGGTAAAATATTTATAAAGCACTTTTCGAGTACTTTACACAAAAAACTTCAAATGATATAGTGTCCTTTTAAGTATATTTATTGACCACAAATTATGATAGCAAAAGTTACTCAAAACGAGCATGTGTTTTTGCTATAAGTAAGTATTATAAAGAGAAAATGGGTAAAATGTACTTTAGGACTACAACAAAAAAGGAGGAGGTTTGTTATAATGTTTTCCCGAAAGGCCTTTAGGAATAAACACCCTAGCATATAAATTTTGGACTTTTGGGGTTTGCTCGAACTCGAAATAGGTGATTTCTATGGTCGCCGAACTGTCGTTGATAAGTGGTTTGGTTTGATCTGTCGTTGCGATGATACACCATTCGCATTCTTGTTGCGGGTTGTCATCATCGTGTAAAAAACTATGCAAACCAATGCCTTTGATTGCCAAAAAAGCAACCAATAAAATTCCTAAAATGGTATTTTTTAAAAACTTAGCAGGCATGATTGCAAATATAGTCTTTTTATACAAACGCTTTTTGTGGTGTGATAATATTCTTTTCAATCAGTTTTTCGGCAATTTGTACTGTGTTGGTTGCAGCGCCTTTTCTCAGGTTATCGGCGACAATCCATAAATTGATGGCTTTCGGGTGCGTGTGATCTTTTCTTATTCTACCTACAAAAACATCGTTTTTACCTTTCGCATACAATGGCATTGGGTACGTATTGGTAATGGGGTTGTCTTGTAGGGTAATTCCGTTAAAATCGTTTAAGGTTTGTTTGATTTCTTCGATGGTAAAATCGTTTTCAAACTCGATGTTGACCGACTCACTGTGACCGCCAACCACAGGAATTCTTACCGCTGTCGCGGAAACCAAAACGCTATCGTCACCCAATATTTTTTTGGTTTCGTTGGTGAGCTTCATCTCTTCTTTGGTGTAATCATTGTCTAAAAACACGTCACAATGTGGTAAAGCGTTTTGGTGTATTTGATACGGGTACGCCATTTCCCCTTTTTGGTTGTTGGCTTCATTTTCCAATTGTTGAACGGCTTTTACACCGGTACCTGTAATCGATTGGTAGGTAGAAACAATTACTCTTTTGGCTTTAAACTTATCGTGTAAGGGTTTTACTGTCATTAAAAGCTGTATCGTAGAACAGTTAGGATTGGCAATAATTTTATCATTTTCGGTAAGTAAATCACCGTTGATTTCTGGGATGATGAGCTTTTTATCGGTATCCATACGCCAAGCTGAAGAATTGTCGATGACAAATGTCCCTGCTTCAGCAAATTTTGGAGCCCATTCAAGTGAAGTTTCGCCGCCAGCGGAAAATAAAGCCACATCGGGTTTGGCGTTTACGGCATCTTGTAGGCTTACAATTTTGTAGTTTTTCCCTTTAAAGGAAATCTCTTTTCCTACAGATTTTTCTGACGCTACGGGTATAAACTCAGAAATCGGAAGATTTCTTTCTTCTAAAACTTCTCGCATCACTTCGCCAACCATTCCGGTGGCACCAACAACGGCTAATTTCATTCTTTTTCAATTTGGGATTTTAACAGCCGTAAAGATATTTATTTTTAATAAAAAAGCCTCGAAAATATCGAAGCTTTATCACTTGGTTTTATGAGTTTTGCTTTTTCAGCTCATCTCTAATTTGGATAAGCAATTCTTCTTGCGTTGGCCCTTTTGGAGCTTCTGGAGCTGGCTCTTCTTTTTTCTTCGACTTTTCGTAAGCCTTTAAGAATAAATAGATAAACAAACCAACAATAATAAAGTTGATGATTGCCTGAATAAGGTTACCATACGTAATTACCGCAGCTTTGGCTTCTTGTGCTGCAGCAAGGCTTTCATAAGAGTTACCATCTAGTGCAATAAACTTTTTGGTAAAATCTACGCCTCCTGTCAACATTCCGATAATAGGTGTAATAACATCTTTTACAACTGAATCGACAATAGTTTTGAAGGCTGCGCCAATTACAACAGCTGTTGCTAAAGCCACAATATCACCTTTAAGCAAAAACTTTTTAAAATCACTAAAAAATCCCATTTCTATAAAATTATTGATTAGTAAGTTACTAAAGTAGTAAAAACTTTTTTAGGAATTAATAATTTTTCTGTTTACGCGTTGAGATACCGAAGTTACCAGTTCATAGGAAATTGTTCCGGCAGATTTAGCAAAATTTTCGGCACTGCGGTTCTTTCCGAATAGGATTACTTCGTCACCTTCTTGGCAATCGATACCGGTGATATCTACCATGATCATATCCATACATACATTTCCCACAATCAAGGCTTCTTTCCCATTAATCAAAACACTACATTTTCCTTTGCCATAAATTCTATTGATGCCGTCTGCGTGACCAATGGGTAAAGTGGCTGTTTTGGTGTCTTTTTGAGCTGTAAATTGACGGTTATAACCTAAACTTTCTCCTTTTTTAAGGTGGTGAATCTGAGAAATAATGGTTTTTAAGGTCGATATTGGAATGAGGTTTTGGTCTTCTTTTACGGAATTTCCAAAGCCATAAAGCCCAATTCCCGAACGTACGAGATCAAAATGAGCTTCGGGATAATTCAAAATTCCGCTGGTATTGCAGAGGTGAAAAAGTATTTTGTGATTTTGGAATTTCGCTTCTAGTGATTTTTTTACTTTTTGAAAATGCTCGATTTGGTGCTGTGTAAAAGGTTTTTCTTCTACATCTTCGCTGGCGGCGAGGTGAGAAAAAGCACCTTCTATTTTTAGATAGGTTTGATTTTGTAATAAATCAGCAACCAAATCGATTTCTGTTAGTGTCAATCCCAATCGGTTTAACCCAGTGTTGAATTTTAAATGTATCGGGTAATTTTTTAAGTTTAACCTTTGGGCATCTTCTAGAAAAGCCCGTATAACAAATTCGCTGTATAAACTTGGGGTCAAGTTGTATTTGGCAATTTCTTCGAAATTGGTGGATTGCGGATGCAATACCAAAATAGGTTTTGTGATGCCGTTTTCTCTCAAACGAATACCTTCTTTGGTGTAAGCGACCGCCAAATAATCTGCTCCTAGTTCTTCCAGCTTTTTAGAAACTGCCACCGAATCACTTCCGTAGGCAAAAGCTTTGACTACCGGCATAAATTTGACTTGTGGGTGAAGCTTAGATTTCAAGTAATTGAAGTTGTGCTCTAAAGCTTTTAAGTCTATTTCTAAAACCGTTTCCCGTGTCATGAGTCAGACTTTTTAGAGACTTCTTCGGCGTCTTTTACATTCATTTTATTTACCTTATCACGCAACATTACTTTGTAATAAGCGGCCCTGCTCAATGGTTCGTATTCTTCGGTTTCGCCCAACAAGACTAATTCGTCGCTAGCTGCTTTACGGTAACTGTATTGTGCGAGATTTCCTGTTCGGGTGCAAACCGCATGCACTTTGGTTACATATTCGGCAGTTGCCATCAAATTGGGCATCGGTCCAAAAGGATTTCCTTTAAAATCCATATCCAATCCTGCGACAATCACTCGAATGCCTTTGTTGGCTAAATCGTTGCAAACCGAAACAATTTCGTCATCAAAAAACTGGGCTTCATCAATACCAACCACATCACAATCGTCGGCCAATAATCTGATGTTTGCTGCCGCGGGAACAGGAGTAGATCTTATTTCGTTTGCATCGTGCGAAATAACCATTTCTTCGTTATAGCGCGTATCGATAGACGGTTTAAAAATCTCTACTTTTTGTCGTGCAAATTGAGCTCTTTTGAGTCTACGGATAAGCTCTTCGGTCTTTCCGGAAAACATACTTCCGCAAATTACCTCAATCCAACCAAATTGCTCTTTATGATTTACTGTATTTTCGAGAAACATTTTGTAATTTTCAGAACTAAACAGGAAAAACCCGAATTTAGGTAAAATTAATAAAATTATAGCGTTGTAATTAGGTAAAATAGTAAAGTTATGAAAAAGGAATTAGAGGCTGAACTTATGAGTTTGGCACACAAGATTTTACAACTCAAAAATAAGACAGATATCCACGAACTCAAAAATGTTTGCGGGGTGTTGTACGAAAAAATGTCGGTGCTTTCTTATGCCGAAAAACATTTTGGCGGTGCGCAACCAACCATTGGCAAAGCTGCTGTAGAAGAATCTTTGTCTTCAAATCCAAAAAGTGATGATGCAAGACCAGATGGAACGCAGCACAGTACTGAAGAAATCACGGAACCAAATACCGAAAAAATAAAAGATATTGTGGCGCAAATGCCCCCAGAAAGCCAACAGGTAGATGAGGTGTTTGATGAAATTATTCCGAAAGAGGATAAAAAGGCCCAAGAAGATTTTTTAGGAATAGGGGGAATTCACTACGACGATTTACCTCAGTTTGAAGAAAAAGCTTCGGCTAAAAAAGAAACGCCAAAGGTAGAGACGAAAGAAAGTAAGAAACAAGAAGAGAACTCCTCTAAAACGGAAAAGAAGGAAACACAAAAAGAGGAAAACAACAGTGAAAACGACAAACAAGTAAAACACAACGAGAAGTTTTCTGGGAAATCCTCTTTAAACGATCGGTTGAAAAAAGGCATTCAGATTGGGTTGAACGATCGGTTGGCATTTATCAAACATCTGTTCGACGGTAATACCGAAGATTACAATCGGGTGATTTCGCAACTCAACACCATTGCAAGTACTGAGGAAGCAAAAAGCTTTATCGAAACTAATGTAAAGCCAGATTATAATGGATGGTATAACAAGGAAGAATACGAAAATCGATTTTTGGAAGTTATCGAAAATAAGTTTGATTGATGGGAAAATTATATGTGGTTCCTACGCCAATTGGCAATCTTGAAGATATGACTTTTCGCGCCATAAAAGTGTTGAAGGAAGTGGATTTTATTTTAGCCGAAGACACGCGAACGAGCGGTAAACTGCTCAAACACTTTGAAATTGAGACATCAATGCACAGTCATCATATGCACAACGAACACAAAACAGTCGAAATGATTGTGAAGCGTTTGCAAAATGGCGAAAGTGCTGCTTTGATTTCCGATGCGGGAACACCAGCGATTTCAGATCCTGGGTTTTTGTTGACCAGAAATTGTATCGAAAACCATATAGAAGTCGACTGTCTTCCTGGAGCCACAGCCTTTGTTCCTGCCTTGGTCAACAGTGGTTTACCTAACGATAAATTTGTATTTGAAGGTTTTTTACCTGTCAAAAAAGGCAGACAAACCCGCTTGAAAATTTTGGCAGAAGAAGCTAGAACCATGGTTTTTTACGAGTCACCACATAAAATTCTAAAAACATTAAAGGATTTTGGCGAATATTTTGGAAATGACAGAAAAGCCTCGGTAAGTCGTGAAATTAGTAAAATGCACGAAGAGACCATCCGCGGAAGCCTTGAAGAGGTAACCCACCATTTTGAAAAGACTCCCCCAAAAGGTGAAATAGTTGTGGTGGTTGAAGGAAAAAAATAAGCGGTTTATTTTACCAGAAACAAACCGCTTGCCCTAAGAAGATTAAAAATTTTACTTTTTCTTGTGCTGTACAATAATTGCTAAAGCTTCTTTTGCATTAGAAAGTTCTGCAAACTTTTTTGCCGTAAATCTTTCTTTATCAGATTTAAGTGACAAATCTGCACCTTCTTTAATAAGTATTTCTAAAATTTCCGCTTTATTGTATCGAGCAGCATACATAGCAGGTGTTTTTCCCATCGATTTCTGATTTACATCTTCTCCAAGCTGTAACAATTGTTTTACCATTTCAACATCACCCTTGATCACGGCTTTACAAAAAGAACTCAAATCTACATTTTTAAGAATTAGATCCTCCGTTTTAGGGTTGTGGTCTTCTAAATTTTCATAATTGTTTGCGAATGTAAGTGTAGCAACGAATACTAAACATACGGTTAAAATTGTTTTTTTCATGACGTTTTTTTTTGATTAATAAATTTGTAAGAGGTTTACTCTCATTATAATAGACTGCTCAAAAAAAAGTATGTTACAAAAAAGTAATAAAAAATTATCTTTGTAAGAAAACCTATGCGTTGGAGCATCAAACCACAACCGGAAGAAAAACAAATCGAAGCTTTAGCAAAAGAACTAGGTGTTTCGTCAACGATTGCAAAGTTGTTGATACAACGTGACATCACAACCTATGAAGAAGCCAAAAACTTTTTCAGACCACAGATTACCGATTTGCATAATCCCTTTTTGATGCGAGATATGCAATCTGCTGTCGATCGTATTTTGCAAGCCATCAAAAATGAAGAATACATTTTGGTCTATGGCGATTACGATGTCGATGGCACCACAAGTGTCGCTTTGATGTATGCTTACCTGCTTACGATCACGCCAAATGTGACCACTTATATTCCTGATCGGTATGAAGAAGGTTACGGTGTTTCTTATCAGGGAATTGATTATGCGCATGACAACAACATTAGTTTGGTTATAGCCCTTGATTGTGGGATTAAAGCCATTGATAAAGTAGCTTACGCGAAAGAAAAAGGGATTGATTTTATTATATGTGATCACCATCGACCGGGAAAAGAAATTCCAGATGCGGTTGCGGTTTTAGACCCTAAACGGGAAGACTGTAAATATCCATACAAAGAATTATGTGGTTGTGGCGTCGGGTTTAAACTCATACAAGCCCTTCATCAGACCCAAGAAAAATCGATTACCGAATTATATCCTTATCTGGATTTGGTGGCTACAGCAATTGCGGCCGACATTGTTCCGATAACAGGTGAAAACAGAATTTTAGCTCATTATGGCTTAAAGATGATTAATGAAAAGCCACGAACAGGCTTGCAAGCTTTATTGGAAAATTTTAAACAAAAAGAATTTACGATTACCGATGTAGTTTTTAAAATCGCACCACGAATCAATGCCGCGGGAAGAATCAAACACGGTTTGCACGCCGTAGAATTATTGACCGAAACGAATCTTGAACAAGCAAAAATCTACGCTCAGGAGATAGAAACCTACAACCAAGACCGCAGAGATTTAGACGCCAATATCACGCAAGAAGCTTTGGTCCAGATTACAGAAAACAAAGAAGAAGAAAATTTTTCGACGGTGGTTTACCAAGAAAATTGGCATAAAGGTGTGATAGGTATTGTAGCTTCAAGGTTGATAGAGACCTATTACAAACCGACTTTGGTGTTTACCAAAAGTGGGGAGAAAATGGCGGCATCGGCAAGATCGGTCAAAGGTTTTGACGTTTATGAAGCTTTAGAAGCTTGTAGCGAATATATCGAGCAGTTTGGTGGACATAAATACGCTGCGGGTTTGACGATTTTAAGCGAAAACTATGTGCCTTTTCGGGAAAAGTTCGAAGAAGTGGTAAAAAACACTATTCTCGAACACCAAAAGATACCAGAGATCACCATTGATGCTGAGCTTGATTTTGATGAAATCACGCCTAAGTTTTACCGGATTTTAAAACAGTTTGCTCCTTTTGGACCGGGAAATATGCACCCCGTTTTTATGACCGAAAATCTAAAAGACACAGGATTTGCCAGAAAAGTAGGTACGGAAGAAACTCACCTAAAATGCCAACTCCAACAAGAAAACAATCAAAACGTTTTTGATGCCATTGGTTTTGGTTTGGGAGAAAAACTAAGCTTGATAGAAAATCAGCAAAAGTTTGCGATTGCTTATTCGTTAGACGAAAACGAATGGAACGGCAATGTAAGTTTACAGTTAAGGTTAAGGGATATTCGATAAGAAAGATATTTCTTTTTTATCGTCAACCTGAACTTGTTTCAGGTTCTCATTCTGATTATATGTGATTCTGAAACAAGTTCAGAATGACGTTTTTAATATTCTAAAACTCCTTCAACTCCAAGTTTTCTCCATCAAAAACCGCATAGGTATAGTAAGAAATCCAATCACCCAGATTGATGTATTTAGCCTTGTTTTCGAGTTCGATTTCCAACGGTAAATGGCGGTGCCCAAAAATAAAGTAGTCGTAATGCTTTTCTGCCAATTTCCTTTTGGAATATTGTACCAACCATTCGTTTTCTTCGCCTAAAAACTTAGCATCGTCGTCGCCCGAAATGAGTTTATTTTTTACCGAAAGGTGTTTTGCCAAAGCCACACCTAAATCGGGATGCAACCAACGGAACAACCATTTGGAAAAAGGATTGGTAAATACTTTTTTCATGCGTTTGTAGCCTTTGTCGCCCGGGCCCAAACCATCACCGTGACCGATAAAAAACTGTTTTTTGGCTAATTGAAACACTTGTGGTTCGTGGTAAACCGTGATGTTAAGTTCTTCTTTAAAGTAGTCTTTCATCCATAAATCGTGGTTTCCTACAAAAAAGTAAATCGGGATTCCGCTGTCTGAAATTTCGGCAAGTTTACCTAAAGTTCGTACAAAACCCTTTGGTACCACGTGTTTGTATTCAAACCAAAAATCGAACAAATCACCCAACAGAAAAATAGCAGCGGCGTCTTTTTTGATTTCGTCTAACCATTGGATAAATTTTGTTTCCCGAGGGCGACTTTCTTCATAGGTTGGAGCACCCAAATGATTGTCGCTTGAGAAGTATATTTTTTTTCCTTCGGGAATGTTGATGTGCATTTTTAAGATTTCTATTCTAAAACCAAAGATAGTAAAGTTATGTTTCAAAATCTGTCTATTCGAGTGTTCTGATTTATCAGAATGTATCGAGCATAAGATTTTGAGTAACAAAATCAGTTCTCGATACAATTTCGCTAAAGCGAAATCACTCAAACTGACAGGTAAGTTTTAAAGATTATCGGTTGCAAACCATTGGGCGTAACTGGTTTCGGTCTCTTGTAGCTTTAAACTGTGCAACTGAATATTTTCGGGCAAACGTGCCTTAATTTTATGGGCAAAATCGATAATCATCATTTCGCTGGTCGGTTGGTAATCTACCAAAATAATGTTGTGGTCACGTTTTTGCAATTCGTGAGCCAACTCCAAATGTGGTGTGTTTTTATTGAGCACGGTTGCGTGATCAAACCTATCGACAATCTCTTCCTTTACAATTTTCTTTAAGTCAGAAAAATCGATTACCATCCCGTATTTTACATTTTTTTGGTCTTCGATGGGTTGGCCAATAACCGTTACATCCAATTTATAACTATGACCATGCACATTTTTACACTTCCCGTCGTAACCGTAGAGCGCGTGACCCGTTTCAAAATTAAACTGTTTGGTAATTCTAATCGTGGCCATTATTTTTTTAGTTTTTGATACAATACAACGACAACCAATACAATTCCGAGAATCATATAAAGTCCGTAGCCGCTAAGAAATTGTAAGAATTCTTCCATTGATAATTATTTTAACAAAGGTAAGTTTTTTTATGGCTTAAAAAATTCCGCTTTAAGCGAAATTAAAATGAAAAGCATTGATATAAAAGTTATTTTTACTTCATTATCTTTAAAATATGGCAGAGCAAGAATTATTTGAGCAGTTACATTATCAGGAAAATGAACAGTTTGAAAACATTATCACCGATATTGCCACCCAAGGCTACAGTATTGTTGATGATTTTTTTCTGGATATCGAGGTTAAAATAATGCGCGAATGTTTGTTGGAGAAATATGAAGAAGATCGGTTTAAAAAATCTGCAATAGGAAGCAGAACCAATGAAGTCGTTGCCAAAACCATTCGGGGTGATTTTATTTTGTGGATCAACGAAACGGAAGCCAATCTTGCCGAACAAACTTTTTTTAATAAAATCAATGCCTTGGTCGATTACCTGAACAAAACTTGTTTTATGGGAATTTTGCATAAAGAGTTCCATTATGCGGTTTATCCAGAAGGCACGTTTTACAAACGTCACCTCGACACGTTCCAGAACGACAAGCGTAGAAAACTTTCTTTTGTCTGTTACCTCAACGACGAAAATTGGCTAAAAACCAACGGAGGCGAATTGGTTATTTATAAACCCGATGGTTCTGAAGAAGTGATTTACCCGATGCCTAAAAGAGTCGTGATTTTTGAAAGTCAGGTTTTAGAACACGAAGTAAAAGAAGTAACAAACGACCAACGTTTGAGCATTACCGGTTGGTTGAAGACTCGTTAGCATTCTGTTCGTCAATTCTCTTTTGGCGTTCCTGTTTTTTGTATTTTGAATACATCAAGACAATGGCACCAATCAAAATTACTGCGGTGACATAAAACCAATTGGTCATCAGAAATTCACCCAAGGTATACCAGCCAAACTGTTGTTCTGTTCCTGTTTCTTCTGGATTTGGGATGTGGGTTTGTAACAACATAAGTTTTAGGTTTTTATAAAACTAACAAATTTTAGGAAGAAAAGAGAGTATTTTAGCAAGTGTTTAACCTATTTTCAAACTATTATTGTTTTTTATAATTTCACTTAAAGTGGAATAATAATTGACGTTGAAAAACCAAATAAATGATTTTATGACCAAATATGCATACTTATTTTTTGTCTTCTTGTTGGTTAGTTGTATTCCGCTAAAAAAAACTCCGAAAATAGAAAATTACGAAATTATCAAAGCCAAGAAGTTTAAAAAAGGCTTACCTATTTTTAACGGATTTGTATTTGAAGACCCCAAAGATGCGAATGAGTTTTATAATTATGTCAATACCAAATACGATTTAGGTCACGATGAGGTAGAAACCAATGTTCCAGTGATTATTGAAGGTAAAAAATACTATCTTTCTTTTTATGAAACCGACCAATTAACCAAAAAGCTAAATCTAATTCCTATTTTAATAGATACCGCAACGCACAATAGTGAGGTTGATACCGATTTGAGCAGGTTTTACAGCTCTCGTGAAGGCACTTGGTATATCCTATTGATGGTAAGTGATGATAATATGCAAGATTGTTTGTCTGCCGATTATGAAAATCAAGAACGTGTGATCGAATATTTAGAGAAGATGAAGAATGAATATTTAACGACTCAAAATTACATGGAGGCTTATTTTAGAAGAAAATAAGTTTATTTATTCAAATATTTCCGCCGGAATTTAATCACTAACGCCAAGCTCCTTATCAACATCCAAACGGTAAAGGCAATCCAAATAGCATGCAGTTGTAACCCTAATTTATCAAACAGTAAAAGCGTAGGCCAAAACCCCAAAAACGTAGCAACCATCAATACATTTCGTAAATATTTGGCTTCGCCTAAACCTTTAAAAATTCCATCAAACATAAAAGCAATGGCGTTGATGGGTTGCATCAGCAAAACTATCCAGAACACTGAAGAAAAAACAGCGAGCACTTGAGTTTCTTTGTTGAAAATCAACCCTATTTGCTCGTAAAAGGTAAAACAAATCGCCATCAAAATAAAAGCAATGATGATCGCATATTTCGAAATGTCTTTACTCAATAACCACAATTTTTGATAGGCTTTTTGTCCGAGCAACTTTCCGCTGATCGCGTTTCCAGCATTGGCATAACCATCAATAAAGAAAGAAAAAAACAACCAAATATTCATCAGAATACTTTGTGCGGCGATATAGTTTTTACCATAATCGGTGGCGTAAGCATTCGCCAAATATATGGCAAAATTGAGTGCTGCTGTGCGTAAGAAAAAATTGGCGGCCATCAACAACATCGGCTTTAGCTTTGGATTGATTTTCTTACGGATTTTAAACCCGAAAGGTGTCCGTTTGATGTAAAAATAAGTGGCGATGCTTAACATGACCAACTGTGCCATCACACTCGCAATCGCAGCTCCTTTTAAATGTAGCGGTTCGATAAAGCCTTCGATTCCGTAAACCAAAGCAAAATCTAAAACCACGTTTACCACGGCACCAATCAAACTGCATTGCATGGCCCAAAGCGTATTTTGCAAACCTCTAAAAACACCAAACATCGAGAAGGTAAGCAAGGTAAAAGGTAAACCCATAGCCCTTATAAAATAATAATCTTTGGTATAGGTAAGAATCAATCCGTTGGCATTGTAAGCTGTGAAAATGGCTTGCGCGAAAAAAGTAGTAATTCCAAAAATGAGTAAGCTCAACAAAAGGTTAAACGCAAAAGCTTGAGGAATTAAAGTTTTAACGGCGTGAATTCTGTTGGCTCCCAAATGCTGGGAAACCATCGAAGAAATGGCCGTTTTGGTTTGTGCTAAAATCCAGATAAGTGCCGAAAGAAAAGAACCTGCAATTCCTGCGGCTGCAAGCGCTTCTACAGGATTTTCGGTCACATTTCCGATAATAGCTATATCGGTAAGAGAAATCAAAGGTTCGGCAATTCCTGCAATGATCGCCGGAATAGCGAGTTGATTGATTTCTTTAAACGATACTTTTGGAATGACTGCCAAGAGCTAAAACTTTTAAACCACAAATTTCGGAAACCAAAAGCAAATAGCTAATATTTAACTTCTTTTATCACAAAAAAACCGTCGTTGCCTTGTGCTTGGTATAAAGGCATAAAAATTCGGGCGTTCCATCGGCTCCGAACTTCTTCACCGTTCTGCATAGCGAGTAGTTCTCCTTTTTTTATTTCCTGAAAGTTCTGAAAGCCGGGTTGCATTTTAAAAGCATCATTGTTTGTTAAACCATGTCGGTATTCGATTTCGAATGTTTTTTGTTCTGGGGCATTTTTTTCAGCGAAAGCTTCTACGCAATCAGGAAAAGTTTCTATGGTGTGCAGGTCAAGGCCACAAACTTTGTGAAGGGCAAGCCAGATCATACCCTCGTGGTTTTGCGCGGAAGCTTTACTGGTGTGTTGACCCGCTTCGAAAACAAACCCGGTCATTCCTGTTCGGCTTAGGTAATGATCGATATCCCCAGTAATAATATCACTAAAACCCTTGACAATATAAGTGGGAAACTGGTGTGCAAAATCGTTGTTGTCGTTTACATCCTGCACCGACATATATGGCAAACTATCTGAAGAAGTGGTATGGCAATCGATAAAATACCGTTTTTTGAAACCTTGTTTGTTATATTTTTCCAACACCTCGATGATTTCATACATTTCTTGTTCTTCGTGGCTTTCTATATTTGCTTTTTCCAGGTTTTCTTCTGTCCAAGTGCGGTTGAGGTCTTCATCGATATAACGTTGGTTTCTATGCAAGGCTTCCTTATTTCCTGCCACGCCTAAAATAGTTCCTTTTATAGCGGGCTTTGTTTTATGTAGTTGCTTAAAGACCTCTTGCAAAGCGAGAACTCCACTGGGTTCGTTGCCGTGGATTCCCGCCGTTACAAAAAGCATAGGGCCTTTTTCTCCTGTACTATATTCCCCTATAATTCTTGAAATTTTCTCTTGCATCATATTTTTATGGGTTTATGCCATGGTTGCCAAAAACTTGTTGGAAAGGTGGTTACCATGCATTTCTTTGTAAGCTATTTTTCTTTCGATGGCATCAATGACCTCATCGCCAAAATCGGGATAATCAATTTCATTAAAATAATCTAAACCACCTGGACTTAATACATTTATTTCTATGAGTTTATCTTTTACGACGTCCAATCCTACAAAAAATAAACCGTCATTGATGAGTTTGGGTGCTACTACCTCGATGATTTTTTGAAAATCCTTGTTCATTTCGACAGCTTTTGCCGTGGCACCTTGCTTGAAATTGCTTCGGAATTCGCCTTTCCCCATTTTTCTTCTTATCATCGAGTATTTGCCGTCACGTTCTATCACTTGCCCATTCATCAAGATAATCCGTACGTCACCATCTTTGACGTCTGGCAAAAATTCTTGGGCGATTACATAGCCTTGATTGAGTAAGGTTTCAATAATTTGGTTGAGGTTTTTTTCGTTTTCATCGATGAGGTATACATCTTTACCTCCAGAACCTTCCAAAGGTTTAAGTACCATCTTTTTATTTTGTTTTTTAAAGAAATCCAAAATATCTTCTTTCTTTCGGGTAATGATAGAGTCTGGTTTTATGCTTGACGGAAGCTCTTCAAAATACAGTTTATCTATAAAAGCGTGGGAAAGTGCATAGGCATCGTTAAGCACCAGCACACCCTCTTGTTGCATCATTTTACCAAAAGCAACTCCCGCATGTTCTGCCCATTGGCGTTCTATTTCTTCGGTAGGATTATTTCTAATGAAAAGAACGTCTATGTTTTTGGCAGAAATCTTTTTCTTTTTGAGATTGGCTTTTTTTACGTCCTCAATAAATTTTTTGGCAGATTTGGTCTTAATGGATTTTGGGGTTTGTATGGCATGAATACTAAGTGGTTCGTCGTGCGTGAAATTAAAATCACCTACATCCATCATAAAAACGGTATGCCCTCTTTTATGGGCGGTATGCATCAAAACTACCGAAGTGTTGTAGTTTTCCTCTCGCACATTATTTAATACAAAACATATTCTCATGTGTTTATCATTTTTGAGATGGGCAAACCATCTCTGATTAATTGTAATCTTTCTTTTGCTTTTGGGTTGGTTAAATAACTGGGGCGTAATTTTGGAACCTGTAATACTTGTCTGTCAGTTAGTTCGCGTATTACCTCCAAGTGCTTTAAGCTAAACTTTCCTGCCAATAGTGGTTCATACTCACCACCTTCTTGCAAGTGTTTTCGGAGTAATACCAAGCCTTTTAAGTAGATGATATCTTTTATAAAACCACCGCCTTGAAAAATCCGGGAAGTGATATTAAAAGCCGTTTCTGGAGGAAAGCCTTTTTCCTGAACCAATAACCTAAAAATTTCCTGAAAGTTTCCCCCATCGATGAGAGCTTTTCCAGCAATTACACGTCCTGCCAAGGTCCGTAATCGATGTGGTGAGAGTCCGCCTATTAAATATTCAGACATTACGGCTAAACCTTCTTGTAAGGTATCATAATCGGCTAAGCCTACACTTAATTGCTGTAAAGGCTGTTTTATACCATTATAGTAGGTAAGCACATGGGTTCCTATCTCATGTTGGATAAGTGCATGGGCTTCAGTGATACTCATTTTATAATCTGCAGGAATGTATAATTCCCCTTGGGAAACCATCATGATATTTACATCGTCTCTTAAATGCACTTTGGAAGTAAAATTTTGATCTTGCTGCCGAAAAAAGTCAAATTCTTGATGAGCCAAACTGCTAAAATGATTCGCGTCACAAATTTCTTCTCTTGAGGGCTCTGCAGGTTCGGAAACTTCTTGTAAAATTAAATTTGCCTGTTCGCACAAATCGCTATCAACTCCTTTGTATAGACGGATGCTATTGTAGAAAAAGTTCTTGGTCCCGCGTTCGTTAAGCATACTTATCTGATGATCTAATTCCTCGCGTTTTTCGTGAAAAATATAGGACATTGTAGGGTCGTTGATGTCTTCTATTTTCAGGTTGTAAAGTTTTCTTTTTAAAATATCTGGATCTATTGGAAGTAGGCGATAATGGTAATCGATTACTTTCTCGTAATTGCTTTCAAAAAACGTTTGTTTGATGTGTTGGATGTTTACTGGAGCAACTAACCATAAAAACTGAAAGGATTTTTCGATTTTTGCGAGTTGGTTGTCAATTTCAAAGACTTTTTGCTTTAAACTCTTTCGCCCAAGTGCGTGATAAGTTAATATAGGGTCTTTGGTTTGAACTCTTATAAAATCGAAAACCGCCTTCTGCGCAGCATTGATGAGGTAATCTCTAAATTGTCTAAAGAAAATAGGATAGAGATGCTTGTTTTTATCCCTAAAAACGGGAGGAATTTCCAAACCTACCCATAATGCTCCAGTCTTTTTGGCATCCTCTATGGAAATAAGTGGGCCAGCACCCACTGCTTGTCTTTCGTTTACATCTTGTATTTCCGCAGAAAGGTTGATACCTTGCGACAAACCTTTAGATTTTATGAGTTCTTCCTTAAGAGTTTCTAGGGTGGAAGTAATTTTATCTGCGGGACCTTTGATATAGAACGTTCTACTATTGGCTTCTCCCAAGTACATTTCAAAAAGCATGAACGATCCAAATTTTGCGGCACGGCTGTGTGAAAGTGCTTTTATAAGTTTTTGGTATCCTTTAAAATTTTCGCTTCCAATAATGAGGTACGCACCTCCGCTGTTGATTATTTTTTGAATGCCGGTATCTTTGTTAACTTGTCTGTAAACAATGAGGTAAGGGAGGTTATCTTGAACATGCATCCAACCATTGCCGGGAAGCATGGCGTTTACTTCAGATTTTTCCTCAAGCGAGGAAAGAATCTTTTCAATAGCTTTTTTTGAAAACCTTGAAATAGTAAGCATCTTCCTAAAGTGATTTTTATCTTTTTTTATCTTTTATTGAACAGGGAAAATCAAAATATTGATTTCTAACCCATTAAATTAGAAATAAAAGGGCGTTTAAGGAAGTTAAAAAGTAACTTTGACGTTTCTTTATGATTAAGAAAGGTTTCCTTAAGTTTTTCTTTAGAAATTTTTGCTTTTGAAAGCAGGCAATTAAGTGAAAAGTGCTTTTAGCTCGGTCGCCTCTGTCGGTTTCATTTTACCCGCTAACACCAAACTGAGTTGTTTTCGGCGTAAAGCCGCATTATACCTTTCTTTTTCTTGCTCAGTTTCAGGAATCAATTCTGGCACAGGAACAGGCATTCCTCTTTCGTCTACAGCAACAAACGTATAAATGGCATCGTTGGCTTTGCTGCGCATTCCGCTTTCGCGATCTTCTACCCAAACGTCTATAATTACTTCCATAGATGAGTTAAATGCGCGAGATAGATTTGCTTCTACCGTAACAACGCTTCCCAAAGGAATCGATTTCTTGAAGGCTACGTGATTGACAGAAGCAGTAACGACAATTCTTCTGCTGTGACGACGTGCAGCAATACTCGCTGCTCTGTCCATTCTGGCAAGTAATTCGCCACCAAATAAATTATTTAAAGGATTGGTTTCACTCGGCAAAACCAAATCGGTAAGTATCGTTTTAGAGTCTTTTGGAAATTTTGGTTCCATCTTATTTTTTTGGCAAAGATAAGATTTCGTTTGTTAACGAAGTTTTAAAGTTCTTTTACTAAAAGCCAAGCCTCTGGATTTGAGGTTTTTTTGATCTCATAAAGTTTTCTTATAGCTTCAGCACGGGTTTCAAAACTTTGGTAAATCACTTGGTGTAAACCATAATTGTTGACACCTATTTCTCTTGGACTAAAACCTTGATCTTTAAGCTGGTTCACTTTTTTTACTGCGTTTTCTTTTTCGCGAAAAGCACCAGCAACCACGTGGTATTTACCAACTTGTTTTTCGATTTCGAAAACTACTTTTGGCAAAGGGTTTTGAATCACAAAGGTCGCTTCTTGGATTTCTTGTTCGACCAATTTATTGGCTTTTTGCTGCTCAACAAGGTTGTGTGATTGAATGTCTTCTAAATATTTTCTTGTACCTACAAAACCGGCAATTCCGAGAGCAAGTAAACCAACCGCAGCATATTTTAGATAAGGTTTTGAAGTTGACTTTTTAGCTTTTTCTTCATTTTGTGGTAAAGCAATAACAGGTGTTTTTTCTTCTAAATCAGATGCTTCTGTGGGTTCCGCCTTTACTGTTTTTTCCGCTTCACGAGCGATAGAAACTACACCAAATGTTGACAAACCAAAAGAATCGGTCAAATAGTTTTCTTGGGTTTGTGGTAAAAACAATACTTTGTCGTTTTGCTCGTAAAACTTCCCAAAATTTTCTAACGAAACTTCTTGGTGTTTTTTAATACTTTCTGAAAGTTGATAAGCAAAAGTGCTTACTTTTTCTTGTGCTTCTGCGTATGAAATTTTTTCCGCTTTAGCGATATAACTTATCAAAACCCCATCATTGGAAGTAAGGTGATGATTAAAAAGAATATTCTTTTTTGGGGGATAAAACTCGTTGGTCGAGTGGTTGATTTCTGCCGGAACACGTTGTGAAATAAAACCTCCAAACTCAGGAATAACAACACACTCGTAACGATATAATAGTTCTTTTATGTAGCTTTCAATGTTCATAGACATACAAATTTAGTTATTTTTTGTGGCTAAACTCAACTCGATTTTAAAAAATATTAAATTTTCTTTTCTTATTTTTAAAGCAAAGCCTTTTGATGATGACCGACAACGAAATTTTGTGTTTACTTGCGCTGCAATCGGTGCCAAATATTGGTGATATTTCTGCCAAAAAGTTGTTACGTCACTTTGGCTCGGCAAAAGCTATTTTTGACACTTCGGCCAAAGAAATTACCCAACTCGAAGGTTTTGGAACCTTAAAGGCAAAGGCACTTCATTTAGAAAATTATTTAGCTGCCGCGGAAAAAGAGTATGATTTTATTGAAAAGAACAACATTCAACTGCATTATTTTGAAGACAAAACCTATCCGTATTTTTTAAAACAATGTATAGACGCACCGATTTTACTGTTTTCTAAAGGAAACATTTCTATCGAAAATCAACCTATTATTAGTATTGTAGGGACAAGAAATGCTACCAAAAGCGGTATCGAAAATTGCGAAAACCTTATCGAAAGCTTAGTGCCTTACAACCCAATTATCGTTTCAGGTTTTGCATACGGCATCGATATTTGTGCTCACAAAGCTGCGGTAAAACACAACTTACAAACCATTGCCTGTTTGGCTCATGGTTTTGATACCATTTATCCGAAAGTGCATCGCAAGTATGAAAAAGACATTTTAGCTCAAGGCGGATTTTTTACTGACTTTTGGAGCGACTGTAACTTTGATCGAAAAAATTTTCTGAAACGAAACCGAGTCATTGCAGGTTTGAGCGAAGCAACCATTGTGATAGAAAGTGCAGAAAAAGGAGGTTCGTTGGTCACTGCCAATATTGCCAATTCGTATAATCGGGAGGTTTTTGCATTTCCTGGAAGAATTGACGATAAATATAGTAAGGGCTGTAACCACCTTATCAAAACCAATCAAGCGAGATTGCTCGAAAATGTTGAAGATTTGGTTTATATTCTCAATTGGGATGCTAAAGAACAACCTGCTAAACAACCCGAGCTTTTTGTTGAACTTACCCAAGAAGAAGAACATATTTACAGCATTTTGAAGCCTTTGGAAACGGCAAGCCTTGATGAATTGGCTCTCGCTTGTCAAATTCCGACCTATCAAATGCTACCCGTTTTATTGAATTTAGAACTCAAAGGTTTGGTTAACCCGATGCAAGGAAAAATGTTTAGGGTTGTGAAATAATACTTCATTCCAAACTTGATTTGGAATCTCATTAGATTTAATTTTTAAGACTATTTTTTTAAAGGGTAATCATAAAGATTGCTTGTTAGGTAAAACTTCCAATTCCAAAATTTAAGAGGATTTCTTTTAAATTTTCTGTAAATAATAGTGTCTTTAGTTTGCGGATTTTCTTCAAGGAATTTTAGGAATTTATTTTCCATAAATTCAATACTTAAGCCCTTGCTTGGACAAGCAACATACTCAAATTCAGAATTTTCAGTTTCATAGGGATAAGGAATAATAACTCCTTCTATAAATAACCTTAAAGGAAAAAGGTTGCTTAAAAGAATAATTGCTATAACTGTTATAATTGTTAATTGAACTTTCTTTTGAAGCATAATATCAATCTTAAGAGTTAATACCCTAATTTCTTCCTTACCTTTTCCAAAACCTTATCCGCGACTTGTTGGGCTTTTTGGGCACCTACTTCAAGCGCAGCATCTATTTCGGCAAGGTTATTCATATAATAATGGTACTTTTCACGTTGTGTGCCATATTTTTCGATAAGCACGTCATAAAGTGCTTGTTTGGCATGACCATAACCATAATTCCCGCCTTTGTAATTGGCTCTCATTTCTGCAATTTGTTCCGCGGAAGCGACTACTTTATATAAGTTAAACACGTTGCAGGTATCTGGATTTTTAGGTTCTTCCATTGGTGTGCTATCGGTTTCGATACGCATCACTTGCTTACGTAATTTTTTGTCGGTTTCGAAAAGGTTAATAATATTGCCACGGGATTTACTCATTTTTTCGCCATCGGTTCCCGGAATGTATTTGGTGTCTTCCTGGACTCTCGCTTCGGGAACCACAAAAGTTTCGCCCATTTGAGCGTGAAAACGATTGGCGACATCACGGGTCATCTCGATATGTTGTAATTGATCTTTCCCTACAGGAATAATTTCTGCATCATACAACAAAATATCAGCAGCCATCAACATTGGGTAGGTAAACAACCCAGAATTGACATCCGCAAGACGATCTGCTTTGTCTTTAAACGAGTGCGCCAAGGTAAGACGTTGATAAGGAAAAAAGCAGCTTAAATACCAAGAAAGCTCTGTTACTTGTGGGATATCACTTTGTCTGTAAAACACAGATTGGTTGATATCAAGCCCAAAAGCAAGCCAAGTTGCCGCCACAGAATAAGTGTTTTCTCTTAAAATAGAAGCGTCTTTTATTTGGGTAAGCGTATGCAGATTGGCAATAAACAAAAACGAATCGTTTTTAGTGTCGTTTGCCAATTCTATCGCCGGAATAATTGCGCCCAAAAGATTTCCTAAATGTGGAGTTCCTGTACTTTGGATTCCTGTGAGTATTCTTGCCATGAATAAATAAATTTTTGGTAAAGGTAAATTTTTTATTCAATTTCGCATGGGCATTCGCTAAATTTGGTTAATGAAATTTCTGAAAAACACGGCAAGATTTTTTTGGCGCATTTGGTTTTACATCGTAATGGGAGTTCCTATTATTGTAATGTTTCCAATCTTGTTGGTACTCACTTCGCGTGAAAAGTTTTACCCACAGTTTTTTGTTGTGGCTCGTTTTTGGGCAAGAATCATTATTTACGGAATGGGCTTTTATGTAGTTGCCAAAAAACTGGAAAAACTAGATTACCATAAAAGTTATATGTTTATTGCCAATCATACCTCTATGCTCGATATTATGCTGATGTTGCATTTGGTGAGAAATCCGTTTGTGTTTGTGGGTAAAAAAGAGTTGGTAAAGATTCCTATTTTTGGTTTTTTCTATAAACGCACTTGCATTTTAGTAGATAGAAGTAGTGTAAAAAGTAGAAATGAAGTTTTTGAACGCGCTCAAAGAAGGCTTAATCAAGGTGTGAGTATTTGTATTTTCCCTGAAGGTGGAATCCCTGAAGACATGAATTTGGTGCTGGATCAGTTTAAAGACGGAGCTTTTCGTTTGGCAATCGAACACCAAATTCCAGTAGTACCCATGGTTTTTTATGACAATAAAAAACGCTTTCCATATGAATTTTTTAAAGGAAATCCAGGAAAAATGCGAGCGACTATTTTCCCTGTAAAGGAAACCAAAAACCTAACTCATAATGATAGGCAATCGCTAAAACAAGCATGTTTTGATTTAATGTACAAAGAGCTTCAAACGAAGGCATAAAAAAACTGCCTCTTCAAAAAAAGAGACAGCTCACTTGGTCATCATTGCAAATAACCACAATCAAACTAAAACTTAAAATTTAATCCGGTATAAACCCCAAAATTGTAGGGTTTAAAACCGTTGGTACTTTCAGAAAAAGTGTTGAGCTGATATTTAAAAATAGGTTCCAGATTAAGATTGATTTTCTTAGAAAGATCATAATCAAAACCAAGACCTATATTGGTGCTAAAGCTTACGTTGTTAAGGTTGTTGGCTTCGCCAACTTCGGTAGTTCCGTTGGTAGATTCTATGGCCACGTGATTATTGTTTAAAAATAACGAACTCGCCCCACCAATTACGTTAATGCCAAACTTTTTATCGAGTAAACTGTATTGTAATTCCACAGGAACTTCAATAAAACCAATTTGTTGTTGCAACACCCCATTTTGAGTAGGATTTAAAGGTCTATTATCTAATTGAGATGAAGAAGTAACCATAAAATCAAGATTTTCAGAAGTGTTAATAGGCGTTACATTACGCAAAGCAACAGGATTTACGGAGGAGCTAAAAGCAATATCGTGTGTTTCGTAACGGAGGTTAATTTTATTTACCCCAGTACGAACTTTAAGTTTCTCTGAAATCACATAGGCAAAATTCACCCCATAAGACATTGACATTTTTCCATCACCTGCATTGTTACTAAAATTGGGATCTAAGGTATTTCCAGAACTACTCAAATTACCATAATAAATAGAAGAGATCATAGGTTTTACTTCAAATTTTGAAGTGTTTTCGGTTGTTTTTTTGTCTTTTTCGTCGTTTTCTTTCTCTTCGTTTTTCTGTTTTTCAACAAGCGCTAAGGCATTTTCACTTTCTACAATTTCTTCTTCAAGCTCGTTTTCGGCGTTATTTTCTGAAGAAACAGCAGTAATATTTTCTGTGATTTCATTTTTGCCTTCGATTGGTTCTTTAAGATTGCGGTTTGCTATTCTCTCTTTTTTGGTTTCAGAGAAAATTTGTTCTTTGTTTTGATTGTTAGCAAGCTTATGGTTTACATCTTCACTTTGGGTAAAGCTCTTTATAGATTTTTGGTTTGTGGTATTTTTTTCGCTTAAAGCGGAATTTTTTGCATTCGCTTTTTCGGAAACTATAGTTGAACGCTCATTTGAAGTTGAAACTTTTTCTGAGGTGTTTTCTTCAAAAACGATATTGTTTTGCTCCTCTTCCAAAACCGAATTTTGAGTAGTTTTTACTTCAGAATTTGTTTTGTTTTGCCTTTCTTCAATAAGCTTTTTGCCGTTTTCTTGGTTCACCACTTGGGCTTCTTTAGAACTAAAAAGGATATTACCCGCTATAAACAATAAGGCGATGAGTGCTGCAACTCCAGCAATTTTATACCAAAAAGGAATCACACGACGTTTTTTCTTTTGATTTAATTCTGCTTCGATGTTTTTCCATACTTTTCCAGAAGGTGTCATTTCAAAATCTTTAAACTTCTCCTGAAATAAACGGTCTATGTTCTTTTCTTCTTTCATTTTCTATACCGATTGCGAACTATTATGCTCTTGATTTTCTTCTATTCTCTGTTTTAATATTTTTCTAGCTCTAGCTAAGTTAGACTTTGAAGTTCCTATAGAGATTTTCATCATTTCTGAAATCTCTAGATGTGAAAAACCGTCTAATACATAGAGGGTAAAAACCATACGATACCTGTCGGGCAATTGCTGTATGATTTTTAAGAGAAACTGTAAACTAACATCACTTTCATTTATCACAATATTTTCTTCTTCTACAATTTCTTCGTTTATGATTTCAAAAACATGTTGCTTTCTATATTTTTGAAGCGATGTGTTAATGACAATCCGTTTCATCCAACCTTCAAAAGAACCTTTATGCTTGTACTGATTTATTTTTTTATATATTGTAATAAATGCGTCTTGTAGGTTGTCTTCTGCTTCTTCATAATTACGAGCATATTTTAAAGCAATAGAAAACAGTTTTTGGCTGTATAAATGATAAAGTTTCTCTTGTGATACAAGATCATTTTTTTTACATTTTTCTATTAACTTTTTAAGACTCAAGTGTTTTTTTTGGTTTATTCAATCATCACAGGCACCTGTTTTGTAATGTATTGATTTTCATTATTTTCATTTGTACCAGTGTAAAAATTAAAGATGTAAAAATCACTACGTGTTGGAGTGAAGTCAAAACTTTCTTCTTTAATTTCTTCAATATTTTCACAGTCATCTCTTATCACACGACTATTAATTACTGCAAAATAGAGGTTGTTTTCATCTTTATTGTAATCAAATCCGACAAAAGCTTGACAAGTAGAACTTCTTTGATAAGTTACCAAAATTTCAGCATTTTGATGGAGGTATAAGGTATCAGGTATATCAACGGTCACAGTAGGAACGATTTCATAGGTAAACTCATTATCTATACCATCATCTAATGAACAGCTAAAGAACATTGCCGCAATAAATCCAATTAACCATGCCTTTTTCATAATTTGAGCCTTTTCTTTAGAAGATACAAAAAACACAAAAAGGTTGCGTATAAAAAACCTCGTTTTGTAAAAACGAGGTCTTAAAAATCAAAGTAAATTTACTTTTAGCTTTTTGAAATTTTGATAGCCTCTACAATTTTAGTTTCGATTTCTTCCATCAGTTCCGGATTATCAAGTAGTAAGGTTTTTACGGCATCCCGACCTTGTCCTAATTTGGTATCTTCGTAACTAAACCAAGAACCGCTCTTTTTTACGATTTCGTAAGCAACCCCAATATCTATGATTTCACCAATTTTAGAAATTCCTTCACCGTACATAATATCAAATTCTGCAGTTTTGAAAGGTGGTGCCACTTTATTTTTAACCACTTTTACACGTGTTTTATTACCTACCACATCGCTATTGCTATCTTTTATTTGTGTTGCTCTACGAATGTCTAGTCTTACGGAAGCATAAAACTTTAAAGCATTTCCTCCAGTAGTTGTTTCTGGGTTTCCGAACATGACACCAATTTTCTCCCTCAATTGATTGATGAAAATAACCGTACAGTTGGTCTTGCTTATAGAAGCGGTAAGTTTTCGTAATGCTTGTGACATCAAACGTGCGTGAAGTCCCATTTTAGAGTCTCCCATTTCACCTTCAATTTCACTTTTTGGGGTTAATGCAGCAACCGAGTCAATTACAATAATATCGATTGCACCCGAACGAATTAAATTATCGGCAATTTCTAAAGCTTGTTCACCATGATCGGGTTGAGAAATGATAAGGTTCTCAATGTCAACACCTAGTTTTTCAGCATAAAAACGATCAAAAGCGTGTTCTGCATCAATAAAAGCTGCAATGCCACCCTCTTTTTGTGCTTCTGCAATAGCGTGAAGGGTTAAAGTAGTTTTACCTGAAGATTCTGGCCCGTAAATTTCAATGACACGACCTCTCGGATAACCGCCAACACCTAAAGCTAAATCTAACCCAAGCGAGCCTGTAGAAATGGCATCGACATCTTGCGTCGCTTGATCGCTCATTTTCATCACTGCACCTTTTCCGTAAGTTTTATCTAATTTATCTAAAGTAAGTTTTAAGGCTTTTAATTTGGCTTCTTTTTCGTTGTTTTTGCTCATTATTTCTAGCTTTCTATATTTATATGAAGAGTGGTAAAAATACAATATGTTTTTATCTATTTCAATCTTCGACGCAACCTTTTTTATTTTTTGCATCTACTAAGAAAGCAAAGTGAACATATTTTGAATGAAATATCTCAAAAGAAATATGATTTTTGATGTCAGCAACACATATACCACACAAGCTTGTGTGAGTATTTGTGGGGTTGATGGTGGTTAGCGTTATTAAAAAATTTTTAGGAATGATAAAAATTTAATCAATAACGAATTAGCCCAAAAAATACTTCTACTTACTAGGAGTATTTTTTTTATTACCTTTGCGGTCAAACTTTTGTATAACTTAATAAATTAGTATAGCATGCAACTGTACAATAAACTAAGTGCACAAGAGAGAGCAGAATTATTAGAAAAAGCTGGCGAAGATCGCCTTACGCTCTCTTTTTACCAGTACGCCAAGATTGGCAATCCAGAACTTTTTAGAAATCATTTGTTTGTTCATTGGGACGAAATGGGTGTTTTAGGGCGTATTTATGTTGCTCATGAAGGCATCAATGCACAACTTTCTATTCCAGCAAAAAACTTCGAAACCTTCAAAAGCTTCCTTGACGGAATTTATTTCTTGGAAGGCGTTCGCCTAAATATTGCTATCGAGCACGACACCAAATCTTTCTTAAAGTTAAAAGTAAAAGTAAGGGAAAAAATCGTTGCCGATGGTTTGAATGACGAAACTTTTGATGTTAGAAATATAGGGGTTCACGTAGACGCACAACGTTTTAATGAATTGTCGGAAGACCCAAATACCGTAATCGTTGATATGCGTAACCATTACGAAAGCGAAATAGGTCATTTTAAAGGAGCGGTGACACCAGATGTAGATACGTTTAGAGATTCTCTAGATATTATTGAACAAGACTTAAAAGAACATAAAGAAGATAAAAACCTGGTCATGTATTGTACGGGTGGAATTCGTTGTGAAAAAGCCAGTGCTTACTACAAGCACAAAGGTTTTAAAAATGTATATCAGCTTGAGGGCGGAATTATAGAATATGCCAGACAAGTAAAAAACCAAGGTATAGAAAATAGATTTATAGGTAAAAACTTTGTGTTTGACCATCGCCGTTCAGAACGAATCTCTGAAGATGTGATTGCACAATGTCACCAATGTGGCGAAGCTTGTGATACCCATGTAAATTGTGAGAACGAAGCTTGCCATTTGCTGTTTATACAATGTGAAAAATGTGCTCAAAAAATGGATAATTGCTGTTCTGATGAGTGTAAAGAAGTGAATGCTTTACCTTACGAAGAACAAAAAGCATTGCGTAAAGGCAAACACAACAGCAACAAAATCTTTAAAAAAGGAAGGTCGGAAGTGCTCACTTATAAAAAAGGCGTGAGTGTAGTTAGTTCATAAGCTTTCGCGAAAGCAAAAACAAGCCTCAATAACTTTTTTGTGATTGAGGTTTTCTTTTTTATGTTTAACAACACATTGATTTACAATTAAATAGGATGAGTCTAAGTAAAATAAATTACAAGCTTATTTCAGGAATTATCCTATTTACAATTCCGTTAGCTCTCATGCTTTTTTGGATTAAAACTTTTAACAGCAGTGATTCATTTACTGTTGCAAAAAATGCTTACGCAGACGTTATTCCAGCTTTTTTAGCAAATGCATGGATGAACATATTATTGCTTTTGGTTTCAATAATTTTATTTGTTAAAAGCTTAAATTCTTCAAATAAAATTATAGTTTCAATTCTCATCTGTCTTGCAAGTTTACTCTTATTGTGGCAGTTTTGGTCACTAATGTAATTTTTCTTTTTCATCATTACGTACGTGCATGGTGACAGCCAAAGCTTTATGTAGAATTCTATTTTTTATAATTTACAAATCAGGATGAGAACCTAAAATAACTTCAGATTGATAAATCTCACTTCAAAGCAATAATTCTCATGATTTGCTCTGCGAAAAAATCCACTTTAAGTGAAATTTTATAAGTAGCGTTTAAAATATTGGTATATTTACCCTAAAATAAAATAATTATCATCAATATGCAGTTTTAAAAGTAAACTGACATATTTCAATATATAAAATTATGGCGTGTGCAAGTTGCTCGACCGGCAAAGACGGTCAGCCGAAAGGATGTAAAAATAACGGCACTTGCGGAACAGATAGTTGTAATAAACTTACAGTTTTTAATTGGCTCTCTAATATGGAGCTTCCGCAGGAGCAAGAAGAATATAAAATAGTAGAAGTCCGTTTTAAAAACGGAAGAAAACACTATTACAGAAATACAGAAAATTTATCACTTAGTATAGGAGACATTGTTGCTGTCGAGGCTTCACCTGGTCACGATGTTGGTGTGATAACCCTTACAGGAGAACTGGTTAGAGTTCAGCTAAAGAAGAAAAAAATTAGTGAAAAATCTAACGAGATCTACAAAATTTACCGCAAAGCTTCACAACGAGATATAGACGTTTGGCAAGAAGTAAGAGACAAAGAAGAAAAAGTAAAAGTAAGAGCCAGACAAATTGCGATTAGACTTCAATTGCAAATGAAAATAAGTGATATCGAATATCAAGGCGATGGCTCGAAAGCTACTTTTTATTACACCGCAGAAGAACGAGTAGATTTTAGACAACTCATCAAAGAATATGCACAAGAGTTTAAGGTACGTATCGAGATGAAACAAGTTGGTTTTAGGCAAGAGGCAGCTCGCTTAGGCGGAATTGGTTCTTGTGGTAGAGAATTGTGCTGCTCGACTTGGCTTACCGATTTTAGATCGGTTTCTACATCGGCAGCAAGGTATCAGCAATTGTCGCTCAATCCTCAAAAACTAGCGGGACAATGTGGTAAACTCAAGTGTTGTCTCAATTATGAGTTAGATTCCTATTTAGACGCCTTAAAAGATTTTCCGAAGCAAGATGTAAAGCTAAAAACCAAAAAAGGAACAGCCGTTTGTCAGAAAATAGATATTTTTAAAGGGTTGATGTGGTATGCTTATGAAGGCGAATGGATGAATTGGCACCAGCTTACCACCGAGCAGGTAAAAGACATCATTAAAGAATCCGAAAAAAACAATACCGTAGCGAGTTTGGAAGAATTTGTTTTTGAGGATATCAACACCAGCAATAAAAACAATTTTAGTGATGTTGTCGGTCAAGATAGCTTAACCCGATTTGACCAACCGAAAAGTAAAAAGCGCAGAAAAAATAAGCGTAGAAATAAAAAACATAGAAATAACAAACCACAGTCAAAATCACAAAAGCCAACCAAAAACAATTAATTTTTTGAAAGAAATGAAACAAAAACTCTTCATTTTTTCTATTTTGGGACTTATATTTTGCAGTTGTAGCAACAACCAAGTACAAGATCAGTATAAGGTGATGCCCAACAAACAGTGGCATAAAGACTCGATTGTTAGTTTTAAAATTAACGAAGTTGACAGTATCTCTAAATATAATCTCTTTCTGAATATAAGAAATACGACCGATTATGAGTTTAGTAATATATACCTTATTTCGAGCATCAATTTTCCCAACGGAAAAGTGGTGACCGATACCTTAGAATATGAGATGGCAAATTCAGACGGAAGTTTTATAGGAAAAGAATTTGGTGGTGTAATAGAGAATAAACTGTGGTATAAAGAAAACGTTCAATTTACAGAAGAGGGCGATTATGTGCTAGAACTTAAGCAAGCTGTTCGCGAAAACGGAGCTATAGACGGGCTAAATACCCTTAACGGAATACAAGAAATAGGTTTTAGAATAGAAAAAGTAAATCCATAACAATATGGCTAAAACACAAAACAAAAAAAACACATCAGAAACTTCAAATAGGAAGTATATTCTTTGGTTTTGGAAGATTTTCGGAATCGGATTGTTACTTATCGTCTTCATGTTTTTGCTGGCTGGTTGGGGCGCATTTGGCGAAATGCCAACCTTTGAAGAGTTGGAAAACCCAGAAACCAATCTCGCTACAGAAGTGATTTCTTCAGACGGAGAGACCTTAGGAAAATATTACAACGAAAATAGAACTCCTGTAAGATTTGAAGATTTACCACAACATTTGGTTGATGCTTTAGTAGCGGTAGAAGATGTGAGGTATTATAAGCATTCAGGAGTAGATGCCCGTGGAACCATTCGTGCCGTTGCTTTTATGGGCACAAAAGGTGGCGCAAGTACACTTTCTCAACAACTTGCAAAACAATTATTTCATGGCGAGGGTTCAAAAAACATTCTACAAAGGGTGATTCAAAAAATGAAAGAATGGGTCATTGCCACACGATTAGAACGCCAATACACAAAGAATGAAATACTGGTGATGTATTTCAACATCTATGATTTTAATAACAATGCGGTAGGGGTAAGATCGGCGTCTAGAATTTATTTCGGTAAAGAACCAAAAGAACTAAAAATAGAAGAAGCCGCTGTTTTAGCTGGAATGTTTAAGAACTCATCTTTGTATAACCCTAGAAGAAACCCAGAAGGAGTTACCAACAGAAGAAACCTTGTCTTAACGCAAATGGAAAAGGCAGATTTTATCACTGAAGCAGAAAAAGATTCACTTCAAGCCTTGCCCTTAAAGATAGATTACCATCCTGAGAGTCATCAATCGGGCATTGCCACTTATTTTAGAGCTTATTTGCAAGGATTTTTAAAAGATTGGGCAAAAGAAAACCCGAAAGAAGACGGAGAAGAGTATAACATTTACCGTGACGGTTTAAAAGTTTACACCACTATCGATTCTAAAATGCAACAATATGCTGAGGAAGCGGTAGAAGCACATATGAAAAACCTGCAAGCCGCTTTTGATAAACAAAATAAGAAAAATAAAACGGCTCCTTTTAGAAAAATATCACAAGAGGAGATCGATAGAATCATCAACCGAGCTATTAAAAATAGTGATAGGTATCGAAAAATGAAGGCTAAAGGAATTGATGAAGAAAAGATTTTAGCTTCTTTTGATAAAAAAACCGAGATGTCTGTTTTTACTTGGGAAAACAAAGAACGTTATAAAGATACAATCATGACACCAAGAGATTCTATCTATTATTACAAGTCTTTTTTAAATACTGGAATGATGTCTATGGTACCACAAACAGGTGAGATAAAAGCTTGGGTTGGAGGAATTGACTTTAAATACTTTAAATACGAACATGTACAACAGGCCAAACGTCAAGTTGGTTCGACATTTAAGCCTTTTGTTTATGCTACCGCGATTGATCAGTTGCATTTATCACCTTGCTATAAATTATCAAATACACCGCATACGATTCCTGCAGGTAAACATGGGGTGACCAATGACTGGACTCCTAAAAATTCTGGAGGTCAATACGGCGGAATGGTGACTTTAAAACACGCCTTGGCCAATTCATACAATACAGTAACTTCAAGATTAATTGATAAAACAGGCCCAAAGCCGGTAATAGACTTACTAGAAAAATTGCATGTTGACACCGAAAATATAGACCCTGTTGCTGCCATTGCTTTGGGTTCAGTAGATATTAGTGTATACGACATGGTTTCTGCATACAGTACCTTTGCCAATAAAGGAGTATATGTAAAACCAGTGATTGTTACCCGTATTGAAGACAAAAACGGAACGTTGTTGTATCAAAATGTTCCAGAGAGCAAAGATGTAATTAGTGAGGAGACAGCCTATGTTACCATTAGTTTAATGGAAGGGGTTACTCAAAGTGGTTCAGGACAACGTCTAAAAACCACTTGGTCACCAGGATACTATAAAAATTTAGTTACGGGCCATCCTTACGGTTTTACCAATGCAATTGCCGGAAAAACCGGAACCACTCAAAATCAAAGTGACGGTTGGTTTATGGGAATTGTACCTAATTTGACCACTGGAGTTTGGGTTGGTGCAGAAGATAGGTCGGTTCATTTTCCAGGGATCACTTACGGTCAAGGAGCCACGATGGCTTTGCCTATTTGGGGAACTTACATGAAAAAAGTCTATGCCGATGGTGACTTAGATGTTTCAAAAGAAAATTTTGAAAGACCAGAAGAACTCAGCATCATTGTAAATTGTGAGGAGTATGAAGCTACCGAAGGCGAAGGCGGAGAAGACAGTCAAATTTCAGAAGAAATAGAATTATAAAATCAACTAAAAATGATTAATAAAAAAGTAAATGATGTAGCAGAAGCTCTGCAAGGTGTTGAAGACGGAATGACTTTTATGCTTGGCGGATTTGGACTTTGCGGAATTCCCGAAAATGCCATTTCGGAACTGGTCAAGAAAAATATCAAAGATATTACTTGTATTTCTAACAATGCCGGTGTCGATGATTTCGGATTGGGACTATTATTGCATAAGAAACAAATCAAAAAAATGATTTCGTCTTATGTGGGTGAAAATGCAGAATTCGAAAGACAAATGCTTAGCGGTGAGCTGGAAGTAGAACTAACACCTCAAGGAACTTTAGCGGCAAAATGCCAAGCGGCACAACAAGGCTACCCAGCGATTTATACGCCAGCTGGTTTTGGTACCGAAGTAGCCGAAGGTAAAGAAACACGAGAATTTGATGGTAAAATGTATGTATTGGAAAAAGCTTTTAAAGCTGATTTTTCTTTCGTAAAAGCCTGGAAAGGTGACGAGGCAGGAAACCTTATTTTTAAAGGAACGGCACGTAATTTTAATCCTTGTATGTGCGGATCAGCAAAAATTACTGTAGCTGAAGTTGAAGAGTTGGTTCCAGCAGGAGAATTAGACCCCAATCAAGTGCATATACCCGGAATTTTTGTGCAGCGCATCTTCCAGGGAAAAGATTATGAAAAAAGAATAGAGCAGAGAACAGTTCGACCAAAAAAATAAACTATGGCTTTAGATAAAAACGGAATAGCACAACGTATCGCCAAAGAAGTAAAAGACGGATATTATGTCAATCTTGGGATTGGAATTCCTACTTTGGTGGCCAATTTTGTACGTGACGATATACAAGTAGAATTTCAGAGCGAAAACGGAATTCTCGGAATGGGACCTTTCCCTTTTGAAGGTGAAGAAGACGCCGATTTGATCAACGCGGGAAAACAAACCATTACCGCAATGAAAGGAGCTAGTTTTTTTGACTCAGCAACCAGCTTTGGGATGATTAGAGGGCAACATGTCGATTTGACCATTCTTGGTGCGATGGAAGTAGCTCAGAATGGAGATATTGCCAACTGGAAGATCCCAGGAAAAATGGTCAAAGGAATGGGCGGAGCAATGGATTTGGTAGCTTCTGCGGAAAATATCATTGTGGCCATGATGCACACTAATAAGGCAGGCGAGTCAAAATTGCTTAAAAAATGCAGTTTACCGCTAACTGGGGTAGCATGCGTCACTAAAATCGTTACTAATTTGGCAGTACTTGAGGTGGTTGATGGCAAATTTAAATTACTGGAAAGAGCTCCAGGCGTAAGCGTAGAAGAAATTCAGCAAGCGACCGAAGGCGAATTAATTGTTGAAGGCGATATTCCAGAAATGGTTTTATAATCCATTTGCTTAAAGCGTAAAGGAAATCATTCTATTCTATTTCCTTCTTACTTTTTTCCAAGTTATCAGGCGAAGCAAATAAAATAGCGACAGCCTCTTTTACATTGTCGGCTTCTTTCATGTTGCGAAAGATGTCTGCCCATACGTGAAAAACCAGTTTTATAGGGTTGTAATGTTTGGGCTGTTCTATGATTCCGTAAATGGCTTGTTCATCTTCTTTCTGAAAAGTGCCGAAAATGCGATCCCAAATTATAAAAGTAGAACCATAATTTTTATCAAGGTAATGTGCATTTTTTCCATGGTGCACACGATGGTGGGAAGGCGTTACAAAAAAGAAGCGTATCCATTTGGGTAAAGTTCTTATCAATTCAGTATGTATCCAAAACTGGTATAAAACTGCAATTTGGTGGCATATTAAAAAAACCAATGGGTGAAACCCCATCAAACTTACCGGGATAAAGAAAACCACCTTAATTTGTTGTGTCCATGAAAGCCGAAAAGATGTCGAGAGGTTATATTTTTCTGAATTGTGATGTGTCACATGGGTAGCCCAAAACAGATTGGTTTCGTGACCCAAACGATGCGCCCAATAACGGCAAAAATCCAAGACAAAGAAACAGGCAATAGAAGTGAGCCAATTTACAGGAATACTCCAAGAAATTGAATTATACGCCCATAAAACCAATCCAAACATTAAGGATTTTGTAAATAAACTTTGCAGTATATAGACTAATCCAATGGTTAGCGATGCTAGAAAATCTTTCTTTTCGTAAAGCTCTTTTTTGTTTTTCCAACTAAAGTAAAATTCTGCTAAAGCTAAAGCAATTAAAATAGGTGCGGCATAAAGAATTAGATCTGGTGCGTTTGAGATTACTTTTTCTAGCGTGATTTTTTCTTTCATAAATTATATTCCTTTCGGGATTGCTTCGATAAGTTTTTGTGTATATGCTTTTTCTGGATTGTCGTACATTTTGTCAGCGTCACCTCGTTCTACAATTTCACCTTGGTGCATAACCAGAAGTTGATCTGCCATATATTTTACGACAGCCAAATCATGCGAAATAAAAATATAGGTGAAACCATAGTTTACTTTAAGTCGGTTGAGTAAATTGAGCACTTGAGCTTGTACAGAAATATCCAAGGCAGAAACCGATTCGTCACAAATAATGAGTTTGGGGTTTACTGCAATTGTCCTTGCAATGCCAATACGTTGGCGTTGCCCGCCACTAAACTCATGCGGATAACGGTAAAAATGCTCTTCTTCAAGTCCAACTTCTTTTAAAAGTTCTAAAGCTTTTTGTTCCCTTTCTTTTTTTGTCGGATAAATATTGTGAACTTTCATGGGTTCCATAATTGCATTTCCTACAGAAATTCTAGGGTTTAAAGAAGCAAATGGATCTTGAAAAATCAATTGGATTTCTTTCCGCAACGCTCGTAAACTTTTAGAGTCTAGTTTTGTAATATCTTCTCCTCGGTATTTTATTTTTCCGCCATTGAGAGGTGTCAGTTTTAAAATCACTTCACTTAATGTAGATTTCCCACAACCCGATTCGCCCACCAAACCGAGTGTTTCACCTTCATAAATCTTAAAACTTACTGCATTTACCGCTTTAAAGCTTTCTTTTTTCTGAAATAAGCCTGTATTGTTAAAGTAAATTTTTTCTACGTTTTCTACTTCCAACAATGGAGGTTGACTATATATTTTTTGATGTCTTTTGGCTCGTTCTTGTTGTGTTTCGATCTCAAATTTTTTTCTCTCTCCTAAAAAATCTTTAACGGTTGGCAGTTTTTTTAAACGCTCTTTGGTGGTTGGTTTTGAAGCCAACAAAGCTTGCGTGTACTTTTCTTTTGGATGTTCAAAAAGTTCTTTTGTTGTGTTTATTTCTACAATTTTACCTTGATGCATCACCATAATTCTATCTGCAATTTCAGAAACCAAAGATAAATCATGGGTAATGAATAAGATACTCATTTTATTTTTGGTTTGCAACTCTTTCAGTAACAAAATAATCTCATTTTGTACGGTTACATCCAAAGCTGTGGTAGGTTCGTCGGCAATGAGTAATTTGGGTTCACAGGCAATTGCCATGGCAATCATTACGCGCTGTTTCTGCCCTCCACTTATTTGGTGCGGATAAGACTCATAAATATGTTCGGGTCGAGGTAATTTTACTTGTTTAAAAAGCTCGATGGTTTTTGCCTTGGCTTCTTTTTTGGTTTTGTTGAGGTGTCTGATTATAATCTCATCTACTTGTTTTCCGCAAGTCATCGATGGGTTGAGCGAACTCATAGGTTCTTGAAAAATCATTGATATTTCATTTCCGCGTATGGGATGCATTTCCTTGGAAGGGAGCTGAAGTAAGTCTTGATTTTCAAAAATGATTTCACCAGAATTTATGATTGCATTTTTTGGTAAAAGCTGAAGAATAGAAAGCGAAGTGAGCGATTTTCCAGAACCCGATTCACCAACAACACCTAAGATTTCATTAGGATAAATCTCAAAAGTTATATTTTTTAAAACTTCTCTGGTCAACTTCCCTTCAGGAAAAGCAATAGAGAGATGATTTATTTTTATGATATTTTTAGTTTTTATCATTTTTTGTTATTCAAACCATAATTATTTACCTAAAAAAGTTCTAATATTATTTGGATTGTATTGCTTAAATTTGTTTCTTCGTTATGTAAGCATAATTGTTTACATCTAACATTGGCTTTCGGGCGGTGTTTACAGCTGATTTAAGAACTTAAGCGTAAACATCTTTTTTTCATATGGGTAAAGCTCGGTGAGAACCGAGCTTTTTTTATATCCTAACAATATCATTTTCTTTTAATAAGTTTTGTTGTCTTAGTTTAAGAATAATCTGAGCTATAGCTACGACATCATTTTCGCAATAGGTAACAATACGTTGCAAATCTTCTTCTTCGTAAAAAACACGACCTACATCACTTCCTGAAATATCGGTTTTTGGGGAAGGAATGTCGAGAATATGCGTCAGTAATTCTAAAGAAGTATAGTGTTTGTAATCGCCAAATTTCCATAAATCTAAGGTGTCGAGATGGCTAATTTCCCAAGGTTTTTTTCCGAATAGATTGAGTTTTTCAGGTAGAGAAATATTGTGTATCAACATTCTTCTGGCGATATAAGGAAAATCAAACTCTTTGCCGTTATGTGCACAAAGTAAGTGTTGAGCACCGTTAAAATAATTGTCGATAAGGTCTTTAAAACTATTTAAAAGCTCGACTTCATCTCCAGAAAAAGAGGTGATTCTAAAGGTTTGTTTATCAACTACCTTTTTAAAAAAACCAACGGAAATACAAACAATTTTCCCAAATTCTGCCCAAATTCCAGCGTTTGGGTAAAAGTCTTCCGGAGTTTCACTTTCTGTTCTTCGATAACGTGTTTTGTGGTCCCAAAGTTGTTTCTCTTTTTCAGATAAATCATCAAAACTTCGATGCATCGGAACTGTCTCGATGTCGAGAAAAAGAATGTTTTCGATGTTGAGTTTTTGTAGCATGGTAAGCGATAAGCTACTCTAAAAGTACAAATTTATTTACTTATGAGTTTCTTGAAGTCTATTTTTTCGCTTTCTAATAGGTTTTGCTATTCCTGGTTTTCCTCATCTTTATTGGCCAAACCAATTAAGCCAAGTCTTTTGGCTCTTCGCTCCCAGTTTTTGCGAGCGAGCAATTGCATATCTTCAATGCTGTCGCTTTCATCCATAATTTCCATACCGAGAAGAGTTTCGATAATGTCTTCCATCGTAATGAGACCAATGGTGTTTCCGAACTCGTCGTTGACCATTGCAACGTGAGCTCTTTTTTCTACAAAAAGCTCAAACAATTCTGGAATTGGTGTGTCAGAATTTGCCATCAAGACTTCACGTTTTAGCGAAACCAGACTGTCGCTACCCTTTTCATCGATCATGTGTTCAAGAATATCGTCTTTTAACACAAAGCCCGTAATATTATTGGGTTTTCCTTGATAGATAGGAATGCGCGAAAACTTAAGGTTTTTATTGGCTTCGATAAAACTTTCGATGGTAGTGTTTTGGTCTTCGATAACGGCAACCGAAAACGGAGTCATCACGTCTTTGGCCGTAATTGATTTAAAAATGAGCAAATTTCGAATAAAAGTAGACTCATTATCGGCAAAAACACCTTCTTTTTCTGCAGCATCGGTTATGGCGATAAACTCTTCCCTACTCATGGCTGTTGCATGAGCCGACTTACCGATAAGTTTAGTCGTGAGTAATAAAATCCATAAAACCCCTGTGTATTTTAGAGGAAAAATAATGATTTTAAGCAGAGTTGCTGTAAAACTACCAAGTGATTTCCAGTAACTTGCTCCAATAGTTTTCGGAATAATCTCTGAAAGCACCAAAATTAAAATGGTCATAATTGTAGAAATGATTCCGACAAAATTTATGCCCATTATAGAATACTCATACCCGCTTTCGATAGCGAGTTTTGCAGCTTGATTACCTACTAAAATTGCTCCAACGGTATGTGCAATGGTATTTAAAGTTAAAATAGCGGTTAACGGAACATCGATGTTTTTTTTATATTCTGTAAGTACTTTCGCGTAAGCTTTCCCTTCTTTAGTTTTAACTTTGAGAAAAGTAGGTGTAAAACTTAACAGAGCAGCTTCTAAAATAGAACATAAAAACGAAAAGAAAATAGATATAATGGCGTAAAGAATAAGTAAGGTCATTCTCTTTTTTAGTTTTTAATTTTGTTAAAAATACAAAGGTTTTATCGCTTTATATCAATTTTATACAAATTCTAACAAAAATTGTTAGTTACAACAGCTTAACAACATCTTTTGCAAAGTAACTTGCTATTAGGTTTGCACCAGCTCTTTTTATGGCTAAGGTTTGTTCGAGCATAACGTTATCGTGATCGAGCCATCCTTTTTCTGCTGCTGCCTTGAGCATAGCGTACTCTCCAGAAACTTGATACACAGCAATAGGAGTCGTTACGCGGTCTTTTAACTCTCTTACAATATCCAAATAACACAACCCTGGCTTTACCATTACAATATCGGCACCTTCTTCGATATCCAGCAAGGTTTTTTTGATAGCATCTGTACGATTTGCCGGATCTATTTGATAGGTTTTTTTGTCTTTTGGGATATCCTGAATGTCTTTTGGAGCAGAATCTAATGCATCTCTAAAAGGGCCATAAAATGCCGATGCATACTTTGCCGAATAGCTCATAATGCCAGTGTTGTGAAACCCTTCATCTTCGAGTAGTGAACGGATTTCAAAAATTCTGCCATCCATCATATCACTTGGCGCTACAAAATCGGCTCCTGATTGAGCGTGCGACAAGCTCATTTCTGCTAAAACAGCATTAGTTTCATCGTTCAAAATGCGTCCTTCATAAACAATACCATCGTGTCCGTAAGAAGAATATGGATCTAAAGCAACATCGGTCATTACCAGCATTTCTGGGCAAGCATTTTTTACGGTTTTAATGGCACGCTGCATCAAGCCATCAGGGTTAAGGGCTTCGCTTCCTGAATTGTCTTTTAAATTTTCAGGCACTTTTACAAAGAGCAAAATAGCTTTTAGTCCTAGTTTGTAGAGCGTTTTTACTTCCTTTTCTAGATAGTCTAAGCTATAACGAAAATAATTGGGCATCGATGCGATTTCTTCTTTTACATTTTTGCCTTCTACTACAAACATTGGTACGATAAAATCGTTGGGAGTAATGGTTGTTTCTCTTACTAAACTTCTTATGGCTTCGTTGGTTTTAAGCCTTCTATTTCGTTGTAATGGATACATATTTTGAATATTATAAGTCTAATGTTTTTATTGGGAATGGCTTAGAGTTAAACAACCCATTCTTTAGGATTTTTTAAAACGTTAATCAATGCTTCTTCTCTGCTATTTTTTTCGGGTTCAAAATTATAAACCCATTGCACTTGTGGAGGTAAACTCATCAGGATACTTTCTATGCGTCCGTTTGTTTTTAAGCCAAACAAAGTGCCTTTATCGTGCACTAAGTTAAATTCTACATACCTTCCGCGACGTATTTCTTGCCAGTTACGCTCTTTTTCACCGTAAGGAAGATTTTTTCTTTTCTCAACAATTGGGAGATAAGCGTCTAAAAAATGATTTCCTACTTCGGTGACAAAAGCATACCAATCTGTCATTTGCTTTTCTTCAGTGGCTTTGCAATAATCAAAAAACAATCCGCCAATGCCTCGTGCTTCGTCGCGATGCGCGTTCCAAAAATAATTGTCACAAGCTTGTTTATACTTTTCGTAGAAACTTTTGTCGTGCTTGTCACAAACCGTTTTACAAATGCGGTGGAAGTGTGTAGCATCTTCTTCAAACAGATAATATGGCGTTAAATCTTGACCGCCACCAAACCAACTATCAACTATTTTACCGTTTTTATCGTACATTTCAAAATATCGCCAGTTGGCGTGTACGGTTGGTACAAAAGGGTTTTTGGGATGAAGCACTAAACTCAGGCCACAGGCAAAAAAATCGGCTTCTTCAACATTAAAGTATTGTTGCATCGTTTTGGGGAGAGCACCGTGAACAGCAGAAATATTTACGCCGCCTTTTTCGAAGACATTTCCTTTTTCAATAATTCTAGTTCTGCCACCACCGCCTTCTTTTCGTTTCCATAAATCTTCCCGAAATTTTGCTTTACCATCTGTTTTTTCTATGGTTGCGGTAATTTCATCTTGCAGGTTTTGTATGTATTGATAGAAGGTGTCTTTCACAATTACTTTTTAAATTTTAAAATAATAAATCCTATGATTGCTGAGATTAATGATCCTAATAAAATACCTATTTTGGCAGAATCGATATAAGCGAGTTCTTCAGCAAACGCTAAGCCGCCGATAAAGATAGACATTGTAAATCCGATACCTGCCAAAAAGGAAACGCCTATGATATTCCACGTAGAAATATCTGATGGAATACTGATAAGCTTCACTTTATTGGCTAATAAAACCAACGCTGTAATACCAATGCTTTTACCTAAAATCAAGCTGATAACAATAGTGGTTACTAAGTTAAGTTCTAGTGACTCTAAATTATTAATGACAACACCTGCATTGGCAAACGCAAAGACAGGAATAATTAAGTAAGCCACCCAATCGTGCAGGTTGTGTTCCATACGTTGTAAAGGCGATTGGTATTTGTATGTCCAATCTTCTAAATCATCTATTTGTTGAATTTGTTCTTTCGATAAAATCGGCTTCTTAAGTATCGAAGCTTGCTTTATGCTATCGGTGATACGTACAAGACTTTCTATAAATTCTGAAGTATCTACTTTTTGTTTAATAGGAACAGAAAATGCCAATAAAACTCCTGCTAATGTTGGGTGTATCCCAGCTTTTAAAAAGAGTATCCAAACGACAACTCCTAAACAAATGGTTAAAAATTTTGAGTAATAACCTCTATAAGACAACAGGTATAAAAAGGCAAGTAAAGCCAAGGCTATACCAAGCAAGTATATTTTTATGGCTCCGCTGTAAAAAATAGCAATTACCAAAACAGCACCTAAGTCATCTACAATGGCAAATGCCGTTAAAAACACTTTTAAGCTTAAAGGAATACGACTTCCTAACGCGGTAAGTATGGCAAGAGAAAATGCAATATCAGTAGCCATTGGAATGCCCCATCCTTTTAGCGTTTCAGGGTTGTTGTTTAATAGAAAGAAACATAACACTGGAATTGCCATTCCGCCAAAAGCACCAACAAGCGGGAATCCTATTTTTTTGGGAGAATTAAGTTCGCCAATAAGAAATTCGCGTTTTATTTCAAGACCAATCAAAAAGAAAAATATGGCCATTAACCCATCATTAACCCATAAAATCAAAGGTTTGTTGAGTTCAAATCCTTCTGTAGAAAAACCAACCTTATAATCCCAAAGCGTTGCGTAGCTATCGGCAAATGGGGAATTTGACCAAATAAGTGCTAAAAGTGTGGCAATAACCAATAACAAACCACTTAAACTTTCAATTTTTACGAATTTTTGAAATGGAGATAATATTTTTTGCTTTGCCATAGTTGTGATTTTACTTTGCAGGTACTTAAAGCTTATACACTACTCTAAGCTGGTATAAACCAATTGGTTTTTAGCTTGTTTTATTTCTGTAAGATTTTGTGTAAAAATAGCATTTTTGCGTTGGTTTTTAATGTATTCTATGGCTTTATCAATAGAAAATTGAGACTTTTCTTTAAATAATTGAATGCCGTAATTGTTATTGTGTAAATCCATCGCTTGATGTAGCGGATTGTTTTTGTAAATCTGTTCGTGCAAATCGGTAATTTTTTTCGCCCACTTCATTGATTTCTCTTCATTTTTATTCGATTCAAACAGCTGTTTTGCTAAAATAAAATTCCATAAGGCGTGCCTAAAAGCATTTTCAAAAGTATTTTTTTGATGTTTTTCAGGGTAAATAGCGTTGCAAATTTCAAGTGTTTTTTTGGTAGCTTTTAAAAAGATTATGAAATAAATCGGTTGAGGTAAAAACAACCCTATGGCTTTAAAAATTTGTGATAAACTCAGATTTTTTAAGCGTCTAATAAGGTTCATTTAATATTCTTTTACCGCATCTACAAAGGCTTTGGCATTTTCTACAGGAATGTTTGGTAAAATACCGTGTCCCAGATTTACAATGTACTTGTCTTTACCAAATTCATCAATCATCTGATGTACCATTTTTTTGATGTCTTTTGGTGGTGAAAACAAACGTGACGGATCAAAATTACCTTGTAAAGTGATGTTTCCGCCCGAAAGATAACGGGCATTTTGCGCTGAACACGTCCAATCTACACCAAGAGCTGAAGCTCCTGATTGACTCATTTCGCGTAAAGCAAACCAGCAACCTTTGCCAAAAGCAATTACAGGAATATCATTCTTTAGAGCATCGATAATTTGCTGCATATACTGCCATGAAAACTTTTGGTAATCGGTTGGCGAAAGCATACCGCCCCACGAGTCAAAAAGTTGTATTGCATCAACACCGGCTTTTACTTTTCCTTTGAGGTACGCAATTGTCGTATCCGTTATTTTTTGTAGTAAGCTATGAGCAATTTGAGGCTGTGTAAAGCATAACTCTTTAGCTTTGTCAAAATTTTTTGAACCTTGCCCTTGTACGACATAACATAAAATCGTCCAAGGAGAGCCAGCAAATCCAATAAGCGGAATTTCATCGTTTAATGCTTGTTTCGTCATTTTAATGGCATCGTAAACATAACCCAACTCTTCGTTTACATCAGGAACAATAACCTGGTCTAACTCCTTTTGAGAGCGAATAGGATTTGGAATCCAAGGCCCAAGACCAGGTTTCATTTGTACGTCTATTTGCATTGCCTGAGGAACTACCAAAATATCGCTAAATAAAATCGCAGCATCGGTGCCAACTTGTTCAATTGGCATTACAGTGATTTCGGTTGCCAATTCTGGGGTTCTGCATCGCGTAAAGAAATCGTACTTTTCTTTCAATTTCATGAAATCTGGTAAATATCTTCCTGCTTGACGCATCATCCAAACGGGTGGTCTTTCGACAGTTTCGCCTTTTAAGGCTTTTAGAAATAAATCGTTTTTTATCATTTTTTATAGTAATTTATAACCTTATCTACCAATTTTTGATAGGTGGGTTGTTCTGCAATTTGTATATTTTGGTTGTATTTTTCTACTTCTTTAGCCGTTGTTGAGCCGATGCAAAAAGCGATTTCGTTATGGGAAGAATTGGTTTGGTAATAACTTTTTACGCCACTCGGACTAAAAAATAACACCGCTTCAAAAGATTGATCGAATTTTTTTGGGACAAGCTGGGTTTCGTAAACCACACATTCTTCTATCATGATATTTTCCTTTTCTAATACGTAAATAATGGTGTCTCGTCTTAAATTTCCCGAAAGGAAAATAAAGCTCTTGCTGTTGTGGTTTTGAATAATTTTTTTTGCTAAATCTTCCGCATAATGAGCTGTTTCTACCACATTTATTTGGTTTTCTAAAAGTAGTTTTGCGGTTTGTTCGCCCACACAAAAAGCATTATTAATTTTTGTTTTGTTCTTCACCGCTTTAAAAGCATTTTTGCTAGTGATGATGGCGTTTTCGATGACTTTAGGAATAACTTCATTTTTAAGATGTAAAATCTCGATGGCATCGTAACTAACCCATTCAAAACCTATGTTTTTTATAGGTTGTGTGTATTTTTCATCTAAAATTTTAGTACTTAAAATTTGGAGCATATTAAGTTTTCATTAGTTGTAAGCATCGGTTGCTTTCTTAATTTCCTCCATCAGTTTTTTACCTCCTTGTGACAATATTTGTGCAGCAATTTCACTTCCTTTGGATTTGTATTCCGCTTTTGAAAAAGAGACATTTTGCTCTAACTTTTGTGTTCCGTCAAGGCTAAATAAGGCTCCAGAAAAATGAACCTGATCTTTCTTACATTTAGCGTAAGCACCGATTGGAGCTGTACAACCACCTTCCAGAGTCGCTAAAAACTGTCTTTCAACAAAAGTGCAAATCTCACTTTCTTGATGGTTGATTTTTGAAAGTGCTTCGATGCTAAAGCTATCTTTTTCGAGCGCTTGAACGGTAATTGCTCCTTGTGCAGGAGCAGGAATCATCCAGTCTAAAATTTGATAGTTTTCTGGTAAAACATCGATACGTTCTAATCCTGCGTAAGCGAAAATAGCAGCATCCCAATTATGATCATGCAGTTTTTGAAGTCTGGTATTGACATTGCCACGTAAATTTACCACTTTGTGTGCTGGATATTTGTGTAACCATTGTGCCTTTCTGCGTAAGCTTCCTGTGGCAATTGTTCCTTGTTTATCAAGAAAGTCGAGGTTTTTATATACTAAAATATCGTGTACGTTGGCACGCTCTAGAACGGCAACTTGCTGTGCGCCTTTGGGCAATTTTGTAGGCACATCTTTCATCGAATGCACGGCAATATCTATTTCTTCATTAAGCAAAGCAATGTCAAGTGTTTTGGTAAAAATGCCCGTAATTCCCATTTCGTATAAGGGAATGTTTAATTCTTGATCACCTTTAGAAGTAATAGGAATAATATCGGTCTGATAACCTAAAAGTTCTAATTTACTTTTTACTAAATTGGCTTGCCAAAGAGCTAACTGACTTTCGCGAGTTCCAATTTTAATGACCTTACTCATTACTTAGGATAAATTTTCGAGTTGAAAAACACGTTGAATCAAAGCTAAGCTTTCTTCTGAAGTATCGTTGTTTTCTTTTAAGTGACTCGCAAATTGGTTCATGATTTTCTGAATGATGCGATCGCCAATAATTTCTGCATGTTGATTGTTGAAATCTTGTATTTTTTTACGTTGGAAATCTAGTTCTTCGTCTTTAAAAAGACTCAATTTTTGTTTTAACGCCTTGATGGTAGGAGCAAACTTTCTGGTTTCGAGCCACGCATTGAACTCTAGCATTACTTCGCTTATGATAAGTCTTGCTTGTGGCAAATAATCTTTCCGCTTTTCTAAAGTCTGATCAGTGATTTGTGATAAATGATCTAAATGAACAAGTTTTACATTCGCTAATTCCTCAACATTTTCGCTTACGTTTTTGGGAATAGATAAGTCTAAAATCAGTAAATCTTTTTTGGTATAGATGATTTCTTTAGAAACCGTAGGTTGTTGTGCGCCAGTGGCAACAATCAAAATATCCGTTTTTGATATTTCTTCTTGTAAATCGGAGTGACTTTTTACGATGAGGTTAAATTTACCCGCTATTTTTTCGGCTTTGTCTTTGGTACGGTTAATTAAAGTGATATGATCGTTTTTGGTATGTTTTACCAGATTTTCACATGTGTTACGACCAATTTTTCCTGTTCCGAAAAGTAAAATGTTTTTCTCAGATATATGTTGCACTTCGTTTAAGATATATTGTACAGAAGCAAAAGAAACCGATGTTGCTCCTGAGGAAATTTCTGTTTCGTTTTTGATGCGTTTGCTCGCTTGTATGACGCTGTTCAACAATCTTTCGATAAACGGATTGACCATTTCTAACTTTTTTGAGCGAGAAAAGGCCTTTTTTAATTGACTTATAATTTCAAAATCCCCTAAAATCTGACTGTCTAAGCCCGTTCCAACATTAAAAATATGCTCTATCGCTTGTTGGTTTTTATAGACATAAGCCACTTTTTCAAACTCTTCTAAAGAGCCTTGAGAGAACTGACATAATAATTTGATGAGTTGAAAAGGATGTTCTGCAAAACCGTAAACTTCGGTTCGGTTACACGTAGAAGTTACCATCATGCCTTCCAAACCTTGTTTTTTTGCTTCTATGATGAGGTTTTCTTTCTGGCTTTCGTCTAAACTAAAATGACCTCTAATAACGGCATCTGCTTTCTGGTAGCTCAGCCCAATCACATAAAAGGTATGATGTTTTGATATATTGTAATTCTTCATCGAAGAAAGATGCATCTCTATAATTAGTATGTTGCAAATTTAACCGCAAAGTTTTTTCAAAAACAACGATAGAAGTACTTTTATTGTCGTTTGAAGTATTTTTAGCTGTAATCATTCTAAATTAATAAAAAACCATTACTTTTGCTTGAATTTAGTGGCTTAAAAGTAAATCTCTTTAGAACCGTTCTAAATAAGAACAGCAAAATTAAATATTTTTCAATGGAAAAAAATAACGCTGGAAGTTCGTTGCAAACCCATGAGCTAGAGAAAGGCTTAAGCATTATTGCTTTTCAAAATAATACTTCTGAAAATCAAATATTTAAAGAAGAAACGACGCGTGATTTTATACAATTTCACTTCTGTATAAAGGGTAATTTATTGTTTATTTATAATGACGGAAATTACAGTTTGCCATTGCAAGACGAAAAAGCCTTGTTGCTTTTTAACCCAGAGAAAGATTTACCGCTTAACGTAAGATTATACCCTAATTCTTGGTTAATTACGGTTTTGATTTCCATCAAAAAATTGCATTCCCTTTTTTCAGACGAAGCCAATTATATCGATTTTCTAACCGAAGAAAACAGAAATAAAAAATACTATCAAGAACTTTCTATTTCGCCTGCAATGGCGGTAAATTTGAGTCAGATGTTAAACTTTAATTTACACGACTCGGTCAAGAAAATATACTTAAAGGGAAAAGTTTACGAACTGCTCGCCCTTTGTTTTAACAGACCCGAAGAAGCCGATGTAGAGCAATGCCCATTTTTGGTAGATGAAGATAATGTAAGACGCATCAGAAAAGCCAAGGAAATTGTATTGCAACGCATGGCAGAACCACCAACTTTGCAAGAGCTTTCGGAAGAAATAGGCTTGAGTCTAAAAAAGCTGAAAGAAGGTTTTAAAGAGATTTATGGAGATACGGTTTATGGGTTTTTACTCGATTATAAAATGGATTTTGCCCGACAATTGCTCGAAAGCAAAAAACACAATGTGAACGAAGTGGGTCTAAAAGTGGGTTACAGCACTTCGAGTCATTTTATTGCAGCATTTAAAAAGAAATTTGGCACAACGCCTAAAAAATATATTCAATCAATTTAAAAATAGCTTTTAGAAATAGATGAAAGGCGTATTATTAGTCAATTTAGGATCTCCAAAAAGTACCAAATCACAGGACGTAAAAGTATATCTCGACGAATTTTTGATGGATAAACGTGTCATTGATGTTCCTTTTTGGTTGCGATCGTTTATCGTTAGAGGAATTATTTTGAACACCCGTCCAAAAAAATCCGCGGAAGCTTACCAAAAAATATGGTGGGAAAATGGCTCGCCATTAATTGTGCTTTCCGAAAATTTACAAGAAAAAGTACAGCAGAACATCAACGATATGCCAGTAGAATTGGCGATGCGTTACGGAAATCCGTCCATTAAAGAAGGTATCAAAAAATTGGTTGACCAAAAAGTAAACGAAATTTTACTGCTGCCGCTTTACCCGCAATATGCGATGGCAACGACAGAAACGGTAATCGCTGAAGCAGAAAGGGTGAAAAATGAGTTTTTCCCACAACTGCATATCGATTACTTGCCTGCATTTTACGGAAAAGAAAGTTACATCAAACTACTTTCAAAAAGCATACAGGAAAGCATTCAAAATTTAGATTACGATCATATTTTGTTTAGCTATCACGGTGTTCCTGAAAGGCATATCAAAAAAAGAGATATAACCAAAAACCATTGCAAGATTGATAAAAGCTGTTGTTTTGAAAATTCAAAAGCCCATCAATATTGCTACCGTCATCAATGTTACCAAACCACCAAAAATGTAGTAGAAACTTTAGGTTTAGACGCCAACAAGTGTTCTACATCTTTTCAGTCGAGGTTAGGTTTTGACCCTTGGTTGCAACCTTACACCGATAGAACCATCGAAAAATTTGCTTTAAGCGGAATAAAAAAATTGGTGGTCGTGACCCCAGCTTTTGTCACCGATTGTTTAGAAACCTTAGAGGAAATTGCGATGGAGGGCAAAGAGATTTTTGAAGAAAACGGAGGGGAAGAATTTACTGTTATTCCGTGTCTAAATGACCGAGAAGATTGGGCAAATCTACTTTCGGATTGGGTTAAAGATTGGCAAACAAATAAACTGGAAACCCAAGAAGAACTTTTATGGCTAGACTAGGCTCAAAGGCTTTGGGTCACGAGCCCATCAGCAAATTATTGATAAAGCAATCGGTTCCCGCTTCTATTGGTATTTTGGTAATGTCGCTCAATATTTTAGTAGATACCATTTTTGTTGGAAATTGGATTGGACCTGTTGCTATTGCTGCGATAAATGTAGTCTTACCAGTTTCGTTTTTTATCGCCGCTCTCGGAATGTCGATAGGTATAGGAGGCTCATCTATAGTTTCAAGGGCGCTTGGCGCGGATTTTAAAGAAAAAGCACTTCACACTTTCGGAAATCAGATTATGCTTACCATTTTATTGACGGTAGGTTTTGTGATTTTCGGGTTATGGTACATGACCGGTTTGATTCCCGCTTTTGGCGGAAAAGGAGAAATTTACGAACCCGCTTCTATTTATTACCGAATCGTACTTTACGGCGTTCCTATTTTGGCATTAAGCATGATGGGAAATACAGTCATTAGAGCCGAAGGAAAACCTATGTTTGCCATGATTGCGATGATTATTCCTTCGGTAGGAAATATTTTGGGAGATTATTTGCTCATTAAAGTTTTTGATATGGGAATTACCGGAGCGGCTTGGGCAACTACTGGTTCGTATGTAGTTTGTTTTCTTTATATCTTTTGGTTTTTCGCTTCCAAAAATTCAGAGATGAAACTGGGTTTAAACCACCTAAAACTCAATGGAAGCATTATTAAAGAAATAAGTTCGTTGGGCTTTGTAACGCTTTCGCGACAAGCGGTTGTAAGTGTAACCTATTTACTACTCAACAATATTTTATACAAATTGGGCGGTGTCACTTCGGTAACGGTCTATGCGATTATTGCTAGAATGTTGATGTTTGCTTTATTCCCAGTTTTGGGAGTCACACAAGGTTTTTTACCGATTGCTGGTTATAATTACGGAGCACAGCATTTTACGCGTGTACGCGAAACCATTAGAAAAGCGATTTTATATGCAGGCGTTTTGGCTATCGTTGTTTTTGGTTTAATCATGGTTTTTCCAAAAGAAATTGTTTCTGTCTTTACGCAAGAACCTAAAATTTTAGCCAAAACACCAGCAGCGATGCGCTTGGTTTTTGCTGCTTTGCCCATCATTGCCATTCAGTTGATAGGAGCTGCTTATTATCAGGCTGTAGGAAAAGCAATTCCGGCATTGTTACTAACACTTTCACGACAAGGTTTTTTCTTTATTCCTTTGATTTTGATATTGCCAAACTATTATGATGAGTTTGGAGTTTGGATTTCTTTTCCGTTGGCCGATTTACTTTCTACGATAGTTACGGGAATTTTTTTACATTTAGAGATGAAAAAACTCGAATAAAATTGCCTTATGGCGGAATATTATAATTACATAAAATCTTTACACCTTATTTTTGTCATCACTTGGTTTGCGGGCTTGTTTTATATTCCAAGGTTGTTTATTTACCATATAGAAGCCCAAGGCAAAGCTTCCCCTGAAAAGGAAATTTTAAGCAAACAACTCAAACTTATGGCCAAACGACTTTGGTATATTATTACTTGGCCTTCGGCGATTTTGGCGATACTTTTTGCGGTTTTGTTGCTTATAGCACAGCCTTTTTGGCTCAAACAAGGTTGGATGCACATCAAACTACTGTTTGTTTTGGCACTTTTTGTGTATCATTACAAATGCCACTTGATATTTAAACAACAGCAACAAGATATTTTTAAGTGGAAATCGAACCAAATGCGATTATTCAATGAAGGAGCAACCATTATTTTGTTTTCCATTGTTTTTTTGGTGATTTTAAAAAGTACCATCAATTGGGTTTTTGGGGTTTTAGGAATTTTTGTTTTAGGAATTTTACTCATGTTGGGCATCAACATATACAAGCGAATAAGAAATAAGAAAAACTGGGAATAATGTTTTTAGTCCGCTCTTTACGCACACGCATTTTTCTAAGCATGATTTTTTTGGTGCTGGGAGCTTCTGTACTTATTGCTTTTGTGACGATTTACCAATATAAAAAAGAAGCCGAAGCCTACCAACGGGATAAACTCAAACAGAAAGAAGCATCGATACGGGCAAGTGTTAATTACGAGATTTTCAACAACACGACTTACCCGGTGACCACCGAAAATATTCCGCTTATTTTTAAGGAAAAAATCTACGAATTAAAAAATATTCACGGAATAGAAATCAATTTTTATGATTTAGATGGGAAGGTGCTAAAGTCAACTCAGGCAAGTTTTTTTAGGGATACCAGTGAAGCCAATCTCGAGAAAGAAATACTCGATAAGATTCAAAATTCTGAATCAAAGAGAATAATACATAGTTATAAAGAGAATGGCGAAACCTATCATTCTTCTTATACTTATGTAACCGATAAATACTTTAAGCCCTTGGCAATTCTCAATTTGCCCGATATTGAGGACGATGGTTTTATCAGTAACCAGCTCAATCATTTTTTGACGATTTTAGGGCAAGTTTACCTGGTTTTAATTGCCGTGGCGATTATCTTGGCTTATTTGCTTTCGAGTTACATCACTTCGTCACTCAAAACGGTGAGTGATAAAATCTACGCAACACGATTAGACCGTAAAAACAAAAAAATAGAGGTTAAAAATGCTTCAGAAGAAATAAAATCTTTGATAAAAGCTTACAACTCAATGATTGACGAATTGGAAGAAAGTGCGGTAAAACTAGCAGCTAACGAACGGGAACAAGCTTGGCGCGAAATGGCAAAACAAGTTGCTCATGAAATTAAAAATCCGCTCACACCAATGCGACTTACCGTACAAAGTTTTGAACGAAATTTTGATGAAAACGATCCGCAAATCAAAGAAAAACTCAGGGATTATAGCAACACGCTTATTCAACAAATCGACACGATGAGTTCGATAGCTTCGGCGTTTTCTAATTTTGCCAAAATGCCGGCACAACAAAATGAAACTTTAAATGTACCCAAGATTGTAAAACTCGCTTTGGATATTTTTAATGACCAAAACATTAGTTTTTCAACCGAAAAAGAAGAAATTTTAGCTATTTTCGACCGCACACAATTGATACGTGTCGTGACCAATTTGGTTAAAAACAGCTTGCAGGCCTTGGAGGAAATCGAAGACAAAAAATTAGAGGTTAAAGTTTTTATCGAAGAAAACAATGTTTGCATTACTGTAAAAGACAACGGGGTTGGCATTAAAGAAGATAATAAAGAGCACATTTTTGAGCCTAAGTTTACCACAAAAACCAGCGGAATGGGCTTAGGCCTTGCCATTATTAAAAATATTGTAGAGACCTACCATGGGCAAATAAGTTTTACTTCGATTCCGCATCAAGAGACCATTTTTAAAGTAACATTTCCAAAAATATAGATTATGAAATTTGAAAATATTTTAGTAGAAAAAAATGATTTTAAAGCTGTTGTAACCATCAACAGGCCTTCCAAACTCAATGCGTTAAACAAATCCACTTTAAGTGAAATAAATCAAGCTTTCGCGGAAATAGAATCAGACCAAAATATCAAAATTGTGATTCTTACCGGAAGTGGTGAAAAAGCGTTTGTTGCAGGAGCCGATATATCAGAATTTGCCGATTTTGATGTTCAGGAAGGGCAGAGTTTGGCAGCTCAAGGCCAACAAATGGTGTTTGATAGAATTGCCAATTTCAAAAAGCCTGTGATTGCAGCCATCAATGGTTTTGCTCTTGGTGGCGGACTTGAATTGGCGATGGCAGCACATTTTAGAATTGCCAGTGACAATGCCAAAATGGGTTTACCAGAAACTTCACTGGGTGTGATTCCGGGTTATGGAGGGACGCAACGTTTGTCACAGCTTATAGGCAAAGGAAGAGCGATGGAAATGATTATGACTGCCGGAATGATTGATGCCAAAACGGCTCATAGTTACGGACTGGTGAATCACGTAACTTCTCCAGAAGAATTATTGGATCTTGCCAATTCACTTGCCGATAAAATCGCTAAAAATTCGATTGTAGCTATCGGTTTTGCTATCGAAGCCATAAACGCCAATGATGAAGATGGTATTAACGGTTTTGAAAAGGAAATCGAAAACTTCGGAAAAAGCTTTGGCACCGAAGATTTTAAAGAAGGAACATCCGCATTTTTAGAAAAAAGAAAGGCTAATTTTCCGAACAGATAGATATATTGAAAGCTTTAACTAAATACCAATTCAAATTATGAAGAAATTAAAAATTACCCTTCTCACCTTTTTAATTATTTTACCATTCACAAATTTTGCTCAGATGAGCAACGTAAATGTTGAGTATGGAGAAGTTTCTAAAGATCGTAAAAAAGACTCAGAAATACTCTATACAACAGACGATGACAGTGGAGGACTTGTCATGCTAAAAGTTTTTAAAGGTGGTCTTATGAAACAGCCAAAAGGCTACTATCTAGAGCATTACAACAGCAATTTAAATCTAAAAAATAAGCTAGAAATAGAGATTGATGACAATAGCATCAAAAACATTTTAGTAGAAAAAGGGAAAATACACTTAATCGAGTATCGCCGAAATAGAGATGAGAAAACAAATGATTATAATCTTTTAACCGCTAACCTTAGCGATTTTAAATTTACTTCCAAAAAATTATTTTCTATCGATCGTAAAGATGTTAAAAAACCTTTCTTTTTTGCTATTGGCTTTATTCCTATTACAAACTTAGGTAAAATAGATCACGATCCTACAGGTGAGGTTAGAATGTCAAATAACGCTAATTATTTTGCGTTTAACTTTGATTTAAAAGATGACGACAAAGAGACTCATCGCGTTATTGTTTACAACAAAAGTTTAGAAAAAGTATATGATCAAACTTTTACTGATGATAAAAAAGATAAATATTTTGAATATAACTCTTTCACTGTAAGTGATGATGATGGTTCCGTTTATTTTTTAGGGAAGTCGTATAAGAATGACACCTATAAAGAAGAGGTTAAAGGCAAAATAAATTATGAATTTAAAATTTATAAACTTAGTGCCAATGGAGTAAATGAAGTTACTTTGGGCACTAACGAAAAGCATATAAAATCTTTAGAAATCCTGATAAAAGATAATAAAATACATAGTGTAGGAACTTATTCTGAAAAAAATGATAATTTAACTAAAGGTATTGTTTATTATCAATTGAACAGTGAGGATTTACAAGTCAATTCTCACCAATTTAATCCGTTTACCGAACAATATATGATAGATAAATATGGAGAAAAAAGAGGTAAACGAAAAAAAGAAAAAGGTAAGGAAGTTAAACATATTACTTATAGAGATTTCTTTGTTGGTGAAAATGATAATATATATTTTACCGCAGAAGAATATTATATCACAGTTCATACACAAGTGACACAATATGGTGTGCATACCTATTATGTCTATCATTATAATGATATTTCTATTTGTAAACTAAACCAGCAAGGTGAAGTACAATGGTTAAGAACGATAAACAAAAACCAAGCTACACAAAACCCTAAAGGCTATTTGTCATTTTCTTCACTTTTAAGTGGCGATAAGCTTCTTTTATTTCTTAACGGAGCAGAAAACGTTGCAAAAATGAAAGATGATAGAATTAGGTTTAAAGACACTGGCCGAAAAAGAATGAATTTATACACTATCGTAGTAGACCAAAACGGTGAATTTGAATATGAAAAAATAATCGATGATAAACATTCAAAAATGACCTATAAACCTACTTTTGGTGTTATATCTAAAGATGGAAAAAGTCTTCTTTTAGAAGGAAATAAAGGAAAAAATAAACAACTTATTAGACTGAGTCTATAAAAGATTAAATCCATAAAATAGGAATATTTCCAAATAAAAATTATCTTTGAAGAGATTCGAAGATAATTTTTTTATGTCTATTCACCACAGAGGAAGAGGAGCTCAACTACAAGCAAAAAACAAGTATTTAAATCATTTTCATGAAAATGAAGCAGAGTATTTAGAACATTGCCATTTAGAAAACGAGAGTCCTTTTGATGAGAAAACCCACTTTCAGGAAATCTTCCCAAAGACTTTTGTCAATAAAGTAAGTAGTCCCGATGTGGGTATGGGTTATTCTGCAAATCCTTACCAAGGTTGCGAACACGGTTGTATTTATTGCTACGCAAGAAACTCCCATGAATATTGGGGTTTTAATGCGGGTTTGGATTTCGAAAAACAGATTTTAGTTAAAAAGAATGCCCCACAATTATTAGAAGAGTTTATTCTAAAAAAGACTTGGCAAGGTAAAACCATTGTTTTTTCAGGAAATACAGACTGTTACCAACCCATTGAACGTAAGTTAGAAATCACCCGAAAATGTTTGGAAGTGATGGTAAAATATAAACACCCTACAGGAATTATTACTAAAAACAGTTTGATTTTACGGGACCTAGATTTACTTAAACAACTTGCTGAACGTAATTTAATTCGCGTAAGCTTATCAATTACGACTTTAGAAGAAAAAACCCGCAGAATGGTCGAACCCAGAACGACAACTATCAAACAACGTTTTAAAACCTTGGAAACACTAGCCGAAAATAATATACCTGTAAATGTGATGATGGCACCGATTATTCCGGGTATCAACAGTCACGAGATTCTTAAGCTCGCCAAAAAAGTAAGTGATTTGGGAGCATCGTCTATTGCTTTTACTGTGGTGAGATTAAACGGGGCAATTGCCGAAGTTTTTAAAGACTGGATAGAAAAAACATATCCGCTTAAAGCGAAAAAAGTTTTACATCTTATTGAGTCTTGTCATAATGGGAATCTAAACGATAGCCGTTACGGAACCAGAATGAAAGGCGAAGGTGAGTTTGCAGAACAAATACACCAGCAGTTTAAAATTGCAAGGCTCAAATATTTTTCTGGAAAGAAAAAAGCACCACCAATGTCTAACTTTTTATTTCTAGAACAAAAAAACGGGCAGTATAAATTGTTTTGATTATTTCACCATCGCAGGATTTACCCATTTAAAATGCGTCACCTCTTCAGGGATTCTCATTCTGCTATTGATGCGTTCCATTCTTGCAGGAAGAGCAGTTACAAAATCTCTGGCTTTTTCCGCTTGATCGGTAAGCCCGTTGAGGTTTTCGATATCCCATTTTTTGATGAGACGTCGCATAATATCGATATAATCGGCTCCGGTATAAACGCCAATGCGTTGTGCTGCATTAGAAAATTCATCAAAAGCACTTCCTAAACCCTCTCCGCTTTCACGTAAAAATACAGCTGGCATCACGATTTTATGTTTCATCATATCGCTAAAAGCAATCATCATGTTGCTAGGGTCTAGCTTAAATATTTCATCCACGAAAGTGCTATAAGCATTAAAGTGACGCATTTCGTCACCACTAATAATCTTACACATTTTGGCGAGTGATTTGTTGCCATAATCTTTAGCTAATTTAGCCACTCGGTTATGTGAAATATATGTTGCAAGCTCTTGAAAACTAGTATAAACAAAGTTTTTATAAGGGTCTCTGTCCGTACCGATATCAAATCCATCATTGATAAGATGTTGTGTGGTACGTTCAATTTCTTTCATGTCTACACGACCCGAAAGGTAGAGGTATTTGTTAAGCACATCGCCATGACGATTTTCTTCACCAGACCAATAACGAACCCAGCGGGACCAAGCTGTTCCACCATCGTGTTGATTGATACCTTCTACGTCCATCAACCAAGATTCATAAGTAGGTAAGGCTTCTTCGGTAATCGTGTCACCAACTAAAACCACCCAAAAATCATAAGGCAATTCTTTGGCAAGCTCTCTTATTTCGGTCACTTCGTCATAAAAATTATCTCCTTGTGAATTGGGTAAAAAATCGGTGGGTTGCCAAATGGTATCTACGGGTATCAAAAACTGATCGATAAACCCATCGACTTTTCCCTCTAATTGTTGCATCACTTCTAATCGGATATTCTTCTCGACCATTTGCTTATTTTTTAGTATTTGATATCTTTTATAATTGCTTGCTCAAGCTTCTCTAATAATTCGTCGTTTTGGTAGTCTTTAACTAACAAGGGTTTTTGTACCTTGAGATGTAAATTTATGCCTAAATTTAATGGAAACATACCATACTTAACAATTTTATAGGAATTATTAATCGTGATTGGTATCACAATCGCATCAGGACAATATTTAAATAACATTTTCAGCCCATTGGGAGAAAAACTTTTTGGCGCTCCCGTTTTACTACGAGTTCCTTCCGGAAATATCACGGCAGAACGATTGGTTTTATTGATGTATTCACTAAAACTTTTAATCGCTGGTAAGGATTGTTTTGGATTTTTTCTATCGATAAGTATAGAACCACCGTGACGAAGGTTATAAGAAACACTGGGGATTCCTTTTCCTAATTCTTTTTTACTGATAAATTTTGGGTGAAGTCGTCTTAAATACCAAACTATAGGTGAAATATCGTAGAGACTTTGGTGGTTTGAAACAATAATATAGGGTTGGTTTCTGTTGAATTCATAAGAATTGTCAAAAGTGATTTTCGTTCCTAAAATCCGTAAAGAGTTTAGCAAACAGAAATTAAGGTAGTCGACACTTTTTTTATGAGACTGATATCCAAAAATATTCAAACAAACCCATTGTACAGGATGAAAAACAACCAGAATAATTCCGAAAACAAGGTAATAAATAACCGATAAAATGTAGGCTAATATTTTTTTCATGATACATATTTACCAAGAGGCAAAAATAAGCGTTATTCTAGATAGAAATCTATATTTGATTTAAAATAGTTGTGCTTGCATAATAAAAAAACTGCTCAGAATTTTGAGCAGTTTATCAAATCTTTCGCTAAAAGAATCTTAGCAATGCTGATTGTAAGCATCTTTTAGGTTTTCAGCAATCATTTCTGCTGGTCTTCCTTCGATATGGTGGCGCTCTAACATATGCACCAATTCACCATCTTTAAACAACGCCATAGAAGGTGAGCTCGGTGGAAAAGGGATCATATGAGCTCTTGCTTCATCAGTAGCTTCTTTATCTACACCGGCAAAAACGGTTACCAAATGTTGGGGTTTTTTATCGTTTTGTAGCGACATTCTTGCGCCAGGTCTTGCATTGGCTGCAGCACAACCACAAACAGAATTTACCACAACTAGCGTGGTACCTTCTTTCTTTAAAGCTTGTTCTACAGATTCGCTGCTATGTAATTCTTCAAAACCTATTGCAGTAAGTTCTTCACGCATTGGTTTTACTAATTCTGCTGGATACATATTTCTAAATTTTTATATCGTTATTCAATATTGCAAATTTACCAAATTGTTTGTTATACTCATATCTCAATTTTCAATACTGTAATAAATGCGATTTATAGTCAAAAAAGCAATACAAATATTTTAAGTTTGCCTAGCAATCGCAATTTTTAAATCTTTTATGGAAATTCTCGGTTATTTTTTTGCTCTCCTTATCGGAATTTCTTTAGGATTGGTTGGTGCAGGAGGTTCTATCCTTGCGGTTCCGGTGTTAGCTTATTGTTTTGGTCTCGACGAACAAACTACAACAGCTTATTCGCTTTTTGTAGTCGGAGGTTCTGCTTTGCTGGGTGGGGTTAAACAAAATAACAAAAAAAATGTCGATTGGCGAATCGCTGTTATTTTTGGTATTCCTGCAATTTTAGGGGTTTGGTTGGTCAGGCATTTTGTGGTACCAGTACTACCTGAGCATATTTTCGCTTTAAGCGGATTTATATTTACACGCAGAATGGTCATGTTTGGTCTATTTGCAATTTTGATGTTTTTAGCGGCTTCTTCGATGCTTAAAAAGCAAAAAATTGGAGTTTCTGAAGAAATCAGAGAACAAAGTTTTAATTATCCTCTAATTCTTCTCGAAGGACTACTTGTTGGTGGAATCACAGGTTTTGTAGGTGCTGGTGGAGGATTTCTTATTATACCAGCTTTGATATTTCTCACTAAAATAGAAATCAAAAAAGCGATTGGTACTTCGCTCATCATCATCGCCATAAAGTCGTTGTTTGGGTTTTTCTTGGGCGATGCGCTTATTTTACAAATCGATTGGAGGTTTCTAATGTCATTTACCAGCCTTGCATTTGTTGGTATTTTTGTAGGAACGCATATTTCGAAATTTGTAGACGGCACCAAACTTAAAAAAGCGTTTGGCTATTTTATAATCGTAATGGCTGTTTTTATATTCATCACCGAATTTCTTCAATAATTTGGTATATAAAACGTTGTTATCGTCGCAAAGTAGTTTCAACCCCTTATATTTGCATTTCAATAATTTTGACTATGCTTAAATGGATTTTTGCCATTCTCGGATTTACTTATTATCGCTTTTTTGGTGGTATTATTGGGTTTATCATTGGCATGATCATCGAAAATTATTTTTTAAAATCCCAGAAAACTCAAGGTGGAATTTTTGGAGATGTTTTCTCAGGTAATACGCAGAGTTCAGCTAAGGTTACGCCACAAGATTTTGAGTTGAATCTACTTACTCTTTGCTCGGTAATCATCAAAGCCGACGGAAGTATCAACCAAAGAGAGTTAGATTATGTACGGGCTTATTTCGTGCAAGCCTACGGAAAAGAAAGAGCCAACGCAACTTTCAGAACTTTTAATGACGTCATCAAAAAAAGGGAAATAGATTCGGCTCGCATTTGTGCCTATATGCGTATGCGAACTTCCTACGAGGTACGTTTACAAATTCTTCATTTTCTTTTCGGAATTACCCAAGCCGACGGCAGCTTGTCTTCCGCCGAAGAGCAGGAGCTCAATAAAATTGCACGTCATTTACACATTTCGCAGCGAGATTACATCAGCATCAAAGCGATGTTTGCCAAAACCAATGATACTGGCAACGCCTATAAAATCTTGGAAATAGAAAGAAATGCAACCGATGCTGAAGTAAAAAAGGCGTTTAGGACGATGGCAAAAAAATACCATCCGGATAAATTGCAAGGGATGGATGAAGTCTATAAAAAAGGAGCTCAAGAAAAGTTCTTGAAAGTACAAGAAGCTTACGAGCAAATCCAAAAAGAAAGAGGGTTTTAATCGGCAATAAAAGCTAACATTTTCTCGGTCGTTAAGTAGTTAAATTCTCTTCGGATAAGTTTAAAACTCTCATCAAAAAGTAATATTACAGGTAGCGAAAACTTTCTGTCTTTTCTACTGCCCAACAGTAATGCAAACTCGTGTGTGCCTCTTCGTTTACTAAATGCTTCTTTATTGATAAACTGTTGACTTCCAAAATGTATGGTGTCTGTTGTTTCAGCATTCATTTTTACAGCATAAAAACTATTATTTATTTTTTTGATTACTTTGGAATTACTGAAAGCGTGCTTTTCCATTTTTTTGCAATAAGCACACCAATCAGCATAAAAATATATAAGTGTTTTTTTTGGTTGAGTAACTAAACTGTCGCTCAATTGTTGTGGCGACATCCAATTGATTTGTTCTGCGTTTTGTGAAAACCCAAAAGCAGTTATAAAAAGAGCGATAAAGATTAAAAACCTTTTCATAAAACTAACGGTTGTGTAAGTTTCCAAACTTCAATCCAAAAAAGAAAGTTCTTGGTAAAGCTGGTCCATAAATGTAAGCAGAATCTCGAGTTGGACCAGTATCAAAATCATTTTGATAACTATTGAACATATTTTTCACTCCTCCAAAAATATTCATTTGTACATTTTTTGTAAGGTGAAAGTGTTGTGTAAGTTTGAGGTTAAGGTCATAGAAAGCTTGGCTTTCATTTAGTTGTATAAATCCAGCGTCACTTACAACTTTTGGGACTGTCATTTTCCCGGTATAGGTTCCTGTAAGGTCAATGCTAGTGTCTTCCCAAGGTTTAAAATTGGTATTTAAATAACCATAAACAGACGGGTTTCTAACAAACTCATCTATGGTAACATTCGTTTCTGTAGGGTTTTCTGCTTCGTAAAGTATTTGGGTTTCTTTGTAACGTGATTGTTGGTAAGTTCCGCCAAGCTGAAATAAAAATTTCGCGGAAGGTGATACACCAATTTCCAAATTTGTGCCAGTAACATAAGCGCCGTTTCCGTTGCGAACTTCCTCAAGAATAGAACCGTTAGATAAACTCGAGCCTGTGCTTACCGTTGTAAAAGGATTTTTTAAATCGGTATAAAAACCTTCCAGTAAAAAATTGGTTTGTACTTTTTTGTATTCTTTAGCATAGTTGAGTGAAAAAGTATAGGCATCTGAAAACTCAGTGGTTAAATCATTTGAAAGAATAACAAATTTTGGTTCACCGCCAACAGCAGAAATATGCAAATCTTCATTGAAAGCTTGCGGTGCTCTAAAACCTCTTGCATAACCACCTCTAAGCTGAAAATCATCGTTTATTTTGTAACCTAACGTAAGCCTAGGACTCAATACCGTTTCTTCTATTGCAGAAGCTCGCTCTATTTGCTGAATTTTATATAAACCATCTACTTTTATGTGATCTAAACGAGCGCCTAGTAAAGTTGTAAATTTTTTGCTGGGTTTCCATTCGTATTGGGCAAATGTTCCAAAGGAATTCACCGATTGGTCGATAAGCCTATTATAACCAGCAATGTTGTCTTCTGTGCTACTGTGGTTGTATTCTGAACCGAGAGTAAGCATATCATTATTAGAAAAGTGACGTGTAAATTGTGAGCCTACTAAAAAAGCCAAATCATTGGTTTTTCCGTAAGCGTTGGCAGCAACAATTGAATCTTGTAAAGTTCTTCCGCCACCAAGTCCGCCGTAATAGCTTTTTCTATCGGTATGTTGTGCCGAAGTATACACCGAAAAGTAATTGGTTTGGTTTTTATTATTGATTTCATAAGTCAAACCGCCAAGATAAGTATCGTGGTGAAGCTCTTCGGTAATATCGGTGAGATGTGGAGCCAAATCAAGTTTGTTTCCGCCACGACGGTATTCGTCTAAAGCAGTAAGATCTATAGAAATTTTACTGTTTTCGTTAGGTTTTAGGTAAGCTTTTGCTCCTAAACTCGTGTTGGTAAGTTCTGTAATTTCAGAAAAACCATCACGATTGGCGTCATAACTGTCACGGTTGCGATTCATTCCAAAAAAGGTAATTCCGCTGTTGAGGTCTTCGCTTACCACAGAAGCATTGAGGTTAAGTGTTCTATCGACCGATGTTCCGTCGATGAGACCCATATTTCCGATAACTTCCCAAGAATTTAAAATAGGTTCTTTGGTGATGATATTTATAGTCCCGGCAATGGCATTTGAGCCATATAAAGCCGAGCCACCGCTTCGTACAACCTCAATTCTATCTAAAATAGAAGTAGGAATTTGTTCTAGTCCATAAACACTATTGAGTGCACTAAAAACCGCTCTGTTATTAATAAGTACCTGTGTGTAAGCTCCTCCTAAACCATTTAATCGCACTTGCGTGAAACCACAATTCTGACAGTTGGTTTCTACTCTTACGCCAGGTTGAAAATTAAGACTTTCGGCTACCGAAATAGATTGTGTGGCATTAAATAACTTTTCGTCTAAAACATTTACCACGACAGGCGTTTCTTGTCTGTTTACTCGGTTTCGGGTCGCGCTAATTACAATTTGCTCTAAACCTAATAAATCTTCTTCTAACACAAAATCAAGGTTTTTGTTAAAATAGTCTTGAGTGTTTATCACCTTACTAATGCTTTTAAAACCAATTGCTTGTACTTGTATTTCATGGGTTCCTTCAGTTAGTTTTATTTGATAGTTGCCGTTGATATCTGCAGCTGTTCCTATCGTTGAGTTCACCACGGTAATATTTGCAAAAGGAACAGGCTGATGCTTGTGAGATATTGAACCACTCAATAAAATACTTTCTTGTGAAAGGGTAAGTAATGGTATAAAAATCAATATATATTTGACAAGTTTCATTTTATATTTAACGAAATTAAAATTTAGGCAAATCTAAAAATATATTTTTAATAAAAAAAATGTATTTTTGCTTCATCTAAAAAGTAACTATGACTCTATCGGAAGAGAATTACCTAAAAACGATTTTTCATTTAGAAAAAGAATATAAAGATGGTGTGCCCACCAATGCAATTGCTCATGAAATGCATACCAAAGCTTCATCGGTTACCGATATGATAAAACGTTTGGCAGAAAAAGATTTGATGGTTTATAAAAAATACCAAGGAGCTAAACTTTCTGATTCAGGACGAAAACACGCGATTAAGATTATTAGAAAGCATCGTTTGTGGGAATGTTTTTTGGTAGATAAGCTCAATTTTAACTGGGATGAAGTTCATGAAGTGGCAGAACAATTAGAGCATATCAAATCTGAAAAACTAATCTTAGAACTAGATAAGTTTTTAGAATATCCAAAAACAGACCCACACGGTGATCCTATTCCCGATCAAGACGGTCATATTGCGGTGATTCAAAAGCGAGTACTTGCAGAACTCCAGAGAGGAGAAGAAGGCATTTGTGTAGGAGTAAATGATTCTTCTTCGGCATTTTTACAGTATTTAGATAAAAATAATATTGCTTTAGGGAAGAAAATAAAAATTGAAGATAAAGAAGAGTTCGACAATTCTTTGGTGATACAAGTAGAAGGAAAAAAAATGACTATTTCTGGCTTAGCAGCCAATAATTTATACATAAAAAAGATATAATATGATACAAGATATTGTAAGTTATTTTGAAACTCTAGATCCTGTTTTGGCAGCACTTTATGCAACGCTTTTTACTTGGGGTCTCACTGCTTTAGGAGCATCGTTGGTATTTGTGTTTAAGAGTGTTAATCGTGCTCTTTTTGATGGTTTACTGGGTTTTACAGGAGGCGTTATGGTAGCGGCAAGTTTTTGGAGTTTGCTTTCCCCAGCTATCGATATGAGTCCAGGAGAAGGCTTTGAAAAAGTAGTACCTTCGTTTGTTGGCTTTTTTCTTGGTGCTTTATTTCTGTTTGGTTTAGACAAGGTTTTACCGCATTTACACATTAATTTTAAGATGAGTGAGAAAGAGGGTATCAAAACACCTTGGCATAAAACTACCTTATTAACGTTGGCAATCACATTACATAACATACCTGAAGGTTTGGCGGTTGGTGTTTTGTTTGGAGCAGCAGGATTGGGAATTGAAGGAGCAACGATTGGTGGAGCTGTTGCTTTGGCAATGGGAATTGGGCTACAAAACTTTCCAGAAGGCTTTGCCGTTGCAGTTCCGTTGAGACGACAAGGTTTAAGCCGATTTAAAAGTTTTAATTACGGACAGTTATCAGCAATCGTAGAACCAGTTGCTGCGGTTTTAGGAGCTTATGCCGTGATGACTTTTCAACCTATTTTGCCCTACGCTTTGGCATTTGCTGCTGGAGCAATGATTTTTGTGGTGGTAGAAGAAGTAATTCCTGAATCTCAACAAGCCAATTATACAGATATCGCAACGATGGGTTTTATCTTAGGTTTTTTAATTATGATGACATTAGATGTTGGTTTAGGTTAAAATGTTTACTTTTATCTTATGAAAACAATTTTTTACAACCTTACTCTGTTTTTTTCGCTTTAAGCGGATTCTCTCAAGATACTGAAAAACTCTATTTGGGAGATACTTATTTTTTACAAAACGGATATGTCATCGATTTTGTTGAAGTAACCGAAGATTCGCGTTGTCCTTCTGATGCTACTTGTGTATGGGAAGGTCAAGCTAGAGCCATTGTGATGCTTTGTAAAGATGGAAAAAAAGTAACCACAAAAGAGTTGTTGTTTAAAGGAAATAAAGAAGAAGAATTTTCTCATAGTTTTGGAAAAGAAGAAACCAAAATCACCTATAATTTGATGCCTTACCCAAAACAAAACACCCTTGGAAAACTCGATTATTACCTAGAATTTATTATTGAATAGTTAATGACAACCACAATTGGTATTCTCACTACCGCAAACTTTTTTTGAAGCTGGCTTTTTCCAAAAGAATTTCTGAACGATATAAAAGACCGCAGCGAGAAAGGTGAGTATAACTAAAATTTCTTGTACCATTTTATTTTAAAATTTGATAAGCTGCAAAAGCAAACACATAAGCGATCCCAGACATAAAAACCAATTGTAAAATGGGCCATTTCCAGCTGTTGGTTTCTTTTTTTACAATTGCCAAGGTACTCATACACTGCATCGCAAAAGCATAAAAAAGCAATAAGCTTATTCCGCTTGCAAAATTAAAAAGTGGACCGCCCAAAACAGGATTTCTCTCTTTTGCCATTCGCTCCTTTATGGTGTTTTCTTCTTCGCTTCCAACACTATAGATAGTAGCTAAAGTCCCTACAAAGACTTCTCTTGCGGCAAAAGAACTTACAATAGCAATGCCAATCTTCCAGTCATAACCTAAAGGAGCTACAACAGGTTCTATAGTCTTTCCAGCAATCCCAATATACGAATTTTCAAGTTTTAAAGATGCTACCTCGTTTTCGAATTCTTCTTGACTAAGCGAATCGCCATATTGTTCGGCGATTATTTCTTCGGCATTACTACAATCATCGCACGGTCCAAAACTTGCTAACACCCATAAAATAATAGAAATGGCTAAAATAATTTTTCCAGCACCAAACACAAACGATTTTGTCTTTTCAACTACATTTAAAGCTACGTTTTTAAATAGAGGTAACTTATAATCAGGCATTTCGATCACAAAATATTTTTTACTTCTAATTTTTAGAATTTGATTTAATACCCAGGCCGAAAGTATAGCTGCTGCAAAGCCTAATAAATAAAGTGCCATTAATACCAAACCTTGAACATTAAAAAAGCCTAAAAACCTTTGGTCTGGAATCACAAGAGCAATAATGATTAGATAGACCGGGAGTCTCGCCGAGCAAGTCGTAAAAGGAACCACCAATATGGTAATGAGTCGCTCTTTCCAACTTTCGATGTTACGGGTTGCCATCACAGCAGGAATCGCACAAGCAGTACCTGAAATTAACGGAATAACACTTTTTCCGCTAAGGCCAAATTTACTCATGATTTTATCCATCAAAAAAACCACACGGCTCATATAACCGGTTTCTTCCAGAATAGAAATAAACAAAAATAAAAAGGCAATTTGTGGAATGAAGATAACTATACCACCTAAACCAGGAATAATGCCTTCGGCAATAAGGTCGGTAAACATTCCTGCAGGGAAATGGGTTTGTGCTAGTTCGCTAAGTTTGGCAAAAGACTCATCGATAAAATCCATGGGATAACTCGACCAATCGTAAATTACCTGAAAAATAAGTAACAGAATCGCAAAAAAGATGACATAACCCCAAATTCTGTGCGTTAGAATGCGATCGAGTCTTGCTCGAATATCGGTTGCGGCTTCTATATCTTTAGAAAAACTTTCTTTTAAAACACCATTGATAAATTGATACCTCGCGATAGTTTCTTTTTGTTGAAGACGTTTTAGATCGCTTTCTTTTTTGGTGTGAAAATCGTGCGTATTGGTAATTTTATTACGGTTGAGCGAACCAAAATTGACATCTTGTGTAATCACCAACCATAATTTGTATAAACTTTGGTTAGGAAAGGCGCTTTCTAAACGGCCAAAATATTCTGGATCGATAGAAGAGGCATTTACACAAGGTTTGGTAGAAATAGAACCGTAATTAGTAATGAGTTCTTTAAGGTGATCTATCCCAATTTTTTTACGGGCGCTTACTAAAGCAATTTTGGTATTGAGACGTTCTTCTAACTTCTCGATATCTAATTTTATCCCTTTTCTTTGCATTCTGTCGGCCATATTAATGACCAAAATAGTTGGGACTTCTAAATCTTTAATTTGCGTAAAGAGTAAAAGGTTTCGCTTTAAGTTTTCTACATCACTTACCACAACGGCAACATCAGGAAAATCTTTATCGTTTTTGTTTAGCAAAAGCTCGATAACCACACTTTCGTCCATCGATGAAGCGTTAAGACTATAAGTTCCCGGCAAATCGATAATGTGTGCTTTAAGACCGCGAGGCAATTTGCAAATTCCTTCTTTCTTCTCTACCGTAATTCCTGGGTAATTTCCCACTTGCTGGTTAAGCCCAGTAAGTTGGTTAAAAACAGAGGTTTTACCAGTATTCGGGTTTCCTATTAGAGCAACATTAATGTTTTTTGCCATGGGTTTTTATTCTTCGATCAAGTCTATTTCTATGTTTAGAGCAGTCTCTTTTCTAATGGCAAGATGACTTCCGTTGATGTTGATGTACAACGGATCTTTTAAAGGAGCAATTTGCACCAACTCTACATCGTTGCCTGGTAAACAACCCATTTCGAGCAGTTTTAAAGGAATTACATCAGCAGAGACTTCTTTGATAATGCCTTTCTGACCTTTTTTTAGATGTGCAATAGTAAGCGACAAATTTATTTAGATTGAATTTAAACAGTGCAAAAGTAAATTAAAAAAATGGTTTGAGAAAAGATTTGAAAAGAAATCAAACTAGTCTCGGTCTTCCTCTATTTCTATGAGTGTATAGATATCTTCGATAAGTTGGTTTACTTCATCTGGATTGGTGCCGTCATAAAATTTACGGATGCGTTTTTGTGAATCTATCAATGCAAAATTTTCGGTATGAATAAGGTCATATTTTCCTCCATTTCCTTGAGATTTTGCCACACAATATGATTTTCTGGCCAAATCATAGATTTGTTTTTTGTCGCCCGTCACGAGGTTCCATTTACTGTCGATGACACCTTTTTTTTCTGCATATTTTTTAAGTTTTGCGACATCGTCTATTTCTGGAGTGACGGTATGTGAAAGCAATTTTATTTTAGGATTGTCTTTAAACTCGCGTTGCAATTTTGACATATGCGTAGTCATTTTTGGGCAAATGGTTTGACAGGTGGTAAAAAAGAAATCGGCTACATAAATTTTGTTATCATAATCTGCTTGTGTAATTGTGTCGCCGTTTTGGTTGATGAGTTTAAAATCGGCTATTTTATGGAATTTTCTAATTTCTTGTGCCGTAGAATCTACCAATAAGTTATTGACCATACTAGGTTGGTAAATCGGCAAACTAGGTTTTGGTTTTAGTAACTGATAAATTGCTGTAATGATAAAAACAGAACATACCAAAAGTACAATCCATAAAATTTTATATTTCTTGATGAAATTGAGCACAACAGTTTTTCTGCAAAAATAAGGTTTCACAGATTTTTATTCCACGAAAGTATGATAAATATATCTTATTGGGGTGCATTTTTTTATATGCCAAGTAAAAAAGTTACTTTTGTGCGATTTTTAGATTTAAGAAAAAGAGATGGATCCGTTTTTTATCAAAGCAATACAACTATTACTGAGCTTATCGCTCTTAATTATACTTCACGAGTTAGGACATTTTATCCCAGCAAAATTATTCAAAACCAGGGTAGAGAAATTCTTCTTGTTTTTTGATGTGAAATTTGCCCTGTTTAAAAAGAAAATTGGCGAAACCGTTTACGGAATTGGCTGGTTGCCTTTGGGCGGATATGTAAAAATCGCCGGAATGATCGACGAGAGTATGGACAAAGAGCAAATGGCTCAGCCTGAGCAACCTTGGGAATTTAGAAGTAAACCAGCTTGGCAACGTTTGATAATTATGATTGGCGGTGTGACCGTAAACGTGATCGTAGGTTTCCTTATTTATGCGATGATTTTGTTTACTTGGGGAAGCGGTTATGTGGCAAAAGAAGATATGCCAAACGGGTTTTCGGTAAGTGAGCATCTAAAATCACTTGGTTTTGAAGATGGTGATAAAATTTTGATGGTGAACGGAAAAGATTTCGAAAACCAAATGGATATCAACAAATACATGATGCTTCGTGATGTAGAAACCGTTACGGTAGAACATCAAAACGGAGCTTCAGAAACCATTGGCATTCCTGAAGATATTGGTATGGATTTGTTTAAAAAAGGAGCAATGGAGTCATTTTCTCCTAATGTGAAACCAATAATAGATTCTGTTGCGCCAAACAGTGTTGCCGAAAAAAGTGGTATTCAGAAAGGTGATTTGATCATTTCGGTAAATAATCAAAAGACAAATACTTGGTTAGAATTTAACGAAGCCAAACAAAAAGCAGCAGATAACAAATTGGAAATGATGGTTGTGAGAAACGGTAATGAAGAAAAGATCTCTGCGGTTCTAGGTGAAGATAATACCTTGGGTGTTTTACCTTTTGTAGATATTAAAATTTCTAAAAAGGAGTACAGCATTGGTGAAAGCATTGTTGCTGGTTTTGATAAAGCCTATTGGACAATCACTGATTATATCGCACAGTTTAAGTTTATTTTTACGCAAGAGGGCGCTACACAAGTTGGAGGTTTTGGAGCGATTGGTAACCTCTTCCCAGACGCTTGGAACTGGCCTGCGTTTTGGGAAACCACAGCATTTATTTCTTTAGCATTGGCTTTTATGAATATCTTGCCAATTCCAGCATTAGATGGAGGACATATTATGTTTTTGATGTACGAAATGGTAACCGGTAGAAAGCCAAATGAGAAATTTTTGGAATATGCACAATTGGCGGGTTTCATCTTGTTGATTGCTTTAGTACTGTTTGCCAATGGAAACGATATCTATCGTTGGCTTTTTAAATAAAAAATTTTAAAATATTTTTGGTGTAAATAAAAAACCGATTATATTTGCATCCTCTTAGCGATAAGAAAATTCCTCAGTAGCTCAGTTGGTTAGAGCATCTGACTGTTAATCAGAGGGTCACTGGTTCGAGCCCAGTCTGAGGAGCCATTAATAATAAAAGCCTTGCAGGAATGTGAGGCTTTTTTGTTTTTATACAAGTACAACATAGGTACAACATTTTTTAAAAACCTTTTTTAGAAAAGTTTCCTCTTTTGTTTATTTTTATAAAGTGGAAAAAGAATCATTAAACCCCTTAGCTTATTTCGAAAACTTAATAGAGGATAATAAAATTGTCTATCTCAAAAATAAGATGATAGATGATTTTTTGGAGATGGATGCATTTTGGAAACTAGAGCATATAGATAGGGAAGAGGGGATAGTAGAGTTTATAATGGTACATTATGATACTGAAACCCGTCAATCTTACAAAGATAAATCAACCCTGAATTTTCACAACAATTTTCAACAGACTTTAAATGCAGAACTTAAAAAAGCTGAACAATATATTGATAGGCTTGTTGTCCAAGCAACCATAAATGGAAATAACCCCTCAGAGATTATTAATCTTCAACAAAAACTTATAAAAAAGCTAATAGATAAAGCGAAAGAAATTTACCCGTCATATCCTTCAGTTGAAGAAACCCTTAAAGGCCTTCATAATTATTTAAAAACAAAATATACCGAGAAAAGTTCCAATCCATCAAGCAGATCACTCATTTTAGAAAATCCCGATGAATATTCACCAGATTCCTTTTGTTGGGATGCCTTTGATGATGAACAAAGAATTGAAAGCCTTAAGAAGCTTTACGAACTGTTAGGTCAAAATCCAAAAGTTATTGAAGGATCCCTAGAAGAATTTATCAATGCATTTTCACAAAAAGCAGTCATTAATGGAATCAAATGGCATATATGTGGGAAGAGTGGAAAAATGGCTAAAACCTCTTTATTGTATTTTATAAGGACAATGGCTGAAGAAGGTTTTATTAACCCTATAGCTGACAATACAGAACTATATCGAAAAATTCGTTATGTGTTCAGGAATCCTGACGGAACTAAGATTGAAGGATTAAGAAAATCAAACTATACATCATCCCATAGACCAACAGGTAAAAAGCAAATAGATAAAATTTTAAATAGTCTATTTTAGTCAATCCCTGAATTAAGAAAGCTCTAAAGAAATACACGTACACATACGTAACCCTTACGTGTGCCCTATTACCTAATTATCTCTCGTAAAACTTGTTAAGGACAGGATAGTCTTGTCCATTAATTAAAATTATAACGTATGAGAGATCTTATACAAGAAAAAAATGCAAAACCAAGTAATCAAGAAAACAAAAATTGGTTTGCAAAAGAAGTCCTGAGCTTTAAAGAAGCTCTAAAATTACTGGACATATCTGCCAGTACCCTTTACAAGCTTACCCACAAAAAGGCAATTACCTACTACAAACCCAGTGGTAAGATGATCTATTTCAAGAGGGTTGATCTAATCAATTGGATGCTCCAAAACAAGCAGACCTCTACAAGAGAGGTAAAACAACAGATGTTTAACCAATTAAAAATTGCACAGTAATGGAAAATCAAGAAGAGAGAGAAGTAACTGAAATCCAATTTTGGAAAGAAACTCCTTACGCCGGACAAATAAGGATTGAAATAATCAGTTCGAAGTTTATTAAGTTTTTAGAGAGTAAAGGCTATAGAAAGTTGGTCAAGAAAAACAACTTTCAATTGGTCAAAGTTAAACATTCTAGTGTTATTAGCCCTGTTGAGGTTTTTCAGATGAGAGATGAAATTAGAAAACACTTTCAAGAACTGGATAGGGAAGATGTATGGGAAGAGTTTTTACAGGCAGATTTCCTTTCAAAAAGAATTACTGAAGGAATAGAAAGTATCAGTATCGATTTTGACTGTGGTGACGAAAAAACAGCCTATTTTTTTTATCAGAATGGTGTTCTGAAAGTAACCAAAAACACTATTGGTATAATTACCTATGAAGATTATGATGGTTTCGTATGGGAAGACCAGATTATTCCAAGAGAGTTTATGCCTACAAACTCACAAAATGCAGAATTTAGAAGGTTTTGTATTGACTTGAGTAGGAATAATCCAGAAAGGTTGCTATCCCTCCAAAGTATTATTGGTTACACGCTGCACGGATATAAAGACCCATCACTTACGAAGGCTATAGTTTTGATGGATGAGGTTATAGATATTGACGCTATAGTTTCAGAAGGTGGTACAGGAAAGAGCCTATTGACTGAGGGTGTTGGTAAAATGATTCCCTGTTTAAGAAAAAACGGGAAAAATTTAAGTACGGACAGTAGGTTTTTCTTTGCTGATGTAGAACCTCACCATCAAGTAATGGTTTTTGACGATGTGAAAGCAGATTTTCAATTTGAAAGTCTTTACTCTATGATAACGGGCGAACTTCCAATTGAAAAAAAATACAAAAACCCTGTGATTATAGGATTTAAGGAAGTACCTAAAGTGATAATTACTTCCAACTATTTAGTAAGAGGTACTGGAGGGAACTCTGAAGAAAGAAGAAAGGTTGAATTTGAAGTATCGCCTTATTACAGACAAGAAGAAACTGTTGTTGAAAAATTTGGACATCGATTTTTTGATGATTGGACTATGGCTGAATGGTACAAATTTGACAACTTTATGATTGCATGTACCCAAGTTTTCTTGAATAAGGGAATTATAGAACCGGACCCTATAAATATCACAAGAAATAGACTCATGGCGGAAACCCACCCCAGCTTTGTATCCTTTATGCAAGAAGCTTTAGAGAACCCTGGAAGTTATGAGGGTGAAGAGTCTGCGACATACATTAAATTCAATAAAGCTAATTTGTTTAGAAAATTCAGAAGGACACATCCAGATTGTCATCAAGCTACTGCTATTAGATTTAAAAAGTGGATGGATAAATATGCTGATATCAATGATATTGAAATAGAGCATATGAAAAGCAACAGTTTAACCTATGTAAAATTTAAAAAATAGTAATTATGAAAAATACTCATATACAGTGGTGTAACCACACTTGGAACACACATATCTATTGTAAAAAAGTATCAGAAGGATGTAAGTTTTGTTATATGTTTAGGGATATGGAAGAAATGGGAATTGACATCAAAAAGGTAACCAAAACAAGTAAAAGTACTTTTTACGCTCCTTTGGATATTGTAGAACCAGGTATTTTCTTTGCCAATTCTTGGAGTGATTTTTTTATTGAGGAGGCAGATGCTTGGAGAAATGATGCTTGGAAAATCATCAAGCAAACCCAAGATAGACATATCTACTTACTATTAACAAAAAGACCTGAAAGGGTATTAGAATGTTTGCCAGATGATTGGGGAGAGGGTTACCCCAATGTCTGGATAGGAGTTTCCGTTGAAAATCAAAACAGAACCTCAAGAATAGATATACTAAAGGATATTCCTGCCGCTATTAGATTTGTAAGCTTTGAGCCTTTATTGGAGAATATCAATCTCAATGAATCCCAAATACAAACAGTAGACTGGGCAATTCTAGGGGGTGAAAGTGGTAACGAAACAGGTAAATATAGATATAGACCTTGTGAAATCGATTGGTTTGAGCATTTAATTGACCAATTTGAAGGAGCTCCTACAGCAATCTTTGTAAAGCAGTTGGGCACTCATTTAGCCAATCAATACTACTTTTTGGATGACAAAGGAGGAAATTGGAATGAATGGGGAGCATTTCCAAAACTACAAAGAAGGGAGCACCCAATAGATGTAACCAAATATTTTAAAAACAGTGACAAAGTGACAATTATGTAGAAAACTATTTTTTTGAAAATGAAAAGGTGCAGAAATGCACCTTTTTTATTATGCCTATATAGGCATCTAAAAATTAAACCAAACACAAATTAATAGGAAAAAAAGAACCACTAAAATCGTTTTATAGCGATCCTTTCAGGTAGTGTTGTTAATTGATTTAATTAGCACCCGACTAAGTCGAGCGCTAGCGAGGGGTCTAAAGAATAACTTCTTTATTAATAATTAAATCAAAATAACAATATAATTTCCTTTCCATATCTTTAAAATAAAAAACTTTGTCTTTTTCCACTTTATCTAAGAAAATCAAATCTTTTGTTTTGCCATAAGTTTTTATTTCACGTGAAGATATATTTATTTCGGCTATTTTAAAACCATTACCAAATAACTTACTTCTAAATTGTGGGATATATATTTTTTTATTAAAGTATAAAAAAGGTCCTCCATAGAGATAATCTGTAAATTTTATATCATTTATTAATATGTACCCAACCTCAGGCCCTCCTTGCGATATTTCTCTTAAATCTGTATAAGTTATTTTTAAATTTCTATTTAAAAACTTATTAGTTATGAACTGGATTGGTGTTTCTAAATTAGAACTTTTCATCTTGAAATATATTTTGAAGATTGTTTTATAACTCCTTTTGAACCGATTATAAATTGAAGTGATCCGCCAGGATATCTTATTCCTTGAGGACCAATAATACCGAACTTCATTGGTGTGCCTTTAGGAATAAAACCTGTTGTATATTGAGTTAATAATGGATTCCAACTGGGTTTAATAGCAGCAAAAGTGCGATTAATAAATGGATTGGTTCCAATTCTTAAACCCCAAAAATCTGATCTTCCCAAGCTCATGTTTCCAAAGCGTTGTACAGGTATATTGAAAGGTGCTTTTACAGTTATTCCTCCAATTAAAAAACCATCTGAAGAAGTTAAACCACTCCCTAATCTTGATAACCCAGCTGATAATCCTTTAAATACATAATTACCACCAACAAAACCAACGCCCGTATTAATTCCTTCACTAAGTGCGTAATCAGTTGCAGGATCATAAGGCTTATGTTCAGTAAAATAATCATCATCTCCTCCAAAGAAACTATTCACATAATTGAATAATTGAGCTGGAGTGTTCGTAGTATTTTTATAGTATAATTTTCCATCTTTTTCAGTTAAAATTTGATTATCCCTAACTCCTTCTGGCAGCTCTTTTCCTACGTATTGCCACCCCTTTCTTGTTGTTGATTGGTCTACAGCCTCATCATCCCATAGATAATTTCCATATCTGTCTTTTATCCAATCCTCTCCAATCATTCCTGTAGGGTCAGTATAACGAATAGGGTTTTGAAATGTATAGGCATAAGAACTCCAAGCAGGCATCTCTTCCGCCAACGGGTCAACACTTAACCAAATACTCCATTTAGGGTTATAATAACGTGCCCCATAATAATTTCCAGTCTCTTTATCCCAAATTTTAATTTTTATAAGTAGTCCAATACTCTAAAATATCTTTAAATAATATCTTATTTGAATTCAGTAGACATTTTATGGAATTATATAAATATTGGTTTTCATCTTTTACTTCTTGTAATAAATCGTCATACGACGCTATTATTAAAGCCATTAAAACTCTTTTTTCATCTCCAGATAATGTTGTATTCTTATAAAAAGATAGAAATTCATCTAAACGAGTAGGATCAGAACTTTCTATTTCCCAATCTTGTTGATATTCAAAAAAAGGAATTTTTAATTTTTCACTTATGGACTGAATTGCATTTTTCTTTAAAATCATAGAATCAAAATTATGGAATTATTGGGTAAGCAGTTTTAACACCACTTCCGCTTGGAACTAATCTTATATGAGTGGCTTGCTTAAAACTGCCATTTGGCATTACAACTCTTGCAGGAAAATTTTTAGGTATACGCACATTAATAGCTCCATTAACAGTTTTGTCTAGATTATCTAATATAAACTGGGCCGCTTTTTGATTATTTAAAAATTGCCCTTGAGCCATGCCTGATCCTTTAGCTCTGTTAATAATAAATTCTGTTGATTCTTCACCATGTCTCACAAAAGTATGTCCAAATTTAGATTTTGTTAATTGGATAGTATTCTTTACAGTAGATTTACCACCCCACCCAAGTAATTTTTTAAAGAAATTTTTCCCTATACCTGTCATCATGCCTAGTTTAGGTAAGGGTAAAAATTCTTCAAAATGACCAGGAACTATTTCTCCGCCTCTACCTTTAAGAACATCTCTAAGACCTGGTCTTTTGTTAAAAGTTAAATTCGATTCTAATGTCTCACTTGTACCTATAACATTCTCTTGTACAGCCATGGTTTCTACAGATACAATATTTCCATCTTCATCTAAATGATTTACATAATCTGTTTCATCTCCACCTTTATTACTTACCCATTCTAGTGTACCATCTGCTTTTTTATTCCATTCATCTGTTGGACCATTCTTCCCTACTGCTGAACGTCCATCTGGATCAATTAAATTTATAGGGTTTTGATGTGTGTAAACATATGAAGACCATTCAGGAAACCCTTCCGCTAATGGATCCACACTCAACCAAATACTCCATTTCGGGTTATAATATCTGGCGCCGTAATAGTAATTGCCTGTCTCCTCATCAAATTCCTTTCCGTTAAACTTGAACGGGGTATTGTTGGAGTTTTGGTGTTCATCCACCAAAAGCTCTCCAAAAGGTAAATATTCCATGTGTTGGGTCACGTCTCCTGCTAAGTTAGTGATATAGCTGGAACTTCCCAAATGGTCGGGGTGAAAATAAAAACGCTCTACATTGGTCAAATCGTGGTCTGTAATAGCATCTATATGTGCAGGATAACTAGGGGTGCCACCGTGTGAAGGAATACTAGCCGGCACATCTGTTCCTGTGGCAGAAGGCAAACTTTTAGAAAGACCAAACTTCTGGTAGGCTTTGGTAACGATAAGGCTGGCATCTCCCATTAGAAAGAGGTCGGCATATTCGGTAATGAGCATGGGTTGAGGCTGGTCATACACCTCAATTTGTACCAAGCCGTGCCATCTGCTATAACCAAGCATTTCTTGACTGGTTCCCAAACGACTCCCTACTCGTTCACTACCTATATAATAATAGTTGGTATACTTTAACAAAGGATTTGGGCCCTCTTCAGGATTTTCAGCAGGCGGTAAAACCTTGGCGACTACCAGGCCACTCGGGTAGATCATGATATTCCTTCGATCTGCCAGCTGACGGTCTTCTGCATTGGAGTAAGCATCTATACGGTCCTCATTGTACTTGATGATACGTTCCCCATTGGCATCATACACATATACCGCCACAGGATGCATATGTTCATTTTCCGGGTCAAGATCTACAGCAGTCAATCTATTCTCTTCATCCCATAGGTTTTCCCGTAATACAATCTCCTCTTCATCTCTCACCAGTTCTTGTTTGATGATGGTTTGGTTACCGTTATGGTCGTATTCTATGGTTTTGTGTTTTATGTGGGGGTCACCATCGTTTGTATTGGGATCATAACCACCATCGGGCATTTCTACAATTCTTCTGGGGGCATGAGGCTGTACATAACCATAATTATCTCCCGCTACATAGGCTCCTTGTGCATACTCTTGGTAACTTAACCCATAAGAGTTTGGTTTGTTGACAGAAGCAGTATTAGGGTCAAGTGAATAATAGGCTGGCACCCCGTCATAATAATGTTGTTGTGTCTTGCTGATGATGTTATGGCTTTTGTCATATTCCATCTGTAAGGTGTATTCCTGTGCAAGAAAGTCATTACTTCCCAGGTTTTCGTCATTAGGACCTACATACAATCCATAGGCTGCCGTCAACCTGTTATAATTATCATAGGTATAATGATGTTCTGCCGGGCCTCCCAATTGCCCTAAACCAGGTAAGGTATTGCCAGGGTTTGAAGTAGTGATGTCGGTAATATTGGAAAGAACATCATAAGTATATAGTTTTTTGATGTTTTGGTTTCCACCTGAAAAAGTATGCTCTACCTCATCTAACCTTCTACGGATATCATAATCATAATTGGTAAACGTACCGTTGCCGTACTCGATACGTTCCCGTTCACCAAATTCATTATAGAAAATGTTACTGACAATATCAACCGATTGGCTTGAACCGCCGTTTTGTACATCAGAAGTCACTTTATGAACATTACCTGCATCATTGTAATGATACGTTACCTTTTCGTCATCGGGATATTCAATTTCCTGAACTCTGTTCCAGTTGTCGTACGTCCAACGGGTTCGAAACCACACACCTCTTCTTCCGGCCACATTTACCACCCTGGAAACTTCCTTGACGTTACCCAATTTATCGTACTGGAAATATTGTAATCCCGACGCATCTTTTTGCACAGCTACTCTTCCCACAGAGTTTTCTGCGTAATTGACGCCAGAAGTTCCATCGGCTCCATAGACATACCTTACGTTGTTTTCCGGATTATTGGGGTAGTTAATGCCCAATAACCTATTATAGGTATAATCATAGGTAATCTTACCGGGGTTTTCACCTGCCAATAAGTTAGAATTTTGTCGTTCAATCAAGTTTCCAGCAGTATCATATTTTAACTTGGTGACTCCTTGGTCTGGGTGTTGTATTTCGGTTCTTCTACCAGCCATATCATAGATACTGTTGGTCACATAGCCCATGGTGTTGGTGACTTTAACAAGTTCGTTGATCGCATTATAGTCAAAAGTGGTCGCAATCTCATCGTTTTGTACCGTTTTTCTCTTTCTACCACGGTTATCGGTAAAAGTACTGTTGGTTTGTCCAGCCTCGTTGGTCAGGGTTTGTTTGAGCATGCTGCTCTCTATTTCATATAACAAAGTTGCAGCAGTTGTTTCTCCAGGTTGTGTAATTGCAGTCTTGCGGTCTTTTTCATCATATTCCATTTCTAAAGGAGGATATATAGATGGTGGAGTGCTATTATCATATTCCAGGTCTGTTCCCGTGGGATTGATGATATTATTGGGTGATTGTATAGTAGGCAGAAAACTTTCTATCACACGACCAAAAGCATCTACTTTGTTCTTGCCACTTACCTGCCAAGCTAGTGTATTATTGGTTGAATATTGGTGTGTTTTTTTAATTTGAAGAGCTTTACCGAAACCATCTACAATACTGATGGTAAGCAGTTCGTTTGTAGGAGTAAAAGGATTCTGCGTTGGCAATTTTTTTTCAACATGTCTTGTCAATGCATAATGCTGATTATTAGTTGATACATTAGTATAAGGGTCGATGGCCTCAAAACTTCCTTTAGCTATGTATAGAGGAGATGTTAGACTTACATCATTTGTTGTTATTTTATCTTCTCCTTCATATTCCATACGAATAACCCATCCATTAAAATAATGACCATAGCTTGTAGGCTCAGAAATCTCAACAATTCTTCCGCGATTATCTATTATAGTTCTCAATTTATTTTTGGTGATATCTTTAACAATAACCGGCACTCCAAAGAGGTAGTTGTATTCCGTTTCCGAGAACTCTCCAAAGGAATTCTCCACTTTGATCGGATAGGTTTTTACTTCAGTATCATAGGTTATATCTTTTGTAAAAGATGGAGAAGAAGGATTGCCATAATCTTCTTTACTGTCTTGTGCAATAACCTTAGTTAAATTACCCAAAATGTCATATTCAAAATTGATGGTGTTTTCATCATTACTATTAAGCTTTGTACGCACCTCAGTTATTTTTCCTTGATTATACTCAGCGTTTCGCTCTCTTAAGAGGGTGCCTTGTGAATTAACCCCTTGTCTGACTTGAATTGTTTCAGGATAACCTGGATGATATCCGTTGCCCGTATTTGCAATAGGGTTAGTAACAAAATCTACATAGTTAATATAGGTAGTGTAGATATCATCGCTTCCATTGCCATAATCCCTATACTTGGTAAGGTTTCCGTAACTGTCATAAGCCAAAAATTCGGTTATAGACTCCATATATTGTGAGCCCTCGTAATTTCTGTTTATGGTTTTGACAGGCGCTACAAATAAACGGGATTGATCTACTAATGCTTCCGCATTACCTATAAGAGAGGATTCTAAATAATAAGTACTTGCGTTTGCGGACATATTGGTCTGCGGATGGTCATTATCAGGATCCAAAAGATTGTATAAAGTTTCCTGACTGCTCAAGAGTTCACCACTGGCATTATAAGTGCTTACGGCTTTTGGAGCTCCTTTTAAATAGTAATTGTCGTTGTGGTATTCGGTTTCTGAATAACGGTAGGTAGGATTTCCCGACTGAGTTACATCCTTTTGTGCTACGGTTACTTTTTCAAAACCAAAGAACGATCTTTCCCTACGGTTATACTTAGGGTTTTCGTAAGAAACTTCTGTTAAGGTGTTGTTAGGGCCAAAAGCACTATCACCATTAAACCCATCATTGGTTTCAACTTTATTCAACACCCATTTGCTTTGGGGCATATCATAGGTGTTGCCAGTTCGTTCATAATCTACTTCCCAAGACCCTCCCAGAGGTGTATGTACCTTTTTAAGAAGGTGTGTTTTGTCTGTCGTGTTTAATTTTGCCCCTATACCAGAGGAAGTTTCGCTTAACAAATCAGGTAATCCATCACCATTTATATCCCTAAAAGTTGATCTTGTTTTGCTCATTCCCAGAGACCCACCTGCATTTGGAGTACCGATAAATTTCAAGTTAAAGCCGAAAATAGAAAAAGCAATACCAAATGTAAAGGTAAAATAAGCATTTCCACCAAAAGAAAAATCCTCAATGGGGTTTCCAGATCCAAATGAATGGGGCATGATATCAAAACTACTGCCATTGTTCAGGTGATAATTATAGGTATCATTGTCTTTATCCCAAAAAACCAAATCTATCAATCCATCTCCATTCACATCAAGGAAGAATACATTT
>NZ_QKQV01000012.1 GCF_003233725.1 Mesonia sp. K7
AAATGCTTCGGAAAACTTACGTTGTTTCTTGATTAATTTTAAATTAGCTTTCATATAAATTGACTTTAGTGGTCAACCTATATCAGGGACGTACATCCACTAACCGCTAACCGCTAACCGCTAACCGCTAACCACTAATCACTAATTATTACTAATCACCACCGAAGCGCTGACCGTAAAACTCCCCAGAATTAAGGTCTCAATTTTTATTTCTTCACCATTCGCCGAATTCTTAAGCGTTACATTTTCCGCGACAGCGATATTTTTAAAGCTTCGGTTAAGAATATTCAAGCGGTTAGAAACAATGCTTACACTAGCAGAATCATCGGTATCGAGATAATTAGGAATTCCGTCGTTGTCGGTATCGTCATTTGCAGGGTTAACATTTTCTGGTGTATCATTATCTTCTGCGTTTAGATCTTCGTTTCGGGTTGGGGTTCCGTCATTATCATCATCGGTATCAAGATAATTCGGAATTCCGTCACCATCAGTATCAGGATATTCGTCTTCTGGATTTTCGATAGCCAGGTTGATCTCATTTGAAGTAAGCACGTTGTCGTTATCATCATCGGTGTCTAAATAATCTGCAATGCCATCACCATCTGAATCTTGCTCGGTAGCTCTACCTTCATCAACATCAGGAATACCATCTTGGTCGGCATCATCTTCGTTGGTTGGCGTAGAAGTTCTCACAAAAGTAACTTGACCACCATTGGTGGAAACATATTCTTCGGTCACATCGATATTTGCAGGAGGAACAGCGTTACAAAAATATTCGGCATCTATATTCGATCTAAAACTACGGTAAGTAAGCTTATTGTTAGTATTGATCTGAACAATGGTGTCGTTTTGCTCTAAGTCAGGATATGCTCCTGAAAAATCTGGATCATTAAATTCTAAAAAAATACTTTCAGAAGGATCGGTATTAATGGCGAAAACAATCGTTTTTTCGTTGTTGTTGCAAAGCTGTAGCTGACTTTCTTCATCAAAATCAAAATCGGTTACAATTATATCACCATCATCACAACTGGCTATAACAAGCGTCAGAGCTATAAAAAGAACTAAGTTTTTCATCATGCTATAATTATTACACAAATCTACAAGAAAATCTTGTAACCCTTTATGATGTTAAAAATAATTTAAAATTGTTACTTTTGCTCGACAATTTTTACAATCGTTTACTCATGAAAAATGTATATTTAGATAGCGCAGCCACGACACAACTTCGACCAGAAGTGGTAGAAAAGATGACCGAAGTCCTACACATGACCTTTGGGAACCCTTCTTCTACGCATGCGTTTGGTCGTGCGGCAAAATCATACATCGAGAATGCGAGAAAAACAATTGCAAAATACCTAAACGTAACTACGAGCGAAATTGTTTTTACTTCTGGCGGAACGGAAGCCGATAATTTAGCTTTGAACAGTGCGGTAAGAGATTTGGGGGTAAAACGTATCATTACTTCAAAAATAGAACACCATGCGGTTTTATATACCGTTAATCAGTTGCAGAGTTGCCACGGAATAGAAGTAGAGTACGTCAATTTAAAAGACTGTGGAAGTATCGATCTAGATGATTTAGAAAAGCGTTTAAAAAGCTCAGAGGCGAAAACCCTTGTAAGCCTCATGCATGTCAATAACGAAATAGGAAACATCTTAGATATCAAAAGGGTAGGAGACTTGTGTAAGGAAAACCAAGCCATGTTTCATAGTGATACGGTGCAATCTATCGGCCATTACCAAATCGATTTACAAGAAGTAAACGTAGATTTTTGTGCCGTAAGTGCACATAAGTTTCACGGACCAAAAGGAGTAGGTTTTGCTTATATAAGAAAGAACAGTGGCTTAAAACCGCTTATTTTTGGAGGCGAACAAGAGCGTGGCTTTAGAGCCGGAACCGAAGGTGTTCATAATATCGTAGGATTAGAAGAAGCTTTTAAAATTTCATACGAAAACTTAAAAGAAGAGAAACCTTATGTAGAAGGTCTGAAAACATATTTTGTTGAACAATTAAAAAAGGAAATCCCTGAAGTGAAATTTAACGGGGGTTGTTTAGATAAAGTAAAAAGTACTTATACATTGGTGAATGTAGGTCTACCAATTCCACCAGAAAAAAGCGCGATGTTGTTATTTCAGTTAGATTTAAAAGGAATTGCTTGTTCTAAAGGTAGTGCTTGCCAAAGCGGCAGCCAATTGGGTTCTCACGTGTTAAATGCTTTTCTTTCGGAAGAAGACCTCAAAAGACCAGCACTTCGTTTTTCATTTTCAAAATTCAATACCAAAGAAGAATTAGACTACGTGATTGAGGTGTTAAAAGAGCAAGTAAACAGCTAGAATCGCATACTTAACTTCAAGTTGAAAAGTCTTGGTGTTAAATAATTGGGTGTGCCAAAAATTCTTTTCGAGTAAACGTCGCGTACAAAAGTTCTCGTGATAGAGTTTTGCCTGTCAAATACATTAAAGATTTCAAAGCCAACTGCTAAACCTTTGAAGGTTTTGAGCCAATTGGTACGTGTATTTTCTTTGGCTTCGTCTACAATCACATAAGAAAAACCAGCATCTACACGGTGGTAATTGGGTAATCTACTCTGGTAATCGTACGGATCTGCATAAGTAGGCGATCCACCAGGAAGTCCGGTGTTATAAACCATATTGAGGTACAACCTAATCGAAGGTATATTTGGGATATAATCTTGAAAAAGTACCGCAAATTTCAAACGCTGATCGGTAGGTCGGGAAATATAACCTCTGTCGTTGATGTTCTCTTGTGTCTTTAAATAACCAAAACTCAACCAACTTTCTGCGCCAGGAACCAATTCGCCACTCAAACGCGCATCAAAACCATAGGCGTATGCTTTGGCGTTGTTTTCAGCAGCGTAACGAACCCTTACATTTTCTATCGTATACGGGTTGACATCGGTTAAATCTTTATAGTAAACTTCAGTAATCAAGGTCATGGGTTTATCTTTTTCTTTTCCCCATTTAAAACTGTACTCGTTTCCGGCGATGATGTGATACGATTTTTGGGCTTTTAAATCGGGGTTCACTTCACCGTTTCTATTTCTAAGTTCTCTGTAAAATGGCGGTTGGTAATACAAACCTCCCGACAGCCTAAAGATTATATCGTTTTTCCAGTCAGGTTTTAAAGCCACTTGTGCTCTTGGGCTAATGACGGTTTGAGTAATTTTCTCAGATTTTTGGTCGTCGACAGTCCAAGTATGACTTCTTGCTCCTGCATTCAGCCATAGTTGTGAATTATTGAGTTTGGTTTTATAACTCCATTGTGCGTAGGCTTGTAAACGATTGATCACTTTTTCGTTATAGGCTCTGACAGAAATATAGGGCTCAAGCGGAGCATCGTAAGGTTCGTAAGGTTGGTTGTTTTCGATATCATCAAAAGGAGGACGGATAGTAAATCCAGCAGAATCGATTACTTCATATTCGCGTAAGCGATCTCTTATGTCTTCATGGGTATATTTGATTCCGTAATCGATTTGATGATTGTTTTTGCTATAGTTTCCTTTGTGTTCGATATTAAAAATAAGGGCATCAAGGTCATTTCTGGCATGATTGAGTTGCGAACCCAAACCTTCTAAATATTCACTTTCACCTAAATCATCACCGCCAATGTTGGTGTTGACGTCCTCACTTAAAAAATATTGTCCTAATATATCAAAATGTTCTTGTTCTTGGGTATTGAAGGCAGAAGCGATAAGTTTTGCCGTAAAATTTTCCGAGACATCGTAAGAACCTTTGATAGCCGAAAAATAGGTTTGGTAGCGGTCTTCTTCTTGACCTTCGTAGAAGATAACCAATTTTTTAGGTTCTTGTAAGGTTCCGAAATTGGTCTCTTTGGCAACGGGTTCATAATCGTATTTATTGGAAGAAAAATTTCCTAAAAAACCTAATTCAAACTTTTTGTTGACTTGATAAGTGATGTACGTTTGAGCATCGATAAACGAAGGGTTGTAGTCTACTTCGATATCTCGTGAATTTACAAAAAGGCTGTTGTTACGGTAACGAACGCCCAAAATGGCTGAAAGTTTTTGGTTTTTGGTGGTTCCTTCGATAGACGAATTTACGCCCAACAAACTCATATCTAGCGAAGCACCAAATTCGGTTGGTCTTCGGTATTCGATGTCTAAAACAGAGGATAGTTTGTCGCCATATTTTGCCTGAAACCCTCCTGCAGAAAAATTGACATCCCTTACCATATCGGTGTTTACAAAGCTTAAACCTTCTTGCTGTCCAGAGCGAATGAGAAAAGGCCGGTACACTTCAATTTCGTTCACATAGACTAAGTTTTCGTCATAATTTCCGCCACGTACCGAATATTGGGTGCTCAACTCATTGTTCGACGAAACGCCAGGAAGTGTTTTCAGTAAATTTTCAACACCTGCATTTGCTCCAGGTATTTTTCTGATCGTTTCGGGTGATATGGTGGTTAAGCCTTCTACGACATTTCTTTCCTTACCCGTAATCACAACTGTTGTGATTTGTTCGACATCGGTTTTTAAAACGGGGTTGAACTCTATCGATTCTCCTTCTGAAAGATAAACGGGAAACGTAACACTTTTTAAACCAACGTAGCTTATCTTGATAGTGATTTCTTGGTTTGCCGGAATTTCCAATTGGTAAAAACCATTTTCGTTGGTCAGTGTTCCCAAATTGTTATAGGTAACATTGGCAGCAGGAACAGGAGTATTATTTTCGTCGAGGACTATCCCTTTTACTTCTGCAGTTTGTGCAAAACCTATCGAAGCAATGATAAAAAAGAGGAGGAGAAACTGTTTTTTCAAGGTCTTAGTTTAAGTTCTTTCGGTAAAAAGTGCCTTCAAATGTACTACTATTTCCTACATTATCAAGCACGATGATTTTTAAATTGTTTTCGGTATCAGAAATCACATTGTCACTAAAATAATGAACCAATCGGTTGGTTTTATAATCGTATTCCATCAAAATAAACTTACCGTTGATGGTGGCTCGGTAGTTTTTAATCCCGGTTTCTTTATCATCGATCTCAAAAACTAAACTTGAGTGATTAGACATCCATTGCTTTTCTCTAAAATTTACAGGCTTTATCGTCGGTTTTGTTGTATCTGAATGCAACTCATACTTACCAAAAGTTCTGGTTTTGGTAGTAAACCTGTTTTTGAGCTTATAAGTGTCAGTATAATAAGGAGTTCCCCAATCAGACATACGTGCAATATAAAGTCGCTCTTTGTCTTCTTCGCTATACATGCTTACGTCAAAACCAATAGTGATATTGGTGTGTAAAGGGGTTTCATCGTTGTGCACAACGATGCCATTTCCTTCTTTTCTAATGTCTAAGTAAGTGTCTTCGTATAGTGCGTTTTGCGGAATATAAATATCGTAACCTGCTTCGTCAAAAACGGCGGCTTGACCGGCTTGTACAAAATAAGGAGTAGTTTTCGTTTCCACGGAAGTGATTTCGGAATCATTTAATTTTTCAGAAATTATTGGGATAATAATCTTGCTTTGATTGCCTTTAAAGTCTTTCACTACAATTTCATAATCATAATTTAAGCTGTCTTGAATAACCATAAACCCCATTTCGCTTGACGCGGAAAGTAAACTTAGCGGATTGTTGGGTTTTTTATAAAGTTTTTGGATCCTACGTTTGTGTTTCTGAAAATAGCCGTAATCGATATATTGATTGAGGTGTCTTGTTTCGGCAAAACTAAAACGGGTAAAACTGGCGTGAAATAGGCTCTTCCCGTTTAAAAAAGTCTCGATGTCATAAACCCCGTTTCGATTTACAGCGTTGTCCAATCGGTCTGAGGTAGCGATGCCAAAACCTATTTTTCCGTAAGCTTTTAGCGGTTCAGCTTTATACACGTGGTCGCCTAGATGCCTTAAGTTCACCGATTGAAAGCCACTATTTTTATTGACGTGTGAACCACCATCTTGTGGATAAACATAAACGCCTAAAATATCTGGGTGTCGACTGTCAGAAACATCAATTCCAAACTCAAACGGATTTATTGGTCGGGCCGAACTGTCCCTGATTTCAAAGTGTAAATGTGGTCCGCCGCTTCCGCCACTATTTCCGCTGTAAGCGATCAACTCTCCTTGTTTTACGTTAAGTTCGCCAGCGGTAGGGAAAACTTCTACTTCGTAGCTTTCTTTTTCGTACTGTACTTTTTTGATATAGGCTTCTATTGTGGGAGAAAATTTTTCTAAATGCGCGTAAACCGTGCTATAACCATTTGGATGTTGTATGTATAAAGCTTTTCCGTATCCATAATGACTTATTTTGATGCGGTTGACATAACCTTCCGCAGAAGCGAGCACGTTTAAGCCAGTTCGCTGATGGGTCTTGATGTCTAGTCCACTGTGAAAATGATTAGAACGCAATTCACCAAAAGTGCCTGATAATATAAGTGGTATCTCTAGCGGACTATCAAAATAGTCTTGTGGTAAAGGTGCTTGACCATAAGAAATACTTGATAAGAGTAAAAATAAGCTGAGGATGTATAACTTCATATTCAAAAATAACTACAATTGCCAAGAATTATTATAAAAATAGGATTTTTTCTTTTTAAAAATTGAAATTGAAAAGGGAGCTGAACTTGAAGCTTTTAAATCTGAAACTTTTGAACACGTCATTGCGAATCCCGATCCCGAGCCTTCGGGACGGAATGAAGCAGTCCCAATAATGAGAATACTTTGTCATTCTTTTAAAAGAGTTTCTTGTATTGTCATCACAACCGACCTAAGTTTCGCATTGGGGCACCCATAGCTGAAGTGGACGTTAAAAATTAAAAGCTGTTTGAAGTTCACCATGTGAACAAGTTCTTTTAATTTAGTCTACAAAGCGTGGTGGGTCAAGAAGAAACTTGAGTCTTGATTTTTTGCTTCGTTTTGCATCAAGGCAAAATGAAGAGATAAAATTTAAGTTATGGCAAACTTTATAAATATACTTTTTCCATTGATGAAAAAGTATACAAAAAATCTAGGCTTATTTTAATTTCTCCGAATTGTTACAAAACCATTCTTATCTTCCGCAAGGGAAACCGTTTCACTCGTCCCTTGCTTCAATACCTTTCTGCGAATATTTTTGACAATTCTTACAGAAATTAAAAATAAGCCGTTTTTAGGGTTACTAATTCCAAAAATTAAAAACTGTTTGAAGTTCATACGCTCAAGCCATAAACTAAAAACCGAAAAATGTAAACTTACTAACAGCAAACCCCTAATTCATAATTCAAAATTTATAATCCGCTGATAGCTCAAAGCTGCATTAAAAATAAAAATGTTAAAAAACAGTTGGTATATTACGATAAGTATGTTTAAATTTGTAGTAATAATTGCATTGGCAAAATGAGTAATTTGATTGATTTAGTAGACTCGTTAGAAAACAAACTCAGTAAATTACTTCACAAATATGAGCAGTTAAAGGCTCAACAAGAAGATTTAAAACGTGATTTAGATCAAAAAGATGAAGTGATTGCTGGGTTAGAGTATCAATTAACAACACTACATCAAGATCATGAAAGTTTAAAATCTGCCAACGCTTTATTAGGCAGTAACGAATATAAACGAGTTACCAAACTCAAGATAAATAGCTTAATAAAAGAGATTGATAATTGCATCACTCAGTTTTCAGAATAAAATAAATACTAAAAATGGGTGATAAATTAAAAATAAAAATTTCTATAGCCGATAGGGTTTACCCGCTTAATATCGACCCAAGTCAAGAAGAAGGTTTGCGCAAAGCGGCAAAAAATATAGAAAAAGTTATTAAGCAATTTGAACAAAATTATGCTGTACGAGACAAGCAAGATGTATTGGCGATGTGTGCCTTACAATTTGCTGCTCAAACAGAACAACATACAATAAATAACAGTGGTGAAGTAGAAGAAGCGACAAAAAAATTAGAAGATTTAACAGCTTTACTAGACGATCACTTAAAAAACAACGTTCATTAAAATAAACTAAGGTTTACTGCCTGTATTAGTTACATATATTTGATAAACTCAACAATTACACATTTGAGAAGGGTGAGTTTAAGCTGTAAAAGCAAGCCGTCTTAGAACGGATCCTTGATCAGTTTGTTAACCCTAAACCTGTCATTAGGGGTTTATACAAAATTTTCAACTAGTACAGGCTTTTTTTATATATACACATTTATGGAACTAACAATCACAGCAATCGCAGGTGTTATCATAGGCTTTGCACTTGCATATATTTTAGGAAGATTTTTTCAGAAAAAAAGAGCCAGTTCGATTATCAATCAGGCAAAAAAAGAGGCCAAATCAATCTTAAAGGAAGCACATTCTGAGGGCGAATCGAAAAAGAAGGACAAAATTCTACAGGCAAAAGAAAAGTTTATAGAGCTGAAAGCTGAACACGAAAAAGTAATTCTTTCGCGAGATAAAAAAATAGCTGACGCAGAAAAACGCACACGTGATAAAGAATCGCATGTGTCTAGCGAACTTTCAAAAAATAAAAAACTCAATAGCGAACTTGAAGCAAAGCTTAAAGAAATCGATTATAAATCGGAGTATATAGAGAAAAAACAAGAGGAAGTAGATAAAGCTCACGAGAGTATTGTCAAACAACTGGAAGTGATTAGTGGTATCAGTGCCGAAGAAGCCAAAACACAATTGATAGAATCACTAAAAGAAACAGCAAAAACCGACGCGATGGCGATTATTCAAGATACCATCGAAGAAGCAAAACTCACGGCACAACAAGAGGCAAAGAAAATTGTGATCAATACCATCCAGCGTATTGGTACTGAAGAAGCCGTAGACAATTGTGTGTCGGTGTTTAATTTAGAAAGCGACGATGTCAAAGGTAGAATTATTGGTCGTGAAGGCCGTAACATCAGAGCCCTAGAAGCAGCAACAGGTGTAGAAATTATCGTCGACGATACACCAGAAGCGATTATTCTTTCTTGTTTCGATTCCGTAAGAAGAGAAGTGGCGAGACTTTCGTTGCACAAGTTAGTGACCGATGGTAGAATTCACCCAGCGCGTATCGAAGAAGTGGTCAAGAAAACCCGCAAGCAGATCGACGAAGAAATCATAGAAATAGGAAAACGTACGGTAATTGACCTCGGAATTCACGGTTTACATCCAGAATTGATAAAAACGGTAGGTAGAATGAAATACCGTTCTTCTTACGGTCAAAACTTATTACAACACTCACGCGAAGTAGCAAAACTTTGTGGAGTGATGGCAGCCGAATTGGGACTTAACCCAAAACTGGCCAAAAGAGCAGGACTATTGCACGATATCGGAAAAGTGCCTGATACCGAAACCGAAGTACCTCACGCAATTCTTGGGATGCAATGGGCAGAAAAATACGGCGAGAAACCAGAAGTTTGTAACGCCATAGGAGCACACCATGATGAGATCGAGATGACTTCGTTGCTTTCACCCATCATTCAGGTTTGTGATGCGATAAGCGGCGCAAGGCCAGGTGCAAGACGTCAAGTTTTAGACTCGTATATCCAGCGTTTAAAAGACCTTGAAGATATTGCTTTTGGATTTGGTGGCGTTAAAAAAGCTTATGCAATTCAGGCAGGTAGAGAACTGCGGGTAATTGTAGAAAGCGAAAAGGTAAACGATGACAAGGCTTCAAGTCTTTCGTTTGATATCTCCCAAAAAATCCAAACCGATATGACTTATCCTGGGCAGGTAAAAGTCACGGTAATCAGAGAAACTAGAGCGGTAAATATTGCTAAATAAGCTTTCGCGAAATTGATTCGTGGTATGATTCCGCTGTAACGAAAATAATTTTTTCATGAAAAAGAAAATCGTAATCGTTGGCGGTGGTTTTGCAGGAACTGAGTTTGTAAAAACTTTGGGTAATTCCGATATGTACGACATTATTTTAGTAGATGTCAATAACTATAACTTTTTTCCACCACTTATTTATCAGGTTTCAACAGGCTTTATGGAACCTTCGGCAATCAGTTATCCTTTTCGAAAAATACTTCGAGATAAAAAAAGTGTTCGATTTCGTTTAGGCGAACTTCAAAAAGTAGTTCCTTCCGAAAACAAAATCATCTTAAATAACGGGGGGTTTGCCTATGATATTTTGGTGATGGCAACAGGTACCGAAAGTAACTTTTTCGGCAATAAAAACATCGAAGAAAACAGTCTTCCGATGAAGACCATTAGTGATGCATTGGCATTGCGTAATGTGATCCTTACCCGATTAGACCGAGCTACCCGATTAAGAACCAATGAAGAACGTAAAAAACTACTCACTTTTGTAATTGCTGGTGCCGGACCAACAGGCGTAGAACTTTCAGGGATTCTTTCAGAAATGAAGGCGTCGGCCATCAAAAAAGACTATCCAGAACTGAGCGAAGAAGATTTAGGTGAAATTTATTTGATAGATGGTTTGGATGCCGTTTTAGCGCCGATGTCCAAAAAATCCCAAGACTATACGTATCAGAAATTAAAAGAGTTTGGAGTAAAAATCAAACTTAATACCTTAGTTAAGGATTTTGATGGAGAAACGGTTTTTCTTTCCGACGGAACAAAGATAGCAACCGAGAACCTCATTTGGGCGGCTGGTGTAAAAGCCAAAACTTTCGAGGGTTTTACTGAGGAAAGCTTCGGAGCAGGAAAACGTTTAAAAACGAATGCCTATAATCTCGTTGAGGGTTACGACAATATTTATGCACTGGGTGATTGCGCTTTGGTGGCAGGAGATAAAAATTACCCAAACGGTCATCCGCAATTGGCACAACCGGCTTTACAACAAGCTAAAAACTTGGCGAAAAATTTAAGTCTAAATAAAAATGAATGGAAGCCTTTTACCTATTTCGATAAAGGTTCTTTGGCAATCATTGGTAGAAATAAAGCCGTGATGGATTTTCCGAAGCAAAAAGGAGCGCTAAAGGGTTTTATAGCTTGGTTTATCTGGATTTTTGTGCACATCATGGGCTTGGTAAATTTCAAAAATAGGCTGCGTACGTTTATCGATTGGATTGGTTACTACATCTACAAAGACCAATATTTTAGGATGATCATCAAACCTACACCGAGAAAAGAAGAAAAATAAGATTTGCAACTCCATAATATTGGAAATATTCCATAATTTTGCAGTATGGATATCAACGATTTTGGAAAATTAGATAAAACAGCTGTAAAACATCAGCAAGAATTTATTGCGCATACCGGATTTCCTAGTGCGGCAACACATTACGCCGAACCTTCTATCGATTTAAACGAAGTGCTCATCCGTAATAAAGACGCCACTTTTTTTGTACGGATAGAAGGTAATAAACTTTCTGAAGTGCAGATTTTCCACAACGATGTGTTGATTATCGATCGGTCCATTTCCCCAAAAAACAACCAATTGGTTTTAGTGATTGAAGATGGAGTGTTTAAAGTAAAGCGAATGGCCTCCCAATTACAGCAAGAGGAAATGTTGGTTTGGGGTGTGATTACGTATGTGATTCACGCGGTAAAATGATGGCTTTAGTCGATTGCAATAGTTTTTACGCTTCGTGTGAGCAAGTGTTTAGAGCCGATTTACAAGGCAAACCTGTGGTGGTTTTAAGCAATAACGATGGCTGTATCATTGCCGCAAATAAAGAAGCGAAACAGATTGCCGATATTCCGATGTTTCAACCGGTTTTTAAAATCAAGGACTTACTGAAAGCCCACCAAGTAACCATGTTTAGCTCTAACTACACGCTCTACGGCGAAATGTCACAGCGGGTGATTAATGTTTTACGAAATTTTTCTCCTCATTTAGAAGCTTACAGCATCGACGAGTCTTTTCTAGACTTATCGGGTTTATCGCATAAAGATTTATCCGCTTACGGAAAAGAAATCAAAGAGAAGGTTTTAAAACACACGGGTTTACCCGTTGGGGTGGGGATTGCTTCCACGAAAGTGTTGTCTAAAGTAGCCAACAAGCTCGCCAAAAAAATTCCTGAAAATGAAGGTGTTTTTGTCATCGATTCGGAAGCAAAAAGAATAGAAGCACTCCAAAAAACCTTAATCGCCGATGTTTGGGGAATTGGAAGAAAACATGTGAAACGTCTCCAAAACATTGGCATTTATACAGCTAATCACTTTACCGAACTTCCGCTAAACTGGGTGCGAAAGAACATGACCGTTGTTGGCGAACGTATGTGGCGAGAATTACGTGGCGAAAAAATGATGGAAGTAACGAACCACAGTCAACCGAGAAAAGCAGTGGCTACGGCAAAATCTTTTGGGAAAAAGCTCGAAAAACTCGATATCATTGAGGAAGCTTGTGCATATTACATCAGCGAAGTGAGCGAAATACTGCGAAAGCAAAACTCTACCGCGAGCTATTTACAGGTTTTTTTAAACACCAATTACCATAGTGACTTCGATAAGCAGTATCACCCGAGTATCACCGTAAAATTAGAAATGCCCACCAACAATACTTTTGTACTCATAAAAGAAGCCAACAAAATTCTTCGAAAGATTTATAAACCTGGTTTTCGCTACAAAAAAGTAGGGGTTTGTTTGAGTGGACTGCGTTCAGAAAACTACGTGCAAACCAATTTGTTTTGCCAAGAATTTTCAGGCAAACAACAAAACTTAATGCAAATGATGGACGATATGAATGCCAAGTATGGCAAGTCCACCATTTTTTCAAGTAGTTTGGGTATCCGTAAAAAAGAATGGGAGCTCATTAAAGAAGAACGAAGTCCACGATATACCACACAGTGGAAGGAGTTGCTAAAAGTGCAGGGTTAAATATATTTATTTGAAATAAAAGATTTTTTCAAACAAGTATTTCTTACTTTAGTCATTCAATCAAAAATAAACTTATGAAAACCACTATTTTAAAAAACCTTGTCTTACTTTTTATTCCAATAACCATAGTAGGCTGTAACGACGGAAATAAATCTACTGAGAAAAAAACACTTTGTTTTGAAAGTGAATATCCGCACCAAACCAATCCCGATATGAAAGACGCTTATACGTTAGAAATAAATGTAGAAGGCGATAAAGTAACCGGAACTTACAATTGGTTCCCTGCAGAAAAAGACCAACGAAAAGGAACTTTCTCAGGTACGGTAGAGGAGCATATTGTAGATGCGGTCTATACTTTTGAACAAGAAGGGCAGAAGCAAACTACAAATATCAAAATTTATTACGACAAAGAAAAAGCTACGGTTTTGGGAGAAAGCCCAGAATTAGGCCTAGGGGCGAAAATAAAAAAGGTAGCATGTGAATAAAACAAGCACTTTGTTCATTCACCAACATCCATATCCGCCATTTATTCCTAAAGACGCCAATAAGCTTATTGTGGGTACTTTACCGCCGCCAAGATTTACGACGGGAGATTTAAAACCAAACGACGTCGATTTTTGTTATGGCAGTAGCGATGGGCAATTATGGCAAATTCTTGGAAAGATTTTTAAGATTGATTTTTTACATGAAAATACAGAAGCAGCCATTTTGCAACGTAAAAATTTCCTCGAAAGAGAAAAGATAGGCATTTGTGATATGGTAGAAGTCGCTTACCGCGATAAAATAGATGCTTCTGACTTGGGTATTCTAAAACCAAAACTTAGACCGATGATCGAAATTCTAAGAGAAAACCCAAGTATAGAAACTTTATTGTTTACCGGAGGAAATTCCAGAAACGGACCCGAATATCTTTTCAGGCGATTGCTCAAGTCCTATAGGGATATTCAGTTGAAGAAAGTGAGCTTAGAAACTCCTAAAATTCACCAGTTTCTGTTAGAAGGCAGGTCAATCAAAACCGTTTCGCTCACTGCTCCGTCTGGCTCGGCAAATCGTGCGGTAGGAAGTATGTCATTGTACAAATTTTTGAAATCTAAAAATAAAGATTTTACCACTATAGATTTTCGGGTGTTGCAGTACGAACCTTATTTTACGACATAAAAAAACCTCTGTTTTACCAGAGGTTTTTCATTCCATAAAAGTGAAATTAATATTAGTTTCCTGATTTGGAAGCTTCGGTAGCTTCTTTCATTCCTTCTTCTATCATCGTGTAGAATTGATCTAGTTTTGGTAAAACCACAATACGTGTTCTGCGGTTAGCTGCTTTTCCTGAGGTAGTAGTATTTTCGGCAACAGGAACATATTCACCACGACCTGCAGCAGTCATTCTTGCTGGATTAACACCAAAATCTTTTTGTAAAATACGAACGATGGCAGTGGCACGTTTGGTACTCAAATCCCAGTTGTCTACGATACAATTATTGCTGATCGGCACATTGTCGGTATGGCCTTCAACCATAAATTCAAAATCAGGCTTGTTTTTTACCACAGTAGCTACTTTGCCAAGAACTTCTTTTGCACGATCAGAAACTTGGTAGCTTCCGCTTCTAAATAAAAGTTTGTCTGAAATAGAAACAAAAACAACTCCTTTTTCTACGTTGATCTCGATATCTTCATCATTAAGATTTCCTAAGGCACCTTTTAGGCTCGTCACTAACGCGAGCGTCACCGAATCTTTCTTGTTCATCGCATCACGCAATGTCTTGATTTGCATGTCTTTTTCTTTGATGCTCTCGAGTGATTTTTCTAAGTTTTCGGCTCCTTTTTTAGATAAGGTTGCCAAATCTCCTTGATTGCTTAATAAAGCAGCATTGGTATTTTTTAAGGTGCTCACTTGATCTTGTAAGCTTTCTACCTTAGTCGTAGCAACTCTTTGCTCTTCTAGACAAGAGTTGAGCTTTACAGTTGCTGTGTTTAGCAAATCTTGTGTTTCTTTCTGTTTGGTTTCTAGTTCTTTGTATTTCTTTTGTGATACACAAGAACATAAAACGATGGCTGCCGATGCGCCAAATAATAAAATACGTTTCATTTTGATATGATTTAGTAGTCCCAAAGCTATAAAATTAGGTGAGTAGTAAATCGAATATTAACAATATTTTTTGTTTTATCTGAAAAGAATTACAACTCATTAAACCTTTTTTTGTTTTCGACAAAATAATGCCAAACAATAGCATTTACTTTAGCATAAGTAGTGGTATTACATCCTGAAGTTTTTGCCTTTCGGCGGATTTTTGTAAAATTCTGATAAAAGCTAACATGTGCATTGATAATCGCCCAACAGTGCTTTGGTTTTCCTTGCGCTAAAAACTGAATACCTGCAAGCCCATCAAGACAAAACCGTGTAAAGATCAAAAAATATTTACGGCTCTCTGGAGCATTCTTGAGTAGGTTGTATAGGGAGTTTCTAAAGTTATAAAAGGTTTTTTTGGGATTGAGTGTATTTAAGGTTGCTCCGCCTACGTGATAAACTTTACTTTTTGGCGTATAAAAAATTTGATACCCCAAATTGTGAATTCGCCAACACAAATCGATCTCTTCTTGGTGGGCGAAATAATCTTCATCAAAACCATTTAACTTTTCAAAAACTTCACGACGAACTGCCAGACAAGCGCCGCTTGCCCAAAAAATAGGAATTTCTGTATCGTATTGCCCTTGATCTTCTTCAATCGTATCAAAGATTCGACCACGGCAAAAAGGATAACCCATCTTATCGATAAAACCACCAGCCGCTCCAGCATATTCAAAATAGTTTTTTCGTTTGTAATCTAAAATTTTGGGCTGTGCAGCAACCACATGCGGATGGCTTTCAAAAAGAGTCTTTATTGGGAGTAACCAACCTTTGGTCACTTCGATATCGCTATTCAGTAAAATGTAAATGTCTTCTTTTACTTGCTTTAGCGCATCGTTATAACCTTTGGCATAACCACCGTTTACTTTATTGATGATGATTTTTACATCGGGATAATTTTCTTTGACAAAAGCCACCGAATTGTCTGTAGAAGCATTGTCAGCCACATAAATTGTTGCTTCTGGAGAAAATTGTGTTACCGAAGGTAAAAACTTTTCCAGCAAGTCTTTTCCATTCCAATTTAAGATGACGATGGCAATACTCATAAATGCAAATTAAAGAGAAAACTCAGGAATATCTGTCAAGAAATGGTATTTTTTATTTTCGTAGTCAAGTTGACAGAAATAGTGTTCTAATCCGTTGGTGACCATCAAAAAATCTGCTTGTAACGAGAGGTTATACCTGGCGATTTGATCAAAAGTAGTTTGTGTAATTTTTACCGAAGGAGCTTTGCATTCGACGACCAAATTGATGCGGCCATCAGGATAAAACCCAACCACATCATACCTTTTGCTAAGGTCGTTTACTTTTAGTTGCTTTTCGACATTGATGAGCTGTAGCGGATATTTTTTTTGTTCCCGTAAAAAACAAACCACGTGTTGTCGAACCCATTCTTCGGGGGTGAGCATCACAAATTTTTTACGAACAATATCAAATACAGCCATTTTATTTTCTGTATTTTTGAAACGAAATTGATATGTAGGGAAGTTGAGTTTTTCCATCAGTTTTCAAAGAAAATGCTTTTTCCGCTTTAAGCGAAATTTAGACATCATTTTATGAACGAAGTAAACACGATTCTAAAAGATATTACTAACAAAAACCTAAAGCCTATCTATTTTTTGATGGGCGAAGAACCGTTTTATATCGATAAGATTTCCAATTTTATTGCCGATAAGGTGCTTACTGAAGACGAAAAGGCTTTTAATCAGGTGACGCTTTACGGAAAAGACATTACAATAGAAGATATCGAGAGCAACGCCAAACGTTATCCGATGATGGCAGATTACCAAGTGGTGATCGTAAAAGAGGCGCAAGAACTTATCAAAACAATAGAAAACCTTACCTCTTATGCAGAAAATCCTCAACCAAGTACTATTTTGGTGATTTGTTATCGTTATAAAACTTTAGATAAACGAAAAAAATTAGCGAAAGCAATTGCTAAAACTGGTGGAGTACTTTTTGAAAGTAAAAAACTGTATGAAAATCAAGTTCCGAACTGGATTTCTAACGAGTTGAAGCACCGTGGTTTTAAGGCATCTCCAAAAGTAGTGCATTTATTGGCTGAATTTTTGGGTAGCGATTTAGGAAAAATCAATAATGAGCTCGACAAATTAGAGGTGATTTTTGAAGAAGGAACCACTATAACACCGGAACACATTGAGCAAAATATAGGAGTGAGCAAAGATTTCAATAACTTTGAGCTACAAAAAGCAATAGCCCATAGAGATTATAAAAAAGCTTACCAGATTGTAAACTACTTTTCGCAAAACACCAAAGAAAATTCCATTCTCAAAACAGTTCCTATTTTATACAGCTATTTTTCAAAAGTTTTGATGTATCACGGTTTGAAAGATAAAAGCAACAAAAATGCTGCTTCGGTTTTGGGTGTTCATCCTTTTTTTATGGAAGATTATGTGACAGCGGCAAAAAATTACCCCATGAAGAAAATAAGTCAAAATATTGAAGCTTTACGAGAGATTGATGGAAAAAGCAAGGGCGTAAACTCAGTCTCTGCTTCCGAAGGAGATTTGTATAAAGAGTTGTTGGTCAAAATCATGTTGTAAATGAGCAAGTTTAAAAATTGGGTTTCTGCAGCACGCTTGCGTACTTTGCCACTTTCGGTATCCGGTATTATTATGGGGACTGCTTTAGCGGATTTAGCGGGTTTTTTTGATATTGGTATCTTCATTTTAGCTCTGCTAACAACACTTTCGCTACAGGTTTTATCAAATTTTGCCAACGATTATGGTGACGGGATAAAGGGGACAGATAATGAGCATAGAGTAGGACCCAAACGAGCATTGCAAAGCGGGGCTATTTCTAACAAACAAATGAAAAAAGGGATCGTCATCAATAGTATTATTTGTTTATGTTTAGCAGCTTTACTCATTTACTTTTCCTTTACCAAAGAACAACTTGTGTTTGTGTTCTTTTTTCTGGTTTTAGGGGTTTTAGCGGTTGTGGCGGCTATAAAATATACCGTAGGGAAGTCAGCATATGGTTATGCTGGTCTTGGTGATGTGTTTGTTTTTATTTTCTTTGGCTTGGTAAGTGTTTTGGGGGTAAAATTTTTATACCATCAGGATTTTAGTTGGTTTGCTGTTTTGCCGGCAACAACAATTGGTTTGCTTTCTACAGCGGTTTTAAACCTCAACAACATACGTGATATTGAGAACGATCGTTTTTCAAATAAAAACACCTTAGTGGTAAAAATAGGAGCTGAGAAAGCTTTAAAATACCATTTCGGAATCATTATCACCGCATTTATCAGTTTTTTAATTTATTTGTTTCTACTAAAACACCCAATACTCTTTAGTTCTCTAATCGCTTTTGTGCCTGTATTTTTTCATATTAAAAAAGTAGTGAATTTTACAAACCCAAAGCAATTTGATGCGGAATTGAAAGTAATTGCGCTTTCTACTTTCTTACTTTCATTGCTCTTTATGATACTGGTTTTTATAAAATAAAAAAACTACCTATAAAAATAGGTAGTTTAAAATATAAACATTAAAATTTAGTGAATGAAAACGTTATTGTTGTTCGTGTGTCCAAACATCAGACATTCCGCTAGAAAGTGACCCTGTTCTTGTTGCAATTATTTGATTATTTTTTACGACACGTAAAGTAAAACTAGAACTAGCACTATTGCCATTACAATCTCCATAGTATTCTACCCAATATTTATATGTTCCTGTAGGTGCAGTTCCATCTTCCCAATAAATATTTTCGTTAGGTCCTTGCGAACAACTTGAACAATAGCAATCAACATCTAATTCGCCACCATCAGCATTTGCATTGGCGTAATAAACTTCAATTCCATTTGGTGTTTCTACATGAAGGTCTAAATCTACGTTTTCTTCATTGGTAAATTGTAAGTTAAATCTTGGGTTTCCGGGTTGTCCCACTAAACTTCCGCCTCCATCGTCATTATTATCCTCGTCATCATTTGAACAAGAAGTAGTTGTCATGGTTATGCTTAATAAAAATGCCGTAATTAATAGATAATTTCTTTTCATAATATTATAAGTTTTGGTTATGATGTAAAAATAGTTTTATAATGGCATAAAAAAAATACCCAATAAAGGGTATTTTCTTACTTGTATCTTATTTGAAATATTATTCAAAACCAATATTCTCACCGGCTTTAACCGATTGAGCATTGACAGCATTATTGTTTTCATCGACTAAAAATACAGCGATGCCAAAATTAGAAACATCAAATGAGTTTCCATTATCGGTATGTGCATAATTATTTAGATCTATTGTACCGATCACTTCATTATGCGTTTTAAAAGGCTCAACAGAATTAGAGAGTTCCCTTCCTAAAACATTATCGGTAAGTGAAGCCTCTAACACGTGGTTATGTTCATAATTAGGAATAGGGTTTCCTAATTCAGATAATGGGTGACCACTTACTTCTACATAATAGTTGGTTTGATCATAAATCAATTTATCTTGATAGAGATAAACTGCTAGTTTATGATTTGATGGTATATTAATACTCGAGAGTAAATCTACTTCTACTCTCAAATCAGTTCCGTTTAATTTTGTCTGTATAGCAATACTTTGTTCGACTTCTGTTCCAGCTAAGCTGCTAATATAGTCAACCGCAGGCTGAATATCTACGTCTTGGCTCACAACTATATTTTGAGTGCGGTTTACAAATAATTTTGGTAAAGAATTACCTACATTAAATGCATCTCTTATAGCTTCTTCTTGTTCAAACTGCATTTCATCATTGTTGTGAATTGCTAGTACCACAAGGTCATCGCTTACTTCTTCAGCCTTATCAATTACAAGTAATACTCTTGGGCACCAACCACACCAAGTTCCTGTATAATCTTCAATGGCTACTTTTCTTTTAGGTGTAAAAACAGTAAAAGACTCAGAATTTACGTTAGAATCTCCTACACTAACACTATAAGTGTCATCAATTTCTGACGAGAAAATATTTCCAGAAATAGCATTTCCATTTACAATAAATGAGCTTGAATTGGTTAAATCTTCTCCGTTTTCACTAAAAAGCTGAAAAGTTACTTCTTGATTCTTCAATACTTTTGATTCTGAAATAACGATATAATTTTTATCTACAACTTCTATTGATATAGGATTTGAATTTATATTATTGACTGATCCATAAATGGTATAAGTACCAATTTCTTGAAAACTATATTCGTTACCAAAAATCGCTTCGTCGTTTACATAAAAAGTAGAGGCTTCAGTTAAATCGATATTGTTTTCATCTTCAAAAAGTGATAAAACTATGTTTTGATTGAGACCAATTTTTGTTCCTTGAATATTAGTTCTTAGCGTTATGAATTTTGCATTACTCGGGTCTGTGTTTATACTGTAATCATACTCAGAACTACAGCTTGTTACAAATAATATAAGTGTTGCAAAAAGATATGTAAATGAAGTTTTCATTTATTGTTTAACAATTTTTATCGTGGCTTTCTTATTATTACTGTTTGTAAACTCTAGCAAGTAAACTCCAGAATTTAAGTTGTTAATATTAACTTGTTGGTTACCTGCAGCTAGTCTTGAAGTCTTAACAGTTTTTCCTGTTATATCGTAAGTTTTAACAGAAATAGGATATTGTAATTTTAAATGGATAAAGTCCTTTGTATAGGTGTTCAAAACGTTGATTCCCATATTTGATAAATCAGCATTTTTGGTATTTGTGGTGCTATCATAGGTATAGGTAAAAGCAATAGATTCACCTGTAGGAATACCATTAGAAATGGTATAAACTGTAAAGGTATAAGAAACATTTTGAGACGTATCTATACCACTTTCTTTATTCCAGAAATAATCAAATTGACTATTCACGCTATTGGGCGCTATATTCATTGGTCCAGTTTCAGGTAAAAGGTCACCTTCGTTGATAGCAACAATACAGGTTGGATTAATGCAGATATCAACATTATCCCCGTTTGCATTCGTGATATCAGTTACCTCAAGATATGCCTCAATGCTATTTGTGCTGCTTGTGTTTTCAATATAAAATTTTAGCTTAGCATTGGCTTCGTCTAATTGTGTGAAAGTTAGAACGTCTCCATCATTTATTGGAGTCCCATCATGTTTGCTTAATGCTAATTGTGCATTTGAAAATAATGTAAATGCAAAAGCAATGAATAATAAGGAAATCTTTTTCATTTTTTCATTTTTTTAAACACCAATGAAGAGTAAAAACTCTTCATTGGATAAAATTTATTTTAGAGTCTATTTGCTATTCTACAATAAGCTTAGCCGTATACGATTTATTGTTACTTGTAACTCTAGCCATATACAAACCTTGAGTTAAATTCTCTACAGAAATTTGATTTTTTCCTATTTCTAAATTAGCTGAACTTAACACTAACTTACCTAAAGTGTCATAAATTTCTATGGTACCAACTTCTTTAGTATCTACAAAAACTAAACCATTATTGGTTGGATTTGGATAAATACTAAAAACATCTTGTGCAACTTGCTCTGTTCTTAAGGTAGTATCTTGTTTAGCAGACTGTAATACTGTTTGAGTTCTGTTGTCTTGAATAAATACTACTATTTGAAGATCATTCCATTCTTCTATAAAAGTGCCTGCTAAGCTTGCGGTTAGTTGTTTTTGAACAGCAGTTCCAGCGGTAAATGTTTCAGTTGTGCCATTTGCATCTGGAATCATTTTCATCATCACACTTTCAAACTCTGTTTCACCGTTTGGTTGAGTTGGAGAAATATTATTTACCGTTTCATGCTCAACCAAAACCGCATGTATAGTATAATCTCCCGTTAAGTAAGGTGTGATATCAACATCTACAGTAACTGTACTGTTTTCAACATGCGCATTGGTGATCGATAATTGAAAGTAAGCATCTGTTGCTAAAGCATCATTTACAGTTTGGTTTAATAATGGGGTATTAGCACTAAATGGATTACTGATAATATCATACTCTTCCCCGTCAACAAATAATGAAGGTACACTATTTACACCATAATAACCTCTTCTATTGCCCGCTTCCGCTTGATAGTATGGATCTCCATCTCCTGGCCAATCTACATGATAGGCTATATATGCATATTCATTCATTCTTTGTTGGTGAAAAGCATTGAAAGAGCCAAAGTTAAATCCTGCGCAAGGTCCACAAGTTGAGCTAGTAAAACGTTCAAGTAATGGAAATTTTGTAGTTACTTGCGATGCCACTTGTGCAACTTTGGTTTGTGTAGCATAAAAAGTGTTGAAGTTTGATTGACCATTTACTTGAGATACCCATAGACTAACATTTTTTTCACCAACGGTAGTTGTCCAATCATCCTGATGCGTTACATTTAAGGTAGAACCAGAAGCAACGTTCAATCCACTTAAGGTTTGTGTGTAAATAGTACCATTATCTACTTGCCAGTTTAACTCTATTGAAGTAATATTGTTTGTTCCTTCGTTTTTGATTTCTCCGGCCATTGTTACGACGTCACCTTGCAAATAAAAATCGTCTAAAACAAAATCTGTCATTCTTACATCATCAGCAAAAACTTCTTTTACTAAAACATCATCTAAAGTACTATAACCAATACCATCTGCTGCTGTTAAAGCTGTAAATCTAATTTTAGTTTGATTAGTTACGTTATAAGGTGCTAGGTTAATGCTTTCTAAAGTGTTTACAGCATTTTGATCTAAAGTCAACATATTAACCCAAGTGGTACCATTGTCGGTAGAAATATCTACAATGATATCGTTGTTAAATTGAGTACCTGATTGGTTTTGGAGAATAAGCAAGGTGTAATAGAAGCTCAACTCATAATTCGTGCCAGGTGTTAAAGCAAGCGTTGGGGTTTCGAGATATGCCTCTTCTGCACCATTTGCTCCAGAGTTTTGAAAAACCGAAACAAATTCTGCTGCGTTTTCACCATTAATACCACATCTGGCAGTAGAACTAAAGACACCTGCATATCCAGTACAGTTTGTCCAACCATAATTTCCATTGACTTGAACATGTGTAAAACTGCCAGGCGTTCCATTTTCAAAATCTTCAAAAAAGATTTGAGCCTCAGCTACAAATGCAAAAAGTATTGCAAATAAGCTTGTTAGGAGTAATTGTTTTTTCATTTTTATTAAGTTTTTGTTAAAAAATAAAGCCAAATGTAAACATTACATATTTAAAATCAAAAAAATGTTAAATAAAAAAAGTACAATGTTTGATTTTTAAAAATAACTTATGGATTATTTCACAAATTATAGTATAATTGCCATAATTTTCTCAAAAACAATATTATGAAAAAGATTATCCCTTTCTTATTTACGATTTGCTTTTTAACGGTTAACGCACAAGATATTCCTAATATATCACTTGAAAACTTAGAAGGCTCTACCGTTCATCTGCAAAATGTGTCGAAAAACGACAAACTTACCGTTATTACGTTTTGGGCTACTTGGTGTGTACCTTGTTTAAAAGAACTTGATGCCATTAATGATGTTTATAGCGACTGGCAAGAAGAAACAGGTGTAGAACTTTATGCGGTATCTGTTGATGATGCTAGAACTGTAAAAAGAGTAAGGCCATTAGTAAACGGTAAAGCTTGGGATTATCATATTCTATTGGACACCAATCATGAGTTTAAAAGAGCACTTGGGGTGAGTTTTCCTCCTTTTACCATGGTCGTAAAAAACAATAAAGTGGTTTATAGTCATTCTGGGTATGTGCCTGGAGCAGAAGACGAATTATATGAAGCTCTATTAGAAAACAAATAATAATTTTTCTCATTTATAAAACAACTAACCAATGAAAAAAGCAATCCTGTTTGTTTTTTTAAGCATTACTTTTTTTAATATAAAAGCACAAGATATAGGCACATTTTACGGAGGTTTCGAATCGAACTCCCAATGGTTACAAAACGATGATGAGTTAGGATTTCTAGCTCCAGATGATCAGTTTAGAAGTAATAATTACCTCCTTTTAAATTATAATTTAGGAAACTTCACTGCTGGTGTGCAGTATGAATCTTATTTGCCTGCACCTTTGTTGGGGTATGATCCTGCGATGCAAGGCAACGGAATTTCTAACTATTACCTCAACTATAAAGACGAAAAATTAGACATTACTGCAGGTTACTTTTACGAACAGTTTGGTAGCGGACTTATTTTTCGCGCTTGGGAAGAAAGACAATTGGGTATCAATACCGCTGTAAAAGGAGTAAAAGTAAATTTCAGACCAACCGACTTTGTGGATGTTACCGGAATATATGGACAGCAGCGTTACGGTTTTGAGATTTCAGAAGGCGTAGTACAAGGTGTAGATGCCAATTTCGATTTAGGCCATTTTATCGATAATGATGATTTGTTTGTTGATTTAGGAGGAAGTTATGTAGGTCGTTACCAAGATAACGGAGGAAACGTGAGAATTCCTACAACGGTTAATGCTTACAGTGGAAGAGTTGATGTGACTTTTAAAAATTTGTATGCCAATTTTGAAGCTATCCATAAAGATGAAGATGTCTTAGTAAATGAAGGGGTGATAACGAACAATGCCAACTTATACAAAGGCTCAGCACTATTGTTGAGTTTAGGCTACGCTCAGAGCGGATTGGGAGTTAATGCCACTTTTAGACGATTGGAAAACTTTAGTTTCTTTTCAGATCGTTATGTCGAAGGAAATCAGTTTAATCAATTGCGTATCAACTATGTACCTGCTTTAACCAAACAACATGATTATTTGCTTTCCAATATTTATGTGTACAATCCGCAATCAAGATTATTGCTGTTAGATTTTCAACAACAAGCAGGAGAAATGGGAGGACAGTTTGATATTTACTATACCTTTAAAAAAGAAACCGCTCTTGGTGGAAAATATGGTACTAAGCTTTCAGGAAACTTTTCGTATTGGGGTGGATTGGATGCAGATTTTGATGTTCCTACCAATAGCTATTCTTCCGAATTTATTGGTGCTGGTGGTGATCGCTATTTTAGGGAAATGACCTTAGAATTAAAAAAGCGTTGGACAGAGAAATTTAGCGGAATCTATTATTATACCAATACAAGAATAGATAAAGGAATTACCGATGGTTCGCCTCTTGGTTTTAAAGAAATTAAAGCAAATATTGGTGTAGCAGAACACACTTTACGCTTAGGTTCGGGCCAGTCTATTCGTTTAGAATTACAGCATTTATGGACAGAGCAAGATCGTAAAAATTGGATGGGTTCACTTTTAGAGTATAATTTCTCACCACGATTTGGGGTTTATACAGCAGATATATGGAACTATGAGGGTGAAGGTAAGCTTCATTATTACAATGTTGGAGGAAGCTATACCAAGGGAAGAACACGTGTGGCTCTAAATTACGGAAGACAAAGAGGAGGTCTAATCTGTGTTGGTGGGGTTTGCCGTTTTGTACCCGAGAACTCAGGTTTATCCCTTAATATTTCGACTTCGTTTTAAAACGAAACAATTTAAAATTCAAAAGCACTCTTTTTAGGGTGCTTTTTTTGTTAATTAAAGTTTAATTCGTTCATATTTCATTTTAGAAAAGAGATTTTTCCTAAATTTAAAATCAAAAGAAAAAATTATGAAATGAGCATAAACAAATTTCATCATTGCATGCCAACCTTTATGATTAAATTTTTTATGCGAAACTTGCCTGACGGCAGTCAGGTTCCTGAATGTGTAGTCCCGAAATGTCGGGATTAGTATCTTCACTTTCAGTAAACTATAAAATTTTAAACAGATGAAAATTACATTTTTTGGACAAAATTCCTTTCATATAGAAATTGCAGGTAAAAACATTATTGTCGATCCGTTTATCTCGGGTAACGAACTTTCTAAAGATAAAGTAGATATCCATTCGCTAAAAGCGGATTATATTTTGGTAACACACGCACATCAAGACCATACTTTAGACGTAGAAAGCATTGCGAAAAATACAGGAGCTACGATTGTCAGCAATTTTGAAATTACCAATTATTATGAGGAAAAAGGGTTTACGGTTCACCCAATGAACCACGGTGGAAGTTGGAAGTTTGATTTCGGAAAAGTAAAATACGTCCATGCCATTCATACCAGTACTTTTGCAGACGGAACCCATGGCGGACAACCAGGAGGCTTTGTGATTTCTGCCGAAGAAAAAAACATTTATATCGCTGGCGATACAGCGCTAACCATGGATATGAAGCTTATTCCGATGCAATTCCCGCTAGACTTGGCTATTTTGCCAATTGGCGATAATTTTACGATGGGGGTTGACGATGCGGTGATTGCAAGTGATTTTTTAGACTGCAATCGAATTTTAGGATGTCATTACGACACGTTTGGATTTATTAAAATCGACCACGGATTAGCGAAGGAAAAGTTTACTATGAAGAAAAAAGAGCTCATTTTATTGCCGATTAACGGAAGTCTGGAAGTATGATCAAAGCCAAATATCAACGGTATTTACTGGACTTTAAGAAACCCAGCGGAACCTCACGTGGTGTACTTACCCAAAAAGAAACATGGTTCATCAAGCTTGAAAGCGAAAACAAAATAGGAATTGGCGAATGTGCTGTTTTTCGAGGTCTGAGTTATGATGATGTGCCCAATTATGAAGAAAAACTTCAATGGGTTTGTGAAAACATCAACTTATCAAAAGAAAAATTATTTGCACAATTAAAAGAATATCCTTCCCTACTTTTTGGCTTAGAAACTGCTTATTTGTCTCTAGAAAACGAAAGTCCGTTTGAGGTTTTTCCTTCAGCATTTTCTCAAGGACAAGCAAAAATTCCAATTAATGGGTTGATTTGGATGGGTGATTTACGTTTTATGAAAGCTCAAATCAAAGAGAAAATCGACCAAGGTTTTAGTTGTATCAAACTAAAGATAGGCGCAATTGATTTTGATTCGGAAATCAGTTTACTTCAACATATCCGTAAAGAATTCTCTGCCAAAGAAATTGAATTGCGTGTCGATGCCAACGGCGCTTTTTCTGTAAAAGATGCTTTAGAGAAAATCAAAAGGCTTGCAGAACTCGATTTGCATAGTATCGAGCAACCCATCAAACCAAAAAAAATGGAAGCAATGGCAGCGCTTTGTGAGAAAACACCTTTGCCCATTGCACTAGACGAAGAATTAATTGGTGTGCTGGATGTAACAGAAAAGCAGAAAATGCTACAAATGATTAAGCCGCAATATATTATTTTAAAACCAAGTTTGGTAGGTGGTTTTCAGTCTTGCGACGAATGGATCAATTCCGCCGAAAGGCAAGATATAGGTTGGTGGATGACGAGTGCTTTAGAAAGCAATATCGGGCTCAATGCGATTGCACAATATACGTATAGCAAGCCAGCAAATATGCCTCAAGGTTTAGGAACAGGTAGTTTGTTTACCAACAATATTGAAAGTCCGTTGTTTATCGACGGCGAGTTTTTAAAATACGACCCAACTAATAATTGGGAGATCAAATCACTTTTTAATAAATAAAAATGTTTATACAGCAAGCTTTTAGAGGAGAAACTGGTTTTTGGCGTTACCTCATTGGTAGTTTGATTATTGCAGGATGTTCTGTGATGGGGCAAATGATTTTATATGTATTGGTCACGGTAGAGCTAGAAGGTAATATCTATGCCATAAATGAAGAAACCTTAATGTCAACTTTAGACTCTAATTTAACTTTAGGAGTCCTGTTGTTTTCTTTTGTTTTAGGATTTTTGGGGTTACTCTTTTCAATTAAGTTTTTGCATCAGATTTCTTTGAAAGCCATTACCACGACAAGGTCTAAATTCGATTTCAAACGTTTCTTTTTTGGTTTTGGATTGATTGCTTTTGCAGTCATTGTTTCTACAGTAGTCGATTACCAAAGCAACCCAGAAGATTATGTATGGAACTTTAAAGCCGAACGTTTTCTCATTTTAGCTGTAATAGCGATACTTCTGGTTCCGGTACAAACCAGTTTAGAGGAGTTTATTTTTAGAGGTTATTTGATGCAAGGTTTTGGTGTTTTAGCAAAAAACAAGGGTTTTGCACTGATGATGACCTCACTTATTTTTGGGCTGCTTCATATTGCGAATCCTGAAGTTGGCAAATTGGGCTACATCATTATGTTTTATTATATCGGGACAGGTTTATTTTTCGGAATTATGACTTTAATGGACGAAGGTTTAGAACTGGCACTTGGTTTTCATGCAGGTAACAATCTCATCGGCGCTTTGTTGGTCACCGCAGATTGGACCGTTTTTAAAACCGATTCTATTCTTAAAGATATTTCAGAACCAACAGCAGGCTTCGATATTTTCCTTCCTTTATTAATTTTTTATCCGCTATGCTTGTTAATCATGGCAAAGGTTTATAAATGGAACAATTGGAAAGAAAAGCTATTGGGTAAGGTTGAAAAACCTAATGAAGCACTATTGGAAAATTAAATTAAAATTAGTAATTTAATAACGTTGTTTTCGCAATAAAATTCCAATTTTGAATGTATGGCAGAGAACCCAGAAAAATTTTATCCTAGACTTCACGAAGATTTTCAGTTTAACAAAAATATACTGAACGAAGCGGGCTTGATACAGTTGGCCACTTTATATACCGAAGAAGGAGAACCGCATGAAGAAGAAATCGGGCAATTTATATTAGACTGGTTAGACCCAAACGATGAGATCGAAGTAAAAACATCGGGTTCTACAGGTGAACCAAAACTCATCAAAGTCAAAAAACTGTGGATGGTGAACAGTGCTTTGGCTACAGGTAAATTTTTTAAACTGCCTGAAAAAACCACTGCTTTACTTTGTTTACCTGTTTCTTATATCGCCGGAAAGATGATGTTGGTAAGAGCGATGGTTTTGGGCTGGCATCTCGATAGTGTTCCTCCAAAATCAAATCCGTTAGATCAAGTTTACAAACGCTATGACTTTTGCGCCTTAACGCCTTTTCAATTAGATAATTCTTTGTCGAGGTTACATCTGATCAAAAAACTGATTGTAGGCGGAGCACCAGTTTCGACACCGCTTAAAAATTTGGTACAAGGTTGCCCCACCAAAATTTACGAAACCTACGGAATGACCGAAACGGTTTCGCACATTGCAGCCCGTAGAATCAATTCTAAAAAAAGCAAGAAAAAAGAACTTCCGTTTAAAGTTTTACCAAATGTAACTGTAAGTCAGGACGAGCGAAATTGTTTAGTGATCAAAGCCCCTGGCGTTAATAAAAATAGTTTGGTGACCAATGATGTGGTAGAATTGGTAACTTATAAAAAGTTTTTTTGGTGTGGGCGTTACGATCATATCATCAATTCTGGCGGAGTGAAAATTTTTCCGGAGCAAGTAGAAAAAAAGTTGGAGAGTTTTATTTTGCATCGTTTTTTTATTACTTCTTTACCAGATGACGCACTTGGAGAAAAAGTGATTTTGTTTATTGAAGCTCCTTTTTCAGAGGAAAACTTATCCTTCTTTGCGGAAGAGCTTAAAAATTGCTGTGATTTGGAAAAGTTTGAAAAACCAAAAAAGATTTACTTCATCGAAAAATTTGAAGAAACGCATACTGGTAAAGTCAATAAAATAGCTACGGTAAAAGCGAGGTTAGCTTAAATCTGACTTTCTGAGCTCTTTGATCATCAAATCTTTGATGTGTTCGGCTTCGTCGCTGCCTACAAAAAAGGTTTTGTCGGGAGTTTCAATTCTTATCGCTTTCCCAAACTTTACATTAAAAAGCTTTCCTTTTGGGGTTAAGCGTAAACCTATTCCGTACCAAGAAGAAGGCTTAAAAACTTCGATATTTTCGGGTTTAATGCTTTCTAAATCCATCTGCTGCTTGAAGATGCGCAATCCAAAAGTAGCTTCAATTTTCTTGTTGGTCAAAGTGATGGTAAGTCTTGAAAAGATAAGGTTGACTACTATTAAAAAACCAAGAAACACCAGGTTAAAAATAGATAATGATAGGTCATTCGCTTTCAACGAGAGAAAAACTAAAACGACACAAACAGGTACAGAAATCACCCATATTAATATATTGAACTGTGTTTTTTTATAAAGGATGGTTTCCATTAGAACGGGTGATTGATGTAAAACTCTCTTTCGTTTACTTTGATATTTTTCTTATCGATTCCGTTGTCAAAAGATTTCCAATCTGGTGTCGGGAAAATACGGGTTTCCTTTCCGTTGATCAATACATTTAACGGCATGTTGAAATTTTCTGCATTAGCTTTCCAACGGTAATATACCACGTTGTCTTCTTTTTTGATTTCTAACTCAGGAAGTTTAGAAAAGTATAGGTACTGCTTAAAAATAGGAGTGAGGTTTTCTTTGGTGTTTTCTTCAAAAAAAGCAATTACTTCTTCTGAGGTAGTGATTTGGTGTTTAAATGTCAAACTAAAATCTTTCAGTAATTTCCACCATTTTTCATCATCGTTAATTACGCTTCTTATGGTATTGATCATATTAGCACCTTTGTGATACATGTCAGCAGAACCCTCACTGTTTACACCGTAATCACCAATAATTGGCTCTTGGTTTCCAATACTGTTTCTGAGTCCGTAAAGGTAGGTGAGCGCGTCTTCTTTTCCCCAACGGCATTCAATATAAACCGCTTCGGCATAAGAAGTAAAACCTTCGTGAATCCACATGTCGGCAATATCGCTTGCTGTAATGCTATTGCCAAACCATTCGTGTGCACTTTCGTGAATAGTGATAAAATCCCAACGTAGACCCACACCAGTTTTCGACAAATCGTTGCCAAGATAACCATTTACATATTGATTTCCATAAGCAACTGCACTTTGGTGTTCCATACCGAGATACGGTGTTTCTACCAGTTTAAAGGAATCCTCTTCAAAAGGATAAGTGCCAAATTTTTCGTAGAAACAATCCATCATGGGTTTGACTTCTGCAAAATGTTTGATGGCTTTTTCTTTGTTGTAGGAAAGCACATAATAATCGAGGTCTAAATCTTTATACTCATCTTCAATATGTACATAGTCACCAATATTTATAATAATGTTGTAATTGTTGATGGTGTTGGTTACTTTCCAACTCCATTGTGTGAATCCGTTTTTTAAATCTTTTTTTCCTGTAAGTCTTCCGTTAGAAACATTCATCAAACCATTTGGGGCAGCGATGTGTATTTCTGCTTCTTCGGGTTCGTCGCTTTGGTGATCTTTGTTAGGATACCATAAACTCGCTCCGGTACCTTGTACAGCAACACTTACCCAATCTTTGTTGTTTTTGTCTTTGGTAAAAATAAAGCCTCCATCCCAAGGTGGCGTTCTAGCTATGGTTGGGTTTCCGGAATAATAAAAGGTAAGGCTTTCTTTTTTTCCTTTTTTCAATTCTTTCGGAAAATGGATAAAAACAGCGTTTGCTTCACGTGTATATTTTAGCGCATCGTTTTTATAAATAATGGAGTCTATTTGCATATTCTCAAACAAGTCGAGCTGCATTTTCTTACCGCTTTCCAAGACTTCAAAAGTGATTTTGTTATAACCTGAAATATACTTTTTGTCAGGTTCAACCTTTAGGTTGAGGTTGTATTTAAGCATGTCGAAATTCGTTCGTTCAGGTCTCAGCGAACCCCGAAGTGTATCGGCTTTGGTATACTTTTGTCTCTTTCCGTCAAGAAGTTGTGCGTTTCCGCAAAGGGAAATGAGAAGACAGGTTAAAATAAAAAAAGCATTTCTTTGAAAAGTGGTTGACTTCATAAGAAATTATTTAGAATTTTTGTTTTACATATTCTGATTAAACTCAACAGCAATCTTACCCAAGTCTTCTGGTTTTATAGGTTTTACGATATAGCTTTTGACTTCGTTTATACGCATTGCTCTTTCGTAATCAGAAGGATCGATGGAACTGGAAATGATGTAAATAATAGTACTTTTATTGATATCTAATTTTCCGAATTCTTCTATAAATTCCCAACCGTCCATAATCGGCATGTTGATGTCGAGCAAAATCAAATCGGGTAGTGGTTTATTTTCTGTTTGGAGTTCTTTAATCTTGGTAATGGCTTCGAGGCCGTTATTGAAAACATCTGCACTATCACAAAAATCGGTTTGATTGATAATTCTTTTCAACCCAAAAATATAGATAGGATCATCGTCGATGATATATGTTTTTTTAATTTTATTCATGTTTGAGGTAAATTTTAAATGTTGTCCCTTTATCCACTTCGCTTTTTACTTTTACACGTCCTTTCATCGCCATAATCTGGTTTTTGGACATAAACAAACCTAAGCCTTTTGCATCTTTATGCTCGTGGAAAGTTTTGTACATACCAAAAAGTTTCTTACCGTGTTTTTTCAAGTCAATACCTAAGCCATTATCTTTAATCTTGATCATAGTAAAATCACTATTTCGCTTAGAGCTTATCTCTACAAAACTTTTTCTGTCTGGTGAACTGTATTTGATAGCGTTGGTGATAAAGTTAAGCAAAATACTCTCTAAGTAGGCTTCTATAGCCAATACTTTGTGAGTTTTATCAACTTTATTGATGATTTCAACATTTTGTTGCTGTGCATAAGTTGGTAAGTGAGGTAAAATATTAACCAGTGTCTTGTGAATAGAAACAGGTTTTAACTCATTAGCCGTTATGGTGTTTATAGATACAACTTCATTTAGATGTGTAATGGTTTCTTTTAAGCTATCGGAAGCAGAAACTAACATTGTAATGATTTCGTTTTCATCACCATAATCATTTTGATAAATATCTAAGAGCATCGATATGTTACCTGAATGTGATCGTAAATTGTGAGAGACAATTTGGGCAAAATTTTTAAGTCTTTCGTTTTGCTCTTTAGCTGTAGAGAGTACTTTTTTTATACGTTCTTCCGCTCTTTTTCGGTGGGTTATATCTACGATTTCTGCTGTAAAATAAAGTGGTTTGTTTTTTGAATCTCTAATGAGGGAAACCGCCAAGATGGCATAAATAACTCTACCAGCTTTATGTAGGTATCTTTTTTCCATCTCGTAAGTGCTTATTTTCCCGTCGAGGCATTTTTGAACCAATGCCAAATCTTTATCTAAGTCATCTTTATGAGTGATGTCTTGAAAGGTAAGTTTTTTAAACTCTTCTTCTTTATAACCCAATAATCTTGAAAGTACTAAATTGGTTTCTAACCATTGGCCTGTCGTAGAAACCAAGGCTTTACCAATTGCAGAGTTATTGAAAAAGTTTTTAAAAGTAGTTTCGGTAATTTGTAATTGTTCTTGTAGCTGATATTTTTTTGTAAGATTTTCTGTGGGAGATAGATCGTTGGTTTCCACGTGTTACTTATTAAGTGTTAGTTTTAGTTGGTTCTGATTTTTTAAACTTGTAAAACGCCAAGATTAAACTTTTTCTCGATGGGAGCGTGATTTGCTACTTCAATTCCTGTCGAAATCCAATTTCTGGTTTCTAAAGGATCAATAATCGCATCAGTCCAAATTCGAGCTGCGGCATAATACGGACTGATTTGTTTGTCGTAATCTGCTTTTATTTTGTCAAACAATTCTTTTTCCTTTTCAGGGGAAATTTCCTCGCCTTTTTTCTTGAGTGCAGCAGTTTCTATTTGCAACAATACTTTTGCTGCAGAATTACCACTCATCACGGCCAATTCTGCACTCGGCCATGCAGCAATCAATCTTGGGTCGTATGCTTTTCCGCACATCGCGTAATTTCCTGCTCCGTATGAATTTCCGATGACAATCGTAAACTTAGGAACCACAGAATTACTGACGGCATTCACCATTTTTGCCCCATCTTTGATGATGCCACCGTGTTCGCTTTTACTGCCCACCATAAAACCAGTGACATCTTGTAAAAATACCAACGGAATCTTTTTCTGGTTGCAATTGGCAATAAATCGGGTGGCTTTATCTGCAGAGTCAGAATAAATCACACCGCCAAATTGCATTTCGGTAGGTTTGGTTTTGGCACCAGTAGTTTTTACAATCTTACGCTGGTTGGCCACAATACCAACTGCCCAACCATCGATACGTGCATAACCTGTAATTAAGGTTTGCCCGTAACCTGCTTTATACTCGTCAAACTCAGAATTGTCTACCAAACGCTTGATGATTTCATACATGTCGTATTGTTCGGCACGGGATTTAGGTAAGATTCCGTAAATTTCTTCTTCTTTTTCTTTTGGTTTTTGAGCTTCAATTCGGTTGTATCCTGCTTTTTCGAAATCACCAATTTTCCCCATCACATTTTTAATACGATCGAGCGCATCTTTATCATCTTTGGCTTTAAAATCGGTCACTCCAGAGATTTCACAATGTGTGGTTGCTCCGCCAAGCGTTTCGTTATCGATGCTTTCGCCAATCGCGGCTTTTACGAGATAACTTCCAGCTAGAAAAATACTTCCGGTTTTATCTACAATCAATGCTTCGTCACTCATAATAGGGAGGTAAGCTCCACCAGCCACACAACTTCCCATAACCGCAGCGATTTGGGTGATTCCCATACTGCTCATCACGGCATTGTTTCTAAAAATGCGTCCAAAATGTTCTTTGTCAGGAAAAATTTCGTCTTGCATCGGTAAATAAACTCCAGCTGAGTCCACCAAATAGATGATAGGTAATTTGTTTTCGATAGAAATTTCTTGTGCTCTCAGGTTTTTCTTTCCCGTAATGGGAAACCAAGCTCCTGCTTTTACGGTTGCGTCATTAGCGACTACAATGACTTGTTTTCCTGATATTTTCCCTATTTTTACCACAACGCCACCACTTGGGCAACCCCCGTGTTCGGCATACATGTCTTCTCCGGCAAAGGCTCCAATTTCTATAGCCGATTTTGGGTTATCCAAAAGATAGTCTATACGCTCGCGGGCCGTCATTTTTCCTTTCTCGTGGTGTTTGGCAATTCGTTTTTCGCCACCACCGAGATAGGTTTTTTGTAATCTTCTTTTTAAATCAGAAACTAATAATTTATTGTGATCTTCGTTTTTGTTAAATTCTATATCCATCTTATAATTTGAAAGCCTAAGTTTTTATTTTTTTTGAGTAAAATAAAAATTTTACTCGAAGTTTACGAAAATACAAATTTTGAACTCTTTTTCTTTAAAGAAATTTTAAATTCATCGTTTTTTGAGATTATTGATATTATTTTTGTGTGGTTATAAAAAAAATAGAATATGGGAATGAATAAAAATACAGTTCTGGCTTGGGCAACATTCATCATGATATTTATAGGGATAGGAATGATTGCTTTAGGAATTTTTAAGTATGGTGATATTGCCGCTTGGGGGTTTGTTTCTGTAGGTATTGGCTTTTTTGCTAATGCTTGGGTGTTCAATGCTTTAAAAGGAAGAGTTTAATTTAAAATTTCATTTAGAAAAATATGTCAGACGATAAGAAAGTGATTTTTTCGATGTCGGGAGTTACCAAAACGTATAAAAATGCGAATACTCCTGTTTTAAAAAATATCTATTTAAGTTTCTTTTACGGAGCCAAAATCGGGATTCTTGGTTTAAACGGTTCAGGTAAATCAACCCTTCTAAAAATCATTGCAGGAGAAGATAAAAATTATCAGGGCGATGTGGTTTTTTCTCCAGGCTATTCTGTTGGTTACTTAGAGCAAGAACCGCAGTTAGACCCAGAGAAGACAGTGTTGGAAGTGGTAAAAGAAGGGGTTGCAGAAACGATAGCTATTCTTGATGAATACAACGCCATCAACGATCAGTTTGCTTTACCGGAAGTCTATGAAGATGCTGATAAGATGCAGAAACTGATGGATAAACAAGCTGAACTGCAAGATAAAATAGACGCCTCAAATGCTTGGGAAATCGATACCAAACTCGAAATAGCGATGGATGCACTTCGTACGCCAGAAGCCGATAAAAAGATTTCGGTGCTTTCGGGTGGTGAAAAACGTCGTGTAGCTTTGTGTCGATTGTTATTACAAGAGCCCGATGTGTTATTATTAGATGAACCTACCAACCATTTAGACGCCGAGTCGGTACATTGGTTAGAGCATCATTTACAGCAATATAAGGGAACCGTGATTGCCGTAACCCACGACCGTTATTTTCTAGACAATGTTGCGGGTTGGATTCTCGAGTTAGATAGAGGAGAAGGTATTCCTTGGAAGGGGAATTATTCATCTTGGTTAGATCAAAAGGCGAAGCGTTTGGCACAAGAGCAAAAACAAGCCAGCAAGCGTCAGAAAACATTAGAGCGAGAATTAGAATGGGTAAAAATGGCACCAAAGGGAAGACAAGCCAAACAAAAAGCCCGTTTGAACAATTATGATAAATTGATGAGCCAAGACCAAAAACAGGTCGATGAAAAGCTAGAGATCTATATTCCGAATGGACCTCGTTTAGGAACCAATGTGATTGAAGCAAAAAGCGTAAGCAAAGCTTTTGGTGATAAATTGTTGTACGAAGATTTAAATTTTAAATTGCCGCAAGCGGGAATTGTAGGAATTATTGGTCCAAACGGAGCAGGTAAAACCACAATCTTTAAAATGATTATGGGAGAAGAAACACCTGATGCTGGTAATTTTGAAGTAGGAGAAACGGCAAAAATCGCTTATGTAGATCAAGCGCACAGTAATATCGATCCTGAAAAAACCATTTGGCAAAACTTTAGCGACGAACAAGAATTGGTCATGATGGGTGGAAGACAGGTGAACTCTAGAGCTTACCTAAGCCGATTTAATTTCAGCGGAAGCGAACAAAACAAAAAAGTAAGTATGCTTTCTGGTGGTGAGCGTAACCGTTTGCATTTGGCAATGACTCTAAAAGAAGAAGGAAACGTGCTATTGCTCGATGAGCCTACCAACGATTTAGATGTAAACACGCTTCGTGCATTAGAAGAAGGTCTCGAGAACTTCGCAGGTTGTGCTGTGATTATTTCTCACGACCGTTGGTTTTTAGATCGTGTTTGTACGCATATTTTATCTTTTGAAGGTGACTCGCAAGTTTATTTCTTTGAAGGTAGTTTCTCTGACTACGAAGAAAACAAGAAAAAACGTTTGGGAGCAGATATTATGCCTACTCGAATTAAGTATAAAAAGCTCACACGATAAGAATAAAAAATCCGCTTTAAGCGGATTTTTTTGTTTTGATAGCATTCCGAGTTTGTCTATTGTCATGCTGAACCTGTCTGCCGACAGGCAGGCTTGTTTCAGCATCCCATCAGAAAAATATGTTTGCTGATAAGTAGATGCGAAATGACAATTACTTTCTACCAATCACTTTCTTAGCTTTCGTAATAATAGCTTCAGCATTCAATCCATATTTATCCATCAGTTCATCTGGGGTTCCGCTTTCGCCAAAAGTATCTTGTGTAGCGACAAACGCTTGTGGTGTAGGGTGATTTTCGGCTAGTACTCTAGCAACACTTTCTCCTAAGCCGCCCAAGTAATTATGTTCTTCACAGGTTACTACACAACCCGTTTTCTTTACCGATTTTAAGATGGCTTCCTCATCTAAGGGTTTAATGGTGTGTATGTTGATCACTTCTGCAGAAATGCCTTTTTCTTCTAGTTTTTCTGCGGCCTGTAATGCTTCCCAAACCAAATGTCCTGTGGCAACAATCGTCACATCAGCACCTTCGTTAAGCAATACTGCTTTTCCTATTTCAAAAGTTTGATCTTCTGGAGTGAAGTTTGCTACTTTTGGTCTTCCAAAACGTAAATACACAGGTCCGTCGTGTTCCGCGACAGCAATCGTTGCTGCTTTGGTCTGGTTGTAATCACAAGTATTGATAACGGTCATTCCTGGTAACATTTTCATCAAACCAATATCTTCTAAGATTTGATGTGTTGCTCCGTCTTCACCAAGCGTAACTCCAGCATGCGAAGCACAGATTTTTACGTTTTTACCAGAATATGCTACACTTTGGCGAATTTGGTCGTACACACGTCCTGTTGAAAAGTTGGCAAAAGTTCCTGTAAAAGGAATTTTTCCGCCAATGGTCATACCTGCCGCTATACCAATCATATTAGCTTCGGCAATACCTACCTGAAAGAAACGCTCCGGATGATTTTTTTTGAAATCGTCCATTTTTAAAGAACCCGTTAAATCAGCACAAAGCGCGACTACATTTTCGTTGGTTTTTCCTAATTCGGTCAATCCAGCACCAAAACCAGATCGTGTATCCTTTTTACCTGTATCTGTATATTTTTTCATTGTTGTTGTGTTATGTTTTAGTAATCACCTAAGGTTTCTGGGTTTTGAGCTAATGCAACTTCTAATTGCTCATCATTTGGTGCTTTTCCGTGCCATTCGTGCGTATGCATCATAAAATCGACGCCGTTGCCCATAACCGTGTACATCAAAATACAAACCGGTTTTCCTTTGCCTGTTTCCGCTTTAGCGTTTGTTAATCCTTTTTTGATGGCTTCTAGATTATTACCTTCTTTGATTTCAAGTACTGTCCAACCAAAAGCTTCAAATTTGGCTTTAAGATTACCCATATCCAAAACTTGATCGGTAGAACCATCTATTTGTTGACCGTTTAAGTCTACTGTAGCGATGAGGTTATCTACTTTATTGGCAGCAGCATACATGATTGCTTCCCAATTTTGTCCTTCTTGTAATTCGCCATCACCGTGTAAACTGTAAACTAAGTGATTATCCTTATTTAATTTTTTGGCTTCGGCAGCACCGATTGCCACAGACATTCCTTGCCCAAGTGAACCTGAAGCGACGCGCACACCAGGCAAACCTTCATGGGTTGTCGGATGCCCTTGTAGACGTGAATCGATTTTCCTAAAGGTATTTAACTCATCTACGTCAAAATAACCCGATCGCGCCAAAACGCTATAAAAAACAGGAGAAATATGCCCGTTGGATAAGAAAAACAAGTCTTCGTTAGTTCCGTTCATATTAAAAGACGGATTGTGCTTCATGATTTCGTTATAGAGCACGACGAAAAATTCTGCACAACCAAGTGAACCTCCAGGATGACCAGAGTTGACATTGTGTACCATTCTAAGAATATCTCGCCTTACTTGTATGACAAGATCATTTAAATTTTGGGAATTTGACATATGGTGTTGTTTTTGTTTTGCAAAAATAGGTTTTTATAAGCCCAAACCAAAACAAGAGATGATCCTTTTTTTAACGAAAAAATGAACTTGTAAACAATTTTATGGGATGTCTAAAGTTTGGGTTGAGTTAGTTATCTTTGCCCATAGAAAATTCGATCCATGTTTTTTGATTTAAAAGCGAAAGACCAACATTCTAAGGCAAGAGCAGGAGTAATCACTACCGATCATGGCATAATAGAAACGCCTATTTTTATGCCAGTAGGAACGGTAGGAACTGTAAAAGGGGTTCATCAGCGAGAACTCGAAGAAGAGGTCAATCCAGATATAATTTTAGGAAATACTTATCACTTATACTTACGACCTCAGACCGATATTTTAGAACAAGCAGGAGGTCTGCACAAGTTTATGAATTGGGATAGAAATATCTTGACCGATTCGGGCGGCTATCAAGTATATTCGCTTTCAGCAAATCGAAAAATAAAGGAAGAAGGGGTCAAGTTTAAGTCCCATATCGATGGAAGCTACCATACCTTTACTCCTGAAAATGTGATGGAAATCCAACGAACCATAGGAGCCGACATCATTATGGCTTTTGATGAATGTACCCCTTATCCTTGCGATTATAAATATGCTAAAAAATCGATGCATATGACGCACCGTTGGTTAGATAGGTGTATTCATCATTTAGAGAAAACACCTTTAAAGTACGATTATAACCAATATTTTTTCCCGATCGTTCAAGGAAGCACTTATAAAGATTTACGTCAGCAATCGGCAGAATACATTGCCAATGCAGGCGCTGTTGGAAATGCTATTGGTGGGCTCTCGGTAGGTGAGCCAGCAGAAGAGATGTATGCGATGACCGATGTAGTCTGTAGCATTTTGCCAGAAGAAAAACCACGTTACTTAATGGGTGTCGGTACGCCAATTAATATTTTAGAAAATATTGCTCTTGGCGTAGATATGTTTGATTGTGTGATGCCAACTAGAAATGCGCGTAATGGGATGTTGTTTACCGCTCACGGAACGATCAACATCAAGAATAAAAAATGGGAAAATGATTTTTCTCCTATTGATGAAATGGGAATTACTTGGGTTGATACTGCTTACTCCAAAGCTTATGTGCGTCATCTATTTTCGGTAAACGAATTGCTTGGCAAGCAAATTGCTACCATACACAATTTAGGATTTTATCTTTGGTTGGTGCGAGAAGCTAGAAAGCAAATTTTAGAAGGTACTTTTAGAACTTGGAAAGATAAAATGGTCAAACAAATGGATAAAAGGTTGTAGACTTGAAAATATTAGATTGGTATATATTAAAAAGGTATCTCGGCTCATTTTTAATGCTGCTATTATTGTTTATTCCTATTGGAATTACAGTGAACTTAGCAGAGAAAATCGACAAGATTTTAGAAAACGAAGTGCCTTTAGTGGAAGTCGTTAATTACTATATCGATTTTACGGTCTATTTTGCCAACTTTCTATTTCCTTTCTTTTTATTTTTATCGATTATTTTCTTTACCTCAAAATTGGCAAGCAACACAGAAGTTATTGCTTTTTTGAGTTCCGGTGTTTCTTTTTCCCGTTTTCTTAGACCTTATCTTATTGGAGCAACGATTGTCTGTTTGGCAGCACTAGTTTTAAGTATGTATTTGGCGCCAAGAGCAAGCGAGGGTTTCAACGACTTTAAATATAAATACCTAAAAAGAGGTAGTGAAGTTCAAGAAACAGAAAATGTTTTCCGCCAGATTAATGAAAATGAAGTGATTTACGCGACCAATTTTCAGGCAAAAAACAAAACTGCTCGTAACTTTACCTTAGAACATTTTGAAGGAAATCGTTTAAAATTTAAAATTAGCGCAAGAGACATCAAGTACAATGATGAAGAAAAAACCTATAGACTTAACGGTTACGAAAAACGAATTGTAGGTGAAAATAAAGAAGATATTCTCATTTCAGAAAATAAAAAAGATACGATTCTTCCTTTCGAATTTGATGCTCTTACGCCAGTAATATACATTGCAGAAACTCTAAACTACACAGAGCTTAGAGATTTTATTGAACAAGAACAGCGAAGAGGCTCGGGTAACATCAACCGCTATAAGGTGGTTGCCTATAAAAGACTTAGTGTGCCGGTTTCTGCTTTTATTCTTACCATTATTGCCGTATCGGTTTCTTCGGTAAAACGAAGAGGAGGAATGGGTGTAAATTTGGCGATAGGTATTGCTATTGCTTCTATTTTTGTATTTCTCGATAAAGTTTTTGGTACCATCGCAGAACAATCTACCTTTTCACCTTTGATTGCAGTTTGGTTTCCCAATATTGTGTTTGGAGTTTTAGCATTTTTCTTGTTGAGAAATGCGAAACGATAATTTAATCATAAATTAAATTAATGTTTATCTTTGTAAGCTACAATTTATAAAACCTGTATTTCGTATGGAATATTTAGATTTTGAAATTCCGATTAAGGATTTACAAGAACAATATGAAAAAGCCTGTAAAATAGGAGAAGACAGTGATGTAGATGTGTCTGAAACCTGTAAGCAAATCGAAAAAAAGCTTGCTGCAGCCAAAAAAGAAATTTATAAAAATCTTACCGCTTGGCAGAGAGTTCAGTTGTCAAGACATCCAGATAGACCTTATACCTTAGATTACGTAAAAGCACTGTGTGGCGATACTTTCCTAGAACTTCACGGTGATAGGAATGTAAAAGACGACAAAGCCATGATTGGCGGATTAGGAAAAATTGGTGACCAAACCTATATGATTGTCGGTCAACAAAAAGGCTTTAATACCAAAATGCGTCAATACCGTAATTTCGGAATGGCAAACCCAGAAGGATATCGCAAAGCTTTACGTTTGATGAAATCTGCAGAAAAGTTTGGTATCCCTGTCTTATCTTTTATCGATACACCAGGAGCTTACCCAGGATTGGAAGCAGAAGAAAGAGGTCAAGGTGAAGCGATTGCTCGTAATATTTTTGAAATGACGAGCCTCAAAGTGCCCATTTTTGTGGTCGTAATAGGAGAAGGAGCAAGTGGTGGAGCTTTAGGAATAGGCGTTGGAGATAAAGTAATGATGTTGGAAAACTCTTGGTACTCGGTAATTTCTCCAGAAAACTGCTCGTCGATACTTTGGAGAAGTTGGGATCAAAAAGAAAGAGCCGCTGAAGCTTTAAAACTTACCGCAGAAGATGCCAAAAAGCTTAAAGTGATCGATGCCATTATCAAAGAACCTTTGGGTGGAGCGCACAGCAATCGCCCGGAAATGTTTAAAACCTTAAAAGACGTCATTATCAAATCTTATGAAGAACTCAAGGAAACACCTATCGAAGAACTTATCAATACCCGAATGGATAAATATGCCAATATGGGTGTTTTTAAAGGCTAAGTTTTATAATAAAATTTAAAAAAAGCCGAAAGCGTTTGTTTTCGGCTTTTTTCATGCTTATCAACAAAATAAAAAAGTTATCACCAAGTTATTCATTAAAAGTGTTTACAAAAAGTCATTCAATTTTTAGAGAAAATCACGGCGCTCCAAACACATTTTTTATACTTTCGTGATATGGAAAAAGTAAAGGAAAATTTATACTATAACGAATCTAAGGGCAGTGTGATTGCTTTGCAAAAAGGCAAATTGCCGCCACAGGCCGTTGAGATAGAAGAGGTAATTCTCGGGGCAATGATGATCGATAAAAAGGGAGTAGATGAGGTTATAGATATTTTACATCCGGAGGCTTTTTACAAAGAAACGCACCAACATATTTTTAGAACCATTATCACGCTTTTTGAGAATAGTGAACCTATCGATTTGATGACGGTATCCAATCAGCTCAAAAAAGACGGAAAACTGGAAGTTTGTGGTGGGGATTATTATTTGATTCAGTTAACACAGAAAGTTTCCTCTTCTGCCCATATTGAGTTCCATGCCAGAATTATCTTACAGAAATTCATTCAGCGAAGCTTGATTAAAATTTCTAACGAAATTATAGAAGATTCTTATGACGAAAGCACCGACGTGTTTGATTTGCTTGACAAGGCAGAATCTAAACTTTATGAAGTCACGCAAGGCAATATCAAGCGTTCTTCAGAGACGGCGCAAAGTTTGGTGATTCAGGCAAAAAAGAAAATAGAAGAAATTTCCAATAAAGAAGGTTTAAGTGGTATTCCTTCGGGTTTTGAAAGGTTAGACAAACTTACTTCGGGTTGGCAGCCTAGTGATTTGATTATCGTTGCGGCAAGACCTGGTATGGGTAAAACCGCGCTCACGCTTTCGATGGCTCGAAACATCTCCGTCGATCAAAATATTCCGGTAGCATTTTTCTCTTTAGAAATGTCGTCGGTACAATTAATTACACGTTTAATTTCCAGTGAAACAGGCTTATCCTCTGAAAAGTTAAGAACTGGAAACCTCGAAAAACACGAGTGGGAACAACTAAACGTAAAAGTAAAAGGACTCGAAAAAGCACCTTTGTTTATCGATGATACACCATCGTTATCGATTTTTGATTTAAGGGCAAAAGCAAGAAGGCTGGCTTCACAACACGGCATCAAATTGATTGTGATTGATTACCTACAATTAATGACGGCCGGAGGAACACAGAAAGGAGGAAACCGTGAACAAGAGATTTCTACGATTTCCAGAAACCTAAAAGCCTTGGCAAAAGAACTGAATGTGCCTGTGATTGCACTTTCGCAGTTATCGCGTGCGGTAGAAACCCGCGGAGGAAGTAAAAGACCTTTGCTTTCTGACCTTCGTGAATCGGGTGCGATCGAGCAAGATGCCGATATTGTATCGTTTATTTACCGCCCTGAATATTATAAAATTGACGAATGGGATGATGAAGAAAGAACACCTACAGAAGGTCAGGCGGAATTTATTGTCGCCAAGCACAGAAATGGTGGTTTGGAGAATATCCGTCTGAAATTTATCGGTAAACTTGGTAAGTTCGAAAACTTGGAAACTTTTGATTTTTTATCGTCAGAAATTCCATCAAAAATGAATCAAGATGACGATGATTTTGCAGCGCCAAAACATTTTCCATCTCCAGATGATGCTTTTGGTAGTAACGAAGATTTCTCTGAAGACGACGAAAATAGCGTTCCTTTCTAATTTGGCAAGGTATTCGTAGAATATTTTCTATATTTAAGGACGATGAAAAAATTTATTCTACTACTTCTATTTTTATTTTCGATTTTCAAAGTTCAGGCTTCTTATATTCTCATCCCAATGGATGCCGAATCACAGGGCAATCACCTAAAAGCCTACGGAATTACCTATTGGGTTTTGGCACAACAGCAAAAGGTAAAATGGTTGCTTAATTATCGTGGCGGATCTTTTTTGATTCCCGATTTTGAAGCGGCAAGAAAAGAGTGTCAAATACGTGGTGTAGATTTTGAATTGTTGAGCGATGCTAAAGCGGAAGCAATTTTATCCGAAATCGAGAGTCCGTCGCAAAATATGAATGCTGTTATTCTCGAAAAAGCACCTAAAATTGCAGTTTATACACCAGATAGCAAAGCACCATGGGACGATGCGGTCACCATGGTTTTAACTTATGCAGAAATTCCTTACGAAACCATTTACGATAAAGAAGTTTTAGGTGATGAACTTTTACTGTATGATTGGTTACACTTACACCATGAAGACTTTACTGGGCAATACGGAAAATTTTACCGTAGATACCGAGCAACACCATGGTATATTGAGGAAAAAAGAGCAGCAGAAGAACTGGCAGCCTCTTTGGGTTACCAGAAAGTCTCACAAGAAAAATTGGCGGTCGCTAAAAAAATACGTGATTATGTTGTTGGTGGCGGTTTTATGTTTGCGATGTGCAGTGCGACAGATTCATTTGATATTGCTTTAAGTGCTGATGGTGTAGATATTTGTGAAGCCATGTTTGATGGTGACCCCAGTGAAGCTGGTTACCAAAGTAAAATAGATTTCAGTAAAACTTTTGCATTTACAGATTATACCCTGGAAAGAAGCCCGTTGGTGTATGAATTTTCATCTATAGATATGACGACTAAACGTAGAATTCCGAAGGAATTGGACTATTTTACTTTGATGAATTATTCGGCAAAATGGGATCCGATTCCTACAATGTTGTGCCAGAACCACACGGCTTTGGTGAAGGGTTTTATGGGGCAAACCACTTCATTTGATAGAAATACAGTTAAATCTACGGTGTTAGTGATGGGAGAAAACAAATCGAATGGAGAGGCGCGATACATTCACGGTATCAAAGGGAAAGGTTTTTTTACATTTTATGGAGGTCACGATCCAGAAGATTATCAGCATAAAGTTGGTGACCCAAAAACAGAGTTATCGCTGCATCCAACCTCACCTGGTTATCGTCTCATATTGAATAATGTTTTATTTCCAGCAGCTAAAAAGAAAAAACAAAAAACCTAATCGAATTTAATCGTCGTCTTCTTTTTGTTCTTTAATTTGATCTTCTTTTTCTTCTGAATCTTTTTTTCGAGCAGTAGGAGCTTTGTAAAAACTTTCGTCTGGTTTAACGATAATTTCTACACGTCTGTTCTTTTGCTTATTAGCATCGGTATTGTTTTCAGCCACAGGTTTTGTTTCTCCGTAGGTTTCGATTTGGTATGTGTACTCTCCAAATTCTTCTAGTCTCTTTCTCAGGAAACTTTCTACGGAAACAGCTCTGTTTTTTCCCAAAATAATATTGTATTCATGGCTGGCATCACTATCGGTATGACCACTGATAACAATCTCTGCTTTTGGAATTTTACTAATCGCTTTGATGAATTTTTCCAATCGGCTGGTTGCTCTTGGTTTTAAATCGTATTTGTCGGTATCAAACAGAAGATGAGCCTCTACATTAAGCCTTAAAACACCACCAACGGTTGCAATGGCGTCGATGTCTGAACCTGCTGTTGGCCCTGTGCAAAAACTTCCTAAATCAGTTAACCTTACATAGAAATAGATTTCTTTTTCGTTATCAGGAATTTTAGCTTTGGCAATATCGATACTCGATTTTCCACCATTTACTACGCCTAAATCTATCCAACGCTTATTGTCGGCAGAAATTTCTACTCTAAATTCTTCTACAGAAGGACCAATTTCAAAAAAATATAAATCCGGTCCATCGATGTCGATAAAGCCGTTATCGGTAAATTGGGCTACAATTTGTCCGTAGCAACCCACAGAAACATAGGAGTTGTCTAAATATTTTCCGAAATCGGGTTCGCCAGTTGCGGCTTGCGGATTGGTATAAATATCTTCGGCTTCGGGTTTACCTTCTCTAAATTTGATAATCGTATCTGCGAAAGCGACATTACCTAACGGAATAAATATTTCGGTTTTATCTTTTAGGGTGTAAAACTTTTTAAACTTGATTTTATCGACATCAAAAATTTGTGCTGTAGAAATAAGGTTTACAGCAAAAATAAGGGTTATGGTAAAGAGTAGGTTTTTCATGCTACCGTAAAAATAAAAAAAAACCTGCTCATTTAAGCAGGTTTTTCTATATAAGAGAGATATTGTTTGCAAATTATTTTACTTTCTCAACAATTGCTTTAAAAGCTTCTGGGTGGTTCATCGCTAAATCGGCAAGTACCTTACGGTTCAATTCGATATTGTTAGCTTTAAGCTGACCCATTAATTGAGAGTATGACATTCCGTGTAAACGAGCACCCGCATTGATACGAGTGATCCATAACGAACGGAAGTTTCTTTTCTTTGCTTTACGGTCTCTATAAGCATATAACATTGCTTTTTCCACCGCATTTTTTGCTACTGTCCAAACATTTTTACGACGTCCGAAGTAACCTTTTGCGTGCTTCATTACCTTTTTTCTTCTGGCTCTTGAAGCTACTGAATTTACTGATCTTGGCATAATTTTACATTTTTTGTAGTAGGCGATTCAACGTTTTATTTTAGTTTTCGTTGAATACTTTAATTGAGCCTAACTCCAGGGTTATTAAATTGTTTTAACCGGTTAAACTTGTATTACTTTAAGCGTAACTGAAGTTTAACATTGTTTTCGTCTGCCTCATGTACCAAAGTACTGTGAGTTAGCGCAAGCTTACGTTTTTTAGACTTCTTTGTTAAGATATGACTCTTAAACGCGTGCTTTCTTTTGATTTTTCCAGTAGCAGTAAGCTTAAAACGCTTTTTTGCACTAGATTTCGTTTTCATTTTAGGCATAATATCCTTTTTTAGTTATCTCTCTATATAAATTTTTACTTTGTCTTCTTTGGTGCGATAAACATATTCATACGTTTACCTTCTAATTTTGGCATTTGTTCGACTTTACCATATTCTTCTAGGTCTTGAGCCAATCTTAGTAATAAAATTTCTCCTTGATCTTTAAAAACGATAGAACGTCCTTTAAAAAACACATAGGCTTTTAGTTTTGCACCGTCTTTTAGAAACTTTATGGCATGGTTTTTCTTAAACTCATAATCGTGATCATCTGTATTTGGGCCAAATCTGATCTCTTTGATGATGACTTTAGTTGCTTTTGCCTTTAAAGCTTTATCTCTTTTTTTCTGTTCGTAAAGGAATTTTTTATAATCCATTACTTTTACAACAGGCGGATTAGCATTTGGTGATATTTCTACCAAATCTAATTCTTGCTCTTTAGCAATAGCCAATGCTTCTTTTACGGGGTAAATACCCATTTCTACGTTATCACCGACAAGACGAACTTCTTTTGCTCTAATTTTGTCGTTGATGTTGTGTTCATCTTTTTTTGGCTCTCTAAATGAACCTCTTGATCTTCTTTTGTGTATAGCTATGACTTTATAATTTTAAATTAAACTTCAAATGTTTTCAACGTCGATTTGATCTCTTTTTGCAATAATTCCGCGAAAGCGTTTACACGCATAGCACCCAAATCTTCGCCACCGTGTTTACGTACAGAAACCGTGCCGTCTTTTTCTTCTTGCTCTCCAACAATCAGCATATACGGCAGTTTATTGACTTCTGCTTCACGTATTTTCTTGCCCATAGTTTCACTACGGTTGTCAACTAGGGCGCGAATTTCGTGATTTTCTAGCAATTTTAAAACTTTTTGCGTGTAATTTTCATATTTCTCACTCAAAGACAGTACAATAGCCTGTTCTGGCATGAGCCAAAGTGGGAAATTTCCACCGGTATGTTCCAGCAAAATCGCCACAAAACGTTCCATACTTCCGAAAGGAGCACGGTGAATCATCACCGGTCTGTGTAGTTCGTTATCACTGCCTTTGTAGGTTAAATCGAAACGTTCTGGTAAGTTATAATCTACTTGAATTGTACCTAACTGCCAACTTCTGCCCAAGGCATCTTTGACCATAAAATCGAGTTTTGGTCCGTAGAAAGCAGCTTCACCAGTTTCAATCACATAGTTTAAGCCTTTTTCTTTAGCAGCATTGATGATGGCGTTTTCTGCTTTTTCCCAATTTTCATCAGCCCCGATATATTTTTCTTTGTTTTCTGGGTCTCTCAAAGATACTTGAGCCGTGAAGTTTTCAAACCCTAAGGAACCAAAAACATACAAGACCAAATCGATTACTTTTTTAAATTCATCGTCTAATTGGTCTGGCGTACAGAAAATATGGGCATCGTCTTGGGTAAACCCGCGAACACGTGTTAAGCCGTGTAGCTCACCACTTTGCTCGTAACGGTAAACGGTACCAAATTCTGCAAAACGTTTCGGTAAATCACGGTAGCTCCATGCATTAGCGTTATACATTTCACAGTGATGTGGACAGTTCATAGGTTTTAACAAAAACTCTTCGTCTTCGTTAGGTGTTTTGATAGGTTGAAAACTGTCTTCACCGTATTTAGCATAGTGACCCGAAGTTACATATAATTCTTTCTGACCAATATGTGGCGAAACCACCATCTCGTAACCTGCTTTTTTCTGTGCTTTTTTTAGGAAATTTTCTAATCTTTCGCGTAAAGCAGCTCCTTTGGGTAACCATAAGGGTAAACCTTGACCTACTTTTTGTGAAAAAGTAAAGAGTTGTAGTTCTTTACCTAATTTCCTGTGATCGCGTTTTTTGGCTTCTTCCAGTAGTTCTAAATATTCCTTTAAGTCTTTTTGCTTGGGAAAACTAATACCGTAAACTCTTGTTAGCTGCGGATTGTTTTCGTTACCACGCCAATATGCTCCAGCAACGCTCATGAGTTTTACCGCTTTAACAATTCCCGTATTTGGGATGTGCCCGCCACGGCATAAATCGGTAAAAGAATCGTGGTCACAGAAAGTAATATCACCGTCTTCAAGGTTTTCAATCAATTCTACTTTAAACGGATTATTTTCTTGTTTATAGAAATCTAAAGCCTCTGATTTGGAAACTTCACGTAAAGAAAACTCATGTTTTCCACGAGCAATTTCCAGCATTTTATCTTCGATTTTCTTGAAATCGTTGTCAGAAATTTTCTGATCGCCAAAATCGATGTCGTAATAAAAACCATTTTCGATGGCCGGACCAATCGTTAATTTGACGCCAGGATAAAGCTCTTGAATGGCTTGCGCCATAATATGCGAGCTACTGTGCCAAAAGGCTTTTTTACCTTGCTCGTCATTCCAGGTATAAAGTACCAAAGAACCATCGGTGGTGAGTTGGGTTTTCGTCTCTACGGTTTTTCCGTTGAAACTTGCAGAAAGTACATTTCTGGCTAATCCTTCACTAATGCTTTTGGCAACGTCTAATACCGAGACGCCGCTTTCAAATTCTTTGATACTGCCGTCAGGCAAGGTAATTTTAATCATGATTTTTTATTAAAAGAGCAAAGATAAGTAGTGCATGTTTTTATGCAATACTTATTTTTTAAAATTTTGAATAAAAAACTGTCTGGGTATTAATAACAGTTTATATCATTTCGCCTTGATGTAGGATCTCATCAATTTGATTTATAAATTAGGATGAGAACCTGAAACAAGTTCAGGTTAACGAAACGTTTTCCCAGACAGTTTTATATCCGCTTTAAACGAAAAAATTACTTGATCATCTCAAAGCTACGCTTTACAAAATTAGTAAGTTCTTCACCTTTGAGCAGGTTTTGTGATAGTCTCGCCAAGTCTAAAGCTTGTTTGATGAGCTTTTCCTGAGTTTCTTTTTCGCTGTTTAAAATAGTAGAAGTCAGTTCGTGGTTGGTATTAACTACCAAATTGTACATTTCTGGCATGTTGCCCATACCAAACATTCCGCCGCCACCGGTTTGCTGCATTTCTTTCATACGACGCATAAACTCAGGTTGTGTGATGATAATTGGTGCAGCATCACTACTCATGGCTTCTAGTTGTACGGTATATTTTTCCTTCGGTACTACCGTTTCAAAATCGGTTTTGAGTTTTTCTTTTTCTTCGTCAGAAAGTTTAGAAATTTGCTCTTCTTCTTTTTTGATAAGATTATCTACGTGATCGCTATCAACCCGTACAAAGCTTACTTTTTCTTTGGTAGATTCTAACTTTTGGATAAGGTGCGAAACAATAGGCGAATCCAACAACAATACCTCATAACCTTTTTCTTCTGCCGCTTTGATGTAGCTGTGTTGCTCGTCTTTATTAGAAGTGTATAAGAAGACCAAATTTCCGTCTTTATCGGTTTGGTTTTCCTTGATCGCTTCTTCTAATTCCGTGTAGGTATAATACTTGTTATTTACCGTAGGATAAAGAGCAAACTTGTCGGCTTTTTCAAAGAATTTTTCTTCTGAAAGCATACCGTATTCGATGACTACTTTAATATCGTTCCATTTCTTTTCGAAATCTTCACGGTTTTCGTTGAAAAGCGATTTGAGTTTATCGGCTACTTTTCTGGTGATGTAACTCGAAATTTTCTTTACCGCTCCGTCAGCTTGTAAATAAGAACGAGAAACATTCAACGGAATATCTGGTGAATCGATTACCCCGCGAAGCATGGTTAAAAATTCAGGTACAATACCTTCTACGTTATCGGTTACAAAAACTTGATTTTGATAGAGTTGTATTTTGTCACGTTGCATGCTCATGTCATTGGTGAGCTTCGGGAAATACAAAATTCCTGTAAGGTTAAACGGATAATCTACATTTAAATGTATATGGAATAACGGCTCCTCAAACTGCATCGGGTATAGCTCACGGTAGAAGTTTTTGTAATCGTCTTCTTCGAGATCTGTTGGTTGTTTTGTCCAAGCTGGTTCTGGGTTATTGATGATGTTATCAACGGTGACCGTTTTTGGTTTTTCATCTTCAGGAGCATCTTCTGCCTTAGGAAGTGTTTTTTCCTTGGTTCCGAATTTTATCGGAATTGGCATAAACTTGTTGTACTTGGTCAGTAAAGTTTCAATGCGGTTTTCTTCCAAAAACTCTTTTTCATCTTCATTGATGTGTAAGATAATTTCGGTACCTCTTTCGGTTTTATTAGCATCTTCGATGGTAAAATCGGTGGTTCCTTCACAAATCCAATGTGCCGCAGGCTCATCTTTATAGGATTTGGTAATGATTTCTACTTTATCTGCGACCATAAAAGCAGAATAAAAACCAAGCCCAAAATGACCGATAATTCCGCTGTCCTTGGCAGAATCTTTATATTTTTCAAGAAATTCTTCTGCTCCCGAAAAAGCCACTTGATTGATGTATTTTTCAACCTCTTCTTTGGTCATCCCAATCCCTTGATCGATTATGTGAAGGGTTTTGTTGTTTTCGTCAATTTTTACCTCGATAACGGGTTTTCCGTATTCTACTTCTGCCTCACCAATACTTGTTAAATGTTTTAATTTTAAAGTTGCATCGGTTGCGTTAGAGATTAATTCACGTAAGAAAATCTCGTGATCGCTGTATAAAAATTTCTTTATTAAAGGAAAGATGTTTTCTACAGACACATTTATTTTTCCTGTTGCCATATCTAAAAAAGTTTATGTTTTGATTTTGCAGGATGATTGACAATAAAAATACCATTTTAAGTTTTCTGTCAATCTGGCAGAAATTCTTATGCTTGCCTATTTAATTCAGAAATTAAAATATATTAGCAGTATAATTATTGCGTATATTGCTTTCACGAAAGCATTTAAAAATAAAATATATGTTGTACCAATCTAAAATAGCAGGCTTAGGAAGTTATGTGCCCGAAAATGTGGTGACCAATAATGATTTATCAAAATTAATGGAGACCAACGACGAATGGATTCAAGAACGAACGGGTATTAAAGAGCGTCGTCACATCAAAAAGGGAGACGGAAACTCGACCGCCATTATGGGTGTAAAAGCAGCCAAAATTGCCTTGGAAAGAGCCAAAATAAATAAAGATGACATCGACCTCATCATTTTTGCGACGTTAAGTCCAGACTATTATTTTCCAGGTTGTGGCGTGCAAGTGCAAGAAATGTTGGATATTCATACGTGTCCGGCTCTTGATGTACGTAACCAATGCAGCGGTTTTGTATACGGACTTTCGGTAGCCGATCAATTTATCAAAACTGGAATGTATAAAAATATTTTGCTGATTGGTAGCGAAAACCATTCTGGAGGTTTAGATATGACCACGCGTGGTCGTGGCGTTTCGGTTATCTTTGGTGATGGAGCAGGAGCAGCAGTTTTAACACAAAGTGACCATAACGGACAAGGGATTTTGTCTACACATTTACACAGTGAAGGAAAACATGCTTTAGAGCTTTCGCTAAAAGGACCAAGTACCATGCATTGGGTTCCGGAGTTGATTGAGAAAAACCCACAAGAAGATATTCCGTATTATCCTTATATGAATGGGCAATATGTGTTTAAACATGCAATACAGCGTTTTAGTGAAGTCATCAAAGAAGGGTTGAAAGAAAACGGATTAGAAGTAAAAGACATCGATTTGTTGATTCCGCATCAAGCGAATTTGAGGATAGCACAATTTATTCAGCAAAAGTTTAAGCTTTCTGATGACCAAGTGTTTAATAACATTCAGAAATACGGAAATACTACGGCAGCTTCGATACCAATTGCGCTAACCGAAGCTTGGGAACAAGGCAAAATAAAAGAAGGGGATAACATTGTTTTGGCGGCTTTTGGTAGTGGATTTACTTGGGGAAGTGCTGTGATAAGTTGGTAAACTTGAAATAAATTTGTATTTTTTCTGAAATTATGATTTTATGAAGAAACAAAACTTTACCCTAATTTTTATAAGTCTAACTTCCTTGATTTTTATTGCTTTGTACAGTTTTATAGAGATCAATAAATATGCTGGTTTTATTCTAATTCCTATACTTATTGCCTATTATGTTGGGCAATATGCCGAAAGAAATTATAGTGATCGCTAAAAAAGAAAAACCCTCAAAAAATTTTGAGGGTTTTATGTTCTGGTAGTTTGATTTTAGGCTAATTCAAATAAATTACCAACATACTCTATTATTATAGACGTAATTCGTTTTAAAAAGTTGCATCAAAATTTCATTTTAACATTTTGATAACTAAGAATTAAAGAAAATCTAACTTAGTTATTGGCATTCAAAGAGTTATTTTCAGGTTATGAATAAAAAAACACTTGTATTGGGAGCTTCGCTCAAACCCAACCGATATTCTTATATTGCCATCAAAAGATTGTCTTTACACAACATAGAAACCCGTGCAATTGGTTTAAGAAAGGGGTTTATAGATGAGGTAGAGATTATTGATTTTCCTAAAAATTTTGAGGCCATTCATACGGTTGCGTTATACCTTAATCCTAAACGTCAAAAAATTTATTATGATTATTTGGTGAGCTTAAAGCCCAAACGTGTCATTTTTAACCCAGGAACTGAAAATCCGGAGTTATACAAAATCCTTGAAAGGGAAAATATTGAAGTGGAAATTGCTTGTACGTTAGTTTTACTTTCGACGAATCAGTACTAAACCTAAAAAAGTAATCAATCCGTTAATGACCAATAACTCATAATTAAATTGATACCCACCAATCCATTCCGTTGGGATTTTCCCCAACATAAAAGTAATCGCCACTGAAAGTACCGCAATAAGCCAAACCCATTTGTCTTTGATTTGGTATTTGGTAAAAATACCAAAAGCAAACAAGCCCAACAAAGGCCCATAAGTGTAAGAAGCGGCTTTGAGCAATAAATCAATAACGCTGCTATCCATCAGGTATTTAAAGGCGATGATTACCACAATAAGTAAAATGCTAATGCCAATATGAACCCGTTTTCTAATTTGTTTCTGTTTTTCTTCTGCGTGTTTTTTAATATTGATAAAATCGACGCAATAGCTTGTAGTTAATGAAGTTAAAGCACTGTCGGCACTTGAATATGCGGCTGCAATCAATCCGAGAATAAAAATAATACCTAAACCAATACCCATATTTCCGTTTAAGGCAATTTCAGGAAAAAGTAAATCGGTTTTTTCTTTGCCGTCGAGCATCGGTATTGCAACTCCGCTTTGTTCCGCATAGATAAATAGTAAGGCTCCTAAAAACAAAAACAAAATATTTACCGGGATAAACACCAAACTATATGACATCACATTTTTTTGTGCTTCCTTCAAGTTTTTACAAGTAAGGTTTTTTTGCATCATATCTTGATCGAGACCTGTCATACAAATGGTGATGAACATTCCGCCGAAAAATGATTTCCAGAAATAATTACCTGCTAAAAAATCATCAAAAAAGAAAGTTTTGTTGTATTGATCAAGTTTAGGAGAAGTAAAGACTTCGTTAAAACTCCAACCCATCGAATCACTGATAAAGTATATGGCGATCGCTACTGAACTCAGCATAAATAAGGTTTGTAAGGTATCGGTCCAAACAATGGTTTTGATTCCGCCTCGAGCGGTATAAATCCATATCAAAGCAATAGAAATAATAACCGTCACAAAAAATGGAACACCCCAATTTTCGAAGACAAAATATTGTAAAACGGTTGCTACCAAAAATAAACGAAACGAAGCGCCCAAAACTCTTGAAAGAAAGAAGAAAAAGGCACCGGTTTTGTAGGAAACTTCGCCAAAACGTTGTTGTAAATACTCGTAAATAGAAGTAACATTAAGGCGATAATATAAAGGCAACAACACAAAAGTAATCACAAAATAGCCAAACAAATACCCGATTACCACTTGCATATAGCTAAATTGTGAATCGCGAACCCAACCTGGTACAGAAATAAAAGTCACGCCAGAAAGTGAAGCGCCAACCATTCCGAAGGCGACCACATACCAAGGCGACTTACTTTCGGCTTTAAAGAAAGCCTCATTGCTATCATTTTTCCCTGTAAAGTAGGAGATAAGCATTAAAATCAGAAAATAAACCGCAATGAGAATAATGATATGAATGGGTTGCATTTACTAAAGTATTTTCACAAACTTACTATTAAAATTGAATATATACTTTAAATGAAATATGTATTTTTGTCGTTATGGATTTTTCATCAAAACTCTTACAGCAAGCGGTTGAAGAAATGGCGCAATTGCCAGGAATTGGGAAGCGAACAGCCTTACGATTGGTTTTACATTTACTCAAGCAACCTGTCGAGCAAACCCATTTTCTTGCCGAAGCTTTGGTCAATCTAAAGACACAAGTAAAATTCTGTGAAAACTGTCATAACATTAGCGATGTAGAGGTTTGCGAGATTTGTGCCAACCCTAATCGTGACCAATCGTTGGTTTGTGTGGTCGAGGATGTAAAAGATGTAATGGCTATAGAAAACACAAGTCAATATAAAGGTATTTATCATGTTTTGGACGGAAAAATAAGTCCGATGGAAGGAATTGGACCAACCCAGCTCAACATTTCTACTTTGGTTGAAAAAGTAGCTCAAGGTGAAATCAAAGAAATTATTTTTGCATTGAGCAGCACGATGGAGGGTGATACCACTAATTTTTATATCTACAAACAACTGGAAGGTAAAAATATAAAGACATCAACCATCGCTCGCGGAATTGGCGTTGGCGACGAACTCGAATACGCCGACGAAGTTACCCTTGGGCGAAGTATCTTGCACCGCATTCCGTTTGAAGAATCCCTAAAAAACACCATTTAGCGTGCGGCTTTCGGTCATCATACTCAACTACAAAGTGCCGTATTATCTGATGCACTGTTTGGCAAGTGTGAGCAGAGCAATACAAAATATAGATGCCGAAATTATTGTGGTTGATAACCACTCACAAGACGAAAGTGTAAGTTTGGTGAATCGTTATTTTCCTGAAGTAAGAATTATTGAAAACCCTACAAACTCAGGATTTAGCAGGGGTAATAATTTGGGTGTAAAAGAAGCTCAAGGCGCATATATTTGTCTGGTCAATCCCGATGTTTTTGTAAGTGAAAATTGCTTTGCAGAAGCATTAGCTTTTGCAGATGCTCACACAGACTTAGGAATTTTAGGAGTAAAAATGATAGATGGTTCGGGAAGTTTTCTACCTGAATCAAAACGAAATATTCCGACTCCTAAAGTTTCTTTTTCCAAAATCTTAGGAAATACTAAAAACTATTATTCCGCTTTAAGCGAAAACGAAATCGGAAAAGTAGAAATCCTTTCAGGTGCTTTTATGCTGATGAAAAAAGAGAAGTATCTGGAAGTTGGCGGATTGGATGAAGACTATTTTATGTACGGTGAAGATATCGATCTGAGTTATAAATTCCTTAAAAAAGGCTATCAAAATTATTACCTCGGAACTACAAAAATCATTCATTATAAAGGCGAAAGCACGGTAAAAGATGCTAGTTATCGTAAGCGTTTTTACGGAGCGATGAAAATTTTCTACCGTAAGCATTTTTACAAAAATCAGTTTTTTTATCAGTTGGTAAGTTTAGGAGCCAAACTTCTACAATCCAACTTTTTTAATACCACCAAGAAAAAGCAAGTTGAAGTATCAGAAGTTTATCACAACTACTTTATAGCTTCAATAGATGAAAGCATTCAGCGAAAGCTAGAAAAAAAATACAATACCAATTTCGAGACGGTAGCTACCCATAATGATGGGTTTCCCTCCACCCAAAACTCCCTTTTGGTTTTAGATAACGAAACTGTTTCCGCGCAAGCAATCATCAATTTTATAGAAGCTTCACAAAGCACTTCATTAAAATACAGAATAAGGCCGCGAGGTTTTGATTTTATCATTGGGAGCGACCAAAGTATAAGCAGAGGAGAAGTGGTAAAACTCGATTAAACCAAAATTTTATTACCAAAAAAGTGATTTTTTGCTTAATTTCGCAGTCTGTTATTTTAAAAATTTATGGCAAAGTTTGAATTGAAACTCCCGAAAATGGGAGAGAGTGTTGCAGAAGCAACCATCACAAATTGGTTAAAAGAAGTAGGCGAAAGCATAGACGAAGATGAAGCAGTACTTGAAATTGCTACCGACAAAGTAGACAGCGAAGTACCAAGCGAAGTAGAAGGTGTTTTGGTCGAAAAACTTTTTGAAGCAGATGATGTGGTAAAAGTAGGTCAGACTATTGCGATTATAGAAACCGATGGTGATGCTCCAGTAGCTCAAGAAACAGAAACACCAGAAAAAGTTGAAGAAAAAGCTCCTGCTAGTACAGCCCAAGTGGAAGATATGGTTACGCAAGCAAGGGAATCGGTTACTTCACAAGATTTTTCTGATAGCGATCGTTTTTATTCTCCTTTGGTAAAGAGTATTGCACAAGAAGAAGGTATTTCGGTTTCAGAATTGGAAACCATTTCGGGCACAGGTAAAGATAATCGTGTGACTAAAAACGATATTTTAGATTACGTAAAAAATAGAGGTTCACAACCAACACAAACAGCTCAACCAACAGCAAAACAAGAACCAGCCAAGTCTACAGAAGTAGCAAAGGTTCCGGTGAGTGTAAATGGTGAAGATGAAATTATCGAGATGTCGAGAATGGGTAAACTCATTTCGCATCATATGGTGCAAAGTGTACAAACTTCGGCACACGTACAATCGTTTATCGAGGTAGATGTAACCAATATCTGGAACTGGAGAAGTAAAATTAAAAACGAATTTGAAAAGCGAGAAGGTGAGAAAATTACATTCACACCTATCTTTATGGAAGCTGTCGCGAAAGCGATTAAAGACTTCCCGATGATTAATATTTCGGTAGACGGTAATAAAATTATCAAGAAAAAAGCCATTAATCTTGGTATGGCAGCAGCTTTACCAGACGGGAATCTTATTGTTCCTGTAATAAAAAATGCAGATCAACTTAATCTTGTTGGCATGTCAAAAGCCGTAAATGACTTGGCAAACCGAGCAAGACAAGGGAAGCTAAAGCCAGATGACACTCAAGGTGGAACCTATACCGTAACCAACGTTGGTACTTTTGGAAGTATTATGGGAACACCAATTATCAATCAGCCACAAGTAGGTATTTTAGCATTGGGAGCCATTAGAAAAGTGCCTGCAGTTATCGAAACTGCCGATGGTGATTTTATAGGAATCCGTTACAAAATGTTCTTATCGCATAGCTACGATCACAGAGTAGTAAACGGAGCTTTAGGCGGACAGTTTGTACAGCGTGTAGCTCAATATTTAGAAGCTTTTGATGTGAATAGAAGCTTTTAAGAAGCTAAATCGTTAATATAATTTTGAATTAAGGTCAATGCCGGTAAAGCTTGACCTTTTTCTTTTATAGGAAACTCAAAAAGTGCATCAGGTTTAAATTCAATAAAGCCAGGCATGTTGTCAGAAAGTTTATGGTTTAGCTTTTTAAAAGCCATACTCCAGTTTTCAAAACGTCTCTCATCGAGGTTACCTTCAGCAATAGTCAATACATCTGTATGTCTTTTGTCTGTGCTAATGCAGTTATAAACTTCATTTAAAAAGCTATCAGGGCCTTCAATAAATTGTACAAAATTACCTTTTAGGTGGATTAGCACACCTGTAATTCCGAGAGATTCATTTTTGGATCTTGCAGCATCCAACAAATCTAACATTTGTTGGTCACTAAGGATATAGGATTGTTTACTTACGTAGGCAATGTATTTGAGCATTTTAAAAAATATGAAAAGTAAATTTAGAAAAATTTAAGATATGAAAGTGTTTTTTTGGGATAATCTGTAAAATAATGGTTTTTGAATTTAATAATATTACTTTTGCAAAAAATATCATTTCTGATGAATTTACAATTAACCAAACCCATTTGCTTTTTTGACCTCGAAACCACAGGTGTAAACATTGCAAAAGATAGAATCGTAGAAATTGCCATTCTCAAAATTTTCCCTAACGGAAATCGTGAAAGCGTTGTATGGCGCGTTAACCCAGAAATGCCAATCCCTAAAGAAGTTACGGCTGTTCACGGAATTTCTAATGAAGATGTGGCAAACGAACCTACATTTAAACAGCTTTCGGCGAAAGTTTATGAGATGATCAAAGGTTGTGATTTGGGAGGTTATAATAGCAATCGGTTTGATATTCCGCTTCTTGCGGAAGAATTTTTACGTGTAGGCGTAGATTTTGATATTAGAAATGCTATGGCAGTAGATGTGCAGACTATTTTCCATAAAAAAGAAAAACGCACACTCGAAGCCGCTTATAAATTTTACTGTGATAAAACCTTAGAAAATGCACACAGTGCAGAAGCAGATACTTTGGCAACTTATGAGGTATTAGAGGCGCAATTAGAAAAATATCCCGATTTGGAAACCAATACCAAATGGCTTTCAGAATACAGTTCACACAAAAAATTTGTTGATTTTGCAGGTTTTATAGCTTACAACAAAGATGGCAAAGAAGTACTCACTTTTGGAAAGCACAAAGGCAAGTTAGTAGAGGTAGTTTTAGACGAAGAGCCTGGTTATTATGGTTGGATTCAAAATGCAGACTTCCCCTTATATACCAAAAAAGTCTTGACGATGATTAAGTTGAGAAAGTTAGAAGAAAAGCTTAATTAGTAGATGAAGATTATCTGTGTAGGAAGAAATTACGCCAAACACATAGAAGAGTTGGCGAACGAAAAACCAGAAAACCCGGTGTTGTTTATGAAGCCAGACACTTCGGTTTTACTAAAAAAGCAACCTTTTTTTATCCCAGATTTTTCTAACGACGTGCATTATGAAGTTGAGGTTTTGGTGCGCATTCATAAAATAGGAAAGTATATTCAACCTAAATTTGCACATAAATATTACAACCAAATAGGTCTGGGTATCGATTTTACAGCGAGAGATTTGCAAAATGAGCTTAAAGCGAAAGGTTTACCTTGGGAAAAAGCCAAAGGTTTTGATGGTTCTGCCGTCATTAGCGAAAAATGGATTGATAAAGATAATTTTGAAGATATTCAACAACTCGATTTTTCATTGCAAAAAAATGGAGAAGTTGTGCAAAATGCTAATACATCGTTGATGTTATGGAAAATAGATGAATTAATTTCGTATATTTCCCAGTTTTTTATGCTTAAGATTGGCGATATTATTTTTACAGGAACGCCAAGCGGAGTAGGAAAAATACAAGAAAACGATATCTTAGAAGGATATATAGAAAACCAAAAAATGTTTCAGATTAAAGTAAAATAATGAAGTTATACGATTTAAAATCATTAGAGATCATGGCCGATGGTGACCAAGAATTTATGGTCGAAATCATCGAAGCTTTTATAGAAGAATTACCACCAGATATTCAGCTTATGGTAGAAGCTGTAGATAGCGACAACGCTGAACTTTCTTATAGTATTGTTCATAAAATGAAGCCTAACTTTTTGCTTTTTGGTTTAGGTTTAGAAAATAATGTAGCCAATTTAGAATTGTGGTCAAAGCATGAGCTCGCTAGAAAAGATGTTCTGAAAGATGTCGAAAAAATACAAACCCGGGTAGAAAAAGTAATTGAGCAACTTAAAGAAGACTATAACTTATAATGCAATCAGAAATTATCACAATTGGTGATGAAATCCTTATAGGTCAGATTGTAGATACCAATTCTGCGTTTATCGCAAAAGAATTCAACGCCATTGGTATCGAAATTAACCAAATAACTTCCATACAAGACGATCAAGAAGTTATTTACAATGCCTTGAAAGAAGCCTCAGAGCGCTCAAAAATTGTTGTGATTACAGGAGGATTAGGCCCAACGAATGATGATGTTACCAAAAAAACCCTATGTGATTATTTTGATGATAAATTGGTTCTAAACCAAGAAGTCCTCGATCATATCGAAGATTTATTCGAAAATCATTTACATAAAAAAACAAGTCAGCTTAACCGTGACCAGGCACTTTTACCCTCAAAGGCAAAAATTTTTAAAAATAAATTTGGTACCGCTTCCGGAATGAGCTTCGAAAAAGAAGGCCTGATTTGTATTTCACTGCCAGGAGTTCCTTTTGAGATGAAAAATCTGCTCAAAAATGAAGTGATTCCATACTTAGAGGAGCTTACTGACAGAAGTGCAATTTATCACAAAACGCTGTTAACCTACGGAATTGGTGAAAGTGATTTGGCTTTGATGATAAAAGATTGGGAAGAAAATTTACCAAAAGATATCAAGTTGGCCTATTTGCCCAATTTTGGTCGTGTGCGTTTACGACTTTCTACCAAAGGAAAACAAAAAGATGTTTTAGAAAAAAATGTCAATGAGCAAATTAGAAAAGTACTTCCTTTAATCCAAGATTATTTTAAAGGGTACGAAGATGATCTAAGTGTTGAAGAGCAAATCGCTAACTTTTTCCTTAAAAACAAACTCACTTTAGCGACTGCAGAAAGTTGCACAGGTGGTAAATTAGCTTCAGAATTGGTGAAAATACCTGGGGTTTCGCAGTACTTTTTGGGTGGTTTGGTCACTTACGCCACCAAAGCCAAAAGAAATGTTTTGCAAATTCCTGACGAGATAATTACAGAACATTCAGTGGTGAGCAAAGAAGTTACCAAGGAGATGGCAATACGCTGTCGTGAAATGTTTCAAGCGGATGTTGCAATTGCTACCACAGGCAACGCTGGGCCAACAAAGGGAGATAGTGATGCCAAGATAGGAACCGTATATATTTCTGTTTCCACGAAAGTAAAAACAGAAACCTTCCATTTTCAGTTAGGGAATGAGCGCGAAAAGGTGATTTCTAAGGCGGTTACCAAAGCGCAAGAATTACTCTTGGATTTAAAAACACAACTCTAAAATTTTTTTCTGTTTTTTTTGTTGTGTAATCAATAAAAATATTGTTAATTTGCAACCTGTTTTGAAATAACGAGAAAAGCTAAGAAAAATGTCAAGAGTTTGTGAACTTACTGGAAAAAAAGCAATGGTAGGAAACAATGTTTCTCACGCGATGAATAAAACTAAACGTAAATTTAACGCCAATTTGGTGAAAAAACGTTTCTACCTTCCAGAAGAAGATAAATGGGTAACTTTAAAAGTATCTACTTCTGCTTTAAAAAATATTAACAAGAAAGGTATTTCTGCTGTAATTAAAGAGGCGAGAGCAAAAGGTTTTTTAACCAAATAATTCTTACTTCTGTAAAAACTTATAACGATGGCAAAAAAAGGAAATAGAATACAAGTAATTTTAGAGTGTACAGAGCATAAAGAGTCTGGTAAACCAGGAACTTCTAGATACATCACTACAAAGAACAAAAAAAATACACCTGATAGAATTGAGTTAAAGAAATTTAACCCGATTTTAAATAAAATGACGGTGCATAAAGAAATTAAATAGTAATTAGGCTTTTCAGCGAAAGCTAAAACGTCAAATAATTTAGAGTTATGGCAAAGAAATCAGTAGCATCTTTACAAACAGGATCAAAAAGACTTACAAAGGCTATCAAAATGGTAAAGTCTCCAAAAACAGGAGCGTATGTTTTTGAAGAAGCAATCATGGCACCAGAAGCAGTAAACGATTATTTAAACAAAAAATAATTCGGATATCATATAATATAAAGCCGCTTCGTTTTTCGGGGCGGCTTTTTCTTTTTATGTATATTTGCCAAACTATTTTTAAAATAGTTGGTGACGCAAATTATATAGAATTATGAGCTTATTCAAAAAAATATTTTCTAAAGAAAAAAAAGAGACCTTAGACAAAGGTTTAGAAAAATCCAAAGACAGTTTTTTCGGAAAACTTAGTAAAGCTGTTGCCGGAAAAAGCAAAGTAGATGATGAGGTTTTAGATGATTTAGAAGATGTTTTGATTTCGAGTGATGTTGGGGTAACTACAACCATTAAAATCATTAACCGTATCGAAGAGCGTGTGGCTCGTGATAAATACTTAGGCACAGCAGAATTAGACCAAATTCTAAAAGAAGAAATTGCGGGTTTATTGAGCGAAACGGGTTCTGGCGAAGAAAACAATTTTGAATTACCTCTTAAAAAGCCTTATGTGATAATGGTGGTAGGCGTAAATGGTGTCGGAAAAACTACGACCATTGGCAAATTGGCACATCAGTTTAAGAAACAAGGCAAAAAAGTAGTGCTTGGAGCAGCAGATACATTTAGAGCTGCAGCTATCGATCAATTACAAATTTGGGCAGATCGAGTAGATGTTCCTATTGTCAAACAAAGTATGGGAAGCGACCCTGCTTCAGTAGCTTTCGATACGGTGCAAAGTGCTATTAAACAAGACGCTGATGTGGTGATTATTGATACTGCCGGAAGGTTGCACAACAAAGTTAATTTAATGAATGAATTGACGAAAATCAAACGCGTGATGCAAAAACTTACTGAAAATGTACCTGATGAAGTATTATTAGTGCTCGATGGTTCAACAGGACAAAACGCTTTTGAGCAAGCCAAGCAGTTTACTGCGGCAACAGAAGTGACTGCTTTGGCGGTCACTAAACTTGACGGAACCGCAAAAGGTGGTGTAGTCATTGGTATATCCGATCAGTTTCAGATTCCTGTAAAGTACATTGGCGTTGGTGAAGGTATCGAAGATTTACAGTCTTTCCATAAAATGGAATTTGTGGATTCATTTTTTAAGAAAGCGTAAGAAAATAGACACAAGAAATAAGAATTTAATCTTCCTAACTCCTAATTCCATAAACTCATGCGTACAAAATCTCTTAAAAAGAATAAGATCAATGTAGTAACCTTGGGTTGTAGCAAAAATGTTTACGATTCGGAGGTTTTGATGGGGCAATTACGTGCCAATAATAAAGAAGTTGTGCATGAGCAGGAAGGTAATGTCGTAGTGATTAATACTTGTGGATTTATCGATAATGCTAAAGAACAATCCATCAATACCATTTTAGATTTTGCCCAAAAGAAAGAAGAAGGATTAATCGACAAAGTTTTTGTGACAGGATGCTTATCCGAAAGGTATAAACCAGATTTAGAAAAGGAAATTCCAAATGTTGACCAATATTTTGGAACCACAGAATTACCTAGTTTATTAAAAGCACTTGGGGCAGATTATAAGCACGAATTGATCGGTGAACGACTCACGACGACCCCTAAAAATTATGCTTATTTAAAAATAGCCGAAGGTTGTGACAGACCTTGTTCGTTTTGTGCCATTCCCTTGATGCGTGGTAAACACAAGTCTACACCGATAGAAAACCTAGTAAAAGAAGCTCAGAACCTAGCAAAAGATGGAGTCAAAGAACTCATTTTGATTGCGCAAGATTTAACGTATTACGGTTTAGATTTATATAAAAAAAGAGCATTAGCAGATTTACTGAAAGAACTTGTAAAAGTAGAGGGCATCGAGTGGATTCGCTTGCATTATGCTTTCCCGACAGGTTTCCCTTTAGACGTTTTAGACGTGATGAAAGCTGAGCCTAAAATCTGTAATTACTTAGATATTCCGTTACAACATATTTCGGATGATTTGCTCAAATCGATGCGACGCGGAACTACACATCAAAAAACAACGGATTTGATTTATAAATTTAGGGAAATTGTTCCTGAAATGGCAATTCGTACAACTCTAATTGTGGGTTACCCTGGTGAAACTGAAGCTCATTTTGAAGAACTCAAACAATGGGTAAAAGAAATGCGTTTTGAGCGTTTAGGTTGTTTTACCTATTCTCACGAAGAAAATACGCACGCCTATAATTTAGAAGACGATGTGCCACAAGAAGTGAAGCAAGAACGAGCCAACCAAATTATGGAAATTCAATCTCAAATTTCTTGGGAGCTCAACCAGCAAAAAATAGATAAGGTTTTTAAATGTGTCATCGACCGTAAAGAAGGCAACTTTTTTATAGGACGTACTGAGTTTGATTCACCCGATGTAGATAACGAAGTTCTGATTGACGCCACCCAATTTTACCTAAAAACGGGTGACTTTGTGGATATCAAAATTACGGCTGCCGAAGATTTCGATTTATACGGTATTCCTGTTTAAAAATTTCCATAAAATTCTTTTTATATTTGTAGGAACGCTATGCATATGAACAAAAGCTTATCCTACCAACAAACGGGTTATTTTTCACCGCTTATTCTCGATTATTTAGCTCAAAAGCCATATTTACAAAACTTATATCAGTATTTTCCTACCCTAGAAAATTTTAAAAAGCAAATTGAGTTAAAGCAAAATTCCTATTTAGAATCAACTAGAAATAGGTTGGTAAAAAGCTTAAATAATCAATACCAAAATACAGCGATAAGTCCAAAAACGAAGAATAACTTAGAGCTTTTAACCAAGGAAAATACGTTCACTATAACTACGGGTCATCAGCTCAATTTATTTACCGGACCACTTTATTTTTTCTATAAAATTATTTCGGTAATTAATCTTACCGAGCAGCTCAATAACGCTTACGCGGAATATAATTTCGTGCCGGTTTATTGGATGGCAACCGAAGACCATGATTTCGACGAAATCAATTTCTTTAATTTCAAGCAACAAAAGCTAGAGTGGAAAGTAAACGCATCAGGACCTGTTGGCGAACTCAAAACAGAACAATTGGATGAGGTTTTTAAACAGTTTGAGTCCTTGCTAAATCAATCTACAAACGCAAAAAAACTAAAAGAGCTTTTTATAAACTCATATTTTAATCAAGAAAATTTAGCAGAAGCTACACAATATTTAGTGAACGAGCTTTTTGGAGAGTATGGTTTGGTAATAGTAGATTCTAACAAAAAAGAGTTGAAAAAAGAGTTTATACCATTCATAAAAAGCGATATTTTTCAAAATACAGCCTATAAAAAAGTTTCTAAAACCAAGTCATATTTAGAAAAAAGTGATTATAAAGTTCAAGTAAACCCTAGGGAAATCAACTTTTTCTATCAAGACAAAAATTTGCGTGAACGTATTATTTTCCAGAAAAATAGTTTTTATGTCAATAACACAGATTTAGTTTTTAGTCCTAAAGAGATTGAAGACGAAATCGACAAAAATCCTCAAAAATTTTCCCCAAATGTAATTTTAAGACCATTGTATCAAGAAACCATTTTACCGAACTTGGCTTATATTGGAGGAGGAGGTGAAATAGCGTATTGGCTTGAATTGAAATCTTTTTTTGACGCAGAAAAAACACCATTTCCTATTTTGTTTCTTAGAAACTCTGCGTTACTTGTGTTAAGTAAACAGTTTGAAAAATTAGAAAAATTGGAGGTTTCAATCGAAGATTTATTTTTAAAAACGAATGAGTTAAAGACGGTTTACACAGAAAAAGTTTCTCAACTTGATATCGATTTTTCTAAGCAGAAACAGTTTTTAGAACAACAATTCCAAGATTTGTATCAGTTAGCGAAAAAGACAGACCAATCGTTTTTAGGAGCTGTTGCAGCACAAGAGAAGAAGCAAAAAAACGGGCTAGACCATTTAGAAAAACGCTTACTCAAAGCACAAAAACGTAAGTTTGAAAGTGAAATAAATCGTGTTTTAAAACTTCAGGAAGAGTTGTTTCCAAATCAAAATTTGCAAGAGAGAGTTTTAAACTTTAGTGAGTTTTACGAAGCTTTTGGCGATCAACTTATTGAAAAACTAAAAGAAAATTTAAACCCATTAAATTTTAAATTTTCAATCATACAATTAGATAATTAATCTATTTCGTATTGTAGTCGCATTGTAATTGATGCAGTTTTCTTTTTACTTGAGGTATTGTAAGCTCCGCCCCAACTGTAATCTTCACCACTATTTTGACCCGTAATCTGAAAAACACCCATATCAGCTTTCTTTAAAGAACCTAATTTTCCTCCAGAATTTTCAGCAATTTTTTCAGCTCTTAACTTAGCATCTTCAGTAGCTTTTGAAATCATTTCAATTTTCAGATCAGATAGTTTGGTGTAGTAATATCTTGGTGGTATAGAATTAAATTGTACACCTTGATTAAGAAGTTCTGTTATCTCTCTAGATACTTTTTCAATCAATTCTACGTCATTCGATTCTATTTTTATCGATTGTCTTAAGTCGTAGCCTAAAAATTCCTGTCCTACAAAATTCCCGTTGTCATATTTACTTTCGCTTCTCTCTGTAGTATTCACCGAATTAAAAATGATATTATCTGGCTTAATTCCTTTTCCGATAAGGTAGTCGTTTACCGTTTTTTTATCGGCAGCAATTTGCTCATAAGCTTGTTGTAAATTTTTGCTAAAACGAGAAAAAGTTCCTTCCCAAACAATCAAATCTGACGTAAAATTAGAAGTACCAGACCCTGTGACTGCAATTACATCATTAGTATTTGCTCTTTTGACGTAGGCATTCCCTAAAAAGTAAGCCGCTAAAACAATAGCGATAGAAAAAACAATAGCTCCGACGAAACGCATAGCGGTAAAATTTAGATTGATTATAAAAATATAAATTTATGAAACGCCGCTTATAAATTTTAACGCAAAGTTATTACTTTTGCCTATGCAAAATAACGTACTCATTTTAGATTTCGGTTCGCAATACACACAGTTAATTGCTAGACGAGTTAGAGAATTAAATATTTATTGCGAAATCCATCCGTACCACAAAATTCCAGAAGATTTATCAACTTTTAAAGCCGTGATTTTATCGGGCTCTCCGTTTTCGGTAAGAAGTGAAGATGCTCCACATCCAGACTTATCAAATATCAAAGGAAAGTTACCTTTACTGGCGGTTTGTTATGGTGCGCAATACTTAGCACATTTCAATGGTGGTAAAGTAGAACCTTCAGAAACACGCGAATATGGTCGTGCTAATTTAACAATCATCAAAGACAAAGAAACGCTTTTTGATGCTATTTCTGAAAATTCACAAGTATGGATGTCACATAGCGATACCATCAAAGAATTACCGGAAAATGCCGTTCGTCTTGCCAGTACCCATGACGTGTTGAATGCAGCTTATCGCATCGATGGTGAAGAAACCTTTGCGATTCAGTTTCACCCAGAAGTATACCATTCTAAGGATGGAAAACAATTGTTGGAAAACTTTTTAGTGAAAATTGCTAAAGTCGAACAAAGCTGGACGCCTGGTGCTTTCGCCGAAATGACTATAGGCGAACTCAAAGAAAAAATAGGTGAGGACAAAGTTGTTTTAGGTTTAAGTGGAGGTGTAGATTCTACTGTCGCTGCTGTTTTACTGAACAAAGCGATTGGTGATAACCTCTATTGTATTTTTGTAAACAATGGTTTACTCCGTAAAAACGAATTTGAAAGTGTTCTGCATCAGTACAAGGATATGGGATTAAATGTAAAAGGTGTCGATGCTTCCGATAGATTTTTAGAAGCCTTAGCGGGAAAAAGTGATCCAGAGGAAAAGCGTAAGGCCATCGGTAAAACCTTTATTGAGGTTTTTGATGACGAAGCACACCAAATTCAGAATGTAACTTATCTCGCCCAAGGAACTATTTATCCCGATGTGATTGAATCGGTTTCGGTAAACGGACCTTCGGTCACTATCAAATCACACCATAATGTAGGTGGTTTACCCGATTTTATGAAATTAAAAATTGTTGAGCCGCTTCGTATGTTATTCAAAGATGAAGTGAGAAGGGTAGGAAAAGAACTGGGTATTGATAAAAATTTGTTGGGAAGGCATCCTTTTCCAGGCCCAGGTTTAGCCATAAGAATTTTAGGAGATATCACTGCAGAGAAAGTAAGAATCTTACAAGAAGTAGATCATATATTTATTCAAGGCTTACGCGATTGGGATTTGTATGATAAGGTATGGCAAGCAGGAGCAATTTTATTACCTGTAAACTCTGTTGGTGTTATGGGAGACGAAAGAACATACGAACAAGTTGTGGCTTTAAGAGCTGTAGAATCTACCGACGGAATGACCGCAGATTGGGTAAATCTTCCTTACGAGTTTCTTCAAAAAACCTCAAATGCTATAATAAATAGAGTAAAAGGCGTTAATAGAGTGGTGTACGACATTAGTTCTAAACCACCTGCAACGATAGAATGGGAATAATTTTTGTATTTTAGAAAATCAAAAATTTTCCAATAAGGTTAACATAAATAAAACAGATGAAAAAACTTCTTTTAGTATTTGCCTTGCTGACTTTTTATTCGGCTCCTGCTCAAGAATATACAACTCACATTGTAAAAGATGGCGAAACTTTACAAAGTATTTCTGCTTCATATAAAGTTTCTGAGTCGACGATTTTAAAGCTCAATCCCGAAGTTAGAAACGAAAAAATAGAAGGCAAAGTTTTGGTGATTCCGAAAGAGGAAATTCTCCCCAAAGTTGCGGCAAATACTTCTGTAAATTATAAAGAATATACGGTTAAACCTAAAGAAACGCTCTATAGTATTGCGAAAAGCAACAACACTTCTGTGGAAGAATTAAAGCAATACAACCCAAAATTAAAGACCGAAATTCTAGGAGATGGCGATGTGATTAAAATCCCTTTGTTTCAACGAAAAGATAATGTTGACGTAAATACTACAGTACAACAATCTACTTTTAAAAATTTGTTACATATCGTGATGCCTAAGGAAACCAAATATGGTATATCTAGGCTATATGGCTTGACAATAAGTGAATTGGAAGCCTTAAATCCGCATATTGTTTTACAACTAAGAGAAGGTCAAATCCTGTCTATTGTCAATAAGAATAGAGCAGAAGAAAACCAAAATCAGTTAGAAAAAGGTTTTGAGTTTTACGAAATTAAAAAAGGAGACACTTATTATAGTCTAACTAAGAAGTATAAAATTACCAAAGATAACCTCATTGCTTGGAACCCGATTTTGGAAGAACGCGGTTTAGATGTTGGTTTAAAAATACAAGTACCTAGTGATGAAATAGCAGAGCAGTATGATACTTCTTCGCCGCTTTCAGAAGATAGAGTAGATTTGTCTAAAAAAATACAGCGAGGAAGCACCCAAAATATAGCTTTTTTTATCCCTTTTGGAATAGATAACCTTGATGAATCAAATAAAAAAAGTATTGCAAAAGACAAGGTTTTACGCATTGCTTTAGACTTTTATAGTGGAGCTTTATTAGCTATCGAGAAAGCAGAAAGTTTAGGTGTAAAAGTAGATTACAAAGTTTTCGATACTCAAAAAAGCAAGTCTAAGGTAGGAGAGATCATTCGCCAAAATAATTTTGATAATACAGATATGGTAATTGGTCCATTTCTGAGTAGCACGGTAGAGGAAGCTGCAAAATTGCTCCAAACTCAAAATATACCAGTTTTATCACCACTTACTAGTGGGAATGTCGATGCCAATACCAACTTGGTTCAGACACGACCAACCAATGAGATGCAACAAGAAGCACTTATTCAATACATCGATAGTTTACAAGCGGGTAAAAATGTACTTATTTTAACAGATAATAAACACAAAGATATAGAAGCTAGATTTTTATCAAATATCCCAGGTTCGAAAGCGATTTCTCAAGGTTCATTTTTAAAACAAGGTGATTTGGGTAGTGCTTTACAAAAAGGAGTAGAAAACTGGGTGATTATTGAAGCCGAGGACCGCGGCTTGATTACCAATGCGATTACTTATTTAAATGCGTACGCTGGTAGTTATAAAATAAAAGTATTTTCTTCACATCAAACCGATGCTTTTGAAGAAGAAGTACCCGCAGAATATTTAGCAAATCTTGATTTTACTTTTGTTTCTATCGCTAAAGAAATAGATCCTGAAAACGATTTTTATAGAGATTATCACAAAAAACACGGCATTTCACCAAACAAGTATGCTTCGAGGGGTTATGACGTTACTTTAGATGCGATATTAAGATTGGCTATTAACTCAGATTTATATAAGTCATTAGAAGAAATACATCAGATTACAGAATATGCCGAAAACAAGTTTTATTACCATAAAAAAGTAAAAGGAGGCTATTATAATGATGCAGTATATATCTTAAAATACCAGAAAGATTTAAACTTAGAAATCATACAAAAATAACAAGATGAGTACTGCAACTTCTGTTTATCTTGGCGAACTAAGAGTAGAAAATACGCATCATAAAAGTGGTAACAAATACATTACCGATGCACCAAGCGACAACAACGGAAAAGGAGAAGCTTTTTCCCCAACCGATACCGTTGCAACTGCACTGGCAAGTTGTATGCTTACCATTATGGGAATTTATGCCGAACGTGAAGGCATCGATTTAAAAAATACCAAAGCCGAAGTCATCAAAGAAATGGCTGCCAATCCAAGACGAATCAGTAAGATTAAAATCGATTTGACTTTTCCTAAAGATTATGGAGTAGAGGTTAGGAAGAAACTGGAACAAATTGCTTATTCTTGCCCCGTATTTTTAAGCCTTCATCCCGATATTGAAAAAGAAATTTCTTTTAATTACTAAGAAGAAATGCAAAACACAAAAATCTATAAAATGGCCTTTGCGAGTGTTTATCCGCATTATGTGACAAAGGCAGAGAAAAAGGGAAAATCAAAAGCCGATGTCGATACTATTATTTCTTGGTTAACGGGTTATGACCAAAAAGCACTGCAAAAGCAAATCGATAACAAGGTAGATTTTGAAACTTTTTTTGCTGAAGCACCTCAAATCAATCCGAATGTCTCAAAAATTACAGGTGTGATTTGTGGTTATCGGGTAGAAGATATCGAAGAAGACTTGATGCAGAAAATACGTTACCTCGATAAACTTATCGACGAGTTGGCTAGAGGTAAAAAAATGGAAAGTATTTTGAGGAAGTAAAATAAAAATACCTGCTAATGATAGCAGGTATTTCTCTTTTTAAACTAACTAATTATAAAATAGAATCTCCTTCAATTTCTATCAAAAGGGTATCTTTATTTTTTTCAGAAGTAACTTTAGCTTTATCCTCAATTTTTATCACTTCTCCGTAGGTTGAATCTGATAATAGATTATTGCAACAATAGGCAAAATAAGAAGTGTCTTCGTGCAGATATACATAGCTGTTAATCGGTAGGTAAACTTCTAAAATTAGATTTTCTTCATAAATGTCACCTTTTCCTGGTGAACTCATAATTCCATTAAAGTTGAGAAGGTTTCCGTTAAGCGCATATTCATGATCAATTTCTTCTGCGTTTTCTTGTGCTTTCAGGCTGCTTTTCCCTGAAGCTTTTTTTCTAGTGACAATTTTACCAATAGAGTCGTGGGTGGGTAAAACTTTAAGCCTAATTTTCTTTTGGAATACATTTTCACCTCCTTTTTTATAAGTGTACCTATAACTTTCGTTTAAACTAAAGCCAGAACTTTTGTCGTAATAGGGTTTGATCGTTAAAGTATCGTTTGTCATAATCGGCAATACTTCCGTGGAAACGATTTCTTCTTCGTAGGCATTGTGAGCCACTCTATTCATCACCACGTAAGACAAGATACCCAACGAAACCAACCAAAGCGCTAACAGCGTAATCTTTGCGGTTTTCCCAATAGAATTAAGATTGGTAATGAGTAATTTTAAGCCTAAATAGAAGATTATAAAAACCGGAATCACCATAAAAAGTGTAAGGGCAATTCCTGTGACGAGATTAGGGATAATGGTGTCATTCCCGATAAAAATTTCTGTAAAACCGTAATTTCTAAACAGAAACGGATTTTCGTAAATCCCTGAAAAGGAAACAAATAAAAAACCTAGAATTAACGAAAGTAACGTTAGACCACTAACTACGACGAGGAAAAAACCCAAGCATTTTCCTAAAAAAGTTAAAATGGCAACCAATCCGTTTCCCACATTTCTAAAAAAATTTGTAGAGCTGTTGGTAAATTGATCTTTGTACTTTTCGTAATCTACATCTTTCATTCTATCACTTACATGCTGAAAACCCTCTTTCACTTTTTTTTCAATATTACTGATATTAATGGGCTCGCCAGTCATTTCTAACTTTTCGGCAGTAGTTTTTGCTTCTGGAATCACCAGCCATAAAATAAGGTAGATCAAGATAAAAGTACCTGAAGTGGCAATGGCAAGAATGATAAATATTATACGTAACCAAATCACGGAAAAATCAAAATAATGACCAAAACCTGCACAAATACCTGCAATATTTCCTGTTAAGGTATCGCGATAAAGCTTTTTACTTTTTGCAGAAGTATAAGCTTGTTCTTTATCTTCAAAAAAGTCTTCATCTACTTGGTAATCTTCTGGTTGACCCATAATCGAGATGACTTCATTTACTTCATTGATCCCAATCACTTGTTTTTCGTGAGCCATTTTTTGCGTAAAAAGTTCGGCGATACGAGCTTCTATATCTTGTAAAATCTCCTGACCTTCTTGTCCGTTTTTAAAAGAATTTCTGATGGTGTCGAGATATGCTTTGAGTTTTAGGTATGCATCTTCGTCTATGTGAAAAAAGATACCTGCTAAATTTATGTTTACAGTTTTATTCATGGTTGTTGGTTTTGCTTTGTGTAACAATGTTTACAGCTTCCTGAAGTTCTTGCCACGTCATGGTAAGTTCTTCTAAAAATTGCTTGCCAGTTTCGGTAAGTCCGTAATATTTTCTCGGAGGTCCGCTTGTAGATTCTTCCCAACGATAACTTAAAAGCGAAGCATTTTTTAACCTTGTGAGCAACGGATAAATCGTGCCTTCCACTACAATAAGTTTTGCTTCTTTAAGTGCATCAAGAATTTCTGCTACATAAGCCTCATTTTCGCGGAGAACAGAAAGTATGCAATACTCTAAGACTCCTTTCCGCATCTGTGCTTTGGTGTTCTCAATTTTCATTCAATTTTATTTTTGTTATTGCAAATATATATCTAAAAGAAAGTAGTATGCAATACAAAGTAATGAGTTTAACAAAATTTTAAGAAATTTTTCAAGCTCTTTTTTAGTAATTTTCTGTTTTAAACGAAAGGAAAAAACCAATGAATATTAGGAAAGTGAACATATATATTGCTTTTAAATTACCAGCAGCTTGGTTATGTGGCGTTAGGTTAAAAGAAATTACCCAAAAACATGCCTTGACTACGGTTAGTTACAAATGGATCAATCAAAATCCGTTTCAATCGATGTATTTTGCGGTACAGTCTATGGCTGCAGAACTTTCTACGGGAAGTCTGGTGATGCAAGCAATAAGAGAAAGTAAAAAAGAAATATCGATGTTGGTTTTGAACCACAAAGGAAGCTTCTATAAAAAAGCTGTAGGTAGAATAACTTTTACTTGTGAGGATGGTTTAAAATTAGAAGAAGTGATTCAAAAAACTTTCAATGACAACGAACCTAAAACTTGTTGGATGAAATCTATAGGGAGAAATGAAAGAGGCGAGATTGTTTCTGAATTTGATTTTGAATGGACGTTAAAATCAAAAATTTAACATAAATTAACATTTATAATGTTAACTTTTCCTGAAAAATATTCATTTATTTTTGTAAATTTGAGTGATTCTAAATAAAATATACAGCCTATTGATGCAACACTACCCAATCTTTTAAAACTTCAAATTTATGTCTAGAGCTATGTTTGAATACACCAAAGTGATTCTAAAAAAAGTGAGTTTCGACGTGAGTTTATTTTGTAAAGAAGTAGAAAAAGCTGTAAAAAGGCTTTTGCCTCACGAAATAGAAGAACTCAAAAAGTTTATTATCCTTTTGGTAAATCAAAACCCCGACTTAAAAGTTTCATTGCTTTATATAAAAAACTAAGACACTGGAAACAGTGTCTTTTTTTTGAATATGTAACATCTTAAGGATTTTTTTTGTCTTTAGTAAAAGAGGAAATAATGTTTCAAAAAATTACTTATTTAATTGTTTTGCTGCTTTTTTGTCAAAATATACTGGCACAACAAATTACAGCAAAAGTGTTTATAGAAAATTGTTCTCCAGAAGGTTTTACTGAGGGTAAATTATGGATAAAAGAACTCGATACGATATTTGTTATCCATAAAAGTGAGTCCAAAATACAATTACCAAAAGAAGGAAGCTACCATTTTCGATTTTCAGTTGCTAATTTTTATACGGTTCTAAAGTATCCAGACGTTTTCACAGAAGAAGATAACCAAATACACATTCAGTTACACAAAAAACAAAAGTTTGATAATCTGCTGTTGAATAACCAACCAACTTTTATCCTACACGGATTTGACAGCTCAATTCCTAAAGAATTTGTTGACTTTCAGGAAAAATATGGTGTTGGTGTGATAAAAAAAAGCTGCCCAGTAGATCCTTCAACGCTTGCTAACAACAAAGCTGTCGCGAAATACCTTACCGAAACTTATGGTGAAACCTGGAAAAATGATTTACCGTTTAAACCTATGGTAGCTCCATAATTATTTCTGTTGCAACGGACTAATGATCTGTACATTTTGAAAAGTTATCGCGCCTTTGACAACTCCAGAAATTACCGTATGTAAAGCTTCGATAATTTGCATTTTAAGTTCACTTTTATGGTATATTAAACTCACAGCTCTTGCTGGAACAGGTTCTTCAAACATTTTTAGGTTACTTTTTTCGCTGTCTTTAATTTCTAACGAATGTAAATAGGGCAGAAGGGTCATTCCCAAACCTTCGTTGGCGAGCTTTATAATGGTTTCAAAACTTCCTGTTTCGAGCATAAAAGATTTTTCCGAAAGTGTATTTTGTGCTTTACACAAATTGAGAATTCCTTCTTTAAAACAATGTCCGTCTTCGAGTAATAAAACTTCATCGATATCTAAATCGTCTGCCACAAGCTGAGCTTTATCTTGCAATCGGTGATTTTTTGGGATGTAAGCCACAAAAGGCTCATAATATAACACGCGTTCTTTAATTTTTTCTTGCTCGAGCGGTGTTGCCGCAATCGCCGCATCTAAATGACCGTCTTTTAGTCTTTCGATAATGGTTTCGGTAGGTAATTCTTCAATGATGAGTTTTACTTTGCTGTACTTTTTACTAAAGTTTTTCAAGAACATCGGTAATAAGGTAGGCATAATCGTAGGGATAATTCCCAGACGAAATTCGCCACCTATAAACCCTTTTTGCTGATCGACAATATCTTTGATGCGATCACTTTCGTTTACAATGTTACGGGCTTGCTGTACTATCTTTTCGCCAACTTTAGTAAGTTCAATTGGTTTTTTGCTACGGTCAAAAATCTGCACATCCAGTTCTTCTTCCAGTTTCTGAATTTGCATACTCAAGGTAGGTTGTGTTACAAAAACCTTTTCGGCAGCTTTGGTAAAATTCTGATGTTCGGCAACAGCCAAAACATAATGCAATTGGGTAATGGTCATAAGTGAAATCTTCTACTCACAAAGGTAGAAATAACAATTAATAAAATCTATCAAAATTTTATTAAAATAGTAAAAAACTATTTTAGTTCAATTAGAACTTCGGTAGTTTGAAGTTCAACCAGAAAGCTTACATCTTCAAAAACAGGTTCTCGCATCAAGAATTTGTTGTTAGAATAACCGTATTGTTCTTTTGGAATTCCGATCAGATTAAAATCCATTTCTTGGTTGTTATTTTCATCTAGTAATAACATAAAACCATAATTTCCAACAGGAATATCTTTAAACTCAAAGGAAACACTTTCGTCACTCTCTTTGACCTCTAGCTTTCTTTCGTAGGTGGCTTTCTTAAGAAAATTATCTTTCTGGTAAACGCCTAGGTAAAGTGTTCCTGTGTTTTTGATGTTTTCTACTTTTACTTCGAAGTTCGCTGTTTGCGCATAGAAAAGACTTGAGAAAAGCAGGAAAGGAATAGCGAGTATGATTTTCATGGGTATATTTTTAAAATCCGTCAATTTGAGTGAAATTTCTTTAGGAATTTTGTATCTAAAATAAGGATTTTAACCTTTATTCTCGATACAATTTTTCTTCATTTCATTCTGAAAAACCACTCGAATTGACAGGTTAAACAAAAACTATTCCCAATTAAATTAATCCTCGGGCTTTTATTTCTAAGTATTTGTTGATGGAATTGACCGTGAGTTCTTCAGGTTTGGTTAAAATGGTTTGAATGCCATGTTTTTGCAGTTCTTTTACCATCAGTTGTTTGTCGGTCACAAAATCTGTCGCAACGGTTTGCTCATAGATATCACCTAATTGGTCTGAATGCTGTTCTGTGATTTTGGAAACTTCGGTATTTTCGAAAAATACAACGACCAACAAATGACTGCGATTGATCATTTTTAGATAAGGCAATTGTCTTTTAAGGCCGGAAATATGCTCAAAATTGGTGTAGAGCAATATCAAACTTCGTTGGTTGATTCTGCGTTTGATTTGCGCATATAACATCCCAAAGTCGGCATCTAAAAATTTGGTGTTGATGTTATACAAATACTCTAATATTTGCTGTAATTGTGCTTTTCTGCTACTCGCAGACATAAAATTGATGAGCTTATGCGAAAAAGTAAGTAAGCCAATTTTATCGTGCTTTTTCAGCACAATATTGCTGATGGCAAGTGAGCTGTTGATGGCGTAATCCAATAACTTTAACCCGTTAAACGGCATTTTCATCACTCGACTCGCATCGATGATATTATAAATAGGTTGTGATTTTTCGTCTTGGTATTGGTTCACCATCAAGTGGTTGTTTTTGGCGGTTGCTTTCCAGTTGATAGTTCTGATGTCGTCACCCAAAACATAATTTTTAATTTGTTCAAACTCCATCGTATGTCCAATCCGTCTTATTTTTTTTAAGCCAATTTGTGAGATTTTATTATCGATGGCTAAAAAATCATATTTTTTCATTTGTATAAATGAAGGATACACTTTGACATCTTGATTTTTGCAAAAAGTAAAACGCCGTTTTACCAATCCCAATTTAGAAATCGCATATACATTTAGTTTTCCAAAAGTGTAAACTCCTCGTTCTTTCGGAATTAAGAAATAATTTATTTTTTTTCTTTCTCTAGATTTGATTTCAGTTTCCTTTAAAAAATCCCTTTTTTGAAATTGTACGGGCATTTCGTCGATCAATTCCAACGACAGCGGAACACTGTATTTGTTGTGCAATTTTATTTTTACCTCGTTTGGATCTGAATTGGAGAATTTTTCAGGTAAAATTCTTTCTGCTTGAAGCGAATTCTCTTTAAAAAGTAATACCGTGTCAGCTAAAATTAAAAATAAAAAGACCAATACCGCTAACCAAGCGTAAGGATAAATAGCTGTAAAATAGTGACTTGCTAAAAACGAAAGCGCAAAAATAGCGATAAGGTAAAAAAACCTTTGGGTAAAATATAAAGACCTGAAAATCTTTAGCATGCTATCTCGGTATTTCTACAGATTGAATAATCATATCGATGATGCTTTCTGGAGTTTGGCCTTCCATTTCGCGGTCTGGCGAAATAATAATACGATGCCTCATCACCGAGGGAATGACTTTTTTGACATCTTCGGGAATCACAAAATCACGACCTGAAATTGCTGCCAAGGCTTTCGCCGAATTTAAAATAGCAATCGAAGCTCTTGGCGAAGCACCTAAATAAATATGCGAATGGTTTCGGGTTTTATTGACGATCTCTGCGATGTATTTGATGATTTTTTCTTCGATGAGCACTTCTTTCACTTGTGTTTTGTAGTGTGCAATTTTATCGGGGCTCAATACACTTACAATTTCATCTAAAGGCAGATTTTGTTTACGGTTGTGGTGGGACTCGATAATTCTTATCTCGTCTTCGAGTGATGGATAACCTACTTTTATTTTAAATAGAAAACGGTCTAATTGCGCTTCGGGCAAGGCGTAAGTACCTTCTTGTTCAACAGGGTTTTGCGTGGCAAGAACCATAAAAGGTTTTTCCATCGGGTAAAGTTTTCCATCGATGGTGATTTGCTTTTCTTCCATCACTTCAAAAAGTGCTGCTTGGGTTTTTGCCGGAGCACGGTTGATTTCGTCTATCAAGACCAAATTCGAAAAAATAGGACCAGATTTGAACTCAAATTCATTCTTTTGAGTGTTTAAAATAGAAGTTCCCAACACATCGCTAGGCATGAGATCAGGCGTAAACTGTATCCTACTAAAATCGGTTTTTAGGGTTTTTGCAAATAATTTCGCCGTGAGCGTTTTGGCAATTCCCGGAACACCTTCTATCAAAACGTGACCATCGGCAAGTAGTGCCACGATGAGCATTTCTACAAAATCTTTTTGGCCAATAATAATTTTTGAAAGTTCGGTTTTGATGGTTTCTACACCAGATTTTAGTTCGTCTAGCGAAAGTCTATTTTCGAAAGAAACTTCGTCTTGGTTTTGGTTTGCTTCTTGATTTTCCATCATATCTCTTTTTTAAAATCGTTTATTTTTTTGTTGAGTTCTACCAGCTCTTGTGCGTTGATAGGGTTTTGTTGTTGTAACAAAGTAAGGTAACGTAAGAAACTCGTTACTTCGTCTTTATTTTTGTTGGTTTTTTGGGCTATTTCGCTGCCAAGCCTATTTAATTCTTGTTGGGTATCTATACGCAAATGTGTTCGTACAAAATAGAAAAACTGTTCGATTTTCTTTTTGGCAATCTTGGTGTGGTTCTTTTTATCTAAATACAAATTAGAAATGGTTCGTACATATTCGTAGGTTTTGTTTTCTAATGGGTTGACAATCGGGATGCTTTTTTGTTTTCGTTTGCCTTCAAAAATCACATAAAACAATAACCCGATAAGTGTAAAATAGTATGCCCATTTGAGGTATTTGTTGTTGAGCAAAACATATAGCGGCGAAGTGTAAATAGTTCTTCCGCCAGAATAATACACATCCCAATAAAAATTATCATCTAAATCGAGGTAACTCATTAATTTATTAGTATATTCATACTGATTTTCTTCTCCCAGCAAAAAATAATTGCTAAAAACTTCGGGCGCGTTGTGCAAGAAGATTTTTCCTTTTTCAAAGGGAATCTCAATAAAATTGATATTTAGATTTTCCTCTTCTTTTTCGGCATCTTTGATAGAAACTTTTCCTAAAACTTTATGTTTTGTGGTATCTATTTTCTTGAAAGAATACATGTATTGGTCCCGATAAAACACATAGGGTTTTGCTGACTTTAAATGAGGGTTTACAAAATTATACTGGCTGTAATTGATTAAACTCCCTTGTTGAATTTCAGATTTTTGCTCGATTTCTAAGGTGTCTAAAACTACAGGGCTAAAGTTTCTTGCCGAAAGAAAAAGCTGATTTCCGTCTTTCACCCAATTGAGTAATTCGCTAAACTCCGATTTGTCAAAATTAATCGATTCACTTACAAAAAAATAAGTTCCCGATTTGATGTCGTCATTAAATTGTAAAGCTTCGTAGGGCGGAATTCCAATTTCTTGCAGTTGTGGCGTTTTTTTTGCCAATTCTTCAAAGAAAATGTAAGTCCCAAAAGGTATTTTATCGTTGTTGTGATAAGTAGGGTACCAATTGACGGGCTGTTTTTGGTTTGCTTCGAGAAACACCACAAAAGCAGTCATGATAAACACGATCAGAAAGACAAATTTGTTTTTCATGAAGCTTGCTTTTTAGTGATTTTGTTTTTTAAACTTTCCAGACGCACTTCCAGGTTTTGATACTGAAACTGGTTAAGCTCAAAATTACCGTACCAAATGTAATCGTACCAATTGGTAAGCACTTTAAAGTCGGTATAGAAATCGGTTTTAACGAGTTCGTCCAAATAATCGTGATTGGTTTTTTCTTGACGGTAATCGATGATGGACGAGTTTTTTAAATTTTTGATAATCAATAAGTAATAATACCGAAAAGCAAGTCTGTAATTTTTTTCGCTTAAAGCGGAATTGATCAACGCAGGAATATCTTCTTGCGTGATGATTTTGTCTTCTTCACTTAAAATCACTTCTGCAGCTTGCTGTCTATAACTTTTGTCTTTAGCAGGGTTGAGTTTGATAAAAAGCCAAATGACAAACAGGATAACAAACCCAAGAATGATGTAGGGCAAGTTAGCTATGAACCACTTAAAAATTCCGCCTACGTTTTCTAAATCACCAAAAAGAAATTCTAAAATAGAGTGGTAGATATCGTTGAGCCAACGTTTAAAATTTTGCCACCAAGAAATGTCTTGCTCTTCTTCGATATAGTTAAAATCTTTTTGGGAACGATATTCTTTTAATTGGTTTTCACCTACAATTTGTTTTTCTTCTTTTTGTGAAGTATCTATAATGAGTTTTTGCTCTTCTTGTGCCAGACAAAAAGAGAGCTTACAAACCATCACAAAGAAGAAAAATAATCGCTTCATTTAGTGACTTCCTAAATTTTCAATTTCTTCGAGTGCTCCTGTTTGGTGCTTTTTTTCATTGAGATTAAAATAGATAAACACCGTAGAAATAATACTTAGTCCCATCAAAATATATTGAATTAAAGTAGATAAAACATTCAAAACAATATAAACCCAATCGAATAAAAAAGTGGGGTCAGACATCGTACCTTCTTGAGCGATAGTCACACCTTTCACAATCATGTAAATAAGTGCTGGTATTTGAAATATAAAAGCAATGATATAAACCAAAATTGCCATGACCAATATCGTTGCAAAGCTTATCCACCAATTGTCTTTTATAAGTTGAAAAGTATAAGAAAACGAAGCAGAAACCCCTAATTTATCAAACACATAGATGCTATAAATTAAAGATAGCGGAACAAGCAAATAAATTCCCGGTAAAACGCAAAGCATCATTCCGAAAAAAATAACGATACCAATTAAAAATTGCATTCCGCAGAAGTTTAGCCAGTTTTTACTCACTTCTTGGTTGACTTCACTTGGGTTGATTATTCCATTATTGTTGATGTAAGATTTGATGCTGTAAAGCACACTTGCATACATAAAAGCTTGAAAGATAAAAACCCCAATGATCAAGATGAAAATACTTAGAAAATAATCAACAAAAAAACTGTTTGAATAACCATCAGGAACAGAAGTAAAGGCAAAAAGATCTGCGCCGTTATATAAATAGTAGGTTAGCGCAGCAAGCATTATAATTCCTGGTATCGCTACATTTTTTAATATCACTTGAAATAGAACCTTATAGTTTTCTCTTACAAACTTAAAGGTGTCGGTAATAATTTCGCCAAGTTCTCTTTCTTTTTTAAACTGTATGCTCGGTTGATTTTCCATGATTTTTATTTAAATAGATAGGGTAAAAAACGTAATAAAATAAGATAAGTGCCAATGATAAACCAATAATAAAAATAGCTAGGGCATCAGGCATTTCGGTATGTCGGGTAACAAAGCCTTCTAAAAATCCGGCCATGATAAAAAACGGAACGGTACTGATCACGACCTTTAAACCTTCTTTGATACCTTTTACAAAAGAATCCAATCGCGAGTACGTACCTGGCATCAAGATGCTTTTCCCGACAATAAAACCAGCAACTCCTGCAATAATAATGACCGATATTTCGATGGTTCCGTGTATCCAGATGGTTCTGGCAGATTCCCAAAGCAAACCTTTTTCATAAAAAAAGTATTGAAAAGAGCCTAGCATGATGGCGTTTTGCATAAAGACATATAAGGTTCCCAGGCCTAGAAAAATACCAAGTACATACGCCATCAAGGCAACTTTTGTATTGTTGATGGTAATCCCTAAAAACATATCCATTTCGCTGGCTTTTTTGTAAACCGCCATCGGATCGTTGTTTTCTATATTTTCCAAAGTCATGTTTACATAACCGTCGCCAAGAAAAGAACGTACAAAAGCAGGTTCGTAAGCGGCAGAATAAGCTCCGATAATCGAAAACAATAAAAAAACCAAAAAGCTAAAAAGCAATACTTTTTGGTGTTTGTAAAAACTCTTCGGAAATTCGTATAGAAAGAACGTAAAAATTCTATTTTTCGACTCTTTTTTAGAATAATAAATCTTTTGATGTGCTTTTACCGAAAGCTGATTGAGATAGGTTAAAGTGTTACTTTTTGGGTAAAAAGTCTTAGCATAACTCAAATGGTCGGTAATTTCTATGTAGAGGGCAGAAAGTTCATCAGGAGAAATTTTTGCATTATTGTTCATAACACTTTCAAACTTTTCCCATTTATCCTTATTTTGCCGAACAAAAACTGCTTCTCGCATCAAATCTTATTAAAGTTTCAAAAATAGCATTTTTAATGGATAATTATCAAATACAAACGGCTCAAAATATCGAGATTACTCAAAATGTTGCTTCTATTTGGGATAGAATTTTAGCTTATCTCATCGATGGACTTGTTTTGTTTGCGTACATTGTTATTTTAAGCTATTCGATTGAGGCTTTAGATCTTAATTTCAGCTCAGAGTGGACCTATGTTTTGATTGTGGGATTAGTTCCTTTTTTATACCATTTGTTGTTTGAGACTTTTAATAACGGACAATCTTTGGGTAAAATGGCTTTAAAAATTAGGGTGGTAAAACTTGACGGAACCAAGCCAGCTTTTTCTAATTTTCTCATTCGTTGGATGCTGCGTATGATTGATATTACTTTTACTTCTGGAGCGATGGCAGTTTTTGCGCTTTTACTCAATGGAAAAGGGCAACGTTTGGGTGATTTGGCAGCAAAAACGACGGTAATTTCAGAAAAAGAGCACATAGATTTAAAAGAAACGCTTTACAGCGAAATGCCTACCGATTATGTGCCAAGTTATTCGCAAGCTTCGTTGCTTTCTGATGAAGAAGTGCAACAAATCAAACGAATTTATAACCAAGCCAAAAGCAAACAGAACCATAAGATCATATTAGAGCTTTCGCGAAAAGTGGAGGAGATGCTACAAATCTCTGCCAAAGAAAGGCCCATGCAATTTATAGAAGTAGTCTTGTCAGATTACCAATATTATTCAGAAAAGTAAAAATGAATTACGTAGAAATTATCGATATTTTAGGAACGATTGCCTTTGCTATTTCAGGAGCTTTAGCATCCATGAAAAAGAAAATGGATGTTTTTGGTATTCTCATTATTGCTTTTGCTACTGCGGTTGGCGGCGGAACTTTACGGGATGTTTTGCTTGATGTGCCTATTACTTGGATGCGCAATACGACTTATGTCTATATTATCATCGCCTCCGTAATCTTTACACTTATTTTTAGAAGCAAATTAGGCTACTTACGGACTTCACTGTTTTTGTTTGACACGATAGGGATTGGTTTATACACGGTTATTGGGATTCAAAAAGGGATCGGTTTAGAGCTTCCTATTGTGATTTGCATCGCTATTGGAACAATGAGTGCTTGTTTTGGCGGTGTGATTAGAGATACTTTACTAAATGAAATTCCGGTGATTTTTAGAAAAGAAGTCTATGCAACCGCTTGTATTTTGGGCGGAGTTAGCTTTTTTGTGTTGCAGGCTTTAAATGTTTCCGATGGCATCAACTATATCGTGTCTGGGTTGGTCGTTATTGCTATTCGGTTAATCGCGGTGATTTTTAAAGTGCAATTGCCAAATATTTATAAGGAGGGGTAATTAGTAGTTAGTATTGACTAACGAGGGTCGAATAATTGGATGTTTATAGTTTCAAGTTCGAATTCAATTTCGATTTCTCAAATCGCAAATCTCATATCTCATATCTAAAAATCTAACCTTCTAATTTTCTAACAATCTATTCATCCAATATTCTAACTTTCATTTTTATATTTCGAAGTGGCCATTCGCTTTGGTCAACATCTACCTGTGAGATTTTATCCACGACATCCATTCCGCTGATGACTTCCCCAAAAACAGTGTGCTTTCCGTCAAGGTGATGTGCACCTTTAGGGTTTTGTACGATAAAAAACTCAAATGGGGAAGAAGCCTGACTCACATTTTGCTCGGCATATTTAGCAGCAGAAAAGGCTCCTCTTACATGAGTATGACTGCTTTTAGATTCGTTAGGGATGAGGTAATCACCTACTTTTTGTCGAAACTTACTCGTATTAACCAAGTCACTATTTCCGCCTTGTATAACAAAATTTTTCGCTGCTCTGTGAAAGAAAGTGGTATCAAAATAGCCTAGTTTTACCAAGCGTATAAAATTGGCTCGGTGTAAAGGTGTGTCGAGGTATAATCTTACTTTAATGTTCCCAAATGAAGTTTCGATTTCCACTAAAGTCTCTGTGTTTTTCTCCGCGTAAGCGTATAAAAAAGGTTTTAGTTCTTCTTGTTTTAAGGTTTTTACGCTGTCTAAATTTATCGTGAGTTGTAAACCATTCGTTGGAATTTTCACTGCTTTTTGTAAACTGTCACGTATCTTTTGAGCTTTAATTTCGGCAGCCGATTTTTCTTTTTCTAAATTGGTTTTAGTAGATTTACTTTCTTGACAATTGGTTAAGAAAATCAACATAAAAACGAAAAATAAAAGGCGTAATGACATTTGAAACGTTTAAAAAATCGATTTCAAAAATAAAGAATTTTGACTTGTTGGGCGAAGATGCCCACGTAAAAATGTCACCACTTTTTAGAAGAGAAGAACTCAAGAGATTAGATTTTTCTACAAAAAAAGGCAAAAATGCAGGTGTTTTGGTTTTGTTTTATCCCGATAAACAAAACCAAACCAAATTGGTTTTGATTTTGAGAAAAACCTATAAAGGAGTTCATTCGGCACAGGTAGGCTTTCCTGGCGGAAAAGAAGAGAATGAAGATGATAGTTTGCTTGATACTGCTTTGCGTGAAGCTTACGAAGAAGTAGGGGTTTTGCCGAGTGCGGTTGAAATCATTAAGCCTTTGTCAAAAATATATATTCCTCCGTCTAATTTTTGGGTCTATCCTTTTTTGGGAATAACCGATCATACTCCAAACTTTGTACGTCAAGAAACCGAAGTAGAAAAGATTCTGGAAATAGATGTCGACAATTTTCTGGATAGTAAAAGTTTGATCGAGAAAACCTTATCGACTTCGTATGCCGAAAATGTAAAAGTTCCAGCCTTTTTTTTAAACGAGTATGTGGTTTGGGGCGCGACAGCCATGATGTTAAGTGAAGTAAAGATATTTTTAGAAAGAGCTTTAAAAACATAGTATTTTGTATATTTGACCTCTTGTTTAGAACAGAAAAATTATAATGGGTTTATTTAAAAAAAATCCTTTCGGACATATCTTATTTCTTAAAAAATGGCTCATCAGAATTATGGGTTCGATGACGCATAGCCGTTACCGTGGTTTTAATGAATTGCAAATAGAAGGTTCTGAAATTTTACGAGAGCTACCAGATACCAACGTTCTTTTTGTGTCGAATCACCAAACTTATTTTGCTGATGTAGTCGCCATGTTTCATGTCTTTAATGCGAGTTTGAGTGGGCGAGAAGACAACATCAAAAATATTGGCTATTTATGGAATCCGAAACTTAATATTTATTACGTGGCTGCTAAAGAAACGATGAAATCTGGTATGTTGGCTAGAATTTTGGCTTACGCCGGTTCGGTTTCTGTAGAGCGAACCTGGCGTGATAAAGGAAAGGATGTCAACCGACAAGTAAAAATGAGCGATATCACCAATATTGGTATTGCGTTAAAAGATGGTTGGGTAATCACTTTCCCTCAAGGAACCACCAAGCCATGGAAGCCCATCAGAAAAGGAACAGCCCATATCATTAAAAAATTCAATCCGGTTGTGGTACCTATTGTAATTGACGGTTTTAGACGTTCTTTCGACAAAAAGGGAATTCGTATTAAAAAAAGAGGTATTCTACAATCCATGGTGATTAAAGAACCACTTGTTTTTGACGAAAACGAAAGTGTAGATAGCATGATCGAAAAAATTGAGTTTGCTATTGAACAACATCCGTCTTTCCTAAAAGTAATTTCAAAAGAAGAATTAGAAGCCGAAGAAGCACTTCATGAACAAAGACGTTGGAGCTATAAAGAATAAAATTCTTTTAAAGTTTAACATTTTTTTTGAAATATGGCATCAAGCTTGTAGTTATTAGTATGAATGTTAAAAGCTAACTCACAGTTGGTTATAAAAAACATTTCATTAAATTTGATAACCTATAAAAGCAAAATATTTATGTTAAAAAGAAAATTTGCCCCAATTTTACTTGCCCTATTAATGATTTCTGCTTTATCGCTATCTGCACAACAGAGTGCTTTACCTTTTACAGATTTCAAAAAACTCACCTCTTTTACCGAGGTTTCTGCGGCTCCTCTTCAGGTATTGTTAGAAGATGAGATTTTAAGCAATCCCCAATGGAAAAGGCTTATAAACAACAAAAAAATGTCTATTGGTGTAGTAGATTTAAACAACCTAGATGCGGTTCACTACGCAGGAATCAACAGTTCTGAAATGATGTACGCAGCGAGTTTACCAAAAATCGCTATTTTATTGGCTTCTATGGATGCTATAGAAAATTGCGAATTAAAAGAAACAGAAGCAGTAAAAAGAGATCTTAATCTTATGATCAATAGATCCGATAATCAGGCTTCTACAAGAATGATAGACCGTCTGGGCTATAAAAAGATTGCAGATGTTTTACAAAGCCCTGCTTATAAGTTGTATGATAAAGCTCAAGGCGGAGGACTTTGGGTAGGAAAACGCTATGCGGCTTCTGGTGCTCGAAACCCAGATCCCTTAAAAGGATTGAGCCACGCAGCGACTGTTAAACAAGTATGTAGATTTTACTACCAAATGGTGACAGGAAACTTGGTTTCTCCAGAAAGATCTAAGCAAATGTTGGATATTATGGAAGATTCTCATTTACACCACAAGTTTGTAAATACGCTAGATCGAATTGCTCCTGACGCAAGAGTATTTAGAAAATCAGGCTCTTGGAGAAATTACCACGCAGACTCTGTCCTGGTCTGGGGTAAAGATGGGAGAAAATATATTCTTGTAGCTCTCATAGAAGATGCTAACGGAGAGCAAATTATAAGAGATTTAGTAGAACCAATAGAAAAAGTTATAAAAAAATCACGTTCTTTGGAAACATCATAGTTTCCTTATATGATTAAACTCTTTTTACAGAAAAGTTTTGGCATTAGAAGCGGAGAAGTAAGGATTTCCCTTCTGATGCAACTTTACATATTTTTAATCATCACAACGCTATTAATCGTAAAACCAACGATTAATGCGTTGTTTTTATCTAAATTAACTTCCAACGCTCTACCAAACGCTTACTTATTGGTAGCTTTTGTAGCCGTTGGAAGCTCTTTTTTTTATAATAAAGCACTCAGAAGGTTTTCACTTTTAAAAATTATAACTGCTACCTTAGTGGTTTCTGCGGCTATATTTTTGTCGTTAAAGTTTCTTCTTAATTTTAATTACTATTCTACAGAGCTATTATACTTCTATTATGTTTGGGTAGCCATTTTTGCCTTACTCACCACTTCGCAGTTTTGGGTCTTGGCCAATTTGGTTTTTAATATTAGAGAAGCGAAAAGGTTGTTTGGTTTTATTGGTGCGGGAGCAATCACAGGAGGAATTTTTGGAGGTTATCTAACCAATATTTTAACTCCCATTCTTGGGAATGACAATCTGATGGTCATTGCATCGATGCTATTATTGGGATGTATCCCGTTATTACATTATATATGGCGCAAAAAAATAAAGTCGTTAGGCTATTTCAGACAAAAACAACGTTCATACACCAACAAAGATTCTTCTTTTAATCTTATTTACAAATCTAAGCACCTTACTTATATTGCCGGTATTGTCGGGATAAGTGTAATTAGTGCCAAACTCGTCGATTTTCAGTTTAGTGATTTGGCATCAAAACAAATTCAAGATTCTAATGACCTTGCCTCATTTTTTGGATTTTGGTTCTCTACTTTTAATCTAGCCTCATTAATTATCCAGCTTTTTTTAACTCGAAAAATAGTTGGTGTCTGGGGTGTTACTTCTACATTGGTTATATTACCCTTTGGTATATTGATTGCCGCTGGATTGTTTTTTATTTTTCCCGAACTATGGGTAGTGATTTTAATGAAATCTATCGACGGAAGTTTAAAGCAATCCATCAACAAAGCAGCTTCAGAAATGTTGGTGTTACCTATTCCTACAGATCTTAAAAATAAAACAAAATCTTTTATCGATGTGGTCGTAGATAGTGTCGCAACCGGCATTGCAGGTTGTTTATTGATTTTTGTGATAAAAGGATTGAATTTTGGAGAGCTTGAAGTATCTATTTTGATATTATTGTTTGTCATGGTTTGGTTTTTCTTTATTTATAAAGTTAGAAAAACCTATTTTCAGGCCTTTCGACAAAACTTAGTCAACTTTACGGAAAAACACCATTTAAACAAGAAAAAGAAGAAGAAGCGTACTTTTACAAACGCTACTATTCTTAAAGTTTTGGAAGAAGGAGAAGAGTCCGAAATTTTATACATGCTAGGGAAGATCGACGAAATTAAAGACAAACGTTTGAAAAATGCGGTCATTAACTTATTGGATTACCCTTCCGTAGGAGTCAAAGCATTGGCAATAAAAAACCTGTATTTTTTAGACAAAGGAACAGCTGTCGATAAAGTCGAGCAGCTTGTAAATGAAAAAGATGATGGTGTGGTTTTAGCCGCTATGCAGTATTTATTGACGCATACCGATATCAACGACTTAAAGATTTTTGATTCTTATCTTAACCATAACAACGAATATATTGCTTCAGCTGCATTGTTTTGCTTGGCGAAGGAATCTAGAGACAACAAAAAATTAGCTCAACGTTACAGCCTGGATAAAAGATTGGATGAAGGAATTACAGAAGTAAACCTGCCAAGTGATAACCATCGCATAGAAGAAACTATCGAGCTGATTAAAGCTATCGGGTTTGCAGGAATTCCTAAATATTATTCCTTTATTAAAGCTCACTTCAACAATAGAAATGAAGAAGTAGTAAAAGCTGCTATTGAAGCTGCAGGTTATAGTTCTGATCTACTTTTTGTAGATGATTTAATTAGCTTTTTAGAAACCAAAGAATTTAGGGAAGAGGCAGAAAACGCATTATTCCATTTTGGTTCGGGTATTAGTAAAATGTTATTGAACAGGCTTAAAAATGACTTGATTTCCGAAAAAGCAAAACGTTTTATTCCCGATATTTTATCGAGGTTTAATAATCAAGAAAGTGTAAATACACTTTTTATGTTGCTTCGCAATAAAGATATTATTATGCGAATAGAAGCTGCCAAATCTTTACAAAAGATGAAGGAAAACAACAGTTATCTAAAATTTAGTAAAAAAGATATTGTGCGTCTTATTTTAAATGAATGTAAACTCTATCACAATACATTAATTGCGATGGAACTTCAAAAACGAATCACAAGAGAATATAAAAAAGATCTTGTGGGCGATCGGGAAATGGAAGAGTATGCTGCAAGAAACAGTTTGATAGAAATTTTGGAAAAACGGTTAGATCACGGTTTATTGCAGATTTTTACTTTGTTGGAGCTGGAGTATAATTCAAAGGATGTTCTTATTGCCTATAATGGTATAAAAAGTGATAAGCAGGAAATTCGTGCCAACGCAATTGAGTTTTTAGATACACTTTTACAGCCGAACTTAAGGCATACTCTGTTGCCTTTGGTAGAAAACACTATTTTGAGTACGAATAATCAGGAATTGGATGCTGCTTTTCTGCAAGTACCAAGCGAATATGATTGTTTTCAGCAACTTCTTAAAGGCCAAGACGTGAGAATAAAATTGGCGATTTTATATCTTTTAAGGCATGTAGATGATAAAAGTTATATCAAACTAATCCTACACTTAAAGAGGGATAAGGACGTACGAATTAAGAATTTTGCTGAAATAGCTATACAGAATCTACAGCAGTTAGCTTAAATTTCTTCATTGCGAATTACTTTATCTATTCTACCGGCCAAAGCTTGGTGATCATAAGCAGAGTTTTTTCTTAACACGTTTGTCATAAGGCAAACCATATACTTTTTTCCGTTAGGGTGCTCAATGATAGCTACCGAATTCATATAATTATATACGTTTCCTGCATATTCTCCACAAGATTTTCCATTAGATCGGTCACAAGAATAAAAACTACCTGATTTAAAATAAACCGCTGCATTTTTTAAAGTAGGAGAATAAGCATACCTGATTCGTCGATCGGTCATATACATCAATCTTTTTATTTCTAAACTGGATTCTCTATCGATTAAGTTGCCTTGTTCTATACTTACTAAGTATTTCATCAATCCTAAAGGAGTTCCGGTACTCCCTCCTATATCTCCTACATATTTGTTGGCTCCAGACGTAAAGAAACTTCCTAAACGCCATTCATCCTTGGTAATACCTATTTTTCTGAGAGGTTCGTTTACAATCTTATTGGCAAGCAGGGTTAATTCTTTTTTAGGTGTTTCTTGAAAGTATTTATCGACTTGCTCTTGGGTTAAATATTCGTATTCATCTTTAAATGCTGCCATTAATAAAGCTTCTCGCCAAATCACACTTGCAGCTCCGTTATTGCTCACAGACATCATATGATCTACCCATTCGTAGAGCGTAAAAACATCATCGGGTTTTACTTGCCTTTTTATCAATTGATCATTTTCGATATCATAAATAGGCACGGTATGATGATCGTAAACCGCCCAATCACCAGCTCTTACTTTTTTGTTTTTTAGTAAAGAAGTTCGGGCATCCCAAGATTGCGGGCAAATATTTTTTAATTGAGTAAATAATGCGGTAGTAACCGTTAGTTTACCTACACTTCCAGGTTGGTAGCCTATAGATGCTTTGTGTTGTGCATATTTTAAGTCGTCTGGGTCTGACATGTCCAAAACCGTTAAAGAATAACTCCCAGAAGGGATAACTTTCTTAATTCTTTCCGCGAAAGCTGGGTCTTCTTTTAGAAGTACGTCAAGTGAGTCGTCTTTTCTTTGGGTAAGCTGTAATTCTATACAATTGAGCGGTAACAAAGCACCCTTAGGTAAATTAAGGGTTTTGGTACTGTCGCTGATTCTTTTTTCTAAATGTGCTAACCTAGAAATTTTGGTGGTTTTGTATCCATCTATAGGATAAATTATTTTGGAACTTGTATAAAAACCTATGGCTAAAATTAAGAAAGTAAGGTTTATTTTACTGAATATATTCATCGCTTTATATTTTGGTGGTTAAGGATAATTCTTTGTTTTCGTCTATTTCGGGATCAATAGATTGCAAGTAAGATGAGCTTAGTGCATTTTCGTTTTCAACAAAAGGTCTAATCTGAAAAAGCCATAACTTATTATCTTTAAAACCTAGTTCTACATCATAGGGTCCAGTATTGGAAGTCTTGGTTTTTTGCGGAATAGTATTGCGAATAATTTTAGCCAAGCTTCTAATCTGATTGATGTTATGCTGCGATAAAATAGGGTGATCTAGACTGGTACTGTTCTTTTCGAGTCCTCCATTTTCAGGAAGCCTATTGTAGGTTATTTCACGTGAAGGTGAAAGCAGCGTCAGTCCCTTTGGCATACCTATGAGCCAAGATTCTGCCGATTGTCCGTCTACTGCGCCTCCTGCACCTTTACTAAAAGCCACTGTCAAATTTTCGGGATTATCATTACTTATTCCTTTGGTGATCAAAACACCACTATAATCTACATCTACAGAAGGTATGATTAATATCGACGGGAATACATTTTCTGGATTAGTAAGGTATTTTTGTCTCCATTTAAAACTTCTATCGGTGTATGGAGAAGCCCAAACATCTCTAATACCTTGAAGGATTTTATCTCTTTGACGTACGTTAAAAACCGTAAGGTTTAGTCCTGCACCTGTAAAATTTCCCAAATCCTCCATATTGGTGTCGCTTCTTAAAAAAACAGGTACTTGCCCCAACGATCGATTAAAATTTAGTTGAAAACTATTCTCAAGTTTCTTTATAAAATCGGGTTGTAGATTTATTTTTTTAATGGCTTCACTTAACAAATAAAGTCTATCTAATTGGCATTGCTCAATCTCATCTTTATCTACCTTATCTTCTCGCATTTTTTCTGCTTCTGTAAAAGTTGCCTTTAAATAATCCCAATAGCTACCTTCTTGCAATGGCATTTTTTGATTCATATGGTTTTTAAAGACTCCAAAAGGAATAACAGTACCATTTACCACATTGTTAGGGAACATCGCCTTCAGCTGACCCAAGTTTGCTGCCTTCGGGCCGCAAAATATTCCCGAGCTTTTGGCGTCAATTTCTGTGAGGTTAAGCAAATCATTTTCTTGAAGATTTATTTTATCGATAGGTACAGCTATTTTCTCCTCTTTCTTTTCAGAAGCCTCATTGTCAAAAAGCTCTTCTTCCTCATTACTCATATCATCAGTTTCTTTTAAAACAATGGCACCTTTCGGTGAAACTGCATAGAAAACCTCTTTACCCTCAAATTTCTTTAGTTGTTCAAAATTTTCTGCGGAAATGAGACTGTTGGGTATGCCTAAATTACGGGCTAAAAGCTGAACATGGGAAACGAGATTTCCTTCGGCAACCGTAGCAATCCCTGCTACAGGTTTTAAATCTGAGGGTGGTTGACGGAAAATATAAATATGATCAGGGTTGACTTTTATGTTTCCATCTTCGACAATAATTAATTTTCCTTTTGCATAACCAGGGTTTAAACCTCGGGCATCATTGGGGTGTTTTACGCTCAATAATTTATTGGAAAGCTCGGTTTCTTCTTTTAGGAAATCACTTAATTCACTTACAGTTTCACCTAATTTAAGCACAATTGAAGAGCGTACGGCATTATCTAAAAAACCATTCACTTTGGGTTCAAAATCTCTATAAACAGCTATATCCTTTTCATAAATGGTATGTAAGCGAGAGCTGCTCCAGTCAACTATACTTCTTGCCGCTCTTTGTAGCTGTTCTAGTTCTTGTAGGCTTATCTTCTTGGTATTACTTATTTGTAGCTGATTTTCTACCTGATTCCATTCCCACCATTCGATATAACCTGCACTTGCTGCTGCTTGTGCCAATAAGTATATTTTATCTAATTGATCTAATAATGAAGCCGGTTCCCATTTAGAAGTGTTGGTGAACATAATCATTTCCAATTCATTTAAAACATCAAGCATTTGCAATCTGTCTGAAGAACTACTGACCGTTATAAGTTGACTTCTGATATCGCACATCAAGCTGGAAGTGTCTTCCAATAAAATCTTTGTTGGGAGAGAATCTATTCGCTGCGCTGCAAACTTTTCCAAAGCTAGCCTTAAGTAATGGTTTTGAGGTAAAGCAGCGGCTTTTTCTTTAAAACTTGCTAAGTTTACAGGAGCATAAAATTTAGTCATCGCTCGTTTAAGGGAATCTAAATCGTGTTTTAAGTCTGCTTCTAAATCTTTTTGGTGCTCCTCTGTAAATTTTTCGACAAGTTCTATATCAGATGCTGCAGGTTGCCCGTGAATCTTTGTTCTGATATCGATAAAATCAGGATACTCATCGGAGATGGTTTTGCTTAAAGTCCTAATGATTTGCGACTGCTGTTCTTCGGTATTATGCGGTATTTCTAGGGTCGATTGTTTAATCAGCAAAAAGTTTTCGTTTACTCTCTGGTCACTGGCAAGAAGCCAATTGTAGAAGTTTATTCCCCATTCTTTTTCATCTTCAGATTGTACAGACCCACGGTAAAATTGGGCTTTCCGCATAATCCAGCCATCATCAATCCTGTTTAAATACTTATTGAGTAAATACTGTTTGAGCCTAGAATGATTATTTATAGCATCCCAGAAATCATTTTTATCAGTATAAGCTAAAATATCCGCAAAAAAAAGGTGGTTTTTTTTATGGAGTTCTTCCACTTCAGCTTTGTAACTAGCGTGTTGGATACCTCCGATATGGTCAGGGCAAGGATCTTTTGGACCTCTTCTAGTACCGTCATCACAAAACCACTCTATTTTTTTATAAGGACCTCGAGGGTTATTTTTGTAAGATTCTATTCTAGCCTTAATTTCTTTATCAGAAACTTTTTGTGCTGATGTGTTTTGAGGTAGGAATACCACAATAAAAATTATGGAAAACAGTAAGTTTTTAAACATGCTTTAGAGAGTGATTTTTAAACAGTTGATTTTTTCAAATCTAACGATAAGTTCTGTTAAAATACTACTAAAGAAATGTTTGCAGCATCATAAATTTTAAAGTTCCAATCTTTTCAGCTCTTTATAATTTCGCTTTAGTTTCCTTAAAAGTAAACCGTAAACGAGCGTATATATGAGCCAAATCACACCAATAAAGATGATACAAGCCGCCAAACCAAACAAAATAACTGCCCACATATTGATGCTTTTTTGATTGATTTCTGCCAAATAAGTAGAGGTGAAAAGATAATATATCATAAAAGAAACTGCCATCGATAGGAGCATAAAGCCAATGTAATATTTTACCACCCGTCTGGTTTTTAGTATGTTTTGCATAAGTTCCCTAGCAGAATCTACAGCACTTATTTTTTGGTATCTTTTGTAAAATGCAATGATAAAAGCAAAAGTGATGATATACGAAATAGCATATAAAACATAAGTAAATGTGGTCAAATGCATTCCTTCGACAAGTTCCCAATACTCTTTGTCTGCCAAAAATAAGTTAAGCACAAATCCTAGCCCTAACTCTATGATACTGATGTAAAATATCCATTTTACAATCGAAGAGGATTTCTTCAAGAGCATTTTGTAGAGCTCATCGGCTTTGTATTTGGGCAGACTCTCGTCTTGTTTTTGCCACTCTTTTTTTAATAGATCTAATTCTTTCATATGTTAAACACTCAAAATTTCTCTGAGCTTCTTTTTTATCCTGTTCATTTTTACACGGGCATTTACTTCAGAAATACCCAATGTTTCTGCTATCTCTTGGTAATTTTTATCTTCTAAATATAGAAAAACCAATGCTTTGTCGATATCGTTTAGTTCCTTTATCGCAGCATACATGAGTTTTAGATTGTTTTCTGTGGTTGGGTCGTACGCTTCTGCTTTTATCTTAAAACTTACGTTTTCCAACGGAAAGGATTTGACGCTCTTCTTAGATTTTCGGTAAAGCGTAATGGCGGTATTTAATGCTACGCGATACATCCAAGTACTAAATTTTGCATCGCCTCTAAACTTAGGGAAAGCCTTCCATAGTTGTATGGTAATTTCCTGAAATAAATCGTTATGCTCATCCTGATTGTTGGTGTATAGCCGACAAATCTTATGGGCAATGTTCTGATTCTCTTCGAGTAGTTTTACAAACTGATGTTCTAAACTTTCTTTCACTTAGGCGGTTCTAACAATTGGTGTATAAAAAGTAAGAATTGTTACATTTAAAATGAAATTACTTGTCTTTATTTTTATTCGGAATTAGCTTTTTCAAACTCATCAAACCATAAATAGCAATAACCGAAATACAAGCAGCAGTTCCTAAGCCTCCGCCAAAACCGTTAAAAAACTTGCTGGAATTGAGGTAAACAAAAGTAAAGACAATACTGGCAAAAACAACTTGTAACCGTTTCGGAAATATTTTTTGATTTACCATTCCTACAAACGAAGCACCGTAAAAAACCAAAGGTACTTCTTGCAGGAGCTCACTTTCGTGAAATGGAAACAAATGCCAAAGTAAAGCGATGGTAAGTGAAGGTAAAGCCGAAGCGACCACGACATTCATTTCTTTTTTATGAACGAGCAAATAGGGTATAATTCCGCCGAGAATTCCTGATATGTAGAGCAAAATTATATCCATATCAAACCGAATAAATAAATGAGAAAAGTAATCATAGCTATTCCGCTAAAGGCTGTCGAACCTAATTTTCCTCCAAAACCTTGTAAAACATTAGGTGAAAGCACAAAGATAATTCCGCTGACAAGCGAAGCAAAAAAGATAAACAAGTAATGAAACGGGGTAAAAGGAAAACACATCCCAACGAAACAGCCGGTATAAGCTGCGGTCTGGATGATTTTTTGATTGATTTTTAACCATTTTCCGAAAGGCAACATACAAAACAATAAAGCCACCGATGCCGATGAAGTTACGGTATCAAAATTAAATTCTAACGTCAAAAAAGTGGTGGCTAAAGCCGCAACAACCACAAACGGAATATACTTTGAGGACAATCTTTCAAAAGGTATTTTCTTTCGCGAAAGCATAAAATAGGCAAGAAGTATCGCAACCGAAATTCCAATACATAAACCAAAATTGAATTTGGTTTTTGGGTATTTTTCAATAAGAATTGCAGCAATGAAGACGCTGTGTAGCAACAGAAAGAAACACAGGATGATAAGATTTGGTCGGTATTTGGTTGTTTTTCTGATGTTTTTATTGCAAAGATGTGGTTTTTCATGTAAATAAAAAAGCCACTGAAAAATCAGTGGCTTTAGACTTCATTGTTGAGGTTGGTTAGTTAACAATTAGCTTTTGTATAGCTCCGTTTTGGTTTCTTACAATATAAGTTCCTGCCGAGAGTATCGCTGTGGAAAAATGCGTTTGATTTTTGCCATTGAGCAATTTTCTGCCTTGTAAATCATACACTTCAAAAGTGGTAGGTTGATTAAAAAATACCTTTCCGTTAGTATTTGGATTTGGGTAAATCGTAAAATCATGGCCAACTTGGGTCAAGTTTTGTGTAGCTAAAACATTATTCATTTCGTAAACACTTATAGTAGCACTTACTTCGTTTGCAATCACGATAAGACCTTTGTTGAGAGCGTTGTCTTGTGGTTTTACATAAACAATACTTTCCGGCGCTAAATCTCCTAAATTTGCGATATCATCTTCACCAGGGGTTGTGCTTCTGTTGTTAAAATAACCTTCGAATACTGGGCTTGTAGGGTCTGTAATATCATAAACCATAAAACCGCCAACTCTTTCTAAGGCAATAAATGCGTAGAAATTACCATTGATTTCTTGAACAATTACAGCTTCGGGTTCTGGGCCTTTATTGTCGCTTCTGTTTTTTAGTTCGTTTTCATCATCAGTTGCATTAAAAATTGCACTGTAGGTTGGGTGCTCTTCTATAATTCTTTCAAAGTCAGAACCGCTATCATAAACTTGATTTCCTGTTGTTGCATCATAAATACTAAATGAACGGCCACCAAAAGCATAAAGTTCTTCGTATTCACCATCGTTGTCAGTATCTCCGTGCGTGTCTGTAAAAGTTAGTTTTCCTAAGTTTTCTTCAATTTCTAAAAAAGACTGATTTGAAAATACCGCTGGGTCTAACATTAAATCTTCTAAATCTACTTCTTCTTCATAAGTGTCATATTCTCTAGCGTCTCCTTCGTTTGCAGTAACAATATAAGTGGTACCATTTACTGTATAGCTAGCAATTGCATCTGGCATATACATTCCTTTTATAGGCCAATTTGCCATAAAGATAAAATCTTGTTCGTTTGATGTATCAAGCGCATTTTCTGGTAAGCTATGGTCTTTGTAACCTAATGGTAAAATTTCTGTGATTTGCATTGCTGCTAAATCTACAACAGCAATAGCATTGTTTTCCTGTAAAGTAACCCAAGCTTTTTGACTGTCTGCTGACACGGTAATATATTCTGGCTCTAAGTCTTGAGAAACAGTAGCTCCAGGGCCAAATATTCTTACACCATCGGTTTTTAGTTGAGCTTCTTGAGCGTCAAATGCATTAAAGTCTAAATGAGTTACATCTGCTTGTGTAAGGTTTGCAACTCCTGCCGTTAAATCTATAATAGAAATACTTCCTTCTGGGTCGATGGTATAATCACCGTTTGGCTCACCTTCGTTAGCGACCAAAAGCATTGTTCCATCAGGTGAAAATGTGATCATATCTGGTAAAGCTCCGACAGTTAGAGTGCTTTGAATTGTTCCATCTACATCCATAAAAACAACCATACCGTTTTGTGTTTTATCTGTAGGAACAGCTGTTGCAGCTAATATTCCGTTATGGTAAGCTACACTTGTTCCGCTTTCGCCGTGAGTTGATAAATCTGCGGTTGAGATTGTTGTAATGTTTTGTGGGTCTGAAAAATCTAAGATTTCTACACTTGCATTACCACTGTTCATTACAAAAAGTCTTTCGCTTACAGCGTCGTGAGCTAAAATTTCTGAACCAGGATTGGCACCTTCAATATTAAAGTTATTTAAGAATGCAATTCCTAATGTGTTTGCAGCTGTAGGAGCGTGCATCTCATCGTCTAAAATATATACTACATGAATATTGTCTTCTCCTATATCTAAACCGTTAGGATTAGAAAGTTCTATCGCTACCAAAACATCGCTGTTAGTATTGGTGTTGTCATTAATAGTAAGAGTCACCGATTGAGTTAATGCTCCTGTACTTGTAAATGTAAGTGTTTGCGTGGTATAAGTGTAATCTTGACTGTTTACAGCGGTACTTTCATTTGTTAAAACAGAAACATCTATACTTGCGGTATTTTGTGGTAAAGCCGAAATCTCAACATCTATAGCTACCATTGTTCCGTCTTCAGATACACTTTGGTAAGCGTCAGAAAATTTTACGTCTAGTAATGCTACAGCTTGGTAACTGCCTAAGGCAACATGTCCGCTTAAAGCCGAATCACCATTACAAAGCCCTTTTCCGTCTAAGAAATTTAATGTGCCGAAAGTCCAGTTGTTGGCATCAAAATTTCCAGCATTAGCGGTGGCACCATTGTTTCTTAAATAATAAGTGTCTTCGTGTTCTGTATTATACTGATATAGGTTGACTCTTTTTTGATAGCTATATTTTAATATTTAGATGTTGAGTTGGTGTAAATTTACATT
>NZ_QKQV01000013.1 GCF_003233725.1 Mesonia sp. K7
AATGTAAATTTACACCAACTCAACATCTAAATATTAAAATATAGCTATCAAAAAAGAGTCAACCTATATCAGTATAACACAAAAATGACGAAAAACATACTTTTATTATTCCTTTTAATTACAATCAAATCGTATTGTCAAAAAGTCAATATTTCGGAATTGAATGGAGATTGGATAAAATATAAGATTGAGATGAAAGACGGCAGTAGTTTAATTGACCGTTTCTTGACTGACTCTTCTTACGTTAATTACACTTTCAAAAAATTGGAAATGTGTACTAATGGAAATCCAACTCATAGAGTAAATGAGATTTGTTTTCCATTCTCATTAAATCAGAACTTTATCATAACATCTTCAACTTCTGGCTACGAAATAGAAAGAGTAAAAAATGACACACTGATTCTCTGTGAAAGAATAAACGGAATGGAAAACGATAAATTAAAGAGATTCTATTTTGTTAAACAACAAAAATTATTCAATGAAATTAAAGAGGAAAAAGGAGAAAGTAAAAATCAAGTTGCAAATGAATTTTATACACCAACTTTAAAGTCGAGTTTAATGCTTGAACTGAACAAAGCTTTTAAGAAAAAACACAGCAATTTTAAAACTAAAGGAATTATAAAAATAGATTTAAAAAATAAAAATATAAGTACTTCAATAAATTATACTAACACAAATGACTCAAGTAAAATTGAGAGAATTAAAAAAGTGATAAACAAATCATATAGACTTTGGAATTTAAGTAAATTCAAACACCTTGATACGCTAGAAATGCCATTCGTATTAAAAGACGAAAAAACAAAAACATTTCGTGGAATTTCAATGAAATTTTTTACCGATTCTTTCTATCAATTAGACCATTTTTATGGTGGAGACACAAGAGTAATTCAAAAAGCTGGAGATTATTTCAATAAAGGAATAAGGTCTTATCAAAATAAAGATTATGAGAGTTCTATTAAAAACTTTACTAAAAGTTATGAGTTAGACCCAAAAAACATAGATGCGCTTTATAACAGAGCTGCTATTTACTATGAAACTGGAAAACTGGAATTAGCCTGTAAAGATTGGAATGAATTATCAGAACTTGGACAGAAAAGAGGAATTGAATTATTAAAAAATAACTGTAAAAAAACTACCTACAACAATGGCTATAAGTAATTGCTTGTTCTCGCCTACTTCTGAAAATCCTCGCGGATTTTCAGTTAGGTGTGTACTTGCAAAAGTTAGTGCTAAACCACGCAACTACTCATAGCCGAGACCGTTGGCAACAATTAAACAGGACTATGAAAAAATCAACATTAACTAATCTAATTGTACTTTTACTGTGTTGTTTATCAACTCAATTAAAAGGTCAAGAATCTTGGATTGACACTTCTATTCATAGTGGATTAATTGAACTGAAAACTGATTACACTTTTAAAATTTTGGTTTCAAATGATTCAATTAAAACCACAACAGAGACTCTTAACAACCTTAACAAGGCTAAACTATATTTTGACAAAATTTTTCAGACTGATTTAAATTTTGTTGTCTTATTTATAGAAAATAGAGAGTGGAGTAAATACGCTTATTTTCCACCACCTGGTTTACCTCAAGCTGGAAAAGGAAATATAATACTTGGACTGGATAAATCAATAATTTCAATGGAAGTGGAAAAAATGATTTCCAAATTACCTGAACAATATCTGGCTTCATTAAAACTTGTTTATGGAGCAAATATTAATTTAGACCTATTTTATCGAGAGACCTTATCAATTCACGAATTAGCTCATCTTTATCATTTTAAAGAAGGAACTAAACCTCAAAGAAAATGGTTGCAAGAATTATTTGCGACATTGAGTATGTATTCTTTCATAAAAGAAAAATTGAATTCATCTTACCCGTTGATGAACACGTATCCTGAATTCGTAATACAATCTGGAGATAGAATGGTCGAATTTAAAACTCTCAATGATTTTGAAGAAAAATATGTCCAAAAGCTAACGCCTCAAAACTATGAATGGTTTCAAATGCAACTTTATCAAAACGCAAAATCAATATTAGATTCAAATAAAACTGATATTTTAATAAAACTTCGAGAGTTTTTAATAAATACAGACTTAAGTAAAACAAAAGTTCTTACTGACTCGGAATTATCAACTCGATTAGAAAAAGAAGTTGGAAAAGAAATAGCTGATATTTTAACTAACTGGAAATATAAATAACTGGTAACAACAAAGAACTGAATTAAAAAGCAAGCAATTCTAAGCTAATTTTGAAACAAAGTTTTCATCGTATGGTAATCCAGATTTTGCAATAGCAAAAGCTTGTTTAAGTAACTTGTTTGACACTGCTATTAAAGCTAATTTTTTGCTCTTCCCTTTGGCAACATTCGTTCATAAGTCTCTCTACAAGCCTTGTTATGTTTACAGGCCGAGAAGGCACATAAAAACAAAAGATTTCTTAACTTTTTGTTTCCTACTTTACTTATCCTGCTTCTACCTCTTACACTACTTCCAGACTCTCTAATTGTTGGGGTTATCCCTACATAGCTGCAAAGTTGTGATGCGTTTTCAAACTTCTTAAAACCATCAGTTACAACGATTAAAAACAAAGCGGTTTTTACGCCCATTCCAGGAATGCTCTTTAACAAGGTCAATTGCTGTTGCTGATCTTGTTTCACAAGTTCCAATAACCTTGATTCTATGCCTTTCACCTCTTTATCCAAATGTTTTAAATCTCGTTGCAATGACTTGTAAACATACTTTGATGGAACTCCCAATGCCATTTCTCCATGAAGCTTGTTCTTGGTCTGTGTACGTTTCTTTAAATAGTTGTCCAACAATCTAAAGAGTTGCAAGCATTCAGTTTGGACATCTGTCAAAGCACTATACATCGGCAATTCGTTCATCGTGCCATAGGCACAAATAGCTTTTGCATCACTCTTGTCTGTTTTTACCTTGCCCAGTTTCATCTGTATAAAACGTTTAACCGACAAGGGATTGACTACAGATACTGCTACATCGTTGTTATATAAAAACTGTGCTAACCTGTAATGATAATATCCTGTAGCTTCCATAACTACCAAGGCATCTTTTGGCAATAATTTCAATAAACCTTTAAACCCTTTTTCATCATTCTTTAATTGAAGGTGACCGGTAGTTTGGTAGTACACATCAAAGACATCCTTACTAATGTCAATACCATAAATTTTTATATCTTTATTCATAATAACTGTATTTGGAAAGAATAGTTTACTTTACTTTCAACAACTTAAAATCGAGATCTAGGTCTCACAGAACTGAACGAAATTTAGGTAGATAAAGAGAGGGATTATCAATGTTGTCGAAGTCTAACGCTTCACCGTATATCATAACCTTAATCCTCTCTTTGTTCTTTCTGATTTAGATTATAAATTTAATAAGAATCAAACTTAAGACGTATATCGCAAATTGCTTCGGTTTTCCCAAGCGGACAATCCTTCCGTCAACCAAATGTTTTAGCTTTTTACTATCTTAGTCCAAGTTCCAACGCAACTTGGACTGATATATAAAACCGTTGTGCGTAAGCTGTGAAAAATAACCCTCAAAAAATGAAATACAGTAAAGACGATATATTACAGATGCTGATTTCTCAATATCAATTTCAAATTGAATTTGACCCAGTTGTTGTTAAAGGAATGGATTTTGATTTCGAAAGCTCAATCTTTGAATGGATAGATGCTTGTGATTTGGTTGACCCAATAACATTGGCAAAAATCTACCACAAAGAATTTAGAATTGATAGACCACTTTCTGAATTAGAAAGTATTTTAAAAGACGAGAATAACAGAACTGTATCAGACTTTTGTGAATACATTTCTAAACACGCTAAAAGAGAAAATATTGAACCAATAAAATTATTGGGACAGAATTGCCAAACCGCATCAATATTCAGAACATTAAAACAAAATCTGACTGAAAAAGGAGCTGACACGACTGAATTAAAGCCAAGTTCTGAAATCAAACCATTTTTTCTAAAATATGGTAGTATTTTAATTGATGAAGTCAATAGAATTGCGCCAGGGACAATATCTGAATTTGAATATAAATCGCATAAATTTTCTCGGATTGGACGAAATATAATGTTCATCGGATTCTTTGCTATGATTGGAATATGGTGGGTTTGGAATTTTAATTGGTGGCTGATTTCACCAATAATTCTTGGAATTATAATATTCCAAACTGGAGACAGAAAACAACCAGAAAAATTAAATCTTGGTGGATTTCAAAACTTCCGAGAATTGATTTTTGGAATGGAGAATAAATTAAAAAAAGCCAGCACATAACAATGGTTATAAGTAACTGCTTGTTCTCGACTTCTTCTGAAAATCCGCGAAGATTTTGCTTGCGCCAGTTCGCTGCGCTCGTGTCAGTTTGGTGCGTACTGGCTAAGTTAAGTGCTGACCCACACAACTACTCATAGCCGAGACCGTTGGCAGTAATGTAACAAAACCACGAATCTATATGATAAACCGATTTTTACAAGCCAAACATTGGCAATTATTCATTTTAATGTTCGGACTTCCAATTATTTTTCAAATATTCATTATGACTTCAATGTTTGCTGATGTTGACGCGAATGGAAATCCAAACCCAGAAACATTTTTTAATTTCTTTAAATTGTTTCCTATAATTATGTTTTTATATACGGGCCTATTTTATGGATGGTTTTGGTCAATTGCTAATGGGTTACAGAAATTTATACCAGCTGAAAATCGTTTGAAATTGAAAAAATTTAGAATATTCTTCTTTATACCGCTGATTTATATACTATTCTTTGTTGTGATTATTGGAACCACTTTTTACGGTATTTCTACTGGAGATAATGCTGTTGGTGGAATTGTAGGAAAAATGCTTTTTGTTATTTTGCCTTTGCATTTATTTTCAATGTTTTGTATGTTCTATCAATTATACTTTACCTCAAAAACAATCAAAACTGCTGAATTGAAACGAAAAGTCACCTTTAGTGATCATATGGGAGAATTTTTTATGATTTGGTTTTTTCCAATTGGAATTTGGGTAATACAGCCAAAAATAAATCGAATAGTAAATGGAGAAAACACTACTGACAAGAATGTATAACTGCAATTGCGGCTTTGTGTCCTGCGGACACAACCGCGCAAGCATAAAAGTCAGGATTTTTAGCTATCTTAGTCCCAACTCGACCGCAACTTGGATCGATATACAAAACCGTTGTGCGTAATTTTACACCGTCCTAAAAACAGGCTACACAAAATGATAAAATTGATTAACCTAATACTCATGTTGACCTTAAACTTTTCCTGCGTTGAAAATAAATCAACAGAAGGAGAAACTAATAAATCGGAAATTGTGAGCACCTCAAAAACTGACACTCTTAAATTTACCTCAGGGATTCGCTCCATTTTTCAAGACAGCAAAGGAAACTATTGGTTTGGAAGTATTAAAGAAGGAGTTGCGGTTTACAATGGTGAAGCATTCAGCTACTTCACTACTAATGATGGGTTAACGGACAATCAAATCCTTTCCATTCAAGAAGACAAAGAAAGGATTATTTGGTTTAATACTCAACAAGGAGTAAGCAGTTATGATGGAGCAAAAATCAAAAATCACACCAAAACTGACTTAGAAAAGCCAAAAAATATTTTTCCAGATCAAGGTAATGAAGTATTCCAAAGCCAATGGATGAAATTAGATAATGACCTTTGGTTTGGAGCATGGATTAATGAGGGAGTTTATAGATTTGATGGGCAAAACTTAAATTATTTGGCATTTCCTCTTCATAAAGTCCTTAACCTTTATGATAATTTATTTGCGGTAACAAGTATATCAAAAGGAAAAAACAATATGATATGGTTTGGTACTTACGCTGGTGTTTTTGGCTATAATGGAAACGAATTTGAAATTATCAATGATGAAACTTTAAGTTTTGATAGGAATATCGCACCTCTTCATATAAGAAGTATTCTTGAAGACTCTAAGGGTAGACTTTGGATTGGGAACAATGGAATAGGTGTATTGCTAAAAGAAGGTGATTCAATTATTAATTTTTCTGAAAAAAAACAATTAATTCATCCTACAAGCGGAAGAAAAGGCGATAAATCAATGCCTGGTACTCTTGAACACGTCTTCACAATTGCAGAAGATAGTAAAGGAAATATATGGTTTGGAGACAGAGATGCAGGAATTTGGAAATATGATGGTGCAAAAATGACTAATTACACAAAGAAAGATGGACTAACAAATGATAATGCTTTATCCATTTTTGAAGATAATAATGGAAAATTGTGGTTTGGTATGGCAGACGGAAATGTATATCAGTTCAATGGAAAAACATTTGAAAAGCAGTTTTAAAATAAAATACGAACGCAGAACAATGTATGTGACGTAATGCTCCCTTAACGGTCGCACTACGCATATACTTACCGTTGTGCGTCATTTGAAAAAAATCGAAAATGAAAATTGAATCAACTTCAGCTAATGGAAATTTTGAAATTAAAAACAATGGAAAAAAACTATTGGAATTAATATATTCTAATTGGTTTGCCAGCAATGCCCAAACTTCCTTTAATTCTATTAATATAGAAATTAAACCCAAAAGCATTTGGCAAAACAAATTTGACATTTTAAAAAATGGAATTAACAAAGGAGATATTTCATTTAATTGGAAAGGAAATGTTATTATCAAATTGGAAAACGAAAATAAAGTTCAAAACCAATATTTACTCAAAGCTATTGGTTTTTGGAAACTTGGATTTGAACTAATTGACGAAAAGGAAAATAAAATTCTGTTTCTAAAACCAAATTTTAACTGGAAAAAAGTCAACTATAATTATGAAGTTGAACTTAACGACCAAGAAGAAAACAAAGAATTAATAGAATTATTAATATATTCAGGCTTTGGAGCAAATCTCTATATGACTATGATGATGGCGGGATAAAATGCTAATAAAAACTACACACAACAATGGCTATAAGTAATTGCTTGTTCTCGCCTACTTCTGAAAATCCTCGAGGATTTTCAGCTTGACCGCCCGGTAAGCGTTTGAGGTATGTTTTTTAATGGAAGTGTCAAATGTTGTAACAAAACCATAGGCAAAACCGTCGCCTATATATAAAGCCACTCCATGAACAGAATTTTAACATCCATCACGCTATTGTTTTTTATAAATTTCGGATTTGCCCAGAACGGAAAACTAATCTCGAAAAATTTAGTTGATATTGCTAACACAGCTATTTGGGATAGAATTACGCAAGACAACAAATTACAAGCTGATTTTGAGCATCTCAAAAAATTGAATTTTTATATTATTACCTATAAAAGTGACCACCAGGAAATTAGAGGCTTATTGGTCGAACCAAAAAAAGACGGAAAATATCCCGTTGTAATTTTCAATCGTGGCGGGAATAGGGATTTTGCTCCATTAACACTTGCCACTATGGTAATGTACACCTCCAAATTGGCAGAACAGGGCTATGTAATCATCGGTAGCAACTATCGAGAAAAAGATGAATTTGGAGGAGTAGAAATTAATGATGTGCTGAATTTAACAGAAACCGTCAAGGAAATTGAAAAAGCCGACCCGAATTGTATAGGAATGTTCGGTTGGTCAAGAGGCGGCATGATGACCTATTTGGCGTTACAAAAATCGGACAAGATCAAGACAGCTATTGTTGGAAATGGAGCCTCCGACTTGTTTGACACGGTCAAGTTTAGACCGATAATGGAAACTAATGTGTTTGCTCAATGTATTCCTGATTACTGGAACAATAAAGATTCAGAATTAAAAAAGAGGTCAGTTATTTATTGGGCAGACGAATTGGCTAAAAATAGTAGTCTTTTAATTTTGTGCGGAACAAACGATAAAAGAGTAAACCCAAAACAAGCGGATAAAATTGCAGAAAAACTATCTGAAATCAATTATGATTTTGAATTAAGAAAATATGAAACAGACCATTTCTTTTCAGGGTATAAAACAGAACTGAACGCACTGGTAATGGAATGGTTTGACAAACGATTAAAAAAATAAAAGCTGTGGACCTATAGCTACTTGTCCGTCTGGTAGGCGTTTGAAGTATTTTTTAATAGAAGAGCTACATGCTCTAATAAAATCATTCTTAAAAACCCTGTCCACCAACACAAAAAAGAAATCGTGACAAGACCAAAATCCTATTTGAAATGACCAAAATGGATTGCCCTTCGGAAGAAAACCTTATCCGGATGAAATTGGATGCGTGAATTTAGATTGAAAAAAGAGTGGTCTTTTTCTATTCAATGGTTTTCATTTTACGACCAATTTCCCCACCTCTATAGGTATTGGCTACAATCAGCACCATATACCTTCTAAAAACTCAAAAGTATTCCCTCAGGGAAAACCCTGAAATCGAATTTCCGTGATTGCCCCGAAACAAGCTTTTCTATAAGGGGCTAATTTTGTTCTCTAAACTTTAATAAAATACATAACACTTAGAGACGATGAATTTAAAACCGACATTTCTTGGCATTTTAATAAGTTTTGGGATTGCCTTTTCTGCCCAAGCACAAAAAGAGACCCATATTGGAGCAATGCTCGCTTACGGAAGCGAAATTGAAAACATCGGTATTGGGGTCAATGCCGAATTTCCAATGATGGAAAACCTGAGCATTTCCCCGTCCTTTATTTATTATTTCCCAAAAGAAGAATACGGCCTGAAAGTAAACTGGTTTGAAGTAAACGCCAATGCCAATTATTATTTTGTCAACCAAGAAAACATGGGGGTTTATGCCCTCGGAGGCTTAAATTACAGTAGTGTAAAAGTGTCTTATGACGATGCTTGGCTGGGTAACTATTCTGCTTCAGACGGACGCTTTGGGCTAAATCTTGGAGGTGGGGTCAACTTCAAAATTGGTGGAAAAATCACTCCTTTTGCCGAGCTTAAATATGTCATTATAGAAGAAGGGCAATTGGTGGCCGGTGCTGGAGTAAAATTCAGCCTATAATCTTTTATCTGCAAAAATTTAATATAAATCAAAAATCATAACAAAATGAAATTACCTATTAAACCCATAACATTTTTAAGCCTGTTTTTTTTCAGCTTCATTTTTTTGACTGCTTGTAGTACTGATGACGATAGTTTAGACGAACCTATTGAGGAAATACTACCTCCTATCGTCTTAGATTGCAGCTATTTTAGCGAAGACCGTGTATTGGAAAATGACCTAGAAAGACCTGTAGATTATATTGTTCCTTGCTGGGCCAACGTACAGGGAAGCTTGAAAATAGAACCCGGCGTAGTCATCGAATTTGAAAACCACGCAGGACTACGTATAAACCTCGAAAGCAATATTTTTGAAATAAAAGGAACGGCAACCGACCCTGTTATATTAACAGGAACTTCTAAACAGAAAGGTTACTGGCGGGGGATTTTCTTAACGGAAGCATACAACCTCAATAATATCATAGAACATACCGTGATAGAATATGCCGGTTCGCAAGACCTCACAGGTTCTTCTCCTGTGTACGAAGGTAGTTTGGCCATTAGAGGCGTTTCGAGCACAACCCCACAAGCCATAACCTTAAACCATGTAGAAATAAGCAATGGGGGTAGCCTTGGATTGGATTTTCACAGAATCGAAAAAAATGCCACGGTAACAACTTCCCACCTCACCATTACAGGAAATGAAGGTGTACCCGTAAAAGTTTCGGCAGAGATGGCCCATGTGTTTGACAATACCTCTTCGTATAGTGGAAATGATTTAGATTTTTTCAATATTACAACGGATCATTATGAAATAGAAGACCAAACTGTTACCTGGCAAAAGTTAGACGTACCTTATTTGGTAGATGGTCGGGTACACGGTAAGAAAAACGGTCATTTAACCATTGAAGCGGGAGTAGAAATGCAGTTTAAAGCCGGAGCATATTTACAATTTTCCCCTCTGATGCCCAGTGAAAGCACGAGTTTTAAAATTCAAGGAACAGCCTCAGAACCGGTACACTTAAAACCTTATAACGGTACGAATTGGGGTGGAATATATTGGGGCTATACAAACGAAATGAGCAGTATTGACTATGCGATTATTGAAAAAGCTAAAGGCGATTTTCCAGTAGGAAATATTGAAAACACTGGAGCAATATATTTGTGGGCAAATCCTCACTTAACAGTTACCAATACCATATTTAAAGATTTACAGAATTGTGCTTTCTATGAAGGAACAGGTTATGATTTTGAAAACCTCTCCATAACCAATATTACATATGAAAACGTAGGTGGAGAATTTTGTACTCCCTAATCTTCCAATTTAAAGTAAACGGCAAGCTTGTTTTATGAGTTAGTCAGTGGCTTGCCGTTTATTTTTTAATCCCTTTTGATAAATTTTAAAAACCATGCAGAATTTTAAACAAATACACATTTTTAGCCTATGGCTTTTAGCATCACTTGCGCTATTTTCTTGTAGTAAAGACGACGATGAAAATGAAACTCCTGGCACTACAGTAAACATTGAAGATGGCCGCATTGCCTTTGAGGTTTCAGGCTTTGAGAATACCTTTATGGAAGGTGATGTCGTTTATTACCTCAACAATCAGTACGATATTAAATACTTTCAAATAGCTGACAATGAAGCCATCACTCATAATGATGCAATGTGGCACATCACTTTTGAGCAGAACTCTAACAATGAGATAGCCTTGCCGGAACCTGGGGAGTACCCCATTGTTCAAGGTTTGACAGATACCTATGACCAAACCTCCTTTAACGCGACCATCTCAGCATGGACGAATGTCATGACAGAAACGGGAACCACATTTGGAGGGAATAACGGAGCGGTAACTGGTACACTTACCATAGTAAGCAATACAGACGAAATCGTAAAAGGCACTTTCAGTTTTGAAGCTTTTTCTTCTGAAGGTGAAAAAATAACCGTAACCAACGGTCAATTTGCGGCACCAAAAAACACTTGGTAAATTTTATTTAAACCTAAAAAAAATGAAAACAAACCTATTACATACCGTTCTACTGCTTATTACCTGCATTTGGTTAAGCAATCATAAGGTTTGTGCTCAACATATAGACAAAGAAGCCCTTATAGGTACTTGGGAAATAGAGGGCACGATGATGGGCGATAATGGAGAAGGTTGGGTCATGCCCCATCAACAATCTGCTCCCGATTGCGGAAAAGACCATAGTGTATTTTCTTCAGATGGAAACGCTAAAGAAGTAAAGTACACATCAACTTGTGAGCCTAAAGAGCAAATCCTTCAATGGGAATTAGAAGGCTCTAAATTGATCCTTTCAAAAGGAGAAAGAAGGATCACCTGGCATTTATTAAGTTTAGAGGACGGTCAACTAAAAGTTGGCATACAAATGCGACCAGATTCTGAACGGAAAATGTACGTAGCTTATAAAAAACAAAATTAATATTACCTAAAAACCTTATAACAATGAGACATATACAATTATTCCTGTTTGCCCTATCCGTAATGAGTTTAGGTGTTTTTTCTGCTTGCTCAGACGATGACACCAACGGGTCAGGTGCTATGATCGACGAAAACGAACACACTTATAACATCGAGATAGCCGGAGGTGAAACCTTTTCAGGGAGTGTTCCCAAAAATACAGGCGGTTTGTACTATCCAGTTTCCTATATTGAATACAACGAAGAGGTAGGCAGTAAAATATTAACAGGCTTGCTGCAAGACGCTGGAAAATTTCAATTTGGGATAGGTTTGGCGCTGGATAATAATAACAACCCCAGCATTCAAGGTAGTGGACCAGGATTAACATTCGGTGAGTGGGGTGTTGAAGATAAATATCGACCGGTAGGTAATATTAATATGGACCTAGAAAATTATCAAGAGCACAGCATTTCTTTATATGGAGAAGAAGCTACTGTGGCATCATATACCTTAAGCTTTAGCGGAAAGTTTAAATTAGGAGCCGAAGGCGATGAGGTAAACGTAACCGGAAAAATAGGGGTTGCCGCTCCCTAAAGAAAAATTATATCACATATTAAAACTTAATCAAGTGAAAAATAAAACAAACAGACCAGTAAAGACTTTAATTTGTACAGCATTAGCTATGATGGTAGCCCTAAGCATAAGTTGTTCGGCTGAAGATGGACAAGACGCTATGGATGGTGCGACTGAACCACAAGGACCCGCGGGAGAAGATGGCCAACACGGACAAGACGGCAATGCCAATGTGGTTGCTTCCGATTGGTTTCAAGTACAGTATGACGAAATGAGTGGTGCCAATCCACCCACTTGGGGAGTGATGAGTTTTCAAAACGATGATATTCCGGAGGTAGATTTAGAGGAATTTGTAGAGACTGGCGGCGCGCTCCTTGTCTATGCAAAATTGTATGAAGGGAGTGATGAAACTGATTACATGATTTTATCTACACCAACCACTTACGGAAACTTAACTTTTATCAGCGGTTTTCGTAATACAGCAAATGGGGTAACCCTGGCAATTCAAATCGAAAGCGCTGATGTGGCTTCTCTTGAAAACATTCCTAATTTAACTTTTAGGTATGTATTGGTTCCGGCAACTACCACACAAGCCTTCGGCCTTGATAGCGATAAGTTGCCCAAAACGTTTAACGAGGCTGTCACGCTTTATGGATTGGACCGATAAATAGCCTTTTGATTACCGAAAGATTATCAATTATAGATCAACTGTATCTGTTTAAAAAGAACTAACTTTATCATTCGTTATGATCATAAAATGAGTATGATGAAGATTTTGCTTGCAGACGACCACTTTTTGGTGTTAGAAGGATTGGAAGTTTTATTGTCCACTTTTGAATTTGTGGAAAAAACATACAGCGTATTGAATTATATGGAGCTGAAAAATAGTTTAGGTAAAGAAAACTTTGATGTTTTATTGCTCGATATTCATTTTGGCAAACACGATGGCAGGGAAATAATTGGAGCATTAAAACAGAGAGCCCCTCAGATGAAAATTATTGCCCTAACCAGTCATTCTGATTCGGCAACCATTAAATCATCTGTAAACGCTGGTTTTGACGGATATCTATTAAAAATTGACAGTAGAGAAGCTATAGAAAAAGCACTTAAGGCTGTAACCCATGGCGAGCACTATTTTAGTCCTAAAACACAGCAAACCTTTTTTGAAATGAACACCTCCAAAAACAATACCGCCTTAACGGAAAGGGAAAAACAGGTCCTGGAACTGATTGTAAAGGAAAAAACCACCAAAGAAATAGCCGAACAACTTTGTCTGGCAGAAAAAACAATAGAAACACACCGGGCAAATATTATGCTAAAACTAGATGTGAAAAACATTGCTGGAATGGTTAAAAAAGCTATTATGCAGGGTCTGGTTAGTGTTTAAAACAGAATTAAACCATGAGGAGAATAGTGTTAATTTTTTCGTTTGTCTTTTCATTTACCTTTGTTCATTCGCAGAATCGGGTAGAGAATGTTTCTGTAGGGCCAGCGTTTTTAAACTTAATAGACGAATTAGATAGTTGTATCACTTCCGAAGGATTAAATTGTATTGAAATAGCCGATAAAATCATTGAAAAAGGAAAGCGGGAGCGTGTTGATTTTATGGATTATCTATACGCTAAAAAAGCTTATTACTTTTTGACTCGAAATGAGTGGGATTCTGTCATAACCTATGGGAGATTAGCCCTTGAAAATCCGCATCCGGTAGAAGAAGAACGATCAGATATATGGACTTATGGCCATTTAGTTAATGCTTATTATTATAAGGGAGATTTAGATACTGCTATAGATTGTTGTCTTAAAATGGCAAAGATACTCGAAGACGGAGGCGATCCAATAGAACTAGGGCGTGTATATTCAAACATTGCCATTTTATTAGCACAATCCAATAACACGGAAAAACAAATAGAGTATTTGCAGAAATCGTTTAAGTTGTTAGAGGAAAATGAAGATAAGGGGTTTATTGCTACTGCTGCCAGTAACTTAGGACTTGCGTATTTACATAAAAAAGATACGATAAACACAAAAAAATGGTTAGAAACGTCTTTAGAGCTAGCAGAACTGTCAAATGATTTGGTAGCAAAAACACAATCAAATTACATTTTATCTACCATCGAAAAAGACTTAAATAAGTCTTTACAATATTCGGAACTATCCGTCAAATATGCTGACGAACTCAAAGACAAGACCAGTCAGTCTAACGCCTATTACATTCACGCAGATAATTTGTATAAACTCGGAAAATCAGATGAAGCTATATACTATGCCGAACGGGCCGTAAATCTTGCTCAGGAAATAGGTAATAAACCCTCTTTGCTCCAAGCTTACAAAACCGCAGCCGGAATTAATTATGAGTTTGGTAAAAAAGTAAAAGCGGCAGATTATTTTAACTCTTATGTGATTTTGAATGATTCTATTTCTTCGGCAGAAAAAGCAAGGGAAATTAACGAAATCAACACCAAATACGAAACCGAAAAGAAAGAGAAACAACTTGTCGAACAGGAATTGAAAATCCAGCAACAACGAGCCAACCTATTCTATGCCATTTTAGGGGGAGCATTATTTGTTGTTGTTTTTGGTGGAATCTTTATCTATACTCGAAAAGCACAAAAACTAAAACTAAAGCAATTACAACAAGAAAAAGAGAACGCTATTTTAAACTCCTTTATTTTGGGTGAAGAACGGGAGCGAAAACGTATCTCACAAGAATTACACGATGGTGTTGCGGCAATGATTGGTGCAGCTAAAATGAGCCTTGAGTCCATCCCGCACCTAGCACAAGAAAAACAGCAGGAACAACTTTCAAAAGTGCGAAGAATTTTAGAAAACACCCACGCCGATGTGCGGTATATTGCTCACAACCTTCTCCCAACCGTACTGGAAAAAGAAGGCTTGATAAAAGCGACCTCCCATTTTGCATTTGAAATAAATGAAACCAAACTGGTCAATATTTCCGTAACCGACAACAACAGTAATGCCCAAGAGCTTTCTCCTCAATTACAGCTGATGCTGTTTAGGGTCATTCAAGAGTTGGTCAATAATATCATCAAACACTCACAGGCACAAAAAGCGGAAATTATATTTAGTAACAGCCCAAATGGTTTGCAAATTGAAATCTCAGACGACGGTATAGGTTATGATGACACCGAGGGTACAGGAAATCAAGGCTTATACAGTATTACCAAGCGATTAAAATCTATAGGGGGTAACTTTAAAATAACTAAAGGGAAGTCCGGTGGTACACAAGCCAAAGTAGTGGTTACGGTATAGAAGTAAATAGAAAACTTGGGTTGAAGCTAGCTTAGCTTCTATTACTAATGGTTTTCGTCTTAGCTTGCAATGGGCTTAAGCTTCTTTTTAAAATCATGAGATACGAAAAGGAAGTTAAGAAAACCCTGGAGGATCTATATTAAATACAGCAAATCGTTTTCTTATATATCAAAAGAGAGAAGTTAAAGAGATGTTTTTGTACACTATAAACATTCATGCGGCTTTGTGAGCGAAGAGGCATTATACACAACCCTACTTCAACAAAAAAGACGAAAACTATTTAATTTTCGTCTTCAGGTTTACGGAATTCGAAGAGGTGCTTTTCTAAAAATTTCCGCTGCCTTTCCACCATTTTTTGTCTGAGTTGATCAATGGCCATAAAATCGTTTCCAAAATCACTTTCGAAAAAACGATCATTAAAAAAGCGCCTACTAAAGAGTGAATCTTGAGTGAAGCCTTCATACCCTTCATTTTCATATTCCGAAAAAAGCTTGAAGAAGGTAGATTTAAAATGTTGGATCAAACTATCGGTGTCTGTCGAAGATAGATCGTCGATCGTGTGGTGGGAAGACCAGGAATAAATACTGTCATACCTTATTAAATTTCCGTTTTCATCAAATTCCTTATCCACTTTCCATGTTCCTTTAGGTTGTTTCATGACTTTTCCCTTAGTTTCTTTTATCTCCAATGGTTTTTCATTTTTTTGTCCGTTGCAGCTGATGCTCAACAAACCAACCATACCTAATAAAACATACTTTTTCATCACTTTGGTTTTTAAGTTAAACTTCTCTTGGATGTAGGCAAAAATGTGTTGAAGAGTCCACCTGCTTCTATGGTTTTTATCAATTTATGCTGATGGAATATGTCATGTTTTCGCTTACCTCTTTTATACCAAACACATTCCAGGTAAGCATCATTATCCACCATACCAAATAGGAAGTCTTTCTTTGGAACATATTTAAGCACTTGCATTTTGGGAGCACTAGGCTTTCCTTTAACTTTTACCCAATCTCCCGCTTTAAATTTTCTTGACATAACTATAGGGTTTTAAAGAATTCAACGAGATGAGTAAGAGAATGCTGAAAACATCAGCATTCTCTTTGCTTTTTACACTAACATGTAGAGAAGCAATTATGAAATTTTAATGCTTCTGGCAGGTTTTTGTTTTGCTTCTTCTTTTTTTGGTAAAAGAAGGTTTAAGATACCATGATCATAACGGGCATTAATTTGATCATCATCTACACTTTCAGGCAGATTAAAGGTTCTTTTGAAAGAGGAATAACCAAATTCTCTACGAATATAATTTTCTTCTTTATGTTCAGTTTCTGCCTTGGCCTCTGTAGAAATAGAAAGGACTTGGTTGTCAAGGGTCACACAGAAGTCGGACTTCTTTAGACCTGGAACTGCCATTTCTACGATAAAGGCATCAGCTGTTTCTTTAATATTCACTTTAGGTAAGGTAATGCCCGTATTAAAGTTGGAGGCAAATACTGATGGTAAATCTCTGTTAAAGAGATCATCAAACCAATTAGACAATGATGGGAAGTTTTGATTTGAATTAGTGTTTACTAAACTTCCATTCTTAGGAACATTAACTAAATTGCTCATAACAATAAAATTTTAAATTAAACATTATTTCAAACTTGAAATCTTTCTCGATTTCGAGAGTTAAGGAACAAAAAAAATACCAAAAACGAATAACATATAGTTTATGATAATATTTCATTATCATGGGGTGTAATTTTGTCATAAATATGAATGATTGTCAGATTTAATCTAAATTAATTGTCATATTCTAATTAGTGCTATGGCAGTAATCTATAGCTCTAAATTTACAATATCAAGTAAACTAAACCTGTAGGGTTAATTCGATTAGTATTCTACGCTTGCTGCCGCACAAATCAGCTTTACGCTCTTATGTTTCCCTGATAATTCCGCTAAATGATTACATTACCTATTTCAGGATGACACCATTTTTATTTCCTAAAAAAGAAGGTATTATTTATATTTAGTCATTCAAAGAAAACAACCCTAAACACCACGAATGTTTCACAGACTTGTTGACTTTTTTCATAAGCAAATTCCTTTTGTCGCATCCTTCCAAAAGAAAGTATTAGTAGGTTTTATCATAGGTGCCGTTTTAGCTTTTGTAATCCTGTTTTTGGAACCTTTTAACACCAACGAATACGAAGCAAATCATAGAACGCTCCTGCTTTTAGGTTTTGGAGCGGTTTGGTTTTTGGTTTACCTAGTTTACAGTAGCCTGGAAAACATATGGTACGCCAAAACCAATAAAGTTTGGAAAGTCGCTGATGAGGTGATCTCCTTATTGGTGTTTTTGCTCATCTCAGGAACGGTGATTTACCTTTACAATGCTAAAATCATCAATGGGTTGGATTATTCCATCACTGCCCATGGGCAGTATTATAAAAATATTGTCAGCGTATTTATCCCTATATTTTCTCCTTTGCTCTTCTACCTGCGAAATCAGTGGGGTGAGCGTCTTGTGCCCATTTGTAGTAGTGCCGCCGTGATTACAGGGGCCAATAAAAACGAGGTCCTTCAACTAGAGAAAAAAGACTTGCTCTATATCAAGGCGGTTCAAAATTATATTGAAATATACTTTTTGGATAGCGATAAAAACAGTGCCACAAAGACATTCAGGCAAACACTTACCGGAGCACAACAGCAATTACCTTTTCTAAAAAAATGCCACCGGTCTTTTTTGGTAAATGAGCAGCAGATCAAAGCGGTTCAAGGAAATTCCCAAAAGGCAAAAATTATATTTGAGCATTCGCAAGAAGAAATACCCCTTTCCAAAACCTACTACAAAAAATTTTAAAAAGCATCTGATTTTTCCATCAACTTATCATATTTCTTTTATGAGTTATCGGTTGGTCAAAAAAGCAGGTCGTTTCATCACTTTTTGTTGTTCCTATTGGCATAGCTGCTTTTCTTTGGTCAATCAATGATCATCAAGCTTGTACAACTTTCAAGAAAGAAGTACACTTTATTCCTTAAAACAAATTAACCATGCGAAAGAAATATTACCTTCCTTTGATACTGGCCTTTATTTTTACCACCATTGCGACAGGGCAAGAAAAGTGGCTCATCAAGCACCCGAATGCTTTTGAATATTACCTTACGACCGATATACAAAACGGAAAAATCATTGGTCAGACCCGAAACAATGCTTTAAAGGATATCGTGGGTAGCTTTAAATTTCTGATGGCCAAAATGGCAACGACAGTCAAATACCCAGAAATTATTCATTTTGAAGGTTCTCTCTCCGGCAATACCTTTCAAGGGAATTTACAGATGGTTTTTAACCAAACCCCTTTTCAAGGGGAAATAAAAAGCGATTCCATCGTGATTAGTATTCCGCAGGAAAATGGTACAATGACTACCATCTCTGGAATTAAGGTCGAAAGGATCAAGCCTATGAGGAACTATAAAAAGACCTTCGAGAAAATTTTTGAACTGACCGAAGCGCACCTATACCATCAAGCATTTTTACAAACCAAGGACTGGAAGAAGTTTAAAAATAAAATGATAGCCTTGAGTGATAAAATAAACGACGATTTAGAATTGCAAATTGCGCTGGCTGCCTTTGCACGGGATTTTCCTTTTACCCATTATTACATACATAAGACAAGCGAAAACACACAGCAAGCGGCGACTTCAGATTTTGCCACCCTCAAAAAGATAGACAATCATACGGGAATGCTCAACATAAAAGGTTTTTACGGAACAAAAAAAGAGATGGATAGTTTGATTAACCTCATAGCACAAGAAAATTTTAAAAATCTAATCATTGATTTGCGCAATAACCCAGGAGGGCATTTAGAGGCTGCTTTTCCTTTAGCGGAATACCTCATCGATCAACCCATCGTGGCAGGGGTATTTCCGAATAAAAACTGGTACGCTGCATTTAATCGGGTGCCTACCCAAACGGATTATTCAAAATTTACGGAGTTCACAGGAGGAACTTTAGAGGAATGGTATAAAAAAGCGGCAGAAAATTATGGGGCATACTATAAAGTGATTCCTTCTAAAAGACACTTTACGGGAAAGGTTTATATTTTGACCAATACCCATACAGCAAGTACCTGCGAACCCTTGGTTTTTGGGCTACAATATCACCGAGATGCTATTATAGTTGGGGAGCGTACGGCAGGCGCTATGCTTTCAGCCAAAGCTTTTGAAGTGGAAGCGGGTGTTTCCCTGATGATTCCGCTAAATGATTACATTACCTATTCAGGCAAGCGAATTGACAAAAGTGGTATCCAACCGGATATAGAAATTGAAAGTGATCAAGCAGCGGCCTATGTGCTAAAACAACTAAATATAAGGCATACCGAAGACTAGTAAAAAACTACGGCTGCTCATTTATACTTCCCCTACATAGACACTTACGGAAGCTCTTTTTTCTTCCGTACGGGCATAGCCCACCCAAAGATGTAAGTTTGAAAAATTAGCCCATTTTTGATGAAGCTTTAGAGTTCCTGTACCGTCTACCCGTCCAGCAACCTTGGGTATGAAATAAAATAGGTGGGCAGCCTCATGGTAAAGTACTGCAAATAAGGGATCGTTTGATTGGGCGAGCGCTTGCCCGAGTTGTGGTTCCCAAGTCAGTACTATGGTATCGGTCACTGGTCGTTGTGCAGTTACTTGTTCGGGTGGGCGAAGCTCCCCATAACTCATCAAACATTTAGCGTAGTCGATGGCATAAGCTTTTTCCATGGGTTTTAAGGCATGCCGTAGGTAATAGGATTTGATCTGGTGAAAAGCAAGGGAATTTTGCCGCAACGGGAAATAGGTTTTGGACAAAATATTTTGTAATGGCTTTAAAAAATGCATGACCACTTTCATCTTGTTCTGCTGTAGTTGCTGTAGTTGTGAAACTTTTTTGTGGGAAAAATTAGGAAGACTACTAAGGTAGATGCCATACTTAGTCTTTTTAAATACCAAACCACCTGCTTTTCCAGAAATCTCCCCTAAAGGACTTTTAATTAATCTTGCCATCATATCATGTTTTAAAGTGATGCGATAAAGCTATAGGGAAAATACGTAAACCAAGTAGGGTTTTTCCCTACCATAAGTAAGGATAAAGCATACCTGAACCGTTGCTTCTTCGATGCTAAGCCGTAGTTCCCCCGTAAACAGGGACTTTTTACGGGCTAGCATCGAACCAGTATCGCGTTAGCATCGGGTTAGCTATAGGGTTGGTAGGGCTAAGACTAAGCTCTTTCCTAAGGATGAATAAAGGGAGGGTAGTGACTAATACCTTATTGGTGAAGGATTATGGTTTGATTAATTTTTAGGAAGGAAGCCCATTATTGGTCATTGAAATATTCAACAAGCGTATCTGTATTTGAGTGAACCCGATTTTAAGATCATTCTTGTATAAATTAGTCATAGAAAATTCAAGAAAATGGGCTGAAGGGAGCGTGATTTAAAATCAATAGACAAACCCAGAAGGTAAAAAAGCAGATTTCTTATCATAAAGTAACAAGTGTTACAGAGAAAGCACAAATTTTAAATTAATTTAGGGGAAAATTGATGTTTTGAAAAAATCATACCTGTATAGTTTGCTGTTTTTGAAATGCCCACAGTGTAGGCATGGAAATTTATTGATGGCACATCCTTACAAACTCTCGTATACGAATAAAGTAAGAAAAAAATGTCCTAAGTGCTCTTTAAACTATCATATTGAACCCGCATTTTACACCGGGTCAATGTATGTGTCTTATGCCGTTGGTGTGGCTATTGCTGTGGTGATTTTTGTAATGAGTTACGCCATGGGTTTAGCTAAAAAACCGTTAACCCTATTTGTATATATTTTGCTAGGCTTATTTTTATTAATGCCTTATATTGGGGCAGTATCAAAATCTATATGGGCGCATTTTTTTTTAAAATATAAACCGGAAGTCGCCAAGCGAGTTGACCATGATTCCAGAACTTAAAGCACATTACGGAAGCTTTTTTGAGCCAGCGCTCCTAGAAGAGATCAATCAGGTAGGGACTTTTACAGAAGTTCCAGGAGGTAAAGATTTATTAAAACCGGGACAGTATATCCGGTCTATGCCCCTTCTACTTTCTGGAAGTATAAAAATTTTACGACCAGATGGTAATGGAGACGAATTGTTACTCTATCATCTTGAACGGGGCGATACTTGTGCAATGACCATGACGTGCTGTTTGGGCGATACCAAAAGTGAGATTCACGCCATAGCAGAAACACCTGCAAAACTCTTAATGATTCCTATCCATAAAATGGAAGAATGGTCCAGTAAATATAAAAGCTGGAGGAATTTTGTTTTTTCAAGTTACCATAGCCGCATGATGGAGTTACTGGAAAGCCTAGATAATATTGCCTTCAATAATATGGATGAGAGACTGGATAACTATATCCAAGAAAAGATAAAAATATTGAATAGCAAGCATATCTATACCACCCACAAAGAGATTTCTCAGGACTTACATACCAGTCGTGTGGTCATTTCCAGACTACTGAAGAGGATGGAGAACGATAAAAAAATTAAATTACACCGTAGTTTTATTGAAGTGCTGTAACATCGGTTACAAAAACTTAGGTGATAGACCAATACATTTGCCCCAAAGAAATTGACAGATGGATTTTTTTGAAATTTTAGGCTTCTTAGGGGCTTTGGTCATTGGTATTGTACTGGGTTTAATAGGTGGGGGTGGTTCTATTCTTACCGTGCCGGTCTTGGTTTATGCACTCGCTCTTAATCCAGTAATCTCAACGGCTTATTCTTTATTTGTTGTGGGTTCAACTGCTTTGGTGGGTGCCCTCAGAAATATGGCCAAAGGAATGGTTGATTTTAAAACGGCTATCGTTTTTGCCATTCCAGCATTTATTGCTGTTTATCTTACGCGTGCTTTTTTGATTCCGGCTATTCCCGAAGAATTATTTGAAATTGGGGGCTTAATGATTACCAAGGAGCTGGGAATCATGCTCTTTTTTGCGGTCATTATGCTATTGGCCTCCCTTTCAATGATACGAAATAAAAGCGCAAACCATCTGGAAGAAAAAGAAGTCCAATACAATTATCCGGTGATCGTAATTGAGGGCGTTGTCGTGGGAGCCATTACAGGAATAGTAGGTGCTGGCGGTGGTTTTTTGATTATTCCAGCTTTGGTATTGTTGGCAAAATTACCTATGAAGAAGGCTGTCGCCACCTCATTATTAATCATAGCGGTTAAATCACTCATAGGTTTTGTAGGGGACATTCAAAATCTTGAAATCGATTGGCCATTTCTGCTACTATTTACAGGTATTTCTATCATAGGGATCTTCATAGGAGTATGGCTTAATAAATTTGTAGATGGTAAAAAACTGAAGAAGGCATTTGGGTGGTTTGTGTTGGTAATGGGTATTTTTATTATTTACAAAGAGTTGAGTAAATAGCAAACATGCTGAAATAGTAGCTCGATAGCATCGCATATTCATTTTGAGGATGCTGGAGATACTTGGTCAAACAATAATTTCTATGGGTGGGTAATGCTTTCGTTACATGTATATGTCTTGTAAAACACCATGTTGAAGCGAGAAACAACGGGGCTTCATAAAGGACTTGTAGAGGGTATTTTAACATACTTCTCAATTTATTTTTCTTTTAGTACATTGCTTTCAATTCAAGTAATAGCTGAGGTGCTTTTGCCACGGGCAATTATTTTACTTTTAACCAGCTGAGTAATCGCACTACTAAACCATACTGAAAAATTGTAGTTCTGTATCTAAGGTTACAAGCATGGGGTATAAAGTTTTTTATTTTTACAAAAAATTTAATTAAGATGAACATCAAACAATTCGAATACAAACCATTGGCTCACTATTCCTATGCCATCGAAAGTAAAGGAAAAGTTGCAGTTATAGACCCAGAGCGCAATCCCGAACAGTATTACGCTTTTGCCAAAGCTAACAATGCAGAAATTGTAGCAATAATAGAGACCCACCCGCACGCAGATTTTGTGAGCTCCCATTTAGAGATTCACAAGAAAACGGGTGCCACCATTTACAATAGTGAAAAATTGGGTGCAGACTATCCACACACTACGTTTGATGAAGGAGATAACATCCAATTGGGAAATGTGATTCTCAAGGCAATCAATACCCCAGGTCACTCGCCAGACAGTATTACCATAGTAGCTACCGAAGGAAATGAAACGGCGCTCTTTACAGGAGATACGCTTTTTATTGGCGATGTGGGACGTCCCGATTTACGAGAAAAGGCAGGTAATATGAAAGCAAAAAGGGAGGAACTGGCTGCAATGATGTATCATACAATTCAAAACAAGTTTACGGACTTGCCGGATGACGCTTTGGTATATCCCGCCCATGGTGCAGGTTCACTCTGCGGAAAGAATTTAAGTGAAGCCAATAGTAGCACACTCGGAAATGAACGTATGGGTAACTGGGCCTTCAAAAAGCAATCGAAGGAGGAATTCATGAATACAATTCTTGATGGGCAACCCTTCATTCCGCATTATTTTGGTTTTGATGTCGATACTAATAAGACGGGTGCTGATGATTTAAAACCCTCCATTAATAAAATCCCATTTTCTGAAAATTCACAGGCTGAAGGTTTAATAGTAGATATGCGTGATGAAGCTACCTTCAAAAAAGGGCATTTAAAAGGAAGTTTCAACATACAAGCCGTTTCTGAAAACGCGAAATTTGAAACCTGGTTGGGTTCCATTGTTAAACCTGAGGAAACTTTCACCTTGGTTATCGACGACAAAAAAAACAAAGAGGCATTGTTGCACCGTGTGGCAAAAATTGGTTACGAAAAATTGCTTAATAAAGTGATTACTCTTTCTGATGAGTATTTGGTTAAAACTGAAAAATTAGATTTAGCAGACTTCAAACAAAATCCAGATAAATACACCATTGTAGATATCCGAAATACAAGCGAAGTAGAAGAAGGCAAATTTTTTGATAGTGCTATTTCGCATCCGCTCAATGAACTTCGGGAAACAGCAAACAAAATCCCAACCGACAAGCCAATTGTTGTGCATTGCGCCGGTGGGTATAGAAGTGCCGCCGGAAGCAGTATCCTTCAGAAAGAACTGAATGGTGCCACCGTTTATGATTTAAGTGATGAAGTAGAACAATTTAAGGATTAATGAAATACACGATATTTAAATCTAATGTATTATTGCTTCTATTGGTTGTTTCGAGCTGTAAAAATTCAGAAAATACGAAAGAATCAGTACAAACGTATGCAGACGTTCAAATTGTAGGTGCGATGAAAGATGCAATGTGGAAAGGAGAATTAGATAGCAAGATTGACCTGGATACCCTTTCTGATAGAAAAGGGCTGTATGGTTTAGGACCGCAAACCCAGCTCACAGGCGAACTCCTCATTATAGATGGAACGAATTATGTGTCAAAAGTAACATCCGACTCGACTATGACCGTCCAGGAAACCTATGAAACAAGTGCACCTTTTTTCGTATATGCCAATGTAGAAGAATGGAAAGCAGTAGAAGTTCCTATAACGATAAATGATTTAAAAGCCCTGGAAAACTTTATAGACGAACAGTCAAAATCGATGAAAAGGCCTTTTGCCTTTAAAGTTTCAGGTTCAGTAAGCGAGGCCACCATCCATATCCAAAACCTTCCGCCGGGTTCTAAAGTAACTTCGCCCCAAGAAGCACACGTTGGGCAAATAAACTATATGCTAAAGGATGAACCTGTGGATATTGTAGGTTTCTTTTCAACAGAGCATCAAAGCGTTTTTACCCATCACGATACGTTTATGCACCTGCATTTAATTACTAAAGACAGGTCAAAAATGGGACATTTGGACAGCTCGGTATTGCAAAAGGCAACTTTATATTTACCTGTGGAATAGTGAGTGGCAGTACACTTAAATACAAGGATTATCTTTATGTAGGTGTTCAATTGGTGCTTTTTGTGGCTTACTTTTTTCGAGTAGAAAATTTTAAAATGAACTTGCCCGAATGGTTACGCTATTTGGGTTTGGTAGTTTTAGTCGTAGGTGCGGTTTTGGGTTTAATAGCCTTGCTACAATTCAACACAAAACTCTCGCCATTTCCCACGCCTGTTTTCAGAGGCAAACTTATCACAAACGGTGCTTTTGCAATTGCAAGACATTCCATCTATACCACTTTAATCTCGTCTGTTCTAGGTTATGTACTATATATGGAATCATTATATAAACTGTTAATTGTGTTAATTTTAAGCACCCTTTTCTATTTTAAATCGAGGTATGAAGAACGCTTGCTTTCGCAATTATTTCCTGAATACAAACTATATCAAAAGTAAACAAGAAGATTTTTATGAAAGAATATCCCACATCATTTTGGGACCAACGCTTCAGCAACGAGAAATATATTTATGGTATATAGCCAAATGATTTTTTTAAAGTACAATTTGGAAATGCTTCTGGTGGTCCAAAGTGAAGCGATGTTATTTTCCATTGAGGAAATAAAACAGAATTCCCACAACTCGACTTTAAATTATTAAAAGAAGAAACATTGAGCTTTCCGAAGGCAATCATCATCAGGGAAAAGCCGAAGTCATTCGATTTGTGGCAATAAAATAGGGATTATAACTTTTTAAAGACAAAAACCGCATTGTATGAATTAAACAGTGCGGTTTTTTCTTTCAAAATAAAAGTTTACTTTAAACTATTAAGAAAGTTTTTGAATTCTGGGTCACTATAATCTGCCATCCCTTGATGTGTCAAGGCAAGATTTCCTTTCGCATCAATTATATAAGTTGTAGGTAGGGCATTTGAATCATACATATCAGGAATATTACTAGCCACAGAATATAGGGGCAAATCAAATTCTTTACGCTTAACATAATCTTTAGCGGTATCAAAGTTATTGTCAAAAGAGAGCATTACAAAAGCAACCTCATTGCCCATTTCTTCGTGTAATTTTTCTATGCTTGGCATTTCGGCTAAGCAAGGTGGACACCAAGTTGCCCAAAAGTTTAGAAATATGACTTTTCCCTTGAATTTTTTGAGAGATACAGCATTACCGTCCTTGTCTATTAAATCCAAATTGTAATCTGCTTTTGCTATATTTTTATTTTCAACACCAGTATTCTGGGCAATCTCTTCGACATCAGGGTTCATTAATCCAGTTGCCAATAAACCACGCTGTGCTAAACCAATAACTTCGCTATGTACTCCGGTTGCATAAAAGAAAATTACCACCACAGCAAAAATACCATACTGAAATAAAGTTTTCTTTTTCTTATTTTCCATATTCTTATTTTTTATTGAAATTTATAATCGGTTTGGGGAACAGTTGAAAAGGAATATTCGCCAAGATATTCGCAATAGGCCCTTCCTTCTAATGTTGGCGATACTGGCGAGTTTTCTTTTAAATATTCTTCCACCACATCGTGAATGGTGTAATCCTTTACTTCAACATCCTTCACATTGGGCATCCTGCACAAATTATCAAGTGGGTCACCTGGACGCACACAAGCAGAGATGCTGTAATATTTTTCATCTTGCATCGGCTCGCCGTTTACGGTTATGCTATGGACTCGTTTGCCCTTTTCATTTTGGCTATTGAAGTCGACCTTCATTCCTGAAAATCGCACTAACCAACCGCCAAAACGTTCAGTTGGGTTTTGGGCAAAGGCATTATGCATTTCTTTTTCCAACCAGCTCTTTATTTGTTTGCCTGTTGCTTTTCCTGTCTTTACTTTTTCGTTTACAGGAAGCAAGTTCCACAGATTGGCTCTAGTAATAGGTGCAGGTTTTCCATCTTGAGGTACAATTGGGTTGCCAAACCGAAAACCGTTTGAAATGGAAATATCTGCACCCGTCTTCCAGCGAGTGGCATCGGTAATCATATTGTCCATTGGGTTTTCTACAGTTAGGTAGCGATAAAGCGGTGTCTCGGTATAACCAATCACGGTTTCCAAATGGTTTTTATAAGGTGCTTTTGCCTTATCCACAAGCGCCTGTATTTTTTCATTGGCTGGAAAAACTTCTGGGTCAACATCAATGAGTTCATAATCATCGTCAACCAGTTTTCCATCAACTAAATGGAGAGTCAATTTACCTACAAAAGAACCAAAAGCCCCAGGTTCAGTAACCTTTGCGTATTTGCCTTGTATGGGTTTGCGCACACGTTCGTGCGTGTCATTACCCAATATATAATCTGCGTGTTCTGCTATAGAATTATTGGCAAGCTCAACTTGCTTGAAAATTCCAAGATGAGTTACTAAAAACAAGACATCTATTTTTTTCTTGATCTTAAAATCGTCCACCATTGTCTTGAGATTATCGTCTACTCCACTAAAACTTATTCCCTTACTAAAAATGGGGTTTTGTCTAATGGGAACATCTGGGTCATTAATGCCTATAAATCCTATGCGAATTCCTTCGATTTCCTTAACCCAAGACGCTGGAAATAAAGGTTCTTCATTATCATCGTGATACATATTCTGGACAATAACCTGTGTGTCGTACCCTTTCATTACATCCATCATTATATCTTTACCGTAAACCACTTCCCAATTGCCGGGAATGATGACATCATAGCCCATATTTTTGATGATATCAGTCATCACTTTTCCTTTTGATAAAGCAGTGTAACCGCTACCTTGAATAAGGTCGCCACCATCCACGATAATCGTTCTATTTGGGTTTTTCTTTCGTTCCCGTTCAAAAAGGGTTTTGATATTGGCGAGACCACCACGGTTTTTAAATACTACCTTTTCATTTTCCCAAAATAATTCAGGATGGGTGTCCAATTGTCCGTGTATATCGGCTGTCTGTAATATCGTAATACGCAAAGTATCTTTAGCTGAATCATTATTTTCCATTGCATTTGATTTTTCCGTTTTACAGGAAATAATTCCGAAGACTATTCCCATTACTAAAAAAGTCTTTACAAGATATTTTTTAAATGATATCATAGTTATAAACTTATACTTTTATAGCCTTTTTTCTGGAGCTGAAAGTTGTAAAGAATTCCGTTCTCAACAATCTCAATTTCCTTAGGGACTTTGGTCTTGTCTACTTTAAACTTATTGAGGGAAAAACCACAGGCGATTATTTTCACACCTGCTTTTTCAGCTTTTGTGATGAAGTCACTTATTTTTTCGGTATCGGTGATGTCGCCTATTTCCTTGCCACAGATGATGACTTGAAAATCGCCAAAGGCATCGCCTTCTTCATCCTTAAGGGCTTCAGCCGTAAGAATTATGGGCTGTAATTGAGGCACTTTTTTGGTCAGTACCACATAATTGTTTTTGCTGTGGTCAATTTGTTGCGCCTGGATATCAGCTGTACTAAAAAGGGTTAATATTAAAATTACTGAACTAAAGATGTATGTTTTCATTTGTATTTATTTTAAAAGTTTACGGGTGTCGTTCAATGCAAAAAAAAGAAGTCCACCGAAAATTGCTATGTTTTTAAATAGTGGTCCAAGTGTAGTTATCTGGCCCACTTGAATAGTTAATGTGATGGGGATTAATACCGCCATTAATACAATTGCCGCCCATTTGGTCTTATAACCTATTAGGAAAAGAAAGCCAGCTACAAGCATTGCAATTCCCGATAGAATTATAAGCCATTCAGGTTCGCCAAAGAAAAGTGCGATGCCCTTAAAGCTTGCCTCCTCTATACGCTGGGCAGTTTTCTCTACATTGAGTAGATGGTTAAAACCTGCTACGAGAAATATGCCGCTAACCAATACGCGTAAAAGCTGTATGGAACGACGGCTTATTAAAATTTTCGTCTCCATTGAATTAAATTTAATATGGTAATTAATGTTGAGTGGTGCTTCTATTTGTATAGTTTGTCGACCTATATCATTTTGTTACAGGTATTATTTGTATATACACCGACTCTAAAATTTGTTCGAAGAATTATGCCAACCGTGGAGGTGGAGAATCCTTCTCTAGATAACGATAATTAAGTGTTGTAGTAATGAAAGAATTATAAATGGAAGTGAGTTTATAAATTCCAGTTTCCCATCCAAAGATTTTTAATTGTAACTGTGGATTACAAAAACTATTTAACACCAATTTTTGCGAAAATGAATGGTCTATTTGTGAAAATAAAAAATCTTTTGTGCCACTAATTATTTTAGGGGTATTTTTCTTTTTGCAAAATGGCTTTACAAAGGTTATGCCACTGTTACTTAGAAAATTTAGTCCATTAGCATCTACGGCTAAAAATTTTACCGAAAAAATAAACGCAAGCGTCAATGCTATGTAAGTCTTATATGTCATATAGGGGTCAAAAGTAGACCTTTAGTGAGGTTTATAAGGTAACCTTTGTTACAATACTCTTATTTTTCCAATATAAAGAAATAATTATATATTCATAAAAAAGCCAAAACCAATTCAATAAATTTTTATGAATTGTAAGTAATACAAATAATATAAAAAAATAGTTTTTCTATAAACCATTATAACAATTACTACAAAGGCTTTAGAAACTAAAGTTCTTGACCGAATACAGGCTACTTTTACCATAACTTTCGATGAACCTCAAGGATTAGTATATGTTTTCCTTCCTTACAGAACCATTGTTGTTGTAAGGAAAGGGGTGACAATAATTCATAAAATTTCAAATATGTAACACTTGTTACCGTGTTGCTTTTGGAAAAGTGTCATTTTTGCAATTAAAATATTAACTATGAATTGGATATATGAGCCATGGCCTTGGTATGTTTCTGGACCACTGATTGCCCTCATCATGTTTGTTTTGTTACTTATAGGAAAACAATTTGGGATGTCATCAAATTTACGTACGGCTTGTGCCGCAATGGGTGCAGGAAAAGCCTCAGATTTTTTTAAATTTGATTGGAGGTCAGAACGTTGGAATCTTATGGTGGTCTTAGGAGCAGTAATTGGCGGTTTTATCGCTGCAAATTACCTGAGCGACAATACCGTAGAAATCAACCCTCAGGTAGCAAAGCAATTGGCTAGCGATTATAACCTGAAGAGTGCAGGAGATACTTATTTACCACCTGAAATTTTTAGCTCAGAAGCACTTGGTGACCCGCAGATCTTGGGTGTGCTATTACTTGGGGGTTTATTGGTGGGTTTTGGTGCGCGCTATGCGGGGGGGTGTACCTCGGGTCATGCTATATCTGGACTGAGTAATCTCCAGTTGCCTTCATTGATAGCGGTGTTGGGCTTTTTTGTGGGTGGCCTTATTATGATTCATTTTTTGTATCCTTTAATCTTTTAGACCATGCGTTATATCACATATTTAGTCATTGGAGTTTTCTTCGGAATAATAATGTATAAGTCAGAAGCTGCATCTTGGTTTCGTATATATGAAATGTTTCAGTTTGGCAGTTTTCATATGTACGGGATCATAGGTTCTGCTTTAGTCATTGGAATGATTGGAGTTCAAATCTTAAAAAGAGCGTCTATTAAGCCTTTGGATGGTAGTGAGATGAGCTTGAATCCCAAAGATAAAGGCTGGAAACGATACCTTTTTGGCGGCATTCTTTTCGGCTTGGGCTGGGCGTTAACAGGGGCTTGTCCAGGACCGATGTATGTGCTTGCAGGGTCAGGCTATTTCTCTATACTAATTGTGATTGTTGGAGCAATAGTTGGGACATTTTTATATGGTTTGATAAAGGATAAATTACCTCACTAGAATTATGTACACTTTAACTTTTATACCCTTTCTGTGCTCTTTATGATCATTAAGTTATGGTTAAAAACAAGCTCCTCAATAGAGGTCTTCAGGACTTTTTACGGGCTAGCATCGAACCAGTATCGCGTTAGCAGTGGGTAAGCTATAGGGTTGATAGAGGCGAACGATACTTTTGCTATAGCGTAAAATGCGGTGCAATACTAAGAAGCAAGAGGTATAGTATAATTGCTAATTATAGGAAGTAACAACCTTACGACTTTTCCTAACAAAATGTTAATAAGTATTGTTTTTTAATTAACATATATCATGTACTTTTGGCGTAAATAAATGTATTTCGTCGATAAAGTATTGAATTGAAAAATTACCCTTTTCTATGTTGGATGTTCCTACTACTAGTGCTTGGGTTGAAGGCTCAAGCACAGCAAGTCGTTTATTTTAATGACTTTGAGGCCAATAGTTTTCCGACCAATGGGTATACGGGAAGTCCAACCACACACCCTTATATTAGTTCTTCGAGTTGGACCAACTCTAGCAATACCAATTTCACCGATGAAGTAGGCTACAATAACTCGGTAGGGATGGGCTTAAATCTCAACGGTTCTTTTTCTTATTTTTTAACCTTAACAATTGCACCGGGTTATGAAATCCAAATCGATGCCTATAATTTTTGGAGGGAAAAAAACCAAGCCAATGCAGGATGGGAAATGAAAATTAATGGAAATTCTGTAGATTCTGGAGATACGCAACCAGATGGGGATTTTATCAGCACGACTCCAAAATTAGCCAACCCGCCATTACCTCCGTTCTCAGGAACGGTGACCATAGAGATTAAAATCAACGGAAACGGAAATGGACTGTATATCATAGATGATTTTAGCCTATATGCTGTCATTACACCCGAATGTCCGGAGGCAGTATCCTTTCCAGATAAAACTTTATGTGAAGGAAATGCTTGGACTATCGCGATTGAAAACCCTGCGGTTGGCTCGACATTTCAATGGCAAGTAAATGTTGGCGGTTTTGGAACCTGGACAAACTTAAGCAACGATTTCAATTATAGTGGTGTCGATACAGCAATCCTACAAATTCAAGATATTCCGACAAATTTTAATAACAACCTCTACCGTTGTGTCATCACCAAAACGGCTTGTGCAACGGTAGAAACCATACCCGTAGCATTAACGGTCATACCTTTACCCCAAACCCCTAACATCAATTACAATTAAGACAAATAAAAACCTCTAAAAATATCCAAAATGAAAAAAGCTTTACTTATTCCTTTTCTCTTGCTGATGACCCTTTTTTGCCCTTTAAACGGAGCAGCACAAACTCCAGATCAACAATTATGTGAAGGGGTAACCGAGCAATATTCGGTCACTAATAACCCCGGAAATACCTACGATTGGCAAATCCTAGAGCCTGGTTTTGCAGGAACAATTACCGGTAATCCTACCCACCAAATTGTTATCGATTGGGGTAACACGCCTGTGGGAACTTACACCTTGCAAGTGATCGAAACCAATGCCGACGGTTGTGAAGGTTTGCCTGTAGACATTACGATAGAAATATTAGAAGCGCCAGCACCTCCAATATTAAGTGTTACCCAACCCGCCTGTGGGGACAATGGAGGAACCATTACAGTGACCAATACCGATACGGGTCTGGAATACAGTATCGATGGAGGTGCTACATGGCAAACGACAGGGGCATTTACAGATATGGCTCCTGGAGATTACACGATCATGGTACAAAATGCCAATGGCTGTGATACAGAAAGTGCACAAGTAACCGTAAACCCATTACTGGTGACTCCAGATGCACCTGTTATTGTCAATACGGTACACCCAGGATGTGGTGAAACCACCGGTTCCTTTGAAGTACAAGATGAAAACGATCCCGATTTAACTTATAGCCTAGACGGTGGTGCTTACACCACCAACCTAAATTACACCCATCTAGCTCCGGGCGATTACGATTTAACGGTACAAAACGCCGATGGCTGTGAAACCACGATTACGGTAACCATCAATCCTGCGCCTATCGTACCTGCAGATGCAGTAAGTACGGTCATACAACCTGATTGTGGTGAAACCACGGGAAGTATTACTGTGAATACACCCACTGGAGCAAATATAGAATACAGTATCGATGGAGGAGTTACTTGGCAATCGTCTCCACTGTTTACAGGCTTAACTCCAGGAAACTATGATGTCATTGTAAGAGACACCAGCGCCAATTGTGAGTCGACTCCGATAGCGGAAACCATCAACGCGTCACCAACCGCTCCAGTAACTTCACCGATTAGTTTTAATTAAAAAACAACTAGGTGAACTTCCATAAAAAATACATGCTTCTTCAGCATTTAAAGCCCAACTTATGTTTGATGGGGTGTGTATTTTTTATTTTTTTTAGTCATCTAAATTGGGCACAACAAACCCAATCGATTCAGCATATTTGTGGTCAAGCCATAAAAAATTATGCAGTAGATACTCACGAAAACAATGGGTTAGGATCCACCAATTCGTATTATGAATGGAGTGTTTTAGAGCCAGGGTTTCAAGGAACCATCACGGAGGAAACCCCCTCGGGAAACCAGGTCACCGTAGATTGGGCAGCTACTCCGGCAGGTTTTTATACCCTGTTGGTACAGGAATACGACACCACCACCTCATGCGTGGCCGCACCGCAGGTATTACAGGTGGAACTAAAAGGCCTACAGGTACAATTGGAAAGTCCTCCGGAAATATGCGCGGGATCATCGGTTGCCTTTTCAGCTTCTGTTCCGGGAGGGACGTGGACGGTCGAAGCAAATGGGTTGGGCGCCACGATTTCTTCCCAAGGTGTTTTTACGGCCCAAGCCCAAGGGACTGTTGCCGTATATTACCAGGTAGAAGTGGAGCAGTGCGAATATACCTTTTCCAGGATGATCGAAGTGCTCCCGCTTCCCGAACCCGAACTGGCCGATGCCTTTATCTGTTTTGATGCGGATGGAGCTATACTTCAACCTGCATTCTTGGATACAGGCTATTCCGACCAAACCCATACAGCGGTTTGGTGGCATAATGGGACTTTGTTAGGGCAAACTTCCAATCAGATAAGCCTAAGTGAGTTGGGAATGTATAGGGTAGAGGTAACAGAGATAGCCACAGGATGCACTTCCTTGCCCGTAGAAGCTGAGGTAAGCCAAGGAAGTACGATCATAGATGCCTATGCCACGGTAAGCGAAGATTTCCATGACCAACAAACCATCACGGTACACGTAGAGGGCAATGGCGATTATCAATACCGCATGCAGGGAGGTGTTTTTCAAGACAGTCCTATATTCACGGTCATTGGTAAAAGTGCTACGTACATGATAGAGATCAGAACGCTTGACGGTTGTGGTGTCAAAAGCATTGAAGCGACGGTGATCAACTATCCAAAATTCTTTACGCCCAATACCGATGGAACCAATGATCTGTGGAACATCAAGAGTTTAAGGGAAGATCCTTCGGCAACGGTCCTGATATTCGACCGTTATGGAAAGTTCCTGGTAGAGATCCGGCCTTTCAAATCGGGTTGGGATGGCACGTACAACGGCAAACAGATGCCTTCGAACGATTATTGGTTTGTGGTGAAGTACAAAGACCGCAACAATGGGCGGTTGAGGGAGTTCCGTTCACACTTTACGCTGAAGAGGTAAACAGAAGGCAATGTGGATGGGTGACCGAGGCAGTCGAAGTCACCGATGGAAGGAAGCTTTATAAAGGGAGTTAACTATTTTTCAAGATATCTTCTAAGGGAATCAAGTCTTCTTGTATGGCATAAATAATAAGACCTACGGTATTTTTGGATCCCGTTTTTTGTAATAAATTATTGCGATGGCCTTCTACGGTTCTATGGTTGATAAAAAGCCTTTCTGCAATTTCTTTGGTACTGTATTGCTGACAGATCAGTAGCAACACTTCTTTTTCACGATGAGTTAAAGGTTCTTTGAAGGAAATTAGTCTGTTTTTTCGCGAAAGGCTTGATTTTTCCTGTAGTACACTTAACACTTTAGGGGAATAATAAAATCCGTTGGAAGCTACTTGTTTAATGATGTTGATAAGCGCTTTAGAGGTCGTATTTTTAACCACATAAGCTGCAACACCAATCGCGAGCATATGTTTGATAAATACTTGGGAATCGTAGCTGGTCAAGGCGATGATTTTAATGGAAGGATAGTTTTCTACCACCGCTTTAGTGGCCTCAACACCATTTATTTCTTCCATGTTCAGGTCCATTAAAATGACTTCGGGAAGAAGCGTTGTCTTTTTTAAATATTGGAGGATTTCTTTTCCACTTTCTGCTTCATAAACGACTTTTAAATCGGCTTCTTTCTCTATAAGAGCGGCAATCCCTTTACGGAATAAATCTTCGTCATCGGCCAAAGCTATTCTGATTTTTTCTTTCATAGTTAAAAAGTGAATATTACGGTCGTTCCTTTGCCAAGTTCAGAATGAATAAAGAGACTTCCTTGAAGGAATTGAATTCTGCTGTCTATGTTTTTCATCCCTAAACCCTTATGGTTTTGCTTGTCTTCTATTTGAAATCCTTTCCCGTTGTCTTGATAATGAAAGTATTTTTTGTCTTTTCTGTCTTCTATATGCAATTGGATATGACTAGCGCTTCCATGTTTAATCGAGTTGTGGATCAACTCTTGTAAAATCCGAAAAACATGTAAATTTTTGGACTTTTGGGTTTCATCAAAAAGGCTTTGGTTGTGGTAGCTTATTTGTGTGCCATGCCCGCTGAATTCACTACACAATTCTTCTATGGCGGCATCCAATCCAAATTTTTCCAACACGGGCGGAAAAAGATCGTGTGCAATATGGCGTGAATTTTCAAGGGCTTTTCCCGAGAGGCTTAAGATAGTTTCCAGGGCTTCTTTTTGTTCGCTTTCAGCTAAATTGCCTGTTAAAAGCAAATCGGAATGCAAGGAAACCATATTTAGTTTGGAACTGATATCATCATGCAAATCGCGAGCGATACGTTGACGTTCTTTTTCCTGGGTTTCGAGGGTGGCTTCCAACAAGTTCTTCTGATGGGTAAGTTCTAGGTTTTTTTTCTCCAGTTCTTTTTGTACGATTTTCTTTTTGGAGAAGTAAAAAAAGAGCAGCAAGAGCATCCCTACAAGAAACATAAAGGATATGCCGCCTAAAACCACTAGACTTATCCCGTTTTCTTCTGAAAGAAACTCTGTTTCCATTCCCATAAAATTAAAAGTTGATAGACCATAAACAGCAAAGCATTGATATCCCAAATTAAAGTGTTGATTTTATTATTTAACGCAATAAGTGAAGTAGCTGAGACAAAAATCAACGAACTGCTTATCAAATAAATAAACAATCCGATACAAACCACATAAAAAGGTAGTTTTTGGGAGAGCATTTCGTATAAATACAAAACGGTATAAGTGATGAGTACCACCGTAGTCACTAAAAAACCAAGACTGTTAAAAGTATAGTACTGTTCGGGGTGAATGAGGTATTGAATCAATAAACCTAAAACGACAGCCAAGGAAAGATAAGAGACTAGTCTACTGATTTTTCTTTTGATGGGAACAAAAAGGTCATAGAAAAAAGCGCTGAGCAGCCCAAACTGTAAGAAAAGATAATAAGTAGATAAAAAATGGTTATTGATGCTTTGCGAGGAATAGGCCTTCATGACCAATTGCAGACAAAAAATAGCCAACAAGTAGCTCCAAAAAAACCGGTAAGCTTTCCCTTTTCCTGAAAGTCGTGCTCCGTAAAGTACAACATTTACCAACAAGAGGAATTGCCCAATGTAATACAGCATGTATTTTAGAAAATAAAATTGATTTTAGTCGAGGTTATTTAACGAACTTTCAGGGTCGCATTGTGGCGGGCATGGTTCGGTAAAATCATAAATGTTTCCAGAAGGAGTACTATCGGGTAACATGTCTTCGTATACCCCTGATTCTTCATTTAGACGGGTGCCTACTAGCATTAGTTTTTCTACCTCATGACTGTCTACCCCGATGTAGGCGCGCACCGCATCAACCTCTTCTTCTAATAATCTTATCAAATCAGCTTTGGGAATTAAAAAAGCTTTTAGCTCATGATGAGCATTATACGTTCCTTCTACTTTTCTCCATTTTTCAGCCCAAGCTTGAGCGGTTGATAGACTGATGGTGTTCGTGTTTTGTGCCATGGTTATTTGGTTTTATATGATACGTAATGCGAAATGATTTAGGTAATTCATCGAAAAAACAGGTATTTTTACGGGTATTTTTACCGATAGTATTTTTTACTTTTGATATAAAGTCGCACCACGCGAAGTTAAAACATAACGACTATATAACCAATGCGATGTAAGAATTTTTTTTGCGGTATAAAAAAATGTTTGAAGTTTTTAGAAGAGGTGCACCGTCAAAAAAACATACGGTATAAAACCCTAGTCATTGGGTGGTTGTTAGGTATAGGGATTTCTTTGATTTCGTGTAGAGATGAGTCGGCTTATACGTATACGGTGTTCTCAAGAGATTCGGTAACTCCAATCGATGCTGCTGAAGAAACATGCGTAGGAAGAAATGAATAGGTTAAAATTACAAAAAAATAAAACCATGCATCTACTACCTTTAAAATTTGAAGCTGCTTTACTACAAAGAGATTTCAATAACATTGTAAGAAATTGGGGAAATTATTTTAATATGTATGCTTATGGGAAGTGGAGTCAGCTTCCTTTGCGGGCTATGATTTCTAAATTTCACTTTCTAGCCACAGGCGATGATGGTGCTTTATACCGTAATACAAAACTACTTGCTCAATCTCCTTATTTTCAAAAAGTATTGGAAAGTTTAGATTGTGAGATAAGTGAGGTACGCTTGCTGCGATGGGAACCTTTTAGCGATAAGAAGGAGCTAAGCTTGGCAGAAGCTACTTTCTTTACAGGAAACGCAAGGCTGTATGTGCCTATCATCACCAATTCTCTCACAAAAATAAGTGCGTTTAATAAAACCGGCCGTATGGTAGCAGGGGAATGTTGGTTAACTAAATGCACTCCCGAAATCATCAATCAAGGAAGTACGAACGCTGTGTTTCTTACCGTAGATGTAAAAGTTTCTTCTGCTTTAAATATTCTTTTTGACAAAGAAGAGGTGGAGAAGCCTTTGAATAAAGCACCATTTAATTCGATTGCTCGTTCTTAAGTCAATTCCCTGAAATGTAAAATTTTTTGCGATAGAGGTTAATGACTGGTTACATCTAAACCTGAGAAATGATTGGAAGTGAGATACAGTAAATATTAAAGGGGTGACATTAAATAGATCAGTCAAAATTCCACTCCCAGACTTTACTATTATTAATCATGTAGCCAACGGTGTCAATCACCCATGTTTCATCAGCATCTTTTAAATGAAACTTCAGGTACCTATCATTTAACATTGGATTGTATTTTTCATTTTCTAGAACTACATGATCTTCAAAAATTCGCGATATGCGATTTATAAAAAATCCCTTTTTCCGACTTATAAAAACGACTAAGGCATTTTCATATAGCTTTTCGGGGGCAATATATTGGCATGCGACAAAGGCATTTTGGTGTATCAAGGGCTCCATATTGTTGCTGGGCACTTGAAATATTCGGGTAGGCGTATCTACTTTTGTAAAATAAACGCAAGGAAATACAGAGAGATCGCTAATTAACCCTATGGTGTATTGATGGATGTATGGTGCTGAAATAAAAGGGGTTGCCAGCTTGTTTTTGTTTTTATCATCATAGAAATTATCGGTAAAGATAGCATCCAGGTTGATGTTGTACTTGATAGCGGTGTCCATGAGAAGTTTATAATCTACACTGTCTCTTTGTTTCCAAGAAGAGATCGTGTTTGGTTTTACACCCAGCTTTTCAGCCAATTGTTTATTGGATGTCACTTTTAATGCGGTTTTCATTTTTTTAACAATGTCATTCGCATTTAGTAACATATTATTTTTTTTGTTCGCATTTTGTGTCATATATTTGTTATGCAATGATAAAGTGTTAATTGTTTCGATAAACGGAATTTTAATTATTCGTTGATATTAATTATAGGTGTAAGCCTAATTGTGTTATAAATTTTTCAAATGCAAAAATAACTTTTTCAAGCCCTTTAAGATTGAGGGTCTTTTGAAAAAATGAATTTTTTTATTCAAGTATTAATTTACGGCAGATTTTGGCTATAAACAAGTGCCTACCTATAGTTTTATGATTTTATTATTGAAATTTAACATTGTTTGGGAGTTAATCTTATGTTAAGGTATTACATCTGATAATTAAACGGTTAACCCTATAGTAACAATCCCTAACTGAAAAATTATGAAAAACTATTACTTTAAAACACTTACGCAAAAATGGGTGCAATTGGTTTTCTGTCTTCCCTTTTTGTTTGGTTACGCTACTGGTAACGCCCAGATCACAAAAAACCATGTCACTTCGGTCACCTTACAATCGCATGTGAGTAATGCTTCTGATGCGTTAACGCCTGCAGGCTATGCGACTTTAGAGTCTTATGGAGGTGTCATGTTGGGTATCGGGGATTATACTGGGGAATTAGAACTTACCTATCCTGCAGCCTTGCCAGCAGGGACTACAACTTATGTAAAAATAGACTTTGATCAAGATTTATTGAGTGCACTTATTGGTGGGAATCTTGGAGGAGAACTAGCGGATGTATTGGGCAGTCTTGTTTTAGGTAATCATTATTTTAATGTGGAGGCTAGACTGGGCGCTGTAACTGTGTTGTCAGATTCAAGCAGTTCAGGGTTTGAAGATGATGATTTGCGACTTATCGTAAACGATAATGGCGAATATTTACTGGCAATCACTCCAAATGTGAGTTATGATCGTATCTATATAGAAGATGTGACCAATGCCTTACTGTTGGGGGTCACTAATAGTATGGAGGTGTATGAAGCCTATTACTTCTCTGGTACAGATACTTGTGAAAACGCTTTTGCTACTTCTTTTACGGGAACAGGTGGAACGATTGATGCTTTGGGACTAGGTGCGGCAGGTGTCGACAATCCTGAACATGTGATCGACAATGATGCGAACAGTTATTCTGAGATTAGTCTAGGTTTATTGACGGTTGCTGGTACGATAAGTCAAACAGTATATTTTAAGGATGCGTCCTTGCCCACCGATCAGTTTCATATCAAGATGCAGCTTACCGACCCAGCTTTATTGAATCTGGGTTTAGCAGATGGAATACGCATTCAAGCTTTATTAGATGATCAAGTGGTTTATACTGCAGGGGATTTGTCATTATTAAATTTAGACCTATTAGGTTTGTTGCAAAGTGGTCAAGTTGTAGATGTTCCTTTTACACCCAATACTTCTTTTGACAGGGTAAGGATAACCTTGTCTTCTTTGGTGCAACTCAATTTGACCAAACAAGTGCGTGTGTACGGAGTGAGAAAATCACCAGCTGCTCCGGAAGTTACCGCAGACGATATTAGTATTTGTGAAAACGATACGGCTAGCTTAACGGCCCAAACCGATAGTGCTAATGAATTGCATTGGTTTGATGCGGCGGTAGGCGGTAACCTTTTAGCCACAACAGCTTACAATGTAGGTTATACGACTGCTGCATTAAGCTCGGATGCCACTTTCTATGTAGCGGCAACGACCATTGGCTGTACCAACTATTCCGAAAGAATTCCTGTCGAGGTGCATGTCTACCCCGAACCTAGTGCTCCGGCAGTAGTGGAAAGTACCGTTCAGGTAAATAGTGGCGGAACGGCGACTTTAGAAGTTCAAAATCCGGAAAGCCATATCGATTACCGTTGGTATGATGCAAGTAACAACTTGGTAGATACTACACCGGTATTAATCATCAACAATGTGACAGTAGCTCAAGCCTATACCGTAGAAGCAGCAATTGGCGCAGCGTGTGTCAGTCCAACTGCAACTAGCGTCAATGTAGTGCTTACCACTTCTATATTGCCACCGGATGTCTCTCCAACAGACATCACCATTACAGAAGGTGAGAGTGCACAAATCAATGCGACAACAACCGATCCTAACCTGGATATTGTATGGTATGACCAAGGAGGAAATGAGGTGTTTATAGGGAATCAATTCAATTCCCCTACCACCTTGACACCGGGCACTTATACCTATACCGTGGTAACACGTGACCCCATGAGTTTACAAGAATCGACACCGGTTACGGTGACCATAACCGTCGTGCCTCCCACACCAGGGTTAGACTGTGATGAGGCCAATGCGCAAACCATAGGAACGACTCCTATTTGTATATTGTGTGGGGTAGACAATCCGAACCAAGCGGTAGATGGCGATGAAAATACCTATTCCCGATTTATCGCTCCAGTATCGGTGACTGGAAGTGTGTGGCAAGAACTTATTTTCCAACAACAAGGACTCGCAGGGGATATCGTGCATGTAAAAGTAGGGACGGCAGGTTCGCTCATTGACGTAGACCTTATCTCGGGCTTATCATTTGAAACTTATGCTGGAAATACAGCCAATAATGATGGAGGTGTGGTTGACGGAAACCTTATCCAGCTTAAATTATTGAGTGGGGGTGATGAGGCGATCGTCACTTTTGAAGCAGGAGCCAATTTTGATCGTGTGCGATTGACTTACCAGCCTTTGTTAGGAGTGCTCAATAGTGGCTGGAGGGTTTATGGGGCGTCAATCATGTTTGAACCTCCTGTTATTGTCACTCCAGATGAAGAAATTTGTAAAGGGGAAGTAGTAAGCTTAGAGGTTACTCCGGCAACAGGAATAAGTATTAATTGGTATGATTCGGAAACGAGTACCACGAGTTTGTCTACTCAAAATACCTACACCACACCAGTTCAGACAGTACCAGGCGAAGTAACTTATTATATTTCACAAACCAGAAATGGTTGTGAAAACACCCATCGTATTCCCATCACCTTTACGGTATTGGAAGCTCCATTGGCTTTAGATATTGATGTGGCACAAAGTAGTGATCCTATATGTGAAGGAAGTGATGTTATTTTAACGCCTTCCATAGCCGTAACCAGTACCTTACAAAATACACCAGGTATCTTCAATTGGTATATCGATAACAATAAAACCCAAGCCATTACTGATGGAGCGGTCATCAATGGGAAGAGCTACGCCATAAATGCAGCGGGAGAACTTACCGTGAGTGGGTTGACCGTGGCTGATAGTCCTTTTGCTGTTTTTGTAAGCACAATTGCAGAAAATGGGTGTGAGAATAGAGCAGGCGAATTAAAAGAAGTGATGTTGACTGTCGTGGATACGCCTACACCTACTACTTCTGATACGAACCAAGAGTTTTGTATGGTAGACAATCCTACCGTAGCAGATATTCAGGTGAATGAAGCCAATGTCATTTGGTATGACGCGGCAACTGGAGGATCGACTTATTTGGCTACAGATGCGTTACAGGATGCGACTACTTATTATGGTGTGCTGACCGACGCGGTAACAGGTTGCGAAAGTTCCGTAAGATTGGCCGTAACTATAACGCTAAATGATGCACCCACACCTACAGCTAGTGATACCACACAGGAGTTTTGTAGTGTTACCAACCCCACTGTCGCAGACCTTCAAGTAAATGAAACCAACATCACATGGTATGATGCCTTGACTGCGGGAACTGCTTATGCTTCTACCGATTTGCTTCAAGACGGCGTGACTTATTATGCGAGTTTCACAGACCCTACTACAGGCTGTGAAAGCTCAGTGCGCTTAGCGATTCAGGTATTGTTCAACAATTCGTTGCCTCCTACTACAAACGATACAACACCATCTTTCTGTACAGCAGAAAATGCAACTTTAGCAGACATACAAGTCAATGAAGCTGACATCACATGGTATGATGCGGCAACTGGTGGGAATGTCCTTCCTGGAACAACCGTATTGCAGGATGCTACTACCTATTATGCAGCCCATACCAATCCGGCAAATAGTTGCGAAAGTAATGGAAGACTTGCCATTTTAGTAACTATAGAAGATGCAGCCACACCTACGACCACCGATGCGAGTCAGGAATTTTGTTTGGCCAATAGTCCTACGATTGCCGATTTACAGGTAAACGAAAGTAGTGTAACTTGGTATGATGCAGCAACCGGAGGGACGGCTTATGCGGCAACAGATGCTTTACAGGACGCTACCACTTATTACGCGAGTTTGACCGATGCTACTACAGGTTGTGAGAGTGCTACCCGATTGACCGTAAGCGTAACGCTCCTTGATGTTGCTACGCCTACTACCATCAGTCAAATACAAAATTTCTATAGCGGAGATAATCCAACGGTAGCAGATATACAAGTCAACGAAACCAATGTAGTTTGGTACGATGCCCTTACGGGCGGAAGTATAGTTGCTTCGGGCGCACCATTACAGGACGGAAATACTTATTTTGCGGTATTGGTAGATGCGACCACAGGTTGCGAGAGTTCGGTGCGATTAGCCATACAAGTCAATATATTTCCAATCAATCCACCTTCATCCACCCAAACTTTCTGTGCTGTGGACACGCCAACAGTAGGTGATTTATCTACCTTGGATCCTAATTTTGAGATGATTTGGTATGCCAATGCAACAGGAGGAACTCCCTTGGCAGATACAGCACCTTTACAACATGGGGTCATTTACCATGCGGCTTATTATGACACGTCTACCCATACAGAGAGCACCAGCCGTTATCCGGTGCTTGTAATTGTAAATGACGCAGCCACACCAACTACCTCTAGTAACAACCAGGAGTTTTGTGCGGCCGATGCACCTACGGTGGCAGCTATTCAGGTGAACGAACCAAATATTGTATGGTATAATGCCGCATCTAACGGAAATATAGTATTGCCAGGAACAGCTTTGCAAAATGGGAGTACGTATTACGCAAGTATGATTGACCCGGCAAGTGGCTGTGAAAGTTCAGTACGATTACAAGTGACCGTACAAATAAATGACACACCAACTCCGACGACACTTACAAATATGCAGGAATTCTGCGAAGTAGATCATCCTACCATTGCTGACATTCAGGTCAACGAAACCAATGTGGTGTGGTATGCCTCAGCTACAGGGACAACGATGGTGTCACCAAGTACCATGCTACAAGATGGCTTTACCTATTATGCCGTTTTGGTAGACGCCACAACAGGATGCGAAAGTACTACCCGTTTGGCTGTTCAGGTAGAAATATTTGATGCAGCTACCCCAACAACCAATGATTCTACTCAAGAGTTTTGTGCGGCAGATGACCCTACCATTTCCGATATTCAGGTAAATGAAGCCAATGTGATTTGGTACGATGCTATGCTCAATGGAAACATTTTAACTTCTTCCACGGCGTTACAGGACAACGAGACTTATTATGCCGCCTTGGTAGATGCTACCAATGGCTGTGAGAGTTCGGTAAAGTTGGCTGTACAGATAAATGTAAATGATGCCGCAACCCCTACTACCAATCATATGGTACAGAACTTTTGTTTGGTGGATGCGCCCACAGTAGCAAATATTCAAGTTAACGAACCGAACGTAACTTGGTACAATGCTCCCACTAATGGAAATATAGTAGCTATGAATACAAGCTTACAAAATGGGGCGACCTATTATGCGAGTATAACCGATTTAGCCAATGGCTGTGAGAGTTCGGTAAGGTTAGCTGTACAAGTAAATGTAAATGATGCAGCATCCCCTACCACCAACACTATGGTGCAGGAGTTTTGTGCTGTAGATACACCTATCATTTCAGATATACAAGTGAACGAAACGAATGTAGTGTGGTACAATAGCCCAACGGGAGGAGGTATGTTAGGAGCGAGTACCATGCTTCAGGATGGAACGACTTACTATGCAGCATTGGTAGACGCTACTACGGGTTGCGAAAGTTCAGTGAGACTTGCCGTGCAAGTAGAGGTAAACGATGCAGCAACCCCTACGACCAATAGTGTGATGCAGAGCTTCTGCGAAATAGATCATCCATTAATTTCCAATATACAAGTTAACGAAACCGGAGTGGTTTGGTACAGCGCACCTACAGGAGGTTCGGTTTTACCTGCAGGTACGCCACTTTTAAACGGAATAACCTATTACGCTAGTTTAACCGATCCGGCAAGTGGTTGTGAGAGTTCGGTACGTTTGGCAGTAACGGTAAATATCAATGATGCGGCCACGCCTACCACCAACGATGTAACCCAAGATTTCTGCGCAGCAGATAACCCCACCGTCGCCAATATTTTTGTCAATGAAGTAGGGGTGACTTGGTATGATGCCGCTATGGGCGGAAACGTGATCGCATCCACCACCTTGTTACAAGACGGTATGATGTATTACGGAAGTTTGACCCATCCTACAACAGGTTGCGAAAGCACTATCCGCTTGGCGATACAAGTAAATGTAGATGATGTGGCAACCCCTACTACAACACAAACTTCGCAGGAGTTTTGTACCTCCGATAATGCAACTGTATCAGACATTCAAGTAAATGAGTCGAACGTGGTTTGGTATGTTCAAGCATCAGGCGGAACAATACTTCCTTCCAACACACCTTTGCAAAACGCAACGACTTACTATGCGAGTTTAACCAATCCGGCAACTGGCTGTGAGAGTTCTACCCGTTTGGCGGTAAACATTACCTTGATAGATGTGGCAACACCAACTACCAATAACGCCATTCAAGATTTCTGTGCGTCAGATAACCCTGTGATTTCCAATCTTCAAGTAAATGAAACAAATGTTGTTTTTTACGATGTGCCTACTGGAGGTACAGCCTTATCGGGAAATACTGCACTACAGGATGGAGCCACCTATTACGCTTCACTGATCGATGCAGCAACAGGCTGTGAAAGCTCGGTGAGATTGGCAATTACCGTAAATGTAAATACGGCCTCCCAGCCTATCATAAATGGTCCTGTTGATGATGTTTGTGTCCAGGATCAAATGACCTACACTACTGAAGCTGGAATGAGCCAATACAATTGGACAGTCGTAGGCGGTACCATTGTAAGCGGGGGTGGAGCCAATGATGATTTTGTCACGGTGATATGGGATGTCATTGGGCAAAATACGATTAGTGTTGATTACCTAAACACCAACGGTTGTGCGATGCAGAATCAGACACAACTTACAGTGACTACGATTAGCTGTTACGATTTAAGCATTGAAAAAACAGTAGATAACGAAACTCCAATTATCGATGAAAATGTCGTCTTTACGATTACGGTGACCAACCATAGTAATGCTTCGTTCAATACTATTGTGGTAGATGAAAAATTACCTTCAGGTTATGAGTTTGTTACTTATACCGCAAGCACCGGTACTTACAATGATATTGTAGGCGAGTGGTCGATACCTGTTTTATTAGGAAATGAAACGGCTACCTTGGAGTTGACGGCAAAAGTTTTGTTTGAAGGTGAGTACCTCAACCAAGCCAGTATTCTTACCTCGACACCTATAGATGTAGACGCCAATAACAATTTAGCAGAAGCAGAAGTAGAACCCATGTGTCTGGTAGTTTACAACGAGTTTTCACCAAATGGTGATGGCGCCAACGAAACCTTTAGGGTAGATTGTATTACTTACTACAGCAACAATACCTTAGAAATATACAATCGTTACGGTAATATGGTCTACAGTACCAACAATTACCAAAACGATTGGCGAGGTATAGCTAACAACTCTTCTGTTGGGAATGATGAGTTGCCGCCAGGAACCTACTTCTACGTCATCAAGTTACACGATGAAAATAAAGAGATGAAAGGATGGGTACAATTGATCCGATAACTAACTATTCAGTCTAAATATTTAAAAATGCTTCTCATGAATAACACCCAAATAAATAATTTTCTAAAGATATGTGTATGCTCCTTTGTGATGTTTACGGGCATGACCTCTTTAGCACAGCAAGACCCGCATTACACGCAATACATATACAATATGATGGCTTTTAACCCTGCTTATGCGGGTTCTACAGGAAATATTGAAGCAAGCTTATTGCACCGTAGCCAATGGGCAGGTATCGATGGAGCTCCCAAAACACAATCCTTCAACCTACACTCGCCGTTAATCAACGACAAAATGGGCTTGGGGTTGAATATTGTCAATGATGAAATCGGACCTTCTTCAGAGCTATACCTCAACGGTAATTTTTCTTATACCTTACAGCTGAATGCCAATATGCAATTGGCTTTGGGAGCTAAAGCGGGAATGAATGTGATTAACATCGACTGGACCAAAGGACGCTATTACGATACTAACGACGTACTGTTAAACAGTAACATCAACGATCGGATTACGGCCAATTTTGGTGCCGGGGGGTTCTTGTACAGTCAGCATTGGTATTTGGGTTTTTCAGTACCTAACTTTGTAAAGTCAGATTACTATGACGATATACAAGAAGCTGTTTTAGCAGATCGTTTACATTATTTTATTACGGGGGGTTATGTATTTGATATTTCCGAAAACCTAAAATTTAAACCTGCTTTTTTAACCAAAATTGTAAGTGGCTCTCCGTTATCGGTAGATGTTTCTGCCAATTTCCTTATCGGTGAAATCGTTACCTTGGGAGCTTCCTACCGCTGGGACGATTCGGTAAGCGCGATAGCCGGTTTGAATTTTCTGGAAACCTTCTTTGTAGGTTATGCCTTTGATTATACCACTTCCAGTTTCAATAAGTATAATGATGGCTCTCATGAGATCATTTTAAGGTACCGTCCGAAGAGCAAGTCTAATCGAGTGAAATCTCCAAGATTCTTCTAAAAAATCTATGTTATGAAAAGTACCATTACACTAGTTATATATTTCTTTACCGTTCTTTGTTATGCTCAACAAAGTTACCTCAACAAAGCAGATCAACTCTTTGAGAATACTGCTTACATGGATGCGATAGTATACTATGAAAAATACATGAAAAAGGCAGAAGACCCATCGCTTGATGTCCATAAAAATTTAGGAGATGCCTATTATTTTACACAGGATTTTCAAAAAGCATTGCCTCATTATAAAAATGTCTATGCTGCATTGGGCGATAATATTTCAGACAAGTATTACTTCAGGTATATCCAATGTTTACGAAGCAATAGGGATTATACAGAAGCAGATAAACACAGTAAAAAATACTACCAGCGTAAAGCAGACGATTACCAGATCAAAAGATACATCAAACAAAAAAGTTATGTAGATAGTTTGGAAACTGCAACGTCTTTATATAGTGTGACCAATATCGAGGGCAATAATGAGTTTGCGGACTTTGGGGCAGTATTTTATAAAAATAAGGTGGTGTATTCGGCGAGTAAAAAAGCATCGAGTTTCGACAAGACCTATTCTTGGAACAACCAACCTTATCTCGATCTGTATATTGCAGATAGAAATGGCTCTACAGGAGATCTGATGAATGAAAAGCCTTTCTTGGAAGGAAAATTAAATTCTGCTTACCACGAAGCGGCCATCTCTTTTAGTAAAAATTATGACACCATATACTTCACCAAAAACCTATTGAACGATAAAGACCGTTTAATCAATAAACAAGGGGTCAATAACTTTCACATGTATAGGGGAGTGATCAAAGACGAAAAACTGCAAAATGTAAAAGAGCTTGACTTTAGTAGTTATGAGTATTCGGTAGGGCATCCCGCCATTTCCAGTAACGGTAAGTGGTTGTTTTTTGCTTCAGATATGCCGGGTGGTTTAGGAGAATCGGATATTTATATGGTAAAGGTTTTTCCTGATGGTACATATAATACACCCGAAAATATCGGTAAGCAAATCAATACCGAAGGAAAGGAAATGTTCCCTTTTGTCATAAAAGATAAACTCTATTTTGCTTCCAACGGACATTATGGTTACGGAGGTTTGGATATCTATGTGAGCACCATTGATACCGTGAATATGAAATTCAGTATTCCTAAAAACTTAGGAAAACCCATCAATAGTAATCGTGATGATTTTTCTTTTGTTATCGATTCTACCACATCCTACGGCTACATTGCTTCTAACCGCAAAGGCCCTGCAACCAAAGGGGATGATGATATCTTTTATTTTAGGAAATCCAAACCTATTTGTAATCAAATGATCACAGGGACTGTCATCGATTCGATTACCACCATGCCCATACGAGCGGTAAGAATTGCGGCCCATGACGAGTTTGACGATGCCATCGCTGAGGTGCAAACCAAAGAAGACGGCACCTATATCATCGAACTTCCTTGTGATAAAACCTATACTTTGAGAGCCTCAAAACAAGGGTATACAGAAGATAGTGCAGAAGTCGTCACGCAAAATAAGCATGAGGATACCATTGCAGGGATCGATTTTATGCTGACCAATTATGACGATTTAATCAAAAAAGAAGACGATAAGGAGATGATCAATGTCAACCCGATTTACTTTGAATACGATAAATCGAACATTACTCCGCAGGCAGAAGAGGAATTGGCAAAAGTATTATTCGTATTGCGTGAATTTCCAAAGATAAAAATAAAAATAGAGGCCCACACCGATTCCCGAGGGAAAGACAGTTACAACTTGAATTTATCGCAAGCACGTGCCACCTCTACCAAGGACTATATTCTATCGAAAGGAATAGATGCCAGCCGCCTTGAAAGTGCTATTGGATACGGTGAGACGCAACTTAAAAATGAATGTGCCAACGGAGTAGAGTGTTCTGAAGAACAGCACCAACTCAATCGCCGTTCTGACTTTATCATTATAGAAAAATAATAGGAGCTACATCAAATCAACCATAGAACAAAAGTACATGCCAAATACGATCACGTATACAAGTTACGCCTGTGCCCAATATCAACAGATATGGGGTAAAGGCTTGCGTTATGCCTGTGGGGTGTTGCTCTTGTTTGGCATGCATATAGGGTATGGACAAGTTGTAAAAAATTATCCCGCTTCCCCTGCTACCAATTTTAGTAATGTAACTAATCCAGGAGGAGTTTTTCAGGAGTCAGGACATACTGTTTTAAAATCTTCTTGGGGTATAGGTGGTCTTGGAGCATATACAGGCGAACTGGAAGTAGCGTATACTACGCCAATATCAGGAGGGACGAGTACTTATATCCACGTAGGAGGAGCAAGCACAACCTTGTTGGAATCACTTTTAGGAGGTACGGTAGGAAGTTTTTTGACAGGTCTTTTGGGAGGGCATTATTTTGAGGTAGAAGCTAGACTAAATGGTACTATGGTTGCCTCAGGAACAAGCAGTAACAGCTTTACGGATCCAGAAGTTAATTTTAAAATTAATGAATTAGGGGAGTACTTGATCGAAATCACTCCTGCCTCTTCTTATGATGAAATATACATAAAGAATGTCACGACAGGTTTATTGGGAGGGACGAACACCTTAGACATTCATGAGATATACTACTTTTCAGGAGCAGAACCTTGTGATGAGTTGTTATCTACTTCTTATGATGGTGCTGGTCTCTTGAGTGTATCGGATGTAAATGTAGAAAACCCTCATTTTTTAATAGATGGAGATGATACCTCATCTTCAGAAATGAGTTTAGCCTTGATAAGTGCGGGTCTTAGTGTTACTCAGAGTGTTTATATAAACTCTCCTGCACAAGCCGAAGATCAATTCAACATTACTATGGATTTTGCTGGTTCTGGGATTATAGATCTTGATTTAATAAATTCAGTTCAGGTAGCAGCTTATTTGAACGGGAGTCAAGTGTATACTCAATCAATTTCATCTATACTAGATGTGAGCTTATTGAATTTATTGATTATAGGGAATAAAGTTGAGGTGTCATTTACTCCAAATACAGCCTTTGATGAAGTGCAAATCACCTTATCTTCAGTAGTTGGCGTCGCTACACCCGTTCTAAATTTATATGAATTTAAAATATTGCCTCAACCTCCAACTCCTCAAGTAAGTGCTACCCAAATTTGCTACAACAAGACTTATACTTTAAGCGCTACCGCTGATAGTGCCTACCAATTGTTATGGTATGACGATAACGACAACCTTTTGGCCACTACGGCTTATAACGGCACCTATCATACAGGCAACTTACAAACAGATACGACAATATACGTAGCTGTTAAAAAACCAGCTTGTACCGAAACATCAGCAAAAGTACCTATCGAGATTGAAGTGCTGCCAGATATAAAACACCCCGATATTACCATTTCTTCTTTAAGTGATTGAAAATTTAAACCATAAACAAAACCATTTAAATAACCACAAAAATCAATTATTATGACAACTAAAAAAATCATCTTATCCGTTTTCGTGCTAGCGATTATGCTGCTAGGGCTAAACAAAATGACTGCACAAGTAGCTCCAGGAGCACCTACAACACCCATCAATACTGTAGATGATCTTGATGTAGGTACAATTACCAACAACACTTTACCGGTGACTACAGCGGCTAACGGAGTAATGTTCTATAACCCAGCTACCAATGGACCTACCATTGAACTTACCGCAAGTATAGCTGATGGTGACGGGAATAACTTTGACAGTTATGTTTGGTATAACATTACCAATGCCTCGGGAACAGAGACCGAAAATTTGATTGGGGGGCAAACCACACAAACCTATACTCCTTCAAGCTTGGCACGTGGTTATCATAAATTTAGGGTGTATGGTGTAATCACAGATGGAACTACATGTCAGTCTGACGAGTATGAAGATATCATCTTGTTTGTACTACCTACGATAGACGTAGAGGCAGAACATACATTAAACGGTAGTGCAAGCCTTGACTATTGTGAAGACAATGTACCCACTGGTGCAGATACGATTGAATTATCGATCGCTTCATTAACAGCAGATTACACAGGAAATACGAATGGTTATACACATCCTGTGGGAAGTGACTTTGAGTTTGCCTATCAATGGTATTACTCTGATGATGGGGGTGTTACAAAATCTCCTATGGGTACGGGTAGTACTCAAACAGTAAATGATGCTACTACAGGTATTCCCACTACTCCAGGAACCTATACATTTTATGTGGATTTAGAGTATACCATCAAAGCTAAAGGTGTAAGAGATTATGTAACTTATCAAGGTGAAGTGGAAAGTGCTGGAACCACTGTAGAAGTAAATGTAATTGCAGTTCCTGGAGCTCCAGCTATTACTATTGGTACGGTAACAGATTAAAAGAAACGGAAGGTTTAGTATACAAGCTATTAAGTAAGCATAGAGAGCTCTTTTAATTGTTTAATCATTCATAAAAGATAGAGCCTTAGTAATAGTGTTTCATGGCAATGATCAACTCCTTTTCATAAGAAATAGAGAAGTCTTAGTAAATATTTAAAATAGTACCAAAGCCGAAACTTATTGCTAGAGCTATAAAACCTTGTATAGAAAAAAGACAGGCAAGTCCCAATGCCTTATATAATTTATAGTGCCTGTGGGTGATGTAAAATAAATGAATATGAAGAAATTATTTTTTATTGGTTCATTTCTGCTTTTAAGTCTAAGTAAGCTTTTTGCACAAACCGCCGATCAACAACTATGTGAAGGGGTGTCTTCACAGTATGATGTCACCCATAACCCTGGGAACACCTACGATTGGCAGATCCTGGAGGTTGGTTTTGCAGGAACGATCACGGGCAACCCTACCCATCAGGTAACCATCGATTGGGGCACGACGCCTGTGGGGACCTACACCTTGCAAGTGACCGAGACCAATGCCGAGAATTGTGAGGGTTTGCCTGTAGACATTACGATAGAAGTATTAGAGGCGCCAGAAGCTCCAACCCTGAATGTTACCCAACCCGCTTGTGGGGACACTGGGGGAACCATTACGGTGACCAATACCGCTACGGACCTGGAATACAGTATCGATGGAGGTACCACATGGCAGACCACAGGTGTGTTTACGGACGTTGCCCCGGGAGATTATACGGTCATGGTCCAAAACGCCAACGGCTGTGACACCGAAAGCGCACAAGTAACCGTAGACCCCTTGCTGGTGGTCCCGGACGCACCGGTCATTGTGGATACGACACACCCGGGATGTGGCGAGACCACCGGTTCCTTTGAGGTACAAGATGAAAACGATCCCGACCTGACCTATAGTTTGGACGGCGGTCCTTACACCACCAACCTAAGCTACACCCATCTAGCCCCGGGCGCTTACGACCTGACCGTACAAAACGCCGATGGCTGTGAGACCACGATCACCGTGACCATCAACCCTGCGCCTACCGTACCGGCAGATGCGGTAAGTACGGTGGTACATCCCGATTGCGGTGAAACCACGGGGAGCATTACGGTAAGTACGCCAACGGGAGCAAATATAGAGTACAGTATCGATGGAGGGGCTACCTGGCAATCGTCTCCAGTGTTCACAGGCCTGGCTCCAGGAAACCATGATGTCATCGTAAGGGACACCAGTGCCAATTGTGAATCGGCTCCCGTAACGGAAACCATCAACACTGCGCCGGCCGTTCCGGTAACCTCCCCGATCAATTTCAATTAAGCACTCCCATGGAACCCTATACAAAACACACAGCTTCAACAAAGCCCTTTCTGGGCTGGATCGGTTGTGTGCTTTTTATGGGTTTGCTTGCGAAGGGGTATGCCCAACAAACGCAAATCATCCAGGAGATCTGTGGGCAATCAGTAAAAAGCTATGGGGTGGATCTTCAGGATAACAATGGGTTGGGCTCCACCAATTCGTCTTATGATTGGAGTGTTTTAGAGCCAGGGTTTCAAGGAACCATCACGGAGGAAACCCCCTCGGGAAACCAGGTCACCGTAGATTGGGCAGTTACTCCGGCAGGTTTTTACACCCTGTTGGTGCAGGAATACGACACCACCACCTCATGCGTGGCCGCACCGCAGGTATTACAGGTGGAACTAAAAGGCCTACAGGTACAATTGGAAAGTCCTCCGGAAATATGCGCGGGAGCATCGGTTGCCTTTTCAGCTTCTGTTCCGGGAGGGACGTGGACGGTCGAAGCAAATGGGTTGGGCGCCGCGATTTCTTCCCAAGGTGTTTTTACGGCCCAAGCCCAAGGGACTGTTGCCGTATATTACCAGGTAGAAGAGGAGCAGTGCGAATATACCTTTTCCAGGATGATCGAAGTGCTCCCGCTTCCCGAACCCGAACTGGCCGATGCCTTTATCTGTTTTGATGCGGATGGAGCTATACTTCAACCCGCATTCTTGGATACAGGCTATTCCGACCAGACCCACACGGCGGTCTGGTGGCATAATGGGGATTTGTTGGCGGAGACTTCCAATCAGATAAGTGTAAGTGGGCTGGGGGTTTATACGGTGGAGGTAACGGAAATGGGCACGGGGTGCACTTCCTTGCCGGTAGAAGTTGTGGTGACCGAGGGAAGTACGATCATAGATGCCCATGCCACGGTAAGCGAAGATTTTGATGACCAACAGACCATCACGGTGCATGTAGAGGGCACCGGGGATTATCAGTACCGCATGCAAGGGGGCGTTTTCCAGGATAGTCCCGTGTTTACGGTAGTCGGTAAGAGTACCACCTATGCCATCGAAATCAGAACGCTGGACGGTTGTGGTACAAAAGTGATAGCGGCAACGGTGATCAACTACCCAAAATTCTTTACGCCCAATGGCGATGGAACCAATGACCTGTGGAACATCAAGAGCTTAAGAGAGGACCCTTCGGCAACGGTCCTGATCTTCGACCGTTATGGAAAGTTCCTGGTAGAGATCCGGCCTTTCAGGTCGGGCTGGGACGGTACGTACAACGGGAGGCAGATGCCTTCGAACGATTATTGGTTTTTGGTGAGGTACAAAGACCGCAACAATGGGCGGTTGAGGGAGTTCCGTTCGCACTTTACGCTGAAGAGGTAAACAGAAGGCAATGTGGATGGGTGACCGAGGCTGTCGAAGTCACCGATTGAAGAAATTTTTTGATGGAACTTTGCATAAGTTTGGAATAGTGTCTCTAAATTTGAGGAGATTAATCCTATGATTAACTGCTTATTCTTGACTCCTTAAAAAAAAGTTAATCTTTGTGGTACTATCACTTTAACCAATAGTTTTGTTCAAAATACTTGAAGATTCATAACAATGAAAAAAACAATTGTATTAAGCGTAGTTCTTTTATTATCGGTCAATATCTTTGCGCAAACGAAAGATTATAATCAATTTTCATTAGAATTGAACTATGGAGGTTCCGTGCCTATAAGTCCAAGTAACACCGATCGCTCAGAAGCCATTGGTTTTTCACACGCAAAAGCGGCTATGAGGTATATGTGGAATAAAAAAGCAGGAATGAGAGGCTTTTACGCCTACGATAGGTTTGGTAGTGCCGATGCTGGTCTATCAATACACAGATTAGGCTCAGAACTTGTTTTAAATATAGATGAGTTACTTAATTTTCCGTATTACATCAAAGAAAACTTTGGTTTTCAAACCCATATAGGTTTAGGTTTAGGCATGGCAGGACCTAGGCATCAAGTGCAAAACACTAGTAATGATTTTATCGGTTTCTTGATTGTTGGAGGTGGACCGCAACTAAAACTCTCTAAAAGGTTTTCACTCTATGGGGATTTAAGTTTTAACCAGTTATTCCAACTGAATTATGGTTATGATGGCGCTGCTATTTCAGAAAATTCAGGTAATTATGCCAATATCAGTTTAGGATTGATGTTGTATTTGGGACGAGAACGACACCATGCGGATTGGCATTAGTATTTTTTTATGAAAATAATAAGTTAAAATGAATAAAAAGTATGGAAAGAAGAGGATTATAAATTAAAATATTGTTAAATAAAGCCTTTAGTTTTCAAGGGTTTTTGCGAATACCATATCTTTGACCAAGAAAACTAATAAAAGTGAATGAAAATACTTTTAATAATTTAAGATAACTATGAAAAAATTAACACTAGCACTATCATTATTTTTTGTGGCGTTTGCAACGCAAGCACAAGAAACTGATTCAGAACTACAAAATTATGATCACTGGTCGATTGATATCGGTGGTGGTTTTAACAAAGCAACTCATTATTTTTCAAGTGGTGCGTTTACGGACACGCCATCGGTATGGAATGCGGACTTAGGAGTACGTTACATGATCAACAACAAATTTGGTATCAAAGCCAATGTTGGTATTAGTGAGTTAAACGAAAAAGATGAGAGTATTCCTTTCCAAAACCGTTTCTTCAGAACTACCTTAGAAGGGGTTATCAATGCTGGAGAAATTTTAGGTTTTAGAGAGTGGACACAGACCTTTAATTTATTAGTACACGGTGGTATAGGTATTGGTCAGTTGAGAATCAATGAAGAATCTCCATTAGCCGATGAAAAGGACAAAATGGGTATTCTTACCGTTGGTTTTACACCTCAAGTAAGATTAGGTAACTCTATTGCATTAAATCTTGATGTAAGTGCTTTAGCGCTAGCTGGACAAGATATCGCATGGGATGGATATACCACACAACCTGTAAATAGAGGTTTTGACGGTATGATGTTTAACGTTGGATTGGGTCTTAATATCTATTTAGGAGCGAATGAAAAGCATGCAGACTGGTACGGTGATGATATGGCAGAAGACAATGCTTTAGAAGAATTAGAAGGTAGAGTAGCAGCTATTGAAACAGGAATGTTGGATACCGATAAAGATGGTGTGCCAGATTACTTAGACAGAGAGCCAAATACCATGAACGGTGTGGCGGTAGATACCAAAGGTGTCGCGGTAGATAAAAACGGTAACGGTATTCCAGATGAGTTAGAATCTTCTTTAGACGAGCGTTATGCTGCGGCTTCTTCAGAAACAACAACTGGTGGAGGTTCAGGTGCTATCAGAACTTTAATCAACGATGGTTACGTAAACGTTTACTTTAAGTTTAACAGCGACGAGCCAGAAGTATACTCTTTAGACGCCATTAATTACTTAGTAAAGTATATGAATGCTAACCCATCAGCTAACGCAGAATTGGTAGGATATGCAGATGAGATTGGTGACGAAGAGTACAATAGAAACCTTTCTGAAAGAAGAGCTAAGAAAGTTTACGATATCTTAGTAGCTTCTGGAGTAGAAGAAGGTAGATTAGAATACAGAGCAGAAGGTGAAGATGATTCAGTAGATAAGAATTCTTCAGCCGCAAGACAATTAGTAAGAAGAGTTACTTTCAAATTAAAGTAATCCATTCTTAATAAATAAATCTAAACCCGCTCATCGAGCGGGTTTTTTGTTTTTAGAATAATCATCCTATGAGCGCTAAGTCCTTGAATTGTCCTAACAGAGTTTTAATTTATGGCGTTGCTAAGTCAAAATGAGAGCTAAATTACGTCACTGCGACTCAGAGAAGCAGTCTCGATTATTGAAAATACTTCGTCACCCTGAATTTATTTCAGGGTCTCATCTAATATTTGAGATGCTGAAACAAGTTCAGCATGACTTTTAATATAAGTTTATAAAAGCGGTCTGAATCTTGAGAATACTTCGTCATTCAACAAGTTGAACTCCTCGTATTGACGAGTTGATATACAAATTTAGAGTATACTTCATTCAGGTTCTCATCAAAATTAGAATGCTTTTTGGTAAATGATTTCATAACCTCATAAATCCAATTAATTACAAATTAATCATAAAAAAAATCCGCTTTAAGCGGATTTTTTTATCGTATAAAAAAGAAATAATTAATCTCTTAATAGCCCTCTGGAGATTACAATTTTCTGAATCTCTGAAGTGCCCTCATAAATCTGAGTGATTTTTGCATCACGCATGAGTCGCTCTACGTGGTATTCTTTTACATAACCGTTTCCTCCGTGAACTTGTACAGCTTCAACCGTAGTTTCCATAGCAACTTTAGAAGCGTATAATTTGGCCATTGCGCCACTCATATCATAATTTTCTTTGTGGTCTTTATCCCATGCGGCTTTCATCACGAGGTGTCTTGCTGCAGTGATGTTCGTATGCATGTCGGCTAACTTAAAAGCGATGGCTTGGTGGTTGCAGATTTCGGTACCAAAAGCTTTTCTGATTTTAGAATAATCTCGTGCCAATTCATAAGCTCCGCTCGCTATTCCTAAAGCTTGTGCAGCAATACCAATTCTACCTCCAGAAAGGGTTTTCATCGCAAAAGTAAATCCAAAACCATCTTCACCAATCCGGTTTTCTTTAGGTACTTTTACATCGTTAAAGTTTAAGGTGTGCGTATCGCTTCCACGAATTCCTAATTTGTCTTCTTTTGGTCCTACTTCAAAACCTTCCCAGCTTTTTTCGACGATAAAAGCATTGATGCCTTTATGCTTTTTTTCTCTATCGGTTTGTGCAATGACCAAATAAAAATCGGCACTACCACCATTGGTAATCCAGTTTTTGGTTCCGTTTAAAACGTAATGATCACCTTTATCGATGGCAGTGGTTCTTTGCGAAGTCGCATCACTTCCCGCTTCAGGTTCGCTCAAACAAAAAGCACCAATCGATTGTCCAGTGGCTAATTTTGTTAAATATTTTTGTTTTTGTTCTTCAGTTCCGTAGGTTTCTAATCCCCAGCAAACCAAAGAATTGTTTACCGACATAATCACCGAGCAGGAAGCATCTACTTTCGAAATTTCTTCCATGGCCAACACATAAGAAATCGTGTCCAATCCGCTTCCGCCATATTCCGGAGAAACCATCATACCCAAAAAGCCCAACTCGGCCATTTTCTTTACCTGTTCTTTTGGAAATTCTTGTTTGTTATCGCGTTCGATTACGCCAGGTAATAATTCGCTTTTAGCAAAATCTCTTGCGGCATTTTGTATCATCAAATGCTCTTCTGTAAGCTTAAAATCCATCGATTGTTATTTTTTTATATAAGATTTACAAATATATAGGTTTTAAACCCAATTTTTTAAATCAAATACCGCTAAATTTATCCTATGCATAGAGAAACCTATCATGTCATTGGTACCATGTCCGGAACTTCGCTTGACGGTATCGATATCGTTGACGCTACTTTCGTGAAAGAAAATAACCAATGGACATTTGTTATCCATCACGCAGAAACGATTGCGTATCATGAGCATTGGCTACAACTATTAAAAACAATTTCCCAAAAATCTGAAGAAGAAGTAACAAAACTAAATGTTGCTTACACCCAATACATCGCTGAAGTTTACCATAACTTTATCGAAAAGTATCACATCGATATCCATAAAATCGATGCGCTTTGTAATCACGGGCATACGGTTTGGCACCAACCCGATAAGGGATTTACTTTGCAAATTGGGAATCTTCCAGAGTTGTCAACCTATTTAAAGCTCCAAGTAGTTGGTGATTTCAGAACGCAAGACGTCAAACTTGGTGGACAAGGAGCGCCGTTGGTTCCTATAGGTGATCGACTGCTTTTTTCGGAATATGACTATTGTCTTAATTTGGGCGGGTTTGCCAATATTTCTTTCGAAAAGAACCATCAACGTATCGCTTTTGACATTTGTCCGGTGAATACGGTTTTAAATTATTATGCACAACAATTAGGTTTTCCGTATGATAAAGACGGACAAATCGCCCGAAGCGGCAAAGTGAGCACCCATCTTTTAAAGCAGTTAAACCAACTAAGTTTTTACCAAGAAAAGCCACCTAAATCACTAGGAGTTGAGTGGGTGCATCAGTATATTTTTCCTTTGATGGAAACTTATCCACTTTCCATAAAAGATAAAATAGCAACGTTTACACAGCATGTGGTAGCACAAATCAGTCAAGCTTTAGAGAAAAATAAAGACCTCAAACTTCTGGTTACTGGAGGCGGAGCCTACAATACTCACCTAATGCGTCAATTACAAAAAATAACGGAGGTCGAAGTGATCATTCCACAAAGTGAAATAGTGGAATATAAAGAAGCGCTTGTTTTTGGTTTCTTGGGAGTGCTCCGATTAAGAAATGAAGTGAATTGTTTAAAATCGGTCACAGGAGCGAGCAAAAACCATTCTTCAGGAGCGTTATTTCTTTACTAAATTTTAAAACATAAAAGGCTTATAAGCGGACTCGTTTTTTTTATATTTGTAAAGCAAAAATCAAAATATTATGAAAGAGCTGTTAAAGCTATACGAAAATAAGCAACCCGAAATAGTGTTTAACTGGAAAGATGCCGAAACCGAAGCCGAAGGTTGGACGGTTATCAATTCCTTAAGAGGCGGAGCTGCTGGCGGCGGAACGCGTATGCGTGAAGGTTTAGATATGAACGAAGTGCTTTCGCTTGCTAAAACCATGGAAGTGAAATTTACCGTGTCTGGCCCAGCCATAGGAGGTGCCAAATCAGGTATTAATTTTAATCCGCATGACCCAAGAAAAAAAGGGGTGTTGGAGCGTTGGTACAAAGCTGTTTCACCACTTTTAAAAAGTTATTACGGAACAGGTGGAGATTTGAATGTTGATGAAATCCACGAGGTGATACCGATTACGGAAGATTGTGGTGTTTGGCACCCGCAAGAAGGGGTGTTCTCAGGCCATTTTAAGCCTACCGAAGCCGATAAAATTAACCGCATTGGGCAATTGCGTCAAGGGGTAATCAAAGTATTGGAAAACACCGATTATTCACCAGACGTTACCCGAAAATATACCGTTGCCGATATGATTACCGGTTATGGCGTAGCCGAAGCGGTACGCCATTACTACGAGGTTTATGGAGGTGATGTAAAAGGAAAACGAGCTATCGTACAAGGTTTTGGAAATGTAGGTTCAGCTGCCGCTTATTATTTAGCCCAAATGGGAGCTAAAGTGGTTGGGATTATCGATAGAGATGGTGGTTTGATAAATGAAAAGGGTTTCTCTTTCGAGGAAATCAAAGAATTGTTCTTAAACAAAGACGGTAATACCCTAGTTGCCCAACAAATGATTCCTTTTCAGGAGATCAACGAAAAAATATGGGCTTTAGAAACTGAGATCTTTGCGCCTTGTGCAGCTTCGAGGCTTATTACCAAAGAACAAATTTCAAATATGATCGAAACAGGGCTTGAAGTAGTTTCTTGTGGGGCGAATGTTCCTTTCGCCGATAAAGAGATATTTTTTGGCCCTATTATGGAATATACAGACGAACGCGTGAGTTTGATACCGGACTTTATTTCTAACTGTGGTATGGCAAGAGTGTTTGCTTATTTTATGGAAAGAAGAGTACAAATGACCGACGAATCGATTTTTAATGATACGTCGATGACCATTAAAAATGCCATTCAAAATACTTTCAATCACAATAGCTCAAAGACTAATATTAGCAGAACAGCTTTTGAGATTGCTTTAAAACAGCTTGTCTAAAATAAAAATGTAATAAATGTTTAAATATTTCTTAGGTAACAGTCCCCGTTGGTTTAAATTCACCATGATCTTCTTTCTGGTGTTCAACATTATATCCTATTATACTTTAGGAGCAACCATTACTGCTTGGATAGTGATCGCTGAATTTATTCTTACTTTGGCGATGGCCTTAAAATGCTACCCACTGCAATCGGGAGGTTTAATCGCCATCGAAGTCTTGTTTTTACAGTTGACATCACCAGAACAAGCATATTACGAAGTCAATCAGAATTTAGAAGTGATCTTGCTTTTGATGTTTATGGTAGCTGCCATTTTCTTTATGAAGCCTTTACTGATGTACATTTTCAGTAAAGTTTTTGTCAAAGTAAAATCAAAAGTTACCTTGTCGGTGTTGTTTGTGTTTATATCGGCAGTGCTTTCGGCATTCCTAGATGCGCTTACTGTAACAGCCGTATTGATAAGTGTTGCCGTTGGTTTTTATGGCGTTTACCACAAAATCCATTCTAGTGATAAAGATTATGATGATAGTGGTAAATTAGACAGAAAAGAACTAAGTGGTGAAACGCTCGAAAAATTCAAATCCTTTTTGCGGAGTTTGATTATGCACGGGGTTGTGGGTACCGCTCTTGGAGGAGTGATGACCTTGGTAGGTGAGCCACAAAACCTATTGATAGGAGAGCGCATGGGTTGGGATTTTATCGAATTTATGATGTATATGGATCACGTGACGATTCCCACTTTTATTGCGGGGATGATTTTAACCGTAGTACTCGAAAAGACAAAAGTATTTGGTTACGGACAAAAACTACCTGAAGTAGCTCGAACCATTATCGAAAATTATACTGCTGAAGAAGACAAAAAGCGAACCGATAAAGAAAAAACAGGCCTGATTATACAAGGCGTAGCTGCTATTTTATTAATTACAGGTCTTGCCTTACATATTGCTCCAGTTGGTTTTATAGGTTTGGCACTGATTATTTTCCAAACAGCTTTTATGGGAATTACCCAAGAACACAGTTTAGGTAAAGCTTTTGAAGAAGCTCTACCTTTTACAGCGCTTTTGGTTGTCTTTTTTGTCATTGTAGCGATGATTCACGATCAACACCTATTTACACCCATCATCAATTGGGCATTATCGATGGAAGAATCCCAACAGCCTGCCATGTTTTATATCGCTAACGGAGTGCTTTCTGCGATAAGCGATAATGTTTTTGTGGCGACCATTTACATCAACGAGGTAAAAGCGGCATTTGATGCGGGGCAAATTAGTAGGGAACACCTTAACGAATTGGCCGTAGCCATTAATACAGGAACCAATTTACCGAGTGTAGCAACGCCAAACGGACAGGCTGCATTTTTATTTTTACTAACTTCGGCATTGGCTCCGCTGATTAATTTATCGTACATGAAAATGGTAAAAATGGCTTTTCCTTATACAATTGTTCTAGGAATAATGGGCTTACTTGGAGTGATGTATTTTTAAAAAATGAAATTTTTTTCAAACCAGAACGTTATACTAAAAAACCAATAAATATATGTTAGCAACCTTTTTTCAAGAAACTGCAGAAGAAATCACTCAAAATGCAGAAAATTTAGAACCTGTCGTAGAAGAAAAGACGCTTTCCTTATTCGAGCTTTTGACCAGCGGAGGTATCGCAGGAAATATCATCATTATCGTTTTGGGGGTTTTGCTCATCCTTGCCATGTATATTTATTTTGAAAGACTTTTTGCGATCAAGGCAGCTTCAAAAACCGATGTCAATTTTATGCATCAGATAAAAGATAACGTGGCTACAGGAAATATTGAGGCAGCAAAAATAAGATGCGCACAAGAAAATTCGCCCGTGGCGAGACTTACCGCTAAAGGAATTTCCAGGATTGGGAGTCCGTTGGAAGACATCAATACGGCGATAGAAAATGCAGGAAGGTTAGAGGTGTATAAACTGGAGAAAAATGTGAGTATTCTGGCGACAATTGCAGGAGCCGCACCAATGATTGGGTTTTTAGGAACGGTGATCGGTATGATTATTGCTTTCCATCAATTGGCGACCAGTAGTGGTCAAGCCGAGATGGGTTCTTTGGCACAAGGTATCTATATTGCGATGACAACAACGGTTGCTGGTTTAATCGTGGGTATTATTGCGTATATGGGCTATAACCATTTGGTGGTAAAAACCGATAAAGTAGTGCACCAGATGGAAGCTACGGCGGTTGACTTTTTAGATCTTTTAAACGAACCTGCTTAAGATGAATCTAAGAGGAAGAAATAAAGTAAGTCCAGAATTTAGCATGTCGTCGATGACAGATATAGTCTTTCTGTTATTGGTGTTTTTTATGCTGACTTCACCAGTGATTACACCTGAAGCTTTAGATCTTATTTTGCCTAAAGCCAAAGGAAAAACCACAAATGTGCAAAGCCTTTCGGTAAGTATCGATAAAGATTTAAATCTTTTTATCAATAAAGACCAAGTATCTGAAGAAAATCTAGAAATAGAATTGCAACAGAGGTTACAGGGCGAAGAAGATCCGACCATTATTTTAAGGGCCGAAGAAAGTGTTCCCATACAAAATGCAGTATCTGTTATGGATATTGCCAAAAGGAATCAATATAAAGTAGTTTTAGCGGTAAAACCATAAACATGAGTTTTTTAAAAACCAAGCACGAACGTAAATCAGCAGTGATTACTACCATACTTAGTGTAGTGATTGTAATATTGTTGTTGCTGTTTGGTTTTACCTATTTAGATCCACCACCAGAAGATGGTATTGCCGTTAATTTTGGAACGACAGATGTCGGAATGGGAGAAACCCAACCTATAGAAGAAATCAAAACGGCACCTAAACAAGAAACTTCGCCTGAAACACCAACCCAACAAGTTGATCAGACTGAAGAAGTGATTTCGCAAGATACCGAAGACGCTCCTGTGATTGAAAAAAAGGAGGAAAAGAAAAAAACGGAAACCAAAGAGCCCGTAAAAGAAAAACCAAAAGAAGTTGCCAAACCCGACCCTAAGCCAGATAAATCTACTTCAGATGCATTAAATAGCATTTTGAACGGACCAAAAAATGATGGTAAAGCTGATGGGGGAGAAGGAAACGATAACCAAGCAGGTGACAAGGGTGACCCAAACGGTGATCCCAACGCAAAATCCTATTACGGACAAGGTAAAGGTCTTGATGGTGATGGTAATTACCGTCTGGGCGGAAGAAAAGCCTTGAACAAAGAAAAGTTTGTGCAAGACTGTAACGAATCGGGTGTAGTCGTGGTAAAGATTGAAGTCAACCAACAAGGAAGAGTGATTAGCGCAACTCCAGGTGCCAAAGGCACGACCAATACCGCTTCTTGTTTGACCGATCCGGCCAAGAGGGCTGCTTTAGCCACACGTTTCAATAGTGATGCCAATGCGCCTGTAAAACAAACCGGTTATATCGTTTACGAGTTTAAACTTTCAGATTAAATGAACTACCAAGAAACTGTCAACTGGATGTTTAACCAGTTACCTATGTTTCAGCGTGACGGGCAATCGGCTTACAAAAAAGACCTCACCAATATTCTAGCTTTTAGTAAAGTTTTGGATTATCCAGAGCAGCGCTTTAAATCCATTCATGTAGCGGGAACCAACGGAAAGGGCTCTACAAGTCATATGTTGGCTTCTATTTTACAAGAAGCGGGGTATAAAGTCGGTTTATATACTTCGCCGCATCTCAAGAGTTTTACCGAACGTATTAAAATCAACGGAAAGGAAATTCGCGAAAGCAATGTGGTTACTTTTATCGAAAAGCATAAGGATTTCCTCGAAAAGGAAAAACTCTCTTTTTTTGAAATGACCGTTGGGATGGCATTTGATTATTTTGCCCAAGAAAAAGTTGATATAGCCGTCATTGAAGTCGGGCTTGGCGGAAGGTTGGATTCGACTAATATCGTTACTCCAGAAGTTTCGGTAATTACCAATATTGGTTTTGATCACACGCAGTTTCTCGGAGATACTTATGCTTCTATTGCTACAGAAAAAGCGGGTATTATTAAAAAAGATGTTCCAGTGGTGATTGGCGAAAGCCATGTAGAAACCAAAAAAGTATTTCTCGCTAAGACGAAATTAAAAGAAGCTCCGATTTATTTTGCCGAAAAAAACACGTTTAAAGATTATCCGTCTGATCTCAAAGGAAGTTATCAAAAGAAAAATATAAAGACCGTTTTAACCACTATAGAAGTTTTAAAAACCAATAATTGGGTTATTTCAGAAGAGAGCATTCAAAACGGAATTCAAAAAACAATAAAAAACACAGGTTTACGAGGAAGATGGGATGTTCTCGGTGAAAGACCACTAACTATAACGGATACTGCGCATAATAGAGAGGGTTTGAAATTGGTTATCGAACAATTAAGTTCTTTAAAAAAGGAGCGTTTACATATCGTGCTTGGTGTTGTAAATGATAAAGATTTAGATATTATTTTACCTTTGTTTCCTAGTGATGCTCAATACTATTTTTGCCGACCTCATATTCCGAGAGGTTTATCCGAAGTAATTTTGCAAGACAAGGCTTTAGTATATGGACTGAAAGGGAGTGTCTATAGTTCTGTAAATGAGGCACTTTTGGAGGCTAAAAACCAAGCGCAGGAAAAAGATATTATTTTTATTGGGGGAAGCACTTTTACAGTGGCAGAAATAATTTAAAAAAATTAATTTTTTTCTTGCAACAAGTGAAAAATGGTTTATATTTGCATCCGCATTACAGCAATAAGGGCGCGTAGCTCAGTTGGTTCAGAGCACTTGGTTTACACCCAAGGGGTCAGGGGTTCGAATCCCTTCGCGCCCACATCAAGTAGAATCCCGATTTAGTATAAATCGGGATTTTTGTTTTAAAAAGTGTAGCACAGCGTGCTAAAAACTTTTTTAACAAAAAACAAGAATTGCGTTAGCAATTCGGGATTATATATGCAGAAGTGGTTTCGCAGTAGGGAAATGAAATCCCTGGCGTTTTAGAATCAAAAAGCTTAGCTTTAGATAAAAATAACCGGGCTATTAACTCAGTTGGTTCAGAGTGTCACGTCGACAACGTGGAAGTCACTGGTTCGAATCCAGTATAGCCCACCTTCGCTCGCCGAAGTTTTCATTAAATAAAACGAAGGCGAGCTTTTTTCTTTGATACTTGTGGTTAGGATTTAAAATAGCTTCGGTGCGCAAGCCCACATTCACCTGCCGAAGTTTTCAGGAAAGAAAACAAAGGCGAGCTTTTTTCTCTTCATCTCATTAAATAAAAAGAAAGCTATTATAATACTTCAAGTATCCTTTCCAGTCGCATGCCGCGCGAACCTTTTATCAGAATAGTATTGTTTTGAAATAATTGTTTTTCGATTTCATCTCTTAAATCGTTATAGTTTTTTTTCTTGATTACCTTTTGGGTTGAGGTTTTATAGAAACTTTCACCACAAACAAAGGCAGCTTTCAGTTCACTTTTCTCTATCATATCGACAATATGTTGATGTTCTTCGAGGCTGGTTTCACCAACTTCAAACATATCACCTAGGATAACAACCTTAATGTTTTGATTTTCTCTTAGGAAATTATTCAACGCCAACTCCATACTTGTTGGGTTGGCATTGTAAGCATCTAAAATGATTTGGTTAGTGTTTTTCTCAATCATTTGTGAGCGATTATTTTCTGGGATATAATTTTCAATCGCTTGTTTTGTGTATTCGATTGGAATTCCAAAATGTAAACCAACAGCTGTGGAGACACCCATGTTTTTAGCATTGTAATCGCCTATGAGGTTTGAGCTTATAACCGTTTCTTTATACTGAATACTTGCGTTACTTTGATGGGTTAAGATTTGAATCTTATAATCAGTATTTTCTTGACTTCCAAAAGTGATTTTATTTTCCGCTTTAACAGATTGTCTAACTTGTAGTGCATCATCGGTATTGACAAAGATCGTTTGATTTCTAGTGATAAGGTGCTGGTAAAGTTCAGATTTTCCTTTGATGACACCTTCGATTCCGCCAAAGCCTTCGAGGTGTGCTTTCCCAAAATTGGTGATGTAACCATAATTGGGTTCTGCGATAGAGGCTAAAAGTTCTATTTCTTTTAGGTGATTGGCGCCCATTTCTACCACGCCTATTTCTGTGGTTTCATCCATTGATAAAAGCGTTAATGGAACACCAATATGATTGTTGAGGTTACCTTTGGTGGCAACGACCTTATATTTTGTTCTTAAAACTTGGGCAATAAGTTCTTTGGTCGTGGTTTTTCCGTTACTTCCTGTAAGCGCAATGATGGGAATATGGAGATGCTTTCGATGAAAATTTGCTAAGGTTTGTAATGCTCTTAAACAATCCTCTACTAGAATGGTTTTGTCGGAAATTTCAAACTCCTTTTCATCAATAAGCACATATTTGGCGCCTTTGCCTAGTGCTTCTTGAGCGAACTTATTTCCATTGAAATGATCTCCCTTTAAAGCAACAAATAAAGCGTCTTGCTCTATTTTTCTGGTGTCTGTAGAGATACCAGAAGTTTCTAAAAATAGTTGGTGTAACTGTGAAATATTCATAGTCGAAAAATAAAAAACCCTTTCCGTAAAGAAAAGGGTTTTTTGTGTATGTTTTACAATAGATATGAATTAATCTCTTGCTCTTTTTCCTTTTTTGGATTTTGATCCTACACGTGACATGGCGTTTCTAAACCCGATATAGTCTGTGGCCATATCTTGAGGGAAATAGCGTCTTTGTGCTGGGTCTAACCAGTAAGCTTGATCTCTCCATGAACCTCCTTTATATACTCTAACTTCACTGTCGATTAAAGTAGTTCTGTTAGAGTTGGTGTCGTATTGACGGTCAAGACCAGTTACGTTTCCTAAACTGTCTTTGGCCACACTTACATTATGTTGAGGTGAGTTGTACATTCTATCAGAACGTCCCTCTCCAAAATATCTTGTAGATTGTTTATCACCGTCACGGAAATCTCTATTGTCGCTTTCGGTAAATTGAGTTCTTAAATAAGTGTCTTCTGTAGTGACGGGAACTTGTGCAATCTCACCAGGTAAAGCTCTTGCAACGATAGATCCGTTACTTAGGGTGTCATAGACAACACTATCTGCTGTTACAATTTGTACGGTACCGTCTTCGTTGATGGCGTTTTTAGTGTATACATTACCACGGTAGTAATTGAAATCATTAAACCCTTCGTCGATAATAGGTCTGTACACATCGGCAACCCATTCAGCTACATTACCAGCCATATCATATAAACCGTAATCGTTAGGCTCATAAGACTTGATTTCTGCAGTAATATCGGCGCCGTCATCAGACCAACCAGCGATACCACCATAATCACCATCACCTTGTTTAAAGTTGGCTAATTGATCACCTCTTACTCTTCTTTTACCGCTTCTAGTGTATTGACCATCCCAAGGATATTTTTTTCTCCCTCTATACTTGTTGTATTCTCTAACACTTGACATGCCTAAAGCAGCATACTCCCATTCAGCTTCGGTTGGAAGTCTATATTCTGGTAGTAAAACACCATCCTTTCTTTGTACATATTTATGAACAGTATCACCTTTTATCACTTGTTGAAGTCTGTCTGCATTTCTACCTCTTGTTAAAGAGTCATTTCCACCATAAACACTAGTAGGTGAGTTGATGTAGGTTTCTGTATTAAAAGTTGTATTGGCATCTGCTTGAAGTCTTGCTCCTTTTGTTGTGTAACCTTCTTCTTCCATGATTAGTTCGTTTACACGATCAGTTCTCCATTTTGCAAACTCAGATGCTTGAATCCAGTTTACACCAACCACAGGATAGTTTTGGTATGCAGGATGACGTAAATAGTTATTGGTCATCGTCTCGTTGTAACCTAATCTGTTTCGCCATACTAATGTGTCTGGAAGCGCTCCGTAGTATATATTTCTGTACTTTTCTTCTGTTGGAGGGAAAGTGTATTTTAACCAATCTAAATATTGTAGGTACATACGATTGGTTACTTCTGTTTCATCCATATAGAAAGATTGAACATGCTGTTGTGTTGGGGTGTTGTTCCAATCGTGCATGACATCGTCTTGAACTTTTCCCATGGTAAATGTTCCACCTTCAATAAAAACTAAACCAGGACCAGTCTGCTGTTCGTCATAATCGGTTTGATATTTTGGGTTTCCGTTTTTTCCGTCAAGTCTCCAACCGGTTGCTCTGGAATTATCTTTATAGTCGTTAGACTTGTTGCATGAGGTAAAAGCAGCTGTAACAGCAACAAATAAAAGGGTTTTAAAAACAATGTTCAATTTCATATCACAGTAAGTTTGTAAATATTTTGGGGTTGCAATATAACAATTAACGCTAAATTAACAAGTTTCTTTTGAAAAAATACCAAAATATTTTGTTTGTCTGGTAATTGTAAAAACGAAAATAAGTAAATAATAGTATACCGTAAGTGTAAATAATTATTTTTGCGAAAATTTTTTATACTACATATTTTTATTTTACGTTATCTACATTGATGAGACTACTATTTTTACTTTTTCTTTTTACAGGGATTTCTGCTTTTGCTCAACAAAAATCTTTTGAGATTATTTGGGAAGAAGAAGTTAAAAAGAATTCTACTGCAGAAAGAAACACTCCAGCGAAAGCGTTTAATGCTTTGCTTTTCACGGAGAATCCTATTGCTAAAGAAGTGACCTATCATCAGCAGTGGCAAGAAAGTGGGTATGTGGGTAATTACAATCTAGCCCATGTAACTTATACCGCAGTAACCCAAAAAGATTTAGCGAAAATTAACGTCGATGAATTGCCTGCTCAGCCAGAGCTAACTTTAAGCCAGTCTTTTGCTAGAGAGACAAGCTACTTTGTGTTGTCACTACAACCTTTTGTAAGGCAAAATGGTATGGTAAGAAAAGTCAAATCATTTACCGTTAATTATAATAAGACAGTCAGTCGAACAACTTTTAGCTCAAACCCTCCAATGCAAAACTCGGTGTTGGCCTCAGGCAATTGGGCGCGGTTCTATGTGCCTAAATCCGGAGTTTATAAAATATCGAGAAGCTTTTTAAATTCTTTAGGTTTCAATGTAAATGATATTGACCCGCGAACCCTAAAAATTTATGGTCACGGTGGCGAAATGCTTCCTCTATTAAACGGAGATAACCAACATTATGATATCCCAGAAACCTCCATACAGGTAGTTGGTGAAAATGACGGTTCATTTGACGGTTCGGACTATATATTGTTTTACGGAAAAGCGGTTCACGATACTTGGAGTCCAGAAAATTTTACAACACAAAATTTGTATGCTGATAGGTCTTATTATTACATCACTTATGGTGGGAGTTTTGGCTTAAGAGTTGATCATTATATAGAGCCAACAAGTGCACCAACAATAACGATTTCAACTTTCGATGATGAACAGTTCCATGAAGTGGATGAGACCAGTATTGCTAAAGTAGGTCGAAAATGGGTGGGAGAAACTTTTGCAGTAAATAATGAGCAAACTTTTGATTTTACGTTTAATAATATTGTGGGTTCAGAACCAGTAACTGTTCGAGGTGCTTTTGTCGCAGTATCAGAATCAGCAACAAGTGTAGGTATAAGTGTAAATGACCAACAAGGGCAAAATATTGGTTTGTCAGCTATAAGTGGAGATTATGATTATGCTAGGGAAGGTCAGATAAATTTCCAACAAAACATTTCTTCTGATGGGGTTGAGATAAAGATCACATTTAATAATAATGGAAACCCTGCTAGTGTTGGTTACTTAGATCATTTGAGAATTTTAGCAAAGCGACAACTCAATTTTTCAAATCAACAAGAAGAATTTACCTTTATAGATGCAGCAACATCCACAGGCATTGCCCAATATAATTTGCAGATATCTAATAATATTTCTCAAATTTGGGACATTACGAACCGACAAAATATTAGAAGTTTAAATACCAATGGTGTTTCCAATTTTAATTTTAAAGCCAATCTTGGGCAGCAGCGTAAATATATAGCGATTGCAGAAACAGATTTTTATGTGCCTTTAATAGACGGGAATCCTAATGTAGATAACCAAAACCTTAAAGGGAATGTGTTTAAGGATGCTCAAGGCAATTTTCAAGATGTAGATTACCTCATTTTCACCAATAATGAGTTGATGTCTCAAGCACAACGACTAGCAGGTTTTAGAAGAACCAACGATGGTTTGCGCGTAAAAGTGGTCGATATAGAAGATGTTTACACAGAATTCAATTCAGGTAAGCAAGATGTAGGAGCGATTAGAAACTTTATAAAATATGTTTATGATAATGCCTCAACACTAGAGAACAGAATTAAATATGTTGGGATTATCGGAGATGGTTCAGTAGATTATAAAGATAGATTGCAGAACAATAGTAATATTGTACCTGTTTTCGAAAGATTAGAAAGTTATACTACGTTACCTTTTTCAACTTCTACTGACGATTTTTATGGAATGATGGACGCTAACGAAGGCATTATGGGGGGAAGTCAACTTATGGATATAGCAGTAGGTAGAATTATTGCAAAAAACATATCGGAAGCAAAAATTCAAGTTGACAAAATTATTGATTATGAAGGCAAAAAATCTTACGGTAGGTGGCGTAATAATTTTGTACTGTTTTCAGATGACGCTGATTCTGATAGTGACCATTTTCTACAGGTAGATTTAGATGCAGTTGGTGATGATATTTCTGCTAATAAACCATTTGTAAATGTCATTAAGCTACATAGCGATGCTTATCAACAGGTTTCAGAATCTGGAGGAGAAAGATATCCAAAACTTAATGATGATTTAAATTCTGCCATAGAAGTTGGGGCAACTGTTATCAATTATTTTGGTCATGGTGGTATCAATGGTTTGGCACAAGAACGTTTGGTGACCGAAGAAAGCATTGAAAGTTGGAATAATGAAGATCGTTATAATGTTTTTGTAACTATTACTTGTGATTTGGCAAGGTTTGATAATCCTTTACTCGTTACGCCAGGAGAAGTTAATTTACTAAAAGAAAAAAGTGGTTCGGTAGCTATGGTGACTACTACAAGAGCAATTTTTGTTTCTACAGGAGTAGATTTTAATGAACAATTTGCTCCATTTTTGTTTAATTATGCAGGTACTGATGATGCAGTTGCAGAAGCGGTGAGAAAAGCTAAAAATATGATTTCTGGTTCTGATAAAAGAGCGATAGCTTATCTTGGTGACCCCGCCATGAAATTACAACTCCCAAAACCCCAAGTGGTGCTTACTGCCGTAAATGATATTCCGATAACCCAAAGTATGGATACCATTAAAGCACTTGGGAAAGTAAAGATTGCTGGGCAAGTGGTGAATGCTTCAGGAGCTATAATCAACAATTATGACGGTGAACTTTCTACCACCATTTATGATAAACGTATTGATAGGGTTACTTTAAATAATGACAATAATGACAATGGGGTGTTTAATTTTACAACACTGGGTGAAATCATTTTTAGAGGAAAGGCATCGGTAACCAATGGACTGTTTTCTTTTGAGTTTGTAGCACCAAAAGATATCGATTTAGCTGTTGGTAATGGTCGTATCTCTTTTTATTCGGAACGAAACGGTGAGCTAGAAGATCAAAAAGGTTACAATAATGATGTTCTGGTAGGTGGTCTTAACGAAAACGCACCCGAAGACAATCAAGGCCCACAAATAGAATTGTTTATGAATGACGAGAGTTTTATCTCTGGTGGCATAACCAATGATTCGCCTATTCTTATCGCTAAGCTTTACGATGAAAACGGTATCAATACCGCCAGCGGAATAGGGCATGATTTAGTGGCTATTTTAGACGGTGATGAAACCAATCCGTATGTGGTGAACGATTTTTACGAAACCGAACTCGACGACTATACGCGCGGGCTTGTTAATTTTAAGTTTAGGGATCTAGAAGAAGGTTTGCATACCCTCTCTTTTAAAGCTTGGGATGTCTATAACAACTCCAGTATCGCCGAAATTCAATTTATTGTTGCGGGTGACGATAAACTTAAAATCACAAAGGTTTTAAACTATCCCAATCCGTTTTTAAACTATACCGAATTTTGGTTCAGTCATAATAGACCTTTCGAGCCTTTAGAAGTACAAGTGCAAGTATTTACCGTTTCCGGAAAAATAGTATGGACCAAAAATCAGATCATCAATACCGATGGTTTTCTCTCAAGAGAAATTACCTGGGACGGGAAAGACGATTTTGGGGATAAGATCGGAAAAGGGGTGTATGTGTATAAACTCACCGTAAAATCAACCTTAACCAATAAGAAAGTCGAGAAATTTGAAAAGCTTGTCATCTTGTAATTCGAATAAAACTATATATTTGTCAAACATTTTTAGATAATATGAAGAAGATTAGCCTCCTTTTGTTAGGAATTTTATTAATAAATCAGAGTGTTTTTGCTCAAGATACAGAAGAACCGACGATACAAGACAGAGTGGTTACCACTTCTGTTCCTTTTTTATTAATTTCAGGTGATGCAAGAGCATCTGGTATGGGAGATCAGGGTGTCGCCACTTCTGTCGATGCGTTTGCGCAACAATGGAACCCGGCAAAATATGTTTTTGCCGAAGACGCACAAGGTGTTGGGTTTTCTTATGTGCCTTACTTGCGTGAATTGGTAGCCGATATCAATTTGGGTGTGCTTTCTTATTACAATCGCTTTAGTGACCGAAGTGCAGTAGCAGGAAGCTTACGTTATTTTGGTCAAGGTGAAATTGAGCTTAGAGAAACACCAGATCAAACGCCAAATGTTGTAGAACCTAACGAATTAGCACTAGATTTAACTTATGCTTTACGTTTAGGAGAGCAGATTTCGATGGCTGTTACGGGTCGTTATATTCGTTCAGATTTAAGAATACCTGGTATCAATGGCGATGCAAGTGCTGCAAATACTTTTGGGGTTGATATTTCTTCGTTTTATCAAAGTGAAGAAATAGCGTACGACAATTTTAACGGTAGATGGCGAGGAGGAATCAATATTTCTAATATTGGTCCGAAAATAAAATACGACGATGCAGGTTCAGAAAACTTTATCCCTACCAATTTTAAAGCGGGAGCTGGTTTCGATTTTATTTTAGACGGTTCTAATAAAATAGGAACTTATGGTGAAGTAAATAAATTACTCGTTCCGACACCTAGCGATAGTAACGATGATAATTTAATCAATCAAGAAGATGATTGGTATAACGAAAGCTCATTCGGTGCTATTTTTTCCTCTTGGAATGATGCTCCAGATGGTTTTAGCGAAGAGTTAAAGGAGTTTACTTGGGCTTTGGGTGCAGAATATTGGTACGAAGACAGTTTTGCTTTTCGTTTGGGGTATTTCAACGAAAGTCAAGAAAAAGGTTTTAGAAAATTCTTAACGTTGGGCGCTGGGTTTAGGTATTCGGTGGCTCAAATAGACGTGTCTTACTTGTTTTCGACTTCAAAAGCAGTAGCCAATCCTTTAGAAGGAACTTTAAGGTTTAGTATTTCGTTCAAATTTGGAGAAAACTATATCGAATACTAGACTTATCCTCTAAAATACAACTTCAAAAAGCTGGAACTGTTTCCGGCTTTTTTGTTTTTATCACAGTAGTAAATCCGCTTAAAGCGAAATTTTAAGTACATTAGGCGTAAGAAATACCAATGCTCTTTGTTATGAAAAAAGAAAGAAACATTTTTTTACTACTACTTTTGTGCGTCTTTTTAAGTTGTAATCAAGGTGATAATGCCTCAGATTATAATCTTGCAGAAGCAGAAATGGCAGCAGCCGATGCCGATGTAGTTGGAGAGTCGCAGTCACCACAAGCAATAGAGGTAACCGAGCGAAAACTCATTAAAGAAGGTTATGTTGAGTTTAGAACAGACCATTTACAGACGACAAGACAAAATATTTTACAGGCGGTTAACAAGTACCAAGCTTATGTTTCTTCAGACCAAGCCTATAAATTTCCTGAAAAAAAGAGCCAAACCATTACCGTAAGAATACCTTCAGATAAGTTTGACAGTTTTCTTGCGGAAGCGACCCAAGGAGTTGTTCATTTTGATAACAAACAAATAAATGTGCGGGATGTCACCGAGCAATTTGTAGATGTTCAGGCTCGACTTAAAACCAAAAAAGAACTCGAAACCCGCTATTTAGAGCTGCTCAAGCAAACCAAAACCATGACCGAAATCCTTGAGATTGAACGGCAAATAGCACAATTACGCTCAGAAATAGAATCGATAGAGGGCAGGCTGAGGTTGCTGGAAAATCAGGTGAGTTATTCTACTTTAAGTATTACTTTTTACGAAAACATAGCCAGACATACAGAATTTGGTGATAAGTTTAAAAACGGCTTTAAAAATGGTTGGAATAACCTTATTTGGTTTTTTGTGTTTCTTATCAATTTATGGCCTTTTATCTTATTAGGAATCCTTATTTTTATAGGAATAAGATTTGTTAGAAGAAGAAAAAAATGATGCTTTAAATTTATGAAAGAAGAAAAAATTTCATTTTCCTACCAAGTTTATGATGATGCCAAAGAACTTCCGCTGGAAATTCAAGACTTGCGTCAGAAAGCTATCACAACCCGAGACAATGCTTATGCGCCGTATTCCAATTTTTTAGTAGGCGCAGCGATTTTGTTGGAAAATAAGGTTGTTGTCACAGGAAGTAATCAAGAAAACGCCGCATTTCCTTCGGGATCATGTGCTGAGCGTACGGCCATTTATTATGCAGGTTCGCAATACCCAAATCAAAAAATCAAAAGTATTTTCATCAGTGTAAAATCCAATCAGAAAAGCATAGAAAACCCAACGCCACCTTGTGGAGCTTGTCGACAGGCAATTGCAGAATATGAAGTCCGGCAAAAACAACCTATCAAAATTTATTTTGCAGGAGAAAAAGGGAAAATCATGGCGGTAAACTCCCTTTCAGATTTGTTGCCTTTGGCTTTTGACGGTTCTTTTTTGTAAAATTTTAAAAATGAAAGCGTGTAAAGATTTTTTCCTTCTTGCCGAATATGTTATTTTTGTGTTCACATTTTTTAAAACGCATAGCGGTTAATAAATATTTTCATGAAGAAGATTACCAAAGAAACGTACATCAAGTGGTACGAAGATATGTTGTTCTGGCGTAAGTTTGAAGACAAGCTGGCACAAGTGTACATACAACAAAAAGTCCGCGGGTTTTTACACCTTTACAACGGTCAAGAGGCGATTTTGGCAGGAGCTTTACATGCGATGGACTTGAAAAAAGACCGCATGATTACAGCCTACAGAAACCACGTTCAACCTATCGGAATGGGTGAAGACCCCAAACGAGTGATGGCAGAATTGTACGGTAAAGCAACCGGAACTTCAAAAGGTCTTGGGGGTTCGATGCACATTTTCTCTAAAGAACACCGTTTTTATGGAGGTCACGGAATTGTAGGAGGTCAAATACCTTTAGGTGCAGGAATTGCTTTTGGTGATAAATACTTTAAAAGAGATAATGTGACGCTTTGCTTTTTTGGCGATGGAGCGGCAAGACAAGGGACCTTGCACGAGACTTTTAATATGGCAATGACATGGAAATTACCAGTGGTTTTCTGTGTCGAGAATAACGGTTATGCGATGGGTACTTCACTGGCAAGAACCGCCAATCACGACGATATCTGGAAATTAGGTTTAGGTTACGAAATGCCTTGTGGTCCTGTCGATGCGATGAACCCAGAAAAAGTAGCCGAAGCTATGGATGAAGCTATTGAAAGAGCGAGAAAAGGAAACGGCCCAACATTTTTAGATCTAAAAACTTACCGTTACCGAGGGCATTCGATGAGTGATGCTCAAAAATACAGAACAAAAGAAGAGGTAAAAGAATACCAAAAAATAGATCCAATTATTCAGGTTTTAGATAAAATAAAAGAGAATAAATGGGCGACCGACGAAGAGATCAAAAAAATAGATAAACGCGTAAAAGACTTGGTGAGCGAGTGCGAAAAGTTTGCCGAAGCGTCTGATTATCCTGAAAAAAATGTGATGTACGATAGCGTTTACGAACAAGAAGATTACCCTTTCTTAAAACATAAATTATAAAAACCTATGGCTGAAGTAATCAATATGCCGCGTTTGAGCGACACCATGGAAGAAGGTACCGTTGCAACTTGGCTAAAAAAAGTAGGAGATCAAGTAGAAGAAGGCGATATTTTAGCCGAAATCGAAACCGACAAGGCTACTATGGAATTTGAATCCTTCCATTCGGGGACACTTTTGCACATTGGTATCGAAGAAGGGCAAACCGCACCAGTCGATGCGCTTTTGGCGATTATAGGTGAAGAAGGAGAAGATGTTTCTGATTTGATTGAAGGGAAGTCTAAAAGCAAGAAATCAGAAAAAGAAGAGAAATCTTCAAAAAAAGAAAGCTCTGATAAAGACGATACTTCTACAGAAGAAGAGGGAGATACTTCAGAAGAAATCCCTGAAGGGGTAGAAGTTATCAATATGCCACGTTTAAGCGATACCATGGAAGAAGGAACAGTCGCAAGCTGGTTGAAAAGTGTCGGTGATGAAGTAGAAGAAGGTGATATTTTAGCTGAAATCGAAACCGATAAAGCGACCATGGAATTTGAGTCGTTCTATGCAGGAACACTTTTACACATTGGGGTTCAAGAAGGCGAAACTACTAAAGTAGATGCGCTTTTAGCTATTATTGGTCCGGAAGGAACCGATGTGAGCGCTATCATAAAAGGAAGCGGAAAAACCAAGGCAAAGAAAAAGCCATCTGATGAAGATGCTGAAGAAAAGCCCGAAGAAGCAAAAAGTAAAGACACTTCTTCAACAGAAAAAAAATCTACTAGAAAAGACGGCGGTAGAATTTTTGCTTCGCCATTAGCCAAGAAAATGGCCGAGGAAAAGGGCATCGATTTATCAGAGGTGGAAGGCTCTGGCGACAACGGTCGTATCATTAAAAAAGACATCGAAAACTTTAAGCCTTCCGCTAAAGCAGAACAAAAATCGACTACAGCGAAAGAAGCCTCACAGCCAAGCTCAAGTTATACACCTGTTGGTGAAGAAGCTTTTGAAGAGGTGAACAACTCGCAAGTGAGAAAAACCATTGCCAAGCGTTTGAGCGAATCTAAATTCTCGGCGCCGCATTATTACCTGACTATCGAATTGGATATGGATAATTTGATTGAAACCCGTAAGCAGATCAATGCGCAAATGGGCATCAAGGTATCTTTCAACGATTTTATTGTTAAAGCAAGTGCAATGGCGTTGCGAAAGCATCCAGCGGTCAATTCGCAGTGGGCAGACGATAAAATTAAGTTTGCCAAGCATATTCATATGGGTGTTGCGGTAGCTACCGATTATGGTTTGGTGGTTCCTGTATTAAAATTTGCAGACCAAATGCCACTTTCGGTCATCAATGCCAAAGTAAAAGAAATGGCAGGAAAAGCACGCGATAAAAAATTGGGTGTAGACGAAATGCAAGGCAGTACCTTTACCGTATCTAACCTTGGTGCGTTTGGCATTCAAGAATTTACAAGTATCATCAATCAGCCAAATTCGGCGATTTTATCGATTGGTGCGATTGTAGAAAAACCAGTGGTAAAAAATGGACAAGTGGTTGTAGGTAACACCATGAAAGTTACAATGGCTTGTGACCACAGAACCGTTGATGGTGCTACTGGTGCAGAGTATTTACAGACTTTTAAAACGTATTTAGAAAATCCGGTTTCGATGCTGGTTTAAAAAATAAATTCTATCAAATTTCCCGCTTTTATAGCGGGATTTTTTATATTTAAAAATGATGAGAAAACTACTTTTTATTTCGCTTTCGCTGATTTTTTTCAGCTGCTCCAGTTCTTATGAGATTTCTGAGCAATCTATTGCGAACCACCTTTCTACCTTAGCTTCAGATGCTCATGAAGGAAGAAATACAGGCACACCAGGAATTGAAAAATCAGCTGTTTATATCGAGAAAATATTCCGTGAGAACGGATTAAAACCTTTTTACGAAACCTACCGTGACAGTTTTCAGGTTTCACCAGGCCTTATCGGTTACAACCTGATCGCATACAAAGAAGGAATAGATGAAAACCTCAAAGATGATCTGATCATTATCGGAGCACATTACGACCATATTGGTGTGCAAGAAGAAGGTGAAGATAAAATTGCCAATGGCGCCAACGATAATGCTTCGGGAACAGTTTCTGTGGTGGAATTGGCAAAATACTTTGCGAAAAAGAAAACCAAAAGAAGTATCTTGTTTGTCTTGTTTTCTGCTGAAGAAATGGGGTTGATTGGCTCAAAGCATTTGGCAAAGCGTATGAGTGCCGAAAAGCAAAATATTTATACGCTGCTCAATATCGAAATGGTTGGTGTTCCTTTAGAAAGTCAGCCTTATTCTGCTTACCTCACAGGTTTTGACAAGTCTAATATGGCGGAGCGTTTCAATAATTTTACCCGAAAAAATACTTTCGGCTATTTCGAAAAAGCAGCAGAATACCAGCTTTTTATGCGTAGTGATAACTACCCATTTTATCAAGAAATGAATATTCCTGCACAGACCCTTTGCACTTTCGATTTTTCTAATTATCCGTATTATCATCACGTCGACGATGAGTTTGAACTGATGGATATCCAACACATGCAAAGTCTGATTTCTGAAATTGCTACAGGTATTGAAAAAATGGTAAACGAACCAGAAAATAGTATCCAACTAAATGAGTAAAAAAGTTGTTATTACAGGAACAAGCCGAGGAATTGGTCTTGCACTCGTCAAAAAATTTGCTCAAAATGGTTTTGAGGTCTTAGCACTATCACGCAATGAAAGCGTTTGTAAAAACTTGGCTTTGGCTAATGTTTCTACGTTTTGTTTTGACTTAGGAAAAGAAAATGCTTACCAACGATTAGAAGAATTTGTGCAAAACCATTGGGGCGGAGAAGTAGATATCCTTATCAATAATGCAGGTAAATTGGTGAATAAGCCGTTTACAGAAATCCAACAAAGTGAACTGATCGAAGTTTACCAAACCAATGTTTTTGGGGTTTTTAAAACCATACAAACTTTGGTGAAATATATGAAAAAAGAAAGTCATGTGGTTTCGATATCGAGTATTGGCGGTATTCAAGGCAGTGTTAAATTTGCGGGTTTGTCGGCTTACAGTTCGAGTAAAGCAGCGTTGATTAATCTCACTGAAATGTTAGCCGAAGAGTATAAAGAAGCCGGCCCTGTTTTTAATTGTTTGGCTTTGGGAGCAGTACAAACCGAAATGCTCGAAGAAGCTTTTCCGGGTTATCAAGCTCATATTTCTGCTGAAGAAATGGCAAACTATATTTATGATTTTTCACTAAACGGACAACAATATTACAACGGAAAAGTCTTACAAGTTTCCAATTCTACACCTTAAATGGAAACTACTTTAGTCAAATATATTCCTGAACATGCGGTAGAAAATGCCTTGTTCCTAATGAATGAACATGAGGTTTACCTTAAGATTGTGAACCATCGCAATACCAAACACGGCGATTATAGAAAATTTGGTAAACAACATCAAATTTCCGTTAACGGAAGTTTAAATAAATACCAATTTCTCATCACGTTGGTTCACGAAATTGCCCATTTGGTGGCGTTTAAAAAGTTTGGAAATCGTATCAAACCTCACGGAAAGGAGTGGAAATATACCTTTCAGCGTTTGATGTTGCCTTTTATCAATCCAAATGTGTTTCCTCAGGCTTTGTTACCCGTTGTGGCCCATCATTTTAAAAACCCAACGGCAAGTAGTGATACCGATGCACAACTTTCGGTAGCCTTGAAAAACTATAGCAAAGACAATTTTAAAAATTATATCTTTGAGATTCCGACAGGCAGTTTGTTTAAAACCGCCAACGGAAGGATTTTTAAGAAAGGCAAAAAACGTGTTAAACGTTATGAATGTATGGAAGTGAAAACGGGAAACTTATACGTTTTTCAACCTAACGCTTTGGTAGAGGTGTTAAAGGAAGCCTTTTAAAACCATTAAAACCTTAAAATTTTATGTCGAGCAAAAACTATTATGCGGTGATTATGGCAGGAGGAGTCGGTTCGCGACTTTGGCCAGAAAGCAGGCAAGATTATCCAAAACAATTTCATGATATTCTTGGAAGCGGAAAAACACTTATTCAAAAGACGTTTGACCGATTGAATAAGAAAATCCCTACAGAAAACATCCTTATTTTAACCAATCAACGCTATTTGGATTTAACCAAAAAACAGTTGCCCGAAATTGAGGAAAATCAAATTGTTTTGGAACCTGCCATGCGAAATACAGCGCCTTGTATTTTATTGGCAGCGCTAAAGATTCAGAAAATAAATCCGGAAGGCTTAATGGTCGTAGCGCCAAGTGATCACTGGATTGAAGATGAAAACGCTTTTCTTGACAACCTTCAAAATGCTTTTGATACTTGCCAGCGAAATCAGAACATGTTGATGACGCTTGGAATTCAACCAACGCTTCCGCATACAGGTTATGGTTATATTCAGTTTGAAGAAAACGAAAAATCTTCAGTAAAAAAAGTGGTCAACTTCACCGAAAAGCCGAATTATGAAACGGCACAAATGTTTATCGCTTCGGGCGATTACGTTTGGAATGCCGGTATTTTTGTTTGGAGCGTAAAAGCCATTGTAAAGGCTTTCGAAAACTATTTGCCAGAAATGTTTAGTTTGTTCGAAAAAGGAATTGGTGTTTATAATTCATCTAAAGAACGAGCCTTTTTAGAAGAAAACTATGCAAATGCAGAAAACATCTCGATAGATTATGGGGTGATGGAAAAAGCAGAAGAAGTAAGTGTGATTCCTGCAGAATTCGACTGGAATGATTTGGGTTCTTGGGCATCATTATACGACAAAATGCAACACGACGAGAATGAAAACGTCGCTATAAATGCACAACTTCTTGCAGATAATTCAGGTAAAAACTTCGTGAAAACATCGAAAGAAAAAATTGTAGTTTTAAAAGATTTAAATGAGTATATTGTGATAGAGAACGAAGATGTGATTTACATCGGGCCAAAAAATAAAGAGCAAGCCATCAAAGAAATTCGTGAGAGGGTGAAGGATGAGCTTGGGGAACATCTCATATAATATGGAAGAAAATAACTCACAAAAACCCATCGGAAATACTAATGATAGCCAAAAAGTGAGCACTACTGAAATTCGGGGTGCTTTTGCGAAAATCAAACAATTTTTGCTGGAACTCTTAGATATTCGTCAAGATACCGATAGAGATTCTACCATCGAAGCCGTAAAAAAAGACATTACCTTTAAAGGACATAATGCTTGGATTCTGATATTCTCGATTTTTGTTGCGTCTATTGGGCTTAACGTAAGCAGTACAGCGGTGGTGATAGGAGCGATGCTTATTTCTCCGTTAATGGGGCCGATTGTGGGAATGGGACTTTCGGTAGCGATTAATGATGTTGATACCCTTCGCCGATCTCTAATTAATCTCGGTATTATGGTGGTATTAAGTGTAGGTACAGCTTGGTTGTATTTTTTAATCTCACCCCTTACGGGAAGTAATGCAGAACTCGAAGCGCGGACTTATCCAACGATTTTAGATGTTTTAGTAGCTATTTTTGGTGGTCTGGCATTGATTGTTGCCAAAACCAAAAAAGGAACGATTGCCAGTGTGATTTTTGGGGTTGCTATTGCGACCGCTTTAATGCCTCCGCTATGTACCGTAGGTTTTGGGCTGGCTCGTGGCGACTGGAGCGATGCCTTAGGAGCACTTTATCTCTTTTCAATTAATGCTACTTTTATCGCACTTTCTACTTTTGTGGTCGCAAAGCTATTGCGTTTTCCTTTAGTGAAATATGCCAATTCGCAGCGAAGAAGGTTGATTGCGAGAATTGCTTCTGCCATTGCGATTATTGTGATGGTGCCAAGTATTTGGTTGTTTTATAATATGCTGAAAGAATCTTATTTTAAACAAGATGCTGTTAAGTTTTATGAAAACGAATTGGTGAGTTATAAAGATTCATATGTCCAAAGAAATTCATTGATAACCACCTATAATGGTGGTAACGACCCTAAAATTGAAGTTTCTTTTATCGGAAAAGAAATTCCTAACTCGGTCATTAACCTTTGGAAGGAAAAGATGAAAAACTATCCAAATTTGCAAAACACTTCGTTGGTAATTCTTCAGAACGAAAACACAGAGTCATATGACCAATTGATGTACATGCGGGAAATAAAGCAACGAGATTCCATTATGATGCTGAACAAAGATGAAAAGATTGCATTTCTAGAGCAAGAACTTGGTAAATTACAAGTGTACAAGAAAAATGAGATTCCTTTTCAGTCGATAAGTAGAGAAGCAAAGATAAACTACGAAGAGATTGAAAGCTTTGCTTTTGCACAGAAAATCGTTTCCAATTATAAATCGATAGACACCATTCCAGAATTTCAGGTAAAATGGAATGACTCGATTTCTGAAGCCGAAAAAATCAAACAGACTGCCCGTTTAAACAAGTGGTTGAAATATAAGTTAGACGCAGATACCTTAGTATTAGATAGCAATTAATCTGCTTTAAGCTGCGTTTCCCTTACTTTTTTAAATAACTCTGAAGAATAGACAAAATCAGTCAAGTTTTTGTTGTCTGCTTTGTAGATGTCGTCTTTGCTGCCTTGCCACTCAATGTTTCCTTTTTTTAGGTAAACAATGTTTTCACCAATTTCTAAGACCGAGTTCATGTCGTGTGTGTTGATCACTGTAGTAATGTCATTTTCTTTGGTGATTTCCTGAATCAAGTTATCAATAACAATGGCGGTTTGTGGGTCGAGACCCGAATTGGGCTCATCACAAAACAAGAAGTTAGGTTTGTTCACAATCGCGCGTGCAATGGCAACACGTTTTTGCATTCCTCCACTAATTTCCGAAGGAAATTTTTTATTGACATTTTCTAAGTTCACCCTTTCCAATACTTCGTTGACGCGTTTGAGTCGTTCTTCTTTTGTTTTTTTGGTAAACATTCTTAACGGAAACATCACATTTTCTTCAATGTTCATAGAGTCAAACAAAGCACTTCCTTGAAAAACCATACCCATTTTTTTTCGCAATTCACGTTGTTGTTCAGGCTCTAAAGTAGAATAAGCGGTTCCGTTATACTCTATCGTTCCTTCGGTAGGAATAATTAAACCCAAAAGGCATTTTAGAAAAACGGTTTTTCCAGCACCCGATTGACCAATAATTAGATTGGTTTTACCATTGTAAAACTCAGTGTTTAAACCTTTTAAGATTTCTTCACCATTAAAACTTTTCTTTAAATCATTAACCTTTATCATTAGCTTAAAAGTAATTGAGTTAATATGTAATTGGTAATAATTAGTACCACACTTGTCCAAACAAACGAAGTCGTACTCGCTTGACCCACTTCAAGTGCACCGCCTTTCATGTAATAACCGTGATAAGCAGGAACCGTTGCGAGTATAAACGAAAAGAAAATAGTTTTTATAAAAGCGTATACCAAGTGAAAAGGAATGAAATCGTCTTGCAAACCTTGTAAGAACTGTTCGGGGCCAATATAACCGCCCATCACACCTGCTAAATATGCACCTGCTATACCCACAAACATCGAGATACAAATCACAAAAGGATATAAAAGCATCGCGATAATTTTCGGGAAAACCAAGTAATTGATTGAATTTATACCCATTACTTCTAGCGCATCAATTTGTTCGGTCACACGCATCGTACCGATACTCGAAGTAATAAACGAACCTACTTTTCCCGCGATGATAATCGACATGAAGGTAGGAGCAAACTCCAAAATAATAGATTGTCTCGCCGTAAAAGCAATTAAACTTTTAGGAATAATTGGGTTGTTGAGGTTAAGTGCCGTTTGAATGGTAATAACCGCACCAATAAAAAAAGATAGAAAAATAACAATTCCTAAAGAGCTAATAATAAGATCATCTACTTCCTTAAAGATGAGATTTCGGAGAACTGAAGCTTTGGTCATTCGTTTAAAAATGTTCTTCAGCATGATAAAATATTGCCCAATATCAGTTAGAAATCGCATTCAAGTTTAATTTTTGTAAATCTAAAATAAGAAAACCAAACTCAAAAGTATTTAACGTACAATTAAAACAAAAACCCTAAAACTTCTTTATTTTTGGAACTCATTTATAGCTTATGAAAAAATTATTTTATACTGTTGGAGTTGCCATTTTTTTGAGTTGTGCTTCGACCAACAAACAAAATACTCTAGAGACTCCTTCCGCTTTAAGCGAAAATAAAGTCGCTCCAAAACTTGTGGTGGGAATTGTGGTTGACCAAATGCGTTACGATTATCTTACCCGCTTTTGGAATCACTATTCAGAAAATGGTTTTAAGCGATTGGTAAAAGGTGGGTTTACTTGTCGAAACAACCATTACAATTATGTACCCACCTATACAGCTCCTGGTCACGCTTCTATTTTTACGGGCACCACTCCAAAAAACCACGGAATCATTTCTAATTCGTGGTACGATAAGTTTGAAGAAATTTATATTTATTGTGTTTCCGATGCAGCTTACGAGTCTGTTGGAACGGAAAATAATGCCGGAAAAATGTCTCCAAAACGAATGGTCGTAACGACAATTACAGACCAAAACCGACTGCATACACAAATGCGAGGAAAAACCATAGGGGTTGCCATCAAAGACCGCGGCGCAATTTTACCCGCAGGTCATACCGCCAACGCAGCTTATTGGTTTTACGGTGGTGAAGAAGGTAAGTTTATTTCGAGTACATTTTACCAAAACGAATTACCACAATGGGTAAAAGATTTTAATGATTCAGGGAAAGTAGCTAGTTACCTCACTACTTGGGAAACTTTAAAACCTATCAGCACATACGTGGAAAGTGGCGCCGACAACAATAATTATGAGCATGGTTTTATAGGAAAATCTACTCCAACATTTCCCTATGATTTGACTGCTTTAAGTAAAGAGAATGGCAACTACGATATCCTTAAAACGACGCCGTTTGGAAACAATATCACTACCGATTTTGCCAAAGCAGCTATTGTTGGGGAGCAATTAGGGCAAGATGACATTACCGATTTTCTAACCTTAAGTTACTCGAGTCCCGATTATATTGGGCATAATTTTGGGGTAAATTCTAAAGAGGTGCAAGACAATTACTTACGTTTAGATATAGAGGTAGCTTCTTTATTGAGCTATTTAGACGAAAAAGTAGGAGTGGGAAACTATACGGTTTTTTTGACAGCAGATCACGGTGCAAACCAAGTTCCTGCTTATTTAAACGATTATAAAATTCCTGCGGGTTACGCCAAAGAAAAGGAGCTGTCTAAAAAATTAAAAGTATTTCTGGGAGAAACCTACAGAGTTTCTGATTTGGTTGTTAACCAATCGAATAACCAACTCTTTTTTGACGAAGAAAAAATAAAAGAAAATAAAATAGACAGGAGTAATTTACAAAGAGAATTAAAGCAATTTTTGATTAGTCAGCCTGAAATATATAAGGTATACACAAGGGAAGAGTTGGAAGAAAATAGCAGTAATGATAAAATCAAACGTTTGGTACAGTTTGGGTTTTCCCAGAAGCAAAGCGGTGATGTGGTGTATTTAGACTTTCCAGCTTATGTTTCTTATCCAGAAAAAGGAAGTACACACGGAAGTTCGTTTAACTATGACACACAAGTTCCGCTTATTTTTTATGGAAAAAATATCAACCAAGGAGAAACCTATGATCGGACTGAGATTATTGATATCGCCCCAACTATTTCTGCGATGTTAGGTATTGCTTTTCCTAATGCCTCAACAGGAAAAGTGATCAGTGAGGTGATTAATAAATAGCCATATTCTGTGCTTCACATGGAATCTCCTTTATTTTAAAACAATTTTTGCTTTATCATTTTCCAACGGTAGCTGCGAATCCATTTACCTTCTTCTTCATTCACTAAGAAAGGAAGGTTTTCTTTTTTCGCCTGAAAATAACCTTGTATGTAGTCTATAAAAAGTTGAGGTTTTTTCTTTTTTAAGGCCAATTTTAAGGAAGCAATAGTAGTAATAAGAAAACCATAACGGAGTTTGTAAAAAGCTTCTCCTTGCTTCTGGTTAGATTTTTTAGCATACGATTGTCCCGTAGGTCGTAAATGTTTGACATAAAGTTCAGGGAGAACCTTTACCTCAAAGCCGTGGTATCTAGCTAAGAGTTCATCAGCCGTGTCCCAACCTATAGAAGGTTTTAAACCACCGATATATTTAAAACACTTTTTGGAATATAATTTTATAGGTCCTCTAGGTTTAGTTTTTTCGGAAATATTTTCATAAATCCAATTTCCGTGCTCTTTTATGTATAAATTTCCAGCAGCGATACCAATTTTAGGATTATTCTGAAATTCATCAATTAATTTTTCAAAATAGTTCTTAGGTAAAATAATGTCTGCATCAAATTTTCCGATCAAATCATAACTTTGATCAAGCGTTTCATAACCTTTGTAAAAAGCTTGTATGATTTTGCTACCGGGCTGATGGTATTCACTTGAAATAGAATTTACGACAGAAATAAAATCATAGTTGCTAACATACTCTTGTATGATTTCACCCGTTTTATCGGTAGAGTTGTCATTTACTACTACAACTTTATTGGGTAAAAAAGTTTGGTGAACCAAAGATTGCAGGGTTTTGGCAATATTTTGCTCTTCGTTGTGGGCCGTTATAATGATGTTTATTTTCAAAAGTTGTAATTCTGAGTTACTAAATAGAATAAAATTCAGATAAGCTAAAAATATTAAGGCTTTTATATTTTCAACTTTTCAGATCATCTTTCATCTTTATGCAATAGTTGGTTTTATGATTTAAAATTTTAAAGAATAAAAGAGCGGTGATTTTTAAAGCTTTAGCAAATATATCATTTGCGCAATGTTTTCTGTATATTTTTAGTATTTTTCGAAACTTAAAAAAAGTTGAGTTTAAAGGTAGGAGAAAAGCAGTTAAGATTGTTATATAATAAACCTACTAAGATAAAATACCTAAATATGAAAAATTATACCCTGTTATTATTGCTTTTTATTGGTAGTATATGGTCTTCCTTCGCTCAATGTGAAGAAAATGTGACCAATGTTCTGTGTGCAGACCCAGCCAATAATGTTTATATCGTGAGCCCTACAGCGGATGTAATGATAGAGATTTTAGATTCTGCAGGCTTGCCAACAACGGGTGTCACTTGGCAAGCCCCAAGAACTCACTTATACCTTACACCTGCTCAAGCAAATGCTTATACCTTGACAGGGCCTAACAACTTTACTTCGGCGATATATTTTAACGGTAGTCCAAACAGTATGCCAGGGGCATGGCCAGCGGCTCAGCCTAATAGAACTTATACTTATAATTATACGATGCCTGCTAGTGCGGGTTGTACACCAACAAATGGACAAATACGTATTGTAACGGGAGGGTTTACTTATGACGATTATTGTAGAGGTGATACAACAACATTAAATAATATTCCCTTATTAAATTACAATACAGCGGGTAATTTAAACTGGTATAGTGATGCTGCGGGCAACACAAGTATCCCCGGTACCACCCAAATACAAGGAGGTCAGACCTATTATGTAGATTTAGGAATTACGGGCTGTTCACAGCTTTTTCCAGTGGTCATTAGGTACGGAACACCAGCGCCAGAAGCGGAATTGATACAGACATTTTGTACGGCAGCTACTTGGCAGGCGGGTGGTTTTCCCAACCCGACAGATGATTTGTCTTCTATAACCGTTTGTGGACAAAACCTACAATGGTACAGCGATGCGGCAGGTACGATGCCAATCAACAACCCAAGTTCTACGACATTAAGTGATGGAGCTACTTACTATGTAAGTCAAACCATAAACGGTTGTGAAAGTGAAATTATAGCCGTAAATATGTTAGAGAGCGAGTGTGCATGTATTGAAAATCCAGGGTTTCAAAATAGTACTGGTAATTTTGATGCTAGTGGTTATACATTTTTCACACATAATAATGGTACTTCTAGTCAGGTTCCAGCTTGTAAAAATTCAAGTTATTTAACGGCTTCTGGAGTTACATCATATACAAACACTATAAGTCAATATAATTACTACACTAATAATCAAGTTGTCACGTATGCTTCTCCTGGGAATAATACTTGGTTAATCGCAAATGGAATTACCATGCCAACGACTTCTCCTTTTGGCTGTTCTACTAAATCTATTAAGCTTAATAATGATAATGGGGGAACTAGAACCAGAACAACAATGGTTAAAGAGTTTATCGCAGGAGAGGTATTGGCATTTGATTTTATGTTTTTAATGGATGATCCCGGGCACCCTACAATTCCTGAACAACCTTTTGTGACCATTAAACTTTATGACGACGCTGGTAATCTTGTGCAAGATCGTTGTGTGATAGCAGATCCAGAAAACTGCATTTTCAATACTATAAATCCTGCTTTAGAACCAGATGGAAGTAACCATGGTTTACCAATTGTCTATAGTGATTGGTCTTGTATTAAGCTAAACACCATAGAATTACAAGGTCAAAAAGCACGTTTAGAAATTACAGTGGGTGATTGTATTTATACGGTTCATTGGGGTACAGCTTATTTCGATAATTTTTATGTAGGAGATGACGGTCCTGGTGTTTGTAGTTCTGCATTTGGATATATGGCAGTAGACCCTATCGATCAAGTAGGTAGTTCTTATGAGGTTTGTTCCCTATTCCAAGAGCCCGTAGATCCTAATTGTGCTCCTGCTCTTTCGGTCATCAATCCAACTTTTCCTATAGAAATCTGCGGTACTTTTGATGCACCTATCGGAAATAATTCCGGAGGGAATGCGCCCATCACTGATATTTCTCTAGATGTGGTCTCAAGTGGCTCGGTAGTATTCCAAGCAAGCAATTTTACGCAACCTGCACCAGGGGAGTTCTGTGTGACCATCAACCAAGGTGATATCCCAAACCCTTACGGAGAGTTTATCATTGATGGGGAGATAGAGTATACTATGAACTGTGGTACGCCTTACCAATATTACGTACAAGCCCAGAGTAACGGTTTCAAGTTCTGCCCAGTAGCAGACTGTCCTTTAGGTTTTGTTTTCTGTGACGACCCCAATATGCCCTCAACGGTAGATCTCACCACACGGGATGCAGTTGTAAAGGGAAACTATCCTGTTTCTGAACATGGCAACTATACGGTAACTTATTACAATACCGAATCAGATGCCCATGCCCAAACGGGTGCCATCACTAACCCTACGGCCTATCCCATCAACACCTTACCTGTGGGGACAACCATTGTCTATGTACGTTTGGATTACAACTACACAGCTTTAGGTATTTCCCCTGTAAGTGATTGTTATGATATAGTGCCTTTAGAAATAACAATAGGAAGCAATCCTGTGGTTCCTGCAACGGTCAATGACATTACAGATTGCGGAGCCCCTGGTTCTAACCAAGCATTAGACCTAACAACCAATCAAACAAATATATCCACAAACCCTGTACATACATTTGAGTACTATACTACCTTGGCGGATGCAACAGCAGGAACAGGTGTAGGGGAAATTACCACACCCACAGGTTACAGTGTTGCTTCGGGAACTAGCCAGGCAATCTATGTACGAGTGGAGAATGCAGAAGGTTGCTTTGCGATATCACAATTCAATGCTGTAGTTAACCCTAACCCAGATGTACCAAACAGTATTCCCGATATCAATGAGTGTGACGACGATACCGATGGTTTCGTGGCCTTTGACCTTACAGCGAATGACCCTGTGATCACACAAAACGAGCCTAACCCAGGCGATTATGATGTGATCTATTACCCAAGTGCCACCGATAGGGCCAATGGTACCAATGCGATTACAAATCCAACAGCTTATACAAATACAGTACAGGACACGCAAACGATTTATGTCATCGTAGAGGATGTGAACACGGGCTGTACTACAGAAGCAGAATTTATCATCAATGTAGTGGAAGCTCCCGTTCTTACGACCCCTCCGGTTTATGAGCTATGCGATGGCGATGGCGACAGCCAGGCGAGTTTCGACCTGACG
>NZ_QKQV01000014.1 GCF_003233725.1 Mesonia sp. K7
TGCTTATTGTGGGAGAGTAGGTCGCCGCCTTTTTTAAGCCCTCATCTTTTGATGGGGGCTTTTTGTTTTTATGGACTTCATAGATACGGATATTCTCATGTTTTTTAATTAGATTTGAAACGATAAAAAACGATTCATGAGCAAAACTAAAATCTGGCTTTCTTCACCACATATGGGAGGAAAGGAAATAGAGTATATTAACTCAGCTTTTGATGAAAACTGGATTGCACCTCTTGGCCCAAATGTCAACGGTTTTGAGACAGATCTCAAAAACTATATTCAACAATCAAAAGAGATAGCAGCATTAAGCAGTGGAACAGCCGCTATTCATTTAGCTTTGATTCATTTGGGTGTTTCTCATGGTGACGAAGTTATCTGCCAAAGTATTACTTTTTCTGCATCAGCTAACCCGATAGCTTACCAAGGAGCTACACCTATTTTTATCGATAGTGAGCCCACTACTTGGAATATGTGTCCAATTGCTTTAAAGAAAGCAATCAAAGACAGGATAGCTAAAGGAAATAAACCTAAAGCTATTATTGTTGTACATTTATATGGGATGCCGTGTAAAATGAATGAAATTCTCATGGTAGCCAAACAATATGATATTCCTGTCATAGAAGATGCTGCAGAAGCATTAGGTTCTACTTATAGAGGTCAAAAATGCGGAGCATTCGGAGAGTTTGGAATTCTTTCATTTAACGGAAATAAAATTATTACCACAAGTGGAGGAGGAGCTTTAGTGTGTAAAGATGAAGCAACCAAAAGCAAAATTGTTTTTTACGCTACACAAGCAAGAGATAATGCTCCACATTATCAACATAGTGAAATAGGTTACAATTACAGATTGAGTAATATTTCTGCGGGAATTGGCCGTGGGCAAATGGAAGTTTTAGACAAACATATCGGTCTTCGCCGAAAAATGAATATTTTTTATAAAGATATTTTTTCAGGTATTAAAGGTGTTGAAGTTTTCACGGAACCGGGCGAAAGTTATTTTTCAAACCACTGGTTAAGTGCTATTTTAGTAGATCCAAATCAAACTGGTGGAATTACCCGAGAAGATTTACGTCTTGCTTTTGAAGCTGAAAATATAGAAAGTAGGCCTTTATGGAAACCAATGCATATGCAACCAGTTTTTAAAGATGCTCCTTATTATGGAGGTAATGTAGCTGAAGAACTTTTTGAAAATGGACTTTGCTTACCATCAGGCTCAAATTTGACAGATGACGATAGAGAAAGAATTAAAACAGTAATTTTAAACGTATTTAGAGTATAATGATAGAAGGTATTATCAAAAAAAGAAGATCTATTTTTCCTGTTCAGTATGACAAAGGAGTAAAAGTAGAAGATGTTATTATCCATAAAATGTTGGAAGCTGCCAATTGGGCTCCTACTCATAAAAAAACTGAACCTTGGCGTTTTTATGTGGTGAAATCTGATAAAAAGAAAGTTCTTTCAACTTTTATGGTCGATAAATATAAAGAGACTGTTGTCAGCCCTTCTGATTTTAAAGCGAAACAAATTGCAGATAAAATAGAGCAATCAAGCCATATCATTATTATCTGTATGCAGCGTGACCCAAAAGAATCGCTTCCAGAATGGGAAGAAGTTGCCGCAACAGCCATGGCGGTACAAAATATGTGGTTGGTTGCTGCCGAAAACAAAGTAGGTAGCTATTGGAGTTCGCCCGGATATATTAGTAAAATGGGAGAATTTTTACCTCTTAAAAATGGTGAAAAGTGTTTAGGTTTATTTTATGTTGGAAGCTTCTCAGGAGAATTGCCCGAAGGAGAGCGAACTCCTATCGAGCATAAAGTAACTTGGTTAGATTAAATCACTTCAAACTCTAAATCATCAAAGCCTTCTATAGTTGCTTTTATTTTTTGATTAGGTTGTAAATTAACCATTGGTCCTAAAGCACCAGATAATATGATTTCCCCTTTTCGAAGGGGATTTTTTAATTCGTACATTTTGTTAGCCAACCAAACTACGGCGTTTAGCGGGTTTCCCATGCATGAAGTTCCGTCGCCTTCTGAAGCTAAATTACCATCAACAAATAGTTGCATTTTGTTTTTTTGAAGATCAATTTCACTTAAGGAAACTTCTCTTTCACCTAACACAAAATGACTCGAAGAAGCATTGTCGGCAATAGTGTCGGTAATTTTTATATTCCAATCTTTGATGCGACTTCCTACAATTTCTACTGCAATCTTAGCGTGATCAATAGCTTCTACAACCTCTTCTTCCGTGATGTTTTCTTTATCTAAATCTTTTTTGAGGATAAAAGCAATTTCAGCTTCTGCTTTAGGTTGCATTAATTCTGCGAAAGTGATGTTTTCACTGGCGTGAAATTGCATATTGTTAAGTAAAATACCAAAATCGGGTTGGTCAACCCCTAATTGCTCTTGTACTTTAAAGGAAGTAAGCCCGATTTTTTTTCCTCTTTCGATTAAACCTGAATTCTTCTTTTTCTCAATGTTTATCTCTTGAATCTTGTAGGCACTTTCTAAGTCTAAAGCACCTATATGCGCTCGAATCGGTTCACATGAAACTTTGTTTTGCTCTGCTTGGTATATTCTATCGGCTAGTTGTTGTAAAGTCATTTTAAAAAATTGGGTAATGTTTGATCACTAAATAAATGTAAAAACCCAAAAATACACAAGCTGTAAAGAATTTCATAAAAGTAGAAGCGATAAATCCGAAAAAAGAACCTGTGGCAGCTTTAAAAGAAGATTGTACCGAACTTTCTTTGGTAAAAAACAATTGCCCAATAAAAGCACCAACAAATGGCCCAATTAAAAATCCAAAAGGAATAGGAGCCAAAATACCCACAATCAACCCAATTGTTGTCCCCCACGAAGCAGCTTTGCTTCCGCCGTAGCGTTTGGTTCCCGCTGCAGGAATGAGGTAATCGGCTACAGAAATGAGTAACATCAACACAAAAGAAATAATGAGAATCGTATAATTCATCTCTACTTTAGAAGTAAAATAGAAAAGTAAAACCCCAATCCAACTTATTGGTAAACCTGGTAAAACTGGCAGAATGCTCCCTATGATTCCTACAATACAGAGCAATAACCCGATGATGAGTAAAGCGATATCCATGTATAAATTTTGAATAAAAATAGTCTTTTTTTGCAGGAAGTAAAATCTATTAACAAGAGGAGATTCTGTAACTCTTAAGTTCTAGAGACAACATGACAATTTAGGGAAAACCTTGTAAAAAATAAATAATTAACTAAAAAATTAGTTTAAACTAAAAATTTAGTTATATTTGTTTTATAATTGATTTGAAAAATGAAAGAACTCACCAAAGCAGAAGAGGAAGTGATGCAACTTTTATGGAAGCTTGAAGAAGCCAATGTTGCTCACTTGATCGACGAAATGGAAGAACCAAAACCGGCGTACAACACGGTTTCTACGATTGTTAGAATTTTAGAAAACAAAGGTTTTGTAGGTTTTAGAAAAGAGGGAAGAGGTCATATTTATTTCCCGAAAGTAGAAAAAGATGCTTATAGTAAATTTTCATTAACCAAGTTAATGAACAATTACTTTGAAGGTTCACCTAAAAGCTTACTCTCTTTTTTTGTAAAAAAGAATAAGCTTTCGCTCAATGAACTAGAAGAAATTTTAAAAGAAATTGATAAAAATAAAAAGTCATGAGTACCTATATTTTGCAATCCGGATTGTTTTTACTGGCTTTTTGGCTGATTTATATATTATTTCTAAAAAGAGAAACCTTTTTTACCTATAACCGAATTTATCTGTTGGTGACTCCTATTTTAGCAGCGGTTTTACCGTTGTTCAAAATCAATTTTTTTGAAAGTTATACCGAAAAAGCACAAGAAATATTGGTTTTACCGGCTGTTTTTATAGGCAAAAACCAAGCAGAAGTCACTCTCGCAAGTAAATCCGTTTTAAGCGAAACCACTTTTATACAAGAGCATTTCCTCAGTATTTTATATGTAGCTGGTTTACTGCTGATGTTCGCTTTTTTTATACGGAAACTTCTCAAGTTTCTGCAATTTTCGAAACAAGGAAAAGCAAAGTGTTTTGAAGATTACCGATGGGTGGAAGTACCAAATACCAAAGTGGCTTGTACTTTTTTGCATACCATTTATTTGGGAAGCGAACTTTCTGAAAAGGAAAAACAACATATTTTAAAACACGAGAAAACACACGCCAAGCAAAGACATACCTACGATTTACTCTATTTTGAGTTGCTCAAAATTGTAAGCTGGTTTAATCCCGTAGTGTTTTTTTACCAACACGAGATGAATCAAATTCACGAATATATTGCCGATCAACAAGCAACAAAGGATGCTGATAAGTTACCGTATTACCAGAGCTTACTTAATCTTGCTTTTGGGAGTTCAAACATTTCATTTATCAATCAATTTTTTAATCATTCATTAATTAAAAAACGTATTAAAATGTTAGAAAAAACAAAATCTACCCGAAGCGCACTATTAAAGTTTTTAGTGCTTGTTCCCGCCATTATGGCGATGTTATTTGTGGTTTCGTGTACCGATGAAGCTGTAAAAGAATCCCAAGATTCTGCTGTTTCAGAACTAACCCATCAAGAACTTTTGGATAAATATTCAAAAGAAATCGAAGAAATGGAGGCCGAAGGAAAAGACTTTATGGAAATTCAAAAAAGTTATTTTCCCTATAAAAAAGAAGAGGATAATAATGCTGTTTATTCGCGAGAAGATTATTATAAAGTTCAAGCTTTTATGACCTGGATGAACAATAAAATGAGGGAAGAAGGAAAAGATGTGCCAGATTATAAGGTTAAAACTTATGAAGAGTATAAAAAAGAGAAAGCTATGCTTCCTCCACCTCCACCTCCACCACCTTTCCCGGGATCTTATTCTATAAAAGAGATTGATAAAGTTCCAGCTTATCAAGGGTGTGAAGGTTTAGGAACATTTAATGAGACATATCAATGTACAGCAACCAAAATTGCAGAATATGTCATCAATAACTTTGACAACAAAAAAATAGCACCTCTCAACCTAGAAAAAGGTTCACAGCGTATCTATGTGAAGTTTGTCATAGGTAAAACAGGTGAAGTGATAAATGTAAAAGCTAGAGCAAGCAACGAAATTTTAGCAGATGAAGCCAAAAGGCTAATCGAAAGTTTGCCTCCATTTATTCCAGGGGAAAATAAAGGTGAAAAAGTAAATGTAGAATATGCATTACCAATTATTTATAAAACAGAATAAACTTTATATTTTTTCAATTCAAACCAAGCCGAACTTTAAAATTCGGCTTGGTTGTTTTATCTTGTTAGGAGTTTAAATGCTTTGATATGAAAAATATGTTTACAATTCTGCTACTTTTCTTCGGACTGAATTTTATGTTTTCACAATCACCTTGTGATACTATAGAAGATTACCGAAGATTTGATTTTTGGCTTGGCGAATGGGAGGTTTTTTCCGATGGAAATAAAATTGCCGAAAGTTCGATAACACTTACCAAAGGCAATTGCGGAATCATTGAAAACTACAATCCGTTCAATAATGCTGGCGGAAGTTCTATTAGCTATTTTGATGCAGCCGACAAAAAATGGAAACAAGAATGGGTTGCCAATGGGCATGTGTCGCATTATGTAGAACCTAATCACTACACCGAAGGAGAAATGCAATTGGTTGCCAAACATATTGACCAAAAAGGCAACGAGTTCTGGCTGCGAATGATTTATTATTACGACAAAAAGCAAGATAGCGTTCGCCAACTCATGGAACGTTCTACCGATAATGGTGTTACTTGGCAAAAAGTCTTTGACGGTTTATACAAAAGAAAGACAGCAAATTAATACATTTGCTATACTTAGGTTTGTTAAATTTGTTAGATGAAGTATCATTACCTTTTTCTCCTTTTTCTGGTGGTCGGTTGTAAAGAGATCGAAACCCAAAAAGTATATTCTGATGAGATTTCACAAAAAGAATTACAGCAAATCAATTGGAGTGAGGTAGAGACTTATCCTGAGTTTCAAAACTGCTCGCATTGTGTCGAAAAAGCAGAAAAGAAAAAATGTTTTGAGCAAAAAGTAACCGAGTATTTCTACAGGAAACTAGCCACACAGCAATATGTGGTGACCGATAGTTTAGACGAGACTTTTCATTTGTATATCAAAATTACAGCAGCAGGAAAGCCTGTTTTAGATTCGCTTCATGCAAGTGAAGATTTGTATATTAAGTTACCTCAATTAGATAGCTTGATGACCACTTCCGTGGAAAACTTACCAGTACTCGAACCCGCATATAAGCGCGGAATTCCGGTAAGCACAAGTTTTACTTTGCCTTTAGAAATAAAAACCAAATAAGTTGACTAACGAAAAAATTATATTAGGCATCGATCCCGGAACAACCATTATGGGCTACGGACTCATTAAAGTTGTTGGAAAGAAGATGGAGTTTATTCAACTGAACGAATTGCTACTTAAAAAATATGCTGATCACTATGTGAAATTGCGTCATATTTTCGAAAGAACCATAGAACTCATCGATACCTATCATCCTGACGAAATAGCAATTGAAGCTCCGTTTTACGGAAAAAACGTACAGTCGATGCTTAAATTAGGAAGAGCTCAAGGTGTCGCAATGGCAGCAGGCTTAAGTCGACAAATACCTGTAACCGAGTATTCACCTAAAAAAATAAAAATGGCAATAACAGGTAATGGTAATGCCAGTAAAGAACAAGTGGCTAAGATGTTACAACAAACCTTAAACCTTAAAACTTTACCTGATAATCTCGATGCCACCGATGGTTTAGCAGCTGCAGTTTGCCATTTTTACAATGCAGGAAAAATAGAGTCGGGAAAATCTTATTCGGGTTGGGAATCGTATATAAAGCAAAATCCTCAAAAAATAAAATAGAATGAAAAAAATAGTAGTAATTTGTCTGGCAGTATTAGGATGTATTTCTTGTGCACAAAGTCAAAAAAATATGGATCAAACGATTTATCAGTTCAAAGTAGAAGATATAAGCGGTGAAACTTTTGATATGAGTTCGCTTAAAGGTAAAAAAGTATTGATTGTAAACACGGCAAGCGAATGTGGGTTAACACCACAATATGAGCAGTTAGAAGAAGTTTACAAATCGTATAAAGATGACAATTTTGTGATTATTGGTTTTCCTGCCAACAACTTTGGAGCACAAGAACCAGGAAGCAATGAGCAAATAGCACAATTTTGCAAAGCCAATTATGGTGTTACTTTTCCTATGATGAGTAAAATTTCAGTAAAAGGAGATGATATGCATCCGTTATATCAATTCTTAACTCAAAAATCTAAAAATGGTTTTGAAGATTCTGAAGTTGAATGGAATTTCCAAAAATATTTAATCAATGAAAAAGGAGAATTGGTAGATGTTGTTAGCCCAAGAACACTGCCAAATGATAAGCAAATCATCAGTTGGATTGAAGAATAACGTGATTCCGCACTTGATGCGAAACCTTATCATTTGATTTTTTAGCTTTTATCTAATATTTCGCCGCTTTTCCATTGGCAGAAGATGTTTTGATAAACTCTCGTAAATCATCATTGGCACTTATTAAATCTTCGTGTCTTAAATACATCATATGACCACTTCGATAGGCTTTAAAAAACAAGCGGTCTTTCATTTTGCCGCTTGGATCTAATTGCCATTGGCTGTATTTTGCACTAAAATAAGTGGTAGCACCATCATAATATCCCGATTGAGTAAGCACTTTTAAATAAGGGTTTTGTGCCATTGCTTGCCTTAAACCTTCACGAACATTGTCATTTTCGTTATTCCAAGGATGAACATCACCAAACATATTATATTTTAGGTCGGTGTCAAACTGAAGTTCAGATTTAATATAATGGTTGATGGCTGGCGTGAACGAATGTAACCAAGAAGTCAACTCGGCGTTGTAATCGGGTGAAGTTCCGGCCTCAATTTTATCAAATCCCAAATATCTGGAGTCTAATCTACCTATGGTTTGTCCAGATTTGTCTCTTAAGAGTTCTTTCCAAAAAAAGCGAGTAGGAATATCTAAATGATGTTGTAAAATCACTTTTTCACTAAGACCAGTATAATAAGCCATTTTTTGTGCAATCTCTTTTCTTTCAGAATCATTAATAAATCCGCCTTTTGTCAAGGCAGGAATCAATTGATTGATTGCAAAATCTTCAGCCTCGGGAAGGATGTCAGTTAAGTCTTTACTTTGTAATGCTGGCGATAATTTTTGATGATACCAAGCCGTAGCTGTAAAGTATGGTAAATTCAATCCTGACGAAACAGGATTATCAACTCGTAAAACTTTATAATCTGCAGGAGAAACCAAGATGACACCGTTTAAGTACATCCATTGTTTGTTTTGTAATTCACTTGCCAATCCCATCACACGTGTTCCGCCATAACTTTCGCCGATAATATATTTTGGCGATTCCCAACGATTGTTACGAGAAACAAAAGTATTTATCCATTCGGCTAAGTATTTGATATCGGCATTAATGCCAAAGAATAAATCTCTATCGGGCATTTTACCTTCCTTGTCAGGAATCATTCTTGAATAACCGGTATTTACAGGATTTACAAAAACAATGTCAGCAACATCAAGAATAGAATAAGGGTTACTTTTAAATCCGTAAGGTTGTATCGGGTAGCCTTCTTCATCTATATTCAAAATTTTTGGACCAGTATAAGCAAGGTGCATCCATACAGAAGCCGATCCTGGTCCGCCGTTAAACGATATCATAAGCGGTCTGTTGGCTCTCGATTTTACATCATCTCTGGTGTAATAGGTGTAAAATAAACTCGCTATTGGCTCTCCGTTTTTATTCCAAACGGGTTGTGTTCCTGTTTTTGCGGTATATGAAAATTTGACACCTTTGACTGTAGTGCTATGTTTTGTGACTATTGTGGTGTCTATTGGTAAAGTTCGTTCTTGAGCGTTTAATACAAATGTTATTAAACAACAGATTGAAAAGAGAATAGTTTTCATTTAAAATTATTTGAAAATTATGAAGATTAAAGATAGGTATATCCTACGAAATACAGAATTTGACAGGATTCTTTCTTATTTTATAACAACCCTGCTCTTTCTAACAAGGCTTCAGGGTTGGGTTCTTTTCCGCGAAAGCGTTTGTATAAAACCATTGGTTCTTCTGTACCGCCTTTGCTTAGCACATTGTCTTTAAACTTGGTGGCTATTTCTTTATTAAAAATCCCGTTTTCTTTGAAATAAGCAAAAGCATCAGCATCAAGTACTTCTGCCCATTTGTAAGAATAATACCCCGATGAATAACCGCCTTGAAAGATGTGCGAAAACGAAGTGCTCATACAATTTTCTTTTACATCTGGGTAAAGTTGAGTTCCCGTAAATGCTTCTTGCTCGTGAGTTTTTACATCGGTTATTTTTTTTGGATTGATAGCGTGCCAAGCCATATCGAGTAACCCGAAACTTATTTGCCGAAGGGTTTGCATACCTTCTTGAAAGTTGGCCGATTGTTTGATTTTTTCTATTAATTCCATTGGTATGGTTTCTCCAGTTTCATAATGCTTGGCAAAAAGCTCAAGTGCTTCTTTTTCGTAACACCAATTTTCGAGTATTTGGCTTGGGAGTTCGACAAAATCCCAATAAACAGAAGTTCCCGAAAGGCTTTTGTAGGTGGTGTTGGCAAGCATTCCGTGGAGAGCGTGACCAAACTCGTGAAACAAAGTAGTTACTTCATTAAAGGTTAATAATGAAGGTTTTTTTGAGGTAGAACGTGTAAAGTTACAAACGTTTGATATGTGTGGTCGTTCGTTTATTCTGTTTTTGATTTGCTGATTTTTATAAACCGTCATCCAAGCACCATTTCTTTTGCCTTCACGTGGGTGAAAATCGGCGTAAAATAGGGCGATAAAATTATGTTTAGCATCATAAACACGATAGGTTTTTACTTCTTCGTGATATTTATCAACATCAAAAACTTCTTTAAAAGTGATATCAAATAGTTTTTCGGCTATTGTAAAAACACCATCGATTACATTCTCTAATTTGAAATAAGGTTTTAAAATTTCATCATCTAAATCAAATAATTTTTGCTTGAGTTTTTCTGCATAATAAGCTGCATCCCATTTTTGAAGTTGATGGATACCATCTAGCTCTTTGGCGAAATTTTCTAACTGTTCAAACTCTTTTTGAGCAGCGGGTTTGGCTTTTTCTAAAAGTTCATTAAGAAAACTTTTTACCTTTTCAGGTGTCTTTGCCATTCGCTCTTCTAGCACAAAATGAGCGTGAGTTTCAAACCCTAAAAGTTGAGCACGTTGGTGACGAAGTTGGGCAATTTCTAAAACATTTTTTTGATTGTCATATTCATCGTTCTGAAAAGCTTTTGCACCATAAGCAATCGCCATTTTTTTGCGAAGTTCCCTGTTTTTAACATACTTCATAAACGGAATATAGCTTGGGAAATGAAGTGTAAAAATATAGCCGTCTTTTCCTTTAGCTTTAGCCAGTTGTTCAGCGTTTTCGAGTTCACTTTCGGGTAAACCTTCAAGTTCGTTTTTATTGGTGATGTGTAACTGAAAGCGATTGGTTTCTGCAAGTACATTTTCGCCGAACGTAAGTGAGAGCTTTGCCAATTGCGTGTCTATTTTTCTGAGTTCTTGCTTTTTATCATTGGGTAAATTGGCTCCGTTTCGCGTAAAGCTTTTATATTGCTTTTCTAAAAGTCTTTTTTGCTCACCGTTGAGATTAAACTTTTCTTGGTTTTGATAAACCGATTTGATGCGTTTGAATAAATTTGTATTGAGGGTGATGTCGTTGCTATATTCTGATAACCAAGGCGAAACTTCTTGTGCGATTTTTTGAATTTCCTCATTGGTTTCTGCCGAATTGAGATTAAAAAACACACTTGAAATACGCTCTAACTGGCTTCCTGAGCTTTCGAGAGCTTCGATGGTGTTTTTGAAGGTTGGCTCTTCTTGTGAAGCCGTAATAGCATCGATTTCTGCTTTGCCAATTTCTATGGCTTTTTGAAAAGCAGGTTTAAAATGATTGTTGTTTATGTTTGAAAAAGGGGTTTCGTCAAATGTTTCTAATAACGGATTTTTGTTGCTCATCTTTGATGTATTTTAAGAATGCTAAAAATACAATTCTCTAAATTTTTTTGTCTAAAAAGAGATGGAAATTATAGAATGTTAAAAGTATAAATTTCGGTGCTTTTTTCTTGAACCTCGAGTAAGAGTTTAAACTTTAGTTTATCGGCTTGTCTAAAAAAACCGTTTTGGGTTTTGATGAGAAGATCGCGATGGATGTAATTATATTCGCCTGTTGAAATCTCAAATTTTACAGGAACATATTTACTGGAATTTCCTCTTTTGTATGAAAATTCACCAGCAAAAATATTATGGGCAACTTTTACACCTAGAGGAAATTTAAGATTGATACCCCAGATCTTTTTTCCTTCGGCTAAACTGTATTTCGCTTGTAGAATAGCATAATCTGTGGGCGAAATGATAACAAAGCCCATAAGTTTTGCTCGACTTTTCTTAGGTCGAAAACTGATTTTGTAAACTAACTCCCCTTGATATGTGTGCGTTTTATCGATTTCATATTGGTAAGCTTCTACATCAGAAATAAAATCAAAAGTTCCTGGATTTAGAATTTTATCTTTTTGCCAATGGTAACTATCCGTAACTATTTTTGTTTGATAAGAAATATCTTTTTTAGACGTTGTAGTTAGATTTCTTTCAATAGGAAATAGGCCAGATTTCACTGTTAATTTTTCATCAGTATCTACATATTTCTGTAAAATTTTTTCGAATTTATCGATGGTGTAGTCAAATTGTATTTTTCTTTTGACGTCAGAAGTAACTTGTGTTTTGATAATAGGTTTGAGGTGTGGTTTAGCGTGCTTCTTTTGATAATAACCAAAAATTGTAGTGTAACTAAAGTTATGGTTATTATTTTTTAATGAAGAAACCAAAGCTGCAATTTCATTTTCAAAATCATTTCTTTTGTCTTTCGGGATAAGTTTTGCTTTTTTAGAATCGATTTCAAAATCTTTGTATTCATAATTTTGATCGAATTTTTTATTGATTTCAAAATGGATGGTGTCTAAAAAATAATTTTCAGAGATATTTTCAGTTGCCTTACGAATAATCTCTTCCGCCGAAAGGCTTTTGTTGGAAAGAAAAACCGAATCGAGTTGTTCCCTTTTCTGTGCAAAAGAAAAGAGAACCAGTAATTGGAAAGAAAAAATTAATAGCTTTTTAATACTCAAACTCTTCTATTTCTTTACTCGGTGCAATAATGTTGTAACCTTCCCAAACCGAAGGGTTGTATTTTCTAATTTGCTCAACAATCACGCCTTCTTTTTCTCTAAAATTGTTGAATTGCTCCTCCGAAATTGACTCATGATTGACAAAAAGATATTCGTTAACGGTATTATTTTCAGTTTCAACTAAAAATTCGAACTTAAACACGACTCTGTCTTTTTTATCGTCTACATTTTCTTTAAAAGTAAAGTTTCTATTTAGATAAATGTATTGATGAGTGTCTTTTCTGATGAATAAAGGTTCGTATTTATTGTCATTATTTTTTCTAAAAAGAATCATTCCTGAATCTTTGTCTTGTATCACTTTGATACCGAGTAATAGTTTTAGGTTAAGACTATTTACGCGTTTGCCTTCGGCTAGTTGGTAATCGGCTTTTAACACCGCAAAAGTTTCTGCCGAAACATAAATTTGCCCTTTGTATTTTGCTCTTCCACGGTCAGGCTCAAAACCCATCACGTAAACCATTTCGCCGTTGTAACTCATGATTTCATCAACTTTATAGGTATAATCTTCATAATCGTTGATGAAATCTAAGCCTTGAGCTCGTAAAATATTACTTTTGCTACTCAAGCCTCTTGTTTTGCTGCTAGACCTCCAATCTTTGGTTGTTGCGCTATCAATTTTTTCGTCTTTAAACTCAACCGCATCACCCACTTTTAGCGAATCTTCTATAGGAATAATACCCGTTTTGACTTTAAAAGTGCTTTTGGTATCAAGATTTTCGGCAATAAGTTTCATCACTTTTGCGGTCAGTTTTTCGCTATCGACACTGGCTTCTGGGTCTCCTAATTCGGTAGCTTTGATGATATTAACCTTAACGGAGTCTTTATTTTTATAGACTTCATAATAGTTTTCAGCATAATTATGGGCTTTCCTATTTTTGGTTTTCTGGAATAGTTTTTCGATTTCGTCATTAAATTTTTTCCGTGTTTTTTTTTCTAAAAAACTCGCTTTCTTAATTCCAAATTCTGTTTTGAGCATGAGAGGATTATCAGACTCTCTTTCAAAAATGCTGTATTTACCTAAATTTGTTTGATAATTGACATCTGCATTTTCATTAACTTTTAGCATGATCTCTTCAGGAGAAAGATTTTTATTCACCAAAAAAACTTCGTCTAATTCGTTGATGTTCTCCGAAAGGTAAATGCTAGAGCCTTCTTTAAAATCTTTGATAGCAATACTTTTGGAGGTAAAACCCATGCTTGAAAATAGCAATGAATCGGTAGGTTTGAAGTTTTCTACTTCTATCTGAAAATTTCCTTCCAGGTTGGTAATCACACCATAATCTTTCCCGATTTGTACGGCCGCAAACGGAATGGTTTCTTGTGTTTCTTTAGAAATAAGTGTACCTGAAAGTTGTTGGGCAACGATTATTTTAGTAAATAATAAAAAACTAAGAAGCGTAATATTTTTCATAAATAAAGGTTTTATTTAAAGACGATTATAAATGAAAAATGTAACAACGTTTTTTACTTTTTCTTAATTTCTTCAGCTCCTTTTATGACTTTCTGTTTAAGCCCTTCTTTATAAACCAAAATTTTGTCTAAAACACATTGATCTGAAGCGCCAATAATTTGAGCGGCTAAGATGCCTGCATTTTTTGCTCCATCAAGCGCAACGGTTGCCACGGGAACTCCGCCTGGCATTTGCAAAATAGAAAGTACAGAATCCCAACCATCAATCGAGTTACGGGATTTTACAGGAACTCCAATTACGGGAAGCGGTGAGAGCGAAGCTACCATTCCTGGAAGATGAGCTGCGCCACCAGCTCCAGCAATAATCACAGTGATGCCACGAGTGTGCGCGTTTTTGCCGTAATCAAATAATTTTTCTGGGGTGCGATGTGCCGAAACAATATCAACTTCTACTTCAATATCAAAACCTTTTAAAATATCAATGGCTTCCTGCATTACAGGCATATCGCTTGTGCTACCCATTATGATTCCTACTTTGCTCATATTTTTCAACTGCTTTTTATTTATTAATGTTCATTTTTCCCATTAATGGAAATAATTTTGTAACCTCCATTACTCATTACTCATTACTCATTACTCATTACTCATTACTCATTACTCACTAATCACCCGAATACTACTTTTTACTTTTTCAGCGATTTTTCTTGCTTCATTTATATCTTGATTAACAATGGTAACGTGTCCCATTTTTCTGAAAGGTCTTGTTTGTTTTTTTCCGTAAATATGTGGAGTTACGCCTGGTAAACCCATTATTTCTTCAATATTTTGATAGATTACATTTCCTTCATAATTTTCATCACCTACCAAATTGACCATCACGCCACCAACTTTGCTAGCAGTTTCGCCCAAAGGTAAATCGAGAATAGCCCTGATGTGTTGTTCAAATTGGTTGGTATAGCTCGCTTCTATACTATAATGACCGCTGTTGTGTGGTCTTGGTGCCACTTCGTTGACCAAAATATCACCTTCTTTGGTTAAAAACATTTCGACAGCTAGCAAACCCACGTGTTTAAAAGCTTCTGATACTTTTTGGGCTACAGCTTGCGCTTTCGCGGAAATATCAGCAGCAATTCTCGCTGGACATATCACATATTCTACCTGATTGGCTTCTGGGTGAAACTCCATTTCGACCACTGGATAGGTTTTGATTTCTCCAGAAGGATTTCTCGCGACAATCACCGCCAATTCCATTTCAAACGGAATCATATTTTCAGCAATGCAAGGCACATCGGGTAAAGGGATCACATCTTCTTCTTGTCTGATAATACTCACGCCTTTTCCGTCATAACCACCAGTGCAGCTTTTCCAAACAAATGGAAAATCGTGTTCTTTTCTAACCAAAGCTTCGTTTAAATCGGCTTTGTTTTTATAACGCTTAAATGGCGAAGTAGGAATATGATTGTCTGTGTAAAACTTTTTTTGAATGCCTTTGTCTTGAATTTTTCGCAGTACACTCGATTGCGGATATACTTTTTTACCTTCGTTTTCCAGCGTTTCGAGTGCATCGATATTTACACTTTCAATTTCAAATGTCAAGACATCTACTTTTCTTCCAAATTCTACAACGGTGTTATAGTCCATCAAATCGCCTTGTTGAAACTCATCACAAGCGATTTTACTTGGGGCTTCTTTACTGGGGTCAACAACCAACGTTTGGATATCGTATTTTCTAGTGTCATACAACATCATTTTACCGAGTTGTCCTCCGCCAAGAATTCCTAATTTAAAATTGGAAGAAAAATAGTTTTTCATTAAAAATAAATTGAAAATTAAGCTAATTTTTCACAAAAATAAATCTTTCTAATAGATTAACCGAAACAATAGGCTTTAAATATGTATTGATTATCTTTGCACTTTTAAAAATCTAAACTTAAGTATTGGTCATGGCAAACATTGTTTTATTTGGACCTCCAGGAGCAGGAAAAGGAACCCAAGCAGAAATTCTGAAAGAGAAATACAATTTGGTGCACATTTCTACCGGAGATGTATTTCGTTACAACATCAAAAACGAAACAGAATTGGGCAACTTGGCAAAATCGTATATGGATAAAGGTCAGTTAGTGCCTGATGAAGTAACGATTGCGATGTTGCAAAGTGAGGTTGAAAAAAACGAAGATGCCAAGGGTTTTATTTTTGATGGTTTTCCGAGAACAGAAGCACAAGCGGTAGCACTAAAAAACTTTTTAGAGACCAAAGACCAAGATGTTGATGCCATGGTTGCTCTTGAAGTAGAAGATGAGGTTTTGGTAGAAAGATTACTCGAAAGAGGAAAAACTTCAGGAAGAAAAGATGATGCCAACGAAGAAGTTGTGAGAAACCGTATCAAAGTTTATTACAACGAAACGGCAATTCTAAAAGACTATTACGAAAAGCAAGACAAATATTACGGTGTTGATGGCGTAGGTTCTATCGAAGAAATCACCGATAGATTAAGCAGTGTTTTTAATCATTTTATAGATTAAAATTTAATGAAAGAAGGTAATTTTATAGACTATGTAAAACTGCATGTGTCTTCCGGAAAAGGAGGGAAAGGCTCTATGCACTTGCACCGTGAGAAATATATCGCCAAAGGAGGTCCTGATGGTGGCGATGGCGGAAGAGGTGGTCACGTGATTATTCGCGGAAATAAAAACCTTTGGACACTTTACGAATTTAATTTTAAAAGACACATCAAAGCAGGTCATGGCGAACACGGTGGAAAGCAGCGAAGTACAGGAGCCGACGGCGAAGATATCTATATTGATGTCCCTTTAGGAACGGTCATTCGAGATACCGACACCCAAGAATACTTAGATGAAATTGTAGAGGATAATCAAGAAATTATCATCGCTCAAGGCGGAATGGGAGGTCGTGGGAACTGGCACTTTAAAACATCTACCAATCAAACGCCTCGCTACGCTCAGCCAGGAAAAGAAGGCGAAGAAAAAGACATCACCTTAGAACTAAAAGTTCTCGCCGATGTTGGTTTAGTAGGGTTTCCTAATGCGGGAAAATCTACATTGTTATCTGTGGTGACAGCCGCAAAACCTAAAATTGCCGATTACGAATTCACCACACTCAAACCCAATTTAGGAATTGTACAACACCGCGATTTCCAAACTTTTGTGATGGCAGATATTCCTGGAATTATCGAAGGAGCTGCAGAAGGAAAAGGTCTAGGTTATCGCTTTTTACGTCATATCGAACGGAATTCTATTTTGTTATTTTTGGTGCCTTGTGATGCCGGCAGTATCAAAAAGCAATATGATATTTTGCTAGATGAACTGCGTCGTTATAATCCAGAAATGCTGGATAAAGAAAGAGTCTTGGCAATTTCAAAAATAGATATGTTAGACGAAGAGTTACTTGCTGAACTAAAAGAGGAAGTCGCTCAAGATTTTAAGATTCCTTATGTATTTATTTCTTCTGTGGCGCAATTGGGCTTACAGGAACTCAAAGACGTTTTGTGGGAAAAACTCAACGATTCTAAAGAGATCTAATCTGTTAACAAAAAGTTAGCCTCTCACTTTTCCCGATTTTCTTTTCATATCTTTAATTCATTCAAAAAAATTAAAGCGATGAAACCTATAGTTTTTTTATTATTCTCTTGTTTGTTTATAGCCGCTTGCGGTGGTCCAAAAGCATTTTACGATTATGATGAAAGTATGAATTTTGCCCAATGCAAAACCTTTTCCTTTTACGATAATCAACAAACGGGATTAAACGAATTAGACCAAGAAAGACTTTTTAACGCGTTAACCTCTCAACTCATATCAAAAGGATTAACTCCATCTGAAAGTGCCGATTTTAAAATCAATATAACCACCGATGTTTTTCAAGAAAGAAATAACAATACTTCTGTCGGAATAGGAATTGGTGGCGGAAGTGGAGGCTTTGGTGGTGGCGTTTCTGGCGGAATCCCGATCAACAGTCAACAAACCATTCTGGAAATCACTATTGATTTTGCCAATAGTGTAAATAACGAACTTTTTTGGCAAGCGGTTGTCGAAGATAACTTACCAAGAGAAACCACTCCAGAAGAACGTACAGAAATCTTTAATGAAATGATCGCCGAAGCGCTGGAAAATTTTCCGCCAGAGAAATAAAATTATTTCTCGACAGACAAACGAGAACCTTTGGTTTGTACCTTATATTCTGGAGCATACATATTTTGTAGCGTTGTTATTCCATTAGAAAAATCACCGAGATTGTTTACCAAGAGATCGTATTCAAAAACATAAGTCCCTTTTTTTATGTGGTCAAAAAAGAAGTGGGTTGCCACGTCTTTGGTACTTTGATAGTAGCCTAAACCATCTTGCCATTTATAAGTAGAAAGTACATCTACAGGTTCTAAGCTGGCAGCTCTCATATCTTTTAAGTGCATAAAACTAAAATCTTCTTTTGCAGAAATAATGAGCCTTACCGTAATCACATCGCCAAGTTGTAGTTTTGTTTTTTCTAATAAAACCAGTTTAGATTCTTCGTTGGTTTCTTCTTTTTTGAAGTATTGTTTTTGTATCGAGAGCGTTTCTTGATTATTGGCTTTTACTGCATCAGATTCTTCAAAATATTGCCAGTACATTCCTCCGTATTGAGGATAATCGTTTTTATTTTCAATTTCGATGATTGCTTTTTCTGAGCTTATTTCTTCTTTAGCATAAGCAACTTTTAGATAACCTGTTTTGGCAATTTTCGTTTCATTTTCCAGTTTTTTATCACCTATTTTTATTTTGGTAGTTGGCTCGTCGAGATATGATTTTTCACCTTGCAGTAATAAAGCATAAATTGCTTCGGTAGTAGATTTGGTAGAATCCCAAGCATTGATTTTTTTGTTTCTCAACAACCAGGTTTTTAAGCTTGTTACCGTTTTTTCATCTTTATCTATTTGGTGAAATGCCTCAATCGCTTTCACTTGTGTGGAAATAGAATGGTCAAACCAACCACGATTTTCGGTAACTTCTTTCCAATACATTCCGTAATCAGAATTGATGACCGCATTTTCTTTTAGGGAAATTAAAATCTTACGAGCAAAATCTTTTTTATCATAACGATTGGCGATGAGTGCTAAGGTAAGTTGTTGGTCTATCGAAAGCGTTACCCATTTATTCTTTAAACTTTCTAAAATAAATTCTGTATAGTTTTGAAAGTTATTTTCGGACTCAAATAAACCTCTAGCATATAAATAAGGAAGTGTATGATAGGATAAAACGTCACCTTCATCAGGCATTTCAGAAGGGATAAATATTTTGTCTAGATATTTAATCAAGTCTTCTATGATTTCTTGAAAATGCTCACTTTCTCTAAGCGAATTGTCGATTTGTTGTAATCTTCCTAAGCCTTGTAAAATATAAATCGAAATATTGCGGTTTTCTCTTCCCCCCGAAAACCAAGTAAATGCACCTGAAGATAATTGCATTTGTTTCAGTTGAAGTAAAGTGTTTCTTGTTCTTTTTTCAGATTCTTCTAGACTTAATAATTGTGCTAATCTTTTTTGCTGCTTTTCTTTACTTTCTGCCGATTTTAACCAAGGTGTTTCTTCTAAAGCGATGTTTTTTAATTCTTCATTTTTATATAAATCTGATAGTTGTATCTTCTCATCTTTCCAATTTTCAAGTGTTTCTTTGATTTCCGGATTGTTTTTTACCATCAAACCAGCCAAATGATTACTATAAAATCTAGCAAAAGTCTGTTCTGAGCATTCATGCGGAAATTCGATAAGGTAGGGAAGCGATTGCAGAGCCGCCCAAACTGGGTTGGAAGTAAACTCAAAAATAAGTTGGTGATTTTCTAAACTTGTTGAGTTATTATTTTTTAAATTTTCGAAAGTGAATGTTTTTTCTTCCTGTGGATTTACCCAAACTGGCAAAGTTTCGGTCACAAAAATACGATTGTTCAACACTGGAATAATACTTTCTTCACCGTCAGAAAATTTATCCGCTTTAGCGACAATTCTGTAACGAACAGCAGAAAGATTTTCTGGGATGTTTAGCATCCAACTCACTTCGCTATTTCCTTTTGCGGCTATCGAAAAGTTTTTGATGGGATTGGTATCGGTCACCAATTGAACTTTCTCTTGTGTAATCTCGTCGGTAAACTCTAATTGAATGATTCCGTTAAGGGTGTTTTTAGACAAATTGTTGACTTTGGCAGAAATTACAATTTTGTCTTTACTTCTAAAAAACCTTGGGAAATTAGGAATAATGTTAAGGTCTTTTTGTGTGACGGTTTCTAAATCTATTTTGGCTTGGTAAAGATTTTTGTCGTGAGCAAAAGCCTGAAATTTCCACCTCGTTAAGGCTTCTGGGCTGGTAAACTCAAAGCTCACTTCTCCTTTTTCATTAGTCCGTAACTGTGGAAAAAAGAAAGCCGTTTCTTGTAAATTTGTACGGGTTTGTACTTGGGCGAGTTCTTCTTCTGCAACATTTTTTGTGGTGATGACAACAACACCATTTGCTGCTCGACTACCATACAATGAGGTTGTAGCAGCATCTTTGAGTATAGAAATATTCTGAATATCATGGACGTTGATGTTTGCCATATTTTCTACAATTACTCCATCAATAACATACAGAGGTGAGCTACTTTTATTTATTGAACCTACTCCTCTAATTTTCACATAGGCTGTTTGACCAGGTTGTCCGTTTGCAGCAGTAATGTATACACCAGCAGCTTTACCCTGAAGTAATTTGTCTACTGAAGTAGTAGGAGACATTTCTGTTAATTCTTCTCCTGTAACTACTGATACGGCAGAGGTTAACTTGTCTCTTTCGGTTGTACCGTAAGCCGTAACAACTACCTCATCAAGTTCATTTCCTGCATCTAATAAAATATTGTACTCCCCTTGTGAAGTAATCTTAGCTTCTTTAGTTTCAAAGCCAACATAACTAAAAACCAACTCGCTTCCTTTATCGGCTTTTAATATAAAATAACCATCAAAATCGGTTTGTACTCCAATTGTAGTTCCTTTTACGATAATGTCAACACCTGGCAAAGGTATACCTTGATCGTCTGTAACAACTCCAGAAACATAACCTTTTGGTGTATTCTTGTTTTTTGGGATTAACTTTTCAATATAATTTTTATTCTCTTGAATTGCACTGGTAAAATCATATCCGAAATTTAAAAATTCTGTAAACGAATAATTTTTTTCAGAATACCAATATCGATAAGGGTTTTTTTCATGAAAGTGCGTGGTTCTATCATTTTTCTGTGAAAAACTAGGGAGGTAAGAACTGTAATAATTATACGAATTATCTCTGTATAATTTTTCGTTCCAATTATGGGTTCTAAATTCGTCTAACGAAGCATCATACATACTTACCAATACTTCTGCACTTACGGGCTGGTTGTTTTTGTCTAAAAGTTGTAATTGCCAAGTTTCGTCCTTTCTGGGTTCTAATTTATTACTAAAATGAAGCACATGAAAATTGAATGCTCTAAAGTTATCTTTACTTTGCTTGTTTTGTGTTTTAATTGTTCGTTTTTCGGAATTGAAGTGTAGATTTTTATGGTATATAAATTCTAATTCTACTAACTCAATTCCTTTAGGAACTTTAACAAAGTGCTTATTTTCTCCTTTTTTAAGAATAATTGATTCTTGTTTTTGTAGTTTTTGATCAAAAGCAACATTTAATAAAACAGCTAAAGAATCTATAGGTGTATATAAGTTGAGTTCAACATTATTGCTACTTTTATTATGAGCTTCTTTTATTGTTAAGAAATTAAGGTCTCTGAGCTGATAATCGTCTTTAGGGTTAGTGATTTTTATGTTTTTTTCACTTTCTATAGGAAAGCCTAATTTGCCTTTTCCTTCAAATACAAATTTGTAATCGCCTGAAGTTAAAATATCGTTGTATGTATATAGTTCTACCTTTGCAATAGAATCAATATTTACAGGAATAGTTTTGATAAGTTCTTCTTTCCAGTTTTCTTTTTCATCGTTTTTGTCATAAGGTGTATTAGGAAAAAGACTAACAAACTTTTCTTTTGGTATTTGCTGAATTTCTGGGGCATTCCAATCTCGATTTGCAAGAATTCTAGTTGGAGTTTTTTGTCTAAAAATTTTAATTTCGCCTTGAGCTTTACTTTTAAGGTTGTTTAAATCTGTAGCAGAAATAATAAATTTTGATTCTTTTTCTAAGGTGATTTCTGTGGGAGTAAAAATACTTACTTCTGTTGCATTGTATCCTATCCTATATGTTTTGCTTGTAGAACGTGTTTCACCATTAATATCGGTAACGTTTACAGTTACTTCATAATTGAAAATGGGTTTGAATGTTTTTGTTACTAAGCTATCAGGATGAGCGATGAAGTTGACCGTAAACTTACCTTTATCACCTGTTTTTGTCTCACCAGAGAGAATTCTTTTTGATGGTATGTAAATGTAAGAAGAACTTCTGTTGTACTCGTAATTATGATTGAAGCTACGATCTATGGTATAGGTAACTTTTGCATGAGAAATATCTCCGCCAAAAAAAGCTTTGGCATTTCCGTCAACTTTTATTTTTTGATTGAGTACATAACTTGAATCTAAAGCTTTGAGAGCAACTTCAAATTTAGGTCTTTTGTATTCTTCTACTTTTATGCGAACTTCTTTACTATCATAATCAATATCATCTATCGTCAAGTTGTCGATGATTTCGCTTTCAGTCTCATCATAATAATCTTCATCTATCTCTACTTCTATATCTATATCTCCTGTAACAATAGAAGAGGGTAATTTAAATTTTCCATCAACAGAGCCAAAATCATTAGTAGCTATTTTTAGAGAGTCTATCAAATCATAATGTTCATCATATAGGCTGATTAGTAATTTTAACCTTGGTACAACTTTTCTGATTTTATTGTTTTGGAATCCAGCAATAGCTTTAAAATAAACTTCTTGACCAGGTCTATAAATACTTCTGTCAGTAAAAATATTAAAACTGATTTCTGGATAATCATCATTACTATAATTATATTTTTTATTAAACCTAACACTTGTTTTTAAAGTGTCTCCTAAATAAGTAAGTAAGATTTTTTCTGTATAATATTCGTTTCTTCCTTTTAATGTTTGTAACCCATTTCTGTCTGTGACTGCTAACTTCTGATTGTTTCTTATAATTTTTACATCAGAAATAGGAACTCCAGCTTTTCTGTGAGTGACATATAATTGTTGATCGTTATCAAAATCAAACGTAGTAAGGTTAAGATTAGAAACTTGTACAGGAAAAAATTTATAGAATGATCTTTCAAAATCTAAATTTCGTTCATTACTAAAGCATAAAATATAATTTCCGGTAGGTAAACTGGGTATTAGAACTTCGGTATAATAATTATAATGATTTTCAATTTTAGGTAATGCTAAAGAAGACCTTAAAAATATTTTAGCAGTTTTATGAAGTTTCTTTAAAACAGAGTCAATTTCTGTACTACTATTTGTAGGTGTTTTAGAAGCTATTTTATAGACAGTGAGATGTAATGTATCTGTGTTTTTAAAATTAACTAATGCCAAGTTTTCTTGGTTAGCAAATAAGATTTCTTTGGTTTTTATACTTAGGTTTGGACTTAAAATAGCATTTTTGATTTTTACTGCCTCGTTTTTTGTGTTGATGTTTTCAGATTCAATTATAATTTTATTGCAGTAATCAATACTTTTTAAATGAAAATCTAAATTTTCATTTTTATTAGCATTTGAATAATAAAACTGAGCAAATTTGAGGTTGATGAGTGCAACATCCTCTTTATCAGCAAAGTATTTGTTTAAGTTTTTTAGCGCGTTTAAGTATAAACTATCTTTATTTTTAACATCTTGTTTGTTTTTTAAATAATCAAGTCTGTTTAGTGTAACCCATAAAACTGAAGTTAAATCATTTTTTTGAAGATGTAGTTTTGTAAGGTTTTGATATTCTCTCAAAATCTCCAAATTAGAGTAGTATGTTTTTGAAGTTTCAAAATTTATTTGAGAAAACTCTGTAGGGTTAGAAAAGTATAAATGAGGTTCTAAATCAAGTTTAGTTTTTGAAAAATAGTAATAAGAGCTCTTTAGGAACTCAATTTTTCTGTCGGCCAATATATCATATAATGAGCTTTGGTATTTATTGTAATTGTCGCCATATTTTAAAATAGGAGTGTACTGTGTGAGAGGTACTTTTATAAGTTGTTCTTTTTTTGAAAGAGATAAGTTATAGTAATTAATAATTCTCTCTTTAAAATCATCTTCAGACCAACTTTCAAATTGGTTTGATGGGCTGTCGGTTTGAGTTCTCCTTCTTATTTTATAGCTATTTTGGTTGTAATAATCTTTTAAACTTTCGGCCAGAAAAGAACTTAAAATCTGTTTGTTAGGAGTGATTTGTTGTTCAATTTCCTTTACAAAATCTTCATAAACTTCTTGATGACTGTTGTCTTTTAAAATCAACTTATATTTGGAAACATATAAAAATGCTTTTAAAAACTGTTGACTATTTTCTTTTCTATCGGCTTTTTTTAAAATCTTTTGAGCAGCTTCGTAAGCCGACATAGGTTTGCCTTCCAATTCAAGATTTTCTACCTCTGTCCACCATTTGTCAAATTTTTTTTGCCCGAAACTAAAACTAATTGTAAAAAGAAATACGAATAGAAAAAGGTGATTTTTAAGCATAGAAAAACAGATTTTGTATAAATATACATTTTTTCTACTGTTTTAATATCTTTACGGAATAATTCAAAAACGACTCCATGCGTGTACATTTTATCGCTATTGGCGGAAGTGCGATGCACAATCTTGCCCTGGCTTTACATCAAAAAGGATATCAAGTAACCGGAAGTGACGATGCTATTTTTGAACCCTCAAAATCAAGGTTGGCTAAAGTGGGAATCCTTCCAGACGAAATGGGCTGGTTTCCAGAAAAAATCACTTCAGATATCGATGCGGTTATCCTCGGAATGCACGCTAAAAAGGATAATCCTGAATTGCTACAAGCAGAAGAATTAGGTTTAAAAATCTATTCTTACCCTGAATTTTTATACGAACAAAGTAAAAATAAAACCCGTGTAGTTATTGGTGGTTCACACGGAAAAACCTCGATCACCTCTATGATTTTGCATGTGTTGCATTACCATGATAAAGAAGTCGATTTTATGGTAGGAGCACAATTAGAAGGTTTTGACACGATGGTACATTTGACAGAAGAAAACGATTTTATGTTGTTGGAAGGTGATGAGTACTTGTCTTCACCAATCGATAGAAGGCCAAAATTTCATTTGTACCAAGCTAATATTGCTTTGTTGAGTGGCATTGCTTGGGACCACATCAATGTTTTCCCGACGGTCGAAAATTACAAAGAGCAGTTCGAGGTTTTTGTAGATACAATGGTTAACGGCAGTATTTTGGTGTATAACGAAGAAGATGAAGTAGTAAAAGAAATTGCCGAAAACGCCACCAAACCTACCAGAAAACATCCTTACGTGACGCCTGAATATTTTGTGGAAGACGGAACGACTTTTTTGGTTACCCCAGAAGGCGATATGCCGGTCGATATTTTTGGAAAACACAATTTGAGTAATCTCGCTGGAGCTAAATGGGTATGCCAGCATATGGGCATCGACGAAGATGAATTTTATGAAGCAATAGCTAGTTTTAAAGGTGCTTCTAAACGATTAGAAAAAGTTTTTCAGAATAATGCGACGACTATTTATAAAGATTTTGCTCATAGTCCGAGTAAGGTGAAGGCTACTACGCAAGCAGTAAAAGAGCAGTTTTCAGATAGAAAATTGCTAGCTTGTTTAGAATTACATACCTATAGTAGTCTTAATACAGAATTCCTAAAAGAATATAAAAATGCTTTAGATGCAGCCGATGAAGCCGTAGTTTTTTATTCGCCAGAAGCGGTGAAAATCAAAAAGCTGGAAAACTTAGAGAAAGAAGATATTGAAAAAGCTTTTGATTATAAAGGATTACAGGTTTTTACGAATCCAAAAGAATTTGAAGCATTCCTAAAAAAACAAAATTACCAAAACTCAACCTTATTATTGATGAGCAGTGGTAATTATGGCGGATTGGATATCGATTGTATCAGTGAAGTTTTACAACTCTAGTTGCTAAATTGTCTGAAATGGTGGTCGAGGTGTTTGTATTGCATTTGTCCCCATTGCTGTTTGGTAAATTTCCCAAAAACAGGGTGTTCTTGCCAATTTTCTTTGTCTTTTTGTTGATGAAATTCAGTAATCAAACCTTGTAGTTTGCTTTTTTCGGTACCAAATACCTTATCAGACACAATTTTAAACTCAGGAGCTGTGGGCAGACCTTCTTTCCAAGGTTTGTCATTATAGAGTTGAGGTTTCACGAGCTTAAACATCATTCTCATCAAAAAATTAGGCTTTTGAATCGTTTCTTTTTCGAGCGCAATCCCTAGAGGCTTCTGACAATGGTGCAACATTTGCGAGATATTCATTTCACCCCATTTTTTAGGGTTATTGGGCTGAATTTGTTCTAAACGCTCTTGTATTTCGTGATAAGCAGAAGTGTCGAAAAGTGATTTCATGAGAATAAAATTTATTTCTAAAAGTACGATTAATTTTTTGTTCTTATCTTTAAGAAATGGACAATAAATCTTTTACCATAAAAAATTGGGCGCAAGACGATAGGCCTCGCGAGAAACTTCTTAATAAAGGCAGAACCGCTGTGAGCGATGCCGAATTAATAGCAATACTTATTGGTTCGGGAAACAAAACAGAAAGTGCCGTAGAACTTTCTAAACGCATTTTAGCCTCGACTGATTATAAGCTTAACGATTTAGGAAAAGTGTCGGTCAACCAACTCATGAAGTTCAACGGAATTGGCGAAGCTAAAGCTATCACCATTGTTGCCGCTTTAGAATTGGGTAGAAGAAGAAAAAGTGAAGCTGTCGTGAAAAAAAATAAAATTACTTCGAGCAAAGATGTTTTTGAGGTAATGAACTATCAATTGGGAGAACTCAAACACGAAGAATTTTGGATTTTGTACTTGGATAACAGCAACCAGATCATCGAAAAATTTCAACTGAGTAAAGGAGGCATTAACAGTACGATTGTTGATGTTCGGCTGGTATATAAAAAAGCTTTAGAAATCGCGTCGGTGTCACTTATCTTGGTGCATAATCATCCTTCCGGAAACTTAAACCCTAGTTCACAAGACAAACAAATTACCCGAAAACTACAAAAAGGTGGTGAAAGTTTAGATATAAAAGTATTAGACCACTTGATTATCACCGAAAAATCATACTTTAGTTTTGCCGATGAAAATTTGCTGTAACCCAAATTTATGATACTCATTTATACCCAAAATATAACACCCAGAATCACCTATACTTTACGGCAAGTTTGTACCAAAATTTTGGGTTATCCGATAACGATTACTTCAAAAATTGAAGATTTTATCGCTCATGAAGGCATCAAATTTTCTTATGGAAAGCAGCGTTTGGGTAACGAGTTTTTTGTACAAGAATCAGGTTTATTACATGAGCAAGGCTATACCGATATCGAGGTGAAGGTAGCTGAGTGGGAAGACACCATTTGCTTTTTTAAGGTTTCAGAAGCGAGCGATTTGCCTTTCGATATTTTTTCAGCGTCTTTTTATATGTTGAGTCGCTATGAAGAATATTTACCACATGTGAAAAATGCCAATAACAGCTTTCCTTATCAAGAAAGTTTAGCTTACAAAAATGATTTTTTGGAACAACCAGTCGTAAATATTTGGGCAAAAAAGTTCGTTGCTTTATTAGAAAAAAAGTTTGAGCTGACTCATGATTTTCAGCGAAAATTTAGGGTTAATAATATTCTCGTTGTCGCTGAAGGTTATAAATACAAGAAAAAAGGAATTGTCAGAACTGTTGGCGGAATATTTAAAAGTTTATTGAGTCTTGATTTACCTAGCGTGATAGAACGTATAAAAGTGATAGTTTTCTTGCAGAGAGATCCGTATGATGTTTATGACCAATTGGTAGAATTCTCTAAAAAATTCCACTTTAAGTGGATGAGTTTTTTTCAGTTGAGCAATTATTCTTTGTATAATAAAAACTTGAATCACAATAAAATGACTTATCATTACCTTATCAAATCGATGGATGATTATGGTAATGTTGGGCTTTTGCCTGGGAAAGATGCCTTAGAAGAAGTAGAGGTTTTAAGGCAAGAAAAAAGAAGGTTTGAGGCCATTGTGAATCAACCTCTTAAAAATATTTGCAGTAATAGCTTCGATATCAATTTACCTCAGTTTTATAACCACCTAGACGAATTGGAAATTTCGCAAGATTATTCGATGTGCTTTCCAGAAATTATTGGTTTTAGGGCAGGAACTTGCACTTCGTTTTCTTATTATGATATCACTTACGAAAGGGTTTCACCACTTACTTTGCATCCTATTGTTTTTAATAGCAATGCTATAGAAAACTATACCTATTATGAACTAAAAAATAATCTCCTCAAAATTAGGGAACAAGTGAAAAAGCATCATGGCGATTTTTCGATGATTATTAAAAATTCGGACTTTTGTGATTGGTTAAAAAATGAAAAATACCTTAACCTTTTTATACAACTGAATGAAAAATAAGATTACCGATATTTTTTTTGATTTAGATCATACCCTTTGGGATTTTGAAAAAAACTCTGATTTGGCTTTCCGAAAAATATTTGAAATCAATAGAGTTGAGGTAAATATTTCTGAATTTTTAAAGGTTTACAAACCTATCAATCTAGAGTATTGGCGACTTTACCGAGAAGATAAAATAAGTAAAGAAAGCTTAAGGTTTTCAAGACTTCATCAGGCTTTTTTAAAACTAGGGAATTCACAGCCAGAAAACTTGATACATCAACTTTCGGAAGATTATATTGCCTATTTACCAGATCATAATTTTTTGCTTGAAGATGTAGATGAGATTTTATCCGCTTTAGCACAATATTATAAGCTGCATATCATTACCAACGGTTTTACCAAAGTACAATATAAAAAACTTCAAAATTCTCATATAGATCACTATTTTTGTACAGTAACCACTTCAGAAGACGTCGGAGTAAAAAAACCAAATCCAAAGATTTTTGAATATGCTATGAAAAAAGCAAAAGTGAATTCGGTTCAATCTTTGATGATAGGAGATAGCCTTGAAGCAGATATTTATGGAGCACAAAATGCTGGTTTAGAAACGGTACTTTTTGATCCAGAAGAGAGTTTAACTTATGAAGGTTTGAAAATTAAAAAATTAAAAGAATTAAAAACACTATTATTATAAAGCATATGAAAAACATACTTTTCATTTTAACCGCTATTTTGTTTTGCACAACTTTCGCTAAAGCACAAGAATTGAATGATATTAGAAGGTTAAATGACTATAAATATTTTATTGTTCCCATGCAGTTTAAAACTGCTGATGAACCTAACGAATACTTATTGTCGTCACTTACAAAGCACTTGTTAGAAAAAGAGGGCTTTACTGTATTGGTTGACACGGAAAGATTTCCTGATGAATTAGCATTCAACCCTTGTCTTGCTTTAAAAATAGAATTACAAGATGAAGAAGCGGCTATTAAATTTTCTCGAGAGGTTTATATGAAGTTTACAGACTGTTATAACAATGTTATTTATAGGACAGCATCAGGTAAAAGCAAGAAAAAGATGTATAAAGATTCATACCAGGAAGCTTTGCGCGAATCTATGCGAGATCTTTCAGGCTTTACTCATACATATGTGCCTATAGAGGAAAATAAAACAGAAACTCAAGTATCAGGTATTGCAGCAACTGAAAAACCACTAACATTTCTTGATTTTAAAGATGTTGATTTAATAGCTGATAATGATATTTATCGTTTATCAAAAATAGATGCTGGATATTTACTTGTAAATAAAGATTCAGAAAAGCGAATTGCATTTATTTCGGAAAATTCAAGCGGTAATTATTTATACAATTCAGAAAAAATAAATGGCTCCATAAAAATACTTGATAAAAAAACCCTTGAGGTAGAGTATTTTGATATGGAAGAAAATGCGATGAAAAAAATAACCTATACTACCAAGAAATAAGACAAACAAAAATCCGCTTTAAGCGGATTTTTTAATATTTAACTCACTTCAAAGGAAATTTTTAGATTGACTCGATACTCGGCAACATTTTCTCCGTTTACCACAACACTCTGCTCGTTAACATAAGCACTCTTTATGTTTTTGACTGTTTTTGAAGCTTCTTTTATTGCATTTTTAGTGGCGTCTTCCCAACTAGAAGTTGAATTTGCCATAACTTCGATTACTTTTACTACTGCCATAATATTTCTGTTTTTAAGTTAGAGCCTTTAAGTTAACAAATAAAACTTGCTTTATAAGTGGGTTTAACAAAAACTTAAAAGGAAATGACTTAATTTTATACTGCTAATTTTTAATTACTTTATCATGAAAGTTGTAAAACTTATCGTTAGAATCATTTTCGGACTTATGTTTATCAATGCGGGTCTCAACAAGTTTTTTATGTATATGCCTATGCCGGAATTAACCGAAGAACAAATAAAAATATTTTCTGCTTTTAATGAAATCACTTGGCTGTTTCCTTTAGTAGCTATAGTTGAAATTGTGGGCGGAATATTATTTATCATTCCAAGAACAAGGCTTTTAGGGGCGATGGTGATTTTACCTGTTATGGTTGGTATTCTTTTACATCATATGGTCTTAGAGCCAGAGGGTTTAATACTTACCGCTGTCTTTTTCGTGATAAATATATGGGTGATTCTAGAAAATAAAGAAAGACTCAAGCTCTTGATTTTGTAAAAAAAGTCGGGAAGAGAGATTAGCTGGGCTGATCCTAATAGGGGTTGTTACCATTTCGGCACCACGTCTTTTTGTTCTTCTTGCTTATGTAGGCTGGGGCTTTCAACTTTCAAAAACAAAAAAGCCAATAATCAAAAAGATTATTGGCTTTACTTTGTCGGGATGAGAGGATTCGAACCTCCGCTCTCGCGCCCCCCAGACGCGCACTTTAACCGGACTAAGCTACATCCCGAATTGAGTAGGCGAAGATAAAAAATCTAAATAAATCTTTAAGCTTTAGAGGCTATTATTTCACAGCAATTTGATAAACTTCCATCAGTTTTTTCCATTGTAAGCGATTGTTATCCTGGCTCACATTATAACGTTTTAAGGTAATCTCTTGAGTGTTTAAGATAGTAATGGGGTGTAGTGTTTTTTTTGTAATTACAACAGGAGCATCATTGAGTAGCCCCATAGCTTTAAACCACAGATCGTCGGCTTTAGGAGCGAGTAAATTCATTTGTTCGATATTAAAAACTTCTTCGTTTAAGGAATTAGGTGGATACAAAACCCCAAAAACACCAAGCGGTAATAAAAATTTAGAGCTTATTTGATGGGCATAAACATAAGGCCATTTTTGGTAAGGTAAAGGTTCTTCATTTTTATCAAATTTAATGAGCCGTGCAATATTAGAAATAATAGCGTTAGGGTTTTCTAGGTGTGTATGATACAAAGTTTTTAGAAAATTGGCAGGATAGACCTGATCGTCATCAATAGTAACTATGTTTTCTTTGGGAAATCGTTTTAAAGTTTCTACAAGTTTTAAATGCGGACAATCGATTTCGGATAAATGAATTTCAAAAACTTCGCCTTCTAAGTTCTTTAAATTTTTTGGGATCGAATTTTTTAAACTTTTATGGAGGTTTAAAATAACTTTTTTTGGTTTGGCATTTTGTGCTAAGATACTTTTAATCGTCAGGTACACTACCTCCAGCCTCGATGGAATAGTCGTTAAAGAAACAATGACAGGAATTTCTTTTTTAGGATGTGGTTTTTTTAAGTGCTTATTGGAATAAAAAGAAAGGCGTGATTTATGATATAAATAGGGCAGAAGTTCCTTAAAAATTTTCACAATATAAGTTTATAGACAATTTAGGTGCTAAAAATAATACAGCTATAAACATAGAACTTTTCTAACGATTTTTTCTATATTTAACTCAAGAAGATGCGATTAAAAATAGACATACCAGAACCTTGTAGTGAATCTTGGCAAAAGATGACACCAAATCAAGACGGAAGGTTTTGTGACAGTTGCCAAAAAACGGTAGTCGATTTTACAAAATTTTCTGATAGAGAATTACTTCATTACATCAAAGGGAAAGACCAGCTTTGTGGTCGTTTTTACCAAAACCAACTCAAAGAATACCAGGCGAATACGAGTGCTTTTCAACTTTCATCACGCTGGAGTTTTGCTTTAAGTCTGTTTACTTTTTTAGGAATTTCTTCACCGATTTTTGCTCAAACCTCAAACCCAAAAACCGAACAAACCGATAACAAATCTTGGAAAAGTGTTTTACCCCAAAAGAAATCACTTCAAGATTCAATCACCTTTACTGGGACTGTTACGGATGATCAAGCGATGCCTTTACCTGGTGTGAATGTTGTTTTAAAAGGAACGACCATTGGCACTCAAACCGATTTTGATGGTAATTTTAGTTTGAAGGTTTCAAAAAAAGATGTACCTGAGAAAATTGACCTGTTCTTTTCTTATGTTGGTTTTGATACTCAAGAAAAAAGAATTAAGAATAAAAATGAAAATATAAATATATCTTTAGAACAAGGTCCTGCATTAGGAGGAGTTGTTGTTTATAGCTATAAAAAACAAAATATCTTCCGACGCACAGGCAATTTCTTTAAAAGACTTTTTACCAAGAAAGAAAAAGAAACCTGCGAACAGTAATTAATTATTTGTTAAACTTCATTTTTCCACCCTCACAAAATCAAAGATTGTAAGACCTTTGCAGTATGCCACAAATTTCTAAAAAACAAGAAAAAATCGTCCTATTCGTCTTAGGAACGATGATTGCCCTTGGGCCTTTTTCTATCGATATGTACCTGCCTGGCTTCGATTATATAGCCGATGAGTTTAGCGTAAAAAAAGCAGATGTAGGCTTGTCGCTCACGAGTTATTTTATAGGGATTGCTTTAGGACAATTGGTTTACGGCCCGCTCATGGATAAATTTGGTCGTAAAAAACCCTTATTGATTGGTTTGCTTATCTATTTTCTCGCTGCCTTAAGTTGTGCTTATTCGCCCAACTTGATGTGGTTGGTTGTTTCGCGTTTCTTTCTTGCTATGGGGGCTTCCGCTGGAATGGTTGCTGCTAGAGCTGTTGTGCGTGATGTTTTTCCGCCAGAAGAAGTCGCTAGAGCCATTTCTTTTTTAATGCTGATTATGGGTGGCGCACCCATTATTGCACCCACTGTAGGAAGTATGGTCATTGCTCATTTCTCATGGCATATTATTTTTGTAGTGTTAGCCCTGTTTTGTTTTGTGATTTTTATCAGTGTATCGAGTTTTTTGCCCGAAAGTATTGTGCCAGATAAAACCGTTGAACTCAAACTTACCAAAATTACCAAAAAATATTACGAAATTATGACCGATAAAGTATTTATGACTTTTTCGCTCGCAGGCGGATTTACAATTGGTGCTTTATTCTCTTATATTACTTTTGCCCCTACTTTATTTCTCGACGAGTTCAATCTTACCGAAACCCAATTTGGTTGGTTCTTTGGGTTAAATGCAGCAGGCTTAATTGCGGGAAGTCAAATGAATAGGGTAGTGCTTAAAAGAAATACTACTTTTTATGTGACTAAAGTGATTAGTGTGTTATTGGTTTTAGTGGGAGCATTGCTATTGTTAAATACCTTTTCTTTCAACAACTTTTACATCACCTTGGTTTTACTATTTACGATTTTGTTTTTACTAGGATTTCAAAACCCAAATACAACAGCGTTATCGCTCTTTCCGTTTACCCAAAGAGCAGGCAGGGCATCCGCTTTGGTAGGAAGCTTAAAAATGGGTGTAGGAGCGATGGTTTCTTTTATCATCAGTAGTTTTTTTACCGATAGTGTCTTGTTTATGAGTTTTGTGATTTTTATATGTTTACTCATCAGCGGATTGTTGATTTTTAGGTTTCAAACAAAATATAAAGATACTTGTGATAGTTTAATATTAACTGATAAATAAAGTAACTATGAAAACCCTACCCAAACTTCTTTTAGGTCTTTTGGCGTTTTCTTTTTTAATCGCTTGTGGTCAAAAAAAGCAAAACGATCAGCAAATCGATCAAGTGCTCACTTACGATTATGAAGTGGTTGTCAAAGACCTTCAAATCCCTTGGGCATTTGCTTTTTTGCCTGATAATTCGATGCTTATTACCGAAAAAGACGGAAGGCTCATTCATTTTAATGACGGTAATAAACAAGAAATTTCAGGTTTACCAGAAATTTATAACCGCGGTCAGGGCGGTTTGTTAGATATCGCTTTGCATCCTAACTTTTCAAAAAATAAACGCTTGTACTTAACCTATGCTTCACCAGCTGGAGATGATAACGGCGGAAATACCGCATTAATGCAAGCAGAACTTTCAGACGATCAGCTCATCAACCAGAAAGTACTGTATAAAGCAATTCCTAATACCACAGCAGGACAACACTTTGGAAGCCGAATAGTGATTGATAAAAACAATGACATCTATTTTTCAATTGGTGAAAGAGGCGAGCGTGATGTCAATCCGCAGGATATAAAAAGAGATGGCGGTAAAATTTATCGTTTACACGAAAATGGGGAAATTCCAACTGATAACCCTTTTTACAATCAAGTTGATGCAAAAAAAGCCATTTACAGTTACGGTCATCGCAATCCGCAAGGTATGGAAATTCATCCAGAAACAGGAGAACTATGGTTGCACGAACATGGTCCAAAAGGTGGTGATGAAATCAATATCGTAAAAAAAGGAGCCAATTATGGTTGGCCGGTGATCACATACGGTGAAAATTATAGCGGGACATCGATTACCGATATCACTGAAAAAGAAGGGATGGAGCAACCCATTCATTATTGGACACCAAGTATTGCACCTAGCGGAATGGCTTTTGTAACTGTTGATAAATACCCTGAACTCAAAGGTGGTTTATTGGTTGGCTCGTTAAAATTTCAATATTTAGAATTTTTAAAACTCGACGGAAATAAAGTCGTAGAGAGGAGAAAACTCTTAGAAGATATAGGAAGAGTACGCAGCATCAATCTTTCCCCAAAAGATGAAATCTATATTGGAGTAGAAAATTTAGGAATCGTAAAACTAGTTACCAAATGAGAAAACTCATCTTTGTTTTGATGATGATAAACTTCATCGCTTGTAAAGATAAAAAAGGAAAAAACACTACCGAAGATTATACTTCGGTAAATAGCAATCAGCTTATTGTCGAGCAGGAACAATCAGGCAAAGCGATTTATACCGAGTTTTGTGTACAATGCCATTTGCCTAACGGTAAAGGAATTCCAAAAATATATCCACCACTGCGCGACTCTGATTGGTTAAAAAACAAGCGTACCGAAAGTATCCATGCTGTAAAATATGGTTTAAGCGGAGAAATTACCGTCAACGGAAAACCCTACGAAAATATCATGACGCCTTTAGGTCTTACCGACGAGGAAGTGGTAGATGTAATGAATTATATCATGAACGCATGGGGAAATAAAGAAGAAAACCCAGTGACTTTAGAAGAAGTGAAACGTGTGAAAAAGTAAAGTTTAATTTGAAATCGAAATTGAATCCTAAAAATATTTTCATCTGATTTCTTAAGTTTTTATGCTATAATTTAGCCCCAATTTTCTCTATCGTATTCCAATTGCGGGTAGTGAGTTTTTTATTAAAAGCTTTATCCATCTTTTCCATGGCTTTGGTAGTTTTACTTTTAGTGAGGTCTAAAACAGAAAACAGTTCCTCATCGGTAATTTTGACAAAAGTAAAGGATTCGTCTTCCATTTCTTTAAGTGAGATGCTTTTATCTAATTTTTCGTACAAAAAGCTCACATAAAGCCGGATGTCTTTGTGAACCTTTACTTGCTGAAAAGGCTTGGATGCTAACATGGCTAAAATAACCTCTTTACTTCTTATCACTGTTGGTATCGGAAACTGAAAATGACTTTCGAGTAAGATAGTAAGTTCGTGTTCTAGTTTTTCCGTAGAAGCCACTTCAGTATCTAGAATAATATTGCCTGAATTGAGTAATGTCAAGATGTTTTTATAGTTATTTTTTTCTAGAAGTGTCTTCAGTTCTTTCATCGGAGCTTTGTGGTGACCGCCGACGTTAATTCCTCTTAGAAAAGCAACGTAAGTTTGCATAAAATTTTTGTTGGGTGTTTAAAACTAAAAAGAAAATTGCGATATTTGACTGTTAACAATCAAAAAATCACAAACTCATGAAAATTTTAAAGTTTATAGGAATACTCATTCTTTTAGTAATTGCCTTCTTCTTGATTGCAGGTTTGGTGATGCCAAAAGAGTTTACTTACGAAGAAGAAATCGTAATCAATCAACCTGAAGAGCAAGTGTTTGATTACATCAAACATCTAAAAAACCAAGACAATTATGGTACTTGGAACCAGATTGACCCAAATATGAAAAGTACCTACGAAGGTGAAGACGGAACGGTTGGTTTTACGACCTTTTGGGAAAGTGAAAACTGGCAAGTAGGAAAAGGAAACCAGAAAATCGTCGATATCAAAGAAGGTGAAAGCATTTCTACAGAAATAAGATTAGACGGTTGGGATGACCCGATGTTGGCAACCATGAGTACAGAACCGATTGGTGATAACCAGACGAAAGTTACATGGAAAAATGAAGGTCACAGTCCGTATCCGTTTAATGCCATGGCATTGTTTTTTGACATGTCCGATGATTTCGAAGAAGGTTTAGAAAACCTAAAAGAGGTACTGGAAGCACAAGAGACGGTAGTAAAAGATGATGAATTAGCGGCATTGGTAGCACAATACAACCAAACCAAAGCAGCACTTATTGCAGAAGTAGAAGGCCTGTCTGAAGCACAACTTACCTTTAAGCCTTCTCCAGACCAATGGTCGGTTGGGCAATGTGTCGATCACATCATCAAATCAGAAAAAGGATTACTCGATATGTTACAAACAGCAATGACAGAGCAAAAACAAATATCCAGAGATTCGATTATGGTAAGTGACGAAGAACTAATGGGCTTTATTGTAAATAGAGAACAAAAAGCAAAAGCACCAGAAGCCATACAAGGAGAAAATGTGTATAAAGATGCCCAAACAGCGATCAAAGATTTTACAGCACAGCGAGAAGCCTCTATCGATTTTGTAAATAATTACTCTAGTGAGCAATTGCGTAATCAAGTCTTAGAGTCACCATCAGGTTATGTAGATGCGTATCAGTTTTTAAGCTTTATTTCTGGACACGGAACCAGACACACCGAACAGATCAAGGAAGTAAAGGCAAATGCTAATTTTCCTAAGTAAATCATACGTCACCCTGAACTTTTTTCAGGGTCTCGTCTAAATTACTGCCCTACTTCTATTTACTTCAGCTTCGTTCAACAGAGATAGCTCAGTGACCTAGATAGGTTAAAAACAACAATTTTCTTCCCCTCTTTTTAGAGGGGAATATTTTTTAGAATATATTCTGAAAAATAAGAAGCGTGTTTTTCTGCTGCTTGCTTTTATTTCTTTTTAAGCTTATTTCTATTCCTTTTTTTATCTTTGTTGTTTATACAAAAGCATAGAAAAAGAAATGAATATCAAACAATTTTCAGATAAAGCCTTGGCCCATTATTCGTATGCCATTCTTTCAGAGGGTAAAATGGTCATCATCGACCCTTCTAGAAATCCACAGCCATATTACGCTTACGCGGAAGAAAACAAAGCAAAAATCGTTGCGGTTATCGAGACACACCCGCATGCCGATTTTGTGAGTTCGCATTTACAAATACACCAAGAAACAGGCGCAACCATTTATACCAGTCAATTGGTCGGTGCAGAGTACCCGCACGAGAGTTTTGATGACGGAAACATCATTACCTTAGGAAAAATTACCTTATCGGCAATCAATTCTCCAGGACATTCGCCAGATAGTATATGTGTATATGCAGAAAATAACGAAGATATCAACGATAAAGTTTTGTTTACAGGCGATACCATTTTTATAGGAAACGTAGGGAGACCAGATTTACGAGAAAATGTAGGGAATATGCAAGCCAAGCGAGAAGAATTGGCAAAAGCGATGTACAAGACCATTCAGACAAAATTCAATAATATACCCGACAATACCATCATTTATCCAGCTCATGGAGCAGGCTCACTTTGCGGAAAGAATATGAGTAGTGCTTCTTCCAGTACAATGGGCGAAGAAAGACAATCAAATTGGGCATTTCAGAAACAAACCGAAGAAGCTTTTGTAGCGGAAATATTAAAAGATCAGCCTATGGTGCCGCATTACTTTGGTTTCGACGTAGATACCAATAAAGCAGGTGCAGATCACTACGAAAGATCGGTAGGTAAAGTGCCAAGACTCATCAATCGTTCTAAAGTAGAAAAAAACATTTTGGTGATCGATACCCGTGAAATTTCTGACTTTAAAGCAGGGCATTTACCCAACAGTATTAACATCGAAGCAATAAGAGAAGCGCAGAAGTTAGAAACTTGGTTGGGTGCGATTGTAAAACCAAGAGAAGCTTTTTACCTGGTGGTCGATTCTGTCAATCAGTTTGATACTTATTTAGAGCGTATTGCTAAAATTGGTTATGAAAAACAACTTAAGGGAATTGTCACTATCGAACATCGTTTATTAAAAACTTCATCTAAAATTTCTGCCAACGAGCTTAAGGGTAATGAAGACAAGTATACTATTGTAGACATCAGAAACCTATCAGAAGTAGAAGAGAACAAACCTTTTGCCCATTCGGTACATATTCCGTTACACGAGTTGCGAGATAGAGCACATCAAATCTCGAGTGCTAACGGAAAACCAATCGTTGTACATTGTGCTGCAGGTTATCGAAGTGCTGCTGGAAGTAGTATTTTGGAAAACACTTTTCACGAAGCAGAAATCTATGACCTAAGCGACGATATCAAAGCGTTTATGTAACTCCTAAGATAAATTTTTAATGAAGAAAACAACTGCCCTTTTTGTTTTTGCGTTTTTATGTTTGGCTTGTGTAGAAGAAAATACTAAAAGTGAAAGTTTACAAGATGAAATAAACAGTTTGCAAGCTAAAAATGATTCGTTGACTAAATTACTACAAGACGCTGAAATCGAATCTATAGACAAAATAGAAGCAGAGATCCTTAAAGAAAATCAAGATTTACAAGTTGATAACTATTGGTTCTCTCAGTACGATGGTGATGATTTTAAGAAAATGGGTATCGAAAATCCAAGGGAATATATCAAAAACGAATTGCGCAAAAAAACAGAGCTCATTCCACTAAAAGCTGTGGTTGGCGGAACGATGCGTTTTGGAAACATTCAACTTTTGAGCAACAAATGGCTTATTGCCGATTATAATGATGGACACATCGAAGGAAGAGCAATATACGAATACAGCATTGCCAAAAACAAAACGGTAAGTTTTAAAATTATAGATCAATTAAATCATTAAAAAAGCCTCAACTAATGAGGCTTTTCCTATTTCAAAATTTGTGGGTCTAACTGAAGCTTTAGCATGCTTTGCTAAAGACTATTAAAATGATATTCTCGCTCAACTTTTGCAATTCTTATATGGTAATGGGCATACCACTTTTCTTTACCTAATTGCTGTGCAATTTGGTGTTGCGTCTGAGTTTTCCAATCTTTAATAGCGTTTAGACTTTTCCAATAAGAAACCGTAATCCCAATTTCACTTCGTGCAGAATCGAATCCTAAAAACCCAGGTTGTTTTTTTGCTTGAGCCACCATTTGTTCAGACATATGATAATAGCTTTTATCATGTTTATCTTTGAGAGTAGAAACAAAAATGACTGCATAATAAGTTTGAAATCCAGGTTTTTCTTCCATAAAATTAAAATTGAGTAACCGCTAAAGATTTTTTATATTTACAACTTCCTAAAATTAATGAGAAAAAGACATTTATGAGTCATAAATACCAAGTAATTGTAAATGAAGATTTACACTACGCACTTTCTACTCAAGAGATACAAAATCTAGATATAACCAAGATAAACACTACTAAATATCATTTGGTGGAAAATTACCAATCGATAAAAGCAGAAATTATTTCTAGCAATTTTCTTGAGCGTAAATATACTATTAGCATCAATGGCAATACTTATGAGACACATATCGAAACTCCATTAGACATTTTAATAGATCAAATGGGCTTATCGGTAAACGAAGGTCAAATGGTCAATGAGGTAAACGCCCCAATGCCAGGGTTAATTCTAGAAATTAGCGTAAACGAAGGTGACGAAATAAAAGAAGGTGACTTTTTGTTGGTGCTTGAAGCTATGAAAATGGAAAATACCATTACTTCACCACGTGACGGTGTAATTAAAAGTATTAGTGTGGCCAAAGGAGAAACTGTAGATAAAAACCAAGTTTTAATAGTATTTGAATAAATAACTTGTATAAGTAACATCATTCTGTATTTGATACGGAATCTCACCTGAAGAGGTGTTAAAACGAATTCGGTATGATGTCAAGAAAAAACAAAAACAATACATGAAAAAAATATTAGTAGCCAATAGAGGAGAAATTGCTTTACGAGTGATGAAAACCATTAAAAAAATGGGGATCAAAACCGTAGCGGTCTATTCAGAAGCCGATCGGAATTCACCTCATATAAAATTTGCAGATGAAGCGGTTTGTCTTGGTCCAGCACCAAGCAACGAATCATACCTCAAGATGGATAAAATTATCGAAGTTTGTAAAGAACTTGGTGTTGATGGTGTCCATCCAGGCTATGGTTTTTTAAGTGAGAATGCCGCTTTTGCAGAACTGACAGAAAAAAACAACATTACTTTTATCGGGCCAAGATCAAAAGCCATTGAGGTGATGGGTAGTAAATTGGCTGCCAAAGAAACCGTAAAAGCCTACGATATTCCTATGGTTCCAGGGATAGACGAAGCGATAGAAGATGTAAACAAAGCCACGCAGATTGCAAGAGAGATAGGTTTTCCAATTTTGATTAAAGCCTCTGCTGGCGGTGGCGGGAAAGGAATGCGTGTTGTCAACGAAGAAAAAGACCTTGAAGAACAGATGAAACGAGCGATTAGCGAAGCTAAATCTGCTTTTGGTGATGGTTCTGTTTTTATTGAAAAATATGTAGCATCTCCAAGACACATCGAGATACAAGTGCTTGCCGATACCCACGGAAATATTATTCACTTAGTAGAAAGAGAATGTAGTATCCAGCGTCGTCACCAAAAAGTGGTTGAAGAAGCACCTTCGGTGGTTTTAGACGAAAGTCTGAGAGAAAAAATGGGTAATGCTGCCGTAAAAGTGGCACGTTCTTGTGACTATGTCGGTGCAGGAACCGTAGAGTTTTTATTAGATGAGAATAAAAATTTCTATTTCTTGGAAATGAATACCCGTTTACAAGTAGAACACCCAGTAACAGAACTCATCACTGGTGTCGATTTGGTCGAGCAACAGATAAAAATAGCTCGAGGCGAGGTGTTGGAAATTCAACAAGAAGATATCAAAATCAACGGTCATGCGATGGAATTGCGGGTGTATGCCGAAGATCCGTTGAACGATTTCTTACCAAGCGTAGGAAATTTAGAAACCTACCAATTGCCTGTGGGTGAAAACATCCGTGTAGATAACGGTTTTGAAGAAGGAATGGATGTACCTATCTATTACGACCCCATGCTTTCAAAACTAATTACTTATGGCAAGAATAGAGAAGAGGCTATCCAATTAATGATCGAGGCTATTGCCGATTATAAGGTAGAAGGTGTAAGTACTACTTTAGCTTTCGGGAAGTTTGTCATGGAGAACGAGCACTTTAAAAGTGGTGATTTCGACACCCATTTTGTCAAAAAATATTTTACTCCTGAAGCATTGAGTAAAAAAAATCAGGCAGAAGCCAAATTAGCGGCTAAGGTAGCTTTAGCACGTTACTTACAAGAAAAAAAATTATTAAAAACCCCTCATTAAATCATATTTATATGAGTGATAATACAAAACAATTAGAAGAAAAGATTGCGCTTGCACATTTGGGCGGAGGAGAAAAACGAATCGAAAAGCAACACAGTAAAAATAAACTTACCGCAAGAGAGCGTGTAGAATATTTGCTGGATGAAGGTTCATTTGAAGAAATCGGACTTCTAGTAACGCACAGAACAACAGAGTTTGGACTCGATAAAGAAAAATATTACGGTGATGGTGTAATTACCGGTTACGGAACTATTAACGGAAAGTTAGTCTATGTCTTTGCACAGGATTTTACGGTTTTTGGAGGAGCACTTTCAGAAACCCATGCCGAGAAAATCTGTAAAGTGATGGATTTGGCCGTGAAAGTAGGCGCACCAATGATTGGATTAAACGATTCTGGAGGAGCGAGAATTCAAGAAGGCGTTCGCTCGTTAGGCGGTTATGCCGATATTTTTCACCGTAACGTAAAAGCGTCGGGAGTGATTCCGCAGATTTCGGCAATTATGGGGCCTTGCGCTGGTGGAGCGGTTTATTCGCCTGCGATGACCGATTTTACGTTGATGGTGCAAAACACTAGTTATATGTTTGTGACAGGACCTAATGTGGTGAAAACGGTAACCAACGAAGAAGTAACTTCAGAAGAATTGGGAGGCGCAAGTACACATTCAACAAAATCAGGAGTGACGCACGTGACCAGTGCTAATGATGTGGCTTGTCTGGAAGATGTCAAAAAACTAATTAGCTATTTGCCTTCATCCAACAAAGAAAAGCCTGAAAAGTTGGCTTTTACTTTAGGTGACGAATACCGTGATGCCTTAGAAACCATCATACCAGATAGTTCTAATAAGCCTTATGATATGCATCATGTGATTAACGGGATTATTGATGCAGATTCTTTTTATGAAATTCACAAAGATTTTGCGGATAATATCATTGTAGGTTTTGCCCGCCTCGGCGGAAGAAGTATAGGGATCGTAGCCAACCAACCGATGAGTTTAGCTGGAGTTTTGGATGTCGATTCTTCTAGAAAAGCGGCAAGATTTACTCGTTTCTGTGACAGTTTTAATATTCCGTTGTTGGTGTTGGTTGATGTACCTGGTTTCTTACCAGGAACCGATCAAGAATGGAACGGCATTATTTTGCACGGGGCAAAATTACTTTATGCTCTAAGCGAAGCCACCGTACCTAAAGTCACGGTGATTACCCGTAAAGCTTATGGTGGAGCTTATGATGTGATGAATTCTAAACACATCGGTGCCGATATGAATTTTGCTTGGCCAACAGCAGAAATTGCCGTGATGGGAGCCAAGGGAGCTTCAGAGATTATCTTTAGAAAAGAAATTGCTAATGCCGATAATCCAGAAGAAAAACTAAAAGAAAAGGAAGCAGAGTATGCAGAGTTGTTTGCCAATCCGTTTGAAGCGGCCAAGCGTGGCTTTATCGATGAGGTGATCAGACCAAAGGAAACCCGTAGAAAACTAATCAAGGCGTATGCGATGTTAGAAAACAAAAAAGTATTGCGTCCTGACCGTAAACACGGCAATATTCCACTTTAAGTGAAATTGAAGGTAGGAGTTTTGGCGTTGAAGTTGTTATATAGATGAAACTAAAAGGGTTTTAAATCTTGTTAAGATTTCTTTAAAATGAGTTAATAAGGCTTCTTTTAAATTATTATTTAGTACTATTGAAAATCAAAATAAAAAAGAATTATGAGAAAATTTAAAAGTTTATTTGTGGCAATTGCATTAATGGCAGGTATTTCCTCTTTTGCACAAGAGGTAAAACCAGTTTCCGATGCAGAATTAAATACATTTGTAGAGGTTTTTAGTGAGCTACAAGCAGAAAACCAAAGTGCACAAAAAGAAATGATAGCTTTGATGGAAGCAGAAGGTTTGACCTTGGCACGTTTCCAAGCAATTCAACAAGCCCAAGCAACACCAGATGCGGAAATAGAATATACAGAAGCAGAAAAAGCAAAGTATGATAAAATAATCGCTGCAATCCAACGTATGCAACCTGCTTTACAAGCGAAAATGGCTGAAGTTGTAAAAGAAAAAGGTTTATCAATGCAACGTTACCAAGAGATTGGAACTCAAATCCAGACAAAACCAGAATTACAACAAAAAATTCAGGACAAAATGATGAAAGCTCAGACGCAAATGTAATTTGGAGTTCATTATAATAAATAAAAAAGGAGGGAATTTCCCTCCTTTTTTATTTCATCAACTAAAGGTTTTCAGTTCTTTAAGAGTCTTCTTTTTTGATTTTACGGTAACCGTAAATTGCCCCAGCTGCAATCCCTAAAGCAATCAAACCATCTATTGGAGCTCCAGAAGGAGTAGAATCATCTACATCATCAGGAAAACCAGGGATATCAGAAAAATCTTGTGCAGTTACAAAACTGCCTAGACAAACTGTAATTATAAGTGCTAATATATATCTAGTAATTTTCATGGGCTTTGATTTTATTGTTTGATAATTTTTTGTGTAAATTCTTTTCCGTTGGAAGTTACTTTGAGAATGTATACACCTGTAGGAAGTGCAGATAAATTATTAATAGTAACATCTTGATGCACATTTTTGTATGTTTTTTGATAAACTTGTTGACCAAGTATATTTACTATTTTCACACTTGTGTCACCATTGATGTTGGCATCAGTAATATGTAAAATATCTCCGTGAACTGGGTTAGGGTAAACATTTAGCGAAGCCACTTCGCTGTTGATAGCACCTAAAGGTTTTCCGAACAGGAGTTTAAATCTATCGGTAGCTATACTCTCTGTAATGTTTTCATCTACCGTAAAGTTATACGTATTTACACCTTCTTGTAAAAGTGTTTGCGTTTGTAAATAACTATCAACAAGATAAGCTTCGTTGTCTAGCGCAGGTAAATCGATAGAAAAATGATAATCGGTATTTCTGTAGTTGTTATTAAAAAACGGAATTTCTTCATCTTCTACAGGTAAAGCTCTTCTTTCGATACTTAAAAATTTATTTCCGTTAACTAGGGCTAAATTCTCATCTTGGTTTCCTAGTTTTTCAGCATCACTCTCATCGACTTGATTGCCATAATTTGTATCAAAATAAATTTTAGCTCCATCAACTAAAAATGGACTGCTGTTTAGCGTAGAGAATAACTTGATATTCATCTCTTTCGCTATCATGGGTTTATGCGTAGCCGTGAGATTTCCACTAACTTTTTGTAATTGGTGAAACTCCAAGCTTGGTGAAGCACCAGTTGTTCTTGCAAAAAAGGCTTGGTTAGGTTGCAAATATTCATTTGCTGCTGAAGAACCAACGCCACCTTGAACGGTATTTGAACCCGTAGTGACATCTACCACAACATAAGCACCTCTGGTGTTGACATTAGGATCCCAAATGTAATAATAGGTGGTGTTTAAATCGGTGCTGTAGCTAGAAAGAACCAAGTTCATATCAATAGCAGATTGGTAAGGGTTTCCGATAAGGTTGTAATCCCCTGTAGTAGAACTCAAACTATTCACATCGATCTGTTGTGCGTCTGCAATCGTTCCAGTCATTCTCAGGCGGGTGTCGTCTGCCGTAGCGGTATTGTTGGATAAATCTATCGCACGACTTCCTCTTACAAAAAGGCGGTAAGGTTTTCCTCTTTCTAAGGTGAGTACATCTGTGTTAGCAACAGCTGCCCAAGTCTGACTGCTATTTTCAAAATCAAATAAAGATGGGTTACCGGAAATGGTGGCGTCAAAACCATTGCTACCATCGGTAGAACCGGTAATGTGCGTTCCAAAACCTGTGTTGTTGTTGATGTTATCTCCAGGAAAAGCGGTACCTGTATTATTTTGTCCTTCTTGCCAGTTAGCTCTAATTGTTCCTGTTGTGGTTACGGGACTTGATAAAAATCGAAAAGCTCTTTTACCAGGGATAAAGCGTTGTATTTCAAAAGTGATATTAGAACTTATTGTTGATGTAGATAACATCTCTCCCAAAGTCGCGGTGTCGTTAATCGATGTACTTTCCATTACTATCGTGCCATCTCCTATAATATCACCAATCACATTTAGTTCTCCTAGAATGGTCAAAGTATTTCCAGTAGTAACAGTTAAGTTATAAGCCTCAAGGTTAGTAACAGTTAAATTATCTTCTATAGAAACCATATCATTTTGTGTAGGTGTTCCTGCAGGAGACCAAGCGCCAGCACTATACACATAGTCAATACGCGTATCGTCGGTACCCGGTGTCATATCAGCTACGTCGGCACTGGTAATTGTCCATTCAGAAGCTGTCCATGTATTATTAGGATTTGTAGCTAGATTATTTCTTACTGCTCTACTATTTTCATATTCCCAAACTTCACCAGTACCATCTGTACCTATTTCACCATAAATGTCTGACACTGTACCTCCAGAACTAAAATTACCATTGTAATACAAAACATAAGTATCATCTCCATTACTATTTGCAACACCACTTAAAGCATCGGGAGTAAAAGAATATGCATTTTCAAATTGAGGATCACCAATCACATAAAACGTACCAGGCTTTAAAACACCGCTTAATTGCTGTTCTGTAGTTGGGCTAGTATTATTATTAGAGAATAATGATAAATAAATATTAGAAAGGTCGATATATTCACTACCATTATTATAAATCTCGATAAATCTTCCTTCACTAGCATTATCACCTGGATCTGCCACTTCAGAAATGATTATATCTGGAACAGGAGGAAAATCATTGTCTTCTAAACTTATATTCAGTTGGTTGGAAACTCCAGCAGCAGCGTTATTTCCTCCAGCTACATTCTGTATCTCAAAAGTTAAATTCTCTGTACCTTCAATAGAAGCATCATCGGTAATCGTTAAGGTAACTGTTTGATTGGCTGACGATCCCGCAGGAAAAGTTACGGTTTGTGTCGTATAATTGTTGATGTCTGTGGCATCGCCACTTATCAGAACAATATCTGCAGTAGTAGCATTTGTAGCGTCTTCGTTCATTATCGTTAAATCAATGTTATAAGTACCATCACCTTCGTTTATGGTAGTGCTAGTGGTGGCAAAGTTTACTTCTGTATCTGTGGAGGGTGAACCGAAAGCGGTAGCAGAAAAGTCATCAATTATCAAATGTCCAGATTGATTATCATTTACAATTCTAATGTATAGAGAGTTACCACTGTTATTCATAGAGAATGTAAATTCTTGAAATGTTGTTCCGGCAAATACTTGTGATGTAATTGTTGTAAAAGTACTACTATCGGTTGATATTTGCACATCAAATGTTCCACCCCCAGAATTTAATTCTCGATACCAAAATGATATATCTCCAACACCATTTGTAAGTTGGGGAGTTGTAAGAGACGCATCAGAAGTATCATCATTTAATCTTGCAGCATGACCTACACCACCTCTAGAATTTCCACCACTTTCTTGAAACACGTCAGCAGTTTGCCAAACTCCTGAACTTAGTGTTTGATTTCCTGTAGTATATGTAGCTGCTAAACCAGAGTCGAAATTTTCTGTAATCTGTCCATTACTTTTTAAAGTAATAAAGCTTAGCATTAAAGCTAAAAAGAGTAATTTATTTTTCATAATTCATATTTTGATGATTTCTAAATATAAGCAATATTACACATATTATAAAATGTATAAGTTACGAAATGGTTATGCATGAGTGATTTATAGGTTTAAAAACATATTTATAATAAATAACTTTACCTGCACCAATAAAAACAATATACTTGTAAAGCAATTTTCAACCAAAGAAACAGAATGACTAAAAAACTCTTCTTTGTACTTTTTCTTTTTTGTTGTCAGAACCTTTTGGCGCAGCGCTTTATTCAACGTGTGGGGGTGAATTATGGTCAAGCCAAACAACAGGTTTTTCCATTTAATAATGATAATTATACGCACCAAACGACTTACCTAAAATTTCAGATAGCAAAAGATTATAAAACTTTTAAAAAATCAAAACTGGAGCTTTTATTTGAACCTGGTTTCTTTTGGGCAGAACACCAATTGCTCAATCATTATTTTATCCAAGAGTACGAGTACCCAAACAATTACCAAGAGCTACGAGAATTATACTTGCAAAAAAGAGACTTTTATGAAATCGCTTTGAATCTCGGGATTTTATATCGTTATTATTTGTTAGAAGACTTTAGTGCTTTTGGGTTGTTGAGTATTGGTCCGATGGTTACCACAGAAGATACGGAGAGACTTAGTAAAGGTTTTGCTTTTTCGGATGTGATAGGTTTGGGTTTTAGTTACGAAAAGACTAAATTTATGCTAGAAACACGCATCACCTTGAAACATAATTCTAACGCTAATCTCAAAAAGCCTAATCATGGTCATAATACGGTTGGTTTTGAAGTAGGTTTTTCTTATAATTTATAGATGATACAAATTCAGCAGAACTATTCGGCAAGTAAACAAAAGCTTTGGGAAGCCATTACCAATACCCAACAGATGAAAGATTGGTATTTCGATATTAAGCCTTTTGATTTAGAAAAAGGAGAGGAGTTTACCTTTTATGAGCCTGGCGGCGAAAACAAATACTTGCATTTGTGTAAAATCGTACAAGTAATTTCGCAGCAGTTGTTTCAGCATACGTGGCAACATCCTAATAATAGTAAGGGCATTTCGATGGTCACTTGGGAAATCTCTGGTGATGAAAACAATTCGCAACTCAATTTTTCCCATGAAGGAATTGAAAACATGAGAGAAGCTGGTGAAGATTTTAAAGAAGAAAATTACCAAGCCGGTTGGAGCGAACTTATTAAACAATCCTTAAAAAATTACTTAGAGCAATAATTTTAGCTAATTTTATTTTCTTAAAAACTTAGTGTTGAATATGCTTACTTGGAAAGATATTATTGACTTCGCAACCCACGGAAATCCAACACCTCCAAAGCGAGTAGAAAAAACAGAAACCGAATGGAAAAGCCAGTTAACACCAGAGCAATTTGCTATTACTCGTCAAAAAGGTACCGAAAGAGCACATAGTTCTGAGATGTGTAATGCTTTTGAACCCGGAAAATATAAGTGCGTTTGTTGTGGGACTTTGCTTTTTGATGCTGAGGAAAAATTTGAGAGTGGTTCGGGTTGGCCATCATTTACGCAACCAGCAGAAATCAATCATATTGCCTATCACAAAGACACAAGTTTTGGGATGATAAGAGTAGAAATCACATGTAATACTTGCGATGCTCATTTGGGACACGTTTTCCCTGATGGGCCAGAACCAAGTGGTTTACGGTATTGCGTAAATGCGGTTTCGTTAGAAAAAGAAAAATAAACAACTTCCTGTGTAAACAGGAATCTAAAAATATTTCGTCAACCTGAACTTGTTTCAGATTCTCATCGTGATTTGTAAATTGACTTGATGAGATTCCGAAATAAACCTGTCTGCCAACAAGCAGGTTCGAATGACAGTTAGAAAACATAAAAGTTTCATTTAATATGAATAACATAAAAGAAGCAATTTTCGGTGGTGGCTGTTTTTGGTGTACCGAAGCGATATTTCAAGATTTAGAAGGCGTAAAAGCGGTAACTAGTGGTTTTAGTGGTGGCGACATCAAAAATCCAGCTTATCGTGAGGTTTGCACCGGTAGAACCAACCATGCCGAAGTCGTAAAAATAGAATACGACCCAAGTGTGATTTCTTATGAAGATATAGTCGTTATTCATATGACTACACACAATCCGACAACACTCAACCGACAAGGTGGCGATGTCGGTACACAATATAGAAGTGCTATTTTTTATTCCAGCGAGAGCGAAAAAAAGATTGCAGAGGCAGTGATAAAAGAACTACAACCTCATTATGAAGATAAAATTGTGACGGAAGTGACTTCTTTTGAGGTCTTTTATCCTGCAGAAGAAGAGCATCAGAATTATTATAAAAGAAATACTGAAGCAGCTTTTTGTCAAGCGGTCATCAATCCTAAACTCAAAAAGTTTAGGCAAGTCTATCAGGACAAATTAAAAATAAACCAATAACTTAAAACTTAAAATAATGATTGTCAATCCGTATTTAACTTTTAAAGGCAACTGTGAGGAAGCTTTTAATTTTTACAAAACGGTATTTGGAGGGGATTTTTCCTATCTGGGAAGATTTTCTGAAATGCCACCACAAGAAGGCATGCAAATGCCTGAAGAAGATCAAGAAAAAATCATGCATATTTCTTTGTCCATTAGTAAAGAAACGATGTTGATGGGAAGCGACACTGGTGGTGAATGGGCACCAAAAACGATGATAGGAAATAACATTTCGATTTCTATTGCAGTAGAAAGCAAAGAAGAAGCTGATCGTGTTTTTAATGCCCTGTCTGAAGGAGGAAAAGTGACCATGCCTATGGAAGCTACTTTTTGGGGCGACTATTTTGGAATGTTTACCGATAAATTTGACATCAATTGGATGATAAGTTACAACGAAGCTCACCTTCAAAAATAGATTATGGCAGAATTAATTAGAATTTACGAAGAAAATCCATCACCAAAAGAAATTAAAAAAGTGGTAGATGTAATCAAAAAAGGCGGCTTGGTAATCTATCCTACCGATACGGTTTACGGTTTGGGATGTGATATTACCAATACCAATGCCTTGGAAAAAATTGCACGCATTAAAGGTGTGAAACTTGAAAAATCCAATTTTTCTTTTATTGTCGAAGACCTGAGTAATCTTTCGGAATATGCTTCTATCAACAACAATAACTTTAAAATTCTAAAGCGTAACTTACCAGGGCCATATACTTTTATTTTGCCAGGGAGTAACAGCTTACCTACGGTTTTTAAGAAAAAGAAAACAGTTGGTATTCGAGTTCCAGACAACAAGATTTGTAAAGCATTAGTTACGGCCTTAGGCAACCCTATTGTTTCGACTTCTATCAAAGATGATGATGAGGTGTTAGAATATACAACAGATCCTGAGCTTATCGCTGAAAAATGGGATAAACTCGTCGATATTGTGATTGATGGTGGTTATGGTGATAATCTTGCTTCAACGGTTATCGATTTGACCGAAGACGAACCATTGGTCATCAGAGAAGGAAAAGGAGATTTGACTATTTTTTAGAGTAGAAAAATTCTTATTCCATATACAATTTTAATATAAATTCGTCAACCTGAATTTGTTTCAGGTTCTCATGTTGATTTTAGATTTAAGTCTGTGAGCTGCTGAAACAAGTTCAGAATGATGTTGCATTAAGAAGTCTTTAAAAATAGGGTTATCCCTAAACTAGATGATATATTTAACTAATTGCTTTTGCTTTTATTTTTTCAACTACATCCGGATTCAATAGGGTAGAAGTATCTCCAAAATCTCTTTCTCCAGCAGCTATTTTACGCAAAATACGACGCATGATTTTACCGCTTCGCGTTTTAGGTAAATCTTCAACAATTTGAATTTTGCTGGGCTTTGCGATCGCGCCGATATCTTGGCTGATTTTCTCTAAAATTGCTTTTTTGATACTTTCTTCATCAGAAGTACCCTCTTTTAAACTGATAAACGCATACAAAGCATTTCCCTTGATGTCGTCAGGGTAACCTACAATAGCACTTTCGCCCACAATTTCTATTTCATTGATGGCATTTTCGATAGGAGCAGTGCTCAAATTATGTCCAGAAATAATAATAATATCATCAACACGCCCCGTGATTCTGTAGTTTCCATCGGCATCACGTAGCGCTCCGTCTCCCGTAAAATATTTTCCTTTATAAGTAGAAAAATATACTTTTTTAAAACGTTCATGGTCGCTCCAAATAGTTCGTGCCATCGATGGCCAAGGATTTTTAATACATAAGTTGCCTTGAATTTCTTTTCCGTTAAATACTATCTCTTTTCCATCTTCATCCATCAATGCAGGTAAAACACCCGGCAAGGGTAAAGTGGCAAAAGTGGGTTTGTTGGGCGTAACATCCGCTAAAGCAGAAATCATAATAGCTCCAGTTTCGGTTTGCCACCAGGTATCGAGAATAGGGCATTTTCTTTGACCTATTACTTCGTTATACCATTCCCATGCTTCTTCGTTGATAGGTTCGCCAACCGTTCCTAATATTTTTAGGGAAGTTAAGCTTTCAGCATCTACGTATTTCTCACCTTGTTTGGCAAGCATTCTAATGGCTGTTGGAGCGGTATAAAAATGGCTCACCTGATATTTCTGGACAATTTGCCAAAATCTCCGGTAATCAGGGTAAGTCGGTACACCTTCAAACAATACAGAAGTTGCACCAAAAGCTAAAGGCCCGTAAACAATATAAGAGTGACCCGTAATCCAGCCAATATCTGCCGTACACCAATAGACATCATTTTCGTCGACCTGAAAAACATTTTCAAAACTGTAAGTCGTTCCAACCATATAACCACCGCAAGTGTGGACCACACCTTTTGGTTTTCCTGTAGAACCTGAAGTATATAAAATAAAAAGAGGGTCTTCGGCATTCATCACCGCAGGGTCACATTCTTTGTAAGCTTTAGATAGTTCATCAAACCAAAATGTATCACGACCTTCTTGCATAGGAGTGATTTCGATGGTTCGTCGATAAACGATCACATTTTCGATAGTTGGCGTATTTTCGAGTGCGACATCACAGATTTCTTTTAAACTGATGAGTTTGCTTCCGCGATAAAAACTATTGGCAGTAATCAATAATTTGCATTGGGCATCATTGATTCTGTTTTCTAATGCCTTACTCGAAAATCCTGCAAAAACAATAGAATGAACAGCACCGATTCTTGCACAAGCCAACATCGCAACGACCAACTCTGGGATCATAGGCATATACAAACAAACCCGATCGCCTTTTCCGATTCCTTTTTCGTGCAAAACGTAAGAAAACCGACAAACACGATCTTGTAATTCTTGATAGGTAATGTTTATGGAATCTTCAGAAGGATTGTTGGGTTCCCAATGAAAAGCAATTTTATCAGGATTCTTACGGACGTGTCGGTCAAGACAATTTTCGGTAATGTTAAGCTCAGCACCTTTGAACCAAGAGAATTTTGCTTTTTCGAAATCGGCTTCGTAAACCGAATCCCACTTCTTCTGCCAATAGAAATTTTGAGCAATTTTATCCCAAAACGCTGCTGGGTTCTCAATGCTTTTTTGATATTGTTGGTGGTAATCTTCGAGCGAAGTAATACGCATATGGTGTTTAGATTTTGTATTCGACTAAAAATAATACAAATGCTATAGATATGACGTTAAAGAAATTTAAATGTTTTTGATTTCACCCCAATTTTTTACTTCTTCTTCACTCCATAAGTTTGGGAAAAATTTACGCTGTTGGTATTTTGGATGTAAATATTTCATCCAATCTGAACCTCCAGTTGCGGCTTTGTGTTCGCCCTTGCTGTTGAGGTAAAACTGTGCAGTTTTAAGATGAGTAATTGGCCATTTGACATTGTACATAAAATCGAATCCGCGTAAAGCTTGGCGCAATTGCTCGGTAGGGTTTTCTATTTTAGCGAACTTTTCTTCCAAAGTATTGCCTTGCATTTGTTTCGCCAATTTGATGAATTTATCTAAATATTTTTCCTCAAACTGGGTGAGCATCAAAGATTTTTTATTTGTTTGACGATTGTGTCCTGCGTCTTTCCAATAAATATGGTCAAAATAGTCTTCTACCGTAGGATTTTTAGGTAAACGTTGTTTACCGTGAGCGTTGATGAGGTTTTCTAAAGGCGTACAGTATAATTCTAAAAAACGGAATTGTGCACTCTGAAAACCACTTGCAGGTGCTAACGTCAGCCTGAATTGGTTGTAATCGTCATAATTCATGCCGTGCCGCATGACATCAAATGTTGTAATGAGCATTTCTGAATATCGGGAAAGCCGATTTACTTTTTCAGCAAAAACCTTTTCGTCATTATTGAAGTCGGGAGCCGTAATTTGCTCTAACTCATGAATCATGAGTTTAAGAACCAATTCGGTAATCTGATGATACATAATAAAAATAGACTCGTCTTTAAAATCGGTTCTTGGGTTTTGTAAAGAAAGTAAGGTGTCAACTTGCACATAATCCCAATAATTTATAGGTTTTGCATGCAATAGACCTTCTAAATAGGTTTCTGGGTTTTCACCAAGTGATTGGTATTTTTTATCAATTTTAGAAAGAATCTCTTTTTTATCCATAGGAAGTTTTTGTTTTTACAAAAATATCAAAAATGTGGGTTTGAATTTATGATTTGTAGCATAAAATCTTCACTTATCAAAAAATCTTATAAGCTTATTAAAAGTCTTCATTATTTCATTCGACTTTTTTCAATTAAACTTATTATTTTTACGGTCAAATTAAAACAAAGAAATGTCAGAAGATAACAGTTTAGAAAGAATAAAGTGCTTGATTATAGGTTCTGGTCCCGCAGGTTATACTGCTGCGATTTACGCTTCTAGGGCAGATTTACACCCAGTAATGTATACCGGTTTAGAGCCAGGAGGTCAGCTTACCACCACTACAGAAGTAGATAATTTTCCGGGATATCCAGAAGGTATTGATGGACCAACAATGATGGTGCAATTACAACAACAGGCAGAACGCTTTGGTACACAAGTTCGTATCGGGATGGTAACTGAAGTTGTTTTAAGTAAAGAAGAAGGTGGTATTCATAAGGCTTGTATCGATAATAAAACATGGGTAGAAGCAGAAACAGTTATTATTTCTACAGGAGCGACGGCAAAATACCTCGGTTTACCTAGTGAGCAACGCTTACGCGGAGGTGGAGTTTCTGCCTGTGCAGTTTGTGACGGGTTTTTCTATAAAGGTCAAGAAGTAGCTATTGTTGGCGGAGGTGATACTGCTGCCGAAGAAGCTACTTATTTAGCAAATATTTGTACCAAAGTAACGATGTTGGTTCGTAGTGATGAAATGCGTGCTTCCAAAGCCATGCAGCACCGTGTCACCTCAACAAAGAATATCGACTTACGTTATAATACCGAAGTAGAAGAGGTGTTAGGAGATCAAGTAGTTGAAGGTTTACGAATGATCAATAACAAAACAGGCGAGAAAGAAGAAATAAAAATCACTGGACTCTTTATCGCGATTGGACACAAACCAAATACAGATATTTTTAAAGGTCAATTAGATATGGATGACACTGGTTATCTAATTACCAAAGGAAAATCGACCAAAACAAATTTACCTGGTGTTTTTGCAAGTGGTGATGTACAAGATAAAGAATATCGTCAAGCAGTAACGGCTGCAGGAACAGGTTGTATGGCAGCTTTAGATGCAGAAAGATATTTGGCTTCTATCGAAAAATCGGAAGAAGAAAAAGTGGAAATATAGTTTATACAGTCCATAAAACAAAAAAAACGCTCCATCTAGATGGAGCGTTTTTTTTGTTTTAAACGATAAAAACTCGCTGATTATTCTTTTAATATAGAAAATCTTACTACTTTTAAAGTAACTAAATTATCAACCAAAATTATGCAATTTAAAATTGTAAACCCTTTAGTCTTAGTATTTGGGTTGTTCTTTATTGCGAACTTTTCTTATGCTCAGAGTAGCGTTAATACATCTGAGATAGAACAACTTGTCGAAATTTCTTCAAAATATAAAAGAAATCCTGATTCTTTACACAAATACGGGCAAAGAATTTTAGCAATTTCTAAACCAGCTGAACATTTAAAAGGCTTGTTACGCGGTTACTATGCGATGGGCTATTCCAATTTTCTTCAAGGAAATTATGAGAAAAGTGTTGTTTTTTACGACAGTGCTTTAGTTCATAAAGAAGGTCTCAAAGAAGATTATAAAACGTACATCAATACTTGGCGGAATAAGGCAATTGCGTTAGCCGTTGCTGGAAATCAGAAAAAATCCAACGAAGAGTTTTATACGATTATAGAAATTGCCAAAAATGAAGGGGACTATGAGAATATGGCTAGAAGTTATAGTGATCTTGGTGTAGGTTATAAAAATAGCAACGATTATAAAACAGCTATCGATTTATATCAAAAAGCCATACGTATTTATGATAGTTTAGGTATCGAAAAAAATAAAACCTCCACATTTTTAAATATTGGTATCGCTCAAGGGTTACTCAATGACTACCATCAGAGTAATCAGAGCTTTCAGGAAGTAATTCAGATTTCCAAAAAGTATGGAAATGAACGTGACGAATATCGTGCTTATAACAATTTAGCCGTAAATCTCACCAACCAAAAAGCCTACGATAGTTCGTTACAATACCTGTATAAATTGATTCCTTATTACAAAAAAAACAAAGTCAAAAAAGCAGAGTATTTAGCCTATCAGAATATCGGAAAAAATTACGCAAAACTAAATAAAATAGACAGTGCCAGTATAAATTATGACAGGGCTTACCGCGGTTATAAAAAAATGGGTTATCAATTTGGTTTAGGGCAAATCCATAATTTAAAAGGAAACCTATTACAGTCCACAGAAGACCATACGACAGCAATAAAACATTTGGATTCGAGTGTTATATACGCAAAGCAAGTCAATCATCAAGGCCTGTTGAATGATAATTACGTTGCACTTTCAAAGTCCTACGAAGAGTTAAACGATTTTGAAAAAGCCCATAGGTACCTCACGGAAGCAAGAAAATTAGAAAATGAAACCTACACTAGCGAAAATGCAAAAAACCTTAATGAGATTCTTACCAAACATCAGGTACAAGAAAAAGATGAAGAGATAAGCTCACTAAGTAAATCCAAAATTTTATACCAATCTAATTTCTACATTGCTATTGTTGCAGTTATTCTCATATGTCTATTGTGCTATTACTACTGGAAGAGAAATAAACAACAAAATAAAGAGCTCACAGAATTAAGAGAAGAGTTAGAAGATTTCCAAACCGAAAGAAAACAAGCTCATGTGAGTAATTTGCTACATCTAAAGAGTAAGGCAATTTTAAAAATTGAACAGTTGATGTACGTAAAATCAGATGGTCATTATTTGGAGTTTTATTCCGAAGGTAATGCAAAGCCCGAAGTCGATAGAAATACCCTTAAAGAAATAAAAGAAACCTTGGAGCATGAAGGTTTTGCACAAATACACAAATCCTATTTACTTAACCTAAAATATATACGTATTTTAAATTCTACTCGTCTTATGTTGCAAGACGGAACTTGGTTGCCGTTATCGCGAACTTACAAGCCAAACATCAAGAAAATATTACTGCAAGAACAAGAAAACGCATAAAGCAGCTCTTGTTTTTGATGTTAGAAAACTTGCATTTGATGTTTTTTCTTTAAAAAAAACGACTGCATTTGATGACAAATACCTTGCGAGTTGCGACAAACTAAGGGCTTTTTTTTTTTTTTAAGAATTTTATAGACTAAGTTTGATTCATCAACCAAAATTAAACTTAGATTATGAACGCACTTGCTAATTACCCAATTGAGAATTTATTAAGACCAGTAAGCCTCAACGAAATCCTTGTGGGGCTGGATGTTGGATTTAAAAAGAAAGTCAACAAAGCAATTAAATTAATTTTTGAAATTCAGAACGATCTAAAAGCCAAAGGAATTACGACAGAAGTATTAGAATCGTTAACCGAACAAGAGATAAACATTTTGCATTCGATTGCAGAAGGTTTAAAGTCGACAGAAATAGCAGACAAACTGTTTATTTCGACACATACCGTACAAACGCACCGTAAAAATATATACAAAAAACTAAAGTGTTGTAAAAGAACAGATTTAGTCAAAATATCGCTCATTTTATAGCGCACCAAAAACTTGCTAACCAACTAAAAAATCTTTGTATGCTGCAAAGAATGTTTCAAACTTGGGCATAAAGGTTTCGAAAAAAACGTAAACCTTTTCCCAAGTTTTTTTATTATGAATACTTACGTTATCTAATTCGATATAAATAAAACCAACCATTTTACCCGATTCGGTTTCGTAAAACTCATCAAAAACAAGCGTTTCACTTATTTCTTCTTTCATTATGGTTTTTAGACTTTCAAACTTTTCAAAATAATAAGGTTTTATAATTTCATCTGAAGTATCAATCACAAAACCTACTTGCGCTTTTTTGTTATCAAAATGAAACTTTAGATTAACTTCTTTGATTTTGGTGTTGTAGAGTATCCATTTTCGAAGAGAACGTTGTCCAAAACTCGTCCAAAATTCTTGTCGTATTTGTTTCGATTCTTCCTTACTAAACATTTATAACAAATAAGCGACGACAATTCCGGCAACAATTGTCAAGATTTTAGAAAGATTAAACTGGTGGTTTTTGGAGGCTTCAAAAAGTATGGTTGTCGAAACGTGTAAGAAAATACCAATCACAATAGCGTTGAGGTAGTTTTTTATTTCGCTTAAAGCGGAAACTTGTTGCAACAAACTACCAAGTGGAGTCATCAGAGCAAATACTAACAGAAAGAAAGCAATTTGCGTTTTCTTGATTTTAGAATGCATCAAAAATGAAGTGATGATCACGGCAATAGGGATTTTATGAATCACAACTCCGTAAAGTAAATGCTTATTGTCTGCGATTGGAAAACCTTCTAACAAGGCATGAATGCAAAGGCTGATAAACAATAAAACAGGAAAACGTTTTTGGCTTTCATCGTGATGTAAGTGCCCGTGTTCGGCACCTTTAGAGAGAAACTCTAAGAAGATTTGCAGTAAAATACCCGTCATAATCAACAAACCAATTACCGGAGTGTAATTCTGATAAGTTTCGGGCAAAAACTCAAAAACCGTAATCGATAGCAATAAGGCACCACTAAAAGACAACAATAACTTTACGGTAGCATTATTGGCTTTTAGAAAGTAAGCAATCACAAAACCTGCAATCACCGCAATAATGGGTAAAATAAAACTCATAATCTTTATTGAAATACTAAGATAAGCCTATCTGAACTTTCTTCCTCAAAATTGTTTAAATGATAATCTCCAAAAGTATGTTTTAAAGTGATTCCCGCTTGTTCAAAATAACTTTTGAAGTCTTCAAGACATAATGCTTTTACTTTTTCAGTAAAACTGAAGTTTTGCTGGTTATCTTCAAAATTTATTTCTTTATAAATAAAACCATTCTCGATAGATCTTCTGATGTGAAAATCTATATTTCCCACCGTTTTTGTTTCTTGGGCAACTAAATTATTCATCACTTTTTTTACATTCATAAAGTCAATCACCCCAAAACCATTGGGTTTTAGGTTTTGTTTGATAGCTTTTATCGTGTTGTAATTATCTTCTTCATTTTCAAAATAACCAAAACTCGTAAACAAATTCACAACCAAATCGAATGCTTGTACCATTGGAACACTCATATCGTGTACTTCAAAATGTAGCCCTGGTTTTTCGTACGCTTTCGCGGAAGCAATACTGTTTTCAGATAAATCTACGCCAGTAACATCATAACCTAATTCGTGTAAATAAACCGAATGCCTACCTTTTCCGCAAGCTAAATCTAAAATGGTAGAATGTTGTGGGAGTTTTAGAAACTTGGTGAGATTACGCATAAAAAGCTGTGCTTCTGCATAGTCTCGGTCTTTATATAAAATATGATAATACGGCGTGTTGAACCACGAAGCATACCATTTTGAAGGTTCTTTATTCATAGGCTGCAAAATTAGTGTATTTTTGTGGGTTGAAAATCCTTACTATGGAAAATTTTAAAATGGTTGCCAAAACCTTATACGGTTTTGAAGACGTATTAGCACAGGAGTTAAAAAATCTTGGGGCAATAGATGTACAGAAGGGTGTGCGTAATGTTTCTTTTTACGGTGACAAAGGTTTTATGTACAAAGCCAATTTGAGTTTGCGTACCGCTATCAAAATCTTAAAACCTATCCAGTCGTTTAAAATTTTTTCAGAAGACGATTTATACAAAAAAATGTATAACATTCGTTGGGAAGAATACCTTCACAACAAAGGTTCGCTCGCAATAGACGCAACGGTGCATTCTCAAAAATTTACCCACAGTAAATTTATTGCTCTAAAAACCAAAGACGCGATTGTCGATAAATTTAGAAATACCACAGGTTTTCGACCAAGTATCGACTTGCAATACCCAGACTTACGCATCAATGTGCATATCGAAGACATGTTTTGCACGGTTTCTTTAGATAGTTCGGCACAATCTTTACATAAACGTGGTTATAAAGCTTCGACCAATATTGCGCCGATCAATGAAGTTTTAGCAGCAGGTATGTTGCTGATGAGCGGTTGGGACGGAAGATCAGATTTTCTGGATCCGATGTGCGGAAGCGGAACCATTTTGGTAGAAGCGGCAATGATTGCTTGTAATATTCCGCCAAATATCAATAAAAAAGAATTTGGTTTTGAAAAATGGAAGGATTGGGATGTCGATTTATTTGAAAAAATAGAAGCTTCGGCTTTAAATAAAATCAGAGGTTTTGACCATAAAATTATTGGTTATGACAAAGCGCCTTCTGCAGTAAGAAAAGCCCAAGAGAATATCGAGAATGCAAATCTTACCGAATTTATTTCCGTCGAACAGCAAGACTTTTTTAAAACAGAAAAAGTGACAGAAGGACACTTACATATGCTTTTTAACCCGCCTTACGGCGAAAGATTGGAATTGCTTAATTTAGAGTTATTTTACAGCCAAATTGGTGATACGCTAAAACAAAACTACCCCAATACACAAGCTTGGTTTATAGTTTCCAATCTTGAAGCCATAAAAAATGTAGGTTTACGACCTTCTCGAAAAATAAAACTCTACAACGGTAAACTCGAGTCCCGTTTGCTCAAATACGACATCTACGAAGGTTCTAAAAAGGCGAGTAAGAACTAGTGTAAATTTATATCACCCTGAACTTGTTTCAGGGTCTCGTCCACTTATGAGGTGCTAAAATAAGTTTAGCATGACTATTATTAATAAAAATAAAATGTAAAATAAACTTTACATTTAGATAAAAATACTTTACATTTGAAGAAAAGTTAAAAGTCATGAATGTAAAGTATTTATTTCCGCATCGGTTTAAAAAGGTAGGTTGGTTTTTATTAATTCCAGCTGTTATAATGGGGTTGTTCACTTTATTCACAAGTTACGAACCTGAAGTTTTCTCAATCAAAGTACCAGGTTTTTTTGGTGACTTTTTTATAGAAAAAAGAGAAGTTTTTGGTTTTTATGAAAATAATATTCTAAATGAGATTATTGGAATTTTAATTATCATAGGTGGAATTTTTGTTGCTTTTTCGAAAGAAAGGGTAGAAGATGAGTTCATCACCAAGATCAGGTTGGAAAGTTTAGTTTGGGCAACCTATTTTAACTATGTTATTTTACTGATTTCATTTGTCTTGTTTTACGATATCGCTTTTTTCTGGGTGATGGTTTTCAATATGTTTACTTTGCTTATTTTTTTTATCGTTCGTTTTCATTGGAAAAAGGCAAGACTCAATAAATCTTTGGCTTATGAAGAATAGTATAAAAGTAGAACGGGCCAAAAACAATATGACCCAAGCCGATTTGGCAGAAAAAATAAAAGTTAGCCGACAAACCATCAATGCGATGGAATTAGGTAAATACGTGCCTTCAACCGTTTTAGCCTTGCGAATTGCTCATATTTTTAACGTAGAAGTAAGTGATATTTTTACGCTAGAAGATACTGATTGGTAATTTTCTTTATATTTAAGTGCCTTAAAACTATGTTCTATGTTAAAAAAATACACCCTTTTTTTCTTATTTCAAGCTTGCGTATACTCATTTTATGCTCAAACGCATTTTGCAACTTATGAGGTCTCTTTTGAATTAAAAAAATTAAATGATAGCATCATACCTTTAGCAAGTATTAATCAGTTGCTTAACGAACAAACCAATATGAAATTAAAATTGGTGTACAATGATAAATTTTCAAGACAAAGTTTTGCTGACGAAAGTTCAACAGAAAGTCCCATAAAATCAGTTGGAGGAGATGCTTCAATAATTGATAAAAGGAATAATATAAAATATATTTTTAAAAATTCTGAGATTCTAAAAAGTATGCAAAATGATAGTGATGTCTATGTGATGATAGAAGACAAAGACTCTCTTATAGAGGCCAAAACTTATCGATCATTAAAATTAATTAAAATTGTTCAAGGCGAATTGGAAACAAAAGAGCGGTTATTGCATTTTTTGCTTGACAAAGAGTTGCCAAAAGAACTCAATCCTTACAATCATTTACCAGAGAAATTAAAAATTTATGGAGGTGTTTATCAAGTAACGATGATCAATGAAAATCAAAATCAAACATTAACACTTATATCAACAGGGCAAGGTTTTGATAGAGAATTTGAGGAAGAGGTTGATAAAATAACAACCTATAGGAATAAAAACTAATTCACTTTTCCAGCCTTAATCTTTTTCTCATTTTTGGTAATCGGAATCATATAAGAGAGCGCATAACCCCAACCCACACCAATGTTGCCATCACCATAAGTCCGGTTAAACCCAGGAATGTATAAATTGGCATAATTTTCAGGTTCCTTTTCGGTCACCAAAAGTTTTAGCTGTACGTGAAGTGATAAAAATAGATTGTTAAAGATTTCGGTTTTTAAACCTACTTGTAATTCAGCCCAACTTGCTGTGAGCCCAGAGAACTCTTGCGCCTGGTTTCTAATGTCTGTTTCAAAGTATTTATCAGTGGTATAAATGGCATACCGATCAAGCTCGTGCGAAAAAGTGGAAAACCCGTAGCGTAAACCCACAAAAATCTCGTTTTGCATGTTTAACCAATTTTCGTAAGTATTGTAATTGGCTCCCAGTTTGATGTAGTTTCCACTGGTTTTTCCATCAAGGTATGGTTCGGTATAACTCATATCGTCGTATCCCAATTCCGCCGCAGCGTATAATCTTTTTTTGATGCGATAATCGGCAATAATTTCTAATCCGGTATAATTTTCATCAAAAACACTTCTCAGTGGTTTACTGATATCAACTCCAATTCGAATGCCATATTTCTCCTGAATCGTAATCGAATCGTTTGCGGTTTTACTTTGGGAAAAGCCTTGCCAAGCCAACAAAACACTAAAAATAAATATAAATATGTGTCGTATTTTCATCAATTACATCGTTAGGTTGTTGCTCTTCTATCGTTTTTATCCAATTCTCTACCGGGTTTGCCTGATCTACTTGTGCGTCGAGTCCTAAAAATTCGGTTTTATAACCACAAGCACGACTTACGAATTTGTCGTTTACCCCGTACGTAAAACTCACTTGATCTGTATTTTCAGAAATTTCACCGTCGTTGATAAACTGGTTAATCACCAAATTATAATCCGTAAAGTTTTGATCTGTCCTTAAAGGAATTTTTGCAATAGTGTCGTTAATAGCAGTTTCATAATAATAACTAATATTTCCGTTGTCAGTTACTTCATAAGCATTAAAATTGGGGGCGATTTTGGCTTCGGTGATGTTATTGATATCAAAAAACTGAATCACCAAATGCGGAGTTGTAGGTGTAGCTTCAGAACAGATATCGTCTTTCTGACAAGCAGAAAACCCAATCAGCAAAAGAAGGAAGTAGAAAAATTTATGACTCATATAATGCTATCTTAATTCTAGACAAACCACATTCTCGATGTGATGCGTCTGCGGAAACATATCTACCGCTTGTGATTTGGTAATTTTATAATGCTCTTTCATCATTGCCAAATCTCGTGCCTGTGTTGCCGAATTGCAACTTACATAAACAATTCGTTGGGGTAAGATACGTAATATTTGAGCAACTACATCTTTATGCATCCCATCTCTTGGCGGATCGGTAATGATCACATCGGGTTTTCCGTTGGCTTCAATAAAATCTTGGGTAAACACATTTTTCATATCGCCAGCATAAAAAACGGTATTCTCTATCTGGTTGTTTCTGGCGTTTTCTTTGGCATCTTCAATCGCTTCAGGAACGGCTTCTACACCCACTACTTTCTGCGCTTTTTGAGCCACGAATTGAGCAATCGTTCCCGTCCCGGTATATAAATCATACACAATTTCATCACCTTTTAAATTGGCAAAATCTCGGGTGATTTTATATAACTCGTAGGCTTGCTTAGAATTGGTTTGGTAAAAAGACTTGGCGTTGATTTTAAATTGCAAGCCCTCCATTTCTTCCATAATATAATCGCTTCCGCGGAAACAGACCACTTCTTGATCGTAAATTGTGTCATTCCCTTTGGTGTTGATCACATATTGCAACGAAGTAATCTCCGGAAATGTGTCGGCAATATGGTGGAGCAGTTTTTCTCGGGCAATTTTGTCGTCTTCATAAAACTGAACCAATACCATGATTTGCCCAGTAGAAGCAATACGAATCATCAAGGTACGCAGCAAACCTTCTTGTTTTTTCATATCGAAAAAAGAAAGCTTGTTGGCTTTCGCATAAGCTTTTACTTCATCTCTAATGGCATTACTCGGGTCTTCTTGAAGGTGACATTTGTGAAGGTCAAGAATTTTGTCCCACATGCCCGGAATATGAAAGCCCAAGGCATTTTTATTTTCAAAATCCTTATCGCTTTGTATTTCGTCTAAGGTTAACCAACGATTGTTGCTAAAGGTAAACTCCATTTTATTGCGGTAGAAATACTGGTCTTTGCTACCCAAAATAGGCAAAGTGTTCTCGATGTCTAATTTGCCCAAGCGCACCAAATTATTGGTCACTTCTTTTTCTTTGAAAAAAAGTTGAGCCTCATAACTCATGTTTTGCCATTTGCAGCCTCCACAAACACCAAAATGTTCACAAACCGGATCAACTCGTTTGCTCGAAAGCTGATGAAAATGGATGGCCTTTCCTTGGTAATAGGCTTTTCGTTTTTTAAAAGTCTGGATATCGGCAATATCACCAGGAACAGCATTATCTATAAAAATAATTTTCCCGTCGGGAGCTTTGCCAACAGCTTTTCCTTTCGCGCCAGCGTCAATAATCTCTACCTGCTCAAAAACTTGTTTTCTGTTTTTTCTTGACATAGGGCAAAAATAGTAAGATTTCTTAAGTAGCAGTTTATAATTTGCGAAACATTTGTTATTTTGCGAGAACTGAAAAATGGAGTAAAAATTAAATAAAAAGCTATGCAAGTTCAAGAGATTTCATCATCGCAGCAAGCGATAGAATTAGAAGATAAATACGGAGCACATAACTATCATCCGCTGCCTGTGGTTTTAAAAAAAGGCGAAGGTGTTTTTGTGTGGGACGTCGAAGATAAAAAGTATTACGATTTCCTTTCGGCCTATTCGGCGGTCAATCAAGGGCATTGCCACCCTAAAATTGTAAATGCAATGATCGACCAAGCCAAAACGCTTACACTTACGTCGAGAGCATTTTATAACGATGTGCTCGGAAAATATGAAAAATATGTGAGTGAGTATTTTGGTTACGACAAAATGCTACCAATGAATACAGGGGCAGAAGCGGTAGAAACAGCTATAAAAATCTGTAGAAAATGGGCGTATGAAAAAAAGGGAATCAATGAGAATGATGCACAAATTATTGTGTGTGAAAACAATTTTCACGGCCGTACAACAACGGTAATTTCGTTTAGTAATGACGAAAACGCCCGTAAAAACTTTGGTCCATACACGCCAGGGTTTATCAAAATTGCTTACGATGATCTTAATGCGTTAGATTCCGCTTTAAGCGAAAACAAAAATGTTGCTGGATTCTTAGTAGAACCCATACAGGGTGAAGCAGGAGTTTATGTGCCTTCTGAAGGTTATTTAAGAAAAGCCAAAGAACTATGTGAAAAGCATAATGTACTTTTTATCGCAGATGAAATTCAAACAGGAATTGCGAGAACAGGGAAGTTATTGGCAGTAGATCACGAAAATGTAAAACCAGATATGGTCACCTTAGGAAAAGCAATTTCTGGAGGAGTTTATCCGGTTTCGGCGGTTTTGGCTAACGATGATGTAATGAATGTCATCAAACCAGGTCAGCACGGTTCTACTTTTGGAGGAAATCCAGTTGCTGGAGAAGTTGCTATGGCAGCTTTACAAGTAATCGAAGAAGAAGATTTAGCTGAAAATGCAGAAGAATTGGGTCGGTTTTTTAGAGCAGAGATGCAGAAATACATCGACGATTCTACAATTGTAAATTTGGTTCGTGGTAAAGGTTTACTCAATGCGATTGTGATTAATGACAGCGAAGATAGCAGTACTGCTTGGGATATTTGTATGGCATTAAAAGAAAATGGTTTGCTGGCAAAACCAACACACGGAAACATCATTCGTTTTGCGCCACCATTAGTAATGAATAAAGAGCAATTGATTGATTGTATCGAAATCATCAAAAAGACCTTACAGGACTTCGAAAGATAGATAAAGCGAATCAAAACTAGGGAGCTTGATTTAAGATATCATGAGTGTTTTTAGACTCTATATTTCGTTGAAAGATGTGGTGGTTTTTGAAAGTGAATTATTAAATAAAAATATTAATTTTCATATAGACACTGAGAAAGATACTTCTATCAATAGAGAGGTGAAGTACTATTTTAGTTGTTCCGATCAAGAAAGTGTTGATCAGATCATACAAGATAAGGGAATTATTGCAAGTACAGATTTACATTTTATATCTGATTATAGAGATCAAGAAAAACTATATAAAATTTATATCATAATTCTTGTGGTTGTAATACTCACCGTATTAGGTGTTGTAGTTTTAGATTTGTGAAAATAAAAATCCCGAAGTTTTGCTTCGGGATTTTTATTTTAATGATAAAGAGTTTACTGGCCTTGAGCTTCCAATTGCGCTTGTTGCATTTCTTTAGCCCATTCCTCAACTGCTTCCATACTTCCAAAAGAAACCAGCATCACCATACAAGTAATAAAAAATAGAATAGCTAGAACTAAACCTATAATAGCGATGATTCTCGCAGTTTTTACTTGGCTATAATTATCGTATTGCTCAGGAGCCAAAGCATAAGTCTTTCTGTCTTTATTAGAGAGGTATAAAGCAATTCCTGAAAGTACAATTCCTCCAATACCCCAAGAAAAGCAACAAGCAACATAAGAAATGATGCCTAATACTAAAGAGATAGTCGCGTTTGGTAATTTTCTGTTTTCCATAAATTAAGTTTTAGTTGTTTTGATTTTTTCAAATTTAACCAAAAAATTGAATCATTTTAAATATATAGTTGATAAGAATAAGCGTTACGCTTATGATGGCCAATTTGGTAAAAACAGAAGAGAAGTTTTTCAACTGGAAAAACTGATGGGAAACAAACACCAAAACCATCGCTAAAAGCGGAAAAATAGCAGGATACATCAAGAAAGCATCAGTAAACTCTCCTTTAAAAAGTAGCATTAAAGCTCTTTGGCCACCACAGCCGGGACAAGGGAAACCAAAGAATTTTTGGGTCAAACAAGGAAGCATCCATTCTTCCATAGGAATAAAGTTTCTTCAAAAATAAGAAATAAAAAAGGCAATTTAGTATCATTTTAAAAACTGAAGTCTATTCAATTAATAATTACTAAATTGCCTTCGGTCAAAATATCTAAGATAAATGACCTATTACTTAAAATTTCAGCTTTTTATTCGTTAATAAAATGAGCACATTTGCCTTACTGAAATTTTGTTTTATAAAAGTACATCTATTTTTTAAATTAGCAAAATATATTTGTTAAAAAATTTGTTTATTTGTTTAATTTTAACACTTTAAGTTTTTATTTCACATGAAATGGATTGAAATACTGTTGTTTATCTCAGGAGCGGGATTGGTCATTTACAGTTTGGTTATGCCCGATACTTCTGCTATTTTACAAATTGTTGGCGTTGCCAGTTTGATGATTGCGGTGTATCTTATTTCCCGAAAGGTAGAAAGTAAAAAAGAGAAGGACAGTAAGCCTGCTAACGAAAACGAAAGAAAAGATGAGCTTTAAAGTAGGAGATAGGGTTCAGGTGTTGGATGACGATGTAGTTGGTGTGATAAAAACCATGAATAACGGTTATTTGGATATCGAAACCGAAGATGGTTTTCTGATGCCTTTTGACGAAAGTGAAGTGATATTGTTAGAAAGTGGGTTTAGCGTTTCTTCTGCGGCGATCAATCAAGTTAAAAACGAGGAATTACATCAAGAAAGGCCTCAAAAAGTGAGCTTTAAACGCGAAAAAGTGATTCCTGCCAAAGTATACGATTTACATATTTACCAACTGACCGATAGAACCGACTTGAGTGCTTTTGATATGCTGAACAAACAACTCGATTTTGCTCGTTACCAATTAGAAAAAGCTATAAAAGAACGGGTGCCGAAACTGGTTTTTATTCACGGCGTTGGTGAAGGCGTTCTAAAAATGGAATTAGAAACCATTTTGTCGCGCTACAACAATATACAATATTACGACGCCGATTTTAAGACTTACGGTTTTGGCGCCACTGAAGTTAAGATTTTTCAGCATTAGGCGAGAGCTATAATTTTAGTTTTCTTTTTATTGATTTTCTGATTTATGGAACTCTAAAAACTTGTCAGTTAGAATGTTTAATTCTTTGGTTCTTTTTAGGTTAAAATTTATAAATAAGATAAGTCCAAAAACAGAAAAAAGCACTGGAAAAATCCATATTTTATTTGCCAAAAAAATGATTGAGGCAATTACGATGACAATAATTGCGAGTTTAGAAGCTATATTCATAGGTGAGTTGTAATCAAATTCCAACTCATAAGCATTATTTTCATTTAAAACTCCGATGATTCTATAGTTGTTTATGAAGTGATTTGGGATTAACTCAAATTTTTCTTGTCCGATATAACCCTTGTAAAATCCGTTAGTAATTAGACTGTTGAGAAATTTTATATTTTTCTCATTTCTGATGATCCTTTGCTTCATTTTCTATATTCTGAACTTCCCTGAATAGAGTTGACCGTTATTAAACATTTATTTCATTATTAAAAATAGTAATTGTTTTTTGATGAAA
>NZ_QKQV01000015.1 GCF_003233725.1 Mesonia sp. K7
GGACACCAGACCATACCTTTTCAAAACTCTTTCCCGTTTTGCGAGTGCAAATGTATAACTCTTTTTTAATTCGGCAAGACTTATTTAAAAATAATTTTACAAAAAATTAAATTTAAGATTTATCGGTTTAAATTTCAGATATTTACAAAAACAAAAAAATCTATCTATGTCTTGGCATTTTATCGTAATGGCTGTTTTATATATGCTTGCTGGAATCTATCATTTTATAAACCCTAAGTTTTACACCCGTATCATGCCCAGATTCCTTCCTTATCATAAAACATTGGTTTTATTATCAGGAATAGCTGAAATTGTTTTAGGCATTGGTTTGTTTTTTACAGCAACTCAGAAACTTGCCCTTTACGGAATAATATTTATGCTATTTATTTTCTTTATAGTACATGTAAACATGTTGACTTCTAAAAAAGCTGGCTTAGGGATACCAAAATGGGTCTTAACATTAAGACTTCTATTACAGTTTGTGCTAATCTATTGGGCGTATAGTTACCTCTAAAATGATTTCATTTGAAATTAAAATTTCAAGAAATAATAAAGTAATTATATTTGCGAAAACTTTTTGATGGATAAATCTGCTTTAATTACAAACGACGCTATTGTTTTTGGAATTCTAATGCTTTTATTGGCATTGGTTTTCTTCACCTCATCTCAAAAATCTGGGTTTTGGTATAAATTCTACAAAATCATACCTGCTTTATTGATGTGCTATTTACTTCCTGCTATTCTAAGCACTTTGGGAGTTTTTAATGCGGAAGAATCACAATTATACTTTGTAGCAAGTAGGTATTTGCTTCCTGCATCGTTAGTTTTGATGACACTTAGCATCGACTTAAAAGCAGTTTACAACCTTGGGCCAAAAGCCCTAATAATGTTTTTTACAGGAACCGTAGGAATTATTATTGGTGGACCTTTAGCCATATTATTGATTTCTGTTTTTTCTCCTGAAACAGTTGGTGGTGCTGGTCCAGATGCAATATGGAGAGGTCTTGCTACACTCGCTGGAAGTTGGATTGGTGGCGGAGCTAATCAAGCAGCGATGCTGGAAATTTTTAAATACAACCCTGAAAAATACGGCGGAATGGTATTCGTTGATATCGTAGTTGCTAATATTTGGATGGCCATTATTTTAATGGGTATTGACAAAACCAATAAAATAGACAAATGGCTTAAAGCAGATTCTTCTGCCATATCAGAATTAAAACAAAAAGTAATCAACTTTACAGAAAGTATTACCAAAAACCCAACTTTATCCGATTACATGGTGATGCTAGGACTGGCTTTTGGTGCCGTAGGGATTGCTCATTTTAGTGCCGATGAAATCTCTCTATTTTTACAAAATAACTTTGAGATTTTTAACGACAAGAGCTCTGCTTTTTCATCTTTCACCTCTACTTTCTTCTGGATGATTACCATTGCAACCTTTATCGGAATTATCCTTTCGTTTACAAAAGCCAGAAATTATGAAGGTGCTGGCGCAAGTAAAATAGGTAGTATATTTATCTATATTTTGGTCGCTACTATTGGTATGAAAATGGACTTATTAATGATTTTTGACAATCCTGGTTTAATTGCAATTGGTTTGGTCTGGATGAGCATTCATGCAATTTTATTAATAGTGGTTGCCAAACTCATCAAAGCTCCTTACTTTTTCTTAGCAGTTGGCAGCCAAGCGAACGTTGGTGGAGCCGCTTCTGCACCAGTTGTTGCAGCAGCTTTTCACCCGTCATTGGCGACGGTTGGCGTGCTATTAGCCGTTTTGGGTTATGTGGTCGGAACTTGGGCCGCTTATCTTTGTGCCGTTTTAATGGAAATGGCTTCTTAAAAATTCAATTTAAAATGAAAAAAATACTTGTCGCAATAGCGATTTTCTCGGTGGTTGCTTGTCAACATAAAGAAGTAAATCTTACCGTTTCCGGAAATATCAAAGGTTTGAAAAAAGGAAAACTTTTCCTTCAAAAAGTGGTCGATACAGCTTTGGTAGACATAGACTCTATTGATGTTTATGGCGATGAAAACTATACGTTAGAAGCCTATATCAAAGAGCCCGAACTCATGTTTTTATACCTCGACAAAATAGATGGTCAGCGCAATGACGATGTGATTAGCTTTTTCGCTGAAAGCGGAATGATGACCATCAACTCTAAAGTTGATAATTTTACACAAAACGCTAAAATCACAGGGTCAAAAAATCAAGAGCTTTTAGAAGAATACACTAAAATGATGAGACGCTTTAACGATGCAAATCTCGATTTGTTTAAGGAAAATTTCGATGCTCAGAAATCTGGTAGTGAAGATAGTATTTTAGCGGTTGAAAAAAAGTACGAAAACAACCTTCGTCGCAAGTATTTATATTCGGTAAATTTTGCGATCCAGCACAAAGACAAAGAAGTTGCCCCTTTTATTATTCTTTCGGAAGTTTTTGATGCAAACATCAAATATTTAGATACCGTTTATAAATCTTTAGATAAGAACATTCAGAAATCTAAATACGGTAAAGAATTAAAAGATTTAATAAAAGAGCAGAAAAAGCTCCATAAATTAGACGAAAAAGTAAGTGAATAAAAAAAGCTCGGAAAATTTCCGAGCTTTTTTGTTTATAGGATAAAGTGATCTTACTTCACTTCTTCGAAATCGACGTCTTCGACATCATTTCCTTCTTTGCTATCTCCTGAAGATTGACCTGCATCTTGCCCATTTGCTCCTGCTTGTTGTGCATCGGCTTGAGCTTTATACATTTCTTCAGAAACTGTTTTCCAAGTTTCGTTTAGCTTTTCCAAAGCTGGTTCAATCTTTTCTATTTCCTTGGTTTCGTATGCTTTTTTCAATTCTTCTAAAGCATCTTCTACTGGTTTTTTCTTATCGTCAGAAAGCTTATCTCCAAACTCTTTTAGTTGCTTTTCGGTTTGGAAAATCATCGCATCAGCTTCATTAAGCTTATCAACTTTTTCTTTTGCTTTTTTATCTGCGTCTGCATTTGCTTCCGCTTCAGCTTTCATTTTGTTGATTTCTTCTTCGGTTAAACCGGAAGAAGCTTCAATTCTGATATCCTGGGATTTTCCTGTTGCTTTGTCTGTAGCGCTTACTTTAATGATTCCGTTGGCATCGATATCAAAAGTCACTTCAATTTGCGGCGTTCCTCTTTGTGCTGGCGGAATACCATCTAAGTGGAATCTACCAATCGTTTTGTTATCTGCCGCCATCGGACGTTCTCCTTGCAACACGTGTATTTCTACCGAAGGCTGATTGTCTGCCGCTGTCGAGAAAATCTGTGATTTCTTGGTAGGAATTGTTGTATTTGCTTCAATCAGTTTGGTATTTACACCACCCATGGTTTCAATTCCTAACGAAAGTGGTGTTACATCCAACAACAATACATCTTTAACATCACCGGTTAAAACACCCCCTTGAATTGCAGCTCCAAGCGAAACTACCTCATCTGGATTTACACCTTTACTCGGTTTTTTATTGAAGAATTTCTCTACCGCTTCTTGCACTGCAGGAATACGTGTAGAACCTCCTACTAAAATCACCTCGTCGATATCACTTTTACTCAATCCGGCAGCTTTTAGTGCTTTTTCACAAGGAGCAATCGTTCTTTTTACCAAATCAGCTATCAATTGCTCAAATTTTGCTCTTGATAAAGAACGCACCAAGTGTTTTGGCCCTGTTGCCGTCGCTGTGATATACGGCAAGTTAATTTCTGTATTGGTAGAAGATGACAACTCGATTTTTGCTTTTTCAGCAGCTTCTTTTAGACGTTGTAAAGCTAAAGGATCTTTTCTTAAATCGATATCCTCTTCTCCTTTAAACTCTTCTGCTAACCAATCGATGATTTTCTCATCGACATCGTCACCACCCAAATGCGTATCACCATCGGTAGCTAAAACTTCAAACACACCATCTCCTAATTCTAAGATAGAAACGTCGTGTGTACCACCACCAAAGTCAAACACGACAATCTTTTGGTCTTGACTTTTCTTATCCAAACCATAAGCCAAAGCTGCTGCAGTTGGCTCGTTGATAATTCTTCTTACCTTCAAACCAGCAATTTCACCAGCTTCTTTGGTTGCTTGACGCTGAGAATCGTTAAAATATGCAGGAACGGTAATCACCGCCTCTGTCACATCTTGACCTAAATAATCTTCTGCTGTTTTCTTCATTTTCTGAAGAATCATTGCCGAAATTTCTTGTGGTGTATATAAACGTCCATCGATATCTACTCTTGGCGTGTCGTTGTCTCCTTTTACCACTTTGTAAGCAACTCTACCTGCTTCTCTTTCAGATTCAGAGAATTTGTTCCCCATAAATCTTTTGATAGACGAAATCGTCTTTTGCGGATTGGTTACTGCTTGTCTTTTTGCAGGATCACCAACTTTCATTTCGCCACCTTCTACAAATGCTACTACAGAAGGCGTTGTGCGTTTTCCTTCGGCGTTTGGAATTACTACAGGCTCGTTTCCTTCCATCACAGAAACACAAGAGTTGGTTGTTCCTAAATCTATACCTATAATCTTACTCATAATTTATATTTTGTTTTTATTTTTTTATTTTCGATTAGAAATAGTCAATGATTGTGCCAGTAGAATGAATATGACAGGTTGTCAGAATTATTTACGAAAAATAAATTATGTCTTGTAGAGATATCCCGATTTTTCTTAGATATTTGTGTAAAATTGCTTCTGTATGGATAATAAAGAAATGATTAGTGTTTTTGATATGCTCAAAATTGGAGTTGGGCCTTCCAGTTCGCATACTTTAGGACCTTGGAAAGCTGCTTTACGATGGATTGACGAGCTCAAAGGTACTAGTCGTTTTGAGACGATTGTTGGTTTAAAAGTAGACCTTTACGGTTCGCTTTCCCTTACAGGAAAAGGTCACGCCACCGATATTGCTTCAGTATTAGGCCTGTGCGGTTTTGACCCTGTTACGTTTGATGTTTCGATTATCGACAGTACAATAGATTACATTAAAAACGAAAATAAACTTCACCTCAATCAAGAAAAGGAGGTCAAGTTTGATTTTCAAGAAGATATTACCTTCCATAAAAAGTTTTTACCTTTTCATCCGAATGGAATTAAATTTAAAGCACTGTTAAATGACGGAAAAACCACCTCTTCTACTTTCTATTCTATTGGTGGTGGTTTTGTGGTAAAAGAAGAAAGAAAAAATGCCAAAAAGAAAAACAAAGCTTTTCAATCGTTTCCTTACAGCATAGAAAAAGCAACTGATTTGGTAGAATTTTGTTTGGAAAACGATAAATCGATTCCCGAAATAGTCCTGGAAAATGAACGAACACTTCGCACCGATGAAGAAATCGATAACGGACTCAAAGCTATTTGGCAAGTTATGTTAGAATCGGCTTACGAAGGTTGTCACACTGATGGTATTTTACCTGGTGGGCTGAAAGTACAACGCCGCGCCAAAGGAATGCATGATAACTTAATGGCAAATAGCCAACAAGCTTATAATAACCCTGAAGAATGGATTGACGCCATCAGGAATACGGAAGTAAAATTTAGACAGATTTTAAAGTGGGTAAGTTGTTTTGGTATAAGTGTAAACGAAGTGAATGCCGCTTTAGGAAGAGTAGTTACCGCTCCAACTAACGGAAGCGCAGGAACAGTTCCTGCGGTGATGTTGTATTATATGACCATCGAAAATCACAATGCGGGTTTTAAAGAGCTTAAAGAGTTTATGCTTGTTGCCGGAATTATAGGAAGTCTCTTTAAAAAAGGGGCTACGATTTCTGCTGCGATGGGAGGTTGCCAAGCAGAAATAGGAGTTTCTTCTGCTATGGCTGCCGGCGGATTAGCCCATTTGTTAGGCGGTTCTGTAGAGCAAATTTTAGTTGCTAGCGAAATCGCCATGGAACACCATTTAGGTTTAACCTGTGACCCTATTGCTGGTTTGGTGCAGGTACCTTGTATCGAAAGAAATGCGATGGGAGCTATCAAGGCCATCAATGCTGCAGAAATAGCTTTAGAAACTGACGTTACTAAAGTTAAAGTCCCTTTGGATAAAGTTATTGAAACCATGTGGGAAACTGCTAAAGACATGAACACCAAGTACAAAGAAACTTCTGAAGGCGGCTTAGCTGTTCAAGTGAATATGAGTGATTGCTAAATTAGTCAAATCTTTAATACCTCTTTGCCTCCTCCCAAAAAATATCCATTTCTGTGAGGGTCATTTCACTTAGTGGCTTATTGATTTCTTGTGATTTTTGCTCTAAATACTGAAAACGTTTGATGAACTTTTTGTTGGTTTTCTCTAAAGCATTTTCTGGATTGACTTTTAAGAATCGAGCGTAGTTGATCATGCTGAACAATACATCGCCAAACTCATTTTCGATATTTTCTTGATGACCGTTTTTTATTTCGGCATCTAATTCTAAAAGCTCTTCTTTTACTTTTTCAAAAACTTGGTGTGGCTCTTCCCAATCAAAACCAACGCCAGCCACTTTATCTTGTATCCTATTGGCTTTTACCATTGCCGGTAGTGATCTCGGCACACCCTGCAATACACTTTTCTTCCCTTCTTTGAGTTTTAACTTTTCCCAATTTTGTTTCACTTCTTCTTCATCAGCCACAACCACATCGCCATAAATGTGCGGATGCCTATCTATGAGTTTGTCACAAATACTATTGGCAACATCTGCTACATCAAAATTTTGGGTTTCGCTTCCTATTTTGGCATAAAACACAATGTGCAACAACAAATCTCCCAATTCTTTTTTCACTTCTTCTAAGTCATTATCAAGAATGGCATCTCCCAGTTCGTAGGTTTCTTCTATGGTAAGATGACGTAAACTTTGTAAGGTTTGCTTTCTGTCCCACGGGCATTTTTCCCGCAATTCATCCATAATGGTAAGTAAGCGATCAAAAGCTTGTAATTGTTGCTGGCGAGTATTCATAAATTTATGATTTTGACACCACAAAGGTAATGGCTTTGTATAAAAAAATCCGAAACTCTAGTCTCGGATTTTTGTTTTATTTCGCTTTAAGTGGAATTATTTACCTAACATATCTTCTTTGAGGTCATCGTCGGCTGGTTTTGGACAAAACCAAATTCCGAAAAGTGCTTTTTTAAACTCCATCCCTTCGATCACACCTTCTTCTTTACCATTTTTATAAGCAACGGTCCCTCTACCTGGTTGATAAGTGATATCAAATACGTCTCCCTTTTTTATTTCTTCTTCAAAAAACGCCAGGAACTTGTTGAGTTCATTTCGAATTGGTTCAATATTGCCCTTGGTAGATTTCTCTAATCCTTCCAATACGGCATCTGTCATCTTTTCGCTGGTCACCATACCTGATACAATTTGTAAACGAACTGCCATGGCCTGATCGCTGTTTATCACTTCATCTGCGTTTGAAGTTTTTGTGGTTAAATACAAGCCTGCAGCGTATAAGTCTATCCAAAACTTTTCGCGCATTCCTGCTCCGTTCAAATCCATTTTGTGCTTTCCGAAAGTTAATGAATTTGGTAAAGTAACGTCACCTACTTTAGTCTGCCCGTAGGAAAAAGGTATCATTCCTATCAAGGCAATCATCATTGCTAATTTTTTCATAATCTTCATAATTTGATGTTCTAAGATATTAATTTTTTTGTTTCAATCGATATAAGGTTGCATTTAATTCAAACCCCAACAGTAAAATATTTGCATTTAACCAAATATATAACAAGAATATTAAAAGTGCCCCTATCGATCCGTAAAGCTCGTTGTACTGACTGAAATTTTCGATGTAAATCGAAAATAAAAACGAAGTCAATAAAATCAATAATGTCGTAAATATTGCTCCTACAGAAAAATATCTCGATTCTTTCCCTTCTTTTGTTCCAAAATAGTATAAAACACAAACCGAATTGAATATCATCATAATAAAAACGACATATCTTCCTATGTTCACCCATGTTATAGTATCAGAAAATATGCCAATATTTTTTAGGTCTTCTATGATATAGGTAAAATAGAAAATGAGGATAACCGAAACGAAGAGCATTGCCGTAATAATGAGTGACACACCAAGTGCTACTAAATATTGCCGTATGATAGATCTGTTGATGTATGTGTGGTAAGAAAACTCAAAGCCTGTGAAAATTGCATTTACTCCATTTGCCATCAAAAACATCGATAAGAAAAACACAAAAGAAAGTAAGCCCGCTCTTGGTGTAGCAACGATATCTCTAAAAATCCCTCCAATATATGAGGTCTGTGGTGGCAAAAAAGATTCAATAAAAAGCATGACTTTTAACTGAAAGTCATCGATAAACCAAACGAATGGAATCAGGTTAAGCATAAATAACAAAAACGGAAAAATCGCTACAAAAAAACTATAGGCAATCGAACTCGCTCTTGTAGAAAATGTGCCTTCGACAATTCCTACGGCATATAATTTGATCAAATCGAAAAAAGACAAACCTTCTAAACCTGGTAGCTTCCAGCTTTGTGCTTTTTGTCTTAATTTGACTAAAAAGCGTTTAAAAGAAGTTTTATTTTTTCTGGTTTTAGCCATTAATCAACCGCTTTTAGGCTTAAATCTAAATTGGAAACCGAATGTGTTAAAGCACCACTCGAGATATAATCTACCCCGCATTCTGCATAACTCCTTGCTCTTTCTAAAGTGATTCCTCCACTCGATTCGGTTTGACATTGGTTACCAATAAGCTTTACTGCTTCCCGTGTTTGTTCAGGTGTAAAATTATCGATTAGGATTCTGTGAATGCCATCACTTTGCAGTATTTCCCTAATTTCATCAAGATTTCTAGCTTCTACAATTATTTTTAAATCTAAATTGTTTTCCTTCAAATAATTTTGAGTTTTTTCAATCGCTTTAGTAATTCCACCGGCAAAATCGATATGGTTATCTTTGAGCATCACCATATCATAGAGCGCAAAACGATGGTTTTCGCCTCCTCCTATTTTTACTGCCCATTTTTCTAGAGCTCTAATTCCAGGAGTGGTTTTACGAGTATCCAGCACTTTGGTTTTGGTACCTTCCAACAATTTAGCAAATTCGTTAGCCTTGGTAGCAATTGCACTCATACGTTGCATGGCATTGAGTACCAACCGCTCTGCTTTTAAAATCGATTGGCTACTTCCCGAAACATAAAAAACGATATCGCCATACTTTACGGTATCACCTTCGTTGAGCAAGGTTTCTACCTGTAAATTTTTATCCACGTAAGTGAAGACTTTTTGGGCAAATTCTATCCCAGCGATGATGCCCGCTTCTTTTACGAGTAGTTTTGCTTTTCCCTTCGCTTCCGCTGGAATGCAAGCCAACGAACTGTGATCCCCATCGCCCACATCTTCACGAATGGCATTTTGTATGATTATTTTTATTTCTTTATCGAATTGTTCTTGAGTAATCATTATTTTCGTATATATTTCTTACACTAAAGTATAATTTTTATAGAAATATCAGTCAATTTATTTACAATTCATGCAAATCAAACTCCTTGCTGTCGGTAAAACAGACCATAAAGCCTTAAAAAGCCTGATTGAAGATTACGTAAAACGTCTTTCGCACTATTGTCGTTTTGAGTTTGAAATTTTACCTGACCTCAAAAACACCAAAAATCTCGATCAAAACACCCAAAAAATAAAAGAAGGCGAATTGATTTTAAGCAAAATCAACACGTCTTCTACCCTGATTCTATTAGACGAAAAAGGAAAAAGTTTTACTTCCGTGAAATTTTCTCAATTTATCCAAAAACAACTCAACACGGGGATGAAAGAGCTCGTTTTTGTCATTGGCGGACCTTACGGTTTTTCAGAAGTAGTTTACCAACGTGCCAAGCAAAAAATCGCTTTAAGCGAAATGACCTTTTCGCACCAGATGATTCGCCTCTTTTTTGTCGAACAATTATACCGCGCTTTTACCATTTTAAAAAACGAACCTTATCACCATGAATAAAATCAAACTGGTCTTTGCAACCCATAATCTTAATAAACTTAAAGAAATCAAATCATTGCTTCCTGCAAATTTTGAAGTGATGTCACTCGAAGATATCAATTGTCACGAAGATATCGCCGAAACCGAAAATACCATAGAAGGAAATGCCTTACTCAAAGCCAACTACATCAAAGAAAATTATGGTTATGACTGTTTTGCCGATGATTCTGGGTTAGAAATTGACGCGCTTAACGGTGAACCAGGCGTTTATTCTGCTCGGTATGCCGGTGAACCAAAAAACGACCAAGCCAATATCGATAAGGTTTTGCAAAAATTAGCCAACGAAAGAAACACCCGAGCCAATTTTAAAACCGTGATTGCCTATGTGACCAATAAAGAGCAACAACTCTTTACGGGAATTTGTGAAGGGAATATCATCAAAAACCAAAAAGGGGAAAACGGTTTTGGCTACGACCCTATTTTTGTGCCAGAAGGAGAAAACAAAACCTTTGCGGAAATGACACTGGAAGAAAAAAACCAATTTAGTCATCGGAAAAAAGCTTTTGCTAAATTTCTTAACCACTTTAAAAAATAACTTTTTGAGGTAAAAATAATAAGTGATTAATTATCACGCTATCAACAAACTATTACGTACCTTTGCCGACTTATTTTAAAGATATATGAATAATTTTGAGCAGTTAGGTTTAAGTCCTAAATTATTAAACGCTATTTTAGATTTAGGATTTGAAAATCCGAGTGAGGTACAGCAACAAGCCATCCCCATTTTGTTAGAAAACGAAACCGATTTGGTGGCACTTGCCCAAACCGGAACTGGAAAAACCGCTGCCTTTGGTTTTCCGATTATCCAGAAGATAGATACCGAAAGTAAACAAACCCAAGCCCTTATTTTATCGCCTACGCGCGAACTTTGCTTGCAAATCACCAACGAACTGCAACTTTACGGAAAGTATGAGAAATCGTTGAATGTAGTGGCGGTTTACGGTGGCGCAAGCATTACCGAACAAGAAAGACAAATCAAACGAGGTGCGCAAATTATTGTCGCTACTCCAGGAAGAATGAAAGATATGTTGGGTCGTAAAATGATAAACATTAGCGAAATCAAGTATTGTGTGCTCGATGAAGCCGACGAAATGTTGAATATGGGTTTTTACGAAGATATTACCGATATTCTTTCACATTCCAACAAAAACAAAAAAACATGGCTCTTTTCTGCAACAATGCCCAAAGAAGTGGCGTCTATTGCTAAAGAGTTTATGAAAAAACCTATCGAAATTACGGTAGGCTCAAAAAATGAAGGTTCTAAAAATGTTGTTCACGAATATTATACGGTCAATGGCCGAGATCGCTACAACGCTTTAAAACGTTTGGCAGATGCGCATCCCGATATTTTTTCGGTGATTTTTTGTCGCACCAAAAGAGACACCCAAAAAGTGGCCGAAAAACTCATCGAAGACGGTTATAACGCAAGTGCTTTGCATGGTGATTTAAGCCAAAACCAACGTGATTTGGTGATGAAAAGTTTTAGAACACGCCAAATACAAATGTTGGTAGCTACCGATGTCGCTGCCCGCGGAATTGATGTCGATGATATTACCCACGTGATCAATTACCAGTTGCCTGACGAAGTAGAAACCTACACACACCGAAGCGGAAGAACGGGAAGAGCTGGAAAACACGGGATTTCGATGGTCATCATTACCAAAAGTGAACAGCGAAAAATAAAACAGATCGAAAAAATCATCAATAAATCTTTTACACAAAAAGAAATTCCGAGTGGTGAAGAGATCTGTCAGGTACAATTATTGCATTTAGCAAAAAGCATCAAAAACACTGAAGTCAATCATGATATCGATCAATACCTTCCGCAGATTGAAAATATGTTGGAGGATTTCGATAAAGAGGAATTGATTAAAAAATTGTTTAGTGTAGAATTTACAAGGTTTCACAACTATTATAAAGGAGCCAACAAAATTGAAAGTTCTTCGCATTCTGGCGATTATAGTGATGATAGCGGAAGCACAAGATTCTTTATCAATGTAGGTTCTAAAGACGGCTTTAGCTGGATGAGCTTAAAAGATTTGCTTAAGGCAGAACTGGATTTAGGTCGTGATGCTGTAAATAAAGTAGATGTCAAAGCAAGTTTTTCGTTTTTTAATGTCGATGAAAGCCAAACCGATAAAGTTTTAAAAGTATTTGAAGATTACGAATACCAAGGAAGACAGGTAAATGTAGAGGTAACCAAAGGTAAAACTGGCGGTGGCTCGAGAAAAAGAAGAGACAGAAAAAAAGGCGGAAGAAAATCCAACGAAAGTTTTAAAACCAAGTCTAACGCAAAGAGAAGAGACTCTAACAAAGGAAAAAGTAGCAGAAAGGCGAATATCAAGAGTTCGATTAACCGCCGTAAAAAGAAAAAATAATATCTTTAAACCCTTGAGCATTGCCCCAAATGAAGAAATTTTTAGTCAGCTTTTTTATTTTTTTCATCGGATTTGCAGCTTTTTCGCAAGAAGAAGAGCTGCAAACCATCAAGGGTTTTGTCTTGAATGCAGCTAATGATTTGCCCTTGAAAGATGTGCATATCGTCAACCTCAACACCGTTAAAGGAACGGTTTCTGGAGAAAAAGGGAATTTTGAATTGCAAGCGAGAATCAATGATACCTTATATTTTTCTTACCTGGGGTTTAAATCGATACAAGTACGGGTAACCAATGACTGGACCAAGTATGGTGATGTGAAGGTTAAAATGACCGAAATCGGAATTGCGCTCGAAGAAGTAGTGGTCACTCCGCTAAAGCTTACGGGCTACCTTGAAATTGACGCCAAAAACATTCCGATTTACGACAACTCGCGTTACAGCATTTCTGGGTTGGATATTGGCGTAGAAGCAGGTGACAGAAAACCCGGAGCTTTCTCCAGAACGATGTCTGCTATTTTTAATCCGGTTGATTTGTTGTACAATACTTTTGGAAAAAAACCTCGGCAGATGAAAAAACTGCGCCAGATGAAAGAGGATGATGAAATTAGAAATCTGCTTCAGCAAAAGTATAACCGAGAAACTCTAGTGGCTGTTTTACAAGTTGATAAAGTAGATTTGGATGAGATTTTATCGAAATGCAACTACTCCAAACAGTTTATACAAACCGCCAACGATTTACAGATTTTGGATGCGTTGAGTAGCTGTTATGAAGAATATCGGGTACTGAATAGGGATTGAGTTTAAATTGTTATAAATATAAAAACGTTTTCCTTTTACAGAATTTGTAATTTTCTATATTGTTTTTAAATAAACTTCTTCAAAAATTGGATCTTCTACTACTCTGTCCATCATGACATTTATCTCTTTAATCGTCTTTAATTTATTTTTTATTACTCCTAAAGACTTTCCTTTTGTGCTAATAATGTTTACCAGAAAACCCACTACAGGTCCTGCTACAACCGTCAATAAACTTTTCTCTCCTTTTACATCAGCAATGTAATACTCTAGTTCCGTTTTAGTAATACTAGGATACTCTAATATTTTCTTTTGAATAAAATCTGAATTTCTCTCTTCAGCTAGAACTGCCAACATTTTCAAATTTCTTCCGTGTATTTTTAAGAATTCATCTACATTATGAAGAGATTCGATATTCTCAATCATGTTTGTAATTAAAAATAACGACTTACGCAATATTATAGTTTTTGTATTTTTCATAAAATAAATGTTTAAGAAAATAAAAAGGCTCAAAATCCTAATAAGAAATTTCAAGCCTTTTCTCAATCAATAAATTATGTAAATTTTAATTTTCACAAAGTGTCAAGGTAAAATTCCCGTTTATAGAACTACCTTGTTGCCCTTCAGCAATCACTCGTCCGCTTACTGTTGTATCTGTACTCGAAAGAATTTCTAGTTTACCGCAAGTAGCCAATTCTACTTCTGTTGTAGTCCCTACTACACTATTAAAATTAAGGGTCTGACTACCGCTTACATCCGAAAAGTTTACAGTTTGCGGGTCAAGGTTTGGTAATCTAAACAATATCTTTTTGTTTCCTTCTTCAAACTCAGGGAAAAAACAACTACCTCCTGTTTGCTCAAAAATAAAGATTTGGCAATAGTACTCTTCAAATTGATAGGTGTAAGCACCTCCTTGAACTGTAAAGTCTTCACCCCTAAAATTTCCCTCAGCAGTTTGATCTGCAATAGTTCCACAATTTGACTGTTGACCTCCATCATCATCGGAAGTATCATCAGAACTACAAGCTGAGACTAAAAAACATACAAGCGTAATAAGGTAAAAAGTTTTAAGTGTTTCATTTTATTTATGTTAAAAGTTAATTTTGGGCAATATAGGTAAAATCATAAAAACAAGAAGTTCATTTTAAATGATTAATCTTTCTCCAAAAACCGCTTAATAATCTTATCACTACTTTTTATTGAGTTTCTTGCCCATTGGTAACGTGTTTTGAGTAATTCTTTTTCAGAAAGTTTCCAATCTATCGTTGATTTTTTCAGTTTTGTGGTCACCGATTGCAGTATAATCGCTGCACAGACAGAAATGTTTAAACTTTCGGTAAAACCTACCATGGGTATTTTTAAAAATTCGTCGGCTTCGTCAAAAACTTCTTCCGAAAGTCCCTCACTCTCTTTTCCAAAGAAAAAAGCAGCAGGTTTTGTCACATCAAAATCCTCGATAAACTGTGCGTTCTCATGAGGTGTTGTTGCCACAATACGATAGCCTTTTTGCTTTAAGGTTTTGATGCTGTCCTTTACAGTATGGTAACGATTGATTGTCACCCATTTCTGCGAACCCATCGCAATTTCACGGTCTATTTTACGCAAGTTTCTTTCTTCGATGATATGAACATTTTGTATCCCAAATACATCACAACTTCTAATAACTGCACTTGTATTATGCAATTGGTAAACATCTTCGGTAGCAACCGTAAAATGATTGGTGCGTTCTGCCAAAACTTTTTTGAATAATGTTCTTCGTCTATCGGTCAAGTACGACTCTAAATAATTTAGTAGTTCTAAATTTACCATAAACCAAAAATAATAATTAAGTTTATTTTCTAAACAGAATTTATAGTAAACCCAAATTTGTGCATAGAAAAAAATTTATTAAAAATAGCTTATTAGGAACTCTTGGTTTGGGGTTAATTTCTAGTGTTTACTCATGGCAAATAGAACCATTCTGGTTAGAGTTTGTTAAGCTTAAAATGCCTGTCAAAAATCTTCCAGATCATTTAGTAGGTAAAACCTTAATGCAGATTAGTGATATTCACATAGGAAACAGGTTTGATTATCAATACATCATAGATTCATTTAAAAGAGCCCAACAGCTCAATCCAGATTTTGTGGTTTATACGGGTGATTATATAAGTTATGAAGATAAAGCACAACTTAGCCAATTATCAGAAGTTTTAAAATATGCTGTACGCGGTAAATTAGGAACACTAGGCATTTTAGGCAATCACGATTACGGGCACAATTGGTCTCAACAAGAAGTAGCAAATAAAATAACAGAACTATTAGAAGAAGCTGGAATAACTGTTTTGAATAACAAGCAAGAACAAATAAACGGATTAAACATTATAGGATTTGATGATTATTGGGGATTAAATTTTAAGCCTGAAAAAGTGATGAAAGATTATGATGAAACCAAAGCCAATATTGTTCTATGTCACAATCCTGATGTTTGTGATATAGATGTTTGGAAAAATCATAAAGGTTGGATTTTGTCTGGACATACCCATGGCGGACAGTTTAAATCTCCTTTTTTACCTCCACCAATTGTCCCTGTGAAAAATAAAAAATACACTTCAGGAATTATTAATTTAGAGGATGGAAGAACGCTTTATATCAATCGTGCTTTAGGTCACTTGTGGCAAGTAAGGTTTAACGTGAGGCCTGAAATCACTATTTTCGAATTACAAAAACAAGATTTCGTTTAATTTATGAAAAACATTGTGGTATTAACCGGAGCAGGAATTAGTGCTGAAAGCGGACTCAAAACTTTTCGTGACGAAAACGGACTTTGGGAAGGTCACGATATTTACGAAGTGGCTTCGCCTCAAGGTTTTGAGCAAAACCCAACTTTGGTACTCGATTTCTATAACCAACGCAGACGACAACTACTCGAAGTAAAACCCAATGCAGCACATTTGGCACTTCAACAACTGGAAGAAAAATACAACGTACATACTATCACGCAAAACGTAGATGATTTACACGAACGTGCGGGCAGCAAAAATGTAATTCATCTGCATGGTGAGCTACTAAAAGCAAGAAGTACTGCAAATGAAAACTCGGTTATAGATTGGAAAGAAGATATTATGCTTGGTGATTTATGTGCAAATCAGCATCAATTAAGACCACATATCGTTTGGTTTGGTGAAGCAGTTCCGATGCTACCCATCGCTGCAGAAATTGTTGAAAAAGCCGATATTTTATTGATTATAGGCACTTCGATGCAAGTTTACCCCGCGGCTGGGTTGGTCGATTTCGCTTCACGCCAATGCCAAATCTATTTTATCGACCCAAAACCTGCCATGCAAAGTAATCATCAGGTAAAAGTGATTGCCGAAAAAGCAACAATTGGCGTTCCTGCTTTAGTTGAAGAATTATTGAGTCATGAATAAACAAGAACACATCGAAGCTTTACTTCGCATCAACACCAACAAAACCAATCGACACCTATTCGCCCAAAAACTTTATGAAAATGAATCTTTAATCAAGAAAACTTTAGAAATTGCGAAAGCAGGCAATGCCCAACTTGCACCAAAAGCTGCTAGAGCTATTGAAATACTGGCTTTAAAAGAACTGATTGTTATTTTTCCTCATCTCGATGAGGTAATTGAAATTGCAAAAGACGCCAAATTTGATGGTGTCATTAGACCATTGGCAAAAATCTTTGAAGTGGTGATGATCGCTCATCACAAGCACACACTTGAGTTTCCATTAAATGAAATTCAAAAAGAAAAAATGACCAACATTTGTTTTGATTGGATGATTACTGACCAAAAAATAGCTCCTCAAGCTCACGCCATGCAAACTTTATATCTCCTCGGAAAAGAATTTGCTTGGATTCATCCAGAACTAAAAGAAATCCTAGAGCGTAATTTTTTCCACGGAAGTGCTGGTTATAAAGCACGCGCCAAAAAGATTATAAATAAAATATCTTAAGGTTTTTTTGAAAAAGTGATAAGCCGTATCTTTGCCGTTTAATTTTGAAAACAAAATTTATGACTGCTTTACAGGCAATTTCCCCTATAGACGGAAGGTATCACAGCAAAACCAAAAAATTGGCAAATTATTTTAGCGAAGAAGCTTTAATAAAATATCGCGTAAAAGTTGAAATCGAGTATTTTATCGCATTGATTAAACATGATTTACCGCAACTTAAAAATATAGATTCCAATATTTTCAATCAGTTACGAGCCATATACCAAGACTTCTCGACAGATGATGCTTTGGCAGTAAAAGAAACCGAAAAAGTAACCAATCACGACGTTAAGGCGGTTGAATATTTTATCAAGGAAAAGTTTGATGCTCTAGGTTTAGATGAGTCGAAAGAGTTTATCCATTTTGGATTGACCTCACAAGACATCAACAACACGGCAGTTCCGTTAAGTTTAAAAGAAGCCCTAGAGGAAGTTTACTACCCAGAAATTCAAAACTTAATTGATAAGTTAAAAGAACTTGCCGAAAACTGGAAAGATATTCCGATGTTGGCAAGAACTCACGGTCAGCCCGCTTCTCCTACTCGACTAGGTAAAGAAATTGAGGTTTTCGTAGTTCGTATCGAAGAACAGTTACAAATTTTAAAAAATACACCCGCTGCCGCTAAATTTGGTGGTGCGACAGGTAATTTTAATGCGCACAAAGTGGCTTACCCTGACAGAGACTGGAAGGCATTTGGTACCACTTTCGTGGAAAAGGATTTGGGTTTAAAACATTCTTTCCCAACCACACAAATCGAACATTACGATTATATGGCTGCTTGTTTTGATGCTCTAAAACGCATCAATACCATCTTAATAGACCTTAACCGTGATTTTTGGAGTTATATTTCTATCGATTATTTCAAACAGAAAATCAAAGAAGGAGAAATAGGTTCATCAGCAATGCCACATAAAGTCAACCCGATAGATTTTGAAAACTCAGAAGGAAATCTGGGTATTGCCAATGCTATTTTTGAACATCTTTCTGCCAAATTGCCCATAAGCCGTTTACAACGAGACTTGACCGACAGTACGGTTTTGAGGAATATTGGAGTTCCCATCGGCCATACTATAATTGGTCTAACTTCTACCTTAAAAGGCTTAAACAAATTATTGCTTAACGAAAGTAAATTACACCAAGACCTCGAAGATAATTGGGCAGTAGTTGCCGAAGCGATCCAAACGATCTTAAGAAGAGAAGGCTACCCAAAGCCTTATGAAGCTCTAAAAGGTCTCACACGTACCAACGAAAAAATAACCGCTGTAAGTATCGCAGATTTTATTGAAACTTTAGACGTCAATGAAGACATCAAAAAAGAATTGAAAGTAATTACCCCGCAAAACTATACGGGGATCTAGAAAACAAAAAGGAGGCTGGAAAATTCAACCTCCTTTTTTATTTAAACAATTCGAAAAAAATTACTGTTTTATAAGCTTAACTGTTTTGTAGTTTCCTTCTACTTTTATTTGTGCCAAATAAACACTACTCGAAAGTTGAGCTAAATCTACTACCATTTCAGAAGACTGATTTCCTGGGAAACTCATAATTCTTTTTCCCTGTAAATTAAAGAAGGTGAGTTGCTCGATAGTATTTTCACTGGTTTTTACATAAAACCGATTGTTATTGGTATAATAAACTAAGTTTGAAAATACTTGGCTATCTGTAATTAAACTTTGAGTAGTAAATTCCCAAACTGGAGCTGTATTGCCTAAAGTTGTTTGTGAACTTTTTGGAATTACTTGCCAGTAATAAGTCGTATTGGCATTTACTTGAACCGTAAAAGTTGTTGCAGTAATATCTGCCTGAACCAGATTTAATTGTGAAAGAGATGCTCCCATCATCAAATCAAACATTTCATCATCTATACAATAATTTGAGCCTGATTCCCAAGACAAATCAACTTCCAGATTTGAACCATTTGCATTTACAATCACATTGTTTTCTTGATCTGTTGGAATTGGGTTAATAGCCGATAATAATTCTGGTACATCTATGATCAAGTTGACCGGAACAATATTTTCGCAACCTGCGTAGGTATCTTTCAGTTTTACATAAATGGTTTGCGTGTAAGCCACCACATTGGTATACATGGTGGGTAAAGCATTAACTTCTGCTTGTGCATCTGCCATTGTTTCAAAGTAATATACATCTATCATCGGATAATTAGCAGTGATTTGTGCTGTAGGAATGCTTAAGTCAAATTGGTAAAAACCATCGCCATCATCATCACAAACTTCTACCTCAATAGGAGTAGCAATATTAAACATTGGATGTATTCCAAAATTTAAGGCTACCAAATCATAGCAATTTGCGATAGGACTTATTCCTAGAGCTATATAGTTGTAATCTAATCGCGCATAAGCTAAACTTGGTGCGCTTGCAGGTGTATAACTAGTTGGGTTTGCGATCAGAAAGTTAGGGTCTTCATTTTCTGCACCACTTTGATCTGTATAATATGTTATGCTATAGTCTCCTTGGTTTGCTATAGGTATATTAGCCAGTATTTCTATCTCCTTAGCCGTTAGATCGTATACCGCTGGTGAACTTGTCGAACATGTAAAAACCGTTGTAGGGCATGCGGCCACTGGGCAGTTTTTAAATGCTTCTGTGTTTAAATTCACATTTAAACTTCCATTTATAGAGTTACACTGTTTAGAAAATTCGGCTTCTGCCTCTATAAAAATAGTACCATAGGCATTGGGAATATCTCCTTGACTGAGCGTTACGCAAAAACTTCCTGGTGAGGTAACAACTACATTATTTGTACTGTAGGTAACATTGTTAGTAGAAGTAAAATTAAGTGCAATATTTTGTAAGGTAGCTCCAGTAGGGACAGTATAAGTTCCACAAACAGTTAATGGATAAGTAGGATTTACTACAGACGCTATTGTAGAGCAATTCAATCCAGTACCAATAGGACTAAGTAATGAACAATTTTCATAAGAACTACCTGCTTGTGTCACTGCATCTAAATTTACGTCCCCAAAAACTGTATTTGTACAACTACTTGAGTTATCTTCTCCTACATATAGATTATCCATATACAAAGTACCATAATGTCCAGCCAAACCACAATCGGTAACCATTACTTCAACAGTAAGACCCTTACCCTGGTATGCTTCTGTATTAAATTTTGCACATGACCACTCACTAAAACTGGTCTGACAGACATTTGGTAAAATACATTCACTGATTATCATTTTATCATTATCGTCAAAAACTTTAACCAAAATTGAAGGTTGTTCACTTAACATGTGGTTTGTATTAAGACTACCAATAAAAGCAAAATCAAAAGAAAAAACTTCCCCAGCAATAAACTCTTTTACTAATGTGGTTTTACCTATATTTCCTTGATAGTCATTTAAACGTATTGCGTTTTCACTATATGCATACGGTGTTGTTCTCGACATATATATATTATAGTTAGCTAATTCAGCTATATCTCCTTGACCTGTTAGGGAAACATTTACCGTAGTATCGTCATTTGTACCCAAAACACTCGTGTATAAATTTGTAGCAGTAGTATAATCAAAATTCTCATCACAAGACGCAACAGTCTGGAATCCATAATTTTCAGAATGAAATGTATAATCAAAATCAGCAGTTTGATTACCATTTGCTTCTATTTCTGGGTTTTTAATACACCCACAGGTGGTTTCCAACATATTTACGGGTATCAATTCGCTCTCACAACCATTTACCGTTTGAGAAACATAATAAGTATCGTTATCACTTAAAGTTACTGCGCTTGGATCTGAAATCACTTGTGTTCCAGCCGCATCACTATACCAAGTAATATTTTCTCCTACAACGTGTACTTCATTTAAATTATCTCCTTGCTTATTGAAACCTGCAGCTTGCCAGGTAGCTTGAGAGCAAAATTTTTCTATTGCCTCAACTTCAGGAGAATCTGTCTGATGTTTTACTTTTAATGGTATTAAGCTACAGTTATTACCAAAAGTAACATAAAAAGTATCATGAAAAGAAATTGATGTATTTGCTGTTACTGGGATTGTGCCTGCCTGATCACTATAAAATGAAATTTGGCCATTGGAATAATTTAAAAAAGTAATATCCGCTAAGGTTTGTTGGCTAACGTCACAAGACTCATAAAAAACACCTTCTGTGTAAATATAAATATAGGAAGTTATCACTTGTGAACATCCAGGTAAATTATAATTCGCTTGGTAATTATATTGTTCAAAAGAATCTTCACCCATAAAATAGACTTCTGTGACCGCTCCGCCATTATAAGATGTTGTCATATTTGCGTCGAGCCATAAATTGTTTGGTGTAGACCAAACTACGGAAACATTATTATTGTTTCCATCTTTAACGGTCAGTTGCGTTGCTACACTTTGATCTGAAATCAAATATGGTTCATCATAACATATACTGCTGTTTACCGATACTGGTAATGGTAAACACTGAGCATATGAATGGAAAATAAATAAGAAGCTACAAAAAAGAAAGACGTAGTTTTTCATCATATAAGTTTTTTAGTTTAAATAAGGTTATTCATTACTAAAACAACTACACCGCTAATTCTCCTACCTTAAAATTGAATTATTTACAAAAAAAATTAAATTATTTTGACAAATTCTCACCAAACTATAAGATAACAACCCTTATTATTACAAGTCTCGTATTCTCACTTTGCTCAATCAAGGTTTTCCATCTCACATACCTATTTTTCTGTATATATCTTGAATCCTAATTTTCGAGGTTTCACTTAAGTTCTTCTATATTTATCCGTGATTTCAAAAACATGTTCTAAAATTGCTTTTTCTTCTTCGGTAAAATCCACTTTACGGCGTTGCATCACTTTTTCGGCTACTTCAAAAGCTTTTCTCGTTTGGTAAGTCGTGGTTCCACTGCTTCCTCCCCAACTAAAACTTGGTATAAAATTACGCGGAAAACCTGCTCCAAAAATATTGGCACTAACTCCTACCACAGTTCCTGTATTGAACATGGTATTGATCCCGCATTTAGAATGATCGCCCATCATCAAACCGCAAAATTGTAACCCTGTTGGTGCAAATCTTTCGGTTTGGTAATCCCAAAGTCGCACTTCTGCATAATTATTTTTCAGGTTCGAGTTATTACTGTCTGCACCGATATTACACCATTCACCCAAAACAGAATTCCCCAGAAAACCATCGTGACCTTTATTGGAATAGCCAAAAATGACAGAATTATTGACTTCTCCACCAACTTTACTATGCGGACCAATCGTAGTGCCGGTGTAAATTTTTGCTCCCATTTTTATGGATGAACTTTCACATAATGCAAATGGTCCACGAATAGCAGCCATTTCCATCACTTCGGCATCTTTTCCGATGTAAATAGGACCTTCACTTGCATTAAGTGTACAGAAATTGATTTTTGCTCCTTCTTCTACAAAAATGTTTTCTTTATGCACACAATGCACAAAATCTGGAATAGGCTGTGATGTTCTATCTTTGGTCAACAATTCAAAATCTTGTTGTATTGCTTCGTGATTTTTAGAAAAAATATCCCAAGTATGATTGATTTTTAAAGGAGCTTCTTTTAATTCTATTTGTTCAAAATCTTCTAAATTAACTTCGATATCTTCCTCTGCTTTGAAAGCAATATATTCTTCTTCAAAAACCAGCACTTGATTAAAATCTAAAGTTTGTATTTGTTCTACCAAACTCTCGTGTGGACAAACCGAGGCGTTAATTAACACATTTTCTTCCATTTCTACCATGGGCCATTTTTCAGACAAGTAATCTTCGGTAATCGTTGTGGTGGTTGAATTGAGATATCTCTCCCACTTCTCACGGATGGTTAAAATACCAATTCTAATGTCGGCAACTGGTCTGGTATAGGTAAACGGTAACAAACTGTTTCTTGTGTTTCCGTCGAATAAAATGTAGTTCATTTTTGAAAATTTTTATCGAAAATACGACTTCTGTAAATTTATATCCTTCAAAAAAATAAATATTTAATCAACCCAAAAACAGCAATTCCTATTATTAATATAATCAAAACTGCAAATTCAAATCTCACATAATTAGAAAGTACTTTCCACCAATACAGATCGTCATTTTTCTTCATTTTTACTTTTCTGTTTTACAATTATTTCTATTTCTTGTGTCAGTTAGTGAAACGATCTTCCAGTCACCGTCATCTTTCATTAAAACAAAATTATTGGTACCACAATGGCTAAAACTTCCTTTAAAGTAAAACTCGTAGGGTGTCCAAACATTGGCCATCATTTTGTCTTCTTGTACCACAAAACCCAGTAGTTTTTCTTCAAAATGAATATCATGGGGTATCGAGGCGATGTTTTTTATAAATTCATCGTAAGACTCTCTCACCAACTGATTTTGCCCTTCTTGGTTTTTGGTAATGGTCGATAGTGCCGCATCTGGCATGGCCATTTTCTTTAACAACACAGTATCTTTTTGATGAAAGGCTTCAAAAAAGTCTTCGATAGCTTTTTGTGGTGTCTGTTGAGCTTTCGCGAAAGCAAAAGAAAACAGTAGTGTATATAAAACAACGATTCTCATGAGCAAGATTTTATGATGAACGACTAATTTAGTATTTTTATGCCAATTTTAAACCACAAAAAATGTCTGTAGCCAAAAAAGAATATAAAAGAGTTACCGTAAAATCACTTGTCGATATGAAAGCCCTCGGCGAAAAGATCTCGATGCTTACTGCTTACGATTATACGATGGCAAAAATTGTTGATAGTGCAGGAATCGATGTGATCCTGGTAGGTGATTCTGCTTCTAATGTGATGGCAGGTCACGAGACTACTTTGCCGATTACACTTGACCAAATGATTTATCACGCTTCTTCGGTGGTGCGAGCTATAGAAAGAGCTTTGGTCGTAGTCGATTTGCCTTTCGGAAGCTACCAAAGTGATCCGAAAGAAGCACTTCGTTCTTCGATTAGAATTATGAAAGAAAGTGGTGGGCACGCTGTAAAACTCGAAGGCGGAAAAGAAGTAAAAGACTCCATCAAACGTATTTTGGCCGCAGGAATTCCTGTAATGGGACATTTGGGCTTAACTCCGCAATCTATCTATAAATTCGGAACCTATACCGTTAGAGCCAAAGAGGAAGAAGAGGCTGAAAAACTAAAAGAAGATGCTAAAATGTTAGAAAAAATAGGTTGCTTTGCTGTTGTTTTAGAAAAAGTGCCTGCCAAACTCGCAAAAGAAGTGGCTGATAGCATTAGTATTCCTGTAATTGGAATTGGTGCTGGAAATGGTGTCGACGGTCAAGTCTTGGTGGTTCACGATATGATTGGAATGACCCATGAATTCAACCCACGTTTTTTACGTCGTTACCTTGATTTATATGCCGATATGACCCAAGCGTTTAAACAATATAACGATGATGTAAAATCGGGTGATTTTCCGAATGAAAAAGAGCAGTATTGATTTAGATCGGTTAGACTTATTAGATTATTAGACCTTTTAGATATGCATCGTTATAAGGATTTAGATATTTGGAAAAGAAGCAGAGCCTTTTGCACACATATCTATAACTTGACAAGTTCTTTTCCTGAAACAGAAAAGTTTGGTTTAACAAATCAATTACGAAGAGCTTCTGTTTCTTTAGCTTCAAACATTGCCGAAGGTTCATCACGAAGTAGCAACAAAGACTTTAAAAGATTTCTGGAAATCACATTAGGCTCCGCTTATGAAATCGAAACTCAACTTATTATCTCAAATGATTTAGGTTTTATTTCTAATCAAAAATTAAATAAATCGACTGAAGAATTAAACGAAATCATCAAAATGATTTCAAAATTTAAAACTCAACTAAAATTCTAATTCTCTACCATTCTAACTTTCTAAAAATCTAACAATCTAAATGTCTAAATCCAATAAAGATAATCTTCAGGTAATTTACGAAGACAACCATTTGATTATCGTTAATAAACGACCTGGTGATATTGTACAAGGTGATAAAACTGGTGATAAACCCCTTAGCGAAGTAGTAAAATCGTATCTCAAAGACAAATATAACAAGCCAGGAAATGTTTATTTAGGTGTGGTACATCGCTTAGATCGACCTACCAGCGGAATTGTTTTATTTGCAAAGACCTCAAAAGCGCTTTCGCGGATGAACAAAATGTTCGTAAATAAAGAAGTAAAAAAAACTTATCTGGCGATTGTAAAAGGGACTCCACAAAAAGAAAAAGAAACACTTATTCACTTCTTAAAACGAAATCAAAAACAGAATAAATCTTATGCCAATCTGAAAGAAGTTGAAGGTTCAAAAAAAGGAATTTTACACTACGAACTTTTAAAAAAATTAGACAATTATTCCACCGTAAAAATCAATTTAGAAACCGGGAGGCACCATCAAATTAGAAGTCAATTATCGGCCATTGGTTTTCCTATAAAAGGAGATTTAAAATATGGTTTTGACAGAAGTAATCCTGATGCAAGTATAAGTTTGCATGCTTGGCAAATCGAATTTATTCATCCGGTGCAAAAAGAAAAAATTTTGGTAAAAGCGTCACCACCTAAAAATGTACTTTGGGACAAAATTTAACTAAAAAACCACTATAAATAATTCTTATAGTGGTTTTTTAAAATAAATAAAATCAATTATTTAAGGTTTTTATCTAAACTTATTCTTTAAGGATGTGTTTTGCTCGCTCATTTAGTGCATAAATCGCAAAAGTTGTCAACCAATGCCCTCCTTCGTAAGAATCATTTTTCAAATTTTTGAACGAATAAGCCACATGTTGATCTCCTAATTTTCGGAGATGTTCTAACTTTTTATACTTGTTGGCAAGCTCAAATAAAGTAGCCGCACGTGAAAAATTTAAGCCATCAATATGCACTAATTTTGCATCGGTTCTATCGGTCACTTCTTTTGCCTCAAGGGTGAAATCTGTTTCCAAAATTTGAGGCATAAAATCTTTCATCCAAAGTAAAAAAGTATGCTCTTCAAGGATCCGATGCATCAGTCCGATTTCAGCTAAGCAAGGTGATAAAAAATCAAATCCGTTTGGCTCCCAACCTATCGGACAATTGTCATCTGCTAGATAATAATTTTTTGCCCTGGTAGAAATCAAATTTTTAAGCTTTTCGTTTTCTAAAGCAAGTGCATAATCATAAGCAAAAGTCAATCCGAAAGCTGTGTTTTCGTGTTCCCCTACTCTAATCGGGTAATTTAGCTTCGGTAAAAACTGATGGTAATTCTCAACAATTCTATCAGTAAGCGGCTGTAAATTGGCTTCTAGTGTTTTCGCAGCAGCATCGTCCCAATGATGTATTTCAGTAACTAACTTGAGGTACCAAGCCCAACCATAAGTCCGCTCAAAATTGCCATTGTTCTCCATATCAAAATAAGCAACTTCTTTCTGGATATTCTCTTTGGTAAATTTCTCAATCAATTTTTCTTTAATTGCTTGAGCATTTTCCATATTCGGGAATTGTTTCAGTAAACTCACCAAACTCCAATACCCATGAACCGAAGAATGCCAGTCGTAACAACCATAAAACACAGGGTGCAATTCTTTAGGCGTTTTTAGATCATCTTCTGAGTTTAAAACCTGTCCTAATTTGTTCGGATATTCTTTTTCGATACAACTAAAAGGGGTTTTTGCCAACCTGCTGGCTTCTTCTAAGCTTAGAACCACAGCTTCAACATCGGCCATTTCGTTGGCCATTTCTTCCACGACAGTGGTGTCATTTTCTTTAGACAAACTCTCTTCTTGGGCTTTTTTATTTTTGCAAGCCACTAAAGCCACGATGCAAATTGCTATAATCTCTTTCTTCATAATTTTTTATCCTAACCAGCCTTCTCTATCCAAACTTCGGTATTGTATAGCTTCACTGATGTGTTCTGGGTTTATACTCTCTTTTTCTTCTAAATCGGCAATAGTCCTTGCCACTTTCAAAATTCTATCATACGCTCTTGCGGAAAGATTTAAACGTTCCATAGCGGTTTTTAGCAAGTCTTTTGAATTGTCGTCTAATTTACAATATTCTCTGATTTGTTTTACACCCATTTGAGCATTGTAGTGCAAATTTTTAAATTCGCTAAAGCGAATACTTTGCCGTTCACGAGCTTTTTTTACTCGTTCTCTAATGAGCTTACTCGCTTCACCTTTGCGTTCTTCACTTAGTTTCTCAAACGGAACAGGCGTAACTTCTATGTGAATATCGATACGATCTAAAAGCGGACCACTAATTTTACCCATATAACGCTGCATTTCTGCAGGCGAAGAAGTTACGGGAGATTCGGCATCATTAAAATAACCACTCGGACTCGGATTCATACTCGCCACCAACATAAAGCTCGATGGATAAGTGACCGTAAATTTAGCCCTCGAAATAGTTACTTCTCGATCTTCTAAAGGCTGTCGCATCACTTCGAGCACACTTCTTTTAAATTCGGGTAACTCGTCTAAAAACAAAACTCCATTATGTGAAAGTGAAATTTCTCCTGGTTGTGGATAGGTTCCTCCGCCAACTAATGCGACATCAGAAATCGTATGGTGTGGGCTCCGAAACGGTCGTTGTGCCATCAAACCGCTATTTTCTTTAACGCGACCAACTACACTATGTATTTTTGTGGTTTCCAAAGCTTCTTTTAAAGTCATGGGTGGTAAAATACTTGGTAGTCTTTTGGCAAGCATTGTTTTTCCTGAACCTGGTGGACCAATCAAAATAATGTTGTGACCTCCCGCAGCGGCAATCTCCATACATCTTTTGATAGATTCTTGTCCTTTGACATCCGAAAAATCAAGATCGGTTTGTTCTAAATTTTCATAAAAAACTTTTCGGGTATCTATTTCTGTTCGCTCCAGCGGAATTCCTTTATCAAAAAAATCGATGACTTGTTTGATATTATTGATGCCGTAAACTTCTAATTTATTAACAATTGCGGCTTCGTTTGCATTTTGTTCCGGTAAAATAAAACCTTTAAAGCCTTCTTCTTGAGCTTTAATAGCAATGGGCAAAACTCCTTTTATAGGTTGCAAGCTTCCGTCTAACGAAAGTTCGCCCATAATTAAATACTTATCGATTTCATGAGCTTTTATTTGACCCGATGAAGCTAAAATTCCCATAGCAATGGTCAAATCGTAAGCCGAGCCTTCTTTACGCATATCGGCTGGAGCCATGTTGATAGTAATCTTTTTCCCGGGAAGTTTATAGGCGTTGTTAGCAAGAGCCGCAGCAATTCGATAGCTGCTTTCTTTGATAGCGTTGTCGGGCAAACCTACCAAATGGTAACCAATGCCTTTAGCAGTATTGACTTCAACGGTAATCGTTGTCGCTTCAACTCCAAAAACAGCACTTCCATAAACTTTTACTAACATCTAAAGATTTCTTTCTTTAAAAATAAGAATATTTTAAGAAAGAAAGTGATGAAGTAAATTTTTAGTGGATTTATCTCGATTTTCAGTAACTTCTTTAGTCTCTATTTGCTTTTGAATAGATGTAGAAAGTTGTTTCCCTAACTCAACACCCCACTGATCAAAACTGAAAATATTCCAGATTACACCTTCCACAAACGTTTTATGCTCGTAAATAGCTATTAGACTACCTAAGTTTTTCGGAGTGAGTTGATCAATAAGAATAGTAGTCGACGGTTTATTACCTTCAAAAATTCGGTACGGAAATTTAAATTCATTTTCGGAAGTTTCTTTTAAAACCGCTTCTCTACTCTTCCCTTGCAAGAGGGCTTGGGTTTGTGCGAAAAAATTTGCCATTAATTCAGTATGTAAAGCATCTTTTTTACTTAAGGGTTTTTTAAAGCCTATAAAATCTACCGGAATAAGTTTTGTCCCTTGGTGTAATAACTGAAAGAAGGCATGCTGTGCATTTGAGCCCACATCACCCCAAACAAGACTTCCGGTTTGATAATTGACTTTTTCTTGATTTCTATCGACACTTTTACCATTACTTTCCATAAAAGTTTGTTGTAAATAAGGCACAAACTCACTTAAATACTGCGAATAAGGAACAACTGCATGACTTTCTGCTTGGTAAAAATTGTTATACCAAATACTTAACAAAGCCATTACTGTAGGAATATTTTTTGAATATTTCTCGTTCAGAAAATGATCGTCGACTTCTGAAGCACCGTTTAAAAGTTCTTTGAAATTATTGAAACCTAAAGTCAATGAAATGCTCAACCCTACAGCACTGCACAATGAAAAACGACCGCCAACCCAATCCCAAATAGGCAGAATATTCTTACCTGTGATTCCAAATTCAACGGCTTTATCTTTTTGTGTGGTAATCGCTATAAAGTGTTTTTTTAGTACATTTTCTTGAGTACACTCTTTCTGAAATCTTTTGATAATTAGCTTTGCATTTCCTAAGGTTTCTTTCGTACCAAAACTTTTAGAAACTACAATAAAAAGGCTTTCTTCGAAATCGATTTCAGAAAGTAATTGCTGATTATAGGTGTCGTCTATGTTCGAAATAAAGTAAGAATTGAGATGATTCTTGTAATACTTTAAACCCTCCACTACCATTTTCGGACCGAGATCACTTCCGCCAATTCCGATATTTACAATATTTTTTATTGGTTTTCCTGTACAGCCTTTCCAATTTCCAGAAGTTACATTTTCTGTAATCTCTTCTATTTGATCTAGCGCTTTTTGAATTTCATTATTCGGATTTGGTTGACGAAGTGCAGTATGCAAAACCGCTCTGCTTTCGGTTTTATTGAGAATTTCTCCACGATATTGCTTTTCGACAGCATCTTTTATATCGAGCTCTTTAGCTAACTCAATCAACAAATCAAAGCCTTTTTGATCGATTCTGTTTTTGGAGAAATCTATAAAAAATGTGTTCCAGTCGATGCTAAAACCTTCTACTCGATTCGGTTCCTGTTCGAAGAAATCGAGTATTCGCTCATCTTTTATTTTCTCATAATGAGCTTGTAACTTCTTCCAAGTTTGTGTTGTTGTAGGGTTTATGCTCTTTAAACTCATTTAGGTTTTCGATTGGTGATAGCTTACTAATTGGTCGATAGGCCTTCTGATAATATGGCCCAAAATTAAGTTTTTTTCTTGAAAACATTGTTCAATTACTGACTTGCAATAATAGGCAACCGAACCCACAAAGTGAACCGGCAACTCATTTATTTCCTTAAAATAATAAAGTCTATTTTCTATAAAATCTTCAATTCCTGATTTTAAAAGCTCAAAAATATAGGCTTCTTTTACATTTTCTTCAAACAAAAAAGCACTTAAATTTGCCAAATAAGCATTAGGGTTTTCTTTTTTATATAGGTTTTCTTTGACAAAATCGGGCGAAAGATTATTGACAGTTTCAAACTTTTTTGCAATGTGCTTTGGCATCTTTTTGTAAAAATAATCCCGTAAAAGTTGTTTTCCGAAATAGTTCCCGCTAGCTTCATCCATCACCGAATAACCCAAAGAAGCGATTGGCGTTTCGATAGTTTTACCATCAAAAATACAGCAATTAGAACCCGTACCGAGAATACAAACAAGCCCAGGATCTTGCGTTACGGCGTAAACCGCTGCGGCAAGGTCTTCTTTTATTTCTGCAGTAGCTTTTATAAAAAACTCTTTAAAAACCTTACGGAGTAAAGCCACCGGCTTTTCAGTTCCGCAACCGGCTCCGTAAAAATAGATTTGGGTAACCGCAGTTTTAATTTCACTTAAAGTGGAATTAGATGAAAGTCGCTCGCGAAGTATTTCTTCCGTAAAAACAGTAGGATTTAAACCTCTGGTTTGGGTTTGTCCTATTTCGTTTTTATGGTCGTCTAAAATTACCCAATCACATTTTGTCGAACCGCCGTCTGCAATTAAAATCATTTAAGAAACTGTTGAAAGATGCTTTGCCAAATCTACTAATTTTGCAGCATAACTGTACTCATTATCATACCAAGCCACCAATTTAAAGAAATTATCGTTGAGTCCGATACTCGCTTTGCTGTCAAAAATACAGGTTCGCGGGTCCGAAACAAAATCTTGGGAAACGACTTCTTCGTTGGTCACCGTAAGTATTCCGTCAAGTTCTTTTTGAGAAGCCTCTTGTAAGATTTTAGTGATTTCCTCTAACGAAGTTTTTTTCTTTAAACGCACCGTTAAATCAACCACCGAAACATCGAGTGTTGGTACACGAAATGCCATTCCGGTAAGCTTTCCGTCGAGAGCAGGAATCACTTTTCCTACGGCAATTGCCGCGCCGGTTGATGTCGGAATGATATTTGCCAAAGCACTTCTTCCTAATCTATAATTTTTCTTAGAAGGTGAGTCAACCGTATGCTGCGAAGCTGTCGCGGAATGAACGGTTGTCATCAAACCTTCAACAATTTCAAAATTATCGTGAATCACCTTGGAAAGCACGGCTAAACAGTTGGTGGTGCAAGAAGCGTTAGAAATGATGGTGTCATCAGCAGTGACTTTATCGTGATTAACCCCCATCACAAACATTGGTGCATCTTTAGAAGGTGCCGAAATCACAACTTTTTTTGCTCCTGCTTCGATATGCTGCTGAGCAGACTCTAATTCTTTAAAAATTCCCGTACAGTCTAAAACGATGTCTGTTTTTATTTCACCCCACTTGAGGTTTCTAGGATCTTTTTCTGCGGTTACCCTTATTTCCTTACCATTAACTATTAAATTTCCCTTTTTGATATGTACTTCACCATCAAACTTACCGTGCACAGAATCATATTTTAGTAAATAAGCCAAATGTTCGACACCCAATAAATCATTTATTCCAACTATATTTATATCCTTTTGTTTGAGGGCGTTTCTAAAAGCAATTCTACCAATTCGCCCAAAACCATTTATTCCTATATTCATATTTGTTTTTTTTTAAATTGAAATTATATCGGCAATTCTCAAAAGCTCTAAATCGAGTTCGTTTTCACCTGAAATTGCTTCTTTAAAAGGAACTTCTGCAATTTTATTGCTTTGTACTCCTATCATCAAATCTTTTTTTCCTTCCAGCAAGGCTTCCACTGCTTTTACACCTAATCGGCTTGCCAACACTCGATCGTAGCAACTTGGTGAACCACCCCTTTGTAAATGTCCTAACACAGTTACCTTTACTTCGTAAGCATCTAAGTTTTCACGAATATAATCTGCTAATTCTAAAATATTTTTGCCAATCTGATCGCCTTCGGAAACTACAACTATACTTGATGTTTTCCCTGACTGTTTGCTTTTTGCCAAAGATTTTATCAAACGCTCTTTTCCGAGATCTTCTTCTGGAATCAAGATTTCTTCTGCTCCCGCTCCGATTCCGGCGTTGAGTGCAATATCACCCGCATTTCTCCCCATGACTTCTACTAAAAATAATCGGTTATGCGAATTTGCAGTATCTCTTATTTTATCTATCGCTTCAACGACGGTATTTAAAGCCGTGTCGTAACCTATCGTATAATCGGTTCCGGAAATATCATTATCTATCGTTCCGGGGATTCCTATAATTGGAAAATTATATTCTTGATAAAAAACGTTAGCTCCTGTAAAAGTCCCATCGCCACCAATCACGACCATGGCATCAATATTTCCGTTTTTTAAATTGTCATACGCTTTTTGACGGCCTTCTTTGGTTTCGAATTCTTTAGAGCGGGCAGATTTTAAAAAAGTACCGCCTTTATTGATTATATTCTTAACCGAACGTGCATCTAGGTGTATAAAATCACCTTCGATAAGACCTTGATAACCTCTATAGATTCCTACACTAGTACAATTATAAAACACACAACTACGTACCACGGCACGTATTGCTGCATTCATTCCTGGCGAATCACCACCAGAAGTCATTACCGCAATATTTTGTATTTTTTTATTCATCACCTAAAAATATTTCTTTTTAAAAGAATTGCTTTCAAAGAAACGTTAAAAATATTTCTCTTTTTAAAAAAAGCTATTTTAAAAATACCCTGAATTGGGTATTACATATACCAATAACAATAGTTAATTTTATACTATCAATTTTTAACCATTTTTTATTATGAAATCAAAACTATTTTTACCCATCACGGCTTTGTTTTTAATTTTTAGTTGTGCACCACACGTTCAGAGAATGTCTGAAGATTCTGTCACCGATTTGAGTGGTCGATGGAACGAAACCGATTCTAGATTAACAGCAGAAGAAATTACTAACGAGCTCATGGCTCATTCTTGGTATAATACTTTTACAGCTAACAATGGTGGCGATTCACCTGTAATAATTGTAGGAATGATTACCAACAAGTCGCATGAGCATATTGCTACTGAAACTTTTTCTAAAGATATCGAAAAAGAAATCATTAATAGCAACAGAATGAGACTAGTACAAGCTGGATCGATGAGAGAAGAATTGAGAGCAGAAAGAGCAGATCAGCAGAATTATTCTTCTGCATCGACAATGAAGAAGTTTGGTTTAGAAAACGGAGCTGACTTCATGCTGCAAGGAACCATCAATTCTATTGTTGACCAGTACAGTAATGAAAAAACCATCTACTATCAAATCAATTTAGAGCTTTCTAATCTTGAAACCAATGAAAAAGTTTGGATTGGAGACAAAAAGATAAAGAAATACTTAGGTAAGAAAAAAGTATAATAGGTCTACTGCTAAGTAATCAAAAAACCACATCATGAAAACTATAACTAACCATCTAAAAACTTTGATGGCAGGGCTTCTTTTAGCCCTGCTTTTTCAAAGCTGTGCAGTATATACTCCAACAGCAGCTTCAGAAAATCAAAATTCTGTAGAAGAAACTCTATTTGCGCGAGATTTTGATAGAGCTATTGCTGAAATAGATAATACCAAGCTTTATAAGAAAAAAAGAAATCGTCTATTGTACCTTATGGAAAAAGGCAAAATAGAACATATGAGTGGTAATTATGAAGCTAGTAATCAACATTTTGAAGAAGCCTACATGATGATTGATGATGGCATCAAAACTTCTGTTGGTCAAAAAGCTGCTGCTGTTCTTACCAATCCATTAAACGAACCTTATAAAGGAGAAGATTTTGAAAAAGTAACCATTCACTACTATAAAGCGCTTAATTTTTTTAAATTGGGCTTCCCTGATAAAGCATTGGTAGAAGCAAAACGTATCAATATCAAACTTCAAGAACTCAACCAACGTTATAAAAAAAACAAAAACAAATATACCGAAGATGCTTTTGCACAAATTCTACAAGGTATTTTGTATGAAGCTACCGGTGATATCAACAATGCATTTATTGCTTACCGTAATGCTTATGAATTGTATGCTGCCAATAGCAATAGTTATTTTGGAGTTCCCGCACCGTTACAGCTAAAAAAAGATTTGTTACGCACTTCAAAACAATTGGGTTTCACAGAAGAATACAATACCTATCAAAAAGAGTTTAAAATTCCTGAAAGTGAAATCAACAATTCTACTGATAATGCAATCGTCTTTTGGGAAAATGGATTAGGCCCTATAAAAGATCAAATAAAACTTACCGCTTCTGGTGTTGGAGGTGCTTTTGTAGGCACTTATGGCGATAATGACGAAACAATCGTCATTCCTATTCCCGCAGGGGTAAACATAGGCATTAATGCTATTGCCATACCAAAATACAAGCAACGTCAAAGCTATTACAATAGTGCAGGCATTGTTTGTGAAGGTGAAGAAACCCCATTGGAAATGGTAGAAAACTACTACCCTATTGCCAAACAATGTTTAAAAGACCGTATGCTTAGAGAAGTAGTAGATATGGCTGTAAGATTTGGTGCCAAAAAAGGAGTCTCTAAAGGTCTAGGTGCTTTAGCGAGAAATCTTGGAGGCGATTTAGCTGGTGATTTAGTAGAGTTGGGAGCTGATGCTGCTAACGCCATTACCGAAAAAGCAGATACCAGAAACTGGCAAACTTTACCTGCAACCATTAGTTATGCTCGTATTCCCGTAAAAGAAGATTATCAAAGCATAATCATTAAAAAATATGCTGCTGGAGCAAGTGTAGATTATGACACAATTCCTGTATCTTATAAAAAAGGATTGCAACTCATCAACTATTTTGATGTTGGAAAAGCGACTTCTAATTATGTTTCTTACTCAGACATAAATGTTGCTTCCGCGGAAGATGAATCCGTACCTTCAACTAGTTTATCTGGAAACTCTTCTTCGACATCGGTAAATTACACGCCAACGAGACTTAATGTAGATTTAGCTTCTGTAGAACTAAATAAATATGATAAAAAAGCAATAGAGCCCAGTTTAAATTCACTTTACCAACAATTTGAAGACTTATATGGAAGACCCGTAAGTAATGAAGAAAAACAAATTATTGAGGATTTCTTTATGACAGAATTCAAAATCAATAAAGTTTTGCTCAAAAACCAACATTATTTGAACAGCATGGCGAAAGCGAGCCCTGATGAAGCTGTAGAAATTGCCAAAATCCAAACAGAATCAAACAATCAGGAATATCCAGAAAGAAAAAAGGCTTACGATAGGCTTCAGAAAATGCATTTTGTAAATGCTTACATCAAGGAAAATGGTCAAGAACCAAGTGAAGAAATTCTTAATCAGAACGGCTATGGAAACATAGAAACCTATACGAATTCTTCTCTAAGTAATAATTCAACCACTTCCAATATTGTTAGCTTAAACGATTCTAAAAATATAGATGGTGTTGCTAATATTTATTTTATTCGGGAAAAGAAATTTGTTGGCTCTGCGGTAAAAACGCGTATTCATTATAATGATCAGTTTATTACCAAGCTAAAAAACAAGTCTTGGCAAAAAATACAAACGACACCTGGTAAAGCAAAGATAAGTGTAAGTATAAATGATCATGGTGGTGATTATGCGACACCTCTTGACCTAAATATAGAAGCCAACCAAGATTATTATGTTCACTTTGAAGCTTTTATGGGTAAATTTGAAATTACTTTAATGAATGAATCTGAAGCTAAGTCTTATATGAGTGATTACGAACAAGCTGATATCTCAGAAATAAGTGAAAGTGATTTAACTCCTTTCACTCTAAAGGCTACAACTACAAAGGTTACGAAAACCAATAAGGTAAATAATAGCAATGTATCTTCAGAACAAGCACAGGAAATCAATCAGTTTTTAAACGGTGAAATCTCTATACATAACTTACAATACAACCAAAAATCATGGGTAATTGAAAATTATGACGAAAATGCGGCTAAAGTATACATCATGCATTTAGACAACGAATCTAAAAACGGTAAAAAACCAAATGCGGTTTATTTCAATGAACTTCAAACCTTGGAAAGATTAGAGCCTTATGAATATATCGAAAGGTATGTGACTCCAGGCCTGTTGAAAGTTGAGGACTTATTAAACACTACTGCTCAATCCGCTTATTTACATATAGAAGCCGGAAAGACTTATTATGTACACTCCAGAACAGAAAAAACAGGAAGAGAAGTCTCTACCTATTTTTATGTAGAAAGCAGCAGTAATTCAACAGCACTAGTAGACACATATGTACACATTAAAAAATAGTTATGAAGACTAAAATCCTACACCTAGTGTTAATTGGTTTGATAGGGGTAAATTATAGTTTTTTTGCCCCTAGCCAAACCACCACCAAATGGAAGCAATCAAATTGCTATGAAAACCTTTACTATACGATAAAATCGACACCAGAAAAAAACAATTGTAAGCGTATGGCGTGGGAGATCGTTTTTAAAAATAGCTATGAGGATCTCATTACTTTTAATTATGCGATTACGGAAGATAAAAACGATCTACTGACCAATCACAGAAAAACTTTACAAGCAGGTGAAATGAGTAAACCCATAGGCTTTTACACCAAAATTAAAGATTTTTATGTGCTCATCGATCAACTTAGTTTTTCTATTGATGGTAGCAATACTATAGACTGCGATTACTAAGCTTCGAAGTTATCGATACCCGTTTGTAACCATTTGGCAAACTCATCTACATCGGGCATATAACTTGCTGGTTTATGCAACATTTCTTCGTTGTGATCTAATAAAATATAATACGGCTGAGCATTCACGCCGTATTTTTTTATCTGAAAATCACTCCATTTATTTCCTATGGTTCTTATTCTCTTTCCGGTAGTTTCGCTGGTGTATTGTTCTTCTTTTGGAAGGTTTTCTTTGGCATCTACATAAAGCGAAATCAATACCACTTCATTTTTTAAGTTACCTAAAACCTGTGGTTCGCTCCAAACCCTTTCTTCCATTTTACGGCAATTAATACACGCATAACCCGTAAAATCAAGCATGATGGGCTTTCCTACTTTTTTCGCGTAAGCTACCCCTGCGTCATAATCATGAAAAGCCAAAATATCGTGTGGTCCTAGTTTTGCTTGTTCCGGAAACTCTTGTGTTTCACTATTGGTCACAAAACCACTACTGATTTTGGTAAAGCCTACTCCGTAAGGCGATTCGCTATAGTTTAATGGCGGCGTAAAACCGCTTAAAATTTTAAGTGGTGCGCCCCAAAGTCCAGGAATCATATAAATGGTAAAACTTAACACCAGTAAACCTAAACCAAGTCTTCCTACGGAAATTCTTGTGAGTGGCGAATCATGCGGTAATTGTATTTTCCCGAAAAGGTATAGAGCCAACACTGCAAAAATAGCTACCCAAATGGCGATAAACACTTCTCTTTCCAACAAATGTGCTTGTAAAACCAAGTCGGCATTCGATAAAAATTTGAAAGCTAAAGCCAACTCCAAAAATCCAAGTACCACTTTTACGGTGTTTAACCAACCGCCAGATTTTGGAAGCGAATTCATCCAACCCGGGAACATCGCAAATAACGCAAATGGAATAGCAATCGCCATTGAAAATCCGAGCATTCCCACGATTGGTGCAATTCCTCCTTTAGAAGCAGCTTCTACTAATAAGGTTCCTACAATTGGCCCTGTACAACTAAAGGACACGATCGCCAATGCCAATGCCATAAAGAAAATTCCGATAATTCCGCCTCGATCAGCCTGACGATCTACTTTATTGGCCCAAGAATTAGGTAACATGATTTCGAAAGCACCTAAAAATGAGGCTGCAAAAACGACCAATAAAATAAAGAAAACAATATTAAAAGTCACGTTAGTCGAAAGTGCATTAAGCGAATCGGCTCCAAAAATTGCGGTGACTAATGAACCTAATAACACATAGATAACGATGATAAAAAATCCGTAAAGTAACGCATTTTTAATACCTTTTGACTTTGATTTGCTTTGTTTGGTAAAGAAACCAACCGTCATCGGAATCATAGGGAAAACACAAGGCGTTAACAAAGCGGCAAAGCCCGACAAAAATGCTAAAAAGAAAATCGTTAACAAGCCTTTATCTACTTTTTCTTCCTCTTCTGCAATTTCTGCTGAAACCTCAACTTCTTTATGTTCTGAATTTTCTTTCTTGGCTACTTGATAGGCTTCAAACTCATCGAAATTGGTAAAAACCTTACCTTCTTCTTTCTTCAGGTCGAAAGCAAAATAAAACTCCTCATTGATACACACCTCTTTACAAACTTGGTAAAAGAGCATTACTTTTACCACATCTACTTTTTCGTCTACCAAGGTCACCGATTGGGTAAGTGTAGCATTTTTAGAAAAGTATACCTCATCTACACCAAAAATTTCGCTGTATGCCCTTGCAGTTTCGCTTTCTTTGGCTGGACCGTTTACTTTATATGCCACACTCAATGTGTCTTGATACTCAAAAGTTAATGGCAAGGGCCCATTCTCTGGTGTAAACTGCGAATAGATATGCCATTCATCTTCAATTTCGGCTTTGTAGATTAGCTCATAATCTTTGTCTGAGATTTTATTGACTTCTGCTGTCCATTCTACTGGGGTTACTAAGTTTTGCTGTTGCGCTTGAAACTGTGCAGTAGCTTTTCCTGTAATAAAAAGTAATAATAGGAGACTTAAAATTTGTTTCATTTCTCGTAGGTAAATTTTATAATTTCTTGCGTGTTTTCTGTTATTCTATAACGATTGTCTGTACGGTAACCCACAACCCAAATCACATCTTCACCATTGCACAACAACCAGATTTTTTCTTTTTCGATTTTAGAAACCTTTTGATCAGTAAAAAAATCGCTTATCTTCTTTTTTCCTTGCATCCCAAAAGGATAAAAAAAGTCGCCAAGCTTCCATTTTCTAAGGGTTAACGGAAATCTAAGCTTCTCTTCAGGGAAATAAGCCCTAAATTTATCAACATCTTTTAATATATTGACATTTTCCTGTACTATTTTTTCGTTTCCAAGCACAAAATCTTCTCCTTGATGAATCAAATATTCACTTTCGTGGTTATTTTCTCTGGTGCTTAACAACAATTCATCTCTGTTTTTGAGCAATTGATGCGTTTTGGAATATACTGCCTTTCCCGTTTGAGCTTCCATAAGATGATAAACGTCATTCCATTCGGTAAAACCAAACTCGTTGAGCAGTTGGTATAAAATGGCTTTTGGGTTGGGCATTTCTTTGAGTTGAAGAATAGAAATTTTATACAACTCTCCTTCTTTTTTCACTGCTTTAGAAAAAACTATGCTGAGGTAATCGTCTATCAAATCTTGCGATTGCTGCAAATACTCCTGACTTTTTTGAAAACTCTCCAACCAACTTTCATTGATTTTTTCTAATTGCGGGATGACATGATGTCGAATTTGATTCCGTACGTATTTATCACTCTTGTTACTACTATCTTCCCGCCAAGAGAGATTATTTGCTTTTGCAAAAGTTTCAATTTCTTCTTTTGTAAACACCAAAAGTGGTCGTCTAATTTGTTGGTTTTGTATCGGAATACCTGTCAATCCTTTTAAACCCGAACCTCTCATGAAATTGATAAAAAAAGTTTCGGCATTGTCGTTAGCGTGATGTGCCGTGAGTAAAAAATCATACTTTTCTTTATCCAACAATTCCTCAAACCAAGCATAACGCAATTCACGCGCTGCCAACTGGGTATTTAACTGATAATCTGATGCGAATTTTTGGGTGTCAAAATTCTTGGTAAATACCTCAACATCTAGTGCTTTAGCTAAGTTTTTTACAAAAACCGCATCGGTGTCGCTTTCTTTTCCGCGTAAGCTAAAATTACAATGTGCCAAGGCAAAATCCAATTGTGATTTTTTGAGCAGATGAGCCAATACCACACTATCGATTCCGCCACTAATGGCAAGTAAAGATTTGCCCGAGATGATTTCTGGGAAATTCTTTTGTACATGTGCTAAAAACCTCTGCTGCATCGAGAATTCAATTTTGCGTATAAATATAAGGTTTTAAAAGTGTTTACAAATTTGCTCTCAAGGCTTTTTTAAGCGCGTCTATTTTAGTAAGGCACTCTTCGTATTCGTTTACTGGAACAGAAAGGCTGGTAATTGCTCCACCAACTGAACATGAAGTGTATTTGGTAATGGAATTATACAAAATGGTGCGAATCACTACATTAAAATCAAAATCGGAATCGGGCGTAAAGTAACCAATGCTTCCGCTGTAAAGACCACGCTTGGTTTCTTCTAACTTCTCGATGATCTTCATCGCCGAAATTTTGGGAGCTCCAGTCATACTTCCCATCGGAAAAGTAGTTTTAAGCACATCGACGGCTGAAAATTCTTCTTTTAAGCGTGAACTCACTGTTGAAATGAGTTGATGCACTTGTTTAAAACTGTGCAAACCGCATAATTCTTCTACTTCTACACTTCCTTTTTGCGCTGTACGCGAAAGATCGTTACGCACCAAATCGACAATCATTACATTTTCTGATATTTCTTTGGCATCGTTTTGTAATTTTTCCGCAAGTGCTAAATCTTTTTGTTTGTCGACAAGCCTTTTTGCTGTTCCTTTGATGGGCTGCGAAATGATTTTATCACCTTCTTTCTGCAAATACCTTTCTGGGCTGGCACATAAAGCATACTTTTTGTCTAATTTGAGAAAAGACGCAAAAGGCGGTGTTGAAATTTCGTTTAAACGAAAATAGCTTTCTAAAGGATTGATTTTGGTGTTTTCGAGGTAAAACTCTTGGCAAAAATTGGCTTCATAAATATCTCCTCTTTGGATGTGATTTTTCATCACTTCTACTTTTTGTAAGTAGTCTTTTTTTGAAATACGAGATTTTAGCTTTGGGTGAACTAGCTTTTTTGGAGTTTTGTAGGTTTGCTTTTTTATTTTCTCAAAATCAGTCTCAATTTCATCGTCTACCATTTTTAAATAATGAAACTTAATTTTGTCGTCTTGTAAAAATATAAGTTTCTGTGGTTGAAAAAAGTAGAGGTCAGGAAAATTAATTCCGTCGTAATTGTTTGATGAAAGCTGCTCGGTGTCTTCTTTGAGGTCGTAGGTAAGATAACCAAAAATCCAATCTTTTGTTGTGCTTTGATATTCGTGTAATTTCGCGAAAGCGTTTTCAACATCAGTTTTTATTGCTGTAAAAGCACTTACCGCAAGAATAGCTTCATATTTTTTTTTGGAGTAATAATCGTTAGAATCTAACCAAACCACCTCGTCAAACTGTTGTGCCCAAGTGAGCAACTGCTGTTTGATGGTTGGGTTAGACGCTAACGCATAGTTTTTTTTTACTCTCAATTACGATTCTATTTCGTTTAAAAAGTTAGATAGGGTATCTCGTATGCCTAAATGCAAGGTTTCATCAGTCACGGTTTGATTTTCTCTGTCGAAATTGTCATTAAACGAAGGAAAGCTAAAACTTGCCACGATTTCGCCACCATACCTTGGAACGGCCATTTCTGAATATTCCAAAGATCTTTTTCCGCCACCTTGTCCTGTAGATGTACTCATGAGCAATACTTTTTTACCTTCAAGAAATTTACGGTCGACACGCGAACACCAATCTAAAATGTTTTTATAAAAAGCAGATGGACCTCCGTTATGTTCATTCACCGAAATCAACAAAGCATCGTATTGTTGTATTTTATCGATGAGTTTTTTTGTGTTTTCAGGCTGACCTTCTCGCTGTTCTAAATCGTGATCATAAAGTGGCACTTCATAATCGGTTAATCGAATGATATCAACATGATGATTAATAACCTGATTAGCAACAAAGCTCACCAACTCATGGTTGATCGAAACACTACTATTTGATCCAGCGTAAGCTAAAATATTCTTCATCTTAAATATGAATTGGAATATTATCGGTTGCTGCCAATGCAGCTTCTTTTACAGCTTCTGCATAAGTTGGGTGTGCGTGACTCATTCTCGAAATATCTTCGGCACTTGCTCTATATTCCATCGCAACGACAGCTTCAGCAATTAAATCGGCAACTCTAGCTCCAACCATATGAATACCTAAAACTTCGTCTGTGTTTTTATCGGCTAGAATTTTTACAAAACCATCGATATCACCACTTGCTCGCGAACGCCCTAAAGCTCTCATTGGGAACTGCCCAGATTTATACTCTACTTTTGCTTCTTTCAGTTGCTCTTCGGTTTTACCCACAGAAGCAACTTCTGGCCAAGTATAAACCACACCAGGAATAAGGTTATAATTGATGTGCGGTTTTTGACCGGCAATGGTTTCTGCTACCAAAACACCTTCTTCAGATGCTTTGTGTGCCAACATGGCTCCTTTAACAACGTCGCCTATCGCATAGATATTTTCGACATTGGTTTGTAAATGCTCGTTGACTTCTACTTGGCCTCTGTCGTTAAGTTTTACACCTGCAGCATCAGCGTTTAAACCTTCTGTGTAAGGTTTTCTACCTACTGCCACTAAACAATAATCACCTTTAAACTCTACTTCCTTACCTTTTTTGTCTTCTGCTTTGATGATAACTTCTTTACCTGTATTTTCTACCGAAGTAACTTTATGTGATACGGCAAGATTCATTTTTTTCTTTTTGAAAACTTTAGTTAACTCTTTACTTTGAGCACCATCCATCGTTGGAAGAATTCTATCCATATACTCAATTACCGTTACTTCTGCTCCTAATCGTTGGTATACTTGCCCTAATTCCAGACCGATTACGCCACCACCAATCACCAAAAGATGTTTAGGCACTTCTTTTAGTTTTAAGGCTTCGGTAGAAGTAATGATTCTTTCTTTATCGATTTCGATAAATGGCAATGAAGCAGGTTTACTTCCTGTGGCAATAATGGTGTGTTTTGCCTCGATTGTTTCTGATTTTCCTTCCGCGGAAGTGATATTAATCTCGGTCTTGCTTTTAAAAGAACCCACACCTTCGTAGGTATCGATTTTGTTTTTACTCATTAAAAACTCAATACCTTTGGTAGTTTGCTCGACTACAGATGCTTTACGCTCAATCATTTTTTTGAGGTTGACTTTAACGTCGCCCGAAATTTCAATCCCGTGTTCTTCAAAATGGTGAATTGCATCTTCGTAATGGTGTGAAGAATCTAACAGTGCTTTTGAAGGAATACAACCTACATTAAGGCAAGTTCCGCCCATGGTGCTATATTTTTCTATAATAGCTGTTTTTAAGCCAAGTTGTGCACAACGAATAGCGGCCACGTAACCACCTGGTCCTGAACCAATCACTGCAACGTCGTAAGTATTCATAAGGTAAATGTATTTTTTATATTTTGTAAAACGATTACAAAAATACGATATCTCTTGCAATGCACAAGTACGGAACGATAAAGGATTGTTAAAAACTTATCGGTTTTATTCGGAATCATCTTTTTGATAACTTCCATTCGCTTATTTAACAAATTATCACTACAATCATTTGATATTCGCTATAAAAACAAGATATTTAGAACCTCAAAAATTTAATCATAACTCAATGAAACATAAACCAGCAGATAAAATACAAGATTTACAATACTTTGGAGAGTTTGGCGGCGTAAACCCATCAATTTCAGATTCAAGCACTTACACCTTTCTTTCAGCAAAAACGATGTTTGACACCTTTGAAGGAAACACTGAAGGTTGTTATTTATACTCGAGGCATTCGAGCCCAAGTAATTTATATTTAGGTCAAGCGCTTGCCGCCATGGAAAATACCGAGGCCGCAGCAGTTACCGCCAGCGGAATGGGTGCGATTACGCCTGTAATTTTACAACTATGCGATGCTGGCGAACATATTGTAACCAGCAGGACCATTTACGGAGGAACTTATGCATTTATGAAAAATTTCCTTCCGAAACTAAACATTAGCACTTCGTTTGTCGATATCACCAACCTCGAAGCTGTGGAAGCAGCCATTACCGATAAGACCAAGATTTTATACTGCGAAGCGGTTAGCAATCCGCTTTTGGAGGTAGCCGATTTAAAAGCCCTTTCCGCTTTATCGAAAAAGCACAACTTAAAATTGGTGGTCGACAACACTTTTACCCCACTTTCGGTTACACCAAGAGATTTTGGTGCCGATGTGGTGATTCACTCGCTTACCAAATTTATCAACGGAAGCAGCGATACCGTTGGTGGTGTAATTTGCGCTGATGCGGAATTTATTAACGCTCTCAAAGACGTAAACGATGGAGCTTGTATGTTACTTGGCTCTACGATGGATAGTATGCGTGCAGCTTCTATTCTTAAAAACTTGAGAACCCTTCATATTCGCATCAAAAAGCACAGTGAAAACGCTAATCATTTAGCCCAAAAGTTTGAGGAATTAGGTTTACGCGTTTGTTATCCTGGCTTAAACTCTCACAAAGGAAAAGACATTTTTAAAGATTATATGAACGAAGAATACGGTTTTGGCGGAATGCTCACCGTAGATGTAGGTTCACTTGCCAAAGCCAACGAAGTGATGGAATTGATGCAGGAAAGAAATTTAGGTTACCTTGCGGTGAGCCTCGGTTTTTACAAAACCTTATTCAGTGCTCCAGGAACTTCAACTTCGTCTGAAATCTCAGAAGAAGAACAAGCAGAAATGGGCTTAACCGATGGCTTGATTCGTTTCTCTATTGGTCTTGATAACGACATCAGCCGCACTTTTGAAGCCATGAAACAATGCATGCAAGACGTTGGTGTTTTGTAAAATTTAAAAGAAAAGCATGAGTAAAAATTCTCTTTCACCGCACCCCGAAAACGAGCATATTTCAGAAAACAAAGATTTAAATATGTTAGAAGCTTTAATTCCTATCATCATTCTGATGGGACTTTTGGCTTACAATATCTTTTTTGCCGACGGGGTTTGGTTGGGAGATTATTCCAATCAATATATTTTACTTCTTGGTGGATTAACCGCATTGATTGTAGGTCTTTATAATAAAACTTCTTTGATAACTATGTTCGCTGAAGTAAAGGAAAACCTCAACAGTGTCTTTATACCGATTATGATTTTATTTTTGGTAGGAGCTCTTGCCGGAACTTGGTTGGTGAGCGGTGTTATTCCGGCAATGGTATATTATGGACTTCAAGTCCTTAATCCTACCATATTCTTACCAGCCTCTGTAATTATTACTGCTATTATTTCTATTGCCACAGGTAGCTCTTGGACGACTTCTGCAACGGTTGGGATTGCTTTAATTGGTATTGGAAGTGCCTTAGGAATTCCCGTAGGCATGATTGCTGGAGCCGTGATTTCCGGGGCTTATTTTGGTGATAAAATGTCTCCGTTGAGTGACACCACCAATCTCGCTCCAGCGATGGCAGGAACAGATTTGTTTACACACATTCGCTACATGATGTTTACCACTGTTCCTACTTTTACGATTACGCTTATAGTCTTCGGGATTTTAAGTGCAACCATCGACATTAGCGGAAATACTGATCTCAGTAACCTTCTGCAAACTATTGATAAAACCTTTCATATTACACCTTGGTTATTTGCAGTACCCCTTTGTGTCATTGCCCTTATTCTCTTAAAAACGAAGCCTCTTATTGCGCTTGGAAGCGGAATTATACTTGCAATTATTTTTGCTTTCATTCTTCAGTCAAACATTTTATTGCAAATATCCGAAACAGAAGTAACCGCTATTTTAAACGCTATTTTTACCGATACACAAATCAGTACCGATGTTGCCGCATTAAACGAACTCTTTTCAGCAGGCGGAATGCAAGGCATGTTATGGACCATATTTCTTATTATCTGCGCCATGATTTTTGGTGGAATTATGGATGGCATTGGCGCTTTAGCAAAAATCACAAAAGCTTTGTTGTCTTTAGCTTCTTCTATTTTCGGACTTTTTGCTAGCACAGTTATCAGTTGTCTTGGTTTAAACGTGGTCGCTTCCGACCAATATTTGGCAATTGTGATTCCCGGAAAAATGTTTAAAAAAGCTTATGAAGATAAAGGCTTGGCTCCCGAAAACCTATCGAGAACCCTTGAAGATTCCGGTACGGTAACTTCGGTTTTAATTCCTTGGAATACCTGCGGAGCTTACCAAAGTGGTGTGCTTGGCGTGAGCGTAGCAGACTATTTTGTGTATGCGATATTCAATTGGTTAAGTCCTTTTATGACCTTGATTTATGCAGCTTTCAAGATAAAAATTAGAATGATCAGTCAAAATCTTAAAAATTCATGAAACTAGATATATTGGGCATTGGTGCTCATCCAGACGACGTTGAACTAGGCTGTGGCGGAACACTCGCCAAAGAGATTAGTCGTGGTAAAAAAGTAGGTATTTTAGATTTAACCCGAGGCGAATTAGGAACGCGTGGCTCAGCAGAAATAAGAGACCAAGAAGCGAATACTGCAGCGGGAATTCTCGGGGTTAAAATGAGAATGAATTTAGAGTTTAGCGACGGTTTTTTTATCAATAATGCCTCGCATCAATTAGAAATTATAAAAGTATTACGAAAATACAGGCCTACAATCGTATTGTGTAATGCTGTTCACGACCGACATATCGATCACGGAAAAGGAGCAAAACTCACAGCCGATGCTTGTTTTTTGAGTGGTTTAAGAAAAATAGAGACGACTTACGAAGGCAATAAACAAGAAGCCTGGCGACCCAAACAAGTCTTGCATTACATACAATGGTACGATCTCGAACCAGACATCATTGTTGATATTTCTGGTTTTATGGATAAAAAATTGGCTTCTGTAAAAGCCTATGCTTCGCAATTTTATAAAGAAAATACTGATGAACCCAGTACGCCTATTTCGAGCAACAACTTTTTAGAAAGTGTAACTTATCGTGCACAGAACCTGGGAAGACTTATCGGAACCGATGCTGCCGAAGGCTTTACTACTGGACGATGTCCTGCAGTTGATTCTGTTTTTGACTTAATTTAAGCAAGATTTTTCTTTGTAATATCTAAATAAAAAATTAAATTTGCATCCGATTTACAAATGGTGGTTGTAGCTCAGTTGGTTAGAGCGCCTGATTGTGGTTCAGGAGGTCGTCGGTTCGAGACCGATCTTCCACCCTTTTCAAACCTCGTCTTTATGACGGGGTTTTTTTGTACAAAAAAGCCGCCTGTTTCCAGGCGACTTTTTTAATCAACTAACTATAGAACTCATCCTAACTTTTTCTGTTTCCTAAAAATAAATAGTTATAACAATTTATTATTCAAACAATTATAAAATTTCAATCATTCGTTTTGTTTGTTCTTTTGCTTCTTCTTTTTTAGGAATTTCTATTTTCAAAACTCCATTTTCATAAGCTGCCGTTATTTTTTGGCTATCGACCATATCCGGTAAGCTAAATGCTCTCTTAAAAGTGTGGTAGTTAAACTCTTTTCTGGTGTAGTTTGACTTTTCTTCTACTTTTTCATCTTTCGCTTCCGCGGAAATGGTTAACACATCTTTTTCTAATTCGATGTGGAAATCTTCTTTGTTTTTACCCGGTGCAGCCACTTCTACTTTAAAACTGTTTTCATTTTCAGAAATGTTTACCGCAGGTATGGTTACACCAATGTTATTGACGGTTGAGGTTCCGCCAAGCCAATCTGTTTTAAACATATCGTCAAAAATAGATGGCAACCAATTGTCTGTTCTTTTTACTAAACTCATAACTTTATGTTTTTATGTTGTTTTTATGTTTCGCACATTCAAATAAACAAATTGGATACCAATAGATTTAAAAGGATTTTTTAAGACATTTTGGCATATATTTTATTTAATTTAATGTCATTTTGTCTTGAAACAGAGGTTAAAGAATGGTTAAAGCGATAATTGTAAATGAAAATATTTATAAATTAGAAACACTAATCCAATTTTAATGAAATCCTTTTTTAATAAACTCCTTAGTTTCTTTAATACCATAGAAGGGAAAATAGCATTTTATCCTGCTCTATTTGCTTTTGGCGGTCTCATTCTTGCAATTATTTCGCTTTCACTGGAAGCTACTGGAATATCGAAATGGCTCACTTCTTTGCATACCGCTTTTGAGATTGATAATGGCGACACCGCAAGAACTATTTTAAGTTACCTTACTGCTGGTTTGATCTCTATCATGGTTTTTAGTTTTTCGATGGTGATGGTCTTGCTTAACCAGGCATCCTCCAATTATTCACCACGCGTTTTACCAGGGCTCATCTCCAATAAAAGCCATCAATACGTTTTGGGAGTGTACCTAGGCACAATTATCTACAATATTTTTATCACCATTTCCATTAAATCTAATGAAGGAAATGGAAACCATTTACCTAGTTTTTCCATCTTGATCACAGTACTACTAACCATTTTATGTTTGTGCGCTTTTATTTATTTCATCCATTCTATTTCGCAATCTATACAAGTAAACAATATACTTCATAGCGAATACCGGAAAGCAAAAGAAAGGTTAAAGGAGATTATCGACATACAAAAACAAAAGCCTACGCAAGAATTTCCCGATACCCAAGATTGGGAAGTTCACAAAAGTAACCGCACCGGTTATTATCAAAACCTATCGTTAAACAATCTGTTGGAAATCTGTACGGAGGAAAATATCCTATTGCACATTGTACCGATAAAAGGAAGTTTTATCACGGAAAATGCTCCTCTTTTTAAAACAAATAGAAAAGTCGGCAAGGTTGTCGCAAAAAAGATAGCAGACAATTTTAATTTTGCCGATGGTGAATTTGTAGAAGACAATTATGCCTTAGGTATTAAACACATTACCGAGATAGGTATTCGCGCGATTTCCCCTGCCGTTAATGATCCGTCAACAACTATTACCACCATCAATTTCCTAACGGATTTGTTTGCGCTACGCTTACAAAAAGAAGAGCTGGAAATAGTGCTCAATAAAAAAAATGAACCTAAACTACTGCTTACCAGTATACCTTTTGACGAATTGCTCTATCAAGTAATGTTGCCTTACCGAACATACTGTAAACAGGATTTTAGCTGTATTCAGAAACTATTTTTTATGTTACATTTTCTCTTAAAACAAAAAACAAGTAATCCCACTTACTACGAGCCGATTTACAAAGAGATAAAAAACCTGTATGAAGACACGAAACAAAGCCTTCTAAATAGCGAAGACCTCAAACGATTAGATCAGCTTTATCATGCCGTAAACCCAAGTTAATAATATTTATTAAATTTGAACCTTTGCTTAAATTCTTAGTCAAAGATATAAGCCGTTCTTAAAAGGATGTTTTCAGCCTTTTTTTCACCACAAGAAAACAAATAACATGCAAGAAGACTTAAGTACCGTAAAAAAGCTTTTCAGCGAAAGCGATATACAGTCACTCAACAAAAAATACAAACCCCTTACTGTAAAACAAAGAATAAAACAGCTTTATCAGGATTTTGATGTAGAAGAGATTATGCTCACCAGTTCGTTTGCAGCGACTTCTGTTTTTTTGTTAAAACTTTTTTCAGGTATCAACCAGAAACAACCTATTTATTTTATCGACACCGGTTATCATTTTGAGGAAACCCTTCGATATAAAAAACAAATTACCGAAAGATTTGGATTAAACGTAAAATCGGTAAGGGCGATAAAAGAAGAGCACAACTTTACCACTTTTGATGAAACATGGCGAAAAAACCCAGATTTCTGCTGTTCCATCAATAAAGTAAAACCGCTTGAAGCCATCAAGGAGAATTACAACGTCTGGATTTCCGGCTTGATGGAGTGGCAAAGTGATCATCGCTCTACACTGGATATTTTTGAAATGCGCGGTGATATTCTAAAATTTTACCCACTTCTGGATGTCACCAAAGAACAGCGTGATTCCTATATCGAAAAGCACAACTTACCATTCCACCCGTTGGTCGCAAAAGGCTATCAGTCGATTGGTTGTACCCATTGTACTGTTCCTGGTGAAGACCGTTCCGGAAGATGGAACAACAACCCAAAAACCGAATGTGGGTTGCATTTGTAAGAAAATTTAATTCATCAAAAAAGCCTGCAAAATTTGCAGGCTTTTTTGATTTTATTTCGCTTTAGCTTAAGCTAAAACTTTCTGAACCTTATCGGCTGCTTCTTTAAACTCGACAGCACTTTCTACATTCAGGCCACTATTGTCAATCATTTCTTTAGCCACATCTGCGTTGGTACCTTGTAATCTTACGATAATAGGTACTTTTATCTCGTCGCCCATATTTTTATAAGCATCGATAATACCTTGTGCCACACGGTCACAACGTACAATTCCTCCAAAAATATTTACTAAAATTGCTTCTACATTCGGGTCTCTCAAAATCAAACGGAAAGCCTCTTCTACTCTTTTGGCATCAGCTGTACCACCAACATCTAAGAAGTTGGCTGGTTCACCACCTGCAAATTTAATTAAATCCATCGTTGCCATCGCCAAACCTGCTCCGTTTACCATACAACCTACGTTTCCGTCAAGATCGACATAGCTCAAACCTGCTTTTTTAGCTTCCACTTCTGTTGGGTTTTCTTCTCTTTCGTCACGCATTGCCTCATAATCTTTATGACGAAATAAGGCATTGTCGTCTAAAGTTACTTTGGCATCTACTGCCATAATTTTATCATCACTAGTCTTTAAAACCGGATTGATTTCGAACAAAGAAGAATCTGATTTTACATAAGCAGTATATAATGCGGTAACGAACTTGGTCATTTCTTTAAAAGCATTCCCTGAAAGACCTAAGTTAAAAGCTACTTTTCTTGCTTGAAAAGGCAACAAACCTAAAGCGGGATCTACCTCTTCGGTAAAAATTAAATGTGGTGTTTCTTCTGCTACTGTTTCGATATCCATACCTCCTTCGGTAGAATACATAATCATATTTTTACCTGTCGCCCTGTTTAACAAAACAGACATGTAAAATTCGTTTGGCTCACTATCTCCAGGATAGTAAACATCTTCTGCAATTAAAACCTGGTGAACTTTTTTTCCTTCAGCGCTAGTTTGTGGCGTGACCAATTGCATCCCGATGATATCGTCAGCAATTTGCTCTACCTCCTTCAGGTTTTTAGCTAATTTTACTCCACCACCTTTTCCTCGACCACCAGCGTGAACTTGAGCCTTAACCACGTGCCAACCTGTTCCTGTTTCTTCGGTAAGTTTTTTAGCAGCATCTACTGCTTCTTGAGGAGTTGAAGCAACAATACCGCGTTGTATTCTTACGCCAAAACTATTTAATATTTCTTTTCCTTGATATTCGTGTAAATTCATAATCAGGTTTTTCTTGATATTTTATTATGGATGACAAAAGTAACAAATGAAACGATTAGTAGCAATATTTTTATTTATGAATGTGTAGAAGATTGTTTTTTAGCCAAACGTTCTTGTTTTAACGCTATTTTCTTTTTGATTTCTTCTGGCCAATGGGTATTATCTTCAGCTTCTAAAATGGTAAGCTTTTGATTTTCTTTTTCTTCTAATAATTCTTCTGGTCTTACCCCTAAAACTTTTGCTGCGGTATTTACCCCCGAATGAGCTGCACCTACAACACCGTGAGCAACAATGCTTGCTCCTGTAAGGTAAAGGTTCTTGATTTCGGTTTTAGGCCTAAAAGAAAACGGACCAATTTGTTTTAAAATCTTTTCGGTTCCGTAAATATTACCTTCTGTTGTATTGATATAATATTTGTTTGTCAATGGAGTTCCCAATTCTTGGTGCACGATATGATTTTTAATTCCAGGAAATTCTTTTTCTAGTGACACCATAAAAATACTTATCAGCTTTTCTTTGAAAGCAAAGTAAGCCTCACCCCTATCTTTATCTAGACCTTCGAAAGCTTTAAAATGCTCATAACTGACCAAAGTTACGACTTCAAAATTATGATGTTTCCCATCGAAACTTGTTGGATCTTTTAGTGTCGTACAGCTAATAAATATTCCTGGGAATTCCTCTAGTTCGGTAAGCGGTTTCTCCAAGTCATTAGTCAGTGCTTTGGTAATATCCGCTTTAGCGAAACGCCAAATATTACCACTGTGCATTCCATATTTTTTCAAGTCGCAATCTACCGTCAAAAAAAGAATGAGCGAAGTCAAAGAGTAACTTGTTTTAGATAGTTTTTTACACAAGCGTTTACTGATGTGGTTTTTTCCAACCAACTTCAAAAATGTGGTGTTTGGATCGGCATTACTAATAATGGTTTTAGCAAAAATTTTATCTCCATTTACTAATTTTACTCCAGCAGCGTTTTTATTCTCAACAAGAATCTTTTCAACTTTAGTTGAAGTTTTAATTTCACCTCCAAGTTGTTTTAATCTTTTCGTTTTGGCTTTTACCAGAGCTGCTCCGCCACCCATCGGATAAAAACCGCCGTATTCGTAATGTCCCATCAACACACAATGAAAAGGGAAAGGGATTTTATTAGGAGGACTTGCGTGATCACCACATTGCACATAGAAAATCTGCTGCAAAATAGGGTCTTTAATAAACTTCTTTACCACTCTCTCTAAACTCGACAAGCCATATTTACCCATTTCTTTGGTTCGGAAAGGCACAGTCACAAAATCCCAAAAAGTTTTTAGTTTAGGAATGAGCAGTACTTGATGATTTACTTTTTTTATTAAATCAAATAGCTTTATAATTCCTTTTTCTTCATTAGGAAATAATTTTATTAGTTTGTGCCTGAATACCTGATAAGAATTTGGAATTCCGAACTTAAAACTTCCTATGTGACAACGCTCATAGGCTTCGGGATGCATTCTAAAAAAAGTTAGATCGTTAGCAATTCCCAAATCTTTGTATAATTGATTACTTGATTGCCCTTCGTCCAGAAGTCCAACATAATGTAAACCTGGACTATGTCTTTGACCATCAATATAAAAGCTATGACACCAACCACCAGGCACTTCATGTTGCTCAAGAACCAATACTTTTTTTCCTTTTTCTGCTAAGCAAATAGCACTCGCTAAACCTCCTGCTCCAGAACCAATAATTATAACATCGTACACGCTAATAATTTTGGGAAAAGATACGAGAATAAATTATTTTTTTTAATAGATTTTATTTAATAATAACCAAAAAACCCCACTCAATCGAGTGGGGTTTTGTCTATCTAAATTATCAAATTATTGGTTATCGCTTCAGAGTGATGTTGTCCACCAGTTCCTTTCTCACCAATTGTCCGGTGTTTACATCCAGTTCCTGGTATTCCACCTTGAACCAGTAGTCGCCACTTGGCATCTGCGTGCCGTTGTAGCTTCCATCCCATCCTTCTCCCATAGGGCTGATCTGCTTCAGGAGCTTGCCGTACCTGTCGAAGATATAGATCTTCGCCGAGGGATCGCTCTCCGCCAGTCCGTAGATGTTCCAGGTGTCGTTGTAGCCATCGTTGTTCGGAGTGAAGAACGCCGGGTAGTCCA
>NZ_QKQV01000016.1 GCF_003233725.1 Mesonia sp. K7
GCTATAGAAGACTATGAAAAGCTAGTGTCAAAAGGAAAAGATGATGCTTATGTGCACATGCGTTTAGCAGAAGCTTATTATAATATTTACAATAGCAAAAATGCTGAGAAGTATTATGGGATGTATATCGCAGAAGTAGATACAGCGACAGCAGAAGCGCATGTGCGTTATGCAGAAATGCTAAAAGCCAACAAAAAACACGACCAAAGCAACCAAGCGATGGATGCTTTTGCAAACAAATATCCGCAGGATGTTAGAGCAAGAGAGTATAAAAACAATCCTAGTTATTTAAATGATCTGCTAACTAAAGAAACAAAATATACAACAATACTTGCAGGGAGTTTAAATACAGCGAACTCCGATTTTGGTGTATACGAAAAAGGAGATAAAATCTACTTTGTTTCAGCAAGAAACGAAGCTAGAAAAAACTATGGTTGGAACCAACAACCTACCTTAGATGTCTATGTTGCCGATAAAGTAGCAGACGATTTTAGTAATGCTACTTTATTGCCGGGTGAAGTGAATACTAAATACCATGAAGGTACGATAGCAATATCTCCTGATGGAAATACGATGTACTTTACCAGAAATGACTATACAGACGGTGATTATGAGAAGAGCTCAAACGGTATAGGTCAGTTAAAACTATATACTGCTAAATTAGTAGAAGGTTCTTGGGAGGATGTGCAAGAAGTGCCTTTTAATAGTTCTGAATACTCTACAGGTCATCCAGCTTTAAGCCCTGATGGTAATACGCTTTACTTTTCAAGTGATATGCCAGGTGGATTTGGGATGTCAGATTTGTATAAAGTAACCGTTAATGGCGATGGGACATTTGGAGAACCAGAGAATTTGGGAGGCAATATCAATACCCCAGGCAAGGAAAGCTTTCCATTTGTAGATCAAGAAGGAACTCTCTATTTTTCAAGTGATGGTCACTTAGGGATGGGAGGCTTGGATGTTTTTTATATCGATGCCGGGAAAACGTCTTTAGCTGATGTAAAAAATATGGGACAACCTGTTAACAGTACAGGAGATGACTTTGCATTTTCTTATGACAAAACTGCAAAAATGGGTTATGTAAGCTCTAACAGAGGAAGTGTAGATGCATTGGTAGCAAATGATGAAATCTATAGAGTAGGAGAAGTAGAGCCAGAATTACACCTTATTGTTAAAGTAATCAATGCAGAAAACGGAGCCTTGGTTGCAAATGCAGATGTAGACGTATATAGTGATGCTGGAATGAAATTGGCGGGTAAGCAAACCAATGCTAGTGGCCTGACAGACTTTAATCTTCCTGGCAAAACAATGTATGAGCTTCAAGTAAATGCAGAAGAATACGAGAGTGGTTCAGCAAGTGTAAGTGAAAATGAGGAAGGGGAACTTTCTATCGTAGTAGAATTAACTCCAATCGAAAGAATGATAACAGAAGAAGAGGTAATTCTAAATCCAATCTTATTTGAGTATGATAAAGCAAGAATTACTCCAGAAGGAGCGATGGAGCTTGATCGTTTAGTGGCAGTGATGAAAAAGCACGAAAACATGGTCATCTTCGTAAGATCTCATACCGATAACAGAGGTTCAGATTCGTACAACTTAGATCTTTCTGAAAGAAGAGCACAAAGTACAGTTCAATACGTTATTTCTAAAGGTATTGATGAAAGCAGAATCTCAGGTCAAGGTTTTGGAGAAAATGATCCAAAAATTAAGTGTGGCGGAAACTGTACCGAAGAAGAACATCAGACAAACCGTCGTTCGGAGTTTAAGATTGTGAAGCGGTAGTGCTTCACTTCGACAGGTTCAGTGACCACGGCAATCTCAGCAACCCAAGTGAGATGTGAGATTTTAGACGTGAGTAGTACACTTCGAAAAGCTCAGCACAGACCGATCAGCAACCGATTTGAGTGATGTGAAAGATGAATGATTAATTGAAATATATTGTTGAGTTAATAATTATATTTCAACAACTATAAAAGGCGTGAAAAAGAAAAATGTTTAGTTTCAGAGACTACTTTGACCCAATACCCTATACAGCTACTGGAATTTGGGTTTTGTAGTGACTTTAAGTCATTCCGATGGTCCCGTTTGCGCCTTCGGGACTAAGGAATCTCACTTAGAATTATAGAAATAAAAATATTAAATGTATAAGGAGTCCATTGTTTTCCATCCGATGTCAAAAAAACCTGAACGAGATCAGAATGATTTGAGTTTTAGTCGTACTGTATTAGTTTATAGCGAGCAATTTGATTTTATCGAATTAGGGTATTTCGATTTTGAAGATGACAGCTGGTATCATTTTGGAGCGGACTCCTTTTTATTGAAATGTTGGTGTTATGTTCCGCACCCAGATCCAAAACATTTAAATGATCGAGAATGGCCACTGATTAAACATCAAGGCTATCAAAATGATATTGTAGATGAACTCCATGAAAAAATAAAACAACGTGGAAGTAAAAAACCATCTATTGATTAAAATGAATTGAATAATAATTTTATTAAATATTCTAAACTGAACTATTAATGATTAAGATTAGTCGACATATTTCTATAATTATTTTGCTATTTTTTAGCTTAAATGAATTAACAGCCCAAAATATATACATAGGCACTGGGGATATACACTATGAGTGTTCTGGATATTTCTTTGATAATGGAGGAGAAAATGGTTACAGTGAAGATGATGGAGTTGTTACTTTGTGTCCGAACAATACTGGAAATAGCATAAAAATTGATTTTACTAATTATTCTTTTTTATTGGCTCAAGGAGATGTATTAAAAATTTATGATGGAACATCAGTTTCAGCCCCTTTGATAGGTGAATATACCACAGTTAATAATCCAGGTTTGGTTTTGCCTACCATAGCAAACACTTCAGGGTGTCTTACATTTGAATTTATTACAGATGGCAATATTTCTCCTGTTCCCGGTTGGAAAGCTTCTATTGACTGTCAAGACTGTCCTGACATTAATTTTGAAATAAATGTTAGCCCTTCTGAAATAATACCCAATGGGTATAGGGTAGAAAAAGGTGTTCCGATTACATTTGATGTTGATATTCCGAATGCTACCTATTTCTGGGATTTTGGAGATGGAGCTACCGCATCTGGTCAGAGTGTGACGCATACATTTAATCCTAACCCTCAAAATGCACAAGAAGGATTACTTGGCACCTATCAAGTCAAATTAATTGTAACTACTGCTAATGGCTGTCTATATAGTATAGTATATACCTTTGAAGTTACCCATTACAGAGTGGTTATTGATGAAAATTACTCGGTTGATGAACTCATCGAAGATGTATTTATTACTGGAAATTGTGGAAATGTTACCAATATTCATTCACCGTCGAATGCTATTTTAGGAGGTTTTGGTCTCCATAGTTTAGGGTATTTTGAAAAAGCCTATTCTAATTTTCCTTTTGAAGATGGTATTGTTCTTTCAACTTCATATATCGATTATGTTCCTGAAGGCCCGAATAGTGGAGGAGGGTGGCCTGGTGACACTGACTTAAATACAATTGCTTCTCCCACTTATGACGCTACCAGTATTGTTTTTGAGTTCACTCCTTATATAAGCGAAATAAATTTTGAGTATATTTTTGCTTCTTACGAGTACCCTCAATATATATGTAATTTTGCAGATACATTTGCTTTTATATTAAGTGGCCCTGGGATTAATAATATTAATGCTTATGATCACGATGCTAATCCCAATACTCCTGATGTTAATTTAGATTTAGGAGGACTTAATATAGCTTTGATTCCTGGTACGAATATCCCAGTAAGTGTAACCAATATCCATCAACAGATCGATTGTCCCGGCACTAATTCTTTAGGGGAATATTATACTGATGCATATTATGATTACGCTGCTGATGGACACGGAACATCAGGGATAGATATGTATGGACAAACTGTTCCGTTAACAGCTACCGCTCAGGTGGTACCCGGAGAAACTTATACCATTAAACTTGTAGTAGCAGATTATGGAGATAGAAGATATCAATCTGCTGTTTTTTTAAAAGGTCAAAGTTTTACTTTAGGCCCAGATTTAGGTGAAGATATTATTTCCAATAATGAAAATATTACTCTTCCTTGCGAAGGGGAATCTATTATACTTAATCCTTTTGAAAATGTTCAAACAATAATAGGGTTGACTTACGAATGGTATAAAGATGGAGTTTTGCTACAGGGAGAGACAGGCGAAACATTAGAAGTTACAGAAGAAGGCACCTATGTAGTATACGTTTATTTTGATAATAATTGTGCAGGTACTGATGAAATTATCGTTGAATTTTTACCACAACCAAACCTTAAAGAAGGAACATTAGCTTCTTGTGATAATGGTTTTGGTGAAAATGTTTTTGATTTACTTGCTGTAAAAGATGATATTTTATTAAATCAAAGTAGTAGTGATTTTTCTTTCTTTTTTTATCTTACAGAAGGAGATGCTATTTTAAATATAGAATCAAATCGTATACAAAATCCAGATGAATACTACAGTGAAGATAACGTTATATGGGTTCGAGTAGAAAATGACGAAGGCTGTTATGCCATTACTTCTATTGAATTGGTATTATTACAACGTCCTGCAATAAATTCGACAGCTATTACTAAGTATTTATGTGAGTATACAGAAACAGGTTTGAGTACCATTGACTTAACACAATATAATGAAATGATTAATCCTGATACTTCTAATGGCACAGAAGTAATTTATTATGCAACTGCAGATGCTTATGAGAATGGAGAAGCTATTAACAATCCTAGTACTTATAGCACTATTTCTAATCCACAAACTCTTATTGCCCAAGTTATAAATACTTCTAATTTTTGTACTTCTTTGGAGGTTACAGAATTAACTATTCATACTTTGAATTTTCCCGAAGTGGATATATCTAGGTACCATGGAGCTGTGATATGTTTAGATAAAAATCCTTTAACTCCAGTATATGGTGGAAACTATGAAACCCTCCCCATTCACACTGATTTACCCGCAGATGGAACCTATTTATTTCAATGGATTTATAACGGTCAACCCATAGAAAATGATACACCTAGTCTAATAATTGATCAAGCTGGCACCTATGAAATTGAGGTTACTCATGTGGAAAGTGGATGTACTTCTAGCAGTAAGGCTACTATCATTGAGAGTAATCCTCCAGAATTTAATATTTCACCATTAACATTTGTTTTTAGTGAAAATAATTCTTTGGAAGTGTATTCTATTAGCGGAAGTGGAGATTATGAATTTAGAATTGGAAATAGTTCATGGGTAGATATAGGTGGACAAGACCGTTTGGTATTTGATGGTATCTCTTCTGGAGAGCATATTGTTGAAGGAAGGGATAAATATGGTTGTGGCGTTACAAGGCATTCTATTGTTTTTGTAAGCTATCCTAAATTCTTCACTCCTAATCAGGACGGGTATAATGATTATTGGAGTCTTTCAGATATTCACTATAATTACGATACTATTAATATTACCCAAATCTGGATTTTTGATCGTTATGGAAAATTATTAACCACCTTTCCTCCCCATGGAAGATGGGATGGCACTTACAATGGACAACCCCTACCATCAAATGATTATTGGTTTAAGGTAGAGTATGTAGTTTTGCTACCAAATGGTATAAAAGAAAGAAAAATTTTTAAAGCTAATCTCACTCTTAAAAGATAAAAAAATAAAAATACATCTAAAGCCTTTTATCTTCACTTGTTTTATCAAAGGACAACAAATTAAACATTGCCCGCATTCTGCTTCTCACTCGATTGCCATATCTTTCTTCTAATTCTTCCGCATTGAGGTTGGTGGTGATGTGGGTGGTGTGGAGATTAGAGGGGAGTGGTGAGTGTTGAGATTTTTGGTGGGATTTTTGTCTCTGTTTATCGGTAGACAAGTTTCGGAGGAATAAATCGTAACGGGAGAGGAGAATTTCTCCCATTACATTACAGTCTTTTCCGTAATGTCTTCCTGTGGGTTCAACGCCTAAATCATCGAAACAAAAGCTACCTTCGTTTCCAAAGTCCTCAATGGTTCTAAACCCTAGGTTATTAAATCCGAATACGATATTCCGGCAAGGGGAAATTGTATAAGCTTTTTTTTGAGGTGTAATAAAACGCATTAAATTCATCAAACTTGTTTTACCACAGCCTACAGGTCCGGTTAGTAAAATTCCTTTATTAAGATCAATTTGCAGTTTTTTACAAGATTCAAAATCCTTAATAAAATAAGTACATAGTTTGTATAGTATAGGTTTGTCTTCGTGGTAAATTTTGAATTTTTTCCCATAAAGTGATTTTCCTTTTACTTCGAGATACTGGAGTATTTTTTTGAAATTGTATAGGATGTAATCTTGTTTGTGTTCACCGAGTTGGTATTCGACTCCTTTTTCGATTTTGATATGTGGTTGATGGGTGTTCATTTGAATTGAATTTTTACTCTTTACTTATTTTCATTATGAATAATTTTTATTGTTGTTTATTCTTTCTTTTTTGCATCGCCCAAAAAAGAAACAAAAAACGCTAGCCTGGAATTTTCGGCGGTCAATTTTGTTTTTGAATTCTAAAAGAAATGAACTCGCCCGAATGGATCGTTCTCAAACAGCATTTTTTTTTACGAATTCTTCAAACTATTGACGCTCGCCTGCCAAATTCAAAAGGCAATTCTAAAACTTAGATAGGCCATTTTATTTTATTTTCGCGTGCTGAATTCAAAATCCAGTTTCTTTTTATTTTTTGGACCTCTGGTTTATGAATCCGACGGTATCATTTGAGATTCCCGCTTTTACGGAAAAATTTTTAAAGCGGTTCGTTGTAATTTTTCTCTTTTTTAACTTTTAAAAAATCCTTTTTATATTTTTTATGTTTATCATGTTTATTAAAGTTTATATAATGCCCCACTACTTGTTCACTACCTGTCCCAGTAGTTGTCGTAAAAGTGGTACAAGTATCGAACATGTATATTTTGCTTCCTCTTTGAGGATTGTTTGAAGGTTGGTATTTGATGTATTTCCATTGGTGTAATTGATTGATGCATTTATGATATGTGCCCTTTGAGCCGATATGTGCCATTCGCATTACTTCCTGCCTGTTGATGTAGAACCATTTGGCAAATCTGGTATTGTTCCAAAATGAAAATAAAGCGAGGTATAAACTGATGTGTGTAGGATTTAGATTGTCATCTTCATAAACTTTTTCAAAAAAAGTTTTGAGATGAGTGATGTAGTTTACTTGTTTCATAAGATAAGATTCCGTGTCAGCCACGGAATACTTGATTAATAAGAATTATCGACTCGGTTGTCTGCGAGGACTTTTTGAATGACTTCGTATTCGTAAAGAATTACTCCACCGAGTTTTGTGTAAGGCAGGGTTCCGTTTATTCTTAGATTCTGCAGTGTTCCTGGACTGATTTTTAGGAGCTCCATCACTTCGGAAGATTTTAGGTACTTCTTGGTAGTACTAGCTTTTACCTTTAGTAATTCTTTGATTTCATTTAAGAGCTCGATTTTGAAATCGTGAAGATCGTCTGTTGTAATAATGGATGTTGGCATAATTAATTGGGTTTTAGAATTGTTAATGAAAAGATCCCCTATCAAGTAAGGGATAAAAAAGCCGTTGGTACAATAGCATACCAACGACTTTTCGTTAATTTAACCCACGAACTTTACTATTTTAATAAATTTGGTGTTCGTGAATCGTTGATTTGACTTTCGTACTACAAACTTGCATAATTGTGAAGAATTAATTTCACCAGTAGGCAGGAGGTCAGGTCAAATTTTAACACTTTTTCGTGTTTTTTGTGGATTCAAGATTTACGAATGTGCTCTTTTAGGTTGTGAGAAAGTTCATCGAGGTATTTGGTATGATTATTTTGACGATTCTTGATTTCAGCAAAAATCTTATAGTAATCGCCAATTTCAATATTAAAGAGACTTTGAAAGCACACAGCAATTTGTTTAATATCTACATTACCATTATTGATTGCTTTCTTGTGATAAAGTGCATAAATAATTTCCACTAAAGCCACTTTTGAGGCTGTCCATTGTAGATTGGATTCAATCAAAATATTAATTGATTGATTAGGGTTATTTATCATTTTCTTTTTTGCTTTGAGGTATTTCATAAATTTCAAGTAGGCTTTTGTTTTAGCAAAGAGTTGATCTTTAGAAGTGTTGAACTGAGGATCAAAAAAATAACTTCCTTTATGAAACAAATGTGTGTGTTCTTCTTGAGTCCGTGTAAAGAATATATGATCAAGATGATTTAAATTGTTATTGATGTATTGAAGTGTTTCTATATGTAATTGAAGAAATTTATAAACTTTTTTTAATTGTTTTTTGATAACTCGTTTTCTGATATGAACAGGTGTATTTTGAATTTTCAATTCAAAACTTCTTACTTCTCTATAGTAGATAAGTGAGACCAAGGGTTCACTTTTTATATTTTTAAAGAAATTAATTTCATCATCTTTTGAATCTATTTTTACGATTTCAATCTGTTTCCTCATTTTGTGCAAACAGCTATTGCAGCAAACGATGCTAAGGTTTGCTTTTTTCATAATATTATGATTGGAAATATTGATTTGTCTTAACTCCTCTTGAAATTCTTTGAGTAGGTGGCTAAGGGTTTTCATGGGGGTAAAATCGGTTAATTGATAACAGTCATCAATTTACTAATAATCAAACTTTTCACCTCGGAATTTTAGTGATTTATACAGGGTTTTTGGGTGTTTTTAATTTATAAGCTTTATTTTGTTATATACATCTCATTATTAATCTTATCTCTAACCTCATTGTAGATAGATTCTAAATATGAGAATATCGCTGCAGATAAACAGTTTTAGGGGTTGTCACAATAAAATTGCTATTACTTTAAATTGTATTTTACTGTAGTAGTGAACGACATAAGATCTATACTACCCAAATAATATATAAATCAAATCAGAGAAAGTTTTTTGATTTTGGTGGCATGAATGTTCATTGCTTATCATCACAGCTGTTCCTATAATTATTAAATAAAATTAAGCCACATTTAACGCAACCAAATCGAAAAGTATGCATCTAATAAATAAACAGAACCATGAAATACCAAATTTTAATTAGCTTGACTTTTTTCAGCATGTTTACTTCTTGTAGTAATGATGATGATAATGGAACTCCTCCAGTAAATAATTGTGATTTTGACACCATTATTAGTGACGATTTATATGCAAATGCACCTAGTGATCAACTTTCAATCACCGATCTAAGTATCCTAGATGACTGTTTGCAAATAACTTTTAGTGCAAGTGGTTGTGATGGAAATTCTTGGGTGGTTAAATTAATCGACTCGGGAGAAATATCAGATTCTTCACCCGCTCAAAGGGATTTAAGACTTTCGCTGGAAAACAACGAAGCTTGTACTGCTGTTCCTTCTAAGACCTATACATTTGATATTTCTGAATTACAAATCCCCAATGACAGTGAAGTCAATCTGAATATAACTAATTCAGACGATCAGATTCTTTATGAATATTAAATAATGAGTGTAAGGGATTGCCTTCACTATATACTTTAAGCAATATCCTTATTTTTCCTTGAGCATAGTTTTTGCTTTAGAATACTCATATCTTCACTGATTTTGGTCTCTATGACTTTTGCATAAATTTGTGTGGTTGATATCTTATTATGCCCCAATAGTTTTGAAACGGTTTCAATTGGTACTCCGTTGGAAAGTGTTACCGTTGTAGCAAAAGTATGTCTTGCCGTATGAAAGGTGAGGTGTTTATTGATTTTGAGTATAGCGGTTACTTCTTTGATGTATTTATTCATTTTTTGATTGGAATATACCGGGAGTAACTTTTGCGTATCTTCCAGTCTAGGGTAGTCTTTGTACTTTTTAATGATACTTTTTGCTCTATCTAATAAGGGAACCATCACTTTGGTAGAAGTTTTTTCCCGTTGAGTGCTGATCCATTTTTCACCATCGATACCGATCACTATATTATTATTTGTTAGGTTATACACATCGCCGTATGCTAAGCCGGTATAACACGCAAAGACGTAAATATCCCTTGCAATTTGATGTGTTTGTTTATCCAAAACAGAAGTTGTTAAAATTTCTAATTCTTCTTTGGTTAGCATTTGCCTTTGTGTTTTTTCAAACCGAAGCTGGTAGCTTTTGGATGGATTTTTATCAATCCATTCTAGTTTATAACCAAAGTGACATAGCTTTTTAAGGCGTTCCATATGCTTCATTAAGCCATTGTTATTGAGATTAGGATTTTTCTTAAGGAAATGCTCAAATTCTATTACAAAACTATAACTAAGCTGTTTTAAAGATATATCATCTATATTGAATTTTGCTTTTAAAAATTGCTTGATATAGAGTTTGGTAGTTTTATAGTTTTTTAAAGTTCCTGGCTTCAAAATACCTTGCATGGATTCATTATGGTAGGTCACAAGGTCTAATAAAGTTTTATTAATTTGATCATCACCAAAATACCTGGCTTTTATGGTCTGGGCACTTATAAAAGCATCATTTTGTTTGAGTTCTTCGTAAGCTTCAAAGATTTGTTCTTCTACCTGAGCTAAATACCTATTTAGCTTTTCCGATTTCGGGGTATTCTTTTTGGCTCTACTTTTAGAAGAATCCCAATAATTAGGATTAATTTTCCTGTTTAAACTGAAGTTAGTTCTCTTGCCATTTACCGTAATTCGTGCGTAAATAGGGGCAAGGTCGTTCTTTACTCTAGAAGCATGTACCCAGATTAAAAGGCTGAAAGTTGTAAAATGTGTCATAGTTGATGTCTTAAAAGTGTTAACCGGTGTTTAAGACGAAAATCAAATCAACTATTTCAATAACAGGGTTTTAACATTAAAAAGTGTTAACCGAATTGTTAACCTAATCATATGATTTCAAACCATTTTGTATGATAGTCCAAAAACGACAAAACCTTGATAATCATAAGATTAGCAAGGTTTTGATGTTGTTTAGCTTACGCTAAGTCGGGGTGGCAGGATTCGAACCTGCGACCTCCTGCTCCCAAAGCAGGCGCGATAACCGGGCTACGCTACACCCCGAATACAGCTATACAACTGTAAGGTATTCTTTACTTTTTTTCGAATTCTCTCGAAAGGTGGCGGAGAGACCGGGATTCGAACCCGGGCATCGAAAAACGATGACAGCTTAGCAGGCTGCTGCATTACCACTCTGCCACCTCTCCGTAAAATTTAAGAACGTGCATTAAATTTTGCGTTTGCAAATATACATGTAGACTTAGTTGATACCAAACATTTTCTCGCTTTTTTTGAAATTAAATTTACTTGAGACATTATCTATTTGAAATCAAGAATATTAGTAGGCTGTTTTTTTTCTGTTTTTATCAATCGATGTAGAGGTTTTAGCATTTTTTGGTGTTTTGATACAAAGGGATTGTTTTGATCCCAGACATAACCTGCCAATACCGAGCAGAGTTGTCTTTTGATTTCTGGGTTAGGATTTTGGTGTAGAATAATATCTTGTAGTTCTCCGGTATACCATGATTTCACGTAAGTAGAAAATACGTTTACCCCTTGTTTGATATAATCTTCATATTCCTTTTGCCAATCTACTTTTTCGCCATTTAGTTCTTTTAAAATAAGTTTTGCTGCCAAGAGTGAAGATTCCGTGGCAAAACAAACCCCTGAAGAAAAAATAGGATCTAAAAATTCGGCACTGTTTCCGGTGAGTACAAATTTATTTCCGTAAAGTTGCTTGACACTTTTAGAAATATTGTCCATTTGGATGGGTTCAAACATAAACGGAACATTCTCAAATTGCTGACGGTATTTCACGATTTTTGTAAGCAACATTTCCATTCTACTTTCTTTTGGAAATTGATTGATAGCTTCTTGTGAACCTACAAAACCAATACTGGTATTTCCGTTAGAAAAAGGGATATACCAAAACCATAAGTCTCGTTGTAAAATCTCGAAAGTGATTCTGGTTCCTGCTTCGCCAGCTGGTCGACGGATATCTTTTACTTGTGTGAAAATAGAGCTTTTGTTTTCTATTTGAGGTGGATGGTTGAGTCCGAATTTTGTAGCTAAAACACGAGCGTTTCCGCTGGCATCAATTATATATTTCCCTTCAATTTTTTGCTTTTTTCCTGCGTTATCTTCAATAGCTACAGCTACTTTGGTTTCGCTAATGTGAATATTATTAATTTTTGTTTCAAACAGAATATCAACCCCATTTTTGATGCACTCTTGTGCTAATACCTGATCAAAATCATCGCGGGGTACTTGCCAAGTCCAATCCCAACCTTCAGAAAACTTGTCGCTAAAATCAAACTCTCCAGCAATACCTTCTCTTATAAATCCTGCGCCAATCTTTTTCTGATAATTCTGCTTTTTTAAACATTCTAAGAGACCAGCTTCTTCAAAACTTTCCATGCATTTCGGTATCAAACTTTCTCCAATAGCAAATCGAGGAAATTTAGATTTTTCAATTACAATTACACGGATATTTTGCCGATTAAGATAAGAAGCGGCAACCGTTCCTGCAGGTCCTGCACCAATAATGATGACATCTGTTTTTTGTGTAGTCATTAAGTTTTTATAATGCTGTAAATATAGTACATTTGCTTTTTATAGCAGAAATTACTTGGTTTTATAGAAGATGATAGAAATTACGCAACCGATTACTTTAGACGATTTTCATAAAGTTTTGTTTGAGCAAGAGTCCATCAAATGGAGTGAAGGTATTTTAGCGCATGTCAATAAAAGTTTTGAATTTTTAAAAGCGTTTTCTGAAAACAAAGTAATTTATGGAGTCAATACTGGTTTTGGTCCGATGGCGCAGTATAAAATCAATAAAGAGGACCAAATACAGCTTCAATATAATTTGATTAGAAGTCATGCGGCCGGTTCGGGAAATTACCTTGAACCCATCGAAGTAAAATCGCTGATGCTGGCAAGACTCAATACACTGAGTATTGGCAAATCGGGTGTGCACCAAAGTATTTTTACGACGATGACCACACTTATCAATAAAAACATCACTCCAATTATTTATGAACACGGCGGAGTTGGAGCAAGCGGCGATTTAGTACAATTAGCACATTTGGCATTGGTTTTAATCGGTGAAGGAAATGTTTTGTATAAAGGAGAAGTTCTACCTACTGCTTCTGTTTTTGAGCAAGAGAACATTCAACCTATAAAAATAAAAGGAAGGGAAGGCCTCGGTTTGATAAACGGAACTTCGGTCATGACAGGTATAGGTATTGTGAATAGTATTTATGCGCGTAATTTATTGAATTGGTCTGTTTTCTGCGGAGCTTTACTCAATGAAATTGTGGCAAGTTATGACGACCATTATTCGGAAGCGCTAAATGAATCTAAGCGACATGGAGGTCAAGCAGATATCGCCCATATAATGCGCAGGCATTTAAGAGATAGCAAAACCATCAAAAAGCGAGAAGAACATCTTTTTAGTGAAACCCAAGAAGCGGTTTTTAAAGAAAAAGTACAAGAATATTATAGCTTACGATGTATTCCGCAAATTTTAGGACCTGTGTTAGATACCATTCAGCAAACCGAAAAAATATTAATAGAGGAAGTAAATTCGGCCAATGATAACCCTATTGTTGATGTCGAAAGACAAAATGTTTATCACGGAGGGAATTTTCATGGCGATTATATTTCGTTAGAAATGGATAAGTTAAAATTGGTCATCACCAAAGTGTCTATGCTTGCAGAGCGACAGCTTAATTATTTATTGAATTCAAAAATCAACGAAAAATTTCCACCCTTTTTAAACTTAGGAAAATTAGGATTAAATTTTGGAATGCAAGGGATGCAGTTTACAGCAGTTTCGACTACGGCAGAGAACCAAACTTTGTCCAACCCCATGTATGTACACAGTATTTCCAATAATAACGATAATCAGGATATTGTAAGTATGGGAACCAATGCCGCACTAATCACCAAAAAAGTGATCCAAAATGCTCATGAAGTATTAGCTATCGAGCTCATTGCTTTGGTGCAAGCGGTTTATTTAATAGAAGATGAACAAAAACTATCTTCTGTTTCTAAAGCCCAACTCAAAGCACTTCAAAAAATTATTCCACCTTTTCATGGAGATGAGGCGAAGTTTCCTTACATCCCACAAATCATCAATTACATCAAAACAAATCAACCTTACTTATGAAATATGCTGTAATTACAGGCGGTTCTCGTGGCATTGGTAAAGCAGTGGCGATTCAATTGGCAAAAGATCATCAACTCAACATTTTGTTCACTTATCATTCAAACGAAGAAGCAGCAAATTCCACTTTAAGTGAAATAGAAAGTTTAGGGGTAAAATGCGACAAGCTAAAGTTTGATGTGGCAGATCACCAGGCTACAAATACAACTTTCGCGGAATGGGAACAAGAAAACCCTGATGCTGTCGTAGAAGTTGTAATCAATAACGCGGGTATTACCAACGACAATCTTTTTATTTGGATGAATCAAGAGAGTTGGAAATCGGTTATCGATACAAGTTTAAACGGATTTTACAATACCACACAATATTTTCTTCAAAAAATGCTGAGAAACCGTTATGGTAGAATCATCAATATGGTTTCTGTAAGTGGTTTGAAAGGAACGCCCGGTCAAACCAATTATTCGGCGGCAAAGGCAGCTATCATTGGTGCGACCAAAGCCTTGGCCCAAGAAATCGCGAAAAGAAATATTACCGTGAATGCGGTAGCTCCTGGGTTTATTACTTCAGATATGACCAAAGACCTAGACGAAAAGGAACTAAAAAAACTCATTCCAGCAAATCGTTTTGGTAAAGTAGAAGAAGTTGCCCATTTAGTGAGTTTTTTAGCTTCCCAAAAATCTTCCTATATTACAGGGGAAGTGATTAACATAAACGGAGGAATTTATTCTTAAGATATATGAATAGAAGAGTTGTCATTACTGGAATGGGTATTTATTCTTGCATCGGCACCAATGTAGAAGAAGTAAGAAAATCTTTATACGAGGGTAAGTCAGGTATCATTTTCGATGAAAAACGCAAAGATTTTGGTTACCGTTCTGCTTTAACAGGAATGGTACCTGAACTCGATCTAAAAAAAGAACTGAGTAGGAGAGAACGCGTGAGTATTGGTGCAGAAACCGAATATGCTTTTACGGCCTCGCAGCAAGCGTTCCGCCAAGCGAATATTGATGAAGCTTTCATGAACTCGAAAGAAATCGGAATTTTATTTGGCAACGACAGTACCGCGCAATCGGTCGTAGAAGCTACCGATAAAATTAGAGATAAAAAAGATACGACTTTAGTGGGTTCTGGAGGTGTTTTTAAATCGATGAACTCTACATGTACGATGAACCTTGCGACTATTTTTAAACTCAAGGGAATCAATTTTACGATAAGTGCTGCTTGTGCAAGTGGTTCACACTCGATTGGGATGGCTTATTTGTTGATAAAATCAGGTTTGCAAGATTTTATTTTGTGCGGCGGAACCCAGGAAATCAACCCCTATGCGATGGGAAGTTTCGATGGTTTAGGTGTTTTTTCGGTAAATGAAGAAAATCCAACAAAAGCGAGTAGACCTTTTGATAAAAAAAGAGATGGTTTGGTGCCAAGTGGTGGTTCGGCAGCTTTATTTTTAGAAACCTACGATTCAGCAATCAAAAGAGGAGCGACTATTTTAGGTGAAATTGTAGGGTATGGGTTTTCATCGAATGGCGATCATATTTCTACACCCAACCAAGAAGGGCCAGCAAGAGCCATGAAAAAAGCTTTGGAAATGGCAAATATGAACGCCGATGAAGTAGATTATGTAAATGCGCACGCGACTTCAACACCTATTGGCGATATTAATGAAGCTAAAGCTATAGCAGAGGTTTTCCATGGTAAAAAGCCTTATGTGAGTTCTACTAAATCGATGACCGGTCACGAATGTTGGATGGCTGGAGCAAGCGAGGTGGTTTATTCTACGATTATGATGCAGAATGATTTTGTAGCGCCTAACATCAATTTAGAAGAGGTAGATGAGGCCGCAAAAGAATTAAATTTGGTCAAAAAAGCGGTAGATACAAAAATTGATGTATTTTTGAGCAATTCTTTTGGTTTTGGAGGAACAAACTCCGCCATAATTGTAAAAAAAATATAACTTTTAATTAAGTAAGATTGATGGAAAAAGCTGAAATCATTAACAAAATAAATGATTTTTTAATAGATGAATTTGAGGTAGAAGAAACAGAACTTCAACCAGATGCAAATCTTAAAGAGGCACTCGATTTAGACAGTCTAGACTATGTAGACTTGGTCGTGGCTGTAGAATCTAATTTTGGAGTAAAACTAATTGGTGAGGACTTTGTCAATATCAAAACCTTAGAAGATTTTTATACACTTATCGACCAGAAGGTTAACGCATAATCACATTTTTTATGTCCGATTGGAAAGGCAAATCAAAAGGCTCTGTTTTTGGCTATAAGGTTTTTGTTTTTCTACTCAAAAATTTAGGAGTAAAACCCGCTTATTTTTTACTCTATTTTGTAGCGTTTTATTACTTGCTTACGAGTTTTAAAACCAACAAATATACATATATTTATTTCCGTAAACGACATCAGTTTTCTATCCTAAAATCTATCATAGGAATCTACAAAACCTATTTGCAATTAGGAAAATCGCTTATCGACAGAATAGCTATTTCTACCGATTTACAAGATAAGTTTACCTTTGAGTTTGATGGTATAGATCATATTCAGAAAATGATAGATAGCGCTCAAGGCGGATTGATATTTACCGCACATATCGGTAATTTTAATGTCGCACAACGTTTTTTTGATAGGTTTACCCAAAACCAGAAAATGTATATGGTGATCACCGATGCCGAACATCGACAAATTAAAGATTACATATCACAATTGGTCAACTCAAACGTTTTGCAACTTATTGTCATTAAAGAAGATATGTCTCATATTTTTGAAATCAATCAAGCGATTCAAAACAACGAAATTATTATTTTTGCAGCAGACAGAAGCGGAAAAGGAAGACAAATCTATACAACGTTTTTAGGAAAAGCCTCTCCGTTTTTTGAAGGTCCTTTTAAACTTGCTGCCCAAAAGAAACTCCCTATTTTATTTGCTTATATTATGAGAGAGCCCAAGTCGCATTACCATTTGTACGCCAGACCTTTTATTTCTGATGATTTTTCTAAAAAAAATATTCTAAATAATTATATTGCATCTTTAGAAAAAATGGTCAAAAAATATCCTTACCAATGGTTTAATTTTTATGACTTTTGGGAAGAGTTCAATAGCTATGAATCCAACTAATTATCTGATTCCGATAAGTAAAACACAAGAATTATTACCACAAAAAACTCCTTTTGTGATGGTAGATTCTATCATCCATCAAAATAATCAAGAAGCAGTATGTAGTTTTTACATTCAGGAAAACAATATATTGGTTCAGCGTGGATTTTTGTCAGAAGTGGGTTTGATAGAAAATATGGCGCAGTCTATTGCTTTACAAAGCATTTACATGGCTTACCTCAACAGTATAGAAAAATCACAAATGGGTTTTATAGGTGCTATCGATAATTTGGTGATATACGAACTTCCAAAAACTAATTCTTACATCTTAACTAAAGTTAAAGTAATACAAGAATTTGGAGCTATAAGACTCTGCCAAACAGAGGTTTTTACAGAATCGAATAAGAAAATAGCTGAGGCCAAATTAAAAACTGCAACTCCATAATTTAAATCATGAGAAGAAGTAAACATGTAGCATTAACACCGCTTCAAAGTGAATGTAAAATTAGAGTAAGGTTTAAAGATTGTGACCCACTTCAGATTGTTTGGCACGGAAATTATTTGGTGTATTTTGAAGATGGAAGAGAAGCTTTTAATAAAAAATATGGGTTGGATTATAGCGCGATTTATGAACAAGAGGGTTTTTCTCTACCTATTGTTCAATCGTTTTGCGAACATCAATATTCACTGAAGTATGGCGATACCGCTACAGTAAAAGTTTTTTTATGCGAAAATCAGGCTGCTAAAATTCATTTTAAGTACGAGATTTACAATCAACATGAGCAACTTTGCTGTGTAGGAGAAACCATACAGGTTTTTGTGTATAAACGAAATGTTGATAAACAAAATGAGTTATCGTTGGTCATCCCTGAATTTTATAGGAGTTGGCAAAAGAAATATCAATTGTGTTGAACCAAAAAATCTACATAAAAGATGATGTCATCATTTCTGCTTTGGGGTTTTCTACCGAAGAAAACATACAACAGATTTCCAAAGGGATCTCAGCTATAAAAAAACATGGAATAGGAAGCAAAGCCTATTATACATCTATTATTGAAGAAGAGTTGATAAATCAACAATTTCAAAAAATAGGAGACATCAACGCATTTACGAAGTTGGAAAAAATATTGCTGTTGGCTACACAGCAATTGTTTGATAAAAACCCTGATATTGATAAAAACACTTTAGAAATGGTAATTGCCAGCACTAAAGGAAATATTTATTTACTAGGCGAGAACCACGATTTTTCAGAAGAAAGGGTATTACTTTCCGCTTTAAGCGAAATTCTACAAATATTTTTTGGTTTAAAGCATCAACCAGTTGTCGTTTCGAATGCTTGTGTATCGAGTGGTTTAGCTATTTCGGTGGCACGACAATTACTTCAGAAAGAAACTACAGAAAATGTGATGGTGTTGGGAGGTGATTTGGTTTCTGAATTTGTCTTATCGGGTTTCGACTCTTTTCAAGCCTTAGCAGAAGGCATTTGCAGACCTTACGATAAAGACAGATCAGGAATTAATATAGGAGAAGCTGTCGCTGGAATGTTGCTCTCAAAGCAGCCTATAAAAGGAATCAATACAGCTATTTTGGCAGAAGCAAACGTCAATGATGCCAACCATATTTCGGGGCCTTCGAGAACAGGAGAAGGCTTGTATTTGTCGGTGAAAAAAGTTATAGCATTGGCTCAAAAAACGACAAAGGATATCGATTATATTTCTGCTCACGGAACCGCAACACTTTTTAACGACCAAATGGAGTCGGTAGCTTTTAATCGTTTAGAGATGCAAGATGTGCCTTTAAACAGTTTAAAAGCCTATTTTGGCCATACGTTAGGAGCCGCGACACTTTTGGAAACGATTGTTGCTAATTATAGTTTAAAAAACAATATGATTTTTTCTTCTATGGGTTTACAAGCGTTAGATAGCAATATTCAATTGAATGTCGTAAAAGCAACTATCAATAAAGAACTCAAAACCATTTTAAAAACAGCTTCTGGATTTGGAGGTTCTAACTTTGCTATGCTGCTTCAAAAAGAAATGTATTGAAAGAAAATTTTTACATACAAGGTTCGGTTATTATTAGAAATGATCAGGTTTTTAAAAACGGAGATAAAATCTTTCAGCCTGATATAAATGTAGATAGAAAAGACTTTTTAAAAGCAGTCTATACATTCCTGGAAATAAGCTATCCAAAATTCCATAAAATGGATGATTTATGTAAACTGGGCATATTGGCGACCGAAATATTACAGCAAAATAAGCCTATCAATAGCCAAACAGGGTTGGTTTTTCAGAATAAATCAGGTAGCTTAGTTAGCGATTTCAATCACCAGCAAATAATAAACGATTTTGCTTCACCGGCTATTTTTGTATATACTTTACCAAATATTGTGATGGGTGAAGTTTGTATTATGTATCAGTTAAATTCAGAGAACTTTTTCTTTATAAATCCGCATTTTGACTGTAATTTTGTGTATCATTACACCCAAAATTTGTTGGAAAATAAAAGTTCCCAAGAAATTGTTTGTGGTTGGGTAGAAGTAAATTTAGAATCCTACGATATTTTTTTATGCCGTGTAAATAAAGAAAAATCGAGGCACATTTTTACCCCGGAAAACTTAAAAAAAGCATATCATAACAATGAGTAATTTAAGAGAAGAATTAAAATATAAAATCATAGAAAACCTTAACCTTGAAGATTTAAGTGTTGAAGATATTGGTAATAACGATTTGCTTTTTGGTGATGACATAGGCTTAGATTCTATCGATGCTTTAGAAATTATTGTACTGCTAGAGAAAGATTATGGAATCAAAATCACTGACCCTAAACAAGGGAAAGAAATCTTTGAGAGTATAGAAACCATCGCTCAATTTATTGAGAAAAACCAATAAAAATGCGAGTTGCCATTACAGGTTTAGGAATTATTTCTGCTATTGGCAATCATGCTGAAGAACATTTTTTTTCTTTAAAAAATAAGCAATCAGGAGTAGGGAAGTTGGCTTTATTAGAGACTGCTCATGATAATTTACCTTTCGGTGAAATAAAACTTACCAATCAACAACTTGAAGAAGCTTTAGACCTACCAAAGAAAAATAATTTTACCAGAGCTTCACTTTTGGGTTTATTCGCTGTCAAACAAGCTATCAAGCAAGCCAATTTGAATTTGATTGGTGAATTGAGTTTTATCAACGGAACCAGTGTTGGCGGAATGGATTTTTCAGAAAAGTATTGGAAGGAGTTCAAAGAAAACTCTCCTAAAAATAAATATATTGAAGCACAACATCCCGGATTTACAACCAATACTATGGCCGAAGCCATGGGTTTAAAAAATTATACCACCACGATTAGTACCGCTTGTTCTTCGGGAGCCAATGCGATTATCAAAGCATCAAAACTTATCGAAAATAACCAGGCCCACATTGTTCTGGCAGGAGCAACCGATTGCTTGTCTAAATTTACCATCAACGGTTTTAATTCCTTAAAAATTCTATCAGAAAAACCTTGCATGCCTTTCGATAAAAACAGGACAGGACTCAATTTAGGCGAAGGAGCTGCTTATTTGATTCTAGAATCAGAACAGTCCGCTTTAAAGCGAAATCAACCTATTTTGGCGTATCTTTCTGGTTACGGAAATGCCAATGACGCATTTCATCAAACTGCTTCTTCAGAAACGGGAGAAGGTTCTTTTTTAACGATGCAAAAAGCACTGGAGAAATCAGGATTAGAAACAAGAGATATCGATTATATCAATGCTCATGGTACGGCAACTTACAATAATGATTTATCGGAAGGAATTGCCATTTCAAAAATATTTGAGAGTGAAATCCCCGAAGTAAGTAGCACCAAAGCCTTTACAGGACATACTTTAGCTGCTGCAGGAGCGATCGAAGCGGTTTTTTCTACCTTGGCTATACAACAGCAGTGTATTTTTCCTAATTTAAATTTTCAAGATAAAATAGAAGAAATCGGTTTTGAACCCCAAACGGGTTTTGTTGAAAAGGAAATCAATCACGTTTTGTCCAATTCTTTTGGTTTTGGAGGTAATTGTTCATCTTTAATTTTTTCAAAAGCTTAAATGATGTATATCAACGGATTTTCAGCTATTAATACATTGACCAAAGCGGGAGAAAACGAGCTTTCTCTTGAGGCTGGTTTTGTAGCGGTTCCTTTTAAAAGACAAGCTTATCAAGACTATAAAAATTACATCAAAGGTGCTGCTTTACGCCGTATGTCACCTTCGGTAAAAATGAGTGCAGTGGCTGCACAACAAGTTATTTCACAAGCAAATCATAAAAACCTGAACGGAGTAATTGTAGGAACCGGAATGGGCTGCAAAGCTGATTCGGATGCTTTTTTAGAAAAGCTTTTAGAAGACGAAACCTTGTTGTCACCAACGAAATTCATACAGTCTACACACAATACTGTTGCAGGTCAATTGGCCATTTTACTCGATTGCAAAGCTTATAATATGACATTTGTGCAAAACTCGCTTTCACTGGAAAGTGCATTGATTGATGCACAATTAGAACTTGCTTCTTCTGAAGAGAAAAATATTTTGGTTGGAGGTGTCGACGAACTTTCACCAAAAACAGAAGAACATCTCCAGTTCTTACACCCCGAAAGTACATTTAATTTTGGGGAAGGAGCTCATTTTTTTATGGTTGCTAATCAAAAATATAACGAAAGTGTTGCCCAAATAAAATCTATTGAGCTTGTAAGCGAATTGAAAGCAGAAAACTTACAGACCAAAATCAATGAGATTTTAGAAAGAAATAAATTGCAAATAAATGATATTGATGCTGTGATTTTAGGAATTGATCAATATCTTGATAATTACTATGGTATTTTGCAGGAAACATTTCACAATAGTGCAGTTTACACGTATAAAAATAAGATAGGGGAGTTTTATACGACTAATGGTTTTGCCCTTTGGTTGGCTTGTTATGGTTTTAAAAATCAACAAATTCCTACGGAATTTTTGTATGGAAAAACAGTCGGAAAAAGACTAAACAATGTATTGATTTACAATCAAAATAACGGAAAAGAGCACAGCTTTATTTTAGTACAAAACCTATGAAGTACAAGGTAGTCAATCTTCTTTTTTTTGTAATCTTTATCATTGTTTTGGTGTTGATTTATCAATCAATTTTACCAATTATTTCTTTGATCTACTTGTTGCTATTATACTTGGCAGTCACTTTTGCAGGAGCAACTATTGTGCGTTGGAATTACTTTTTTGAGGCTTACCATCACAACAAAAGCACTTTAAAAAACGAAGTGTCGATTACTTTTGATGATGGCCCTACAGCAAACACCCTAGAAATACTAAACATTTTAGATAGGTTTGATGCGAAAGCCACTTTTTTTTGTATAGGTCATAAAATAGATGAAAGACCAGAGGTTTTCAAAGCAATTATCGCTAAAGGTCATACGGTTGCCAACCATACTTATTCGCATCCTAAAAATTATGGTTTTTTGAGTACTAAAACCGTGGTAAACGAAATAGAAAGCTGTAATCTAGCAATAAAAAACCATAGTGGTCTTATTTCCAAGCTTTACCGAACCCCTTTTGGAAATGCTAATCCAAAAATAAAAAGAGCACTACAAAAAACAGGGTTAACCCCGATAGGATGGAGTATTAGAAGTTTTGACACACTTATTTCTAGTAAAAAAATTATTTTAAAGCGCGTTACCAGCCGAGTAAAAAAAGGGGATATTATTTTGCTTCATGATAGTCAAATGCATACCAATGTCATTTTGGAGCAGTTATTGTTATTCTTAAAAAATAAAAATTTAAAATCGGTTACCGTAGATCAATTATTAAACCTTAAAGCTTATGAAGATTAAAGTTTTAATCCTATTATTTTTTATTGTACAACTAGGTTTTTCACAGGAAAAAATGAGTGATTCAGAAATTTCTGTTTTCAAAAATAAAGTTGAACAAAAAGCTGCATCAGTAAAAACCATGCAAAGTGGTTTTGTGCAAAACAAATACTTAAGCTATATGCAAAACCCCGTAAAAAGCGAGGGAGAAGTATTCTATAAAGAACCTAAAACGCTAAAGTGGAGTTATACAAAACCAGATCAAAACACGATCATTTTTAAAGATGGAAGTCTGTTTGTAAAGAATAATGGAAAAGCTAGAGAAATAAAAGTAGATCAAAACAAAATGTTTGAAAACCTAGTAGGTTTGCTTACCCAAAGTATGAACGGAAAAATTTTAAACAATCCTGATTTTAAAGCTAGTTTTTATAAAAAAGAAGGCTTAGTGACGGTAAAAATGTTACCCAATGAAGAAAGCTTGAGAGAAATTTTCAAAAATATAGAAATCACATTTACAAGAGAATATACCATTAAAAAAGTAAAGTTAGTTGATTTATCTGAGGACATCACAGAAATTAAATTTACAGAGATGCAAATCAATCTACCTGTTGCGGATAGTGTTTTTGGCATATAATTTATATTTTTATGGCGAAATACATCAATCTTGAAAACACTTTTAGCTAATTTTACTGAAGTTCTTCACCGGTCAAATGAAGAAAACCAACTCGAAACTACCTTAAAACTCAACGTACAGCACGAAGTTTTTAAAGGACATTTTCCTGAAATGCCGGTTTTGCCTGGGGTTTTAATCACCCAATTATTTAAAGAAGAAGTAGCGTTTTATTTGCAAAAACAACTTTTGATTGGTGAAGTCAAGCAAATTAAATTCTTAAAAGTAATCAACCCAACAGAAAGTGAAGAGGTTACTTTAAAAATAACATTAAATTTAGAAGAAAATATTTCGCTCAAAGGCGAAATGATTCATCAAAACCAAACCGCTGCCAAAGTAAGGTTAACCCTAAAGCAAAGTTAATTTGAGTGAAGTTACACCAAAATTACAAACACAGTTCGACGACTTATCTTGCGGGGTAATTATACCAACTTACAACAATCATAAAACGCTAAAAAGAGTTGTTTCTGGGGTTTTAAATTACACCAATAACCTCATCATTGTCAATGATGGTTCTACCGATAATACCCCAGAAATACTAAAAGAATTTTCCGCATATCCACAAATTCACTTTCGTGAAAACAAAGGAAAAGGCGAAGCCCTTAAAGCGGGTTTTAAAAAAGCAGAAGATTTAGGTTACGATTTTGTCATCACGATCGATTCAGATGGTCAACACTACCCTTCAGACTTAAATGTTTTTTTAGAAGCTTTAAAAAAAGAAACCACAAAACATCTTTTATTGATTGGTTCTCGAACCATGACCGGACCCAATATACCCAAAAAAAGTAGTTTCGGAAACAAGTTTTCTAACTTTTGGTTTTGGATAGAAACGGGAATTCAGCTTGAAGATACACAAAGTGGTTATCGACTTTACCCTGTCAAGGAAATGAATGATATACGGTTTTTTACCAATCGGTTTGAGTTTGAAATAGAGGCAATTGTAAAAGCTGCTTGGCGGAAAGTAGAGGTGAAAAATGTTCCTGTAAAAGTACTTTATGACCCAGAAGAACGGGTGAGTCATTTTAGGCCATTCAAGGATTTTTTTAGAATAAGCGTTCTCAATACTTTTTTGGTGGCAACTGCCTTGGTCTATATTTTTCCTAGAAATTGGTTAGCTAACTTCAAGGATGCAAAAAATAGAAAAAATTGGTTCAGAAAATTAATTTCAGTGAAGGAAAGCCCCCTAAAGAAAACACTTTCTTTGATGTTGGGTATTTTTGTTGGGATATCTCCTTTTTGGGGTTTTCAAACTTTACTTGTTTTGTTTTTAGCACAAGTTTTTAGACTCAATAAAGCTATTTCTTTTTTGGCTTCCAACATAAGTTTGCCGCCACTAATTCCGTTTATCGTCTTTTTTAGCTATCATTTTGGAGGCTTATTGATGGGTAAATCACTAGATTTTTCGGTGAGTATAGAGAGCATTAGCGAAAATATAGGTTCATTTCTCAACATCAGGCAATATATTTTTGGTGCTTTTGTTTTTGCAACTGCTGCGAGTTTGTTTCTCGGGATTATTTTTTATTTTATATTTTCGATAACGAATAAAAAATAACCTGATGCCGCGACTTTTTCTTTTACTTTTTTCTTTTTTTAAGAAAAACCAATGGTTAGGAGCAGGGTTGCTTTTTACTTTTCTCATTACAGGTTATTTAGCGTTTCAGCAGTTAGAATTCCGTCAAGAGATTACCGATTTAATCCCAAAAAATAAAGCGTCACAAACCACGCAAAATATCCTTAATACAATAGATTTTAGAGATAAAATCGTGCTGCATATCTATCAAGATAGAAAAGAAAATAAAGATAGTTTAGTTGCTTTCGCGGAATCTTTTTTAGAGGAACTGCAAGCTCAATCTTCTGGTAATATTCAAAAAATACAGGGTAGGGTTGAAGATCAAAGCCTACTGGAAACTTATCATTTTGTGTATGATAATTTGCCTTTTTTCCTTGATGAAAATGATTATACCATTATAGAACAAAGACTAGCAGAAGACAGTTTACAAAAGGCAGTAAAGGCTACCTATGACAATATTATTTCGCCTATTGGTTTTGTATCACAGCAGTTCTCGAGGAAAGATCCGCTTCACATCAATTTAATTGGAATTGAGAAGCTACAAGAAATGCAAATCGGTAAAAACTATCAACTTTACCAAAATTATTTGCTTACAAAAGATGAAAAAAACTTGTTGTTGTTTATCAATCCGGTAGATGAAAAAGAAAACAAAACACAACTTATTATAGATTTAAAGAAATTAAAAGAAAAATTCAATCTAAAATTTCAGCAAACCCAGATTGATTTTTTTGGTGCAGAATTATATGCATACGCCAATGAAAAACAGATAAAATCTGATATTACCACAACAGTGAGTATCGCCTTGCTGGTTTTATTTTTGTTGCTCACTTATTTTTATAGAAGTTTTATAAAACCTATTTTACTTTTTTTACCCACACTTTTAGGAGCCATTTTTGCGCTTATTGTTTTGTCACTTTTTAAAGGAACCGTATCGTTGATTTCTTTGGGTATAGGAGCAGTTTTATTAGGGATTACTCTCGATTATTCGCTACATATCTTTACACACTTTCGTGAAAACAAATCGATAGAAAATCTTTACAAAGAAATAACAAAGCCCATTTTAACGAGTAGTATTACCACGGCTATTGCTTTTTTGTGCTTGTTGTTTATAAATAGCGAAGCTTTAACCGATTTAGGTGTTTTTACAGCTGTAAGTGTTTTAACAACAGCATTTTTTGCATTAATACTTATTCCCCAGTTTTTGGTAGTCTTGAAAAAGCAGTCGATACCTCAAACATTTATCGATGATTTTGCCCGTATAAAATTTCAGAAACAAAAATGGTTGCTGACTGCTATAGGATTAGCCTTTTTGATAGGTTTATTTTTTTATCAAGAAGTAGATTTTCAACAAGATATTTCAAAACTCAATTACCAACCTATAGAAGTCAAGCAGGCAGAAGATAGAATCAATGCGATTACCGAAAATGAAAACTCGTTGTATGTAGTGAGTTATGGTAAAACGGTTGATGAAGCCTTAATTAGCAACCATCAACTTTATGCACATGTACAACAAGACTCGTCTAATGGTTTAAAGCATTTTAGCAGTATTGGTGGTGTAGTTTTGTCTGAGAAAGATCAACTTCAAAAAATTGAACAGTGGACAAAGTTTTGGGATTCAACCAAGGTTGACTACGTAAAAAGACATCTCATAAAGTTCGGGAGCGCTTATGGGTTTAAAGAAAATATTTACCAAGAATTTTACCAATTATTAGAAAAAGAATTCAAAACCATAAAACTGGGAGATTACCAGCAAATTTCAAATCTATATTTAGACGATTATATTCATACTTCCTCAGAAAATAATTTTGCCACGGTGGTTTCTATTGCACAAGTAGAACCCAGCCACACTGAAATAGTAAAGGAAAATTTAGAGCATCAAACAAATGTTTATGTGCTCAACAGGAAAGGGCTTAACGAATCACTGCTCGGTTTACTTCAAACCGATTTTAACCGATTAATTACGTATTCTTTTATCGCGGTTTTACTCATTTTATGGTTGGCACTACGCCAAATAGAATTGGTTATACTTACGGTTGTGCCAATAGCTATGACATGGGTTTTATCGCTTTCGCTAATGTATTACTTGGGAATTTCTTTTAATATTCTCAATATCATTATTTCGACTTTTATTTTTGGTCTTGGGGTTGATTACAGCATATTTATAACCAGCGGGTTGCAAGAAAAATATACCAATCCTGAGGTAAAATTAAAAACCTATAAGACTTCTATTTTACTATCGGTGATAACTACACTGCTCGGTATTGGTGTTTTGATTTTTGCCAAGCATCCAGCATTGCATTCCGTAGCCACCATATCGATTATTGGAGTAGGTTTTTCAGCTTTGATTGCGATGAGTATCCAACCATTTTTATTTGCACTTTTTATTACAAAAAGAGCAAATAAAGGTTTAGCTCCCTTAAAATTATTTACAACCGTTCATTCACTTTTAAGTTTTTTGTACTTTGGTTTAGGGGCTTTATTGGTTTCACTTTTCGGAAGAATTTACCTGAGAATATCACCACAGCAAAAACAAAAAAAACTCACCTCACTTTCGTGGATCAACTCAAAATTAATGGGGTCTGTTTTGCGAACCAATCCTTTTGTAAAACAAAGAAAATATAATATTTCGCAAAAGCTTTGGGAGAAACCAGCGGTTTTTATTGCCAACCATGCCTCATTTTTAGATATCCTATCTTTAGGAAAATTAAATAAAAAGCAAATATTTTTAGTGAACGATTGGGTATATAATTCGCCTATTTTTGGGAAGCTACTCAAAGAATTTGGTTTTTTACCTACTCAAAAAAACTTAGAAGACAATTTAAGTTTGCTTCAACAAAAAATTTCAGAAGGTTATTCACTTATTGTTTTCCCAGAGGGAAGTCGTTCAAAAAATAATAAAATCAATCGTTTTCATAAAGGTGCTTTTTATCTCGCCGAACAGCTTGGCTTACCTATCATTCCTGTCATTATTCATGGAACAAGTGAAGCTTTACCTAAAAATGATTTTATTATATATGGTAGTTCAATTACATTAAATGCTTTACCAAAAATTAAAAATAGTGATTTGAGCTATGGTAATTCTTACTCCGAAAAGACAAAGTTTATCAGTAAATACTTCAAAAGAGAATATCAGAAATTGAAGAATACACTAGAAAACGAGAAGTATTTTAAAAAATATATTTTGCATAATTTTTTATACACTTCGCTGCAACAGAAAATAAAAAAAGAATATGAAGAAAATATTGAAATTCATTTGCAGATAGCAAAAAAAACAAATCAATTCCAATCAATCTCTATAATTAATGATTATTATGGTTTATGGACTATTTTTTACCGACAGAAGTTTCCATTTAAAAAAATCCACGGAAGTGTACCCCAGCATGAAGATTTAAAAATAGCAAAAAATAGATTTGCAACGAAGCACTTAAACTTAAAGTTTGACTTAACAGAAAGTCTGCAAGTTTTTGCTGAAGTTGTAATATTTAGGGAAATATTTATCTCAGAATTAACTAAAAACGCTCAAATATTTGCCATTGTAAATGCAAAAGCTAATTTTGAGGTGCCAAAAGAAGATTTTGAGTTAATGAGCGACCAAAAAGACCTACAGATTTATCAACGGATTTCCCATGAAAAATAACACTTACGACATTGTGATTATTGGAAGCGGACTTGGCGGTTTGGCTTCAGGTGTTATTCTTGCAAAGGAAGGTTACAAGGTGTGTATTCTAGAAAAAAACAACCAATTTGGAGGAAATTTACAGACGTTTGTTCGCGATAAAAAAATATTTGACACAGGAGTCCATTACATTGGCGGCTTAGCTCCAGGCGAAAACCTTTACCATTATTTTAAATATTTTGGAATTTATGACCAACTAAAGCTCAAAAAACTTGATGAAAATAAATTTGACAGTATTGTATTTGACAACTCACATATAGAATATCCTTACGCACAAGGCTACGATAATTTTGTCAAGCAATTGTCACAGTATTTTCCTAATGAAAAAAAAGCTATTCGTACTTACGTGGAAAAAATACAGGAAATTTGTAGCTTTTTTCCGTTATATAATCTTTCTGCCGAAAATAGTTTTTATCCTGATGAGATTCTACAGCTAAATGCAAAAGCCTATATCAATTCACTAACATCAGACAAAACACTACAAGGAGTTTTAGCAGGAACTAATTTGCTTTATGCAGGAATAGGAGAAAAAACACCTTTTTATGTTCATGCTTTATCAGTCAATTCCTATATTCAAAGTGCTTGGCGGTGTGTAAATGGTGGAAGTCAGATAGCAAAGCATTTGGTAAAAGAAATCAGGGCTCTTGGCGGAAAAGTTTTAAAATACCAAGAAGTCACAGAGTTTTATATCGATGAAAACAAACAGCTAAAAAGTGTTGTAACAAAAGAGGGAAACAATTTTTTTGCAAAGCAATTTATAGCCAATATCGAACCAAAAACCGTAGTGGATTTAATCGGAAAACAACACATTAGAAAGGCGTATTACAAAAGGGTAAAAGCACAACAAAATGGTATTTCGGCTTTTAGTTTATATCTGGTACTAAAACCTAAAAGCATTAGGTATAAAAATTATAATACTTATTATATCAACAGTCCTGAAAATGTTTGGACGACTCAAAATCACACAAAAGCGTCTTGGCCAGAAGCCTATATGTTTGCGATGAGCGAAGATGCCAAAAACAAAGGTTTTGCAGATACAATTACTGCAATTGCTTATATGTCTTTCGATGAAGTAAAAAATTGGGAAAATTCTTTTAATACCGTCGCAGAAGAAAATGAACGTGGTCAATCTTATGATGAATTTAAAAATGAAAAAGCGCAGGTTTTTATTAAAAAATTAGCCAAAAAATTACCGGGATTAGAAGAAGCAATTTTATCTATTCATACTTCAACACCACTTTCTTACCGTGATTATATTGGGAGTTATGAGGGCTCGATGTATGGTTATGAAAAAGATGCCAACCAACCTATGAAATCTTTTTTGTCGGCCAAAACTAAAATTCCAAACTTATTTTTAACAGGTCAAAGCATCAATATGCACGGAATTCTAGGCGTTACCATAAGTGCCGTAATTACGTGTAGCGAAATAGTAGGAATGAAGTATTTAGTCGATAAGATAAAAAAAGAAGTTGAAGTCGATGCGAAGTAGTTGGCTGTATATAATTTTATCTTTCCTGCTCTTCACCTCTTGTGGAATCAAAAAGTCATTAAATAATATTCCTGATTATCAACTTGACACCCTTCATCATTTTGCTAAAAATTATGGAGAAAATTTAAAAGTTTATAAAAACAATTCGCTTTTAAAAAATCAATACGGAATTTGGGAAATGTACATCGAAGGTGATGCATTAGAAAGAGGAACGGCAATTGGTATACTTACCAAAGAATTAATGCAGAAACAAGAGCAAATTTTTTTGGAAAAAGTAGAAAGTTTGGTGCCTGAACAACGCATGAATTTACTCAAAAAAATCACGGCTTATTACAACAGACATCTCGACTATTATGTTTTAGAAGAGTACAAAAAAGAAATTTTTGCCCTTTCGCAATACATGACGCCAAAATACAACGATTTGGCTCATCCGTATAAAAGAGCTTTGTATTTGCACGCGGCTCACGATATTGGTCACGCTTTACAAGATTTGATGTTGGTAGGTTGTACTTCGTTTGCGGTTTGGGGAGACAAGTCTTACGACGGAAATTTATTATTGGGTAGAAATTTCGATTTTTATGCTGGCGACGATTTTGCCGAAGAAAAAATCGTTGCTTTTATCAACCCAGATACAGGAAATAAATTTACAATGCTCACTTGGCCAGGTTTTATAGGTGTTGTAAGCGGAATGAACGAAAAGGGAATTACCGTTACCATCAATGCCGGGAAATCTAAAATTCCTTGGAGCGCCAAAACCCCAATTGCTTTGGTAACTCGAGAGATTTTACAATATGCCAATTCGATAGAAGAAGCAATTGAAATTGCAAAAAACAAAGAAGTTTTTGTTTCGGAAGCGATTATGGTAGGAAGTGCTAAAGAAAATAAGGCTGTACTTATCGAACTTTCACCTAAAAACTTTGGTGTGTATGAAGTTGAAAATTCAGATAAATTGCTTTGTACCAATCATTTTCAGAGCGAAAATTATAAAGATGATAAACGGAATCTGATAACTATTGAAGAAAGTCATACACAACCAAGATTTCTACGTTTACAAGAATTGATAAATGAAGAAGAAAAGATAAATCCTACCAAAGCGGTTGAAATATTAAGAGATAAAAAAGGAGTTGATAACAATGAATTGGGTTTTGGAAATGAACTTGCCATCAATCAATTATTGGCACATCACAGTATTGTTTTTCAACCAAATAAATTGCGATTTTGGGTTTCAACAAAGCCTTATCAATTAGGGGAATTTATCGCTTACGATCTCGGTAGTGCTTTCGCGGATTTTGAAACAGGTCTTCACAATGAAAAGCTGATACCGGAATTAACTATTCCTGCAGATTCATTTCTAACAACACAGAGTTATAAAAACTACGAGAAATTTCGCCTTGAGCGAAAAAAAATCACCGATGCAATCGAGAATAATTTGTGGCTAGAAGATAATTATGTAGAAAGTTTTGTGGCTTTAAACCCAGAATTTTGGGAAACCTATAAATATGTAGGAGATTATTATTTTGAGCATCAGAAATTTGAAGAAGCTTCTAAGTATTACCAAATTGCAATGACCAAAGAAGTAACAACCCAACCCGATTTACAGTATTTAAAAAAGCAATTAAGAAAATCTAAACGTAAATTTTAAGTGGAAAAATCGCAACAATTATTAAAAGAACAACTGTTGTATGTACAGCAAAATTCACCTTTCTATCAGCAATGGTTCAGCAAACATGGTTTTGATGCAAATGATTTTACGTTAGCAAATTTTAAGCAATTACCACTTACCAGCAAAGAACAATTGGCAGAATACAACCAGGAGTTTGTGAGTGTGCCAAAAAACGAAATCATTGACTGGGTAACGACGTCGGGAACTCTAGGAAGCCCTGTTTCTTTTGCACTCAATGAGCATGATTTACAGCGCTTGGCACTTAATGAAGAATTGTCTTTTCAACAAATAGGGGTAACCAAAAATGATGTTGTTCAGATTATGACCACCTTAGATCGCAGGTTTATGGCTGGACTGGCCTATTTTTTAGGTCTTCGCAAGTTAGGTGCTTCGGTGGTTCGTGCGGGTAGCGGTTTGCCGCAATTGCAATGGGAAAGTATCGAGCGTTTTTCGCCTACCTACTTGGTTTGTGTTCCTTCGTTTTTACTTAAATTAGCCAGTTATGCACAAAAAAACGGTATAGATATTAATAAAACTTCCGTGAAAGCGGCTATTTGTATTGGCGAAGCATTAAGAGATGCCAACAATCAACCTACCAAACTAGCACAAAAAATAAATACTTTATGGAATATTGAGTTGTTTTCTACTTATGCCAGTACCGAAATGAGTACCGCTTTTTCTGAATGTCCAAAACATCAGGGCTTACACATTCAAAACGAACTTATTTTTACGGAAATTCTTGACGATAATGGGGAAGAAGTGGCTCAAGGTGAAATTGGCGAATTGGTAGTGACACCTTTAAAAATACAAACCATGCCTTTAGTTCGTTTTGCAACTGGCGATATGGTTAAAAAGATTAGTGAAACTTATTCAGAAACTGGGACAAATCTCATTTCTTCGGTATTAGGAAGAAAAAAGCAGATGATAAAATATAAAGGAACAAGTTTATACCCGCAACAAATTGATAATGCGCTCAATTATTTTGAGCTAATTGAAGATTACCAAATTATCATTAAAAAAGATGAATTTTTGAATGATGAAATTGATATTAAAATTTCTTTTCTAAATGAAAATTATAATCTAAAAGAAATAGAGGAATATATGCAAAGTCAACTTCGGGTAAAACCAAACCTTATTTTTATGGAATCGAGTGATTTACATAAAATTATTTTTAATGAAAACCATCGTAAACCACAGCGCTTAGTAGATTTACGTTAGATTTTTTGACAGTGAATCACTATTTTTTGTTTTTGTTGGTTTTGCGTAAAAAATAGATATTCTTTTCCGCCATCTTTTATTTTGTACTTCTTTTTGATCGCAACAACAGCCAAAGGAAAATTGCGGGTAGAAACATTTGCTTTTTGCGGAAGTAGTGCTAGGCTTTTTTTATCTAACGTAAGATTTTGTAGGACTTTAAAAACCCTTCCAGGGAAATCTATTTTTTTTTCGCTGGTATATAAATGACTGTGCTCAGCAATTTTTTGTAATTGATATTTTTCAGTAATAGCTTTAAAAAATCCAGCTTTTAAAATGCTGGAATTTGGTTCATATAAATACTGCTCTGGTTCAGAAAAATCTACTGAAGTATTCTTCTCTTCCTCTTGACTTGAATAAAACACATCATTTTCTTCCTCCTTTATATTCACGCAAGTGATTTTCGGATTTTTATTTTCTTTATTTTTTAATATCCAAAGAAGCTCTTTTACTTCATTATCTACCGCAACTACGTGTATTTCTTGTACAAAAAATTTTAATGCTTCAATGCCTTTTGTCAAATCGAGTAATGGAGAGGTCTTGATGAGCATGTGGTCTGCTTTTTCAAAAAATAAATCAAAATGCTTTAAAATATTGGGGGTGTATTGCTCAAAGTTAATCACTTTTTTACCCGCATCATCACGACGAGCAGGATCGAGGTAAAGCCAATCGAAATGATGTTTTGAACTTTCGATAAATTCAATTCCGTCTTGATTAAAAAAATGGATTTTTCCGTTATTTGGTGGTAAAATTTGATAATTATAACCTGCAATTTGGTATAAATCTTTATTGATTTCGCAGTAATAAACATTATCAAGCTTGGAAGAGAAATAATAACTATCTACACCAAAACCACCTGTTAGATCGGCTATTCTACTATTGGAAATCAGTTCTGATTTATATTTTGCAGTCGCTTCAGAAGAACTTTGCTCGAGGTTGAGCGAAGGTGGAAAAAAAATATTTTTTGTCTTGCACCAAAGGGGTAACTTGTTTTTGGATTTATGAAAACCATTGATCTGTTGTGCAATTTCCTGAATAGATACCCCTTGAAAAGGGCTGCCTTTTAGAATAACTTTAGCTAAATCTTGGTTAAGATTTTCTTTGATAAAATTTTGTACTTCTTTTTGTATGAGTAAAAGATTCATTATAAATCTTTAGTAAGTTTTTTTACAATTTTATATTCGCTAAAAGTTTCTTTGGCTATTACTTTAATAGCGGTATAAACAGGAACTGCTACCACCATTCCGATGACGCCAAAAAGAATACCGGAAATGAGGATCACTAAAAATATCTCCAAGGGATGTGACCTCACACTGGTTCCGAAAATAAGCGGTTGGTTAATAAAATTATCGATAAGCTGGGCAATTGCATAACCGCTCATGACATAAATTAATTTTGGAAAAATAACGGTTGAAAAATCTGTACCCAAGTGCGTAGAAACCACCATTAAAGCCATTAAAGCACCTGCAATAATAGGTCCTAAATAAGGCACAATGTTCAGAACCGCGCAGATCAGGGCAATAGCGATAGGATTATCTATTTTAAACACCAAGAGTAGCACAGAATACAAGACGAATAATATAAAAATCTGAAAGGTGAGTCCAACAAAATAACGAGATAACAAATGCTTGATTTTATTGAATACATTTTTAAACTTTTCTTCTTCACCGGTATTAGAAAAAACCAAAATACTATCCAGCATTAACCTGCTGTCTTTTAATAAGAAAAAGGCAATAAAAACAATTGAAAATAAACCGATGAGAATAGTGCCAATTCCACCAAAGATAAGATTTATAAAATCTGGAATAAACTGAAAGTCAAAATTCTGAACAAAACTGGTTCGCTTCAATCCTTGCACTAAATCTAGCTGACGAACTCCTAAAAACTCTTTCACCTGCTGATTCAACTCGTACAAATCGTGGCGAAAAGTGTCGATATCTATATGCGCCAGGTTTTCACTTTGTTGCAATATAATAGGAACAAAAAGCCCCATAATTCCGGCAAAGACACATAAGACTAATACCAGCACTGTTATGACGGCGAGAATATTGGGGAATTTAAGTTTATATTTTAAAAACCATACAATTGGTCTACCGATAAGCGAAATGACGGCGGCAACAGCAATATAAACCAATACCGATTGTATTTTATATATAAAAAGACATAAAATACCGATCGCTAAAATAACACCTAAAGCTCTTAAAATTCCGCCCGCAATGGTTTTTGCTCTCATAATAAATTAAATAGATGTTAGTTGATGGGTGATTTCATACAAAGCAATGGCTGTTGCTTGACTTACGTTCATACTACTGTTTTTTCCAAACATACCAATATGGCAAGCCGTATTTACTTTTTCTAAAATCGCTTGCGAAACACCATACTTTTCGTCACCAAGTACCAAACAAATTTTCTTATTTGCAAATTTTATTTGATGTATAGGTAGGCTATTTTCGGTAATTTCTAAAGCAAATATATCAAAATCATCTTTTACAAGTTTTTGAACAAGTGCTATTTTATCTGAAAAAGTTTCATAAGCTATCCAGTTTTGTGTCGATCTTGCCACACGTTTAAAACGATTGCTTGTAAAAACATCAACACTTTCGTGGATATAAATTTTTTGAACTCCAAAAGCATCTGCAATTCTAAAAATACTACCTAAGTTTGCTGGAGAAGAAATATGATCGAGCAATAAAACAAGAGGAAATTCCTTTTGTGCAAACTTATTTTGAAGGTGAGTTAATTGTTCGTTCATTTATTCCGTGAAAGCGTATTTTATAATATTAGCTCCCATTTTTAAAGCCTTTTGACGAACTTCCTCAGGGTCGTTATGCACTTCTTGATTTTCCCAACCATCACCTAAATCACTCTCGTAGGTGAATAGCAAAATGAGCTTTTCGTTTTCAAAAATTCCAAAAGCTTGAGGCATTTTGTTATCGTGTTCGTGTATTTTAGGTAAACCGTTGGGGAACGGAAAAGCCATATTGAAAATAGGGTGATTAGCAGGGATCTCTTGAAAATCCTTATTCGGAAAAAGTTTTTTGATTTCCTTACGGATATAAGGTTCCATCCCGTAATTGTCGTCGATATGCAAGAAACCGCCACTTAATAAATAGTTTCGCAAGTTTTTGATTTCTTGATCGTTGAAAACTACATTTCCGTGACCGGTCATATGCACAAAAGGATAATTAAAAAGCTCAACACTTGCAACTTCAACCGTTGCAATCTTAGTATCTATTTTGGTGTTGATCTGCTGGTTGCAGAAATTAACTAAGTTGGGTAAAGCAGTTGGATTTCCGTACCAATCGCCACCTCCATTATATTTTAAAACCGCAATTTGTTGTGAAAAAACACTGCTACAACAAAAAAGGAAAATAATTTTTAGGATTTTATTCATACGTTGAAAATATAAAAATTATTCGAGATTTAATAATGCAAATGTATGTGTAGCAGCAATCGCCGCAGTTTCTGTACGTAATCTTGTATGGCTCAGACTTACGGGTTTGAAATTTTGACTTAAAGCGGATTTGATTTCATTTTCAGAAAAATCACCTTCTGGACCAATCAGAAGGGTATAGGTTTGATTTTTTAGCACTACATCTTTTAGAAACTGTTTCTGATGATCATCCCCGCAATGGGCAATAAATAAATTTTCGCCCGATTGTTGTTGAATAAACTCCTCAAAAGAAAGCATCTCATTTATTTTCGGTAAAGTGTATTGCAACGATTGTTTGAGTGCACTTTGCAACACGCGTTCTGCTCGGTCTAGTTTTAAAACTTTACGTTCGCTATGTTCGCAGAGCAATGGTGTAATTTCATCTATACCAATTTCAGTTGCTTTTTCTAAAAACCATTCAAACCGATCGTTCATTTTGGTAGGGGCAATGGCTATGTGTAAGCGATAGTTTTTTGGCTTTCCGGTAATAATTTCTATAATTTTTACCTTACATTTTTTAATGTCTGCCAAGATGATTTCGGTAACAAATAAGCTTCCTAAACCATTAGTGACATGCAATATGTCGCCTTCTTGCTTTCGTAAAACCTTGACAATGTGTTTGCTTTCTTCCCGGTCAAAAAAGACTTCCTTATCACTTACCTTAATATTCGAATTAAAAAATAATTGCATATTTTGCTTTGTTTAAAACCCAAACCGGGCTTTAGGTGTTACATCCAAACCACAAAAATCTTTTTCTAAATATTTGTAATAACCCACTATACCAATCATCGCTGCATTGTCTGTAGTATATTCAAATTTAGGGATATGAACTTTCCAATGGTGTTTTAGAGCTAACTGTTGTAAGGTCTCTCTAATCTCACGGTTTGCCGAAACACCACCACCAATGGCAATTTCTCTAATTCCGGTTTGTTTTACTGCTTTCTTGATTTTATTGGTGAGAATTTTCACAATGGTATATTGATACGAAGCACAAATATCAGCTAGATTTTCTTCAATAAAATTTGGGTTTTCTTTTTGCGATTTTTGGATAAAATAGAGGAGAGCTGTTTTTAAGCCGCTAAAGCTGAAATTCAATTCTTTTACATTGGGAATAGGAAAATCAAAGCTTTTCGGATTACCGAGCTTTGCCAATTTATCGATTTGTGGCCCTGCTGGATAAGATAAGCCAAGCATTTTTCCTCCTTTGTCAAAAGCTTCACCAATGGCATCGTCGAGTGTTTCGCCAATTACTTCGAGCTCAAAATGATGAGTTACTTTTACGATTTGGGTATGACCGCCCGAAATTGTAATGCCCAGAAATGGAAAACTTGGTATTTCTTGTCCTGCATCATCTATAAAATGTGCCAACAAATGTGCTTGCATGTGGTTGACTTCAATCAAAGGAATCTCTAATGCCATTGCTAAAGATTTGGCGAACGAAGTACCCACCAAAAGTGAACCCATCAAACCTGGTCCGCGTGTAAAAGCAATTGCTGAAATGTGGGTTTTCTCGATTTTGGCTTCTTTTAATGCTTGGTGCATTACCGGAATTATATTTTGTTGGTGTGCTCTCGAAGCCAACTCTGGTACAACACCACCATAGTTCTGATGTACTTTTTGCGAAGCTACAACATTGCTTAACACAGTCTGGTTTTTTAAAACCGCAATAGAAGTGTCATCGCAAGAAGATTCGATACTTAAAATATAAATCGTTTGATTAGGCATAAAAGTTGTTAATAATATTGAAAAAGTCACTTACTTTGTACAATATTTTTTGATATTTGACAAAGAACAAAATTAAGATTATTCTGCTGAATTCATCATTTTTTTAAAAAAGAACCTGTATTAGAAAAGCAATAAAAATATTAGGGCGGATTTTCGTTGTTATTTTATTACTTTTATTAGTAATTGTCTTGCTTTTCTCTATCCCTAGCGTGCAGACTTACGTCGGAAAAAAAGTTTCTGAAAACCTAAAGGAAACTTATGATGTAGATATCAATGTTGGGAAAATCAGTCTTTCTTATGACGGTGAAGTGGTTTTACAAGATGTGCTCATCAAAGACCATCATCAGAACAAACTCATCAAAGCAGACCAACTCAATACGGTTTTACTCAACTTACCAGGACTTCTCAGCGGAACACAACTTGATTTTGGTTATGCCGATGCGGATGGTTTAGAATTGCATATGCGACGTTACAAAGGTGAAGAGAATGACAATCTCAATGTTTTTGTGGGTAAATTTTCTAAAGACACGACTTCGACGTCAGATTTTAGCTTAAACTTGGATAAAATAGATGTTATCAATGGGCAATACAGCTATGTAGACGAAAATCTGGAGAATTCAGAAATTTTATTTTTAGACCAACTCAACATCAACGCAGAGAATCTTTTGGTAGACAATTCAGATGTTTTCGTAAACATCCATAAACTTAATGGAAAAGAAAATAGGGGTTTTGATATCGAACAATTAACTGCTAAATTTTCTTACACACAAGATAAAATAGAGCTTAAAAATATGGTGTTGCAAACACCAGAATCGTTGCTCAACGGTGATGTTTCATTACTTTACGAACAAGTAGAAGGTCTGTCTGATTTTGAAAACAAGGTTAACTTGAAGGCAGATTTTGAGGGTTCTAAACTCGCTAATGCAGATTTGTATAAACTCTATAACGAAGTCAATCAGGAAGGAACACTTTATTTTGAAGGAAACCTTTCGGGAACACTCAACGATTTGCAATTAGACAATTGGCAAATGACGGGAATGGACAGAACGGTAATTGATGGAGACATCCATTTGAAAAATTTACTGACTGATAATCCTGATGCTATTTTAATTACAGGAAACTTTAATAACCTGGAAACTAATTATTACGACTTGGTCAATTTTTTACCCAATGTCTTAGGAAAAACCTTACCGCAAGAAATTAAACAAATTGGTAACATCCGGTTAGAAGGAGAATTAGAAGCAAGTCCGTTACACGTAAAAACAAACTCATTGGTTTATACGCAATTAGGAAATGCTAATTTAGACATTACTTTAAGTGATATCAAGAATTTTGACAATGCATCCTATAATGGAAAAATAGCGATTTCTAATTTCAATCTAGGGCGTTTACTGAATAACAACTCTTTAGGTAAAACCTCTTTTGATTTGGTCGTCGATGGTGTAGGTTTTACGCCAGAAAGTGTAAATACGACTTTAAAAGGAAATATTAAAAACTTTACTTTCAATAAATATACCTATAGAAACATCAAGGTTTCCGGAAATTTAAAAAATCCTATTTTTAACGGAATTGTCACCATAAACGACCCGAATTTAGAATTGGATTTTGATGGTTTGATTGATATTTCTGAAAATCAAAATATTTATGATTTTGATGCTGATATCAAAAAAGCAAACCTTAATGCTTTGAAGTTTATAGAACGAGATTCATTGTCTATTTTTAAAGGAAAATTAGACATCGATATGCGCGGAACAACCATAGATAATGTGGTTGGCGATATTCAACTTACGAGTGCAAATTACCAAAACCAGACCAAAAATTACGTTTTTGATACGCTAACGATTACTTCTAATTTTGAAAATGATGAGCGTATTATTTTGGTAAATTCCCCTGACTTTTTAAAAGGAGAATTACGAGGAAAATTTAAGATTGCAGAAGTTCCTGCGATGTTCGAGAACTCTATAGGAAGTTTATATACCAATTACAATCCGATACCGATAGAAGAACACCAGTATTTGAGTTTCGATTTTGATATTTATAGCAAAGGTGTTGAGATATTTGTACCCGATTTGAGCTTTGAAAACGAAACTTATTTCCGCGGAAGCGTAGAATCTGACGAAAAAGACTTTAAGTTTAATTTTAAATCGCCTTACATAAAATATGCTAACAACACCTTTAGGGAAATAAATGTTCAGATAGATAATTCTAACCCGCTTTTTAATGCTTTTGTAGAAATAGATAGCATCAATGCTGGTTTTTATAACGCTTCAGATTTCAATTTGATTAACAAAACGCTTAACGATACGCTTTTTGTAAGAAGCAGGTTTAAAGGGGGAACCAACAATGTAGATAATTTTAATTTGAGTTTATACCACACAATTAACGAAAATAATGAGTCTGTACTTGGTTTTAAAAAATCAGATTTTCAGTTTAAAGAAAGTAAGTGGAACATCAATGCAAGCAATAGCAACAACCAAAAAATTGTCATCAATAAAGATTTGAAGAGTTTTTCGCTAGATACTTTATTGATTAGTCACCAAAATGAAGTAATTGGCGTAAGTGCAAAAATGACCGATACGACTTATAAAAACATCAAAATAGATTTCAACAATGTCGATTTAGGTAAAATTACCCCAACCATAGATAGTCTAGATCTTGCCGGAAGAATAAATGGTGAGCTTAACTTTTTACAACGGGAAGGAATTTATTACCCAAGCAGTAGCCTGGAAATTAAGGGTGTAGCCATAAATGATACCGAATACGGTAACCTGAATCTTAATATCGAAGGAAATAACTCGTTGACTTCCTATAACATCGATGCGATTTTGCGTGATGACGAATATGATTTTGCAAAAGCCAAAGGCTCGATAAATGTAGATGACGAAAATCCGAAAATTAATCTCGATGTAAGTTTAGAGCAGTTTAAACTCGATGCTTTTAGTGCCTTAGGAGCAGAAATTCTGACAAATATTAGAGGATTTGCCACAGGTAAAGCAAAAATTTCGGGAGATTATAACAACCCAAATATCGAAGGGCGAATAAATTTAAGTGAGGCAGGAGCAACTTTTCCGCTCTTAAATGTAGATTTAGCTTTTGAAGAAGATGCGATTATCGATTTGTCGAAACAAAAATTTATTTTCAACGAGATTGATATCACCGATACCAAATACAACACAAAAGGAGTCATTAACGGCGATATTTCGCACGAAAATTTCGCTGAGTGGAAAATGAATTTAGGGCTCACAGCTTCCGATAGATTATTGGTTTTAGACACTCCACCAACAGAAGATGCTTTGTATTATGGTACCGCTTTTATTAGTGGTTTTGCTTCGATAACTGGGCCGGTTGATGAGCTTTTTGTAGAAGTTATAGCAACGACCGAAGAAGGCACGGTTTTTAAAATTCCGTTGAACGATGCAACTGTAATAGGAGATCATTCGTTTATTCATTTTTTAACTCCAGAAGAAAAAGAAGCCCGAGAAAAAGGGGAAGAAGTGATTATTCCTGAAGTAAAAGGCGTCGAGCTCTTCTTTGACCTCGATATTACCGATGATGCCGAAGTAGAGGTGGTAGTAGACCCAGAAACGGGAAGCAGCTTACGCGGAAGAGGAGCAGGAATCTTAAACATTGCCATCAATACCAACGGAAAATTTAAAATGTTTGGTGACTTTACGGTTTACGAAGGAGTTTATAATTTTAAATACGGCGGATTGGTAGAAAAAGAGTTTCTTGTTGAAGAAGGCGGGACCATTACTTGGGATGGCGACCCGATGAATGCCAACCTTAATGTTAGAGCAAAATACCAAACTTATGCCAATCCTGCTATTTTGCTGGAAAACCCAACAATTAATAGAGATATTCCTGTCGATGTTTTTATCAATTTAAATGGAGAATTAATTTCGACCGATTTAAGTTTCGATTTAGAATACCCTAATTTAAGTTCGATTGTACGTTCGGAGTTGGAATATAAAATTAACGATAGGCAAAGTACCGAAATTCAAGCCCTTTCTTTAATCACTCAAGGAGCATTTTTTAGTCAGCAAGATACTGGAGGTAACGCTCCAGGAAATTTATTGATAGAAAAAGCTTCCAGTTTATTCGATCAGATTTTTAAAGATGATGATGGTAAATTTCAAGTGGGTATCAATTATGTGCAAGGCGACAGAACAGCAGATCAAGATACAGCAGATCGTTTTGGGGTAACGCTTTCTACACAGATTGGCAAAAAAGTATTTGTAAATGGTAATTTTGGAGTTCCAATGGGTGGCGTTACAGAGTCTATTGTAATTGGTAACGTAGAAGTTGAATTACTATTAAATGAAGATGGTTCTTTAAGGGGAAAAGTTTTCAATCGCGAAAATAACATCCAATACATAGGCGAGCAATTAGGCTATACGCAAGGCGTAGGTGTTGCTTATTCGGTAGATTTTGATACTTTTAAAGAATTGATTTCAAAAATTTTAAACAAAGAATACAATCGTGTAAAAGAGGAGGAAGAGCAAGAAAATGAAGATGAAGAAGAAAATCAAGAATCATTAGCTCCTTCTTATATAGAGTTTCCAGGAAATTGATGTTATTCCTAGAAGGTGATCTACCTTGTATGTGCTTGTTTATGAGTTAAAAAATATATACTTTTACTTTAACATATTTTAACAATTTCCTGTATGACCAAAAAATTACTCTTTATTTTTCTCTGTATTTTTTGTTGTTTTTTAATCAAAGCCCAAAATATAACACTTTACCAACAGTTTAATGGGCAGTACGATTACACTGCGATAGGAGCGACACTCAACCCAGCTGAAAATAATTTAACAAATGACCCTAATGATCCTAACTTCTGTACCATAAATACTTCTGCTTCTGCAGCGTTAAACATTCCTGCAACACAAACGGTAGAGGCAGCTTACCTTTATTGGGCAGGTTCTGGGTCTATAAATACGGGAACAGCAGACTTAAATGTGACTTTAAACGGGAATATAAATCTTGGGCCAGATAGAACTTTTAGCCATACTATAAATACTGGAGTAACTACTTTAGATTTTTTTTCAGCTTTTAAGGATATTACTTCCATTGTTCAAACCACAGGAAATGGAACTTATACCATATCAGATTTTGATTTAACCAATGTGATTTCTACGTATTGTGGAAATGCAACAAATTTTGGAGGTTGGTCTATTATTGTTATCTATGAAGACTTATCATTACCTTATAATCAAGTAAATATATATGATGGTTTACAAGGGGTTTCTACAACTTCTCCTAATTTATTACTTAATTTAAACAACATTAACGTAATCAATAATTTAGGAGCAAAAGTTGGTTTTTTGGCTTGGGAGGGTGATGCGAGTTTGGCGGTCACCGAAACCTTAGAAATCAATGGTTTTACAGCGAGTAATCCACCACTAAACCCTGCTAATAATAATTTTAATGGAACCAATTCATTCACCAACAGCACTACCTTGTACAATATGGATTTGGATTATTATGATATCCAAAATTTTGTGAATATTGGTGATACAAATATGACTATTGAAGTTTCTACAGGGCAGGACACTATTTTAATGAACAACTTGATAACTGTAATCAATAGTCAATTACCAGATCCGAGCATTACGATAGACAATGTAACACTTACATGTAATTCTAGAAACATTATCATCGATTATACCTTGCATAATGTTGGTACAGAAACCTTACCTGCAGGGGTTCAAATAGAAATAAATGCAGGAGGGCAATCTATACATACCACAACTTCAACAGCTCCAATCCCAATAGGAGGTTCAGATACTTTTCAAGCTAATATAACTTTACAAACCAATATTCCAGATAATTTTATTTTAGAACTTATTACAAACTTAGATGCAAATGGGGTTTCTATTATTGATGAAATCACAGACACAAACAATATAGATACACAACAAATAAGCCTTCCGGTAGCATTAATAGAGAACCCTGCTCAAGACATAGCTATCTGCGATGATGTTTCAAATGACGGCGTAGAACTTTTTAATTTAACCTCTAATATTACTGCTGTATTGGGAAGTCAACAAAATGCAACAGTTACTGTTCACACCAGTCAATTAGATGCAGATGCTAATGCCAATCAAGTACTTAATTTAACCAATTATCAAAATATTACCAACCCACAGACTATATACCTACGGGTCACTTCAAGTGTAGATGCAACCTGCTATGTAACCGAAAGTTTTGATTTAACTATTTTGGCTTCTCCAAACCCAATAGTTCCTAATATTTATGAAATTTGTAATGATAGTACTGATCAAGACAGTGAAACAGTTTTTGATTTAAATATTCTCAGACAAACTATTTTAAATGGAAATACGAATTGGGATGTGACTTTTTACGACAACAATACAGATGCTTCTAGTGGAAATACAAACAATCTACCCATTAATTATACAAACAGCCAAAACCCGCAAACAATATTTATAAGAGTCGAAGACACAACAACCAATTGTGTAAATATTTTCACCACAGATTTAATAGTGAACGAATTGCCTGTATATAATGACATTGAAGATATCTATCAGTGTGATTCCAACAATGATGGTTTTGTTACTTTTGATTTAAACGAGGCTACAGCTCAAATCATAGGGGCCACCTCAAACTATAGTATAGTTTATTATAGCTCACAGATTTCGGCAGAAACAGAGGATCAAAATAATGATTTACCATACATTTACGATAACACAACTGCTTTTGCAGAACAAATTTGGTATAGAATAGAAGATATAAATACAGGTTGTTATATTGTAGATTCATTAAACTTATTAGTAGGAGGTAATCCAAATTTCAATATTCCACCACCATTAGTCTATTGTGATGAAGACAATGATGGGATAGGGGTTTTTATTTTATCCGATTTAAATCAAAGTATTTCAACCGATCCGAATATAATTATCACCTACCATCATACCCAAGCTAATGCTGAAAATGATGCGATTCCCTTAACCAGTCCTTTTGCAAACACCGTTCATTACCATCAGACTATTTATGTGAGGGTAGAAGACGCTACAAGCGAATGTTATTCTACTTTAGAAGCAACCTTGGTTGTAGAAGACAGTCCGCAGCCTGTGAGGGCACAATTTTTAGACCCTTTAGAAGCATGCGATTGGAATACTAATGGAAGTGAAGTATTCGATTTAACCCAAATGGAGCCAGCGATACTGGCCAACGATGTGCCACCTGCTGTGGCTACCGATTTTGATGTAAGGTACTATGAAGACGCAGGCTATACCCAGGAAATCACAGTGCCCACAGCCTATATCAGTAATGGTATGAACCAGACCATTTATGTGGTGGTTGAAGGCCTGAACGGCTGTACCGGGGAGACCAGCTTCGAGCTGATCGTGCACCCATTACCGCCTTTCGTGCATCCTCAACCTTTAGAGTTGTGTGATGTAAATAATCCAGGAGATGAAACCGAAGATTTTACGTTGGAAGATGCTTCTTTTGAAATATCGGGCGGAGATAACAGCTTAGAGGTGACCTATTACGCAACCCAGGCAGACGCCGATGCAGGAACCAACCCGCTAACAAGTCCGTATAC
>NZ_QKQV01000017.1 GCF_003233725.1 Mesonia sp. K7
TTTCATCAAAAAACAATTACTATTTTTAATAATGAAATAAATGTTTAATAACGGTCAACTCTATTCAGGGAAGTTCATTGATTAATTATTTATATAAAAAATGAAAATCTTTGAGGATTTTATCGATCATACCAAAAACTGGCTTCCTAAAGACGGAACTGTCAATTATTACGGTAAGCTATTTAGCGAAAGCGAAGCCAACCGTATCTACCAAGTGCTTCTTCATACTATTGCTTGGGAACACGATAAGGCTATCATCTTTGGAAAAGAAATCACCACCAAACGAAAAGTCGCATGGTATGGTGACCAAGCTTTTACCTATACTTATTCGAAAGTGACTAAAAAGGCGTTGCCTTGGACAAAAGATTTACTTCACCTCAAAACCATGGTCGAAAAAGCAACCCACGAAAACTACAATTCTTGTTTACTAAATCTTTATCACAACGGAAGTGAAGGAATGGCTTGGCACAGTGATGCCGAAAAAGACCTAAAGAAAAACGGTGCCATCGCCTCCTTAAGTTTTGGTGCCGAACGTAGATTTTCTTTTAAGCACAAGCAAACCAAAGAGAAAATAGATCTCCATTTAGAAAATGGCAGTTTATTGGTGATGAAAGGTACGACACAAACCCATTGGTTACACCGTTTACCACCGACCAAGAAAGTGCATTCACCAAGAATTAATCTGACGTTTCGAAAGATTGTGGGGTAAAGAGCACTGTTATTTTTAAATTTTTCTATCTATTCCAATAGATTTATTTAAATTAATAATATTTTTAAAAAATCAACTGACTGTACCCACATGACAATGGCATTCTTCAAGATTCAGTTTTAAAAGGATATTTCAATGAATTTAAAATAGTAATCGCAAACGCTTACAGGTAAAAAATCGTCAATATGTTTGCAATCAATTTTAAAAATAAATATCACTAAATTATGAAAACAAAAATCACTTTTATTATAATTCTATTCATTTCGTTTTTCAATTTTAGTTGCTCATCAGAAGATTCCTCTATTCCTGAAGATGAATTATTAAAGAGTTTTACAGAACCTTTTTTAGTGTTTTGTATTTCAGAAGATGAATTACTCAGCAATCTACCCGAACCCGATGAAGTAATAGGTCAAGCAGAAACCACATATACCTTCTATAGAACCCAGAATGGTGTTGAAGAAGTGAGGTATAATATCAAGAAAAATACGTATGACGAGCAGTATTTTTACAGAAATAACAATGTAGAATTTTACCCTCACGAACAAAATTTTGAATTTATGATGAATTGGCTAAGCGATAAATATGGTGAGCCGAGTTTTATTCAAATTGAAAGTTATTTAGACACCTATTATTTTAATGAATCTGGTGAATACGATTACAATGTGGTTTTAAATGTAAGTAACAATAGCGCAGAATCTGAAGCTTTATTTTTAGCCTATTTTACCATTTGCGAGTAGTTTTTTAAACAAGTAGGCAGACAAAAAGTGCCCATCGACCTGTTCTACCTTATAGAAATAGTCCGATATATGTCTATTAACAATAACTATTTTATAACCTAACTTTAACGCTTTTCCCTCACCACTTCCAAGCCTTTTTTAAGCCACTTTTTTAGTTTAAGACTAGGTTGGTAATTTACATAAAACTTTTGGATGTTTTTGGGAGAGAGTGCTTCAGGGGTAGATTTGGCTTGGGCTTTAAAACCTATCTTAAACCGACCTAAATTATCAAGGTGAAAGACTTTGCCCTCTTCTAAATGAAATTTTACTTTATCGCCTAAGGCGTGCAGTACCGCAATGACATCGGTAGGGCTTAAAGTACATTCGTGGCTAATCTCCTGGGCTAAACGCTCTAGGTTGACTTCGCCCGTATGTATCGCTTGCATCATAAAAGCTGTTTTGGGCGTGGCAGAAATATTGTCTTTACGTTGGTTGATGCGGTAAGGTACTGGCATAGTTGCTGATCTTTTTATAAGTTGGTGCCTACCAAATTATAAAAACTCCCGCAAGTTATCAATAAAAGTTGTAGAAGATTAAAAAAAATATTGTACATCTTTTGAAGTAAAGTTGTACAATAATGATGAAAAACTATGTTAGTTTTGGTTTTTTAAGCTTAGAGGCTAAAGTACGAAAAATTCTGAAAACCACCAGGTTACTTTCTCACTTCTTTTAGTGCTTCACCCCAGCTTATCACCTGTTTTACCACTTCGGTTAATTTTTCTGCGTGATGATCTTTGGGCTTAAACTCGGTATAATCTTTAAAATCATCCATCAAAGAGATTAATAATTGTTCTCTAACCGTAGCAACTTTTACCTCGGCCATAATCAGACGTAAATGCTCTACTGCTCTTGCCCCATAAGCACTACCATAACTCACAAAACCCGCAGCTTTGTCATTCCACTCATAAAAAAGAAAATCGATCGCGTTTTTTAAAGCAGCAGAAGTCGAGTGGTTATACTCTGGGGTAACAATGATAAAAGCATCAAATGCTTTAATTTTTTTACTCCATTTTTTGGTGTGCTCTTTTTGGTAATCGTTTTGCATCGCTGGCATCGGCTCGTCTAAAAGTGGTAGATCATAATCTTTGATATCAACCAACTCAAACTTGGCGTTGTCATTTTTTTGTGCTTCTTGTAATACCCAGTCGGCTACTTGTTTGTTGACACGGTTAGGTCTAGTGCTCCCGGTAATAATGGCAATATTTAACATGGCTTATCTGTTTTTATTAGATTGTTTTTCTTGAGACCTTAAGGTATCATTTTTCATACAAAAGTTCTCTTATCATTACGTTAAAAAACTAAGTTGGTATACACAAAGGCCCGTAAAAACTTGCAACACTACAGCGTTTTGTACCAGAAAGAGCCTGATGTCTTTATACTAAAAGCTTCTATAGCTAATATTTCTGTGGTAGAACATAGTCCTAAAGAAGCAACGATGTGAAAACAAAAAACCGAGGTAGAATTACCTCGGTTAATTAAAATTAATTCTTAATTTTTTTATAGACTATTGAAAGTATCGGTATAAGTCCCGGTAATGGTCACATTACCATTTTTAACCACATTACCGTAAACCGTTATGGAAGAATTATTCCCTAAAAATTCTAAGGTTGCCCCATTATTTAAAATCATGTTTCCGTACACCACCAAACTTCCTTCAATCTGTAATACTGCATTGTTATTTACGTTTAACGAGTTATTGGGTTTACTTGTTGTTCCTTGTGCTAGGGTACCTTTTACGGTAAATGTACCTCCACTATTAACGTTTATACCTTTATTGACTGCTAAAGAGCCACAAAAAGTTAATGAAGAGTTGTTGTTAACATTAATCCCCATTAAAGTTGCCGAGCCACTATAGGCTTGGTTGTCATTAGAGTTTACATTTAGCCAGTAACCTCCCGTATAGGTAGGAAAAGTATTGCATGCAATTTGTGAAGTGGTTACTTGTTGGATAATTTTTAATCCTCCTTTGCCGTCGGCCACAAAAATATAGTTGTTAGCACTCTTCACGTAATTGGCTGAACCTTCTAAATCTAGAGTACCAATAGTCGAAATATCACTTATCCCTGAACCTATAGTATGCACAGAGAGACCCGCAGCACCGTCGGCTACAAAAATGTGGTTACTCTCTACAGAAACCGCATTGGCCACTACTTCGCTTAGGTCTATACCTTCGCTAGGATCTACTGTGGGTACAGCTATGGTGTTTTGTTTATTGCCGTTGTTTATGTTATATATCCCAACTCCTGCAGGTCCTTCTGCTACCAAAACATTGTTATTGTAAAAATCTATGGTACGCTTAGATGCTGCAACATCTTGACTGGTTGGAAAATCATTAGATGGGTTTAAGTTGTTTGAATTATAAATATGTATCCCATCCGTTCCGCTTAAAACTACAATTTTATTATTGTACTGCCCCAAAGCTCTTAAGTCATTTAATGGTGCGCTATCTTCTAACTGGTTGTTAGATAAGTTATATTTTGCTACTACCCCATTGTCTCCAGAAACAGCAAAGATACCGTCTGAACTCACCATGATGTCTGTAGCTACATAGCCTGAGATATCCATTAAGTTGATATTTTGGGTAGGCACTCCGTTTGCGAGTTCCATTTCTATTAATATAGCAGGGTTGGTGTCATTGTTATTTATTGTTGGGCTTGCTCCAGCTAAGTATAATGAATTCTGGTAATACTTGATGGCACTAATATCGGTATCGGGAAAAATGGCTTCCATGACAATAGAAGGGTTTAATGGGTTTGAAATATCTATCACATCGATAGCCCCTAAGTAGGTATTTCCCTCTACATTGTAAGACACATAAGCAAAATTACCATTGACTTCCACATGCGTTGCTCGAAGCGTAGTACCTTGATATACGGGAGGATTTACCTCACCAATCTGAACCAAAGGCAAATCGTTTTGTCCATTAAGAGTTCCATTGACCACGTTGCCTGGCTTGCCTCCGGTGTTTTCTTGCGGAGCATCTTTTGTGGTCACGACCCCTAATTGATCATAATTTATCCTACCCTCTAAGTTACCTTCATTTAAAATTACAGTATCTCCTTGATGAACAATACCAGCATCGTCGTCTGATTGACAACCCACCAATAAAAGTAAAGATAAAGCAACTCCTAACTTTAAAATTTTATTCACTTTATGTATATTTAAATTAACACCACAAAAATAACAATATAATGTTTTTCCTCTATAATAAAAAGACAAACTCCTCTTTTATGTCGATGAATGAACTTTATCTATCGATAAATGGTTTTTTATAATTTATGTTTTCTTTTTACTACTTAAGCCCTCTCTACTCATCTCCCCCCAAGTCTTCTTTTTACGTAAAAGATCTATATTACCTCTAATAGCAGCCCACATTACAAATGGATGATACAAAAAAGGCTCCAATAAGGCTACCCCTGCTAACTTCACTAAATCTTTAGGTTTTTTATATTGTTGAAAAGAATATTCTTCGAAGAAAAGAGAGGTTATTGAAAATAAAACAGAAAAACTGTATACCACTGTAAAGAAGCTAATCGCATAAACCCAATTAATTAAGCCTAAGGCACAAAGGACAATAAAAAAAATAATCCCTAAAAACTCAATGATGGGTGCTAACCATTCGAAAAAAAGCCAGTAAGGTGTACTTAGCATTCCTAGAACTTTATATTTTGGGTTAAAAAGCATGTCCCGGTGTAGCCATAAGGTCTCTGCAGTTCCTCTTGTCCATCGGTTACGTTGTCGGTAGAGTATTTTCCACTTTTGTGGAACTTCAGTCCAACATAAAGGGTCAGGTATAAAACCCACCGCATACTTTTGTTTTTTATGTCGCATCATTTTTCTCATTCGCACAAGTAACTCCATATCTTCCCCGACAGTTTTAGTATTGTAACCTCCTGCTTCAATGGCTACCTTTTTATCAAACATGCCAAAAGCTCCTGAAATAAGCAATAGCCCATCTACTTTAGACCAGGCCATTCTTCCCATTAAAAAAGCTCTAAAATATTCTAAGATTTGTACTTTGGCTAAAAAGGTGTCGGGTACTTTTACCTCTATGATTTTACCATCCTCTATGACACAAGAGTTGGCGATTCTAATTATCCCACCCGAAGCAATGACTTTTTTCTTATTATTAAGAAATGGCTTGATCAGTTTGAGTAGCGCGTCTTGCTCTAAGACACAATCTACATCGATACAACATACAATATCATGTGCAGAAATATTAAGCCCTGCGTTTAAGGCATCGGCTTTCCCTCCATTTTCTTTATCGATTACCGTTAGATTATTAAAGGCCTGATGAATTGATTTATATATTTTTCTGATGGGTTTAGAGGGAATAGGTTTGTAATGTAGGGTATCGTCTTCTACTAAATGAAAATCTTCGATTAGTTTTTGTAAAGTATGGTCTTTACTTCCGTCATTGATAATGACGATTTGATATCCTGGGTAATTGACCGTGAGTAATGACCTAACGTTTTCTGAAATATTAGCCTCTTCATTATATGCGGGAGCTAAAATGGATATTTTCGGTAAGTTGGAAGACTGTAATAAACTTATTTCATTCGTTAGGTTATAGCTTCGTTTATAGCTTCTTATTTCAAAGAAAGCAAAAACAGCCGAAAAGAGATAGCTTGCAGAGATTATTAATCCGTAGGCTAAAAACAACCAAGTAAAAATTTCGAATAAGGTACTCATGAGGCTTGTTTCATTTTTTTCTCTACTCGTGCATAGTCAACTTGTATTACTGGTGTACAAACTTGTACATAAGGCCTTAGCTTGTATAAGTCTAGAATCTCTCCCTGTGCTGCTATGGCTTTAATAGTTTCTTTCTGCACCTCTTCTGCTTCCTTTCCAAACCTAGGAATGATGAGTGCAAGTAGGTTTTCATAGCTTAATTTTCTCAAGGAGATAATGGTAGATTTTCTGATGTCCATATCTGGGTGCTCTAATAAAGGGGTGAGCTGGGGTATATTTGTAAATTGATTACAACGATATATCATACGAATGGCAAATAGCACTACACTTTTTAAGGGGTGCTTTAACCATTGTGCAAAATCTGGAGTTTCTCCTTTATAAAAATAAAGCAAACTGTCTTCGATAAAAATTTGCTCCCATATGTTTAACTCTTCTTTCAAATCTTCTAAGAAAGCTAAAGGATTTTGCTTTGAGGTTCGGATAAAATAAAAAATGGCTTGTTCTCTTAGTTCTTCTCTATTACTTTTTAAAAATGGTCTTATTAATTCATCGTTTTCTATCTTCAGTTCTGAAATGACATAAATAGCCATGGTTTTTTTATACCATTTTTCTTTTTTGATGATATGAAAAGCAAACTCATCTAATCCTAAGGCAAGAAATAACTCTTGTAAGCGCTTAAAAGTTTCACCTTTAAAATTTTCTGCAAAATTAAGAAATTGCTTTAAAGCAATTTTTTTAGCTAATGTTTTTGACAAGCTGCTACGCTTAAATTTTTGTATTTCTTCTAGGTTTATACTTTCATCAAAAACATTTTGGTTGATCAAGCTTCCTATTTGATTTTCTAATATTCGCTTTCTTCGGTTTCGGAGCGTTTTTTTTATTCGAAGAAAAATAATAACCGAAAAACAAAAAATGAAGAGTAAGGAAAATATAAGCGTAAACAGAAAGTTCATTTCAACAATAAAAGGAAGGTTCTGAACACGGCGAATGATATCTTCTAACCAATCTTCAAGCATCATTAAGAAATTATTCTTTTCACTCTTAGTAAAAGTTCATTAGGGCTAAAAGGTTTTGTAATAAAATCTTCTACCCCCAATTGAAAGGCATTCATGATTATTTCTTCCTGATTAGAAGTGCTCAATACGATGATAGGTAAATCATGATTTAGTTTTTTGATGTGTTCTATGAGTTCTGTTCCTGATATAAAAGGAAGCATTAAATCGGTAATGATTAAGTCAAATTGATCGGTTTCTATAATTCTTTTTGCTTCTCTACCATCAGATGCTGTAATGATACGATAGCCCATCTTACTTAATTTAAAATCTAAAGCATTTGCCACCATGGGATTATCTTCTATGATTAAGATTTTTTTCATACTTCAGCTAAGTTCGAATGATTTTTTTTCAATAAACGTACAATTTTAGTATACTCTTCTTCTAAGCTTTGGGTAGCTATAAAAATTTGATCATCAGGCAACTGATGAAGTATAGAATGACATAAATTTTTTCCTTTATGGTTTTCGAGCATTTCAAAAGAGGGTTTGATGCTATGGGCTATCTCTTTAATTCTTTTATAGTTTTCTTCAGTCTTATGTTGAAGTAAATGGCACATTTCATCTATTTTCTCCCCTACTGAAGTAATAAAAGTAGATAACATTTTATCAATAAAATCTTCATTGTCACTTGATAAATCACGAAGGTAATTGAGCGAATATAAGTTTTCCTCTGTTGATTTTTCGGGAGGTGCATTGACTTCTTCGATGATAATTTTTTTCTCTTCTTCCCCTAGAGGCTTTGAAATCTGTATGATTTCATGATGCACTTCTTTTTCGGTTTCTGTTTCTAATACTTCAATAATTTTGACATCCAAATTCAAGTCTGCCAAGTAATTTTTAAGCTGAATCGCTTTTAAAGGCTGCGCAGATTCGGGCATCACAACTACCCATGAGCCTTCGCTTTGCTTTTTTATTGTTTGAAGGGCTTCAAAACTATCCTGAAGCTGAATTACGTCCCAATCTTTTTCTTTAAAAAGATCCTTAAAGAACACTTCTTCTTTTGGGGGAACGGGAAGGTATATAATATTTCTAACTAACATATTTAGGATTTTATTTTTTAATGTCTTTTTTCTTCAAGGTATTTATGTGTGAGTGTCTCAAGTTCTTCATATCGGATAGGCTTTGTTAAATAATCATCCATCCCCGCTTTAAGACAAGTCTCTCTTTCCTCTTTAAAAACTCTTGCTGTCAAAGCTACAATAACAGTATGTTCATTTTCTTTTTCTAACTCTCTAATAATTTTAGTTGCTTCAATACCGCTAAGTTCTGGCATTTGAATATCCATGAAAATAAGGTCTATTTTATGTTTTTTGTAGGCTTCTACAGCTTCTTTACCATTGTTTGCTATGATAAGTTTTGCTTCGGGTACAATTTTGCTTAACAATTCTTGAGCTAATAGTTGATTCACCGGGTTATCTTCAGCAATTAAAATATTAGTACTACGGTGTTTTGCCTCTTTTACTGAAACATTTTTACCTGAATCATTTTCAAAATCAACTTCTATAGGCTCTTGTGGATCGATGACCTTTAGCAACTGTATTAAAGTAATTGGTTTGGTATGATGATGGTCTATTTTTAATTCTTCTACGGCCTTTCCTATCAATTGATCATCAGATGCACTATGAAGTAACATAATGCCTGTTTCTTTAGGAGTTAGGTTTAGGTTATTCCTCACATAAGCGATAAATTCTAACCCATCCATATAGGGCATATGGTAATCTACAATAAGCAAATCAAATTCTTGATTGTTTTTGAGAATTTCCATAGCTTCTATGGCGTTCTCTGCTAATTGACAAGAGCAATTGGCAATTTCCAGCATTCGTTTTAAAATCTTTCGGTTATTAGTGTTATCGTCGATTACCAAAATATTGGAGTACTTCTTTGGCGCATTTAGTACCATTGCTGAATTTTGATAGCTATCAAAAGAAACTTTAAAAGAGAAGGTACTTCCAACGTTTAAGGTACTTGTTACTTCCAGCTTACTATCCATCAAGGCCAATAATTTGTTACTAATGGTTAAGCCTAATCCTGTTCCTCCATACTTTCTAGTGGTAGAGGCATCTTCTTGATCAAAAGCACCAAATATTTTTTTAAGTTTGGTAGGAGCTATACCCACTCCTGTATCTCTCACTTTAAAAATAAAAGTTTCTTTATTCTTATTGGTATTTTCTTCTTTTTCTATACTTAATTCAATTTCTCCGTTGTCCGTAAATTTTACGGCATTACTCAGTAAGTTAGTCAGAATTTGCCTTAAGCGAATCGGATCTCCATCGATGTATCTGTTAATGGTAGGATCTACATTTAGTAATAACTCTAAACCTTTTTCTTCTGCTTGGTGCTTGATGATATCGATCGTTTCTTTACACAACTCAAACATATCTACTTTCTCTTTGTGAAGTTCTAATTTTCCTGCTTCAATTTTAGAAAAATCAAGAATATCATTGATAACGTCTAAAAGTAAATTGGCAGAATTGTTGACCGTCTTGAGGTATTCTGCTTGGCTTTTAGATAATGGTGTTTTGATCAATAAGTCTGTAAATCCTATAATCCCATTGAGAGGTGTTCTGATTTCATGGCTCATATTTGCTAAGAACTCCGATTTAGATTTACTCGCAACTTCTGCTTGCTTCTTTGCTTTTAAAAGCGAAGTCTCATAGTTTTTCAGTCGTGTTATATCCTGAAAGATACCGTAAAGACGAGTACTTTTTTGCCCTACTTGCTCCGTACGACCAATGCTCCTTACCCATTTTTTTCTATTTTTGGCAGTAATAATTTGTGCTTCTATATCAAAAGATTCGCCAGTTTCCAATGCTTTCTGTACATATTGGCTAATCAAAGGCCTGTCTTTCTTAACATAAAAATTGATGCCTTCTTCAAGGTTAGGTTCATAATCATCTTCTACGTCATGAATTTTTTTTGTAATTGGGCTCCAGTAAATCGACTGTTTTTCAATATCTAACTCCCAACTTCCAATCAGTGCAATCTCATTGGTCTGCTCGAGCATAGCTTGTAATCTTAAACGCTCCATCACACTTTCTTTAAACTGAGTGATATTAGCAGTATACATTAATAAGCCCCCTATTTCGTTTTCATTTTTATACCAAGGCTTTACCTCCCATGTAATCCATTGTATAGAACCATCTTCGCGTTCGAACATGGCTTCATCACAAGAGTTAACGGCTCCTTGTAAGCATTCTTGATGAATTTTTTTCCAATCGTCGCCAATCTCAGGAAATACTTCATAATGCGATTTCCCAATTACATTTTTGGTAATGTGGTAATCTTCGAGCCACTTTTTAGAAGCGGCCATATAGACCATATTGGTATCAAACATAGCAATTGCAGAAGGAGCTTCGTCTATAAAAAGTTTGTTCTGATTGATGCTTTGCTGTAGTGTATTTTCAAATTCTTTTTGTGCGGTAATGTTCCAATTGGTGCCCAATACCCTTATGGCTTCTCCTGCTTCATTTTCTTGAACGAGCCCTTTTGCTCTTATATAATTTAAAGACCCATCGGGTAATATGATTCTAAAGTCTGTATCGTATTTTGTTTTATTTTTGATTACTTCTTTGAGTAAATCTTCTATACGCCCTACATCATCTTTATGAATTCGGCTTCGCCATGTTTGGTATAACTGCTCTTGGGGTTCTTCTTTTGAAATTTCATAGAGGTTATACATGGTATCGTCCCAAGTAAGTTTATTCTGTACGAAATCAAAATCCCATATTCCTACAATAGAAGCATCCAATGCAGCTTGTAGTTTATGTTTGGCAGCTTCAAAATTTGTTTCAGCATGTACTCTTCTAGAAATATCTCTAAAAGCAATTAGAATAACCAGCCCCTTATGGTTTTGAATAGAATTTAGAGTTACTTCAATTGGAAATTCATCCCCATTTTTTCTTAAGCCTGTAATCTCTATACGTGAGGGAGACTGGACGTCTAGTTTGCTGTCTTTATGATTAGTAAGCTCAATATATTTTTTGAGGTGTTGCTGATGAATCGATAAGCTTTTCTGGTGAATGAGTTCATCTATATGTCGACCTTTAAGCTCTTGGGGGGTATAACCAAAAACTTTTTGGATTAACGAGTTAGAAAGCTCAATCTCTCTTTTTTCATTTAAAATGACTATAGGGTCAGGTGTTGCATTGAGGTAGGTACTGGTAACGGCTAATTGCTCTTGTACTAGCCACCGTTCGTGCTCTATCTTATTGATTGATTTTACTGTGATTGCCAAAGAAATTATAAAACACGTAATGATTAAAGCGCCTAAAAGGGCTAGTGCAAAATCTCCAGCGAAAATACCCTTTCGATAAGCTGACGTAATCAAATACAATAAAACAATTGTAAAAACTGAAAGCTGAAAGAATAACCTTCTCATGATGATGTTCCCTATTTTATTTCCTATAAATAGATTGGTCACATAACATGAGGTGCTCTTAAGACAGATGGTGATACTAGCCACTAAAAATGCTAATGCTGTGTGAATCGCCATCGAAGAAATAAACGTAATTTTATAAAAAGCAGGTATTTTTAAAAGAAAGCCAAGAATAGAAATGAAGGATGCAATAAACACCACATTGGCAAAAAAAGCAGCCATAAGGTTGACTATTTTATTTCTATTACTGATGAACATAGATGAAATGCTTAGTAACCAAAAAGAAACCGCAGTTGCTCCAGCCATTCTCCCAGGATTAGGCTTACCTGCCTTTTGCCCTTCAATATCCTCTATGATTAGTTCATCTATTCCTGCATTATATTCAAAAATCTCTTGTGAAATGGTTACCCCAGAAATCAAAAATAAAAGAAGGGTTAAGAAAAAGGTAAGCGTTTGTGCTTTGTTTGCATTCTTTAAATAGAGAATCCCCCCTAACAAAAGAAAGCAAATTGCTGTATTAAACTTCATGGTGGGAAGCCCAGGAACAATTTGTGTAAATAGTTTTAACTTTAGAATCCACCCTAATAGTGCAATAGCAGCAATGACCATAATGACTATGGTCATCTTTTGTATTCCTTTTTTTAAATGAAGCATGAGTATAAAATTTTTATGGTGTTGGCTATAAAAGGTTGAGTCTTTTCATCAATTCTGAGCGATGTGATCTACTAACGGGAACCACATCTTTCTCAATTAAAACACTATTATCTTCGATATCCACAATTTTTCTAATGTTAATAATAAACGATCGGTGTACTTTTAAAAAAACTTCACTTGGCAGTTTCTCTTCTATTTTTTTTAAAGTAGAATGAACTGTATAATTATTTTTGGACGTTTTAATGAATATATAATCTCCTTTTGCTTCAATAAGAAAAATATCCGCTATTTCTATCTTAACAAGTCTTCTTTCTATACTTACATATAAGTATGAAGTAACTCCTTGAGGTTTTGCTTTATCGAAAGCACCAAATTTGAAGTTTGATGCTTTATCAATAGCTTTTTCAAACCTTTCTTTGGCCACGGGTTTTACTAAATAATCGATGATGCATTGGTGCTCGAAAGCTTCTATTGCACGATTTTTATCTGAAGTAGTTAAGATTACTTTCGGTAAATTCTTTAAGGATTTAATCAGATCAAAGCCTGTAAATTCAGGCATATGAATATCCAGAAAAATGAGTTCTATTGCATTTTCATTTAAATACTTAATCGCTTGAAGAGGATGATCAAATTGATTTTTGAGGTTGATCATTGAATTATTTTGAATTAATTCTTCTAGAATTTTTCTTGAGGCTTCATCATCGTCAATTATAATAGAATTCATATGGTGTCTTTTTCAATCTAAAATTACTAATTTTTATTGATTCACTTGATAAGACATCAACATTTTAAAATTTTCTCTAGCACTAAACGCTGAGCAATTGCTGTGTAATTACTTAACACTGAATCGACTTAAATAAGTGTAAAGAATGAAAAAAAAATTTTAGTATGGTAATTGTAGGATATTATCAGGTACAACTTACTTCCCGATACAGAAATTATTATATCGCATTTTCTACGTGCTTATTCATAAGTAGTAACATATTTAGTAAAAATCACGTGTTTTATGTATTGATTTCTAATTTTTATTTTTACACCATTTTTACGGTAAAATTCTTAATTCTATAAACTTTCTAAACTTATTTCATTTCTGCTATTTCAATTAAAATATGGAATGTTTGTTTTAAGTGTTTTTTAAAGTTAGTTTCTATATAAAACCTTTCATTCTAAAGCTTTTACTATATAAGTTGAACTTACCATATTTATATCTGATAAATTTGGAATACCTATCTTCATGGGTAGATATAATTATTTGCTGTTCAGAAAAATTATATTTTAGTAACTCAACAAGTGAATGTGAATTAATTTCATCTAAAGTTTGCAATGGATCATCAATTAGTATAGTCCCAAGTTTGGAATGATTAAATACTTTATTCAATACTAACATTAAAGATATAACAGTAGCAGTTAACTGGCCTGAACTTAATGTATAAGTAACTTCTTGATCTCTGTAGGTTGGTCTTATGTATATTTGGGAAGCTCCTCTTTTCATTTCAAAGTCGATTACTAAACCAGACCCTAAACTGTGATTTTGAAGTATTTTCCCTGTATAGATATAAAAAGGAATACTAATTTTTTCGATTATACTTTTAGTATAATTTTTAATTTTTTCGTCTAAAGTATTTCTAATTTTTAAGTACTCCGAATATAAATTATCTAATTTTTGTTTTCTCCCCTCCAAATTATTAATATCCACGCTTATAGCATTGAAATATTGATACTTAATATAATCTCGTTTTTGTTTAATTTCGTCAAACGATAATTTGTTTAACTTCTCTAAATCATTATCGAAATAAAGATTAAAGTTTGTTATAATTTCATCAAAGTTTAAATTGGTTTCAATTACAGGTTTTTCTTTATCGATTAACTCTATAATATTTTCTTTTATTAAATCCTTATTTTCAATGTTTCTATGATTAATTTCTGAAATTATCTGATTTTTTACATTCTCATTAAATAACGATAAAAAAGATTCAAAACGACTTTTATAATTGGGTAAAACTTCTTTTAAACGTGAGAAAAATTCTGAATCTACTAATTTCGATGATTCAGTCTGTATGGATTCATTTTCTTCAACAATAAATGATTTAAAAGTTTCTAAATACCTTTTGTTTAAATCTTCTTTTGCTTTTTCAAACTTGATATTATCTTCATTATACTGCTTGAATATCTTTATTTCTGTTTCTTCTATTTGTTTTATAAGGTTCTGATTGTCCTGCCAATCAAAACCACAAACAGGGCACTCTCCCTCTTTTAAATCAATAAAATCTTTATGACCTGTATTCAGACTAATCAAAGATTCTCTTTTATCTTTTAAGTCAGATAATACTTGATTTTGGAGTGATAAAGACTTTCTAAATGTTAAAAGTATTTTTAGGTTAACCTCAAATGTCTCTATCTCTTTTTTAATTTTGTCTTTTTCTGATAAAAACTGAATGTTATCTTCATTAATGAGTTCAGAATAATCATTGTCAGTAAATAGTTTTATAAATTTATTATTGGTTTCAGTAACCTTCCTAAAGTTTGTTTTCCTATTATATTCAGCTTCTAAAAAATCAAAATTTTGAATACTCCAATAATAGTTGATGAACAAATCTATAAAATTAGAATCATTATTAAATTTATTCATTTTATCCAACTGAATAACATTTTCAATGGATTGTCTATTACTAAAAAGGACTTCAATTTTATTTATTTCATTTAGATGCGAATTATGAATATCAATATTTGTATTTCCAATGACTTCATTATCCCATACAAGTTCATTTTGACTATTCTCAATTAGTTTTTTATATACTATTTCATTGAACTCACTTTGCAATAAGTCTGAATTGTTTTGTTTTAATTCATTGATTGAATTTTGAATTTGTCCTGTTTGTGAGTATATTTTGGTTAAAAAACTATCAACTTTTTCTAAAGATAATCTTTCTTCGTCGCCACCTAAAAGTGATACCAATGATTTGTATCTTTCTTTTGGGTCTTCTTTTAAAAAATAGGTGTTTTCGTCCTGCTCAACGTAATTTAGTACATTAAATAAATTGTGGACATTTGGATAATCTAATATTTCTTCCAAATTACTCTCTGAACTAACTTCTTCATCATTAATAAACAATTTAGAATTAGGATATATTTGACTTATGTTATTCTTTTGAGATTTCCCAATTATTGCAGGAGGAAATGTTCTTTTTATTTTTATTCGCTGATTATCTGCTGAAACAAAACTTGCCGAAATCTCTATTTCTTCTTCTCCAACCTTATGTATTGGACTATTTTCATAAGTATATCTTTTATCTAAATTGACGCCATATATCTTTCTTGGAATTTTAGTTAAAAGTATTTCAAGGGCTTCAAATGATGTTGTCTTTCCATATCCATTTGGTCCATCAAACACAACTAAATTGTCTCCGCCAAAGTCAAAGTTAATGTCAGTAAAACACTTAAAATTTTTAATATTTAGTTCGGATATTTTATATTTCACCGTTGGTGTCATTGGTTAAGTTTTGTTGATTGATATATTCTTCAATATTTTGAAAACTATTAAAATCGTTATCTTTTATTGCATCTAACAAGTATTTTTCTCTAATGGACAATGACTCTTCAACAGCTAATGATAAATTTTCTAATGACTGATTGTCCTCTGTCGATTGATAATTTAAAAACGGAGTCTTTATGAAAATCCCCATTAAGACCCTATACCAACTCTCATCAGGTTTATCGAGCAAATCACTATTTTCAATTGATATCTTGTTTAACTGACTAACTATTTCATCGGTTCTGTTTATTTTTTGTAATAAAACCTCAACATCGTTTTTAAAGTAAGGCAACACATATTTTTTTGCATTTAAACTATTTTCTTCAACCTTATTTAGTTCTTTTCGTAATTCATCATTTTCATTTTCTAATTCCAATAAAAGTACAAGTGATAAATTGTGGTCAAGATTTCTTTGTTTAAATTCAGACAGATTATCATCTTTTTTTAATTCAACAATAATTGTGTTTATTGTGTATTCTAAATCGACAATTTCATTATTATTAAGTTCTACAATTTCATTTTGGTTATAATACAGAAATATGAAAAAGTCATCTTTTTCTTCATAATAAGTAAAGTCAACTTTTGAATCTAATGAGATTAACTTTAAATTATTTTCTTCAATTATTTTATTAATTATTGTCTTCATCATTTAGTTCGTTTATGGACGTATCAATCGTTTTAAAACCAAAATAGTTAAAATCCTCAGCTTCATTTCCTCCATCTGTAATTTCCAATAACCTTGACTTTACTTCTTCTTTTTCTTTAGATAGACCTTTAGTAATGAAATAATCAATATCTTTAGTATTAGGGTTATTATAAATCATTTCACAATGTTTTTGGAACGCTTTTTTACCTGCTGTATCATTATCAAACTCATTGTTATGAATTAATAACTGATAACGATTTAGGTTTTCTCCATTGGTTTTTACATATTGTAACCTTTTATATATAGGATTAACTTTAATCCTTTTTATTCCCTTTAAAATAACGCTTTTTACTGTTTCATTATCAATAAAACTACCATAAGTATTTCTTAAATTGTTGTTCTCTAATTTCTTATGTGGAGATAAATACGATTTGAGAAGATTAACCATATCAACATTACTCAAATTTTCAAATTCACATAGACTTTTTTGTATTTTATTATAAATCTCTAATTCTTCGGCATTGGTTAAATCATAATCATCAACTCCGTCTGAAATAGAGTTTAAGAAAATTTTGGTGATTTCAAACCAACATATTTCTTCTGTAAAAGAAATCGTAGAATCATTAATCCATTTTTTTATTGTATTTAGCTTTATTGATTCTTTTACTTTAGTTGAATGCCTTTTTTTAACTATATCACAAATCTTTTTACTACAATAACTTACTTTATCTTCTAAATCAGAGTCTATTAAGTTTGGGTTATTTAAATATGCTCTAATTGAATCTTTTAGTTTTTGATTAATATTTTCTAAAGTATAAACTCCATCTATTGTATTAAAATAATTTGTATTTATCTGAAATCTTTTATTAAAAGTTGATAAATTTTTAGGGTAGTCGGTTATATTTTTATGTGTAATTAAACTGCATTTTATGGGCTTCTTTCTAACTCTAAGAGAGTAAGTAATGATCTTTTTTCTATTATCAGTAAGATTAATTTTAGCACACTTTGAGTAATAATATTTATTAATCAATTCTTCTATAACAGGTCTATATTTACTTATTTTGGCGGAATCGTTACTCAAATAGGCTTTTACCTGAAAGACTTCAAAACAATCTGTTTTTAACGAAAAATCTTCGTCTTCCTCCAATTTCAAACAATAATTATCAGGAATATCATCGCCTAAAGACACAATGGTTTCAATAGCCTTACACAAAGCTACTTCTCCTTGAAATATGTAACCAGACCAACTTGGTGTAGCATCTGTACTCATTTATTAAAAGATTTATACAAAAGTAACATAAAAAAATCCTCATATAAAATGAGGATACTATATGTTGTTAGAAGTTAAAAATTAATCAAAAAACTAATTCAATTAAGTGATTTCTTTTGTAATAAACACTTTATTTTATAGAGTTTTTATCTCTTTTATTGTAATTGATTCAGTTTTATATTTACACTCTCTTAAATCAAAATTCTAAGATATTAATTTTTAGAGTTTTTTGGATTGAACAATTTATCCCACTGTTCTGTAACATTTATTTCTAATTTATAAGATTTCTGTTTATTATCATTCATTAAATCTTCTGTATCAAAAGTATAAACTGCTATAACTTTATCAATAGGATATTCATTCATTGTTTCTGGGATAAAATCAGAGGTTAATTCTTTTAAACCCATTAAACTATTTTCTTCTGGTATTTCTCTTTTTTCTTGAGGTTTCCAGCCTTTTAAATTACTACCAAAGCTTGCACCGAATATTCTGACACTCAGGTAATCATCTTCAACAATTCTTTTACCATTTGTCATCAAAAATTCAATGTCTATAGAAACATGGACTTTCTCAAAAAATACTTCTGAATCATTTATAGAAATTCCTTTAAAATAATACTTGAGATGTTTATCCGAAGTATATTCAAAATGACTTTTTATTGTGTCTGTAATTTTAAAAGGGATAGACTCCTTTTTATCGTTTTTATTAGAGTTTTCACAACTCAATAGACAAATAGCTACGCAAAAGATTAAAAGTTTAATTTTCATATTTAAAATTTTTTAATAAAAAAACAGGCTCGGAACGTACATCCTTACCTGCCTTTGAGGGAGTCGAAGCCCTGTAGTACAAAGTAAAGCAACGCCCAAGCCCTTTCCGCTTGAGCATTTTGCTAAACTTTTTCTGTACTACTTTAGAATTTTCGACTTTTCAAAGGCAGAAAATAAGTTTGCTAAAATGCAATCTTAAATATGTTATGTTATTCCTTTTACCTTATAATTATATATTTATTTAATTACGAAAATACCTACTTTACACTTACTCTGCAAATAATTTGTTATTACTTGCTTTTAAGAAAAAATATATTTTAGAAACTCCAAGTTAATCTTTCTGAACAATAGAATTTTTCAACATTTAAATAATTAATACTTTAAAGGACCACTTTAACCTCGCTAATTGTAGGACAAATATTTAACGGTTTTCTCCATTATATTTTTGTTGGAAATACGATTATTACTCAAAAGATAATTTTCTAAATCTTCTACTTTAAAATATATACATTTTCCTTTTGGTTTGTAGGAGGGTAATTCTTTTTCTCTTGCTAATCTTCTTACATAATGAATACTTAAACTTAAATAAATGGATGCCTCAAATGTATTTGCAAAACCTCTTAATTTTATAATGTTTATAGTTTCTTCTAATGACAAATTTTGTTTGTTCATAATTGCTAAATTTTAAAATGATAACCATTGAGTTCGATTCTACGATTTTACGATTACATCTCATAATTCAACATAGTTATGAAATAAGACAATTCAACTATTCTAAAATTTTTTATAGACCCAAAATGGGCATATTAGCTACTGCATCTATCTTTTTCTTATCAATAACTTTTGCGTATATTTCGGTAGTTTTTAAATGACGATGTCCTAATAGTTTACTCACTGTATAAATGTCTGTATCCATTGTTAATTGTAGTGTAGCAAATGTATGTCTTGCACAATGAAATGTGATATACTTTTCAACTCCAGCGCTCTCAACCCATTTTCTTAATATTTTGTTATGATAGGCACTATATATTAAGTTTTCAAAAGCAAGGTCTTCATCATCTTTTCGTTCTCCCAAAATCTTTACTGCTTGTTCACTTATAGGAAGATATTCTATTCCTTTTGTTTTTTGTTGTTTAAACTTCAACATATAACCATTTTTGGAGTCATATGAAATATTTTTCCACTTTAACGCCTTTATATCTGAAAACCTTAATCCTGTCATAGCACTAAACAAAAAAGCATCTTTCATTATTGGATAATCACATTCTGTTTTTACTAATTTTCGGAGTTCTTCAATTGTTAAATACTTTCGATCTGTTTCTTTTTCTTTTATTCCTTTAACTCTATTTACAGGGTTTTCAGCTATCAATTTATTATGGTATGCTTCTCTTAATGCAGCTCTTACTTTATTAAAATAAGATAACGCAGAGTTTTGAGATAACTTCCCTCCGTGTGAGGATATTTTAGAAGTCAAAAGGTAAATTTTAAAATTCTCTAAAAACAAATCATCAACTTTTGAGATTTGTATATCTTTTCCGTTACAAAATTTATGTAAATGCTTATAAGTACTCAACCAATTTCCCCAAGTTCCGGCACTTTCACTTTTCTTGTCAACCAATCTTTTAAAATACTCTAAAAAACCAATTTTACCATTTACGGAACTTATAAAACCGTGCTTTTTACTTTGGAAATTTAAAACCCTTTGTGCTCTTATTGCTTCTGCTAATAATTCGGTTTCTTTATTATGTTCTTTTTCTATGAAATTTTTTGGCTTATCATATAGATATAATTTCAAAAACTCATAATGTCTTTTCTTTGTGTCTTTATCGTGGTAAGTAAGATAAAGGCTGTTCATTTGTGGTTTTCCTTTTTCCAAACTTTTTTTAGAAGTCTTTCCTTTTCTTGTCATTAGGTAGATTTTCATTGCTTCTTCTTTTGGTTACTAATCATAGTGTAACATTCACCCTAATTATTAACACAAGACAACAGAAAGCCTTATGAGTAAACCTAATGTTACTTTTCTTATTTCAAAAATTACATTCTGAAATAAAATATAACATCACTGAACACATAGCTTATGATATGATAAATCAATTATTTTGAGATAACCTATATTTAAAGAACAGAAACCGTTAATAACATCAGATGATGTTATCATTTAGTAATAGTGTAATACAATGATAATTTCAAAAAGATAATATGCAGTATTATTCTTTACCTTTTTTCTCTATTGGTTTTCTATCAAATTTTTTAGTGATTACTACTCTTTTTTTAAACTTATAACCTGAGAAAAGTTCATTCTTCTCTAAAAACTGATTGTCATATAGTAATGTAGTATAATTACTGATACTGCTGGGGCTAATACGTAATCTTTCAGTTATATATTTTCTACTTGCAAAATATACTCTTTCTCCTTTACTCAATGAATTATACTCTCCCCATAACAATTTAGCTCCGCTCGGTAAGTCGCTATGGAAAACTTCAAAAGGAATAATTATAGCTCTCTCATTTGAAGAATCAATTGCTTCAAGTACTTCTTCGCTCAAAATATATCCTTTGGTTTGCTTCTCTATAAATGTGAGATATAATAAACTCTTTAGCGTTTTTGATACTGTATTCTCACTCAAAGATAAATATTTAGCTATACGTTTGTTACTCATCGAAACTGCTCCACCTATATGGTTCAATTTATAAATCAGTCCTAATATGATTTTTTCATTGTTGGTGATTTCTAACTCCAATATTTGTGAGGGTATCTCAATCATAAAGAATTCTCCTCTTTGTGTAGTTTCCCAATATTGATTTTCTATATTTTCAACATCGTTTCCGTTTTGTTGTAAAAATTCTGTGAACTTCAGTTTATTTCGTTTTTTCATTATAAAGTATAAATCAAAGGTGTGCTACACAAAAATACAAAAAACTAAACTTCATTTATCTAAATTACTAAACTTTAAAATTGAAAATAACAAACTTCAATCTTACAATTTACTAAACTTCATTATCTCAAAAACGGTACTTATAATTAATTATATAATTAATTAATACAATTAATAACTTAAATATAACTAAAGTACTATGTCCTTTTTTATAAAAAAAGAACTAAAAAATATATTAGGGAAAACTACGTTTTCCTATTTTCTGTTTTTTAATTGTTTTATTCAAAAGAGAAGTCATAGAAGTGTATTATTTCCTTTTGAATAACTTAACTTATAGTAATTTTTATTTTAAAACTCATAGTCAATCAAAAAAACATTTACTCAATAAAAACAAAATAAATGCCTCAGAACATCATTTTTACTTTGTTGTACACATTTTCTATATTCTATCGATAAATTAATCATTTAATAAAAAATAATCTTTATAAACCCGTAATATGATTTTTTATATTTTTTTGAAGAAGATTAATATAACACACTACAAATTTTGAAGAAAATCAAATAATTCTATTTTTAATATAGTAAAACTTTTTTAAAAAACAAATTGACCATAAAAGATTGTAAGTCATCTTTCTTGAAATAAGAGCAGCTTAGTTTTATTTTTGTATTATTAAAAATAAATATCAATTTAAAAATTTAATGATTATGAAAGAACATTTTGTGAACCTACTTTACCAACAATTACGTCAAGAATATCTATTAAGCAGAGTATATATAGATTTTAGATTTGAAGAAGATGAAGACAAAGTGGAGGAAATTTATGTAGATAATTTGGGGGTAATACTTGATATGATAGGATACCCAAAAGATGATGAAACAGAACTATCAAGAGATTGGTTCTACCAAGAATTTACAGAAACACCTGTTGTAAATTTAGAGAATTTAAATAAATACCTTCATTGGGTGTGTGAAGAAACAGCTAAATGCTGCAAAGAAAATAATTTAGCAATAAATGATTTTTTGAACTCCTTAATTAGAGAATACAGACAACCTCAAACTCTTTAGAACAAAAATATTTAAAGCTGATTTTATTTGCTGTCATGTATTGTAAAATATTATGTAGAAGATCGATATCTCACTTGAACATATAAAGCAGTATTCCAGAACACCTCTTTTAAAGTTTAGTGAGGTGTTTTATTTTTAATAAGTTTTCTCATAAAATTTTAATTAAATCAGACTTTAAAAACAAAAATCTTTTTTTTAGACAAATGTAATTAAGTCTATTTTCTTTGATTTTTCTTCTCAAAATATTTTCTGAAATTTCAAAGAAAATAACTGATTCTTTAACAGACAAATAGTGTTTATTTTGTAAATACTCTTTGGTAATAATTGGTTTTTCCTTTGTGAGAACAACTGAGTTTTGTTTTTGTTGTAGCCTCCATTTTTTCTTAAAACATTTTTTAGAACAATAGATTCCTTTACTACTTTTTGCAATAAAATCTTTGTTACATTCTGTACATTTTCGTTTGATTGTTAAATGGCTCATTTTACAAATTTTGTTTGTGTTACTCCTTTGAAAACCTTTACAGATACTGATAAAACGAAAAAGAAAGTAACTTTCTACTGTTTATAAGAGTTTCCGTATTAGAGTATCATAAAATTCATAAAAATTATCCGTTTTAAAAACTTAGTATCACAATTAGTAACATAAAAATGATAAATAAGGGTAAACAAAGTTCTCTATCAGCTCACCATAAATCCTTTGTAATCAGCGCGTTTTATGTAAGAATATAGTGTTTTGATAGCGTTAGTCTACTTCCCGATACAAAAATTAGCAAAGATGTTTCCTAGCAAATCATCAGAAGTGATTTCGCCTGTAATCTCACCAAAGTGATACAAAGCCTGACGGATATCTATCGCCAACAAATCGCCCGTCAAGCCCATATCGATTCCTTCTTGTACTTTATTGATTTCGGCTTGTGCCTTGAGCAATGCATCGTAATGACGCGAATTGGTCACAATGGTGTCGTTGTTTTTTAAAGCACCCGTATTGACAAAAGATAGCAACGTATTTTTCAAACTATCAACACCTATATTTTGTTTAGCAGAAATTGCTTCTAACTTAAAATATGGGGTTTCTATTTGTTTGAAAGACTCCAATTGTTGTTCTTCTAACAAATCAACTTTGTTGAGCACCACAATTAATGGTTTTTGTGGGTACTTATTTTTTATCTTTTCAATTTCAACTTGAAACTTTGAACTTGGAACTTTAAACTCTTTTGCATTGAGCAAAAGAATAACCACTTGTGCCTGCTCTATTTTTTCAAAGGTTTTTTTGATGCCCAAACCTTCTATCACATCTTGGGTTTCGCGAATTCCGGCAGTATCGATAAAACGGAAGCCTACCCCGCCAATCGAAATCTCATCTTCTATGGTATCTCTCGTTGTTCCAGCAATATCACTTACAATAGCTCTTTCTTCGTTAAGTAAAGCGTTCAGCAAAGTAGATTTTCCCACATTGGGCTCACCAACAATCGCCACTGGAATTCCGTTTTTAATCACATTTCCTACCGCAAACGAATCGATAAGGTTTTTAAGTAATTTACTGATTTTTATAATCAATGCCTGAAACTCTTCCCGATTGGCAAACTCTACGTCTTCTTCGGCAAAATCAAGTTCGAGTTCGATGAGCGAAGCAAAATTTAGCAATTCCTCTCTTAACTTTTTGATTTCGGAAGCAAAACCGCCACGCATTTGTTGCATCGCCAACTGATGACTTGCCGCATTATCACTGGCAATGAGGTCGGCTACCGCTTCTGCTTGACTTAAATCCATCTTTCCGTTCAGGAAAGCTCGAAGGGTAAATTCGCCTGGATTTGCAGCCCGACAACCTTGTTTCAACAACAAATTGATAATTTCCTGCTGTATATAAGCACTTCCGTGACAGGAAATTTCTACGGTATTTTCGCCTGTATAGGATTTCTTTCTTCTAAAAACAGATACCAAAGACTCATCGATAATTCTGTTGCCATCTTTTAGGTAACCCAATTGTAACGTATGCGATTTTTGTTCGGTGAGTTTGATGTTTTGCCTTCCTTCAAAAACCGTAGAAGTAAAATTGATCGCATGGGGTCCAGAAACTCTTATCACAGCTATCGCTCCGTTTCCGGGTGCTGTTGCCAAAGCTACAATGGTGTCGTCTAAAATCATACTGCAAAGGTATAAAACGCTTTTTTACTTTGGTTAAAAATTATGTTTTGTAACAAAAATTGCCGTAATTCGTTAGATAAGTAAACCAACTTATTATTTTATGGAAACGATACACACACCAAAAGAAGACCGACAATTATTAGCCATCTTACATTTTAGCCAACTCCTTAATTTTATTTCTGGAGTGGGTGGTTTTGTGGCACCTCTAATCATTTGGTTATTAAAAAAAGACGAAATCGCCCACATGGACGAACAAGGAAAGCAAGTGCTCAATTTTCAGATTTCATTTTTTATCTATGCGATTATTGGAGCGATTTTATCTTTGATCCTTGTAGGTTTTCTTCTCTTGGGAATTATCGCCTTATTGAACCTGATTTTCCCGATTATCAATGGTATCAAAGCGAGTAATGGTGAACCCACCCATTATCCGCTTACGATTAATTTTATAAAGTAAATTTCGATGAAAAATTTCGCTTTAAGCTTAATGACGATGCTTATGCTAAGCTGTAATTTTTCTGATAAAAAACAAGAAGAAAGTTTACCTAGAAAAGATACTTTAAAAGTCAACACTTCTGTCGAACACCCACAAGAAATCACTGAGGAAAATAAAATTGTGCTTGAAGTGATCGAAGATTGGCGAAACTACATGGAAGGTTGCTCTTGCTATTTTGGCACCACAAAAGAGAATTTTAAAAGTCAAAAATGGGTTTATTTAGACAATTATGATGATACCGCTTATATAAAAATAGACGGGAAAGTTGAAAAATTACCTGTTGTCGAAGACAATAAAAAATTCACCTATAAAAAATTTGAAAACGAAGCGTACGAAATCACGCTCAAAACCGAGCAAACCAATCAGATAGACGAAGTTTGGGATTTTGAAGGGATTTTAATTGTCAAAACAAAAGACGGCTCTATCACTAAACAAGCCATAAATGGAGCTTGCGGGTGTTAATCTTTCTTTTTCATTAACTCCGGATGTTCTTTTTTTACCTTTTCTAACCTTGGGTTAGAAACGTTTTTAATATAAGCATTATTTGGGTTTCGTTTTTTGTAATCTTGGTGATAATCTTCGGCCACCCAAAACTTATCAAAGGCTTTTACTTCTATCGCTATGGGTTCTGCATAGAGCAAATCCAATCGATCCAGCTTAAATTCAGCAATTTGTTTTTCTTCTGGAGTTTGGTAAAAGATAATCGAACGGTATTGTGAGCCAATGTCTGGACCTTGTCCGTTTTTTTGGGTCACATCTATCGAACTCAGAAACACATCAACCAAAGTAGCATAATCTATTTCGGTTGGGTCGTAAATGACTTCTATCGCTTCGGCGTGACCGGTTTTGCCTGTATTGGTTTGTTCGTAAGTCGGATTTTTAGTGTGACCGCCAGCATACCCCGAAATACTCTCTTTGATACCAGTTACGCTTTCGTAAATGGCTTCGGTACACCAAAAGCATCCGCCTGCAAAATAAGCTCGTTTGTAGTTTTGGTTCGTTACTATTTCTGCCTTGTCGGCATTTAAAACCATTGCCTTTTCGCCTTGAGCGGTTTTATCATCTTGACATCCAAATGAAAAAACTAAAGTGATGAGTGCAAAAAAAAGTTTCATGTTTCTATTTTAAAACATAAACATCTGCAACATTCTTGCCTAAGTCATCATAATCTTTAGCTATTTCTCCATTTAGGGTAAAACCTATCCAATCTACTTTTAGCTGTTTTCCCAACGAATGTACTGTTGCAATGGGTTTACCCGTATCAAATTTATCCCAAGGAATTGGTTTTAAGGCATCCATATTTCCAACTGCTTTTACAAAATACATCGCAGCTTTGTGTTCTTCTGTCTTTTTGTAAGTCACCGTAATATAAAGGTTGTTCTCCTTGTCTAAACAAACTCTCTCTGTTGTATTGAGCTGTATCATCAAACAGTTACATTCACAGTCAGAATAAGCATCATCTGCTTTCTGAAACATCCCTTCAAAACCTAAAATGGGTATATTTTCTTCTGAAGTATTTTCGTCTGTTTCCATTTCGTTAGTATCAGAAGTGTCTTCAGAATTATCTTCGGTATTAAAAATAGAATTTCCATCATCGTCGCTGCTTTCCATGTCTATTTCATAATTGCTATTGGTGTCGTCAACGTTAAGTTCATTAGTGGTTTTGTCACTTTTACAAGCGACAAGAACCAAGGTACATAGAAGTAGTAGTAATATTTTTTTCATGGTATGATATTTTAAAGAAAGTTACCAATTTCTATTGGCTTAAATTCTAAAATTATGTTAATAAAAAAACCCTTTCCAAATTTAGAAAGGGTTTTTAATCGTTTTATTAGAAGGATTACAACTTCGAAAAAAGTTTATCCATCGCTTCTTTTTGCTCTTGTGCCAACTCTTGGTCTACCAATATTCTACCACTGTGTTCGTCGGTAATAATTTTCTTTCTACTTGCAATTTCCATTTGTACTTGTGGTGGAATCGTAAAGAAAGAACCACCTGAAGCTCCTCTTTCTATTGGTACAACTGCCAAACCATTTTTTACACTTCCTCTAATTCTGGTATAGGCATTTACCAAACGGTCTTCAATCTCTTTTTTGTATTCTTCAGATTTTTTTATTAAAGCTTGCTCTTCTTTTTCCGTTTCACTTAAAATTTCATCTAGCTCTCCTTTTTTGTGAGCCAAATGTCCTTTTCTTTCTTCTAATTTTTCTTCGGTACTTGCAATTACTTCTTTTTTATGCTCGATTTGAGCTTTAAACTCTTTGATGTGCTTTTCAGCTAACTCAATCTCAAGCTCTTGAAACTCTATCTCTTTGGTAATCGCATTGAATTCTCTATTGTTACGAACATTTTTTTGTTGTTCGTTGTATTTTTTCATTAAAGCCTTAGCGTCCTCAATCTTTATTTGCTTTTCTTTGATATGCTGATCTATCGCTTCTAAATCAGCGTTAAACTTTTCTAATCTGTTGGTCAACCCTTCTACTTCATCTTCAAGATCTTCTACTTCTAAAGGCAATTCTCCTCTAACGTTTCTAATCTCATCAATGCGAGAATCGATAAGCTGTAAATTAAATAACGCTCTTAATTTGTCTTCTACGGTTACCTCGGTTTTTTTTGCCATAATCAACTGTATTGAATCGGATTGGTATTTTTTTGTGATAAAATGATTGCAAAACTACTAAATTTTTTCGTAAGAAACTCATGTAAAAGATTTTTTGTGTACTGCTCACTTTCATAGTGACCAATATCTGCCAAAACAATCTTATCTTCTGCTTTATAGAAGTCGTGGTATTTCAGGTCGGATGTGAGGTAAATATCAGCGCTTTCGCGGATGGCTTGATTGATGGCAAAGGCTCCGCTCCCACCCAAAACGGCTACTTTTTTCACTTTTTCCTTCACTAAAGCGGAATGCCGAATCACTCCGCATTTAAACGTCTTTTTTACTTGCTGTAAAAAAGTGTGGGTATCAATAGCTTCTGTTAATTCGCCAATCATTCCGATACCAATTTTTTGATTGTAATTATCGAGTGAAGTGATTTCGTATGCCACTTCTTCGTAGGGATGCGCTTCAAACAAAGCTTTTACGATTTTTGGTTCTAAATGCTTTGCAAATGTGATGTTAAGTTGTATTTCTTTTTCTTCTTGTAGTTTTCCTTTTTCACCGATAACAGGATTAGACGCTTCGTTTCCTTTAAAACTTCCAATACCTTCAACGGTAAAACTACAATTTTCGTAATTCCCGATACTTCCAGCTCCAGCTTCAAAAAGGGCTTGTTTCACAAGCGTGCTATTTTCGATAGGCACATAAGTGGTCAACTTTTTGATAGTTGACTTTTGCGGCAAGAGTACTTTTCTATGCTGCAAACCTAATTTTTCACAGATCTGATGATTCACCCCTCTAAAGTAATTGTCGAGTGCTGTATGAATGGAATAAATAGCAATATTATTCTGAATAGCTTTCAGTACTACTCGCTCTACATACGTTTTGCCTGTTATCTTTTTTAAGCCACTAAAAACAATAGGATGAAAAGCAATGATTAGATTACAATTGTTTTCGATAGCTTCGTCTATGGTAACTTCGAGAGTGTCTAAAGTGACTAAAACACCTGTAATCTCAGCATTTTTATCCCCTACCAACAAACCCACGTTATCAAAATCTTCCGCATAAGCGAGCGGTGCCATTTCTTCTAAAGTATCGATTACCTCTTTTATCTGCATAGTTTTGTTTTTAAAATAATGTTACTTGCTATGATGTAAATTTGTCAAATCGATTGGTTTTTCTGAATTTTTCAGAAAAATTGTATCGAGATTTAAAAAATTTTAACACTAAAACCTTGTTCTCGATACTTTTTCCTATGGAAAAACCTGCCTGCCGCAGGCAAGGCTCGAACTGACGGCTTAAAGTAAGCATATAAAACCTGTAATTGGTTTTTAGAAGTTAAAGATAAAAATTATACCTTCGTTTTATGCAAATTTTACGAAAATTACTGTTTCCGCTTTCGCTCATTTATGGCATCGTCACAGCGATAAGGAACTTTTTATACGATCAAAATATTTTAAAATCTTACTCGTACGATTTGCCCGTCATCACTATTGGGAACCTTTCTACCGGCGGAACAGGAAAATCACCTATAGTCGAATTTTTAGTAGATTTTCTAAAAAAAGGACGACAAATCGCTACTTTAAGTCGCGGTTATGGAAGAAAAACAAAAGGCTATCGAATCGTAAATCCTAACGATTTAGCCAAAAATGTTGGCGACGAACCTTTACAGTTTAAAACCAAGTTTCCTGAAATTACGGTAGCCGTTTGTGAAAAACGAAAAATTGGTATCGAAAACCTACAAAAAGAATTTCCCAATCTTGAGCTTATTATTTTAGACGATGCTTTCCAGCACCGACAGGTAACGGCTGGTTTTCAAATTTTGCTTACGGCTTATGACAGTTTGTACTGTGATGATTTTTTATTACCTACGGGAAATTTACGCGAACCAAAATCTGGTGCCAAAAGAGCCGACGTTATTGTAGTGACCAAAGTTCCTGATGCTTTAAACGAAGGTGAGAAGAACAACATCAAAAACAAACTGAAATTAGAAGCAAACCAAGAGTTGTTTTTTTCTCAAATCGCTTACGCGGATTTTTTTAAGAACACAACGCAGCAGCTAGACTTTGCTTCGCTACATAAATTTACTTTAGTCACTGGAATTGCCAACCCAAAACCTTTAGTGAAGTTTTTGGAACAACAAAATTTTACCTTTGAACATATGGCTTTTTCGGACCACCACCATTTTTCTGAGAAAGAAATTCAGGGTTTAAAAAAACACAATAAAATAGTCACTACCGAAAAAGATTTTATGCGATTACAAAATCATTTTTCAGAAGATCAGCTTTATTATTTACCCATCACTACAAAAATTAATCGAGAAGAAGACTTCCAACAAATTATTCTTGATTACCTGAATTAGCAATAATATCAGTTATCTTTTTGTAGAAGAAATCGGTGTTGTAAGGTTTTGAAATCACAGCATCAAAACCAATGTCGTAATATTCTTCGTCTTTGTGTTCTAAAGTTACTGCCGTTAAGGCAATGATTGGTGTTTGTCTATTGAATTCTCTAATTTCTTGTGTCGCCTCTATTCCGTTTTTTACAGGCATATGGATGTCCATCAAAATCAGATCGAAACGTTGTTCTTTCATAATGTCAACTGCTTGTTGCCCATTTTCGACAATTTTTACCAAGGCTTCTTTGCGCTCTAAGATTTTTTGAGTAATTCGCTGGTTGAGTTTATTATCTTCAACCACAAGCACATTTTTATCTTTTAAAATCTTATCAGAATATGGAGCGGTTTTTTTCTGAGGTACAACTTCTTCTTCTGTATTTTCAACAGTTTTAAGGTTAATGGTGAAATAGAAACGAGACCCCTCAAATAACTCACTTTCAAAATAAATTTCGCTACCTAATATTTCTAAAAGTCTTTTGACAATGGCCAAACCTAAACCAGTTCCGCCGTACTTTTGGTTATATTCGTTTTCGCCTTGGTAAAAGTCCTGAAAAACTTTTTCGAAATTACTTTTCTCTATTCCAATTCCTGTATCTCTTACTTCAAAATAAACATCTACTTCAGCTTCTTTTGCAGCGACTAATTTTGCAGTAAGCCAAACCGATTGGTCATCAGAGTATTTAATGGCATTAGAGATCAAATTCATTAAAACCTGGGATATTTTAAGGATATCGCCCTTAAGTCTTTCAGGTATATTTTCGTCTAACTCTAAATGTAAACTAACGTTATTGGACTTTGCCATTTCCTTAAAAGAGTTGAAAAGGCTATGGATTCTTTTATGAAAATTGAATTCGCGCTCAACAATAACAATTTCGTTTGCTGCAATTTTATTGATGTCTAATATGTTGTTGATAAGTGAAAGCAAGTGTTCTCCAGAGTAATTTAGAGCATTCAAATGCTCCTTTTGATCCTCTCTTGGTTTTTCCTTAAGCAATAAATAGGTTGACCCCGTAATGGCATAAATGGGTGTACGAAGCTCATGGGTAATGGTATTGAAAAAATTTTCTTTGATTTTACTGGCTTCCTGCATTTTTTCTTGTGCCGAAATGAGTTCTTTATTTTTCTGAAGTAATAAAGCGTTGGCACTCTTTCGCATACGGTTATTTTTATAAAGCGTCACCGTAAAAAGTGCTAAAATGATGACCACAATTAAACTTAAGACTAAAGCAAATTGACTAGCATTTTTCTTTTTCTCGACTGAAGCAATTTCATCTTCTTTTGCTTGAATCTCTGTAGTTTCAGCTTCATTTTCACCCCCAAAAGATTCTGCTTTAGTTATTACAACTAAAGTTGAATGATAAAAAACTTTAGCTTGTAGACTGCTATTTAAAAGAGAAAAAAAGAGAAAAAAAACAATCCAAAGGGAAGTAAAAGACAAAGAAGTGTTACTAAATTTCAATTGAGGTATTTTAAAAGTTAGCCTAATTTAATCAATTTTATTAAATCTACAATCCTATTGCTGTAACCATATTCGTTATCGTACCAACCAATGAGCTTCACCAAATGCCCATCGATAACCGAAGTCATTTGTGCATCGAACGTACACGAATAAGGACTTCCCAAAATATCTACCGAGACGATAGGGTCTTCGGTGTAATTGATAATTCCTTGATAGGTTTCTTGCGAAGCGGTTTTAAAAAGCAAATTAATTTCCTCGATACTGGTTTTCTTTTTGACATTCAAGGTCATATCGGTCAACGAACCATTAGGCACCGGAACACGAATACCGCAACCTCCTATCACATCTTCTAAATCGGGAAAGATTTTGGTCAATGCTTTTGCAGCTCCTGTTGTTGTAGGAATAATCGATTGTGCCGCTGCTCTCGCTCTTCGTAAATCACGATGCGGTTGATCGTGCAAGCTTTGGTCTGAAGTATACGAGTGAATTGTAGTAATGTAAGCTTGTTCTACTTCAAAATTTTCGTGTACCAATTGGAGCATAGGTGCCGCATTATTGGTGGTACAACTGGCGTTGGAAATGATCACGTCATCATCACTCAGTATATGTTCATTGACACCCATTACAAGCATTTTTATAGCATCGTCTGCCGAAGGAACTGAAAGAATAACTTTCTGTACGCCCTCTTTTAGATGTTTTTCCAGCAATGCTTTGGTTTTGTGTTTTCCTGTACATTCGACCACGATATCGACTTTGGTTTGCCAATTGATAGCCTCGATATTTTTTTCGTTAGCAACAAAATATTTTTTTCCGTTGACGTATAAAAATTCGTCTTGAGCGAAAATATCCTGTGGCAAAACACCGTGAACACTGTCGTATTTAAGCAAATGTGCCAAAGTTTTTACATCGGCAAGATCGTTGATCGCAACCACTTCTATTTCGGGATTTCCGAGCAAAATACGGAACAAAGCTCGACCAATACGGCCAAAACCGTTGATCGCAATTTTTTTGGTGGGAGTTTTCATTAAGTGTTAATGAATATGCTTTTGAGCTTTGTATGACGAACGCACCAACGCACCACTTTCTACGTGTCTAAAACCAAGATCCTTACCTATTTCTTCGTACTTTTTAAACTGATCTGGTGTGATGAATTGTTTTACCGGTAAGTGTTTTTTACTGGGTTGTAAATATTGCCCAATAGTAACCACATCTAAATTTACTTTTCGTAAATCTTCTAAAGTTTCGATTACTTCTGCTTCGGTCTCGCCCAAGCCAAGCATAATACCCGATTTGGTCCTTGAAGCTCCGTTTTCTTTTAGGTATTTTAAAACACCTAGACTTCTTTCGTATTTCGCTTGAATACGTACTTCACGAGTAAGTCGTTTTACGGTTTCCATATTGTGGGAAATCACCTCTGGATGTACTTCAAGAATTCTATCGATATGCTTTTCAATACCTTGAAAATCGGGAATAAGTGTTTCTAAAGTCGTATTGGGGTTCATCCTACGAATGGCTTTTACGGTTTCAGCCCAAATAATAGACCCCATATCTTTTAGATCATCTCTATCTACACTGGTAATGACCGCGTGTTTGATGTCCATAATTTTGATAGAACGAGCTACTTTCTCAGGTTCATCCCATTCTACCGTTTCTGGTCTTCCGGTTTTTACACCACAAAAACCACAACTACGGGTACAGACGTTACCTAAAATCATAAACGTAGCTGTACCTTCACCCCAACACTCACCCATATTTGGGCAACTACCCGAAGTACAAATAGTGTTGAGCTTATATTTATCTACCAATCCTCTAAGGTTGGTATATTTTTTTCCGGTTGGTAATTTTACACGAAGCCATTTAGGTTTTTGAACCCTTTCTGGAGTTAGTGTTGTGGTACTCATAGAAAAATTTTAGTCTGACAAAGATACAGATTTCTTAAGGATAAAACACAGCTTTTTACGATTTGTCACTTCTTACAATTCTGAACTACTTTTTATACTTTCTGCCAGAAGCTTTTTTGCCCTTAACAGTTTTACTTTTACATTATTGAGGGGCTCGTCTAATTGTTCTGCAATTTCTTTATACGACATTTCTTTAAAAAAACGCAAGCGAATAACTTCCTCATAAGATGGTTTCAAACGTTTTAGATGCTGCAACAAGCTTTGTAAATTCTGCTCTAAAATCAATTGGTTTTCTGCATCTAAGCTCTCGTCTGCAATTGCTTTTGTCGTCATTTTATGAACGCTTGTTGTGTCTAAGGTTTTTACTCTTGTGGTGTCTATATGAATGTTTTTGGAAATCGTAATAAGCCATGTTTTAAACTTATACTCGCTGTTGTAAGTGTGTAATTTATCAAAAGCTTTACTAAACGTCTGAATGGTAATTTCTTCGGCTTCAAACTCATTTTGAAGGCGTTTGAGTTGAAAAGCATACACATCATTCCAGAAATACTCCAAGAGTGCGTTATAAGCGACTTGGTTTCCGCTTTTAGCGGATTTTATTAATTTTTCTAACTCGTTTTCATTCATTTTTTCAACCTTAATGCCTGCTTCTAAGATAGTTAAAAAAAGTATGAAGGTAAAACAAGTTGGTAAATTGGTTGAGAACAGGAAAAAGCCATATAAGATAAGGCTCCTGCAGTTTTAAAGTCGTTTTTCTGTAAAAAAAGAATTGGACGACAAACCGAACAACAATCGCTATTGCTGCCATCTGAAAGAAAAATAAATTGACAAACGCCAACACCACAAATAAAGGCAGTAACAAAAATTCTGTGACAGGAAAAACACGAATTCCCATTTTCTGACTAGAACTAATCAGTTTTTTATTTTTTAAAGATTGTTTGTGATTTTCGTACCATGCTTTCCAAGAGAACGGAGTATTCTCTACGACAAAGTTATCTGCATCGAAATTGATAAAAGTGTTTTCTTTGTTGGCAATTTCTTGAATAAAAAGATTGTTTTCTGCCTCTGGAATTTTCATAAAATTCATAAATCCCGAATGCTCATAATACAAACTTGCTTTATAGCTTTTGTTATAGAAATTGGCGTAATAAGGCAAACCAGATGTTAAATTGGCAAAGCTTAAAACCATTTCTTTCATATGATAAAATCTAGCAAAAACATTACCTAAACTTTTGTTTGCTTGGTATTTGTAATAGCCTAATTCTACTTGTTTATCTTTTGCTTGTAGTGAAATACTTTTTAGCCAGTTTTTATTCGTTGGCTTAAACTGAGGCGATACAAAAACCAGGTTTTGTGAACTCGCTCTTTTGATACCTAAAGTAAGGGCGTATTTTTTATTCCCCCAAAAATGCTCATTGCTTTTTACGTCTACCAGTTTTATTTGCGGATGTTGCTTTTCTAACTCTTCCAGTTCAAAAATAGAATCGTCTATCGAAGAATCGTTTACAATAATAAGTTCGTAGTTTTTATAGTCTTGCTCTAAGATAAGACCAATACTTTCATGCAAATTCTCTTGGTTATTTTTAAGGTATAGAATAACTGAAAGTGGAGCTTCCTGCAAACTCGCAAAAGCTTTTTGCTTTTTTGAAATAAAATTAAGGTAGAAAAGGTAATAAATAAGATTGATGACAAAAACCAACCCAAAAGCAGCGAGTAAAATTATATCCATATAAAATTATACCGAGTCTTTTTTACAATCTGCTTCTTCGGGTAATTTTCCGCAAAAACCACAAGCTTCACCTTCTTTGTTAAGAAAAGGATTTTGGCTTGCACAAGTTCCTGCAAACTTACCATCTTTTTTTGCCCATATTTTGATGGCAATTCCTGCGAAAGCAACTGCCAATAACGCTACCGATATCAATAATAATTTCATACCACAAAAATACGATAATCTAGCATTCTAGAAAAACAATGTTCTATTTTAATAATATTTAATTCTTTTTAACTAAACTTTATCAATTCAATTAAAATGCTGGACAAAATATCAAGTATATTAGCTGAATAATTATAAAATTCTAAACTAAATGAAATTAACTAAATTATTTATTCTAGGAGCCTTTTCAACCTTAATGTTTACAGCATGTAAAGATGACAAAAAAGCCGAAGAAACAGAGATTGAAGTAACCGATGAAACCAACATCGACACAGATAACAATACAACTGATGAGGTTGACACCAAGAGAAATCGTGAAGATATGAATTTAGCTGAGGTTACTCGTGCTAACACCAACTTATCGAGCGTATCTGAAGCACTTGAAAGAGCAGGTCTCGTAGCAAAATTAGAAGCTGACACACCAGTTACTATTTTTGCTCCTACCGACGCCGCTTTCGATAAAATACCTCAAGAAACGAGAGATAGCTGGATGAAGCCAGAAAATAAAGAAAAACTTACAGGGCTTTTAAGCTATCATATTTTTCCAGGAGAATTAACTGCTGAAAAATTGGTAGATTTAATCAATAATGCTGAAAACAACAAATATACTTTTGTAACAGCCAACAATGGTGAAGTAAGTGCAACTATCGAAAACGGAAGTGTTGTTTTATGGGATAACAAAGGAACTAAAACAACCATCGAAACAGCAAATATTAGTGCATCAAATGGTTACATCCACACGATAGATAACGTAATGATGCGTGAATAATAATTGTAGTTTTAGATTGACCATTTAAGGAAAGCTGCTTTGCAAAAAGCAGCTTTTTTTTTATGGAATAATATTGACTTCCATTTCTAAGGTAATCCCAAAAGTATCTTTTACCTTCTGTTGGATTTCTTGGGCCAATTGGTAGACTTCTTTGCCAGAAGCATTTCCGTAATTCACCAGCACCAAAGCTTGGTTTTTATGCACACCTGCATCACCATTGCGATAACCTTTATAGCCTAAGGTATCGATAAGCCAACCCGCAGGCACTTTTACAAACTCCTCAGAAATCGGGTAACTTGGTATATTTTCATAAGTTTTTTGAAGTTCTACGAAATGATTTTTATCAACTATTGGGTTTTTAAAGAAACTTCCGCTATTTCCTAATTCTTTTGGATTGGGGAGTTTAGCAGTTCTAATGGCGATTACCGCATCAGAAACATCTTTTACTGTCGGTTGTTGTATATTTTTTGCTTCCAACTCTTGCTGAATGGCTCCGTAACTGGTTTTTATACGGTGATTTTTTTTCGAAAGCTTCAATAAAACACTGGTGATGATATATTTTCCTTTAGCTTCGTTTTTAAAAATAGAATCACGATAGCCAAATTGGCAATCCTGATGTGTAAAAGATTTATGTTCTAAGGATTGCATATGAATCGCCTCACAACTCACAAAAACATCTTTGAGTTCGACCCCATAAGCACCAATATTTTGGATAGGACTCGTACCTACATTTCCAGGAATGAGTGATAAATTTTCAATACCTCCAAAATCTTGGTTGATGCACCAGAGCACAAAACGATGCCAGTTTTCACCGGCATTGGCTCTTACATACACAAAACCATCATCTTCGCTTTCTATTTTTTTTCCGAGAAGGTTGATGTAAAATACCGTTTTAGGAACATCATCGGTCAACAAAATATTGCTTCCGCCACCGAGCACAAAAATTTCTGAGGCATACACTTGTTGCAAAGCCTTTTCTAATTCGCTCACCGATTGTATTGTTACAAAAGCATTGGCTTTTACATCAATTCCAAAAGTGTTATGGTTTTTTAAAGAAAAGTCTTTCTGAATATCCATCTATTCTTGGTAAGCTTGCAAGGCATCTTTCAAAATTTCCACAGCAGTGATCAAATGCTCTTTTTCTAAAACATAGGCAATTCGCACTTCGTTTAAACCTGTGTTAGGTGTAGAGTAAAAACCTGCAGCCGGAGCAATCATAATGGTTTTTCCGTCTTTATTGAAGCTTTCTAACAACCATTGCGCAAAATTATCGGCATTTTTTACCGGTAATTGTACGATGCAATAAAAAGCACCGTTAGGTTGAGCAACTTTTACACCTTCTATTTTCTCTAAACCCTCAATCAAGATATTTCTTCGCTCAACATATTCTTCTATCACTTCGTCAAAATAGCTTTGCGGCGTTTCGAGAGCAGCTTCACTTGCAATTTGTGCAAGTGTGGGCGGACTTAATCTCGCTTGCGCGAATTTCATTGCCGTAGCAATTACTTCTTTATTTTTGGAAACAATACAACCTATTCTTGCTCCACACATACTGTAACGCTTAGAAACCGAATCGATCATAATGGCATTATTGGCGATTTCTTTTTGGCTCATTACCGAAAAATGTTGATTGCCATCGTAAGCAAACTCACGGTAAACTTCATCGGCCAGCAAGAACAAATCGTGTTTTTTTGCCAATTGTGCCAATTGCTCAATCTCTTCTTGAGTATATAAATAACCTGTCGGGTTTCCTGGGTTACATATGATAATTGCCTTGGTTTTAGCAGTAATCAATTTTTCAAACTCACTAATCGGAGGAAGCGCAAAATTATCTTCGAACTTTGCTTGTACTGGAACCACTTTTACACCAGAAGAAGTGGCAAAACCATTATAATTGGCATAAAATGGCTCAGGAATAATTACTTCGTCTCCAGGATCAGTAACGGTTCCCATCGCAAAAAGCAAAGCTTCAGAACCTCCTGTGGTCACAATGATATCTTGCGGTTGAACATCTAGACCTACATTTTGATAATACCTTGCCAGTTTCTCACGATAAGAAGCAAATCCAGCCGAATGACTGTACGCCAAAATATCAAAAGTTGCATTTTTTACCGCATCGATTGCTACTTGTGGTGTTTTGATGTCTGGTTGACCAATATTCAAATAAAAAATCTCTTTTCCTTGTTGGGTTGCTGCTTCTGCATACGGAACTAATTTTCTTATCGGTGATTCGGGCATTGCCAAACCTTTGGCAGATATTTTCGGCATAATTTTATTTTTTGGCAAAGTTGCAAAAAAATCTAAAAACAATTTGATTTTAGTCCATAAAAAAAGCCCCATAAAAATGGAGCTTTTATCATTTCGCTTTAAGCTTATTTCTCTAATTCGCTCTTGGTATCTTGAGCTTGAACATTTCCTTTGATCTTTAACGGAAATGGTGAGTTTTCTGTATTGGCATATACCGTAATGGTTTTTCTAATTAAACCAACCTTTGTGGTATTATACTTCACCTTAATTTCTGCTGATTCTCCTGGAGCAATCGGATTTTTTGGTTTTTCCGGCACAGTACATCCACAAGTAGATTTTACGTCAGAAATAATTAACGGTTCGTTACCTATGTTGGTTACCACAAAAGTCCTTACGCCGTCAGCATTGTACTCCACATTACCGTAATCGATCACTTCTTGATCGAATTTCATATTGGCTTGTGCTGTGGCAGCAAAACCAACAAATAATAGTAATGTAAATGCAATTAAATTTTTCATAATGTTATAATTTTTAGACTAAATTAAAGGTTATTTCTTTTTAAACAAAATTATTGTAATATCATTTTATAATTCTTTTAAAAAACCCTTAATATAAGTACTTTTGTAGTCCTTAATTCAAAAATTAGACCAAAATGGCAATTGCAGCATCTTATAATGCAAAACAAATGGAAGAAAAGTGGTATAACTACTGGATGGAAAATGATTATTTTCATTCGGAAGTCAACGATAAAAAGCCATATACCATTGTGATTCCGCCTCCAAACGTAACAGGCGTTTTGCATATGGGGCATATGCTCAACAATACTATACAAGATGTTTTGATAAGAAGAGCAAGACTTTTGGGCTATAATGCTTGTTGGGTTCCAGGAACCGATCACGCTTCGATTGCTACCGAAGCTAAAGTCGTTGCCAAGCTTAAAGCAGAAGGAATCGATAAAAATACCATCTCACGGGAAGATTTTATGAAACACGCTTGGGATTGGACTGATAATTATGGCGGTGTAATTCTATCGCAATTAAAGAAGCTTGGTGCTTCTTGTGACTGGGAAAGAACAAAATTTACTTTAGATGAACAGTTATCAAGTTCGGTCATCAAATCTTTTGTAGATCTCTACAACAAAGGTTTGATTTATCGCGGTTACCGTATGGTCAATTGGGATCCTGAAGCAAAAACCACCCTTTCTGACGAAGAAGTGATTTACGAAGAAAGACAAGGTTTACTTTATTATATAGCTTACCCTATCGAAAATTCAGACGAAAAAGTAGTGATTGCCACTACCCGACCAGAAACTATTTTTGGTGACACTGCCGTTTGCATCAACCCAAATGACGAACGTTTTACGCATTTAAAGGGAAAGAAAATTATCATTCCTGTGGTAAATCGCGTCATACCAATTATCGAAGACGAATATGTAGATATGGAATTTGGTACAGGTTGTCTAAAAGTAACGCCAGCACACGACGAAAATGATAAAGTGCTTGGAGAAAAACACCAACTCGAAGTCATTGATATTTTTAACGACGATGCGAGTTTAAATAGTTATGGTTTACACTATGAAGGAAAAGATCGTTTTGAAGCGAGAAAACTTTTTGTAAAAGAATTGGAAGAAAAAGGGTTTCTAGTAAAAACTGAAAATCACACCAATAAAATTGGAACTTCAGAAAGAACAAAAGCCGTCATCGAACCCAAAATGTCTGACCAATGGTTTTTAAAAATGGAGCAATTGGCAAAACCAGCCATTGAAGCGGTTTTGGAAACCGAAGACATCAAACTTTTTCCTGAGAAATTTAAAAATACTTACAGCCACTGGATGAATAATATCCGTGATTGGAACATTTCGCGTCAGCTTTGGTGGGGACATCGGATTCCAGCCTATTATTACGCGGAAGGCAAAAACGACTTTGTAGTTGCCGAAACTATTAAAGAAGCATTAAAGTTAGCGCAAGAGAAGACAAACAATTCCGCTTTAAGCGAAAAAGACCTTAGACAAGACGAAGATGCTTTAGACACTTGGTTTTCTTCTTGGCTTTGGCCGATGAGTGTTTTCGACGGCATCAATAATCCTGATAACGAAGAGTTTAACTACTACTATCCTACCAACGATTTGGTTACCGGACCTGATATTTTGTTTTTCTGGGTCGCGAGAATGATTATGGCAGGTTATGAATATACAGGAGAAAGACCGTTTAAAAACGTGTACCTTACTGGTTTAGTGCGTGATAAACAAAGACGCAAAATGTCTAAATCGCTCGGAAATTCGCCCGATGCTTTAAAATTAATTGATGATTACAGTGCCGATGGTGTTCGTGTAGGCTTGTTGTTGAGCAGTGCTGCTGGTAACGATTTGATGTTTGACGAAGCACTTTGCCAACAAGGTAAAAATTTCGGTAACAAAATCTGGAATGCCTTCAGACTAGTAAATTCTTGGGATATTAGCGAAGATAAAGCTCAAGGCGAAAATGAAAAAATTGCTATTGAATGGTATCGAAATAAACTTCAAGAAACACTGGTAGAAATTGAAGACCATTTCTCAAAATATCGAATTTCAGATGCATTAATGGCGACATATAAACTTATTTGGGATGATTTCTGCTCGTGGTTATTAGAGGCTGCAAAACCAAATTTCAACGAAAGTATTGCTAGAAAAACCTATGAGGAAATCATCAATCTTTTTGAAGAAAACTTAAAGATTTTACATCCATTTATGCCGTTTTTAACGGAAGAGATTTGGCAAAATATTTCCGAAAGAACTTCAAATGAAGCTTTAATCATAGCATCGTGGCCGGAAACAAAGACTATTGACAAAAAACTGCTTTCTGATTTTGAAGAAACCAAAGAGATTGTTTCGGCGGTGAGAAAAATCCGTAAAGAGAAAAACATCTCCTTTAAAGAAGAATTAGAACTTTTTGTATTGAATAATGATGTAAAACAAGCTGCTATCATTCAAAAATTAGGAAATATTACTACGATTGAAAAAATTGACACTGCTAAAGAAAACAGTCTTACCTTTAGGGTAAATGCAGTAGAATATTACATTCCTTTCAGCGAAAGCATAGATGTGGATGCCGAAATTACGAAGCTTACAGAAGAACTAAAATACCAAGAAGGTTTCTTAAAATCGGTACAGAAAAAACTATCTAACGAACGCTTTGTAAATAATGCTCCAGACCAAGTGGTTGCCATAGAAAAGCAGAAAGAAGCAGACGCTCAAGCTAAGATAGAAGCGATAGAAAAGAGTTTAGCAAATCTTAAAAATTAACAAAACTCTTATAATTATCTTAAAATATTTTGTAATCCTAGAGTTTCGCATACATTTACACTAACAAATGATTATAAAATTAATTTTATTATGAAAAACCTATCAAAATTATTAAGCATTCTTTTTATTGCTAGTATTGCATTAGTTAGCTGTAGAGATGAAGAGAAAAAAGACGGTGAAACTGCTGAAGAGACAACTGTAATCGAAGGTATTGAAGTTGACAAAGACGCAAAAGTTGAAGTTAACCAAGACGGAGACAAAGTAGAAATCACTGAAGACAACAGAGAGATTGAAATTCAGAAAGAAAGTGATGGTTCTATCGAAAAGATAAAAATTGATGAGCCAGGTAAAGAGACTAAAATCAAAATGGAAGACGGTCAGGTAGAAAAGGAAAAAGTTGAAGTGAAGTAATTCTTAGTTCGCTTTCGCTAAAAAATATAACCCGATGAGTTTTCATCGGGTTTTTTGTTTGGTATTGTTTCTATAGGAGTCCATAAAAACAAAAAGCCCCCATCAAAAGATGAGGGCTTAAAAAAGGCGGTGACCTACTCTCCCACAATAAGCA
>NZ_QKQV01000018.1 GCF_003233725.1 Mesonia sp. K7
AAATGCTTCGGAAAACTTACGTTGTTTCTTGATTAATTTTAAATTAGCTTTCATATAAATTGACTTTAGTGGTCAACCTATATCAGGGACGTACAACGATTAACTATTAACTATTCACCACTAACCATTAACTTTCAACTAAAGGCTACAGCCATTTCTTCCTTTTAAAATACCAAATCATGATAAAGAAAACGATAATCATAGCACCCCAAAGGTAAAAGTAGCCATATTTAAATTGCAGTTCGGGTATGTATTCAAAATTCATCCCGTAGATTCCAGCCATAAACGTAAGTGGAATAAAAATACTCGCCATAATGGTCAAGACTTTCATCACTTCATTCATTTTGTTGCTAATGGTCGTCATATACATATCCATCAATCCCCAAATCATCTCTCGATAAACCTCTATGTTTTCAGAAACCTGAATGATGTGGTCGTTTAAATCTTTGATGTAACTAAAGGTTTTGGGTTCAAAAAGCGGACTTTGTGTGTTTTCGATACGCGAGATCACTTCGCGTAGCGGATTGACTGCTTTTCGCATTTTGATGATCTCCCGTTTCATTTCCTGGATGTCTTGTGTGATGTCTTCACTGGAGTTTTCAATAAAGAGGCTTTCCTCAAGATTTTCTACTTTTTCTCCTAAGTTTTCAATCACCAAAAAATAGTTATCGATGACAGCATCCAAAATGGCATACGTCAAATAATCTGCACCGGAATTACGAATACGGCCTTTAGCATTTTTTATCCTTTCGCGTAAGCCGTCAAAAACATCGCCATCGGCTTCCTGAAAAGTAAGCACATAGTTTTTACCCATTACCAAGCTCAAATGCTCTTTGACAAACTCTTGTTGGTCGTCAAAATAAATCATTTTAAAAACGATAAATAAGTAGTCTTCGTATTCGTCTATTTTGGGGCGTTGTTGGGTATTGACAATATCTTCAATCAAGAGCGGGTGAAGGTTGTAGTGCTTCCCGAGTTTTTCGATTTCGCCCGTATTATTCAACCCATTGACGTTTATCCAGGTGATGTTTTCGATGTCTTTATAACCAAAAGCTTCTTCGACATCATTCACATGCTGCACCAGGATTTTGTCGGGGTCGTAGTCAAAAATTTCGAGTATGGTCTCTTGGTTGGATTTTTGCCCGACGTAGGTTACTTGTCCAGGCACTTGGTTCAGTGCCGTGTTTTTGACTTTCTGCTCTTTTTTCTTATGCTTTCGCTTTAGTTTTGCCATAGGCTTATGCGCAGGTTTTCTGAGGTTCCAAAAGTTGAATGTTGTCTAAAATTCTGTTCTTTACCAAATTCATCATACGTTTGTTGAGCGCCGAAGAATTCTGAATGTAAACCTGATATTCCTCTATGGTGAACTGTCCAATCACCATTCCTTTTAGACTGTTACGGAATTTCATGTCTTTCTGAATCGCATTTTCTACATACAAAAAACGTTTTTCTAGGCTTAGCGAATAAAAAACATTTTTATGTTTTTGAATATAATTTTTAAAAGCCTCAATCAATAAGTACTGTTGAAGCTTAATCACAGGGCGTAATGTAAGATTTTGAAATCTTTCGTCTGCACACATGTTTTTTTCAAAGTCAACCTCTTGAATTTCAGGTCTCAAAAGAAGTAAATGTTCATCTCTGTTTTCCATAATAGTAAGGTTTTACTAAAATTACAAAACCTAACCGCTGGTTTTAAGCAGAAACAAAAGAGGTTATCAACTAGTTTTTCACAATTTTAAGAGAACGTTATCGGTTCCAAAATCTTCATATGGTAAAGATTTCTTAACTTTATTTTTCAAATAAAAACTTATGATGAGATCGATTAATCCTTATACAGGAGAGGAAATAGAAAAATTTAAACAAGACTCCAAAAGTGAGGTCAATAAAAAAATAAAAAAGGCAGACAAAGCTTTTGAATTTTGGCGCATGCTTTCTTTCGAAAAAAGAAAGCAATACATTCTAAAGGTTGCCAAAGTGCTAGCATCACAAAAAAATGATTTTGCCGCGGTAATTTCAAAAGAAATGGGAAAACCCATTACACAAGCTATCGCAGAAATAGAGAAATGTGTTTGGGTGTGTCAATACTATGCCGAAAATGCTAAAAAGCACCTCGCAAAAGAAAATATAAAAACCGACGCTGCTGAATCTTATATTACGTATGAGCCTTTAGGCGTTATTCTTGCGGTAATGCCCTGGAACTATCCTTTTTGGCAAGTTTTTAGGTTTGCTATTCCTGCGCTTATGGCGGGAAACACCTGTGTTTTGAAACATGCCAGTAACGTCATGCGCAGCGCTTTAAATATAGAGCAGGTGTTTAAAGATGCCGGTTTACCCGAAGGTTGCTTCGAAAACCTTCTGATTTCTAGTAAAAAAGTAGAACACGTGATTACCAATAAACGTATCAAGGCGGTGACGCTTACGGGAAGTAAACCCGCAGGAAGCGAAGTGGCTGCGTTAGCTGGTCGAGAAATAAAGAAAACGGTGTTGGAATTGGGCGGTTCGAATGCGTTGTTGGTTTTTGAAGATTGCGATATCGATAAAACGGTGGATATTTGTGTGCAAGCAAGATTTCAAAACACTGGGCAAAGCTGTATTGCTGGCAAACGCTTGTTAGTTCACGACAGTATTTATTTGGAATTTATCGAAAAGTTTATCACCAAAGTCCGAGAACTGAAGAGTGGTGATCCTCTTGAAGAGGATACTTTTGTAGGGGTTATGGCAAAAAAAGAATTTGCCGAAAACTTAGAAAGCCAACTCAAAGCAAGCCTTAAAAAAGGAGGGAAGCTGGTTTTAGGCGGAAAGCGTAACAAAAGTTATTTTGAACCAACGGTAGTGATCGATGTCAAAAAGACATCGCCTATTTTTAAAGAAGAAACCTTTGGTCCGGTGATCGGAGTAACGCCTTTTAAAAATGATATGGAAGCTATCGATTTACTCAATGCGACGAATTTTGGTTTAGGGGCAAGTATTTTCACCAAGGATTTAGCACGTGCCAAAGCGATGATTCCCCATATTCAAGACGGAGCTGTTTTTATCAATGGACTGGTCAAAAGTGACCCACGTTTGCCTTTTGGCGGCACAAAAGAATCCGGTTACGGACGTGAATTATCGGTCGCGGGAATACGTGAATTTGTGAATATAAAGACCGTAGTGATCCAGAAAGGCTAGGGGTAAAAAAATTTAAAAAATAGAATTGTATTATTTAAAAGTATTAATATATTTGCACTCGCTTAACGCAATGGTCTCGTAGCTCAGCTGGATAGAGCATCTGCCTTCTAAGCAGACGGTCACAGGTTCGAATCCTGTCGAGATCACGAATAAATTGAAAAGCAAGCTAAAATATAAAGCTTGCTTTTTTATTTTAGCGGCTTTTCAATTTTTAAAGCGGAACGCTTTGGGATCTTCAATCCTGTCTACAAAAATTTAGATACTTAAAAAGTAGTTACCAAACTTGTTTGAGTTTTTTTTTTGACGTTATTTTCAAAGCGAAACGCTTTGGGATATCCAATCTTGACAAGGAAATTTATTTTCCAAAAATTTTCTAGGTATACTATCTTCGTACCTACTATCTAGGAGGTAATTAAAATAATTTAAAAATAAATAATGGAAGAAAAACCATTACTATTTAAGAAAAAGGGATTTCCCACGATCAGAGTTTTTGATAAATATTTTGAAATTAAGGCAGTGGATTATTGGGAGTTTAGAGTATTTGAATATGCTCAGGTTAAGGACATCATCTATTATGATCCTAATAAAAAATGGTGGAATAAATTATATATTTTGACTTCTTTCACTGCTCAAATATTCGCTAAAGATGATCCGTGGATTTTAAAGGTTATAAAAGCTAATGGAGGAGATTGGGATTATAAAATTTCGCCTATATCAGATCCTTATTTTAGAAAAGTCATTGGGATTATAAAAAATAAAATCAATAAAGATTTGAAATAATCATTTACTCTATCTAAATTCCTGTCATGCTATTTTAAGAATAGACATCAATCAATTGATTAAAAGCAAAAAAAGCCAAACTATCCAGTTTGGCTTTTTATAAAATACTATTTAAAGTTTAGAACCTAAACCCAACCGAAAATAGTACGCGTTGGTCTTCATCACTTACATAATACCCGATATTGGCCGTTAAGGCATTAAAACCATTGACGAATACCGAACCACCGTAACTCGTATGCCATTTTTCGGAATTGTCGTTATCCAACCAGACTCTACCGTAGTCAAAACCTCCGGTAACCCCCAGTCTGATGGGGACAAAATTGGTTTTAAATTTGGTTAATCCGACCCGTAGGTCCGTGGTTTGATAAAAAGAAGTTTCTCCTAAAAAGCGGTCATTTCTAAAACCTCTTAAACTTTGGTTGCCACCCACGGTAGCCGCGTGGTAAAATTCGTATTGGTCCCCAATGATAAAATCTGCCTCCGCTTTGGTTGCTATTACCGCCGCGCCACTTTCGTGGATCGGGTAGATAAAGGACACTAGTGGATTTACATAAGCAAATTGGTTATCAAACTCGCTATCGATCGTACTTTTATAGCCTCCGTTGATCCCTAATTCAATTCCTCTTCTGGGGTAAGCAATTAAAGTACCCTTGTTGTTATAGTTCAACCCAACTTCACCACCCGCATAAATTTGATGGCGGTAGACATCGTTGGTGCCGATCGGCAATTCGTCGATCAATTGGTTGTTATCACTTTCGTTAAGCTCAAAACTTTCGATAAGCGGCTTGACATAAAAAGAAAGATTCGGATTGTTTTTATACATCAGGGAAGGAGCAAAGGACCACTGTTGCATTTCTACACGGTTATAGTCCCTATCAATATCGTTGTCATATTCGGTTTCATTACCGACCCCAAAATAGTTAAGAGCATAGCTTTCATTAGTGATTCTGGCTTCAATCCCAAAATTCCAATTATTGAAAAAGTGGGCAAACTCTCCAAAATAGTTCAATTCCAAACCGTTTGTTGCGGAGTAGTAATTCAAGGAGGTGGTATGTTGTATGGAAAAAGGATTTCTTACCAAGCCATATTTGGTCCATACATGGGTCAAACCCGCTTTAAAACCAGCGTCAGGATCGGATCCTACCACAGGTAAAAATGAACTGGTGGTAAAAGTTTTCTTGGTGTAATTATAGTTATTGGTATCGTAATCGTCGGTTAAGCGTTTTATACCTACATTTTTAAAAGTATTGTCTTTCGAAACGTAATCATACACGCGGGTCTTAGTAGTTCTATCAAAATCGTAAATATCATTTTCTTCACCCCCTAGTATTTTGAGTTTTATAAGTCGATTGCCATCTCCTGAAATTTTAAACGTATCATCTCCATCGAGCCCATATACCCATACTTCTTTGGTTTGATCTTTGGAATACACTACGCTTCTGACCATTTCATCGTCCTCTAAGATTTCGATACGGGTCACTCCGTTATCCTCTCGAGTAATGTTAAAGGTATTGTCTTCGTTGGTTCCAACAATTACTTCGTGCTTCTTGAAATACTCAAAATAATCCCTAGTGATGTCCACGAGATTTTTTCTACGTTCTCGTAAGGTCACTTTGATCTGCTCAATGGTTTCATCTTGTGCGTCTGCAGGTAAATTTTCACGGAAAGAACGTTCGATTACTTCATCGGTGATTTGGGCTTGGACATATTTTGCTTCCCTTTCCCAATCTTCCCAAGTGGCTTCGTTGATAAACAATTTATCAATCGGATAACCGGCATCGTTAAACCATTTGGTGCTTTTAACTGTAGGCTCGTAGGTTTGCATCACTCTCAACGCAGGAACACCTATTTTTAGGAGACCTACCATAAACCCATCGTACTTGGAGTAGGGTTGATCGCGGTCTCTAGGGATGGCTTTGTATACTTTTTTGCCATCTTCTTCAAACTCAGCCCAACGCCACTGGTCTTGGTGTCGGTCCCAATCACCCACCAACATATCAAAGATACGCGCTCGTATGTAAGTGCTTTCATCAATCTTGACATCTTTGTCATCCTGAAATTTGAGGATCATATCTTTGGTGCTCAAGATATCATCTGCATTTCCAAAAATCTCTAAATCTTTGTTTTCGTCTCCCACATGGGCTTCAAACATATAGAGTTTATCCCCATAATCTTCATTAAACACCCCTAAGTTCTTCTGTTTAGGAACATAAAAGATTTTGGGTTTGGCGTGGTAGATGTCTACTTGATCCAACAGGTCATTGATCGAATATGTCGCATAGGGGTGAGCCGTGGTGTAATAATCCTTGACCAAATCTTCGGCAATGGTGTTTTGCATATAATCGATCACATAGTGATCCTTGATACTCGCCTGGATAAAACGCACGGCACTTTTCTCTAACTCTCTAATGGTATACTCGTGATCGTTCTCGTCTCTTAGTCTAAGTGATCGTGATTGTTTTCCGCCGCCTTCTGTAATCGCCACAGGATTGTTCGGTAGATCGTCTAAGAACAATACTGGAACTTCAATTTTCTTGCTGTAGACCTCCCGATAATGATCTCCCCAAAGCAACTTGTACAGTCCACTTTTATCGGTTTCTTCTTCGGTATACACAGAAGCTTTGATGGTGGGACCATACGTACTTTTATCTTGCCAATCGACCTCATCAATCGTGATCCTTTTGCTTTTGATATTTTTAGAAAAAGACAATCGGAATTGATTATTGTCTTCCAGCGTATAAAAATCTACTTTAGAACTCCCATCCTTATAAGCGGTGAGTTTGGAGAACCCGTTTTTCTTGCTCGCATAATGCCCTTTATCTTCTTTGGCACGAGCCCCTTTAATCTTATGGCTAGCCCCACTAATGATTTGAGGTACCCCATCGTCATCTAAGTATTGTAGGTTACGATGATTTCCAGAAACAAAAATAACATCGTTAAACTGTTCCGCTAAGGTCTCTAACTGCCCTATTAACTCCTGCATTTTTGTGCTATAATAATCCTGACTTGAAAAGCCACCCATACGACCGATAAATCCTTTTTTATTATTACTCAAGACTGGGTGGTGTATGGCCACGATGATAGTCTTGTTTTGTTCATCTTTCAATTCGTCCTTAAACTGGGCGATAAAATCCTTTCTCGTTTTGATCTCACATTTGTTATTGATATAAGGGTGGTCATCCCAATCTTCGAGATACCATTGCGAGTCGACCATTACGAGCTCCACCTGATCACTTAAAGTCTCCCGTTCAATCGGGCAACCGTCGTTGGGCCAAAATTTAGCTTCGCTATTGTCCTGAAGGTAAGATTCTAAATCGTCTATACTTTTATGACCTTTTGCATTCCACTCATTTTTACCGGGTATAAAAATGATTTTTCCTTTATAGCCTTTTAAGGGTTCTAAGAGGCTTTCCTTTAAGAATTTTTCTTCGTTTTCTCGACCATTATCCTTATCGGGATAACCTACCTTTCGGGTAAGGTTCCCTAAAACAACAACGGTAGAACTGTCTTGGCCTTCTTTAGAAAACTCTAAAATTTTTCCAAGTACTTGATCACTCACAGAATTTTTTTCTACACCAGTATTGGCCGTGAAGTAAATGGTGTGTGACACCTCTTTTTCTTCTTGTGCAAAAGCAAAAGCGGTCAATAAAAAACTTAAAATTAGGGGAAGGAAATTTTTTGATCTTGGGTAAATTAGATGCGTCATATGATGGTTAAATATTAGTTTATTACGTAAAGGTTAGAAAAAAATGTGAATAGTAAATTTTTTTTAACGCTTTGTTATAATACTTTAAAATACTTTTTGAAACTTTAACATTTACCTCACAACCCCATATAGATACTAATCTTTATTCCATAAACTATCTACAAAATAATGTTTACAATCCTTGAAATTTTCTTTGACCTGAAAGCCTGTTTTTTGCGCCATGGTTTCAATTTCCGAAAGACTATACTTTTTGGATATTTCGGTCCAAATCAATTCATTTTGTTGAAAACGAATCCCCTTGTTTAACTTTTTAAAGGTAACGATTTGTTCTTTCAGGCTTACGATATAACTTTTTACTTTTCCGTCGTCAGGATTATAATGGCAATAAAAATCAAAATCATCCAGTTGGAAATCTGCACCTAGCTCTCGATTCATGCGGATCAATAAATTCATATTGAAGCGTTTGGTAATCCCATGTGGGTCGTCATAGGCATTTTGTATCGTCCGCGGATTCTTCCGTAAATCGATACCGATGAGCAATTTGTCATCCGTTTTCATATTTTGATTGAAAAGCCTTAACAATTCTAAGGCATCTTCTTTGAGGTAGTTGCCAATATTACTTCCTAAAAACAGCAATAGGCTAGGCCATTGGCTGTCGTTATTTTGTTGGAGGATTTCAAAATAATCGCCTACTTTGGGCTCAATCATGATGCCAGGAAGTTTTCTTTTGAGCTTCTCGACCAATATGTCCATCGCTTCTTGTGAAATATCAATCGGGATATAATTGAATTGAATGCTACTTTTTGTAAGGTACTCTAAAAGTTTAAAGGTTTTAAAACCATCGCCTGCGCCCAATTCAATAATGTTAAAAGGTCGATTGAATGCTAGTGCCTCAGTAATTTGTTTCGCTTGTAAAGATAGGATTTCAAATTCGCTATCGGTGAGGTAATATTCAGGCATGTTCATAATTTCCTGAAAGATCCTGCTACCGTTATCGTCATAAAAATATTTAGAGGAAAGATGTTTTTCAGCAGCGGTGAGCCCATCTATCACATCCTTTGCAAAAGTGTGGTTCATATTATTTAGCTAGTCGTATACCAGAAAACTGCCATCTCATATCTGGATGAAAAAAATTCCGGTAGGTGTTTCTACTGTGGTTTTTTGCGGTAGCTACAGAAGCACCCCGTAAAACCATTTGATTGATCATAAATTTACCATTGTATTCTCCTAAAGCACCAGGAGCTTTTTTAAAGTTGGGGTAGGGAAGGTAAGCACTATTCGTCCATTCCCAAAGTTGTCCCCAGTTAAATTTTTGCGAAGCAATTTCCCATTCAAATTCGGTAGGTAACCTCATTTTTTTCCATTCCGCGTAAGCAAAAGCCTCATAAAAACTAATATGGGATACCGGTTTATTGTTTTCTACAGGAACAAAACCATCGAGGGTATAATAATGCCACTTATTTTTAACCTTATGCCAATAGAGTGGAGCTTCTATTTGATTTTGTTGGATGAAATCCCAGCCTTCTGCATGCCATAAATTAAAATCTTGGTAACCACCACTTTCTATAAACGCTATATATTCTTGGTTGGTGGTCAGTTGTGAACTTATTTGAAAACCTTCTGAATAAACCTGATGCCTTCCTAATTCATTATCATAACAAAACCCATTAGCTTTATAACCAATTTCATACAAACCTTTATCAATCGTGATCAAAGCTGCTTTTGAGGGAACAGCTTCTAACTGGACGTTATTACTTATACTGGGAAATGTAGGTTGATTTCCTAAAATATACTTGATATCGTAATAAAAGAGTTCTTGGTGTTGCTGCTCGTGGTGAATGCCCAAAGTAACTACCTTCAATGCTTTTTGAGAAGGATTGTTTTGGAAAAACAGCATCATTTGTTCATCGACATAAGCGCGATAATCGTACACTTGCGCTACAGTAGGTCTAGTCATGAGTCCGCGATTGGGTCGTAAGACCCGTTCTCCCGCGTTGTTGTAATAACTATTGAATAAGTAAGCAAAGTCTTCGTTATATACGCTGTAGTCTTTTACAAAACTCTTCAATACAAACTGTTCAAAAAACCAAGTGCTGTGTGCCAAATGCCATTTGGGCGGAGATACAAATATGGCAGGTTGTACCGAAAAATCTTCTGTCTTTAAAGATTTACAAATAGCTAAAAAACGTTTTCGGGTATTTATATATAGCTCTTGAATGTTCATTAAAAAGTGCTTCTCTTTTTTAGCATCCGTAAGATACACAAAAACTTTTTGCACACAAGTCTGAATGCTATAAAGTATCCTTAAAAAAACGGATCAGGTATTTTTTCACCACTTTCTTAAAAAAATTATATTTGTGTAACCAATCCATCTTTCTTGTTATGCCAAAAAACACCTCTATTCAGCCGATTACACCCTGGGAGCAGGAAACCATCACCATCACCGAATCAAGGGAGATCCGAAGACTACAACTCAACACCTTTTCCGACGAAATTGGAGAGGCCTTAAATGTAAACAAAGGTTTGCTCTATACCTTTAAAGGTTTAACCATAGCACCAGGGAAAACCATCAGGAATTATCTAGGAATAGGAAGGTATAAGGTGATGAATCCCTTAAAATATTTGTTGGTCCTGATGACTATCTTTTTATTGATTGCTATTCCCGGCGGTTATTTCGAATCGATTGAAAAGCTACAAGAAATAGGAGGTATAAATATAGAAAATAATGGCAAAAATGTCACTTCAGCAGAAGCCCAAGAAGTGCAAAAAATGATCATGGATTACATGCATTATTATCAAGAATTATTCGCTAACTATTTTAACTTTTGGATGATCTTGACCGTAGGTTTTATTTCGGTATTTTCTTATTTATTGTATAAGAAAAGAGGTTATAATTTTTTAGAACACTTAGTCGTCAACCTTTTTGCCCAAGCCCATGTAGTCATTTTTATGATTGTATCGGCAATTTTTACTCCTTTTGTTTCTTTTGAAATAAATTCTATGCTCATAGGAATCACTACTTTTTTGGGGTACCTTTATTTTATATGGGTGTACAAGCAGGTATTTCAACAAGGTTTACTGAAAACCATTATAAAATCTACCATCGCCTATGTATTTGGCGCCTCTATTTTTTCAATTCTTCTTGCCATGATCATTTTTGTGATCTTTTTTATAACACATCGGGAAACCTTTACGGCTATAGGTTTCTAAGTGTTTTTATGCTATGAGGTGATAAATGATGATACTTATATTTACGAGGAGGCTTAAGAGCAAGGCATGAAAAACCACTTTAGGCTTTAAATTGGCCAATACCGTCGAGTTAAAGCCCATGCAGGCAACCGTAACGATGAGTAGTTGTAACATTTCGGTAAATCCGTGTCCTTGCATTAACGCCAACATGGCTGCGGCAGAACCTATGCAGCTGGATAGAATAATCCCTAAAGGAATGTACATATAAAATGACTCCTCAAAATCGATGTAAAATTTTTGATAGTAATTCATGATATCATTAGGTTTAAAAATGAATATCAAAATTATGTTGGCTATTCAGCTTATTTTATGACCATAATCATAAGGCCTATTTTAGCGATAAACTTTTCGGCTTTTTATTTTTATCATGCCTTTTCTTTCCAAACTTTTGATGGCTCTAATGACCGTTTCGACGCGTAAACCGGTGAGATCGGCAATTTGTTGTCGGGTTAAATTTACCTGAAAAGAAAAAGGCGCCGTCAGTTGATAGATATCGTGTTTTAAATAATCCAGCATTCTTAAAATCCGGTGTTCGGGCTCTTGTGAAGACATTTCGGAAGCCATAATAGATTTATAATACAATCTCGATGCAAGCGCTTCGGTCACTTTTAAATGAATTTCCGGATGCGCCAATAGCAATTCGAAAAAAGCCTCTTTTTTTAATTGAATCAATTCAATATCAGTTATCGCAATTGCATTGGCAGGGTAAGTGATTTGAGCAAAGAGTGGCGGTTCGCCAAAACTTCGTGGAGCCGAAAAAATACCTTGAATAAACTCTTTTCCGTTTTCGAGGTAATTGTTCATTTTTACTTCCCCAGAAATGAGCTGAAAATAATAATGCGCCTGTTGGTTTTCTTTAAAAATAGAGTCGCTTTTGGAAAACGCTTTTCTTTCGCCACCAAATTCATATAACAGGTTTTCGGGAATCATAAGGTATTTTTAATGAATGTAAAGTTACGAATCATGAGATGATCCTACATAATAGGCTAAGGGAAAACTTACAACACAAGTATAGCTTCCCCCTAGTAAAAGCAGGGATAGTGTATAGCTGAACCGATGCTAACCCGATACTCCTTCGATGCTGGCTCGTATAAAGTCCCTGTTTACGGGGAAACTACGGTCTAGTATCGAAGCAGCATCGGTTTAGCTATAGGCTTAATAGGGGTGAACTATAAGCTTGCATGGAGGAGTTAGGCTTCTTCTTAGTAGTAAAACCATAGGGTTTATGGAGAAAGATTTTGATTAATAGGCAGGTTTCAAAACCTTGCTAGGTCTTTCACTTCGATTATTCCTGCATTTTTTGGCTTATTGATGACCAAGAACTTTTTGGTTATAGTTTTCTTCATATAAAATTTGAGGTACAAAGCTCCAAAATGAATTAAAAATAAATGCACATCCAACAAAGAGGAGGAAAGCCCATATCTTTCACAAGCACTTTTATCTAGGGGCTTTGAAGCGTAACTTGCCGTAGCGGTTATTTTTTATAATAGAAATAGAAGCTTTTCGGTAGGACCAATTAGTAGAAAGACTCCAATAAGGATGTAAACAAAAGAACCAAGTGGTTAAAAGTTACCCACTCCAATTTCATGTCGATGATTTCTTAAGTCTCAGAATATCAATCATCTGTGTTTTTATCTATGATTTTTATAAAAAAAGGCACAATACTTGGCTAGCGGCATACTCTAAAAACAAACTATATTTATGGGGTATTCTATAGGGCTCATTAAAGAGCCTATTTACGAAACCAGAATAGCACTATTGCCTGATGAAATTAAAAAACTGAAAGCGCAATATCAGGTTGAAGTTTTACTGGAAAAAGACTATGGTACATCCGTAGGTATTTCTGATGAAGCATTTATGGGTTCAGGTGCTGTTCTGCAACCAGTAGAGGTAATTCTGGAAAAAGCGGATTTTATTTTATCGATTAACGATGTGTTATCAGAAGAATTACCTATCCCTCCCAAAGCTAAATTTATAGGTGTTTTCAATGCTTTGTTTTTCCCTGAGCGCTTACAAAAGTATGAGAAAAGTGAAGCTTCGGTATACAGTTTAGATCAACTTCCTAGAACTACTATAGCCCAAACGATGGATGTACGTTCCTCTATGGATGCACTTTCAGGTTATCAATCTATCCTAAAAGCAGCACAACTTTATGGAGATATCTTTCCGATGATGACCACTGCTTCCAAAACTTTACAGCCTGTAAATGTTTTGGTTTTGGGAGCTGGCGTTGCAGGTTTGCAGGCCATAGCCACTGCCAAACGCTTAGGTGCCGAAGTATATGCTTTTGACGTTAGAAAAGCTGCAGGAGAAGAAGTAAGAAGTTTGGGTGCTCATTTTATAGAAGTAGAAGGGAGTACCGAATCCCATAACGCGGGAGGATATGCTGTAGAACAAAGTAGTGATTATAAAAAGCGACAAGAAGAAGAAATTAAAGCAAAACTTGCTTCTACAAATATTGTGATCTGTACTGCAAACATTCCAGGAAAGAAAGCACCGTTGCTTCTAAACGAAGAAAGTTTAAAATGTATGCCCCCTAATAGTGTGGTGATTGATTTAGCCGCAGAGCAAGGAGGGAACTGTAGTTTGACAAAGAATAATGAACTTACTTCCTTTGATTCCATCACTATTTATGGGAACTCTTATTTGTCTCGTGAATTACCCATGGCAGCATCAAAACTATTAGCGGCAAATTTTTATAATTTTTTAAAATATATGATCGAAAAAGGAGAATCGCACGAACTGATCTCCGCTTGTCAAGTGACTTTTAATCTAAAATAATTTTACCATGATTTTATTTTTACAAGAAAATTTAGAAAGCATTTATATTGTATTGTTATGTGTCTTTATAGGTATTGAAGTACTATCTAATGTGCCTACTGTCTTGCATACCCCTTTGATGTCAGGGGCTAATGCTATTAGTGGAGTAATTACCATAGGCGCTATCGCTCTTATGTTACAATTACCAGAAGACACTTCGATTTGGATTCAAATTTTAGGAGGGATAGCTGTTTTCCTAGGAGTTTTAAATATTGCAGGTGGATTTATGGTCACTCAAAAAATGTTACAAATGTTTCAACCAAAATCCAATTAAATTATGCAGGTAATTACTGATGTGGGGTATTTGTTAGCTTCCTTTTCCTTTATCATAGGCTTAAAGCTGATGAGTTCACCCCAAAAAGCTAAAAAGGGAAATAGGGTTGCAACTATAGGAATGGGAATAGCCTTAATTACCGTGTTGATCGGAGGGATTTCCAAAAATATAAATTACACGAGTTTACTTATTCTCTCCATCGCTATTTTGGCAGGGGTAATCGTAGGAAGAAAAATGGCCTTTACGGTAAAAATGACCGCTATGCCTCAAATGGTATCTCTTTTGAATGCCACAGGGGGCGGTTGTGCCATGCTTTTAGGTTATATAGAAGCCTCACAAATTAGTGAATATTTATACAGTTCATCTCTCCTGTTATTGAATTTAGGAGTAGTTACCGGTGCCATTGCTTTATCCGGTAGTATAGTTGCCTACTTAAAACTTGGTGGGAAAATAAGAGATTTACATCAGGGTGGGGTACACTGGTTTTCTAGAGTTCTATTTCTGTGTATTGTCCTACTCCCTTTAGGTTATTTTTTACAAATTATTCCTTGGTCGTTTTACGAACTTACGTTGGTTTTAATCTTTATAGGATTGTTATATGGTGTATTGTTTGTGGTGCCTATAGGAGGAGCAGATATGCCGGTGGTCATCTCCTTGTTAAACTCTATTACCGGTATTGCTACGGCTTTAGCCGGCTTGTTGTATGCCAATAAAGCTATGATTGCAGGAGGAATATTTGTAGGAGCTGCAGGTATCTTTTTGACTATGTTGATGTGTAAAGCAATGAACCGTTCTTTATGGCGTGTGATTGTAGGAAACACAGGTTCAAAAACTCAAAATATAGGTGGAGAAACATCCCAAGAAATCCGAGAAACCAGCGTGAGTGAAGTAGTCACACAACTTCTACTTTCCAAAAAAATAGGAATTGTACCCGGTTATGGAATGGCTGTAGCCCAAGCACAACACACTTGTGCACAGTTGCAAAATTTATTGCAAAATAAAGGAAAAACCCTTGATTATATTATTCATCCAGTGGCAGGAAGAATGCCAGGGCATATGAATGTATTATTAGCAGAAGCTAAAATTGGTTATCACTATTTAAAAGAGATGCATGAAGTAAATGATGAGATGGGCAGCTATGATATGATATTTGTAATAGGGGCAAACGATGTGGTCAACCCAGCTGCAGAATCCAATCCTGCTAGTCCTATTTATGGAATGCCTATTATAAAAAGTCATTTAAGCAAACAGGTGGTGGTATTTAAAAGAAGTATGAAACCAGGTTATTCTGGTGTTTCGAATGATTTATTTGAATATGATAATTGTCAGTTATTATTTGGTGATGCTCAAGTGAGCTTACAAGAAATTGTCACCCAACTGAAAGCATTAAATTAGTTTATAATTAAAAAATAAACCGAGAAATAGTATCTTTATCTTCTATGAATGATCAAGTTATAGATAGCCATACCACCAAGGAGCATTTGATTGAACGGGTAAAAGAGCTTAGTTGTCTTTATGCAATTTCAACGCTTTTTCAGAAGTATGAGGAAGAAGATGATTCGGATAAACTTTTAGGGGAGATTGCTTTTGTTTTGAAAGAAGCTTGGCGGTTTTCAGAAGATGTGCTAGTAGTTTTAGCTATTCTTGACCATCACCTAATGACAGGTGACTTACCTTCTAAAACCGTTTCACAAAAAGGAACCCTTTCTATTTTTAAAAAACCAGTAGGGTATATAGAAGTACATTATCCTGGTACTGATTATAAAAAAACAGATTTCTTAGAAGAAGAACAAAAATTGCTTGATAAGGTATGTCACGAAGTAGGTACTTATTTTGAAAAAAAAGAGCAGTTAAAAAAAGAAGCCCTTTTAGAGCGTAGTGCACAACGACACGATCGTCTTGCTATTTTAGGAGAAATTACCGCAGGAATTGCCCATGAATTGAATACTCCCCTAGGTAACATTTTGGGGTTTGCAGAATTTATTGAAGAAAAAACAACACAAACTTCCATTAAGAGGGATATCAAAAAAATTATAGAAGCTGCCATCTTCTCAAGAGAGGTTGTAAAAAACTTAATGTTTTTTGCGTGTGAAATGCCCCAAAACCGGGAGCATATAGATATTAGACCCATAATTAAACAAGCTTTAAGCTTATTGAGCCAGAGCTTTAAAAAGGCACAAGTAAAAGTTTCTTTAGAAGCTGATGAAGCTGTATATGCCCCTATCGATAGCGTTCAACTCACGCAAGTGATGTTTAATTTATTGATCAATGCGATTTACGCTTCTCCGCCCCATAGTTCGATTAAATGTATCTTGACCCAAGATGTTGATTCTTTATACATAGAAATCATAGACCAAGGGAAAGGCATCCCTGCTGAAAACATTGAAAAGATATTTGAGCCTTTTTTTACAACGAAGCCAGTAGGAGAAGGTTCTGGTTTAGGCTTGAGTGTCGTTCACGGAATTGTTAAAAGCCATAAAGGAAGCATCAGTGTACATCAAAATATCCCACAAGGATCTATATTTCGTATTTGTATCCCTAAAAATACAAGTGTATGAGTTTAAAACGTGAGAATATACTTATTGTTGATGATAATTATGATATGCTTGAGGTCATTCAAAGACAGCTCAAAGCACTAGCATATCACGTTTATAAAGCTTCTTCTGTAAATGAGGCTATCGATTTACTACAATCTGGAAGCATCGATTTGCTGATTACCGATATCCAGATGCCTGGAGTCGATGGGTTTGAGCTGATTAAATATGTAGAGGAACATTATCCCTTTTTACCTACCTTGGTCGTTACGGGCTTTCCCTCTGTTAATTCTGCTGTAACCGCTATGAAATCCGGTGCAACCGATTATTTGGTAAAGCCTTTTACCAATAAAGAATTGAAAAAGGCGGTAGAAAAATCATTTCGTTCTAAAAAGGCGAGCAGGGTATCTCTTTCCCACCTTTCCTTGCCATCTCCTCAAAACCCTATTTCTTATGCCGGTATCATTGGGCAATCTAAAAGTATACAACAGGTTATTGATTATATTGAACGCGTAAAAAGTAACCGGGCGACTATTTTGATCCAGGGTGAAAGTGGAACGGGAAAAGAGTTGATAGCACGTGCCATTCATTATAAAGGCTCGTTCGCTGGCAATCCTTTTATCGCTGTGAATTGTGGTGCCATTCCAGAAAACTTATTGGAATCGGAATTGTTTGGTTATGAAAAAGGGGCTTTTACTGGAGCCCAACAAGCCAAAGAAGGCTTTTTTCAAGCAGCCCATACCGGAACCATTTTTTTAGATGAAATAGGAACTGCACCTGCTTCCGTTCAAATACGGTTGCTACGTGTTTTGCAAGAAAAAGAAGTAACGAAGATAGGGGCTACGAAGGCACAAAAAGTTAAACTTAGAATTATCGCAGCTACCAATGAGGATTTGTACCGACAAGTGCAACAAGGAACTTTTAGAGAGGACTTATACTATCGTTTGAATGTGGTGGATATCAACGTACCTTCTTTACGAGAACGAAAAGAGGATATCCCTTTACTGGTTGATTTTTTTCTTAGCAAATATGCTAAAGAATATGCCAAAAAGAAATTGGAACTGAATCCTCGTGTATATGAAATTTTCGAACGTTATCCTTGGCCTGGAAACATTAGAGAACTAGAGAATTGCCTCCAAAAGCTCACCATCATGCATGAAGAAAAAGTGGATATATCCGAACTCCCTGAGCATTTTAAATATAAAATAGATGCCTCTGGAAGCGATGAACTTATTTCACTTGAAGCCATGGAAAAAAAGTACATCCAAAAAGTACTCGCTGCTGTTAACAACAATAAAACCAAGGCTGCAGAAATCCTTAACATCACCAGAAAGACTTTGCGTAACAAACTTTCCTAGAGCATTCGTTTTGGTAAAGGAAGTTATCTTTATGCAAGCGTGTAAAATAAAATAATTTTTATTTTACAAGACCTTATCTATATATTTAAAATATGCCGTATCGCCTTGATGGTACAAAATTATACCCTTGGGTAATTATAACTCAATCTATCTTTTGCCTTCCCTAAAAGATAAAAATTTAAGTAACTGTTAATCAGCCGTATGTAGGATAGTGTTCTAATTTTTTTATATCTGGTACACCAATTGAATAGGTATGAAAAAATAAATGTAGAATCAATGGAAATCACACCCACAAAAACAATTAAACCCCTTTCTTCAAAAATCATGTCGGGGTTATGCCTTACCTGTGCAAACCATCAAGGATGTATTTTAAAACACCATGCAAAATTATATTGCGAAATTTATCAATAATATGAATCAGATTAAAGAAAAAAAGGCTGCGACGATGTATGAAAATGTGATGCAGCAATACGAACAAGTAGCTAACTTTATTGAGTTAAATCACAACATCAAAAAAATTTTAGGAATCACCAATAATGAGATTGTTGTAAATTTTCCTGTAAAAATGGATAATGGGGAAGTAAAAATCTTTACCGGTTACCGTGTCCAACACAACAATGCATTAGGACCTTATAAAGGAGGCTTGCGTTATCACCCAACTATTGATGTCAACGATGCCAGAGCATTGGCCATGTGGATGACATGGAAAACCTCATTGGCAGGTTTGCCTTTTGGTGGTGCCAAAGGAGGCATACAGCTTGACCCTCGCGATCATTCTTTAGCCGAGTTGGAGCGAATCACCCGACGATTTACTTATGCTTTAGGAGAGAATATAGGTCCCGACCAAGATATACCCGCCCCTGATGTAAATACAAACCCACAGACGATGGCTTGGATTTTAGATACCTATATGTCTACCAAATCCCCATCTTCCCGTTCTTTAAACAGCCATGTAGTTACAGGTAAACCCGTGGGATCAGGAGGATTGGAAGGACGGGATCGAGCTACTGGGTTTGGCGTTTTTTTGTGCATCAAATTATATTTAGCATCGCAAGGAGAAAGCCTGTCTGGTAAGACTTTTATCGTGCAAGGCTTTGGCAATGTAGGACAATGGGCTTCCCATTTTATGGTAGAAGAAGGTGCTCGTATGATTGCCGTGCAAGATGCCCATGCGACCTTATACCATGCAAAAGGCATCGACCCTGCAGCGTTACAGCTTCATTCGGCTCCTCGAAAAGGTTCGATTGCAGGATTTACAGGGGCTGAAGAAATAGATCCTTCTACTTTTTTTGGTTTAGCGTGTGATATTCTTATTCCTGCGGCTTTAGGAAACCAGATACACCTGGATAATGCAGGTAGCATTGAAGCTAGGCTTATTGCAGAAGGAGCAAATGGCCCTATTACCAAGGATGGAGAAGAAATATTATTAGAGCGAAACATTCCTATTATTCCAGATATCTTATGTAACTCAGGCGGTGTTATAGGAAGCTATTTTGAATGGTTACAAAACCGACATGGAGAGATTTGGTCTTTGGAGGAAGTGATGCAAAAAATAGAAAAGAAATTAACTGAAAATTATCGAAAAGTGGAAGGTGCAGTACAAGAACACGGTGTAGATTGGAGAATGGCAGCTTACCTTATCGCAATCAAGCGAATTGAGTTGGCTTACACACAACGAGGAATATTCCCATAATGCTATTATAGCGCATAGCACAGCAACATGAAGTACAAACATTTAATTATTGAAAAAAGAGAATATGATTTGCTCAAGAAGCTGATCTCGGAAGGGCAATATCAAAAAGACGTAAGTTATAAAAACTCAATACTCAAACTCAAAGAGGAGCTATTGAATGCGAAGATTGTCAAGAAAGAAGAATTACCTGACGATGTAGTTCGATTTAATTCGATGGTGACCATTCAGACGCCTTTTTTAAAGAAAACCTATCAATTGGTTTCCCCAAGCCATAGTGATCTAAGGGAGAATAAAATTTCCGTATTGGCCCCTATGGGTTTGGCGTTGTTTGGGTATTCCACAAATGATGAAATTACATGGGAATTTCCTTCTGGAGAGAACAAAATAAAAATTATAGATGTAACCCAACAAAATTAAGTATATGAATCAGCCTATTCAGGAACATCACGACGATGAAGAAATACAAATGATGACTTTTCACGATGAGTTGAGACAGTGGAAAAAGGAATTAAAGTTTATAAATCGAGAGCTCCAATTCTTAAGTAAATTGTTAGATTCTAGACTTGTTAGAAAAGCAAAAGCGAACGAAGAAGATGGCTCGTATGTTTTGACCTCGTTGGAGCAGATGTTACAAAAAAATAAAGATTTTTTATTTCAACTCATACAGTTTAAAAATGAATCGGAGAAGATTCGAGAATGTGAAGACATGCAATGTGAGACTTATTTTTTGAACGAACATATTTTGTTCAAAAAGAAATATGTTTCTCATATCGCACAAATTCAAAATATTAAGGATATTATCTTTAATTTCTTTGAAAAATCCTTACACTAAAATTTTCCCGATTAAATTTAGTTTTTCTAAGTTTAAATAAACTGTTGTTTTTTTCGTAGCCCGTAAAATGAAATGTTTTACGGGTTTTTTATATTACAAGGTTATGGTGCCTACAGCGTGTGAAAGTTGAAGTTCTGGTGAATGATTTTTTCAATGCTAGCATATTAACAAGGTTGCGTTGTCTTGACCGCGATTACAGTGAGGTCAGTTTGCTGTCAAAATTTGATGTTTATTGTAGGTAATCTCTATTTTGATATTATAATAGAATCGTCAACCTTTTCAAAATCTTCCTGATTATCTGCAATCACCATTAAAATGTCTTTTGCTTTTAATTCAGTTGAACCGCCTGGGCGGATATACTCACTGCCTCTTTTTATCATTACAATAAATGCAGATTTAGGGAAATTTAAATCAACAATTCTTTTATTTACCGCACCAAAATCGGGCAAAATTTCAAACTCCCGCAAAGATGATTTCGGTAACTCTAAAGTTAGTTTATCTATTTCTGTTATCTTTTTTACTTTTTCGGGCAAAGCAACGTTAAGCCCTTTTGCTATTATAGATAGTGTTGTACCCTGAATGAGAATTGATGTAACCGATATAAAAAAAACAATGTTGAAAATAATATCAGCTTTTTCGATACCAGCTATAAGTGGGTAAGTTGCAAATACAATAGGAACAGCTCCACGTAAACCAACCCAAGAAATATAAAAACGTCTTCTTAATTTCATTTTAAAAAACACCAAACTGAGAAAAACCCCAACAGGTCGGGCAATCACAATTAAGAATAAGGATATGAGAAGGCCTATCGATAAATATGGGATGATTTGTGAGGGAAAAACGAGTAAGCCCAAAGTGAGGAATAATACGATTTGCATTAACCAAGCCAAACCATCAAACATTTTCAAGATTGTTTTCTTATGGATTAAATCTTGATTTCCTAAGTAAACTGCACAAATGTATATGGCCAGAAACCCGTTTCCTCCAAAAAAATCGGTTGCAGCAAATGTAATAAACATTAGTGCGATCACTAAAACAGGATAAAGCCCTTCAAAGTCAAGTTTAATTTTGTTGATGATATATTTACTAAGTTTACCAAAAGCAAAGCCAGCGATACCACCCAAAACCATTTGTTGAAAAAATAAGGGAATAACTGAAAGAACGCTTTGGTCTTGATTTATAACGAGTGTTAAAAATGCAATGGTCAACACGTAAGCCATAGGGTCGTTACTTCCACTTTCCAATTCTAAAGTTGGGCGTAAATTGGTTTTTAGCGCAAGACTTTTTGAACGTAAAATTGAAAACACGGCCGCCGCATCTGTTGATGACACTATTGAACCCAGTAACATACTTTCGTAAATGGTAAAGTCTGTAACCAACCACACAAAAGAGCCAAGAGAAACAGCTGTCAATAAAACGCCTAATGTAGACAATGCAATTCCTTCTTTAAGTACAGGTTTAACGGTTTCCCAATTGGTGTCAAGCCCCCCTGAAAAGAGAATAAAGTTAAGTGAAACGATACCTATAAATTGTGCAACTTTTGGATTGTCGAAATTAATGCCCCCAATTCCGTCAGAACCTGCCAGCATACCTATTGCTAAGAAAAGTAATAAAGTAGGTACACCAAATTTATAAGAAGTTTTACCAACTATAATGCTTATGAAAAGTAATAAAGAACCAACTAATACTATATTTTCTATGGTTAAATTCATCTATTTTTATATCAATCTGTACAAATTTATTTTTCTACTTTTTATATTGGTATGTTGTTATAAAGCTCCTTTCAAACTCAAAATTTCTACCTACAAGATGTCCTTTCAGAATTGATCTATTTTATAGCCACTTAAAGCGTAAGCGTAATTCTGCTTAGAGAGATGAAAGGTAATAAATTCTTCTGCAATAGGACTTGCATAGCGAGATGTAAATTGTAAAGTCTATTAGTTTGGCTTTTAGAAGGTAGTACCAAACTACTTTTGTAGACGCTTAGATTCGAAGATCGTCGAAGGAGATTTATTGTGTTTAGTGATATATAGTATTTTAGTCTAATTCTTGTTTGTTTTTAGGGTCAACAATTGTTTGGGTTTTATATGATTTAATCCAGGTTATAGTGCCTACAGCGTGTTTGAGCGTAGCGAGTACTAGGTGAAGCCGCCTGGCGAGTGCTGTTGCCGACGTGGGCATCTTGGCAAGCTACGCATTGCCTTGACCACGATACCAATAGGACGGGTCAGGACTATAAAAATATGATAATCCTAAATTTTAGGATTAAGAAAAAGAGTTGTATAATTATATCAGGATTTATTTAATAACCTGTATAGTTATTTTAGGACGGGTCATAAACTATGGCTGACCCATAGATAAGCCATAGATACGTCATACTGAATCCACATTTATGTGGACAAGTGTGAATAGGGTATACTATAAGGTGGAAGAAGACTGGATAGGATATAAGTGAGGAGGGAATGAAACGAGAAGGAACCCGCTCGCATGTGGGGCAACTACCGCGTAGGAAGCGATTGCTCCATTCCTATGCAAAAGAAAATCGCCAAATAAGTCGTAAGAGGTTGATGTTCCTTACAACTTCATAGCCTTCTTTACAGGAGGGCATAGGTTATCTTCCAAGACTTCTGTTTCGAAACCGAGTTGGTGCAATAAAGAAATGATTTTATTGCTTTCCAGCAGCGTTTCACTTTTTACCCGTAGGATACTGTGTTCGCAAGGATAATTCCCTACCGGTCCTTCTGCCTCAAAATCCATGGAGAGGAATGGGAAAGCCTTTTGTATTTTTTTGATCACTGGCTTGGCTTCTTTTGAATTTGGGATATTGGTGGTAAATACTTCTATCATTTTTTAGGCGATTAAAAATTGTTCTTGGGCTAATTCCATATTGATCATCGCGCCGGCTACATTCCCGGTGTACACCGCATTGCTTAGGGCACGCATCATCGATGAGTTATCGCCGCATGCGTAGACACCCTCGACCGTTGTTTTTTGGGTGTGTTCTATTTCGAGGTAGCCTAGTTCGTTTAACTGGCAGCCTAAGGCTTCGGGCATATGGCTGTGTTGCTCAAAAGGAAGGGCTGCATACAAAGCATCAAAGGCTTGCGAACTTCCATCTTCAAAAAGGAGAGTGGTCATCTTCCCATCGGTATGGACCACTTCTTTTATGTTTTCGGTGAGGAGCGGAATCTTGTGGGCTTTCAATTGCCTCAGCTGTTCATCGGTATATTCATTGGGGTCGGAGATAAGAAGGCTTACTTCTTCGGTAAGATTTTTAATGAGCGGAAGCAAGTGCAAGGCTTTTTCGGCCTTGGCCAAAATGGCTGTTTTTTTGCCCTTGAATTCATAGCCATGGCAATACGGACAATGTACAATGCTCTTTCCCCAACATGCAGCAAAACCTGGTACCTCTGGAAGGATGTCCCTGATGCCCGTAGCAAAAATCAATTTCTTCGCTTCAAACGCTCCCCCGTTTTCAGTGGTGAGGGTAAAACCCTCAGCCGATTTTTCGGCATGGACTGCCTTATCGGTAAGGAAATCAATACTCGGGTATTGCTGCACCTGTGCTTTGGCTTTTTGGGCAATTTGACTGGGCGGAATACCGTCCTGCGTCAAGAAATTATGAGCATAAGGGGTAAAGCGGTTACAGGGCTTACCACTGTCGATTAGCAATACTTTTCGGAGTGAACGCCCTAAGGCCATAGCGGCGGATAGTCCGGCATAGCTGCCGCCAATAATAATGACTTCGTACGTATTTGTTGCCATAAGCTAGGAATATTATTAAATGCGATATTGTCGCAATAGTTATTTTGCAAATATAGAATAGTTTTGTAATATTGCAACCTTGTCGCAATAAAAGTTATGAAAAGAAGAACCACCTCCTCCAAGACCGAGATCCTCGAAGTATTAAAAAGTTCCGGGAATGCCATGAGTCACGAGATGATTCAAACGGAATTACACCGTAAGGTAGATCGTGCCACCATCTATCGGGTGTTGAATCAGTTTTGTGAAGACGGGAAAGTACACAAGATCGTGGGCGATGATGGCAAACAATACTTTGCCTTCTGTATGAACTGTGGGGAGAAAAAACATGTCCATTCGCATAAGCATCTTCACTTTCGTTGTTTGGAGTGCGGAAAAGTGGAATGCCTGGAAAGTGAGCTTTCCCTACCGCTTCCCTCAGGCTATATTGGTAAAGTCCATAACCTGTTGGTTTCCGGCTATTGCAGGGAATGTGGGAGTGAGGAAGGGAATAATTTCAGCTAGTCTATCCCATGAATTTTTGTCTATATTAGTACATCATCATATACGGATGTTTCCAAATATTACTTATCTTTAAGTTATCATTCTAATTCCTATGAATCAAAAAAAACACGACATACATCCCGTAGGGGATAAAAGTTTTAAAAAAAAATATCTTTCTGAAGAAGAAATTGCTGAAAATAACAACAAAGACCAAGAGCCAACTTCTTTTATAGAACGTATGCTAAAAAAACTAAAAAAATTATTTTCGGCTGGATAATTCTTGCAAAGGGTAAGTTGATTTAACATTTCTCCAACTTTTAATTTGAGGGATCCTTCGTATCTTTCTGTGGTCTTATGGCTTGTTATCCTAGGACTAGAGAAGACTATGAATAAATCAAAATGAACTCCTATGGCAAAACCCAAAAAATTTCCGGAACAGCAACAAACGCAACCTGGAAAAGAAAGTAAGATGCACCCCGAACCCGAGGTGATTCGTCAAAATTATAAGGGAAGTGATAAACTAAAGGATAAAGTCGCCTTGATCACGGGCGGTGATAGTGGTATTGGTCGCAGTGTAGCGGTACATTTTGCCAGAGAAGGTGCGGATGTTGCGATTGTCTACCTTTTCGAAGACGGTGATGCCAAAAGAACCCAGCAAATGATTGAAGCGGAAGGTCGGACCTGTTTGCTTATCAAAGGGGATTTAAAAGAGGAGCAATTCTGTCAGGGGGCCGTGCAGAAATGTGTAAAACATTTGAAAGGCTTACATATTTTGGTGAATAATGCCGCGATGCAATTTCCCAAAGATTCGTTAGAAGCGATTGATGTCAAGCAGCTTCACCAAACCTTTGAGACCAATATTTATCCCTATTTCATGATCACCCAAGCCGCGTTGGAACACCTCACCAGTGGAGACACCATCATCAATACCAGTTCGGTAACGGCTTATCGGGGTAGTGATCATTTATTGGATTATTCCAGTACCAAAGGGGCGATTGTAAGTTTTACGCGTTCCTTATCCCAGATGTTGGCCAAGAAGAACATTCGCGTGAATGGCGTAGCTCCGGGTCCTATTTGGACGCCGTTAATTCCCGCTACCTTTGATGATGTTTCCGATTTTGGACAGGATACGCCATTGGGAAGAGCAGGACAACCGAGTGAAGTAGGTCCTGCCTATGTATTTTTGGCTTCCGAAGACAGTAGCTATATCACTGGCCAGTTTATCCATGTAAATGGGGGAGAGATGATTGGCGCATAATTTTAAACTTTGAGTACGCATGAAACTTATACCTCAAATTTTAATAGGGATTTTTTTACTGTTTATCTCTTGTACTTTTCCCAAAGACCCGCACGATACCTTCTTGACCACAAAAGAAGAAGGGCTTCGGATAGGTGTGGTTCACAACCCTCCCTATACAATTATTACCGACAGTACCTTTTCGGGAAAAGAAATCACACTTCTGACCCAATTTTGTATGAAAGAACAGCTTACTTATCACTTTGAAACAGGAACTGAAACTACCCTTATTCGTCAATTGAAAGACTATCAATTAGATGTGGTAGTAGGGGGATTCACTAAAACCTCCCTGTGGAAAGAAGAAATAGGAATGACCAAGCCTTACGACCGTCATCATGTGTTCTTTGTTCCGAAAGGGGAAAATCGACTGGTCTATGAATTAGAAACATTTCTTCATCAAAACCATCCGTATGGGAAATAAAAAGTCACCTTACGAACTGCCCGATAGATTGAAACCAGTATTAGAAAAGGCAAAAAAACTAGAATGGATAACGATTATTTATTTAAGTACGGTAATTCTACTGATGTATGTGGTGATGGGGGCTTCGCAAGCCATGAAAACTGCTTGGTTGGAAGACGCCTTAAGTTTATTGCCAGGTATTTCATTTTTGATCGCGACCCGAATATATGACAAAGCCCCGAATACTAAATTTCCATATGGTTACCATCGCGTTTATAGCATCGCTTTCTTAACAGGAGCCGTCGCTTTGTTTTCGATAGGCATGTATTTATGTATTGATTCTACGCTCGCTTTGGTGATGAAAGAACGACCCACCATCGGAAGTACAGTAATCTTCGACAAACAAATTTGGATGGGATGGCTCATGATTTTGGCGCTCATGTACAGTTCACTTCCTGCCATGCTATTGGGCTATAAAAAAATGCCTCTTTCTAAAAAGCTCCACAATAAAATATTATTTACCGATGCCCAAACCCAAAAGGCAGATTACATGACTGCTTTTGCAGCGATGATAGGAATTTTGGGAGTGGGGGCTGGCTTTTGGTGGGCAGATGCTGCGGCCGCCTTGTTTATATCGGTTTCTGTGATTAAAGATGGATACCATAATCTTGTGGAGGCCATTAAGGATTTGATGGACCGGCGTCCGGTACATGTGACCGATCCTACCCATGATGAACTGGTGGAAAAAATAGCGCAAGAAGTAGCCCAATGGGATTGGGTAAAAGATTCGGAAGTACGCTTCCGGGAACACGGACAGGTATATTTTGGGGAAATATATGTGATTCCAAAACAAAAGGAAATCTCCAGTGTAGCAATTGAGCAGGGAATAGCCAAGGTGAAAAAACTTCACTGGAAAATATACGATCTTACCGTTATGCCTGTTTCTTCGCTGAAAGCTTATCGTTTTTAAGGGGTATCCCTACGAATAATCTCATAATGAATAGGCTTAAAGCTTCCGTTATTGCTATCTTCTGCAGAACAGGCAGTCAGTCCCACAATCAAATCCATTTGGGCTTCGAGCAATACATAATCACCTGCGGTACTCATGGGAGGCCTGACGCTTAGTTTTCCATCTTCCGCAAATTGTACATTCATAAAAATATTGAAGGCGGTCGGGATATCGTCTGGTTCGATGCCAAAGGCCTTTAAATGGGTGTAAAGGTTTTCGAAACAACTCGGGTGATATGTTGGATTATTGTACATGATCTGAAAAGTTTCGGGACTGCATGGCGCTAATAAAAAGTCATTTCTGCCATTGGTGTCTTCGAGTATTTTCATCATTTTTCGGCTTCGATTGCTCCACAGAAAATGTCCTTGGGTAATGAGAAGGCTTTCTTCAAAATCCAATGTCTTTCCGGAAGAAATTTTTTCCCGGATATCTTTTTCATTGAAGAGTACCATATCACTTACCTGTTCCCCCTTAGGGTCAATGACTTTTAGTTTTTCTCCTTTTAAAATTTTAAAAGCCGTTCCGGACTGTATCGGAATTTCTTTGATCATGTTTTTTCTATTTTTGGTTATGCTTGAGGTCTTAAACCGATAATGGACTTCGGGAAGTTCCTCTTGAGGAGGAGCTATAATTTCCTTTGGAATAGTTAACGCAACCCGTTTTCACTACCCGCTAGTACCAAAAAGGCAAAAGGTAATAGGAGGAATGTAGTTCACCATAGCTTACTTCCTTTCTTGCGATAGTTCCCGTGGGAACAAGAAAAATCCCTAAGTTCAGCTAAAATAATACATTCCTCCCATTACGACTCATGCGAAAGGGAAATTTTACTTTATACAGGGATATGGGCTACCTCTTTTTCTCTTTTCCAATTTCGGTGTTTGGCAATAGCTTTGATGAATAAATCCGGCTCTTTATTGATTATAATCGTTTCATCGTCCTTAAAGTCCTTCGCATAGGTGCTGTCTAATAATTTTTCTCCTTCACCATTCACAGCGATGGCTTTACAATGTTTTAAAGCCTCATTGATAAATTTCTTAGCCTTGTCGTTTTTTTCTAATTGCTGCATGCTTTGCTTTCCTCCGGGGATATAGATCGCATCAAACAGCACACTTTCGGTAGTCATCAATGCGGCATCTACCTTGTGTTTCTTGTTCTGGTGACATGTAACTTCTCCTCCATGGGGCGCTAGGATCATGAGCTGTGCTCCTTGATCTTCCAAGGCTTTTTTCATGGCCTCTACCTCATTACTGTCAAAACCTTCCGCCACAATCGCCGCTATTTTACGGGTTACTATACTTTCGACTTTGATATGGGTTTGACTTAAAGCTTTTGATTCTTTGAGGTATTCTTTTCGCTTTCCGGGCTGGTTTTTTTGGGTATCATCGTCTGCTCCAATTGCACGATTGATGGGCTTCTGAATGTCTGAAGGAACTTTCATTCCCAGGTTATCGGCTACTTTTTGTGCCAACTCTTCATGGATTTGGTGGATCAACCATAGCATTCGCTCTTTGATATGGTCATAGGTACATTTTCCTAATTCAAACGAATAGGCATTGGCCACGTGTTCTTTTTCCCAATCCGTCAAACTTCTGTAAAACAGCGCGGGTTGTGAAAAATGATCGCTGAAGCTCTCACTTCTGGCTCTTATTTTTTTGCCATCCTGGCGTTCTTCATAGCTGGTAAATCCTCCCTCGCTCATTTTAGCCAAGTAAGGGCAACCTCCCCCAAGGGAATTAGGGAAATAAGCCGTCTTCCCTTTGTTGATGGTCATCCGCATCTGGGCATCGCGTTGGTTGTTATGTACTGGACTAATACTACGGTTAATGGGAATCTCGTGAAAATTAGGACTTCCTAATCGAGAGAGCTGGGTATCCGTATAAGAGAATAACCTCCCTTGCAAAAGGGGATCGTTCGTAAAATCAAGTCCCGGGACAATGTGTCCGGGATGAAAAGCCACTTGTTCTGTTTCTGCGAAGAAATTATCGGGATTTCGATTTAAGGTCATTTTACCAATTCTCGTGACCGGCACCATTTCTTCTGGAATCAACTTCGTAGGGTCTAAGAGGTCAAAATCAAATTGATGTTCATCGGTTTCCGGAACTACTTGTATCCCTAATTCCCATTCGGGATAATGACCTGCTTCGATGGCATCCCATAAATCCCTTCTATGGAAATCGGCATCTGCCCCATGAAGTTTTACGGCTTCATCCCAGGTAACCGAGTGAACGCCTAATAAGGGTTTCCAATGGAATTTTACAAAATGTGCTTTTCCTTCTTCGTTGATCATGCGAAAGGTATGAATCCCAAAGCCCTCCATCATTCGAAGGCTACGGGGAATAGCACGATCACTCATTACCCATATATGGTTGTGAAGTGTTTCGGTGGTTTGGGAAACAAAATCATAGAAGGTATCGTGGGCAGAGGCTGCCTGTGGAATTTCCCGATCCGGTTCGGGCTTGACCGAATGGATGAGGTCAGGAAATTTCATCGCATCTTGAATAAAAAAGATAGGCATATTGTTTCCTACCAAGTCAAAAACGCCTTCCTCGGTATAAAATTTTACGGCAAATCCCCTCACATCCCTTGCCATATCTGCTGATCCCTTAGAACCCGCGACAGTCGAAAAGCGCACAAATACTGGGGTTTTCCTCGTAGTATCGGTAAATATTCCAGCTTTTGTATATTTCTTTTGGCTTTCATATAATTCAAAATAACCATGGGCTCCACTTCCTCGGGCATGTACGATACGTTCTGGAATACGTTCGTGGTCAAAATGCGTAATTTTTTCCCGCAGTATAAAATCCTCTAATAAGGTAGCTCCTCTTTCTCCTGCTTTTAAAGAATTGTTAGCGTCATTGATTTTAACACCTTGATTAGTTGTCATCGTTTCTTTATGGGCACTGGAGATATTATTTTCCAGGTCTTTTAGCTTTTGGTTGGTTTTTTGTTTTTTTTCTTCTTTCATGATTATTTAAGTTTATTGGTTTATGGTAAGTAGTGAACAGCATTTTATTTAAAATTCAGTAGCTAAGAATGCAAATGTACTGATGACTAAGATACTGAAAAATAGTGATTTATAAAAGCAGTGTACGTGTAAATTTTCCCTCATTGATGACATCCGATCGTAAGTGGGGGATATCGTCTTTTTATTTTGTTCCATAGGTTTGGTGAGGTTTTCTATGTGACGGAATCCATATTCCTGTGGGTTATCTATGTTTTTTGGAAGGGTGAAAAGGACATTTCCAGTCTTCTTCAACCTTTCTCCCACTATACTGTTTTGCTTCGGTGTCCTGCCCAAAATCCTTCAATACCGGGTTGATGGATCCCTGAAGCTTTTTATCCCTTTTTCGTATCTTATTCCGAATCCGATCATAGGTTCCCATTTCCCGCAATTTTTCAAATTGCCAATGCAAGTTAAACACCATGGTAGGGAAGGGTGCTTGCCGTGCTAATCGGAAACTTTGTGGGTGCATCCCGACGATATAAAAAGCTTTACCGGCCAAACTAAAACTAAATTGATGATGATCGGGATTGTCACTAACGGAAGGATCCCAAGCTTGATCATCCACCTCGTGAAGCCATTGCAGCTGTTGCCATAATAATTCTTCGAAAACTCTTTCGGAAGGGATGGGAGTGAAGGGAAAAGTGGCGATAAAGGTTTGAAAATTGTTTTCTTCAAAGTCATAACTACCGAGGTAGTCTTTGATGTCCTCCAGCATCTGAACTGCGGAGGCTTTGCTGCCCATTTCCGGGTATTGTTTTATCGTGACCTCTTTCATTTGAAAAACAGTCTGTGCCATCAGGCAAGGGTGGTTTTTTCCTAAAATAAATTCTTTAAATGGCGTTAAAACTTCAGCTGGCGAAGCTCCTTCTATCGGCCTATTTTCTATCGTCTTCTTCATATACTATCTATTTTCTAGGTTCGTATTAGGGGTGCTCTAAAAAAGAAGCCCATTTCAACATTAAATGGGCTCTTAAAAATCAGTTTTTATTTACTCCTTTGCTTTTTTGTTCAATCTTTCTTCAGCAAGGTCATTCAATTCTTGATCTGCTTGGTACTCTTCGTCCAATGTTTTTTGCAATTTAGCTGCGATACTTTGGTGTCCTAATTCTTTTGCATAGCGAACCGCGGTACCGTAAGCAGAAATTTCGTAGTGTTCTACCCGTTGGGCTTCTGCAATCATGCCAGCATTTTTCACGTCATTGGTGGTGTCTTCGTTTAAGAAGTCTTCTGCTTCTTTTATCAGCCCTTCTATCGCCTTACACATTTCTCCTTCTGGATCAATACCTAAGTCCTCACAAATTTCTTCAATGCGTTTTTTGTGCACTTTGGTTTCTTCTAAATGATTTTCAAAAATCTTTTTGAGGTTACTGTCCTTTGCATTTTTCACCATCTTTGATAAAGCATCGGTAAGTTGATCTTCTGCACTATAAAGATCTTTTAATTGATGTTCGAATAAATCCTGTAAATCTTTCATAATGTTAATTTTTATTTTTTTGTTTTAAAGAAAATCAGAGGGTTTTCTATATAGGTTGGTTGATTACAAAGTATTTGAACCTCCCATAGCATTTATGCTCATTTTCCTTTATGATTATGGTTGTTGAAAATTATTGTTTCTCCCTCAATAAGAATAGCACAATCGCTATATATGTTAACACATATGGTATCCTAATTAGTGATTTGTGAATTTATTAACATTTGAAATAGAAATTTTAAGGCGAAAAGCCTTTCTTTTTAAATTCTGAAGGAGCTATTCCATATTCCTTTTTAAATATTTTAGAAAAATAACTGCGACTGGAAATCCCTAGTTTATAGACGATTTCAGAAATATTCAACTCTGTTTCTTTCAAGAGGAGCAAAGCAACTTCTAAACGCTGTTGTTGTAGATATTCATTTACCGTTTTCCCATAGAGGGTTTTAAAACCTGCTTGAAGTTTGTTTTCCGGGATACCGAATTGGGAAGCAAGTGCTTTTACCGTCTGCGAAGTAGATAGATTTGTTTTTATATAATTGGCTATCCTTGAAATGTTTTCTACCTCTTTTTGGCGAATGATGGGCTCGTTGCCTTCTGAATTGACGTCCTCATAATATTCTAGGATCTGTTGTGCTAAAATATTGTAGGCCTTTCCTTCCAAGAAGATCTTTTTGATCAAATCATTCTGCTGAAAATCTCGGATTTCCTGAAAAATAGTATAAAGTTGCAAAGAGAAAAACCCCTTATAGAAAAAAGCATTCTCTGCTTTTCGGTCTTTAAAGATGTTATGCAGTGTCGCATCGGTATGTTGAAATTCACATGCCAACTGCTTTCTAAAATCGTGACGTACAATTTCGAGACTGGACAAAATCGTGTGTACCCCGCCTTTAAACCTCAGGACGTGACCCAAATGATTTTCACTGGCTACAATGCAACCTTGGTACTTTTCTATTTCGTGCACTTCCTCTCCTTTCTCAAAAATATGATCAAAACTTCCTTTTATACCATACAGAAATTTTAACGGATGCACTTGACGTACTGTAAAATGGACGGCAAGATCATTCTTAAAGGTACAATCGTATTGAAGGATCCCCAATCCTTCCTTAAAATTCATCCCTTTGATGTATCCCGTACCCCATTCAGCAGGTATTTCTACTTTGTATTCGTTGCAATTTTCCGAATAGGTCGTATGGAACGCTTTCGCAAAATCATAAATGACATCTTTTAGCGGCAGGGAAACTACTTTAATCTGATTCATTTTAAGTTCGTTTTGATTGACTAAGTTTTTATTTTTTTATATTTCTAATCATTTTATCATCTTACTTTAATCCGTTTCTTCTTCTTCTATCACTTCTTTGGAAATCAATTCATGGTCTTTTCCCAGCCCCACAATTTTAATAATATTGGTTACGGTACTATAGAGAAGTAAAACCACTGTAATCATCATTCCACTTAATAAAGAAGAAAAAAACAGGGTGATCCAATAGATGGTCGTATACCAAGAGGTAGGAACCTTATCGGATTCCGTAATCGGAATGTTGAAAAACTGAAATAAAAGGAGCGCCCCTACAAATAAGATAGTATTGAACTTGGCAATGTTTAAGACTTGTTGGTAGTGGGCGTTTTTCAAACGGGATTTCGTACCGGTGCTTATTCCCAATAAGGTTAGCAACAAGGCGAGAATGGTAGCCGAAGCTAACACAATGGTATTGCAGAGCATGTTGATGCCTGAAAGTGAAGAGGTGATCAGTTGTTTCGCTTCATAGCCCGGAACATTGCCCAATATAAACACACCAGCACCGGTAAAAAGTGTGGCTATGATACCTCCGTAAATTGGTTTTTTGTTTTTTTTGAAAAAGCCCTGCATTCCCTTAAACGTTTATCATACAAGCATTGTTTCGTCCCGGAAGCCATCCCATAATAAGAAGAATCATACGGATGGGGATCCTACTTGCTAAATCTTGCTTTAACACTACGAAGAGCGGGTGGTAAGCATTTCCATATAAAATAGTAAAGCGTGTCATAGGTTTATAAATGCTTTATTTGTTTCCCCCTAAATTAAATCAATTGGGAATTTAACTCTAAGGAGTTAACATATTATTAAAAGTATTTTATTATTAATTAACTAAAAACAGGGAGGGGATTGTTTGTATGATTTTTGGGCTCGATGAAAAGCCACGGCTGATGGTGTATTTTGGTTCAAAACGGTTCTCATATGGTCAGTTCGAGCCTTGCCTGCGGCAGGCAGGTGATCCCGAGTCCCGAAGCTTCGGGACGGGATCGTATCGAGAACTATTTCAGATGTTCACTACAAAAGTTTACTTTGTGTTGGATTTCTTTTTCTTAAAATGGAGGAATAAGTACAACATCAAGAAGTTAAGGAGTAGGGAAAGTCCATTAGTAGCGATGATAGGAATATCATTTTTGAGGATGCCATACACCACCCACATGCCTACACCCAATAATAAAATGGCGAACATAAAGGGAGATACATCTTCTACTTTCTCGGTTTTCCATGCCTTTCTTATTTGGGGGATCACTGCGGAAGTAGTACATATTCCGGCGAGAAGACCTAAGATATCAATCCAATCCATGGCTTAGTTTTCTGCGACATCTTTTAATAACCACTTTTCCAATTCTTTAGTTTCATCACTACAATGGAGTACGCTAATATCTCCTGTGGTTTCAAAAACGACAGCACGAATTTCATGAAATTCTATTACATTCGCCTCTCGTAATTTAGATCGTAAATCCCCTTCGGTCACCCGTGCCTTTCTCAAATTATCGTATAAAATCTTCTCCCCATGCATCAGTAGTAAGGGCTGGTTGTCTATGAGCTGTTGAAAAAGTGGATACCGTCGTAAGAGCGCTGCTATGAGTTGAAATACATACACCGCGAGCAGTCCTACCACGCCTTGCCACAAAGTAACGGAAGAACTCAGGATGGTCGTGGCAATAATCGAACCGATGGCCACGGTCATGGCAAAATCAAAACTGGACATTTTAGAGAAACTCCGTTTCCCGAACATACGGGTATAGCAAATGACGGCGATGTAAATTCCTAAGGTGGAAAGTATAATCGTGGTGAAAGAGGTAAGTGTTATCGATAATTCCATGAGATATAATTTTTTTATAGCTTATGAAGCTTAGCCTAAGCTAACTTTAGCTTTCTTATGATCGGGTTTCCCCGAGGAATTAGGACAAAGCTTTTTTCCAAAGATAGCCATTGTTATGGTATTCTGATACTTAACCTTCAGAAATGAGGGTTTAAATGCAGGCATTGCCCAAAGCGCGTGCCGAGGAAAGTGATTTGCGATGAAAGGGAAGGGATATGTTTACTTAAAATCAATATATAGATTCTATCCTTGCCTCATTTTTACTTTCCCAATTGCTTGAGTATTTTTACATGATCGGAAACGGCATGAAAAAAAGAAGGTTTGACATCGTAAGGGATATTATGTGCCTCTGCCGTCGCTTTGACAATCGGAGAAATTTTATGATAATGTACATGGCAAATATGCGGGAAGAGATGGTGTTCTATATTTGATAATTGAGGCCTCCGATCAGCTAAGAGAATACTTGTTCGGCAATCGGCTATATTTCTTATAAATTATGAGAGGATTAGTTGACAGTGATCCTGAATTGGGGTCGTTGCTCAAAAAAATCCCATCACTGGCTTTCACCTGTATTGTCTTTTGCTTCAGAGTTTAAGGATTACCTAGCGGTGATCCTGAAATGGGGTATGTTGCTCAAGAAAATCCAATCACAGGCTTATCGCCTGTAAGTCTTTTTTTATTTCCAGCCCTTAAGTGCTTGGCAGCTCTACGAGCTGGAAATAAAAAAATCCAATCACTTTTGTGATTGGATTTTCTTGGTCGGGGTGGCAGCCCCAAATTATGTTTGAAAAACCTAGTGATAACAAGGGTTTTCAAGGTTTTTTATAAACCTGTTAACCGAATTGTTAACCAATGATTAATAATGAAATAGTATTATTTGAAAGAACGTCTGTTACAAAGATAAACATTATAACTCACTAAATCAATATAATAGCTATGAAATGTTAGGGATATTTCTCTATATATTCATTGATGATTTCTTCTTCAATGCCGCTGTATTCGGAGAACTCCTTAACGGTGATGAACTGATGTGGCTCTTTATCGAAGTAGGACTTGATGTCGTTTAAGAGCTTACGACCATAGCGTTCACTTCGGCCGGTGATGAGCTGAATGTCTTTTGGGTATATGCATATCCTAGTGAGTTTCATACTATATCCATACTTTATCTACGCTATAACCCTACTACAAATACGGCAATAAAATCCTTTTTCGGAGGGAAGGTTTTTAAGCGGAAGTAGATTTTTCTTTTTCAATGATGAAGTTAGTTGTTTTGGCTTAATAATCAAAATATGAAGTTATGGCAAGACAAACCGGAATTATCAAATTGAAAGGAACTATCGGAGATATTTCCTTTTACAAAACGGCAGACGGACACCTGGCAAGAATCAAAGGTGGACCTGATGCGAATCGAATTGCAAACGATCCTGCGTTTCAAAGAACGAGAGAAAACGGATCGGAGTTTGGAAGAGCAGGGAAAGCAGGGAAACTGCTTCGCGTTGCTCTAAGGGTACTGATGCAGAATGCCTCGGACAAAAGAGTGACCAGTCGATTGACCAAGCAATTGGTCGCAATTACCAAAACCGATACGGTCAATGAACGTGGGTTGAGAACCGTCCAAGATGGGGATTTAAGCCTGTTGAATGGCTTTGAGTTCAATATCAATGGGAAGTTGGCGTCGTTGTTTTTTATTGGCTATACCTCAGCGATAGACCGTGTTGCTGGTACGATGGAAGCCGATATCCCGGACTTTATTCCTGTGAATGATATTGTTGCTCCAGGTGGTACCACCCATTTTAGACTTTCTGTAGGTGGAGCTGAGGTTGATTTTGAAAACGAAACCTATGTTTTCGATAGTGAATCGACCGCCATTTTACCTTGGGATGGTACGACCGTACCGACGTCGACTTTAACCGCTAGCTTAACCGCTAATTCGACCTTACCGATGGTGCAGGTGATTGGCGTAGAGTTTTTCCAAGAGGTGAACGGACAAATGTATCCGCTTAAAAACGGAGCTTACAATGCCTTGGGTGTGGTAGGTATAGACACTCCATAAGGATGGAGCTTGTTTTAGAACGCGCTTATTTGAAAGAGGGTACCAACGGTACTCTCTTTATTTCCACGGAAACGATAGGGCAACCAAAATTAAAGTTTCTGTGTTTTACCCTAGAACTGCCGTGGAAAGAAAATCGGCGATCGGTGTCGTGTATTCCGGAAGGGATTTATGAGCTGCAGCCCCGGTTTTCAAAAAAATTCAAGCATCACCTCATCGTGAACGATGTGGTGGGTAGAAGCTACATTTTGTTTCATCCCGCGAATGATGCCCAAAAAGAATTGCGGGGTTGTATTGCTCCGGTAAGTTGTTTAACGGGTATCGGAAAAGGCATTTATTCCAAGGATGCGATGCAAAAACTCTTGGCCTTGGTGTACCAAGCCCAAGACCGCAGAGAAACCATTTTATTAACGATTAAATCAGTGAATTATGAATCTTGTAGAACGATATCAACAACCCACTCCTAAGTTTTTTAAAATCCTTCGAAATATTGGGATTGCTCTAGCTACTGCTGGAGGAGCCATTATCGCTGCTCCCATTGCAATGCCTGCCTTAGTGGTGAGTATTGCTACCTATATGACCGTTGCTGGAACAGTGGCCACAGCTGTGAGTCAAGCGGTGGTGAGTGATCAAGAAAACAACTCTTCCAAAAAAGAAAAACAAAAATGATGGATACCTGTACAAAATCAGGAGTGATTGGCGGAACCCTGTTTTCCGCCATTTTTAATATTACCTGGGACAATATTGTCTTTACCGTGGTGATGGCTGCCATAGGTGCTATCGTGAGTTATTTTGTCTCGTTATTGCTGCAGAAGTTTACGAAAAAGAAACCTCACAAATAAGTATCGATATGGCTTCCGTAAGTGACATAAAAATGTTTGCACGCCCATTGGTATAATCTTTTTAGTTTTAGTCTTTTGTTGGCGTTGTATATATTATTTTCAAGTTTCATAAAGTCCTTATTCATGTTCTTAACCTCTTGTATGAATTCCTTTTTACTGATGAGCATCATCTGTGATTTTACGACGGCGAGATTAATTTTCTTATCTGTTTTCATAATTAAAAAATTTAAGTTGAAAAGCCACACGATGGCTTAAAATAAACGCATAGGCGACCAAAACGAGAGAAGCCCATATCTGTCGCAGGCACCTGTGCTTATGGGCTTTGAAGCGTAACTTGCCGTAGCGGTTATTTTGTGCTGAGAAGTAAACTTAAAATGAGTAGTGAAGTAGATAGTTTTTTAGTGAATAGTGGTGAGAGGTGAGTATAAAAGTTTGCATTGTTCAGTATATCAGTAGTCAGTTTTTAGGGATTCCATAACTTGGAAAAAAGGTTATGGTGCCTACAGCGTGTTTGAGCGTAGCGAGTACTAGGCGAAGCCGCCTGGCGAGTGCTGTTGCCGACGTGGGCATCTTGGCAAGCTACGCATTGCCTTGACCACGACACCAACAAAAAGGATGTTCCTACTCTTTCTATTATTCCTTTGTGACTTCGATACTTCGATTAACTCAGCACAAGTAGTCTCAGTCTCATTTTTATATCTTTTTTGTGCAGACGGCAAACAGCCGCAAGGCGAGCCCAAATAATGCAGCACGGTTGGATTTTGTTTGGTAGGTGTTTTTGAGTTTTAAATATATGTTGATGCTTTATGGGATGCTGAAATGAATTCAGCATGACGAAAATTGGTTTTGATGTAGAAAACCATACCAAACACAAATACAGAAAAGTGCGGGTGACGGTTTGCGGCGAATGGAGCAAAAGCTTTTTTTGCTAAAAAAGTTTTGCATAGCTGGGCAACACCGGAACACCTTATAACCTTGCAATCACGAAGTTGCGGGCAAAGGCAACAAGTACAGGCTGTGATTGGAAGCGTCATACCCCAGTATGGTGCGCCAAGATACAGCTTGTACTGCGGGGAACGTTTGCTCTTGCGATACAGGTGTGTAGCTTTAGCGGAAACACTGTATGGGCAAGGGCATGGAGTGGGGAGGTAGTGACTAGGAATTAAGTGGTTAGTGATTGGTGGTCAACGCTATTGTACGTCCCTGATATAGGTTGACCACTAAAGTCAATTTATATGAAAGCTAATTTAAAATTAATCAAGAAACAACGTAAGTTTTCCGAAGCATTT
>NZ_QKQV01000019.1 GCF_003233725.1 Mesonia sp. K7
TTTCATCAAAAAACAATTACTATTTTTAATAATGAAATAAATGTTTAATAACGGTCAACTCTATTCAGGGAAGTTCAATCCTGAGAAGTTTAAGTAAATGGTATTGTAGCTATACTATATCTTAATACATATAATTTTGTATGTATATTCAATATTATATTTAAAAACATATAATGAAGAATTTAGCTGATTTTGTTAAAGAACGTCGTAAAGCATTAGGTTTGATTACTTAAACTGATGAAAGTGTCATATCTAGAAATACTAACAGAACGATAGGCTATAATAGAATGATGTCGCTAACTAAAATCGAAAAATATTTCATTTATCATAAATTAAGATTTATGATAATATGATATAGAAATAATTTTGTGTTGTTACGATGATATACGGTTTTGAAAACTTTCATTTCTGATGAACCTAAATAAATTTCGGAAACATCAGTGTTACTATCTAGAACAATATTTTTTAAATCAATTTCATTTAAATATGCTAGATATTTAATGGTTAAAAGATCAAAGTCTTCTACTTTAGAATATACCCCAATATATTTCTCTTTAAGACCGTTGGAGTCATATTTCAGTAATGTTTTTTCTATATGAGTTGAAATATTACGCCTGTCCATACTTTTTAAAATAAAACCTTCATAAAAAGATATCATTTCACCTTCTAAGGTTTCAATTGTAAAATCTAATTCTCCAGCTTTCTTACCTGAGCTAGATTTACCTCTTAGGGATTGCTCATTTAAAAAATAATTACTTTTTATAATGTGAGCTCTAAAAATATCTTGAAAATAAATGTTAATTTCATCTTCATTAAAATCTTTAATTTGATTATATCTAGTTTGTAATGTTGAACCTGTACTTATTAATTTTCTTAAGAGGTCTTTTTTAGAATTTTCATCTGATCTATAGCCAATCATCATATTCTTAATATCAACCTGTTCAGTACTTTGTTGACAATAAATATATTCTTTGTCTTTTTTTAAAAAATTTATTAGTGTAGCTCTTTTGAATAGATAAGGAGAAGATGAATGAGAACATTCATTGCAATTGCAAGCTAAATATTCATTGGTATCAGTTTCAGCTATTTTAATGTCTGTATGTATTTCTTTTATTTCGTGTTCAATAATGTTGAATAGAGGCGTGACCAACGAGCCTTTAACATATACTTTCAATTCTCGATTATGAACATCTGATATTATTAAGGCTTCACTGTTTTCGGTATTTAATATCATTCCGTATTTCCAGATATTATTTCCTTTAATGTAATTGTTAAGCCGGCATATTAGTCTTTCTATAACGCCAGATGGCATAAAATTATAATGAATTTTGTATTGTAGAGAGTTCATTTCATTTAGAAAGTTGTCAATTAATTTGTAATCATTTGGATATGGCGGTAATAATGTTGGAATAATATATTCTTGTGGAGAACCTAAAATTTTATAACATATTTCGAATTTTTCCATTAATAAAATAATATCAAAAAACTTATCGTAAGGATAATTAGAATTATCGAATAGTTCTTCTAATATATCAGCAGAAAATAAACCATTATTTTTTTGAACTTTAATCGAATTTATTAGTAAATATATAGCGTTTGTTAACCATTCGGGGTTAATTACAATTAGATTTTTTAAATAGAAATCACTTTGAAAATGTATGATTACGCCCAAATCATTTAAATATCTACTGATATATGCAATGTCTTTTTTGTTTGAAGAATTACATATTTTTTTAAATTCATCAAGATTCAAATAATCTTGAGAGCTTTCTTTAAGTTCTCTCCTGATTCGATCCCAAGATTTAGGTAGTGAATCACCTATGTGTGGCAAATTTAGAATTACACTTTCTATTTCAGTATTTAAATTCTCAAGTCCTGATTTATTTAAACAAGATATTTCTAAAAATGATACAATGTTGCTAAATCTTCTCTTGTAATATTCTTCATCTATAAGCTTAACCCTAATATCAGCCTTATTCATCACAATAATTACAGGGCTATTATTACTCAATCTTTTTATTGTGTTCAGCCAATATTCAAAACTCTCTATTTCATCATCAGATCGAGGTTCCCATATTAATAAGTATATTGATCTTTGAGTTAAAAAAAACTGATGAGTAGAATAAAGTATTTCTTGGCCTCCAAAATCCCATATATTAATTATAATTTCTTTTTCAAAATAAATATTATTGTCTATAAAAAAAGGTTGTTGTTCAAGTCTTAATTGTAATAATGTATCTTCTGATAAATCAAGTTCTGATATATGATAATATCGTAAAACATTTTTCGGTATTGATAAATTATTGTCATCATCATCGATATCAAAATCCGAATCTAATATTTGGAAATACAGATTTTGGATATTTGAAAAATGGTCATAATAAGGCTTTTTAGCTGGAAAAAGAATATTCTTTTTAACTGTCTGAACATTAATACCGTGTGTTGTTTTTTCTTTACCAACCTTAACTTTATATTTTTTGTTAGCGAGAACCTTCATCAGTGTTGTCTTTCCAACATTTCCTTTTCCCACTATTAAAAGTTTTGATTCAAAAAGTTTTTCTGTAGCATCTCTACTTCTTAATTGATCAAAATAAAAATCTATATAACCTAAATCATTTGATGCTAATATTTCTATAGGTAATCCATCTAAAAAGGGGTTGTCTTCAAAAATTATTTCTGCATTAATAAAAAATAGATCATTAGGAATATGATTTAATAAATTAGAGGAAATATTTAAAGTTTGTAGGCTATAATAAAGTCCTTCTATGAAATGTATGTCTTGAAGTAAATTATTACTAAGGTTAAGTGTTTGAAGGTTAGTTAATTTTGATAAGCAAAGGGGAAATTCTTTAAAGTTATTATGACTTACATCTATTTCCAAAAGATATATCATGTCAGAAATATCTTCAGGAATATTATCAAGGTGTAGGCAAGACAAATCAAGAAACAATAATCTATCTTCACGTACTTTTTTAATTCTCTTTTTTGCTTCTTGAATATAATTATTCACATCAATATTTTTACTTTTCCAATTATCTTTCTGTAATATTTAGGATAATTCTATTTCACACCTTGGTTCCATAATTTAATATTTCCGGATTATCTTCATTAATAATTAAAATAAACTTCAACATCATTAAAATTAATAAATTCAATAAATCTTGATATAATTTCTACTTAATGAATATAATTTATATTGGAAGAAATAGACATGAATTTCTATTTACGGTGTCTTTTTTTTACTAACTTCTTTCTGATTAATTCAATTTTATTGATTTCTTCGGTTGTAAGATTAAGAGAGCTATTTAATATTTGATGATTATATTTTAATAGAACATCTTCAATGTCCTGCTTACCTTTAAAATCTTTTTTATATGAACTAAAATCTTTATGAATAGCCATTGGTACAGGTAAGACTCTAAATTCATTTGGTGTAAGTTCTAAAACGCCACCACCATAATAACGCCCTTCTAATTCAGCAAAAGCCAACGTTAATGAATTGTAGAATGAGAATATAAAATCATTTAAATTGTAATCATTTTTAATAGATACATTATAAGCACTATCAGTTACAAATACATTCGCCTCATTCTTTAATAACTTTGGATATTCGTGTGCTCTTTTAAAGAAAAAGGCTTTTGATTGTTTAGAAATATTCGGTACTTGATACCAATGATTTCTTTGTTTACATTTGAATCTATCTTGAAGTTTTCCTTCTTCGCCTAAATCTATATATGCCTTTACATTTGAAGGAATATTTTCAACATCTAAACCATTAAAATCCAATAAAAAAGCTGGTTTGTTTTCTTTTATTAATTTTGAATAATCATATTTATTAAAAGACACAGAGCCATTAACGAAAAAACCTTTTTGCACTATTGGTTTTGCATAATCTTTTAAATCAAATTTATCTAAAGTTTCTTTAACAACAATGAAATAATTGTTTGCGGCAGTAACTATACCTGCTTTATTATCTACATAATCAGAAACAAGACTTAAATCTTTTTTTATGTTCTCAAGGAATGTATGTTCTTCTGGCGTTATAAAATGATGTGTCCATTTTTTACTTGACTCTGATACACTTTCATTACTATACAATCTGAAACTTCTATTTTGAAGCTCATCCATTGATTTGATTGTTGTATAAAATGTACCTGGTACTTTATGCTTTTTATAGCCTATTAACAATACTGTATCTTGACCTTTACACTCCAAAAATTGAAGTTCGTCGAACATAAAAATCTCGATACGCTCAAAGTTTTTTTTAAGCAAATCTCTTATTTCTTCTGTAAACTTTACCTGTAGTAATTCTAGTGGAAGCACAAAAGCTAAAAGACCATTTTTCTGTAGTTTAGAAATACCGCTAACAAGAAATGATGTCCAAATATTATTTATTTTTCTATCAGCAAGGTTTTGTTCTAAATGAATTTCTTTAGCTAGTGCCTTTTGTTCATCAGTGAGGTAATTACTTTTTACATAAGGTGGGTTTCCCAAGATAGCAGAAAATTTCTTTTTACTATCAGAGTGAAAATTCAAATAATCTTTGTTTAAAGCTACCAATGTGATAGAATTATTAGTCTTTTTCTTTTTTGCTTTTTTTAATTCTTCCTTTTCCCTTTCAACAATAGTTAAATCAATTTTATTAAAATTATTTAGTGCTTCTGTTTCATTTATAGCCTGTACAAAATTACCATCGCCGACACTTGGTTCGAGCACAGAGATATTAAGTTTATCTATTTGAGATAAACAATAATCAGCAATAAATTTTGCTAAATTAAGAGGTGTGTAATATGAGCCTATACTTTTTTTATTCATTTTCTAATTTCAGCCAATTTGTATGGTCTTATATTATTTCGTTTTTGGGTTGTCTTAAGCAATTCAATTATGCCTTTATTAGACTCCTTTAATAACTCTTTTGTATCTATTATTTCTTGCAGCGATTCAATAGCTTTCGTAACATTTTCTGCTCTTTGCTGTAAAACTGTTTCACGCCTTTCATACAACAATTGTGGTCGATTTAAATAAAGTCTTTCTGTCATATATCTAGTACTAATATATTTACCATTGACTTTATAATCATCACTACTAATCTCAAATAATTCCGAATAATTGTATTCAGAAGGATCTGGATAACAAATTATATCTAAATCATCTGCATCATTTGGCCAGTCATTGCTCTTAAACCTATTGCATATAGGACAACTGTAGAATAAGTTACAAATATCATTCTCTAAAGCTTTAAATTTTTCAATTGATTTTGGCTTATAATGCTCGATATGATAATGGTCAATACCTCCAAATTGTGCTTCATTTATTGAACAATAAATACATTGAAAAAAACACTCTTCTGCTATTTGCTCTTTCCAATCTGTATATATTCCTTTTTCCGGTTGAGTAGCCTTGTCTTTAATTATAAGTTTCCAATTCACTATTCCTTGATTTTATTTTCAATTTTCTTCTGAAGCTCTTCTAAAAATTGAATTTTACCTTCATACTCATCTAACCAATCCTTTCTTTCTCCTAAACCACTATCGATTTGAACATTTAGTTTAAGTTGTAACGCTTTCAAGCGTATTAAATCATTTTCATCACTCTTACCCGATGCTACTAACTCCGACAAATGCTTTAATTCTGAAAGCTCTGAAATATTTTCATCTAAAAAACTTTGACTTGCACGGATAAACCTTTTTACATATTTCTCACCATCATTAATAAATTCTTCTCTACCTATAATATCTTCAAACTCACTAAACTTTTCCTGTAAGTCGTCATCATTTTTGTGTGACGTTATTACATAGATTGGAATATCTTTAAAATATTTTCTTATCTCTAAAACAAGCTGATTTCCTCTATAGCCGACAGGACCTTTTCCCCCTTCAGAATCATTATGCATTTGTTCATCAAAAATTAAACAAACTATATCATTTTGCTCTACCCAATCTTTGTATTGAGCTATTGAATCATCAGGAAAAGGAAATGTATCAACCACCTCAATACTAGAATCAAAATTTTCTAAATGAGATTCAAGAATTGTTTTTAACGTTTCTCTTTGCGCTTTATCATCATCTATAATGCCTATTTTACTCATAACTAATTTCTTTGTTTTCTTTCTTTTGGAAGCCAAATTTTAAACCTAGCTCCTTTTAATATAGGGTCTTTATCAAAAGAAATATTACCGTTTAAATCGTTTACTATAGAATTTACAACTGTAAGACCAAGACCAGTACCAATACTCTTACTACTCTGTGTTGGATTTACTTTAGTTGAAAAAAGCGGTTCAAATAATCTATGTTCAAACTCTTTAGAAATACCTGGTCCAGAATCAGAAACAATAAGAGAATATCCATTTTCTATCAATTTTTTTGGCTCCTTCAAGCCTTCTTCTATTAATCTAACTTCTATCAATCTCTTACCGGACTTCAAGGTAGCAGCTGTATAAGCATTTGTCAAAAGGTTAATTAAAACTGTTTCAATATCCATTTGAAACGTATATGTATAAATATCTTTAAGTTCTGTATTAATGCTTATTGAAGCAGCTTTATATGCCGGTTCTAACTCATTAACGACCGACTGTATGATTTTAGCAATATTTACATTTTTTTTATTACGCTTTTCTCTTTGAACTCTTGTTAATGCGTAAGCACCCCATGCAGCAACTCTTTTCGACGATTTTACAGCTTTTTCGATTTCTACAATCGCATCCTCTACTTTTGGAACTTTTCTAGATAATGCAAGTTTTGCTGCCATTACAGAACCTTTAAGTTGGGTTATGGAACCTTCCGTTTCATGTCCGAAAACCGCAGAAGATATTCCGATTGTAGCCAAACCACTTAAGGTTCTATTCCAATTAAGAAGTTCAGTTATAGTTTTTTCAACTTTATCAGTTGTACCGCTTAAGTCATTTACATTTTTTTGAACTCTCTCTTTAATATGACTAGCTATATCAGAGTTATTTTGAATATCTAAATTGATACTATACAAATCCCTTTCAATACTGTTTAAAGCTTTTATTATTCTTTCAGTTCTTGACTCTTTACTACGTGATTTTCTTTTAGCTTCATTAATTTTTGGTATTAATTTGGTTCTGTAAGATTCAAGCATATTTATAGTACCCATTACCAAACTTTTTAAATCATAAAAAGCTTCTGATTCCACCAAACCCTCTCTTGCAGCACTATCTGCTAATTCTATATTAGAATCTCTAGCTATAAAAACAGCACCAACTAATTGATTTGGGGTAACACTATAATTTGCAGATCTACTAATACCAGCCGGATCTTTAGCTTTCCTATCTGCCAATCCTAACCAATCATATCCAAATTGAGAACTTGGGAAGCCATAAGGCTTGACAACTATTCGGTCACGATATATTTTAATTCCAGCATTGTTGTCGAGAAATTCTCTTAATTTGGTTAGATTAAATTCAAGATCTTTAACTGATGCACTCTCTCTTAAAAAGAAATAAAGTTTAATAGTAGCTGAACCAGATCTAATTTTATTGTCAACTAAGTTAGTGGTATCAATGCCTGCTCTTGTTAACAAATTAGACCACTCAATTTTTTCAATAACCTCTTTTTTATTGTATTTGTCCCAATAAGTATAAATTATTTCTGTACCTGTCCCTGGATAATAAGCTTCAATTTTAATTTCAGCTGCATCAAGATAATTTGAGTTAATTTCTTCTGATGGAAGAGGATAGACATCGTTAACTAAGGAAATATGAAAATCTTCAACACCCTCAAAAGGTGGAGTTAATGCTGATAGTTCTTGAAAAAGATTTTCAATATTTATTTTTGACCATGATTGACGTTGCTCTTCAATTAATATTTCCGTTCCAGTCGTGGAAGGTTTACCATTAGTTAAGGGTAAATTAATTTCTTTTGGCTCAAAAATTTGAACACGAATATCTGAAAGAGATTTTCCTTCTACATCAAAATCATCCCAATTGACTTTTAAGCCTATAAGTTTTTCATCTTTAGATTTTGTTCTTAATTCTAGTTTTGAACCTAGTCTATCAGTAGATATACGCCCAATTCCTTTTTCGCCAGTTTTCCTACGTCCTAACTTACTTTTTGTTGAAACCCTTTTACCTGAATACCCAATGCGTAACCAATTATTCTTCAATTCCTCTGGTTTCATACCAAAACCATTATCTGCAACACGTATAATATCTTTAGTTTCAGAGAAAATCTCAATATCTACTTTCGTAGCATCAGCATCATAGCTGTTTTTTACCAACTCTAACAAAGCAGTTGAATGATCTTTAATGCTATCTCTTCCCAAATGAATTAAAGTTTTAGCATCAATATAAAATCTTTGATTTGTAGGATCCAGCTTTGCTAATTCTGTAGACAATGAAACAATATCATCTAAATTTGGCGGGTTACTTTGTATGGCCAAAAGTAATTTTGCTTGTATTTCTTCAGATTTACTCACTATGAATTAATTAGGTTTCTTGGATTAATGTTTAAAGCTTTTGCTATTTTGAATAGTGTTGGTAGTGATGGCTGTCTATGATTTGTACACCAATTAGATATGGTTGTTTCACTCATATCCAATTTTTTTGCCAACCATTTATTGGATTTATTTTTTTCTGCTAGAACAATTTTTATCCTATTGTAACTATTAAATACAAGCATATTATTTACACTAAAACACAAATATATTTAAGTTTTAGCATATTTTTTTAAAATATCATAACTATCTGTGTTTATCAGCACTTTTTTTATCAAAAGCAATCAAATTGAAAAGTTGTCTCATTCTGGAACGGACATGTTTGCTGTAAAGGTCTTATGGCTCTTTGATATTTAGGCTTGTTTAAATGATATTTTCCACTCACCTTTCTACCCACAAGTATATAGTTAATTTGCCAGTAACCACCTTTTGCACTACCAATTCTTTCTGTAAGACCTAAATCTTTTAGGGCATCAAGGTTGTTATCAATAGCAGTAGGACTTAAGCCCACTTTATCTTTCAGTTCTCTTTTAGAAACTTTACTGTCTTCGTGAATAGCTTTAATTATATTAACTTTATTATCAGTAAGATTATCTACCCACTTATCTACCCACGTATTAAAGTCAAAAGGACTTCTAATTATTTCGGTAAACATACCTTCTGTATTAAACTCAGTGACCTAAAATCTGCTATAATCAAAGGCAAATCTCCAAGCCCAGCTGCTGCCCTTTGCGGGAAAAGGATGACACATCATCGGCTATATGCAATTTGATCGTGTTTAATCTGTATTTTAAGTATTCTTGAATAAATTCGATATATTTAGAATCAAAAACGTAACTAAGCATAGCCAGCTCTACCGCATGTACAATTATAAACGGATACTAAAATGAAAAGTATTTTTACTATTCTTATATTAATTAACTTCAATGTTGCTATTGCTCAATGGACACAGAAGAATTCGGGAACAACCCATGATTTATATGACATTCATTTTCCAACGGCTGACACTGGTTATGCAGTGGGTTATTATGGAACTATTCTTAAAACCAATGATGCTGGAAATACATGGACTATCTTAAATAGCAACACTTTTTCCGATTTATACGCTGTTTATTTTTTGAATTCAAATCAAGGATTTGTAGTGGGTGACAGTGGAATATTCACAACAACTAATGGGGGCAATACTTGGAATCAACAGGTTATTCCCACATCTAATCCATTGAGAGATGTTGAATTCATTAATCATCAAATTGGATTTTGTGTAGGGCATAGTGGTACTATTTTGAAAACCACAGATGGTGGAAATTCGTGGGTAATTAAACCTAACGATATTTCGCAGCCAATGATTAATTTTAAAAGTATTATCTTTCCCATACCTGACACAGGTTATATTGCTGGACATTCTCTTTGGGACTTTCTAAAAACCACAGATGGAGGAGAAACATGGAATCGTATTCAAATAGACACTAATCCCGGTAATCCTGTTATTTTTGAATCTGTATATTTCACCAGTGCCCATACGGGTTATATTGGAGGTTGGTACGGAGCGGTACTTATTAAAACATTGGATGGTGGGAATAGCTGGATTAATAAAGATAGTTCAGGGCAAGCTCAGATTTATTCAATTTACTTTCCAACATCTGCTGTTGGATATACAACAGGATGGTATAGTACTGTTCTTAAAACAAGTGACAGCGGATCTTAAAACAAGTGACAGCGGAAATACATGGAGCTATCAAAATACAGGTGTACCAAATAAAGTATTTTATTCCGTTTATTTTACTGACAACTCAACGGGTTATATTGTTGGTGAAAGCGGGACGATATTAAAAACTACAACTGGAGGTACAATGGGAATCAATCAACATTTACCATATAATCAGCAAATTATCATTTATCCTAACCCGACAAATAGCCAACTTAACTTTTCTGTTCAGACTAACGTTCAACTGACCAGTGTAACAGGTCAAATTGTTGCCGATAGAAAAACCATAAAAACACTTAGCCTTTCCGACCAACCGACAGGCGTTTACTTTCTGACATTTACCGATACCAACGGACAAGTAGTTCAACGAAGTAAAATTATAAAAGAATAACTGGCCACTACAATGGTAACCGTTCTACCTTCACCAGATAAATGCCCAAAGCTATAATTTACAAAAAAAGAAGTTTTTTAAAGCGTTTTAAGCGGTTTTAGTTTTTGATTGTCGTGTCAAACAAAAACTAAAGAGTTTATGGCCTCTCCCAACTGATTTTTTATAAATAGAATATTTGCCCACTTTTTGTCCTTTTAGTGGGGATTTTTGAGTTATTTTTTAAAATAGTGAGCTATTATTGTCAATTGTAATCCAGCGCAATGGCAAACTTCAGGCTGTGGTGAATGTTATTTTCGAAAACGGAATTGGTTGAAGAGTTTTTCTTGATAGGTGTTTTTTACTTGTATCTTATGAAATTAATTTTTTTAAGTAACTTGTGCAGCAGGCGCGCATTTTATAAACGCAAGGGGTTAAGTGCCAAGTTGAAAGAATTTTGTAAATTTTTTTAGTGAATTTTAATAATATTTGATATTAAACCTGATATAAAGACTGTTGTTATCCAGTGACATATAATGCGAAAAGATTATATTAGGTTTTGATAAAGAGTTGTACCTTATTTAAAGAAAACATTCTATGATTAAAGAAATAATTGATGAATTAACTGAGACTGAAAAATCTTTAGTAAATCCACTTTTAAAGGCGAAGGTGTTGGCTAACCGATTAGGGAATACTGAATTACTTAATTGGGTTGATAAGGAATTGAAAGGTTATGTCGGAACACCACCTAAATATCGAATAGTAAAGACAAGAATGACTTGTGACATTTCTGTTGGCGGTATGATATATAAAGAAAACACACCCTTTCCCGTACTTTTCTTAAACGACAAAGAATTGCAGAATTTCTTTATGCAATTCGATATCAAAGACGGAATTGAAACAATAGAGAATTATTTTGTTGGAGGAAATGATACGTTAATCAAACCTTTAGGAGTTGATTTTGATTCAATCATTACGCAACATTTACAAAAAAACAACTTTCAAGGAAGAGTTCATAATATTCAAATCAGTTCATATAAAACGGAAGTAATCCAATGCTTATCTAATGTGCGAAATATTTTCTTGAACCTTATGCTTGAGCTTGAAAAGGAATTTCCTGATGTTGAAGATGTTTCAAAAGAACCACAGGATGTAAAAGAAGAAATAAGTAATAAAATAACTATAATTATGGCTGAAAACAACTATTCCACAGGAGATGGAAGTAACATCGTGTCTGGAAGTAATAATAATACCAATTTTGCATCTGGAAAAAATATTAGACAAAATTTTGTAATAAATACTGCTAAAAAAGAACAGATAAAAACTGTTGTAGATGAAATTCGAGAATTTATAGAATCTAATGATTTCGAAGAGAAAGATGAGGCGAAACTCGAACTTCAACGAATTGAAAATCAAATTGAAAAAGACCAACCGAAAGGAAATGTAATTTCTCAGTCGCTCGGTGCTTTAAAAGATATATTCACAAGTGTAACAGCAAATTTAATTTCTGGACCTGTTATCGAATCAATAACGAAATTGTTATCCAGTCTCGGATAAAAAAATAAGGCATAACAATGGTAGTCGTTGCACAAGGCTCTAATCTTATAAAAACAAGATAGGTTTAAGCCCTTTTAAGGGCTTTTATTTTAGCCTAGGATTTAGTTGTATGTTAAAATCTAGAAGCTTAAAACAAAGTAAAATGTGTTTTATGATGGTTTTTGGAACAGAATAGATAGACTGTAGGCTTGCCGCTCCACTTTTTATCTTCTTTTGTGTGAATTTCAGGTACTTTTTTAAGTTATAGGCAACAGCTGAAAGATGCATATATTTATTTGCCTGTTTTAAACCAATAACGCTTGAAACGTCCTGACTGCATCACACAAACCTTATATCCCAAATTATGGAGGTAATGACATACTTCTTGATGGTAAACTCCTGTTGTTTCCATTAAAACATAAAAGTCTACATTAGTCTTTACTGTTTTAACCAACCATGCCTTCAAGGTTTTTAAATCCCAAAACATCATTGCTTATTTCAGGGTGACTTGTAAAGTTCTTTTTTTAATTACTACCAATAATACCGAAATTTAGAGATAAGCTGCTCTTAGATACATTTATTCCCAGATTGCTTTAATATGGTGTCCATAATAACTTTTTTAAGCTATTGCTCCCTTTGTCATCTTTACTCGCTTTTGATTCGATCCTTTAATTTGGATCTAGGTATTGTCCAGATTCGAAAAGAACAATAGAAGGGCGAGGTTTCTATGAAACGATATCATTGAATGTATCTAGCCGAGACCTCGCTGTCCCTTCTATTTTAGCTTTCATTAATAATTAGAAAACTACTATATTTATAGTCAATAAATTAGTAAAGTTTAAACATACGAGCCGAAACCGTTATGTGAAAGCTGAAAAAAATGTCTGAATTCAATCTAAATACATTGGAATTATATAATATTCTCTCAAAAAAGGGAATTACTCATCTATATCACGCAAATACAGTTTCAACTTCAATTACCTTTTTAAATCATAAAAATCTACTATCTCGAAAGTATGTGGAGGACAACCAATTATTTCAAACAACTCAATATTCTGACAAGAAAGACAAAAAGATGGGTATTTATAATGATATTTTTTTAGATTTCGTTGATATCCACGAAGAATGGAAAAGACATAATAAATACGGCCCTTTTTTGTTTGCTTTTAGTATTGAATTGTTAAAATCCGACAAAATAAAAAATTTACGCATCACAAAGAAAAATCCGGTGTATTGGAAAATAACAGAAAATGAAAAAGATCGGTATTATACAAGCCTAAAAGACTTTGATGATAATTATCGAAAGGGAAACCGCTTAAAAGATGTAGGTTCAATGATAATTTTGAAAGACCTAAACGGAAAATTACCATTGCGCCCGCATTTGAAAAAATTCATTTTTGACAATCCTAATCTATTTGTGAATTACAAAAACGAAAAGAAATATTTATCTCAATTACTCGGAACGGAATTAAAAAGAGTTGTTGGCGAAAATGATTTTGAGGATATCGAACGAGTTTTAAGACATAAACATAAAATTTTTAGATGTTCTTGTTGGCATGAATATAATATAATGTTGTTGCGAAATATGAATAATTTGAAAAGATTATTTCACCATAACTTGAACAATAAAGAGGAAAAAGCCAGCACATAACAGCGAATATAGGTTATGGCGGAATTAGTGTCAAATCCTAAGTTTTTGTATTTTTAAAATCGTAAAACTTTAACCGAAAAATTTGTGCATTTTTGCATGCCACAAACCATATACGCAAACCGTTACACACAATTTAGACGCAAGGGATGATTAAAAAAGAGGAGGTTGAAAAAATAAAATATGTTTTAATAAGTATTTCTGAACGCAATAAAGAAATTAAAATAAAAGAAATATTAGAGAATTCAGATTTTCACTTTACACCCCACTGGAATAATAAAGCTTTTCCTAATGCTTATGATTTAGAAATAAGGACTGATACTAACATCTATACTAAAAATTATTCTTCATTAGAACTTTTAAGGTTGTATCTGCAAGGTAGACTAAATAAAGCTACTAACTATTTAATTGATAAAATTAATGTAATTCCAAATTATGATAAACTTCAAATTGTAAACTTTAAAATACAACCTGTTTCAACACAATGGGAGGAAATAAATTTTGGACAAGAAAAACTTATTAAAATACTGAATGAAAGTTCTGATTCAATCGATTATCAAAGTATTGGCAATAGCGCTAGAATTTTAATGGATAAATTAGCTCGACAAGTTTTTATAAAAGAAAAACATTTGAATAATCCCGAAAATCTTGATTTAAAGGATGGTAAATTTAAGAATCAATTAAAAATTTATGTAGAAAATGAACTTTATGGAAAAGAAAATAAAGAACTACGAAAATTATCAAAGTCATCTATTGACTTAGTATTAAACTCAATTGACATTATGAATATAACAACTCATCAGTTAAATGCAAGAAAACATTTGGCTGAACTTTGCATTATAAGTTTAATTAGTGTCATTAGTATAATAAAAACAATAAGTGAAATAAAATAAAACTGTGAGCAACAAATATCTCGCAAATTGCTACGGATTTATCCTCATGGATAAATCCTCGCGTGTTCGAAATGTTTACGTTTTTTAACTACTTTAGCCCTAACTCCAACACAAGTTGGATCGAGATACCAAACCGTTAGCAATAATGTAATAGAAACTTGAAAAGATTTTTAAATATTCTTACCGATTTGAAAATTGATCCGACTAATTTAATTATTGAGAGATTAGGAGGTGGGAGTTTAGGAAATAACTCTGATTTGTCGCCAAAAGACTTCATTCGATTTTCGAAAAAAGATATAAAAGATGATGATACAAGAGGATTAATTAATTCATTAACAAATGCTAAACGAGCAATTGATTGCCAAATAGATAATGCTCTTCAAGAATTCGGAATTAAACCTGACGATCTAAATAAAGCTTCAGATATATTAATCAAACAACTTCAACTTGATAAAAAAAATCTCCCTTACAAACTTAAACTAATACAATCATTAGGGTTGGCACCTGGAACATTAACCTCTAAAGTAAGAAATTTAAGAAATAAATTGGAACACTATTATAAAATTCCAGAAAAAGCAGAAGTTGAAGAAGCCATTGAAATAGCTGAATTGTTTATTTTATCTATAGAAAGTAAAACAAAAATTTTAGACGATGATTATATAATAACATCAACAAATTTCCAGAATGTTGATACTTTAAAAAGTTTAAATAATGAAACATATAATATTCTTGACCCAGAACATTTTTCAACGCAAATTAGAGTGAATTTTATATCTTATTACAACCAGATTGAAGTAACACCAATAAAAGAATTCAAAAAGAAAAGAAAATTAATTTATAAGTTTGATAATGAATTATACTATTATTTAATTCGATTAATGAACCATTTGGATGACCAATATGACACTGAAAATGACTTAAAATTGATTTTTGAATATTGTAACCATCCAATACCAACAAAAAACATTAGGTTACTTGAATATTATTAAATAACACTATTGAAAACAATGTACAAAATAATAGAGAAATTAGTCGCCAAATAAAAGGTTATCAAGTATTTGTAAGGTATCCAAATTTAAAAATTTGGAGTATTGATAAAGAGAAAATAATAAGAAAATTAAAAAACTCGACTTGTGTTTCATCCGAATGGTTTGCGTCTTTTTTCAGTCCTACTATTGTCATACGTAACCTTTGTCTCCATATGACCCGTCCTGAATAAAAACTACATAATTTTAAACATTAAACGCTTTAGACATCAAACTTTGCTCTTTGTTAGGTATGCCAATTTCTTTCGCTACCTCTTGCCAAGTTGCTACTACCGTTAATACTTCTTTTATGATTTTGTCCATTTGCTCCTCGTCTAAGCGGAAAAACTCGCCAACGCTTTTGGCTAATTCATAATCCAATGCATTATTGTCCATATCGATATTGAGCGCAAGTCCGTCTTTGTCTATAGAAGGGTTTATGTCGTAAGCTGATGATAATACCCAACCGCTCTTGGTTAAGATAAAACCATGGTTGCGTAAATGGTCATCGGTATTTGAAATGGCAATATTAAATATTATTCTGCGCCATAATTGTTCTAAATTATCAGCAACCATTGCTCCGTGATTTTGGATGAATTCTGCCATATCCAAATAACTTGCTGGATTATCCCTGATGGTATCTTCGTTATTGCCTGTCATGGTCATCGCAGAAGCAAAGTGAACTCTGCAGCCTTCTTCACGGTCAAATCTTTTGGTAAAAAAAGTATGAAATCTGCCACTGATCTTTTCAATTTTTGAAGGTGCCATATGAATGCCTGCTTTTATTGCCAATTGATATGCTAGGTATTCCCAAGCTGCTTTATCTACCGTATCGTTTTTAGAAGGGAATTTGGCTATCCATAATTCTTTGTTTTCATCAAGTATATTTGCCTTGGGTCTTGCCCCACCCAATGAGGAGCCTGGAGCCATTAAAACTGCTAGCCATTTTCTTACCTCATCACTATCTTCATCATTTTCAAAATTTTTTGCAGCCTCTTGCAATTCCCTCACGGATGACCAAGGTGGGGTAGGGTTTAGCTCGTTGTTATCTAAGAAAGGCCCTTTTGGGTCTAGTTTAAACCGTAAGGCGCCCATTCGGCTTTCATCATAAACTCCTAACAAATAATCAATTTCATAAAGTGTTTTCGTCTTTTCATTCTTTACTGTTGCTTGTTGTGCTGCTCTTCTTTTCATTAGCGTTCGTCCCCACGTATCCGGCATACTGTCTAGGAATACCCCGAAATTTTCTTTATTGTTTGGGTATTGTGGACCACTATAGAATTGTATGTCCGGATCTAATACCATTTGTGCTTTGGACTTTAGCCAATCTTTATCATACTCAAAGCTAAATGCTTTTTTGCCCTTAGCATACAACGCAGAAAGGACTCCCATTAATTGGGGTTTTTCCAAACCTTTCCAATGGGCATATATGTAGATATTCTTTTTTCCTTTTGCCATTTTAAATTAAATCTAAATCTTGTAATTTTCTTCCAAATTCGTCATCTGCTGCGAGTTTTAAAAAATCATCTTGTAGTCCAAGTACACGCAGCACATTGAAATAAGCACCTATTGTTACACTTGGGTTTCCTGTTTCAATGAGGTATAGGGTACTTCTTACAATATCAGCTCTTTCGGCGACTTGCTCTTGGGTTAGCTTCCTCCTTTTTCGTGCCAATTTAATGTTTTCCCCCATTTCTTTAAGCACTTCTTTATGCTTTGGAAACAATATTTGCTTTTTTTTATTCATTCTAATTATGATTGTTATTTCATACAAATATAGTCTTTTTGATTGAAATAACAATCATTTTTATTTTTATCATAAAGGGTTGTCATTGGTTAATTTTTGGTAGATTTTAAAGATTTTGCTAGAGTATAAATTTAATGTGAGTACAGGCATCTGGTATTTCTTTATTATCACTCATTTGTATGGTTTAGTGCTTGTAGATACTCATAAAATGATTTTTTAGTATCAAATTTTAAAAAAAAAAATATTTAAAAAAGTTTGGATATTTAAAATTTATGTTTCAATATTTGCACTCATCAAGTTCAACAACTTATTGAAATGTTATCAAGAAAGGTGGAGGGAATAGACCCGATGAAACCTTAGCAACCCTTTGTTCTATACAAAGAAGGTGCTACATTCTACCCCAAATTGGGATAGATAACACAAACAGCATTGCTTTCTGCATATGCGTGTATTTTTCTTATAACATTTTTCTTAAGTATACAATTCGAGTGCTCGAACTGTGTGTTTGGCTTTTTGTTTTAATTATTTATTAACTCAAAAAACAAAAGAAAAATGAGTTCAACAAAAATTATTCACTCGATACCGAGTGATCCGTTAACAGGGGCGATTTCGACTCCCATTTATCAAACTTCCACTTTCGTGCAAACGGCACCTGGAGTGAACAAAGGTTATGATTATGCCCGATCGAACAATCCAACCCGAAAGGTATTGGAAGATTTGGTCGCCAATCTCGAAGGTGGTCATTCCGGCTTTGCCTTTTCTACTGGCTTGGCAGCCATCGATGCGGTTTTAAAGCTATTATCTGCAGGGGACGAAATTGTAGCCGTCAATGATATTTATGGGGGTGCCTATCGTTTGTTTACCCATGTGTATGAAAAACTGGGGATCACAGTAAACTATGTCGATACCACTGAAGTGGAAAATGTACAAGAAGCGATTACTGCTAACACCAAACTGGTTTGGATTGAATCGCCAACCAATCCTACTTTAAAGATTTCAGATATTCAAGCGATAGGAAAAATCGCTAAAAGTGTCGATGCGCTTTTGGTGGTGGACAATACATTTGCGAGTCCGATTGCACAAAAACCAATTGCACTCGGAGCAGATATTGTTATTCATTCGGGGACCAAATATTTGGCAGGACATTCTGATATTGTTGCTGGTTTGGTGGTGACCAAAACTGAAGAACTTTCAGAGAAAATCAAATTTATACAAAACGCTTCCGGTGCTGTTTTAGGACCATGGGATTGCTTTTTATGTATCAGAGGTATTGAAACTTTAGACCTTCGGTATAAAAAGCAATGCGATAATGCTTTTAGTGTAGCGGTTTTTTTAGTCAATCATCCTGATGTTGATGAAGTTTTCTACCCTGGTTTGTTTTCACACAAGAACCATGAAATTGCCAAAAAGCAACAAAACGGTTGGTTTGGAGGGATTGTTTCTTTCACCTTAAAAGAAGATACGCAAGAAGCCGCCGAAGCTTTTGTGACCCATACCCAATATTTCAAATTGGCAGAAAGTCTCGGTGGAGTCAAAAGTTTACTATGTCATCCACCGCAAATGACACACGCTTCTGTACCAAGGGAAATTCGCTTAAAAAGCGGAATAAAAGATTCGTTGATACGATTGTCCTGTGGGATTGAGGAAGAAGATGACTTGGTAAAAGATGTCAACCAGGCCCTTGCGAAGTTAAACCAATTAAAAGAAGAAGCATATGTCAGCTAATAAAACCATTCATCTTGTTATTTTTGGGATTGGTAATGTAGGCTCAACGCTCATTCATCAAATCCAACAAGCCAAACCTGTTTTATCAGAAAAAGGGATTGATCTCAACATTTTGATCATTACCAATTCTAAACACGCCTTTTACAAAAAGGAAGGTATTTCAGCTACTTGGGAAATCGATTTCAAACAATTTTCTGTTCCTTACCAGATTGAAGATATTATTGCCTTTGTCAAGGAGCAAAATTATCAGAACTTGATTGCCATCGATGCCACGGCGAGTAGAGATTTTGTCGAAAATTATATTCCGCTTATCGAAAACGGTTTTCATTTGGTTTCTGCCAATAAAATTGCCAATACCTTAAAGTATAAATTTTATGAAAACTTGCGTTGGACTTTAAAAGCACATCGGAAGAAATTTTTATATGAAACCAATGTAGGGGCAGGGTTACCGGTAATCGATACGATTCGCAATCTATATTACTCTGGAGAGAAAATCTTAAAAATAAGAGGCGTTTTTTCAGGCTCGCTTAGTTATTTGTTCAATATCTATTCCGAAGAAAATATTGCTTTTTCCAAAGTATTGAGAAAAGCTGAAAAATTAGGCTATACAGAACCAGATTTTAGAGAAGACTTATCAGGAAATGATGTTGCCAGAAAGCTTTTGATTTTAGCTCGAGAGCTCAATTTAAAAGTGGAATTCTCTGATGTAAAAATACAATCGCTAGTTCCAAAATTTTTGAATGGAAAACTTACCACAGAGCAATTTAAACAACGTTTACATGAAATGGATGTACCTTATTTCAGAAAAAAGGATGCTTTATCAAAAGATAAGGTTTTGCGTTATGTGGGAGAACTCGATGTCGAGCAAAAAACTTTAGAAGTAAAGTTGGTTTCAGAAACTAAAAACTCCGCTTTAGGGCAATTGAAAGGTGCTGATTCTGTGTTTGAAATATTTACTGAATCCTATGGCAATCTTCCCTTAGTCATTCAAGGTGCTGGTGCTGGCAATGCTGTAACAGCTCGGGGTGTACTTTCGGACATCCTTATTATCGCGAATGGTATTATTTCCAGCCAGTTCACTCCAAACGAAAAAGAAGTATTTGTCGAAAGTGAATATTCAGAGATCAAATGAAAGCAATTTTACAAGAGCTCGAAAAGCGCATTTTAGTACTCGATGGTGCCATGGGAACGATGATTCAAACCTATCAACTTTCTGAAGAGGATTATAGAGGTGAACGCTTTGCCACTTATGCTTCTCCTTTACAAGGGAATAATGATTTGCTTTCGATCACTCAGCCGGATATCATTGAAGAAATTCATCGTAAGTTTCTTACTGCAGGAGCAGATATTATTGAGACCAATACTTTTTCGGGAACTTCTATTGCCATGGCGGATTATGGTATGGAAGATTTGGTTTATGAGTTGAATTACAAAAGTGCTGTGATTGCCAAAAGATTAGCTAAAGCGTTTACTTCCCAAAATCCGGAAAAACCTAGATTTGTTGCAGGAAGTATTGGTCCGACCAACAAAACAGCAAGTTTGTCACCTGATGTAAACCAACCCGGATATCGGTCGATTACTTTTGAAGAACTGCGGTTGGCTTATAAAGAACAAATATATGCCTTAATCGATGGAAGAGTAGATTTGCTTTTGGTCGAAACCATTTTTGATACTTTAAATGCCAAAGCAGCACTTTTCGCTATCGAAGAAGTCAAAGATGAACGTAACCTAAATATCCCGATTATGGTATCTGGAACCATTACTGATGCTTCAGGGCGAACACTTTCCGGGCAAACCGTGGAAGCTTTTCTGATATCAATTTCCCATCTGCCGTTGTTAAGTGTAGGTTTTAATTGTGCTTTGGGAGCTCAACAGCTGAAACCCTATATACAACGACTGGCTCATGAAACCAGTTTTTACACTTCGGTTTACCCAAATGCAGGATTACCCAATGCTTTTGGAGCTTATGACCAAAGTGCTAAGGAGATGCAAGAACTGATTAAAGCTTATCTGGAAGAAGGACTTGTAAATATTGTGGGAGGTTGTTGTGGCACCACGCCAGAACACATTCAAGCTATTGCTGAAATTGCAAGTCAATTTTCACCAAGAACAATCCAAAACTATGCTTAGAAACGAAAAAAGGTATTTGCGATTATCAGGTTTAGAACCTCTGGTGGTTACACCAGAAAGCAATTTTATTAATGTGGGTGAGCGAACCAATGTTACTGGTTCGCGAAAGTTTTTGCGTCTCATCAAAGAAGAGAACTTTGACGAAGCGCTTGAAATAGCTAAATCCCAAGTAGAAAATGGTGCTCAAATCATTGATATCAATATGGATGAAGGAATGCTTGACGGAAAAAGTGCCATGGTCAATTTTCTAAATCTAATCGCTTCCGAACCAGACATCGCTCGCGTTCCGATTATGATTGATAGTTCAAAATGGGAAGTTTTGGAAGCTGGCTTGCAGGTGGTTCAGGGCAAAGGTGTGGTAAATTCCATTAGTTTAAAAGAAGGTAAAGAAGAATTTAAAAAACAAGCTAAACTCATTAAGCGCTATGGAGCGGCAGTAATTATTATGGCTTTTGATGAGATTGGTCAAGCCGATACTTTTCAACGTCGTATTGACATTTGCAAGCGGTCTTATGATATTTTGGTGAACGAAGTCGATTTTCCTCCAGAAGACATCATTTTTGACCCTAATATATTTCCTGTGGCCACGGGAATGGAAGAGCATCGTAGAAATGCGTTAGATTTTTTTGAAGCTACTCAATGGATTAAGGATAATCTCCCCTTTGTAAACGTTTCGGGCGGTGTGAGTAATGTTTCGTTTTCCTTTAGAGGAAACATGACCGTTCGCGAAGCTATTAATTCAGCATTTTTATACCATGCGATACAGTATGGTATGACTTTAGGGATCGTCAACCCAGAACTTTTAACAATTTATGACGATATTCCTAAAGTCTTGCTGAGTTATGTTGAAGATGTGTTGTTCGATCGTCGTGATGATGCTACCGAGCGCTTACTTGATCTTGCAGAAACCATCTCCGAATCTAAGTCTAAGGTAAAAGTTGAAAAGGAAGTTTTAGCATGGCGTCAGCATAACTTACAAGAGCGAATTACCCATGCTTTAGTAAAAGGAGTCGATAAATATATTCTTGAAGATGTAGAAGAAGCGCGAAATGTAGTTTCAAGACCTATCGAAGTAATCGAAGAATATCTCATGAACGGAATGAATGTCGTGGGTGACCTGTTTGGAAGTGGAAAGATGTTTCTGCCCCAAGTTGTTAAATCGGCACGAGTGATGAAAAAAGCAGTAGCCTATTTACAACCTTTTATCGAAGCCGAAAAAGATGTTGAAAAAAAATCCGCAGGAAAAATTCTGATGGCTACCGTCAAAGGTGATGTGCACGATATCGGTAAAAATATTGTGAGTGTGGTTCTAGGTTGTAATAATTATGAAATCATTGATTTAGGGGTGATGGTACCTTTAGAAAAGATACTTGAAACTGCTACAAAGGAAAGGGTAGATGCCATTGGCCTAAGTGGTTTGATAACCCCTTCTTTAGATGAAATGGTTTTGGTTTCCAAAGAAATGGAAAGATCGAATTTTCAAATTCCTTTATTGATAGGAGGAGCTACTACATCACGTGCCCATACCGCTGTAAAAATTGCTCCCCATTATACCCATACCGTGATGCATGTGAATGATGCCTCCCGTGCTGTAACCGTTGTGGGAAATTTGTTAAAAAAAGGGAATCGGGTTTTTAAGGAGCAGATCAGGGAAGAATACGAAAACTTTAGAAAACAGTTTTTAAAAAGAGGGAAACAAAAAAGTTATATCTCGATTGTAGAAGCTAGAAAAAGAAAGTATAAAATCGATTGGAATACGAATGAAATCAGAAAACCAAAACAATTAGGTGTTCAAGTTTATAAAGATTTTGATTTAAAAAAATTAGAGAAATTTATCGATTGGTCACCCTTTTTCAGGTCGTGGGATCTACATGGAAAATACCCCAATATATTGGAAGATAAAACGGTAGGTCAACAAGCCCAGGATTTGTTTTTAGACGCTCAGCGTCTATTGCAACAAATATTCTCAGAAAAATTACTTGTGGGTCGTGCCGTCTTTGGTCTTTTTCCAGCTAACACGATAGACGATGACGATATCGAAGTTTACGATGAAAACGGAAATACCAAAACTATTTTTCTCACACTTCGTCAACAACTTGAGAAGCGAGCAGGAAAACCTAATTTTGCTTTAGCGGATTTTGTAGCTCCAAAAGAGACTGGCAAACAAGATTATGTAGGCTGTTTCTGTGTTTCTGCTGGTTTTGGTACAGAAGAATTAGCGCAGCGATTCAAAAACGAAAACGACGATTACAATGCGATTATGATTCAGGCATTGTCCGATCGCTTGGCAGAAGCTTTCGCGGAATATTTACATTGGGAAATTAGAAACAAGCATTGGGCATATGTTTCTGAGAATTTTTCGAACGAAGATTTGATTTCTGAAAAATACCAAGGTATTCGACCTGCTCCAGGTTACCCTGCTTGTCCGGATCATTTAGAGAAAAATACGATTTGGGAGTTATTGGAAGTAGAGGAAAATATCGGAGTTAAACTTACCGAAAGTCTTGCGATGTGGCCTGCAGCCTCGGTATCCGGTTATTATTTTGCCCATCAAGAAGCCAAGTATTTTGGGTTGGGGAAAATTACCGAAGATCAAGTAAAAGATTATGCTAAACGCAGAAACATCACTCTCGATTTAGCCGAAAAATGGCTGAGTCCGAACATTGCAGATTTATAAATCAATAATAATGAAAGTAACCGAACATATAGCAAAGAACAAAGGAAAAGGTGTTTTTTCCTTTGAAGTATTACCCCCTTTAAAAGGTCAGAATATTCAGTCTATTTTTGAAAGTATTGATCCGTTGATGGAGTTTGACCCTAAATTTATAGATGTCACCTATCATCGGGAAGAATACATTTATAAAACCCAATCCAACGGATTGTATAAAAAACATGTGGTTAAAAAGCGTCCAGGAACAGTTGGTATTTGTGCGGCGATTCAGAATAAATATAAAGTAGATGCTATTCCTCATATTTTATGTGGGGGCTTTACTAAAGAAGATACCGAAAATTTTTTGATCGATTTAGACTTTTTAGGGATCGATAATGTCTTGGCTTTACGCGGAGATGCTGTGAAAACCGAAACCTATTTTAGAGCAGAACCCGACGGCCATCATTATGCCAGTGAACTGATTTCACAACTTAGCGATATGAATAAAGGCAAGTATTTAGACGAAGAATTAAAAAACTCTTCTGCTACCAATTTTTGCATTGGCACTGCTGCTTACCCCGAAAAACATATGGAAGCCCCAAGTTTAGAAAGTGACCTTAATTTTTTGAAAAAGAAAATAGAAAATGGAGCAGAATATATCATCACTCAAATGGTTTTTGATAACCAGAAGTTTTTTGATTTTGTCGCTCGTTGCCGAAAAGGAGGAATTAAGGTTCCTATCATTCCAGGTTTAAAACCCTTATCCACCAAACGTCAACTTAATTTAATCCCACATCGCTTTCATGTGGATTTACCTGATGATCTGGTCAATGAGGTGTTAAAATGTAAAAATAATCAAGCGGTTAAACAAGTAGGTGTAGAGTGGTGTATACAGCAATCCCAAGCCCTTTTAAAATTAGGTGTTCCGGCATTGCATTATTATACGATGGGGAAAAGTGAAAACATCAAAGAGATTGCTAAAAGAGTATTTTAAAGTAAAATATAAAAAAAGAGTTAGTTTGATTAAAAAAATAAATTATATTTGCCGCATTATGATACAGAAACAACAACATCATCATATGCATACTTACACTCAAACGAGGTGAGCATGAGATGATGTATCTATAATGTATCGAAAAACCCGTTTGAGCAGATCAAACGGGTTTTTTTATTCTACCCATTTATTTGAACTGCTCAGACCTTAAAGATTTTTAATAAAAATGAAATGTTTAAAGATTGCTGTTCAAAAGTCGGGTAGACTTCATGATGATTCACTTCAAATTTTAAAAGAAGCAGGCATCCATATCGATAATGGTAAGGATCAATTGAAAGCTCATGCTTCTAATTTTCCCTTGGAAGTTCTCTATTTAAGAAATGGAGATATTCCGCAGTATTTAGAAGATGGTGTGGTAGATATCGCTATTATAGGTGAGAATCTACTGGTGGAACAGGAGAGGGCTTTACCTATAGCAGAGCGTTTGGGCTTTTCTAAATGTAGGCTTTCCGTTGCTGTGGAAAAAAGTTTTCCTTATAAAGAGATTAAAGACCTCAACGGAAAAAAAATTGCCACTTCGTATCCCAATAGTGTGCAACACTTTTTAGACAAAAAAGGAATCAATGCTGACATCCACATTATTAGTGGCTCCGTGGAAATTGCACCTAATATAGGTTTAGCAGATGCTATTGTTGATATTGTTTCCAGTGGAAATACGCTTTTTAAAAACAACCTTATTGAAGTGGAAGAAGTTCTAACGAGTGAAGCGGTATTGGTTGTTTCTCCTCATATCACTGAAGAAAAAGATCAAATTCTCAACGAATTGCAATTTCGATTACGAGCCGTGTTAATGGCTCGAAACTCAAGGTATGTCTTATTAAACATTCCTAATGAAAAATTAGAAAATATTCGTCAAATCCTTCCAGGAATGAATAGCCCTACCGTAATGCCTTTAATGAAAGCAGGGTGGAGTTCGATACATTCAGTAATTCCTAAAGAGTCTTTTTGGGAAATTATTAATGAATTAAAGACTCATGGTGCGGAAGGCATCTTAGTTTGTCCCATCGAAAAAATGGTGCTTTAATTATATATAAATACGTAAACCCTCCTTGATCATGAAAAAAATATATAATCCCACTCAAGATTCTTGGGAAACAATTTTGCAAAGACCCCAAAGCAGCTCCACTGAGGAAATAGAAGAAACTATAAAAACAATTTTTACAGATGTGCAGCAAAAAGGAGATCAAGCTATCACTAAATATACTCGCCTTTTTGATGGGTCAAACCTTAATGATTATCGCGTTAGCCAAAACGAAATAGAAATAGCTGTAAATGATGTCTCAGAACCTTTAAAAAAGGCCATTCAGTTAGCAAAAAAGAATATAGAAACATTTCACCAGGCTCAACTTACCAAATCAGAGGTTATAGAAACGCAGAAAGGAGTTGTATGTTGGCAAGAAAAAAGACCTATTGAAAAAGTAGGGCTTTATATACCAGGAGGAACAGCACCACTTTTTTCTACGGTTTTGATGTTGGTAATCCCTGCAAAATTGGCAGGCTGTAAAGAAATTGTATTGTGTACGCCTCCTAATGAGCAAGGAAAAGTAGCTTCTGCTATTTTATATGCAGCTCACGTATGTGGTGTGACTACTATTTTAAAAGTAGGAGGTATCCAAGCTATTGCGGGATTGACTTTTGGAACTAAGCAGATTCCTAGAGTTTATAAAATTTTTGGGCCTGGAAACGTCTATGTTACTGCGGCTAAACAATATGCCACCAAATTTAATGTTGCTATCGATATGCCCGCTGGTCCCTCAGAATTATTGGTGTTTGCAGATAATACTGCAGATGCTTCGTTTGTAGCCTCAGACTTATTGTCGCAAGCAGAACACGGTTCAGATAGTCAGGTTATATTAGTAACTACTTCTTCAAAATTGATCGATCTAGTTGAAAAGGAAATAGAAAATCAAATTAATTTGTTACCTCGAAAGGCCATAGCTATTAAAGCTATTGAAAATTCAAAGCTCATCTTAGTGGAAAACAATAAGGAGGCCATGCATCTTATCAACCTATATGCCCCAGAACATTTTATTGTTATTTCTGAAGATGAAGATTTTTTCATCCATAATATTCAAAATGCCGGTTCTGTTTTTATTGGTCATTATACCCCAGAAAGTGCTGGAGATTATGCCTCTGGAACTAACCATACTTTACCCACCAATGGTTACGCTAAACAATACAGCGGTGTGAACTTAGACAGTTTTATGAAGAATATTTCATTTCAGAAAATTTCTGAAGGAGGCATACAAAATATTGGAAAGACCATAGAAATTATGGCAGAAGCCGAAGGATTACAAGCCCATAAAAATGCAGTGACCTTACGTTTAAGAAGTTTAAAACTGAAGGCTAATGGAAAATAATAATTTTAATATAGAAAACCACATTCGACCTCATCTCATGAAAATGAAACCCTATAGTTCTGCACGAGATGAATATAAGGATTTTGATAAAGAGATGGTTTTTCTTGATGCCAATGAAAACCCTTTTGAAACAGCGTATAATCGTTATCCCGATCCGCAGCAGCAAAAATTAAAAAAGCTACTCTCTCAACATAAAAATGTTGAGGTAAATCAAATTTTATTAGGTAATGGAAGCGATGAAGTACTCGATTTGATATTTAGAGCATTTTGTGAACCTTCTAAAGATAACATTATCACTTTACCCCCCACTTACGGAATGTATAGTGTATTGGCAAATTTGAATAATATTGTAGTTAGAGAAACATTATTGGATAAGGATTTCCAGCCATCAACTGAAGCTGTCCTAGAAATTACAGACTCAAACACCAAACTTTTAATTATATGTTCGCCTAATAATCCCACCGGAAATTTAATTAGTGTTGAGCATATTTTAAAGTTACTGAAGGAGTTCAAAGGATTGGTTGTTATTGATGAAGCCTATATTGACTTTTCCCCTCAGGAAAGTTGGATATCAAAGTTAAACGAATTTCCTAATTTAATTATTACCCAAACTTTTTCAAAAGCATATGGCTTAGCAGGACTACGACTAGGAGTTTGTTATGCTTCGCAGGAAATTATTACTGTATTAAACAAAATAAAGCCCCCGTACAATGTTAACCAACTCACACAGAAACTTGCCATAAAACGGCTACAGAATAATCAAAATATAAAAGAGGAAATCACTCTAATCAATCAAGAAAAGAAGCGATTACTTAAAGTTTTAGGCGAAACAAGTTTCATTCAAAAAGTATTTCCAACTCAAGCAAATTTTATCCTTATCAAAGTAGATGATGCCCAAAAACGCTATGATCAATTCATTGAAAATGGAATTGTAGTACGCAATAGAAATTCGCAACCTCTTTGTGAAAACTGTTTGAGATTAAGCATAGGAACACCTGTAGAAAACAAAAAATTATTACACATTATTAAAACATTAGACTCATGAAAAAACGTGTTTTGTTTATTGATCGTGACGGAACGATTATCAAAGAAGCTGATGATGAGCAAATTGATGCTTTTGAAAAATTGATTTTTTACCCCAAAGTCTTTACTTATTTAGGAAAAATAGCCAAAGAATTCGATTTTGAATTGGTTCTGATTACCAACCAAGATGGTTTAGGAACAGATTCTTTTCCTGAAGAAACATTTTGGCCTGTACAAAACTTTATCATTCAATCATTTGAAAATGAAGGAGTCACCTTCGATGAGGTATTGATCGATCGAACTTTCCCTTATGAAAAAGCTGATACTCGAAAACCTAGAACAGGTTTACTCCAAAAATATTTTTCCGAAATGTATGATCTTAAAAATTCTTTTGTCATCGGCGATCGACTTGCAGACATAGAACTCGCTAAAAACCTGGGAGCCAAAGGGATTTTTATTAATGACGAAACCCATTTAGGAGTTTCAGAAGTTTCTGTAAATACAAAAGAAATTCAATCCTATATCTCTTTTGAAACAAACGATTGGCAGTCTATCTATGATTTTTTAAAATTAGGACGACGTTTTATAAGCAGACAACGAAAAACCAATGAAACCGATATTTCCATTCAACTAAATTTAGACGGAACTGGAAAGAGTGAGATCAATACTGGAATTGCCTTTTTTGATCATATGCTGGATCAATTGGCAAGACACGGACAAATGGATTTGCAAATCACAGTTAAAGGTGATCTTGAAGTAGATGAACACCACACCATTGAAGACACGGCCATTGCTTTAGGAGAAGCTTTTCGAATATCACTTGGAGATAAACTTGGTATTGAACGCTATGGCTTCTACCTTCCTATGGATGATTCGTTAGCCCGAGTAGCCCTTGATTTTGGCGGACGAAATTGGTTGGTTTGGCGTGCCAATTTTAAGAGAGAATATATAGGAAAAATGCCAACCGAAATGTTTTATCATTTTTTTAAATCTTTTTCTGATGGCGCCAAAGCTAATATAAACATTTGGGCTAAAGGAAACAATGAACACCATAAAATAGAAGCCATTTTTAAAGCTTTTGCAAAGTCTATTAAGATGGCTGTCAAACGAGATACTGAAAAAATGATTTTACCTACTACTAAAGGAAAATTGTAAAAATACATGATGAAAAATATAGAAGATAAAAAAAATAAACTTGTAATTATTGATTATGGAGCTGGAAATATTCAAAGTATTCGATTTGCTTTTAAAAGACTAGGCGTTGAAGCTGTCTTAACCGATTGTGAAAATGAAATCCGTCAAGCAGATAAAGTAATTTTTCCAGGCGTCGGTGAAGCGAGCAGTGCCATGAAAAAATTAAAGTATAGTGGTTTGGCTCATGTAATTCCTACTTTAAGACAACCTGTTTTAGGTATCTGCTTAGGGATGCAGTTGCTCTGTAATTCTACTGAAGAAGGAAATACTCGAGGTTTGGGAGTATTTGATGTTAATGTGATTCGTTTTTCAAACCATCTTAAAACACCACAAATAGGTTGGAACCAAATCTCAAATTTGAAAACCCATTTATTTCAGCATATTTCAGAAAATGAATTTATTTATATGGTACACAGTTACTATGCTCCTTTATGCAAGGAAACCACCGCAACCTCAGACTATGGCATTCCATATAGCGCTGCTCTACAAAAAGATAATTTTTATGGTGTACAATTCCACCCTGAAAAAAGCAGTTTAAGGGGAGGACAAATTTTAAAAAACTTTTTAGCTCTCTAATATGCGAATCATCCCTGCTATAGATATCATTGAAGGAAAGTGTGTTCGTCTCACCCAAGGTGATTATAGTACCAAAAAAATATATCATGAAAATCCACTAGAGGTAGCAAAAGAATTTGAAGCTCATGGAATTCAGCATATACACCTAGTGGATTTGGATGGTGCAAAAAGTAATCACGTCGTTAACTATAAAATTTTAGAAGAAATATCTACAAAAACCTATTTGAAGATAGATTTTGGGGGAGGTGTGAAAACAGATCAGGCTATTCAAATAGCCTTTGATTGTGGTGCTAACCAAGTTACCGGAGGAAGCATTGCTGTGAAAAACCCTGAAATTTTTAAAAAATGGCTTCAGCGGTACGGAAACGAAAAAATTATTTTGGGAGCAGATGTAAAAAAAGAAAACATTGCTATAAGTGGTTGGATAGAAGATTCTGCTATAGAAATACTGCCTTTTATAAGAGATTATGTAAAAGAAGGGGTAACATATATTATTTGTACAGACATTGGTAAAGACGGAATGCTACAAGGACCTTCATTTAAACTGTATCAAAAAATAATTGAAACTATACCTAACATTAAATTAATTGCTTCTGGAGGAATCTCTGCTATTGAAGAACTTCCAAAATTGGCAAAAGTGGGTTGTGAAGGAGTTATTATAGGAAAGGCTATTTATGAAAATAAAATTACTCTAAAACAACTGGAAAATTATATAATAAAATATCATGCTGACTAAACGAATTATTCCGTGTCTAGACATCAAGAACGGACGAACTGTAAAGGGTTTAAACTTTCTTAGCTTACGTGACGTAGGCGATCCCGTTGAGCTTGCGCAATATTATTCAGATAACGGTGCTGACGAATTGGTTTTTCTTGATATTTCGGCAACCGAAGAAGGTAGAAAAACACTTACCCAATTGGTATTAAAAGTTGCTGAGGCCATCAATATTCCTTTTACAGTGGGAGGGGGCATATCGTCTGTTGAAGATGTGGAGTTGCTTTTGAAAAACGGAGCTGATAAGGTATGTATTAATTCTGCAGCAATTAGAAATCCTGAACTTATTCATGAAATCGCTTTAAGATTTGGTTCTCAGTGTATCGTTGTAGCCATTGATGCAAAACAGGTGAACAAGGACTGGAACGTATTTGGGGTAGGAGGAAAAACACCTACTAAATTAAACTTGTTCAATTGGGCAAAGGAAGTCCAAGACCGAGGTGCAGGTGAAGTTTTATTTACCTCCATCAATCACGATGGAACTAAAAATGGTTTTGCCAACGAAGCTTTGGCGAAACTATCATGTATGTTATCCATTCCAGTTATCGCCTCGGGTGGAGCTGGAAAGGTTCAAGATTTTGAAGATGTTTTTATAACTGGAAAAGCAGATGCTGCTTTAGCTGCTAGTGTTTTTCATCACAAACAAATTGAGATTCGAAGCTTAAAAACACACTTGATCACAAAAGAAATACCTGTTCGGCCATTTGACCCATAAATAATGAATTTAAAAGCATTTCAAATAAATAAAACCATACTCATGAAACTTAAAGAAAATAAAGATGAAGCTAAAAAAAAAATAGTTGAAGTATTTAAAGAAGGTGACTTAATTCCTGCTATTATACAAGATATTGACACAAGAAAAGTTCTTATGCTTGGTTATATGAATCTTGCAGCTTATCAACAAACCATGACACTTCAAAAAGTTACTTTTTATAGTCGAAGTAAAAAAAGACTATGGACTAAAGGAGAAGAAAGTGGTCATTTTCTCAAACTTATAGAAATAAAGGTAGATTGTGATGCAGACACTTTATTGGTTTTTGCTCAACCCGAAGGACCTGTATGCCATACTGGTTATGATACCTGTTGGGGCGAAGAAAATGAAACGGATTATGGATTTCTAAGTGTGTTGGAGGCCATAATTGATCAACGTAAATCCTATAATCCATCCCTTAAAAGTTATGTTTCCTCTTTATTTAAGCAAGGGGTTGATCGAATTGCCCAAAAAGTGGGTGAGGAGGCTGTAGAAACTGTTATTGCTGCTAAGAATGATGATACTGAACTTTTTATAGATGAAGCTGCGGATTTACTTTTTCATTACCTCATACTGCTTTCCCATAAGAAAGTAAGCTTCCGTGAAATTACCGCTGTTCTACAAAAACGACACCTTCAATAGGAGTAATGTTTATTGGGAATAAAATGTGTGAAAATTATTTAGGATATTAAATTGTAGTTTTCCATATGTTTTTTTAGGAAATTACTCTTTCTATTCATTTATTTTGGATAAAAATTGTAATATTAGTAGTTGATAAAAATGACTTTGTTTATGAGTAACCGCCAATTTCTTTTTTATGTTTTTTGTTGTGTAAGTTTATTTTCGTTCTCTCAGGAGAACCAAAAATATTCTCCCGAAGAATGTGTCTTGTTGCTTACTAAGGGTATTGAGGCTTATGATGCTAAAGAATATTCTGAAGCACTCAAAAAACTTACTAAGGTAGAAGTGATTATTCAGAATAAAACTTGTGAGGAGGAATTATGGTATGTTCAGAACCTTATTGGAAATGTCTATAAAATCAGTACCAATTATGCCGAAGCCTTACGCTACTATTTAAAAGCATTGGAAAACACGCGTAATGAAAGCCAATTGAATGAAAATACAGCTACTGTCCTTGCCAACATCGGTGTTCTTTATTACCAAACCAATGAAAAACTGAAGGCTTTGGTGTATTATGAAGAAGCCTTTGAGCTTGCCCAACAAATAGACTCTGATTACAATAAGGTTTTTGCTGGTTTGAATATAGCTGATATCTATAATAAGAACGGAGAGTTAGATAAGGCTTTAGGTTTTTTAAATGCGATAAAAAATGTTCCAAAAAATGACTTTTTTCAGCGAATATGGGATGTGAATTATGCTGATAATTTATTTTACCGCGGAGAAATTATACAAGCCCAACAAATTGCAGAACGTTTATTAAGGGAAAACCAAGAAAAGGATGTTTGTCATGTATGTGTTTTAGAACTATTGGCTCGCATTTATGCCCAACAACATAACACCCAAGAAGCTATTGGGTATACGCATGAGGCCTTAAAGTATACCGAAGAATGGAAACCCAAAATTGAAAAATACCAATACTTATCTGAACTTTACCAAAAGGAGGGGGAATATGATAAAGCACTTCGGTATATGGATTCTGTTGTAATTGCCAAAGACTCTCTTTCTGCCCGTATCAATAAACAGCTCTTTGCTGTAAATAAAGTAAAACTTGAAGTACAAGAGTATGAAAATGATCTAAAAATACATAAGCAAAAACAAAAAGCAGAACGGCGAATGTTTATTGTGCTTATTATTTTTATTGTTTTGTTAGCCCTTATCATAGGATTTATTATTTATAAGGGGTTAAGAAATAAAATAGCCAAACAAAGGCAACAAAAAACTATTATTGAAAGTGAGCAAAAGATAACCCAACTTGAACTTGAGAAAGAAAAAAAAGAACATGAAGCTTTAAAGGACCAAGCCTTACTGCAACAAGAACAACTCAAGAATAAAATAGCTCAAAAGAATAGAAAGCTTTCCGCTAAAGCCCTGTACCTCTCTGATCGTGATAAAATGATAGAAGGTATTATTAATTCCTTGACCCAAATACCAGAAATAGCGCGCCATGAAGACATCACCGATGATATACGATTATTGAAAGACCATCTTAAGGCAGATGCTGAATGGGATGATTTTATTTCCCATTTTGAAAAAGTAAACCCTGAATTTTTGCGTTTGCTAAAAGAGAAACACCCTAAGCTAAGTTCGCACGACATTCGTTTTTTATGTTATATTTACATGAATTTAGACGTTAAGGAAATTAGTTCAATATTTAGTATTACCGTAGATGCCAGTAGAAAGAGAAAACAACGTATTGCCAAAAAAATGAATCTTAATGTAGATGAATTGCATGAATACGTTTTAGGTATTTCCTTATAAACCCTTGATTATTTTTTATTCTTTTGCTTTGCCCATCATTTCTCCTTTTTTCTCTATTTTTTTTGAAAAAAAACTCTCTATTACTGCGTCTATTATTTAAAAATTTAAATAATTCTTAATTTTTTGTTGTGATGTTGGTAAGCTAGTAAGCCTTGATTTTATTGAACTTTACTAACATGTCCTCATTTTTCTGCTAGTTTGTCCAAGTTATTCTTATCGATTTTTTATAAATATTTAAGATTTTGTTAATATTTGGTGAAACGTTTAACCTGTTTAACCTTATTAACCTAAAAATTTAACTTATGAAAAAAATACTACTTTATTTAAGTATACTGATGTGCTTTATGCATGAAGGTGTACATGCCCAATTAGAATCTGCCCATTGGTTTTTTAATTACGGAGGTCTAGATTTTACTACAGGAACTCCCGTAGCTAAATCTGTTGACTTCTGGGGTTATCAACATCAAGGAGGGACTTCTATATCTACCGCTAATGGAAATTTACTATTTCATGGAAGTGGGTCTTCATTGATTAATTCTAATGGCTCTGTAATGGATAATGGGGCTGGATTAATCGGCGGTTTAGGTAATAGTTATCAACCAGCAATAACTGTTCCTTACCCTGCAAATCCTGATAAATATTATGTATTCCAAGCTCATGGTATGGCTGTTAATATACCTATTAACGCTCCTTTTATGTATTCGGTAGTTGATATGACTTTGGATGGGGGGTTAGGAGGAGTTGTAAGTGGACAAAAAAACATTCCTCTAGATGGGAATTGGCCTCCTTCTGCAACTCCAAATCCATATCACGCTGCTAAAGTTACAGCGATTCCTCATGCTAATAACCAAGATGTATGGGCGGTAGTCCACAGAGGAACCTATGATTATAATGCTTCCGCAGGATTGAGTAATGTTACAGGACATTTTGCTGCTTTCTTGGTAACCTCCAGTGGTGTACAAACTACTCCCGTCGTTTCTAATGAATTTCCTTTATTTGGAGGCTACTTTCGAATATCTCCGAATGGAAGGAAGCTTGCATCTACCTATTATGATCAAAATGAAGGAACAGGTGTGTTTGCACTTTTTGACTTTAATACGGCTACGGGTGAAGTCACTAACCCTCAAAAACTATTAACATTAGCGCCATATCAATACCCAGCAACTCAAACAGGTAATTTATCGCAAGTATCGGGAGTGGAGTTTTCACCAGATAGTAAACGTTTATATATTACAATGCCAGATTACTATACAGAGAATAATGGGCAATGGGTACATGATGGTTCTAGAATTTTTCAGTATAACCTTGATGTATCTTCTACTCAAGATATTATCAATTCCAAAACATTATTATGGTCTATTACGCAACCACCTTTTTATAGCATTCATAGTTTACAATTAGCTTTGGATGGAAAAATATATGCCTCAAGGCATGGTACTGAGTATTTAAGTGTTATTGAAAAACCCAATGCATTAGGTGTGGCTTGTGACTTTCAGTTGGATAATTTTTATTTAGGAGCGGGCTCTGCCGATCAAGGCTATGGTCTACCACAATTTATGCCTGATAATTTTCAGTATGAAATTGTGAATGATATTTATTGCTATGGGGAATCCACCCAATTCCAAATAGATAGTCATGTTGGGATTAGTGCAGCGACTTGGGATTTTGGGGATTCAAGCAGTTCGCAAAACACTTCTACAGATTTAGCTCCTACCCATGTTTATACTCAACCAGGGACTTATATCGTTACCGTAGAGTTGTATAACCAGTTTGGGACGCTTATTGAATTAGAGGACGAAATTACCATTTTACAGGGAGCTACAGCCACGATGCCGAATGATTTGGCGGAGTGCCAGCCTGATGCCAATACGCCAGCTGTTTTCGACCTTTCGCAGCAGGATTCCGTGGTGCTCAATGGTCAAGACCCTTCTACGTACGCCGTGAGTTATCATACCGATCTTAACGATGCCGAAAACAATTCTGGCGCTATCCTCCCGAACAATAATTATAGCGCTACTGACGGTACGACTATTTATGTAAGGGTGACCAATACCAATACCCAATGTTATGACATTACTAGTTTTATGCTGCAAAGTGCCATTACTCCTGTGGCACCAACTGTCAGCCCTATTGTTTCGTGCGATCAAGATGTACTGGACGGAAGCGTGTATTTTGACCTTACCCAACGGGAGAATGATCTGCAGGCTGGACAGCCTAATACTTTAATTAGCTACCATCTTGACCCAACAGAAGCAGTGAATGCTATCAATGCGATCAGTGATCCAACTAATTTTTTAAGAAACAACGAACAGTATATTTATGTAAGGATTACTGCGAACGATCCTGCTGTGGATTGTTATGCTATTGCTCAATTGGAGTTACAGGTAAGTCAGGCTCCAGGAGCAGGAAGTTCATTGGAACTCACCGATTGTCCTCCTTTTGATTTGACCACGGTTGCCGCTGAATTCCCTTCCGCTACTATCGAAGGTTATTTTATCAGTTCTAGCGATGCACAGGAGAATACCAATGCATTATTAACCCCAGAAGCTTACGAGGATGCCTTGAACAACAGCAGCGTTTATCTCCGACTTATCGATGCTAACGGTTGCGGAGGTATTGCACAAGTTGATCTCACTCTGGACGAAGAATGTTTTTTCTTGCCTGAAGGGATCTCCCCTAATGGTGATGGTCTAAACGACAGTTTTGATCTTTCCGTATTGGACGCAGGGTATGGAGTCAATAATTTGGTCGTATATAATCGCCATGGACGAAACGTATTTGAGCGAGCCAATTATACGAATGAGTGGATAGGTCAGGATATGAATGGCAACAACCTGCCCACGGGTACTTATTTCTATGTACTGGAATTGGATCGCTCACACCCAGCATATGGACAGACCATCAAAAAGTGGGTGTATGTCAATCGAAATGTTAATTAAATTTAGTTGTGTTTAAGAATGCTCCCAGAGGGTTTTTTGTAAAGCTCTCTGGGACATATTAAGAATGATGAAATTTGAGATAGCAACAGACTTGAGATATGAGATATGAGATATGAGATTTGAAAGTTGAAAGTTGAAAGTTGAAAGTCGAAAAATTATAAGAGAATAAAATTAATCATTAAATATAAAATGGTTGATCGAAAATTATCCATAAAAATTTCTAGAGACTACTCCGTTGTCCTTACCTGCATTTCGACACTTCGACATGCTCAGTGCAAGTGCTCAATGACCACGTTAGGCAAGCTCGCAGTGACGGATAATAAAAAAAATACGGATAATAAAAAAAATAAAACACCCAAAAACTTAAAACCAAAATATGAGAAAACATTATTACTTATGGCTGATAGCAGTGGTTCTTGCTACGGTAAAGACAAATGCGCAGCAAGACCCTCAGTATACTCAATACATGTATAATATGAACGTAGTCAACCCAGCTTATGCAGGTTCCAAAGACCACCTAGATGTTGGTTTATTATACAGAAGCCAGTGGAACAATATAGAAGGAGCACCAACAACTTATACTTTCAATGCACATTCACCTGTAGGAGAAAATACAGGTTTGGGTTTATCCGCAATTAGTGACGAAATAGGTCCCATTAAAGAGACCAATGTCTATGCAGATTTCTCTTATACGTTACGTTTTGCTAACTCTAACTTAGCTTTTGGATTAAAGGCAGGAGCTACTTTTCATGATGTAAACCTTATGGAGTTG
>NZ_QKQV01000001.1 GCF_003233725.1 Mesonia sp. K7
GTATACGGACTTGTTAGCGGGTTGGTTCCTGCATCGGCGTCTGCCTGGGTTGCGTAATAGGTCACCTCTAAGCTGTTGTCGCCATTGGTAATGTCAAGGGTCGCGTCCTCCAAGGTAAAGGCCTCCATCTCATCGCCCGGGTTGTTCACATCACATAGCTCCAGCGGTTGTGGGTGCTGGTAACTTGGCATGGGATGCACGATCAGCTCAAAGCTGGTCTCCCCGGTACAGCCGTTCAGGCCTTCAACCACCACATAGATCGTCTGGTTCATACCATTGCTGGTATAGGCCGTGGGTACGGTAATTTCCTGCGTGTAAGCAGCATCTGTATAATACCTTACCGTAAAGTCCGAAGGGTTGGTCTCATTGGCAAGGATATCCGCTTCCATCAGCGTAAGGTCGAACACCTCACTGCCGTTGCCATTGGCATCACAGGCCTCCAAAGGTTCCAGGTCCTGTGCCAGTACCGGCTGTGGACTGTCCTCTACCTGTAGGGTAATGGCAATGGTCGTGTAACAGCTTATCCCTGGCGCCTCTACCCTTACATAGATGGTCTGGGTCGTGTTCACCGTATTGGTGAACGGGCTCGAAAGCGGGATCACATCGTTGTCGGCATTGGCCTGCGTCTGGTGGTAGGTAATGGTCACGTTCGGATCGTTGTTGATGTCATCGTCCAGGTCCGTCAGGATGAACTGTCCCACACCATCGTTGTCGTCATCACAATAGATGAACGGTGGTGGCGTGTTGGCGATCGGGGCATCGTTAACCTGCAGGTCCATACTGTCCACTGCATAGCAGCCCGTGTTGATATCGTATACCCTTACCCAGACCGTTTGGTTGTAAGGGGTGGTATTGGTGTACAATGGGCCGATCTCGTCGTTCGGGTCGTTGTTCTCCGCGCCCAATTGGGTCTCAAAGTAACTGACGTTAAGGTTCGGGGCATTGCCCGTGATCTGCGTGGTCGCATCGGTCAGGTCGAACTCTGCCATGCCCGTGCCGCCGCCATCGTCACAGATAATCAGTGGGGCCGGTGCATTGTAGGCCGGGATCGGGTTCACGATGATATCGAACTGTGCCTGGCTCGTACAGGCCGTATTGCTGTCCTCGACCACGACATAGATCGTCTGTTGGTCCGGGGTCGTGTTGGTATAGGCCGTTGGCGTGGTGATCGCGTTGCCGTTGTTCAGATCATTCTGGCTCGCATAATAGGTCACTGTGTAGTCGCCCGGGGCAGGTTCGTTCTGTACGATCGTAGGTTCGTTCTGCGTCAGGTCGAAGGTCTCTTGACCATCGGTGTTGTCGTCGCACAGTTCCAGGTCCGGAACCGTAGGAACCACCGGATCGGGAACCACCACTAACTGGGCGGGAACCACATTGTAACAGTCCGCTACAGCGCTGGACTCCACACGTACATAAATGGTCGTACTGCCCGTAGTATAGTTGTTGGCTACCGTTGGGGTGCCCGCCTGGGCATCGGCCTGGGTTGCGTGATAGCTGTAGCTATAGGTAGGATCGGTCGATATCTGGTTGTCCAGTGTCGTTAAATCGAAGGTCGCCTGGCCATCGCCATCGCCGTCACAAAGCTCATACGGTGCCGGTGCCGTGGTCGGTAATTGCGCATTCACTATAATTTCAAACTCCGCCGATGTCTCACATCCTGTTGCCGCATCGCTTACCAGTACGTAAATCGTTTGTTGGTTAGCAGGGTTATTTTGGTGGTTTGTCGGGGTGGTAATTGCCGTTGTATGGCCCGCATCGGAATAATAGGTGACCGTATAGGTCGTGCCCGTGGGTGCGTTCTGTGTCAGGAAAGGCTCATTCTCCGTCAGATCAAAAAACATCAGACCATCACTGTCATCATCGCACTCCTCTATCGATGGGACCGGGGCAGCTACGTTCGGCAATGGGTTGACCACTATATCGAACTGTGCATCGGTCGTACAGCTTGTTGCCGTGTCCTCTACCAATACATAGATCGTAGCGGAAGTACTTGGGTAAGCGGTCTCACTAGTTATCGGCACACCATTGGTTCTATCTGATGCACTGGCATAATAGCTGACATCATACGTCGTACCTGTAGGTTGGTTAACCATAATATCACCCTCCCTATCGGTCAGGTCAAAGGTCGCTATGCCATCGGTGTCATCGTCACAAAGCTCCAGATCGGATATCGTTGCAGGTACGTCCGGATCGGGGTTGACTATAATGTCAAACTGGGTTTCTGTTTCACAGCCTGTATCAGCATCAGTTGCAAGAACAAAAATGGTCTGTTGACCTATGATAGTATTTTGATAATTCCCTGGATTCAAAATAGGGTTATCAGCAGTCAAGTCAGTAGCCGATGCATAATAGTCTATGATATATTGATTAGGATTTGGTTCATTTTGAGTAATAATAGCCTCATTTTGAGTTAAATCAAAAAACATTTGACCATCAGCATTATCATCACATAGCTCTATATCTGGAACTGGGGGAATATCAGGATTTGGATGTATTAAAACGTGGAATTCTGTATAACTGTCTGTAGTTCCATTCGATAGGGTAATCGTAACGTTATAAGTCCCTGTAGAAGTTGCATTTATAGTTGGAAAGTTTCCGTTTAATATCTGAACAGGACCTGTTCCATCATCAAAAAACCATTGATAATTGGTTGCGTTTTGAGTTGTTGCATCAAGTGTTAATGTTTCTCCTTGACAAGCTTGATTTTGTATTACGATAGAACAATCTGTTGCTCCTGCTCCAGGTTGACCTTCATTTGTTTGGGTTAAAGAAATATACCCTGGCACTCCTGAAAAGTTAGTTATCAAAACCAGATATACATCTCCAACAGAAGCATTTAAGATTGTCATATTCTCAACAAAGGATGGGTCATAACTACAATCTACAACATTGCCGTAAGGATAATTGGGATCTGAAGTATTACTGCCACAATTAGGAGCACAATCTTGTAATAATCCACAAGAAGCTGGCGTCGAAAAAGGCCCCCAAGCAACAAAATCTACATCTAACCCTACACCTATAGGATTTCCAGAAGCGTCAAAACCTCCTGTGCTTTGTTGAATTGTAAAAGTTAAATCCCCTGCTTGATCAATCTCTAAATAAAACCAAGCTGGATTAGGAGAAGTACTTAAACAAGAAATTGGACCAGAATCGGGAACACCAACAGAATTTGGAAATACTAAACCAGCTCCCCCCGCACAAAAAGGATCTGCATTATCACAATCTATACCCTGAGCAAAGGTATTTATACTAAAGGAAATAAAAACAAGAAAGATAAAATATATTCTTTTTAACATTTTAAAATTTTTAATCAAAAAATATGCTTAGTTTTAGTTGAATTCATTTTCAGTTTCAATTAAATGACATTCAAAAAAGCAAAAATAACAATATAAACGTATTAAATTATATAAGTGTTGTTATAAAACCTAATAAATACAAAATGCTACCCAACTCCCAGTACCTCCTAAAATTAGCTTACACCAAAATGCCCTTCGGAAAATACAAAGATTGGTACCTTTCTGATATTCCTGAAGCCTATTATGTTTGGTTTCAACAAAAAGGATTTCCTCAAAATAATTTAGGGAAACAAATGCAGGAAATCTACGAACTCAAACTTAACGGACTTGAATTTCTTTTAAAGGAATTACGTAACAAATACCCAAAACCTTAACAACTAATTGCTTAAATATTTATCGGTAAAAACTAAAAAATAGGCTATGCCGTTCGCATAAAAGTTGTACTTTTGCACTCCGTATAGACATTAATCAAACAACCCTAAAAAATGGCACAAACCAAGTACATTTTTGTTACCGGTGGTGTTTCTTCGTCTCTCGGGAAAGGAATTATCGCAGCTTCACTTGCCAAATTGCTCCAAGCAAGAGGTTACCGCACAACTATTCAAAAATTAGATCCATACATCAATGTAGATCCAGGAACTTTAAATCCGTATGAGCACGGTGAATGTTTTGTGACCGAAGATGGTGCAGAAACCGATTTGGATTTGGGCCACTACGAGCGTTTTTTAAATGTCAATACTTCACAAGCCAACAACGTTACCACAGGTAGAATTTACCAAAGTGTCATCGAAAAAGAACGTCGCGGCGAATTTTTAGGAAAAACCGTGCAAGTAGTTCCGCACATTACCAACGAAATCAAAGAACGCATCCAGATTCTAGGGAATAGTGGTGGTTACGATATCGTGATTACCGAAATTGGTGGAACCGTTGGTGATATCGAATCTTTACCTTATATCGAAGCTGTAAGACAACTCAAATGGGATTTAGGCGAACACAATTCTTTAGTGATTCACTTAACCTTAATTCCTTATCTATCTGCAGCCAAAGAACTCAAAACCAAACCTACACAGCACAGCGTAAAAACCTTGATGGAAAGCGGAATTAGTGCCGATGTATTGGTTTGTCGTACCGAGCATAAAATAAATGTCGATTTAAAGAAAAAACTCGCCCAATTCTGTAACGTTAGTGTCGAAGCCGTGATTGAGTCAATAGACGCTTCTACGATTTATGACGTACCTAATTTGATGCTAGAGGAAGGTTTAGATACTATTACGTTAAAGAAGTTAGATTTAGCAAGTAAAAATGACCCTAACCTAACCAAATGGAATCAATTTTTACAACGTCATAAAAATCCAAAATCTGAAATCACGATTGGGTTGATTGGAAAATATGTAGAGTTGCAAGATTCTTACAAATCCATTCTCGAAGCTTTTATTCACGCTGGCGCGGAAAATGAAGTAAAAGTAAATATCAAAAGTATTCATTCTGAATTTTTAGATATCAATAAAAAAAGTTCGCTTATCGAGAGCCTCGACGGAATTTTAGTTGCTCCAGGTTTTGGAGAACGTGGTATCGAAGGAAAAATAGAAGCGGTTCGCTACGCTCGCGAAAACAAGCTACCTTTCTTTGGTATTTGCCTCGGAATGCAAATGGCTGTGATAGAATACGCTAGAAACGTACTAAACCTCACCAAAGCCAACAGTACCGAAATGGATGAAAATACGCCTAATCCGGTCATTGCCATTATGGAAGACCAAAAAGACATCATCTATAAAGGCGGAACAATGCGACTTGGCGCTTGGGATTGTGAGTTACAAGAAGACACACTCATTCATAAAATCTATGATAGAAAAAAAATAAGTGAGCGCCACAGACATCGTTTTGAATATAATAATGCGTATAAAGAACAATTAGAAAACGCTGGTTTGGTAAGTTCGGGTATCAACCCACAAACTGGTTTGGTAGAAGTAGTAGAACTCAAAAACCACCCTTGGTTTGTTGGTGTACAATACCACCCAGAGTATAAAAGTACTGTTGCCAATCCGCATCCTTTATTTATCGATTTTGTGCGTGCTGCAAAAGAATTTTCAGAACAGAAAAAATAAGAAAAAGTGCCAACTTGTCAATAAAAAGGCATTGGCGAGTTTTTTGAATAAATAAAAGACAAACAACCTATTATAATATATGGAAGAAAAAAAATTTGATGTCAATTCCCTGATTGGGTTTTTACTCATCGGAGCCGTCCTTATATGGATGTTATACAATAACCAAAGCGAAACTCCCATAGAAGACACCAATACGACGACACAAGAAGAAGTGGTTGATGAAAAAACTTCAGAAAATCAACTACAAAACAACAATACTTCTACTCCAACTTCTACCAACGACAGTATTGCATTGGCACAGGCGCAAAAACAATACGGTGTTTTTGGATATAGTGCTGGCAAAGCTTCCGCGGAAGCAATTACAACATTAGAAAATGAAGTGTTACAACTAAAAATAAGTAACAAAGGTGGGCAAATTGTAGAAGCCAAACTTAAACAGTTTAAGACCTACGACTCGATTCCAGTTTACCTCATCAAAAACGGAAATGCTAGTTTTAATGTCACTTTTAAAACTTCCGACAACAGAACGATCTCAACCGAGGATATGGTTTTTGAGCCAAAATTGATAGATAATCAAACTCTTTCGATGAAACTCAAAGTAAGTGAAAATGATTATTTGGAGTTTTACTACGCTTTGAAACCCAACGATTATATGTTTGATTTTGACATCAAATCACAAGGTTTGAGCAGTGTGGTACAAAATAAAGACGTCACATTAGATTGGAAAATAAAAACCTATCGCCACGCAAAAAGTATTAGCTACGAAAACCGTTACACCGAGATTTTATGGGAATATGAAGGTGGAAGCGACGATTACTCTGGACAAGGAAGTTTAGAGGAAGACAGTGACCAAGACATCACTTGGGTAGCTTTCAAACAGCATTTCTTCACGTCTATTTTACTGACAGATCAAGCTTTTTCGGAAGGGAAATTTATCTCTAAAAATTTGGTCGATGATGAAGACATCGATACCGTTTACACCAAAGATTTTACAGCTACATTACCGTTAGCACTAAAAGCAGGAGAATTTAATGAAAGCCTCGATTTTTATTACGGTCCTTCTGACTATAAAATCTTAAATGAATACGATAGAAATTTAGACGAAGTTATCCCGTTGGGTTGGGGAATCTTTGGATGGATCAATAAATACCTTATCATTCCTTTTTATAATGTATTAAGTGGGTTTTTACCTGCAGGAATTGCAATTATTTTCTTGACAATTGCAATCAAAATATTATTGTCACCTGTACAATACAAACAGTATGTTTCTCAAGCCAAAATGAAGGTTTTACGACCAGAGATTGAGGAAATCAACGAGAAGCATAAAGACAATGCGATGAAACGCCAACAAGAAACGATGAAGTTATACAACAAAGCTGGCGCGAGTCCGATGAGTGGTTGTATTCCTTCGTTGTTGCAAATACCGGTTTTTTATGCTTTGTTCAACTTTTTCCCGAGTGCGTTTGACATTCGCCAAAAAAGTTTTCTATGGGCAGACGATTTATCGAGTTATGATGTCATCGCAGAATTGCCTTTTACCATTCCTTTTTATGGTGATCACGTGAGCTTGTTTCCTATTTTGGCCTCTATTGCCATCTTTATTTATATGATGATGACTACAGGGCAAAATATGCAACCAAGTCAACCCGGAATGCCAAATATGAAGTTCATCATGTACATTTCGCCTTTGTTTATGTTGTTCTTCTTCAACAACTACGCAAGTGGTTTATCGCTGTATTATTTTACCTCCAACTTGATTACGATCGGAATTATGTTGGTCATCAAAAACTTTATCATCGACGAAAATAAAGTCTTGGCAAAGATCGAACAGAATAAGAAAAAACCTCGTAAGCAAAACCGCTTTGCCAAAAAAATGCAAGAGATGATGGAGGAAGCAGAAAAGCAGAAAAAAGCGAAAAAGTAGTCTTTGAGAGGTGAGATTTTAGATTTGAGATCATAAGTCTTAGTTACAGACAAGAGAATTTATAGAAAAAACGGCTGCAGATTTCCAGCCGTTTTTTATTACATGAATGTCATTCCAAACGTAGTGAAGGAATCTCATCAAGTTGATTTACAAATCAGAATGAGAACCTGAAACAAGTTCAGGTTGACGGAAATAGACTTTTTAGATTGCCTCGATGTTTTTACATCAACTCAAACTCTTCAATTTGTACTTCGGTCACAAAACGTTTGATCCCTTCTTTGTCTTCATAAGAATGATTGGTCAATTTTCCGCGTAAGGCAATTTTATTTCCTTTCTCACATATTTTATCCATCAGCTCAGCGGTTTTACCCCAAGCCACACAATTGTGCCAAGTGGTATTTTCTATTTTCTCACCTTGCTTGTTTTTGTAATACTCGTTAGTTGCAATACTCAACTTCGCAAACTTGTTTCCGTTGTTGGCTCCATTTACTTCAATGTCTTGTCCTAATCTTCCGATTAACTGTACTTGATTTCTTAGCGTGTTCATAATTTAAAATTTTTAATTAAACCTTCAACCGTTTCTCGATTGATTCTGGAGCAAATATCAAAACAAAAAAATGTCGTATATTTATATAAACAATTACTGTCGTTTATAACCGACAATAAGTAATTTCAAACACTTATATAATGAAATGCTTACAATGCGAAAAAGAAACTTTTGGACGTTCAGACAAGAAATTTTGTTCCCCGGAATGCCGCAACGAATATAACAACGAGCGTTATCGACGCGAACAAAAAGCCGTGATTGACATCAATAAAACACTCAAGAAAAACCGGATGATTTTAAAACGCCTCAATCCGGAAGGAAAAATTGTGGTTCCGAGTGAGATTTTATTAAAAGCAGGGTTCGATTTGGAATATTTCACCAATATCTACACCACAAAAAACGGAAGGGAATATCGGTTTTGCTATGATTATGGATATTATTATGATGATGAAAAAGACAGCTATCTGTTGGTAAAAAAGTTTGAAGAAGACAATTAGACTGTAGATTTTAGACGTGAGACGTGAGATAGTAGATTCAAATATTAAAACTTAAAACTCAAACTTTTTAACACATTCCTATTCTAAAACTTTCAATTTCGAAAAACGCAGCAAAATCTTTTTGATTCCTCCGTTATTAAAATCGATTTCTGCTTTTTTGTCTTGTCCAACTCCTTCTATATTTAGAATTTTACCCACACCAAAACGATTGTGTTCTACTTTTTGTCCTGCTTGTAATCCCGACATTTCTTTCGAAATCTTAGCTGTAACATTTGAGCCTTCGGGTTTTAGTTTTCGCAAACGTCGTAATTGCTGTTCGCTTGGTTGGTTGATGCTTGGCGGTGTTCCGTTTTTTGGTTTGTTTTGACGGAGTTTACTCTTGTCAACATCCCCAAAAATATCGGTACTCACCAAAGGTTTGTATTTATAATTGTCTTTCGGGATCAGGTAATTCACATATTCTTCATTTATCTCATCGATAAATCGGCTTGGTTCGGCGTCTATCAATTTTCCCCAACGGTAACGCGACTGTGTATAGGTGAGGTAAGCTTGTTTTTCGGCACGTGTTAACGCCACATAAAAAAGTCGACGTTCTTCTTCGAGTTCAGAACGGGTGTTCATGCTCATAGCCGAAGGAAATAAGTCTTCTTCCAAACCAACAATATAAACTATGGGAAATTCTAAACCTTTCGCCAAATGTATCGTCATCAAAGCTACTCTGGGTTCGTCGTCATTGTCTGTATCAAGATCGGTTACCAAAGCGACATCTTCTAAAAATTCGTCTAACGAACCTGTGGCTTCATCAATCTCTTTTTGTCCTTCCACAAAATCTTTAATCCCGTTTAAAAGTTCTTCCATATTCTCGATACGAGCGATGCCTTCCGGGGTTCCGTCTTTTTTAAGTTCCTGAATCAAACCCGTAGACTTCGTAACCACTTCGGTCATTTCAAAAGCATTGAGATGTTGCTTTTGCACCTGAAAACTTCTAATCATTTCTACAAAGCGTGTCAATTTATTTTTGGTTGACGAATTGATTTTTATTTCAATACGAGCAATATTTTCCATCACTTCAAAAATCGAACGATTGTACTGATTTGCTGCAATGATGAGTCTGTCTAACGTAGTGGTACCAATTCCTCTTGCAGGATAATTGATAACCCTTTTTAGCGATTCTTCGTCGTTTGGGTTGACAATAAGACGCAGATAAGCCAAAACGTCTTTTATTTCTTTACGTTGGTAGAACGACAAACCGCCGTAAATTCTGTAAGGAATGTCACGCTTCCGCAAAGCATCTTCTATCGCTCTACTTTGAGCATTTGTTCGATACAAAACAGCAAACTCGTTGTAGTGCATTTGCTTTTGCATCTGGTTTTCAAAAATCGAACTCGCCACAAACCTGCCTTCTTCCGCATCGGTCAGTAACCGATTAACAAATATCTTTTCGCCATCTTCATTATTGGTCCAAACTACTTTTTCTAATTTGGTTTGGTTTTTATCGATGATTGAATTCGCTGCGTTTACAATATTTTTGGTCGAACGGTAATTTTGTTCCAAACGATACATTTGTACATCTTCATAATCTCGTTGGAAGTTGAGAATGTTATTGATATTGGCTCCGCGAAAAGCGTAAATACTCTGCGCATCATCACCTACTACACAAATATTTTGAAACTTATCACTCAAAGCTCTTACAATGAGGTATTGTGAGTGATTGGTGTCTTGGTACTCATCTACCAAAATATACTTGAAACGGTTTTGGTATTTTGCCAACACATCTGGAAAACGATTTAACAATTCGTTGGTTTTCAACAACAAATCATCGAAATCCATCGCTCCTGCTTTAAAACAACGATCGACATAATTTTTATAGATTTCGCCAAAGCGTGGTCGTTTGGCCATGGCATCAGCTTCTTGCAGTTCGCCATTATTGTAATAAGCTTTTACGGTAATTAAGCTATTTTTTAATGAAGAAATACGGCTGTAAATCTGTTTGTACTTATAAATGTCTTTATCAAGATTCATTTCTTTAATGATGCTCGATATCAGTCGCTGTGAATCTTGGGTGTCATAGATCGTAAAATTAGAAGGGTAACCTAATTTATCGGCTTCAATACGAAGAATTTTTGCAAAAATAGAGTGAAAAGTACCCATCCAAAGGTTTTTGGCTTCGCTCTGTCCAACGATTTTAGAAATACGGTGTTTCATTTCGCGAGCGGCTTTGTTGGTAAAAGTCAAAGCAAGAATATGAAACGGATCGACACCTTGATGCATTAGGTATGCAATGCGGTAAGTAAGCACTCTTGTTTTTCCTGAACCTGCACCAGCAATGACAATAAGCGGACCATCTTTGTGTTCTACCGGAGCTCTTTGCGCCTCATTCAATTCATTTAAAAAATTCTCCACAGCATTTGTTTTAATCGACGTGAAATTACCAAAATTTTGAGCAAACTTAAAGGCTATAACGCTATTATTTATAAACAAAGCCTCAAAAATTATTATTTTATTAAATATATTAGTGGCAGAATTAAAATCGCTTCATTTATGGAGAATATTTGGGAGTTTATCAAGGATATTTTGTGGTGGCAATGGTTAATCGTAGTTGTTGTCATCATCGCCATCAGAGATATATTTTTCAACAAAAAGCACATCATTACCAAAAATTTTCCTGTCGTGGGACATTTTAGGTATATGCTTGAAAGTATTGGTCCAGAATTACGGCAATATATTGTTGCCAACAATCGGGAAGAATTACCATTTGATCGTATTGAGCGGAGTTGGATATACGCTTCTGCAAAAAACCAAAACAATTATAAAGGTTTTGGTACTGACAGGGATATTTACGAAACCAACTATAATTTCATCCACAATGCGATGACCCCTTTTAAATTGCCCGAAAAACACCCCAACATCAAAGACCCTTACTTTTTGCCGTGTGCCAAAGTAATGGGGCTTTACCATAAAAGAAAGCATCCTTACCGGCCCGCTTCGGTGATCAATGTTTCTGCGATGAGTTTCGGAAGTCTTTCTGCGAGAGCCATAGAATCGTTAAATATTGGTGTGCAAATGGCCAATGCTTTTCACAACACAGGAGAAGGCGGTATTTCTCCTTACCATAAAAAAGGAGGCGACTTGGTTTTTCAAATTGGAACAGGCTATTTTGGTGTTCGTGACGAAAACGGAAAATTTTCGTTAGATAAATTAAAAACCTTAGCTGAAAACACCCCGACTTTACGAGCCATAGAACTCAAACTTTCACAAGGCGCCAAACCAGGAAAAGGAGGAATTCTACCCGCTTCTAAAATCACCAAAGAGATTGCAGAAATTAGACATGTTCCTTTAGGAAAAGATGTGATTTCGCCTGCTTATCATACAGCTTTCAATAGTGTGCAAGAAATGGTAGATCTCATCGAGCAAATGGCAGAAGTTACTGGTTTACCTGTGGGTATAAAAGCTGCTGTAGGTAAAATGGATGAATGGAAAGAGCTCGTTAAAATCATGAAAGAACAAGATAAAGGACCCGATTTTATTGCTATCGATGGCGGTGAAGGCGGAACTGGAGCAGCACCTCCAAGTTTTGCAGGTCACGTTTCTTTGCCGTGGGTTTATGCCTTTAAAAATGTGTATAAACTTTTTAAGGAATATGATCTTTGCGAACGCGTGGTTTTTATCGCCAGCGGAAAACTCGGTTTTCCTTCGTCTGCTGCCATGGCGTTTGCGATGGGAGCAGATTGCATCAACGTGGCACGCGAAGCGATGATGAGCATTGGTTGTATTCAGGCGCAAGCTTGTCACAACAACACTTGCCCTACGGGTATTGCTACCCAAAATAAATGGTTACAAGCGGGTATCAATATCAAAGACAAATCGAAAAGAGCTGATTTTTATTTCAAAAACTTTAGAAAAGAACTCGTCGAACTTTCACACGCAAGTGGTTATGAACATCCTTGCCTATATTCGATGGATGATGTTTCGGTAAACTTGAGCGATCAAGATTTTGTAAAATCTTTGGCAGATTCTTACGAATATCACAAAGTAAAAGTTCCTTTTGAAAGTATGAAAGCCATACAAAAATGTCCTTACCTTGGCGGAAATTACAAAAGAAAAAAAGCCGCCAAACAAATAAATAAAGAAGAAGTACGTTACTAAACTTAGAAAACCTCAAATTTTATGGATAACATCAACTATTTACAACTCCTTTTTTACCTTTTACCTGCCATTGTGGTAGGTTTTTTAGCGTTTTATTTTATCAGTTCGTATTTTAAAGAACAAGAGCAAAAGAGAATGTATTCGATAAGAGCTAAAAATCGCAAGCACACCTTACCGCTAAGGTTTCAGGCGTTAGAAAGATTGACGTTGTTTTTGGAGCGCATCGATCCAGGAAGTTTACTTTTACGCGTAAAACCCTACAACGACAACAAAAATGATTACGAAAACCTACTGGTGCAAAACATCGAAAAAGAATACGAACACAACATCGCACAGCAAATTTATGTTTCCAACGAATGCTGGAATGCCATAAGAGCCACCAAAAATGCAACAATTGCACTCATTAGAAAAGCGAGTATGCATCAACATGTTTCTACATCTGACAAATTGCGGGAAGAAATTATCTCTGAGCTGATGGATAAAGCTTCGCCTAGCCAAACCGGCTTGGCTTTTGTACGCCGCGAGGCAAGTGATATTTGGTAGATTTATGTTATGAAAAAGAAACTTGTTCCTTTCATTTTTGCTCTAATCATCACTTTTATTTCTTTAATTATTCTTATAAATACCTCTATAGGAAATATAGGAAATCAAGAAATGTGGAGAATTATAGCTAGTTTGATGGGGTTTTTATGTTTAATGTTATTATGGTTTTCTTATGGAAGAAAATTCGTGAAACACAATCATAGATCTACTTCCTCCTCACATAATTCTGATGCTCCTCTTCTACTTCGCCCAATAGATTTTTGAAGGCTTGTTGATGTTGAGCATCTTTCCAGAGTTCATCGAGCATTTGTCGGGCAAAACTTCTAAAACGCCAAACCGAGTGTGCGCTCGCCTCTAGCAAATCTTTATAATTCTGTGGTGAAAATTGATTGAGCTGATATAAATATTCAAAAGCTTTTTGCCGAATAGAGTAATCGTACTGCGTTTGCGTATAACTAGACAATTTCTCAAACAATTTTGGCTTTTCAGTATTTTTATAATTAGGGGTTACCAAAGAAAGCGTGAGGTGCAACAACTCTATATTTTTGTCTGAAAAACCTTCTATTCCTTGTGTTTTTTCAAGGTATGAAATTCGATCTTCTTCAAAATTCATCCACAAATTGTACAAGGCATATTCTTTGGTCAAGTAAGAATCATCTTCCAACAAAGTTTCATAATTTGTTTTGAGCTTTCGCGGAATTTTACGCACCGATGCTGCAATCGCTTGCCTTACGTAAATATTATTGCTTTCAAATGCTTTTTGGTATAAAGGGTAAGTTTCATCTATATTTTCACTCGCCAATTGGAAAACTGCTTCTTGGCCTATATAATCGTTTACCGGAAAATCTAATGCTTGTGACAAAGCTTCTTTTTTGTCAGAAAAAGACAGCTTAGCCAAGGATTTAATGTGCAACAGTTCCATCATAAAACTTGAGTTTTTAAAGGAATTGTAGACATCTTCCGTCTGAAAAGCCGATTGTTGTAACCAATCTCTTTTAAAATCTGATAAATCTTGTTGAGTTACTTTTTCCATTTCTGCTAAGAAATCGTCAGTAGAAACATTTTGGTAGGCGTATTTTTCCAAGTAATTCTTCACCCCTTTTCGAAAATTCTCTCGACCAATTTTTTCGTTTAAAATATGTAACGCCCAAGCTCCTTTTTGGTAGAAGGTAAGCGAACTCGCTTTTGGGTTCAATAAAGCTTCTCCTTTACCAGAATCGCTCAAGGCTTTTAGTTGTTCGGCGGTTTGATACAGTTTATGGTAATAATAATCTTCTCCAAAAATTTCTTTTTCTACCAAAAGTGCATAATAGGTAGCAAAACCTTCTTGCAACCAATGATGTTCACTAGAAGTTTCAGTTACTAAATCGCCAAACCATTGGTGAGCCAATTCGTGCGCATTTACATTGATGTAGTTTTTGTCGGTAAAGCCAATTTCATCCACTACAAACTGATTAGAAAAAACGGTTGCAGTCGTATTTTCCATACCGGCATATAAAAAATCACGCACAGGAACTTGCTTATAATTCTGCCACGGAAACGGTACGCCAATTTCGTTTTCCAAAAAATCGAACATGCGTTTAGAATAACGATAAGTTGATGTTAGGTGCTCAGCGTCTTGAGGTTCGATATACAGAAACAATTCTTTTCCGGAAGCAGAAGTCTTTTTATGTACTTCGTATTTCCCAACAATAACAGCAACCAAATAACTACTCATGGGGTTTTGCATATCGAAAAAGTAGGTGTGGTTTTCTTTTTGTTTTTCAATTTTCTCTAACTTCCCATTGGCAATGACTTGGTAGTCTTTAGGTACGGTATAATTCAGATCGAATTCAATTTTATCGTTCACATCATCGATACTTGGCAACCAATGTGAAGTGTATTTTCCCTGTCCTTGTGTCCAAATTTGATTACTGCCTTCATTATTCCAACCTACAAAATAGAGCGTTTGTTTAGGTTTTGCTTCGTATTCTAACCTTACGGAATATTCTTTTTGAGGTTTAAAGTTTCCCACCAACCAGATTTTATCTGAAGTAGCGGAAATCTTTATGGAAGGATTTTTCTGCGGAAGTAATTCAAAATGGTGTGCGTCGAGATAGATTGAATCGGTTGCTTTTTTGATTTTAAACTGTACCATTAGATTTCCAAAAACCATTTCTTCTTGGGGCGAAAAACGAATGTTCCCCTCAATTTGTCTAACATCCAGTTTGTCTAACTGTTGAGCATTCCCCGAAAGGGAAAACATTAAAAAAAGAAACAGCACAAAATTTTTCATAAAAAAAGGATAATACATTTCGAAAATACAAAACCTGTTACATTTTTATTGTCAAAAATAAAACTTAACAGATTTTTTTTATCTTTAGGCCACTCAACCAAAAAACAAAAAAATGAATACTGCAAGAATCCCAAACTGGTTTTGGGTAATTTCAGGTATCTTACTGCTATGGCATATGGTGGGCTTAGGCTCGTTTATTTACCATACTTTTATGATGTCTGAAGAAGCCATTGAGGCACTTCCTGAAAAAGAACGAATTTTATATGGTCAATACCCGATGTGGTCACACCTTATTTTTGCCATTGCAACCATCACTGCATTTTTAGGTAATATTTTACTTTTTGATCAGAAAAAAATGGCAATAAGTCTTTTTGTGATTTCTTTTATTGCGATTATTATACAAATGGGGCATCATCTATTTATGACCAGCGCGGTAGAAGTTTATGGTAAAACAACTTACATGATGCCTATTTTGGTCATTGTAGTAGCTGGTTTTTGCATTTGGCTTTCTAACCATGCCAAAAATCAGGAATGGATTGATTAAAAGAATAGGCTAATTTCAAATTTTGAAGATAGGATTTTGCAAGATTTCCTATCTTCGTGTTTATGAATACTACCTCTTTGCAAACTCCCATAGAATACCTAAAAGGCGTTGGTTCTAATCGTGGTGAAGTCTTACGAAAAGAGTTAAACATTCATACTTATCAAGATTTACTTTATCATTTTCCGCATCGGTATATTGATAAAACCCAATATTACAAAATCAACCAAATACAACCCAACAGTTCGGATATTCAGATAATTGGAAAAATCACACATCTAAAAACGGTTGGCGAAAGTCGTGGGAAACGATTGGTCGCTGATTTTGTAGATGATACGGGAAAAATAGAATTGGTTTGGTTTAGAGGGCAAAAATATTTTAGGGAGTCACTCAAGATAAATGTGCCTTACGTCATTTTCGGAAAAGCCAATTGGTATGGTCAAAATATCTCTATTGCTCACCCCGATATGGAATTGCTCACCCTACACGAGAAAAGCCTAAAAGTAGCTATGCAACCTATTTATCCATCTACCGAAATGCTTTCCAAAAAAGGCATCACCAACAAGGTAATGGTAAATATGATGAGTCAATTGTTTGTCGAACAGAAAATAGCTGTCGCGGAAACATTACCCAATTATATTCTTGAACATTACAAGCTCATTTCCAAAAATGAGGCCTTATTTCAAATTCATTTTCCGCAAAGTGCCAACAAATTAGCATTAGCAGAATTCCGCTTAAAGTTTGAAGAATTGTTTTACATTCAGTTACAGTTACTTCTAAAAAATCAAATCCGTAAACAAAAAATAAAAGGTTATGTTTTTGAAAATGTGGGTGATTATACTCACAAATTTTACAACGAAGTACTTCCGTTTGATTTGACCAATGCGCAAAAAAAAGTACTTAAAGAAATTCGGAATGATTTGGGAAATGGCGCTCAAATGAATCGGCTTTTACAGGGCGATGTAGGTTCGGGAAAAACCATTGTGGCTTTTATGACTTGCCTTTTGGCTTTAGACAACCAAATGCAAACCTGTATCATGGCTCCTACCGAAATCTTGGCTACGCAACATTACAATAGTTTATACGCTTTCGCGGAAAAACTCAATTTAAAAATTGCACTGTTAACAGGTTCTACCAAAACCAAAGAACGTAAAGAAATTCACGAAAGTTTAGAAAACGGAAGTTTAGACATTCTTGTCGGAACGCATGCGGTATTAGAAGATAAAGTACAATTCAAAAATCTTGGCTTGGCCATTATCGATGAGCAGCATCGTTTTGGTGTGGCTCAACGTGCCAAATTATGGAAGAAAAATGCTATTCCGCCGCATATTTTGGTAATGACCGCAACACCCATCCCAAGAACCTTGGCAATGAGCTTGTACGGTGATCTCGATATTTCGGTAATCGACGAATTACCACCCGGAAGAAAATCCGTGAAAACGGTACATCGCAGGGATGGCAATCGTTTGAAAGTGTTTCGATTTATAAAAGACGAAATCAAAAAAGGCAGACAAGTATATATAGTTTATCCACTCATTCAAGAAAGTGAAAAACTCGATTACAAAGATTTGATGGACGGTTACGAAAGTATTGCACGTGAATTTCCCACTCCAGAATATCAGATTTCTATTGTGCACGGCAAGATGAAAGCTGCCGATAAAGACTATGAAATGAATCGTTTTGTAAAAGGAGAGACTCAAATTATGGTCGCAACTACCGTGATTGAAGTAGGTGTAAATGTACCCAACGCATCGGTGATGATTATCGAAAGTGCCGAACGATTTGGTTTGTCTCAATTGCACCAATTGCGAGGACGTGTTGGTCGTGGTGCCGAACAAAGTTATTGTATTTTGATGACAGGATACAAACTTTCGGAAGATAGTATCACGAGAATACAAACCATGACTTCTACCAGCGATGGTTTTGAGATTGCTGAAGTTGACTTAAAACTGCGCGGGCCAGGCGATTTGATGGGAACACAACAAAGTGGAATTCTCAATTTACGAATTGCCGATATTCTAAAAGATAATCAGCTTTTACAAGCTGCGAGAGCTTTCGCTAAAAATATCTTAAGCGAAGATTCAAAATTGGAATTGCCTAAAAACCAGATTTTAAAAAGAAATTATATCCTACTCACCAAAGACAAAAAAAAGTGGCAATATATTAGCTAAAGCAATACAACTTACCTCCTATTTTATCTAGGTTTTGAAAAAATAAATTTATCTTTGTCGACCTAAAAAAACAGCATTTTTCATGAAAATCTCATACAACTGGTTAAAAGATTTTATCAATTTAGAATGGACCCCCGAACAAACCGAAATTTTACTCACCGATTTAGGTCTTGAAGTTGAGGGCATCGATAAATTTGAGTCGGTAAAAGGTGGTTTAGAAGGAATTGTTGTAGGAGAAGTCTTAACCTGTGAACCACACCAAAATGCTGATAGGCTCAAAGTAACTACTGTAAATATTGGCGATGATCAACCACTACAAATTGTTTGTGGTGCGCCCAATGTAGCTGCAGGGCAAAAAGTGCCCGTGGCCACAATTGGCACCACGCTTTATACCGATAAAGGCGAAGCTTGGAAAATCAAAAAAGGGAAAATAAGAGGTGAAGAAAGCCACGGAATGATTTGTGCCGAAGATGAACTTGGTCTTGGAAAAAGCCATGAGGGTATTTTGGTTTTAGACGAAAAATTACAACCAGGAACTTTACTTAAAGATGTTTTTGAGGTAGAAAATGATGCTGTTTTTGAAATTGGTCTTACGCCAAACAGAGCCGATGCCATGAGTCATTATGGGGTAGCAAGAGATTTGCGAGCAGGTTTGATTCAACAAGGAAAAAGTACAAATATTCACACGCCTTCAGTAAGTAGTTTTCACACCGAAAACCGAAGTAAAAAAATAAAAATAGAAGTTGAAAATATAGATTTAGCGCCACGCTATTGCGGGCTTACTATTTCTGGAATCGAAGTAAAACCTTCACCAAATTGGTTGAAGAATAAACTGAAAGCAATTGGTCTGACACCAAAAAACAATATTGTAGATGCGACAAATTATGTAATGCACGAACTTGGTCAACCACTACACGCTTTCGATGCAGATAAAATTGCAGGAGAAACCATCATCGTAAAAACACTCTCTGAAAATACTAAATTCACCACGCTCGATGATGTAGAAAGAAAGCTGAGCAATGAAGATTTGATGATTTGCGATACCGAAAAACCTTTATGTATCGCCGGTGTTCTTGGCGGTAAAAATTCCGCGGTAAGCGAAAACACCAAAAACATTTTTTTAGAAAGTGCTTATTTTAACCCGGTAAGCATTAGAAAAACAGCCAAAAGACACGCCATAAACAGCGATGCTTCTTTTCGTTTTGAACGAGGCATCGATCCGGATATGACAAAATATGTTTTGAAGAGAGCTGCTTTGTTGATTAAAGAAATTGCTGGAGGAATAATTTCTAGCGACATTACTGATCTGTATCCTAAAAAAATTGAAGATTTTCAAGTGGTCTTAACTTTCGACAAAATCTACAAAATATTAGGGCAAGAAATCGAAAGAGAAACTATCAAATCTATTTTGACTTCGCTTGACATCAAGGTAAATAATGTCACAGAATCGGGTTTAGGACTCACTATTCCTTCTTATCGTGTAGATGTGACACGCGAAGTAGATGTAATTGAAGAAATTTTAAGAGTTTATGGATACAACCAGATAAAAACAGGTACCAAACTCAACGCTTCGATAGCAAATACTACTCGTTTTGAAAATTATAAAATTGAAAATATTGTCGCTCAGTTTTTGGTAAACAATGGCTTTAACGAAATGATGGCCAATTCGCTTACCAAAGATTATTCGAGTACTTTCGAAAATATCGATGCTTCTAAAAATGTGACGATGCTCAACCCATTGAGTGGCGACTTGCAAGTGATGCGACAATCACTATTACCTAGTGCTTTAGAAGCGGTAATTTACAATCTTAACCGCAACAACCATATCATCAAGTTCTTTGAATATGGAAAAACCTACCGTAAAGAAAACAACTATCAAGAACAAAAAAACTTGAGCATCACAGTTGTAGGAGATAGAACTGTTGAACGCTGGAATCACACCACTCAAAAATCAGATTTTTTCTTTCTAAAAGGAATCATCAATGGAATTTTCACTCGTTTAGGCTTGACCTTAGATTTTCTTCCGCTCCAGACGAAAGCTAACTTTTCTGAAGGTTTGGATGTAATCGCCAACAATAAAAAGATTGGTAGCTTTGGTATCCTCAAAAAGAAAATTGCTAAAACTTTTGATATTGATGAAGAAGTTTTACACGCCAACTTCAATTGGAGTGAAATCGCTACTTTCGTGAAAAAGCAGAAAATAAAATATCAAGATATCCCTAAGTACCCATCAAGCCGGAGAGACTTTGCATTATTACTAGATCAAAATGTAAGTTTTAGCGAAATATATCATTTGGCTACAGCTGCTGAGAAAAAGCTGCTAATAGCAGTAGATCTTTTTGATGTTTACGAAGGGAAAAACCTTCCTGAAGGCAAAAAGAGCTATGCCGTAAGTTTTACTTTTAGAGATAACCACAAAACACTTACCGATAAGCAAGTAGATAAAATCATGGCTAAGCTTCAAAAGGAGTTTGAAGAAAAGCTTGGAGCCACCTTACGATAAAAAAAAGCAGTTGAAATTCAACTGCTTTTTCGTTTCAACCAAAAAATAAAAATTAGGGTAATAATACGGTATCAATAACATGAATCACACCGTTAGACTGATTGACATCAGCAATAGTAACTGTGGCAGAATTTCCTGCATTATCACTAATCATCACATTTTTTCCTTCCATCCAAGCAGTTATGATTTCGCCATTTACGGTCTTGATTTGTTTTTTTCCACCAGCATCTTTTATCATTTTCATTAAATCTTTAGCAGACCATTTTCCGGCCACTACATGGTAAGTTAAAACAGCTTGTAATTGTGCTTTATTTTCCTTTTTCAATAGCGTTTCAACCGTCCCTTCAGGTAGTTTTTCGAAAGCAGCGTTCGTCGGTGCGAAAACCGTAAACGGACCTTCGCTTTGAAGTGTCTCTACCAAATCGGCAGCCTTTACAGCAGCTACCAAAGTAGTATGATCTTTTGAATTGACTGCATTTTCTACAATGTTCTTAGACGGATACATTTCTGCCCCTCCAACCATTTTTGTTTGAGCACAGGCTGTAAAGCCAACTGCCAATACCAAAATAAAGCTCAATTTTTTTAAGTTTGAAATCTTGTTTTTCATAATGTTTAAAGTTTTAGGATTTATCATACTTAACGAATATTTGAACTTTACAGATTTTGAAAAAAATTTATTTATCATATTCTTAACATTTTAGACTTTAAAAATCCTTCGTATAATTTTTATACATTTGAGGCTTGAAAAGTTCTTAACCCAAAACCCAAAATTTGAAAAACACCGATTTACTTAAAATTGCCGAAGACTTCGGAAGTCCGGTTTATGTTTACGATAGTCAGAAAATTATTTCGCAATACAACCGCCTAAAAAATGCTTTTAAGGAAGTAAAAAAGTTACGCATCAATTATGCGGTAAAAGCCTTGTCTAACATCAATATTCTAAAACTACTCAACCAAAACGGGAGTTGTTTAGACACCGTTTCTATACAAGAAATCAAACTAGGTTTACAAGCTGGAGTTGCTCCAGAAGATATTATTTTTACTCCCAACGGTGTTTCGATGGAAGAATTGGAAGAGGCGGTAAAAATTGGAGTTCAAATAAATATTGATAATCTATCGGTATTAGAGAAATTTGGTACAGTTCATCCAAATGTTCCTGTTTGTATTCGTATCAACCCCCATGTGATGGCTGGTGGAAATGCCAATATTTCTGTAGGCCATATCGATTCTAAATTTGGTATTTCGATCCATCAACTTCCACATTTGTTACGTATTGTAGAAAACACCAATATCAATGTCAATGGTATTCATATGCATACGGGAAGTGATATTTTAGATATCGAAGTTTTCTTACATGCTTCACAAATTTTATTTGATGTTGCCGAAAACTTTAAAGACTTAGAGTTTTTAGATTTCGGTAGCGGTTTTAAAGTTCCTTACCACGAGAATGACATCGAAACCAATATCGAAGAATTAGGAAAAAAATTAAGTAAGAAGTTCAATGCCTTTTGCAAAGAATACGGGAAAGAACTTACGCTCGCTTTTGAGCCAGGTAAATATATTGTGAGCGAATCCGGATATTTTTTAGTAAAAGTAAATTCTATCAAACAGACCACTTCAACGGTTTTTGCACATGTAGATTCTGGTTTTAATCATTTGATAAGACCTATGTTTTACGGTGCGCAGCATGAGATTATCAATATCTCGCACACTAAAAAACACAAGCGTTTTTATACGGTTGTAGGTTACATTTGCGAAACCGATACGTTTGCCAACAACAAGCGCATTGCCGAAATTACCGAAGGTGATATTTTGGCTTTTAAAAATGCGGGAGCTTATTGCTTTTCGATGGCGAGCAATTATAATTCTAGATATCGCCCAGCCGAAATTCTATGGCATAACAACCAAGCACAACTCATTAGAGAACGAGAAATTTTCGAGGATTTAATCAAAAATCAAGTTGAAATTTCTTTATAAAATACTGAAAAAAAACGATATGAAAGAAATCAATTACACCCATGTTTATACAGGTTCAGAAGTAAGTGTCAACTTCTTGTTGACATTATTTGACGAAAATAACATTAGAAGTATTGTGAAAAACCCTTACAAATCGGGTGTGATTTCTGGTTTTCATGGTGGTGAATTCAACTCCGTTCAGATTTTGGTTGATGAAACCCAAAAAGTAGCTGCCGAAAAGATTATACAAGAGAATTTATCTTCATAAAAAAACGCCTGAAATTTCAGGCGTTTTTATTTCGCTTTAAGCTAAAGCCTTATCTTTTAAAAGTGGTAACCCCAAACTTTTGAGCTTCTGCTCTAGCATCTGCTGCCCAAGCTTCCAGATTATTGATACGTGTATCGTTAGAAGGGTGTGTACTTAAAAACTCTGGTGGTGCTTGCCCTCCACTTTGTGCTTTCATTCTTCTCCATAATGCTGCTGCTTCTGCAGGGTCGTAACCTGCAATCGCCATAATGGTAAGACCTATTCTATCGGCCTCTGTTTCGTGATTTCTGCTAAAAGGCAACATTACTCCTACTGTAGATCCTAAACCATAAACTTGATTAAACAAAGCTTGATTCTCTTGACTTACGCCAGCTGCAGAAGTTCCTACAGCAGTTGCTACGGCACCCAATTGTTGCAATTGCCCAGCGCTCATACGCTGCTGACCGTGATTAGCTAAAGCATGAGCTACTTCGTGTCCCATCACCACTGCTAAACCTGCTTCACTCTGGGAAATAGGTAATAAGCCTGTGTAAACCGCTATTTTTCCGCCAGGCATACACCAAGCATTTACTTGATCATCTTGAATTAAAGTATACTCCCATTGATACCCGTTTAGATAGCCTTGGTATCCATTAGCATTTAACCAGCGCTCTGAAGCGGTGGCAATTTTTTGCCCCACAGTCGTAACCATTCTCGCTTCTGGAGTTCCGGTAACTACCTTACTTTCACTTAAAACTTGGTTGTATTGCTGAAAAGAAAGTGGGAAAATCTGAGAGTTAGGTACCAAAGCCAAAGTTTTCTCACCAGTAAAAGGATTGGTTGCACAAGCTACAATAAATACCAGTGCAAATGCCGTAATGATTTTAAAATTTAGTCTCATAATATTTGATTTTTGCATCTCTAAAGTACAAAGTATTACAGAAACCAAACCAAAGTTTATTATTGCTTTAACAAAATAAGGTTTAAATTGCGGCAAGATTTTTGTTTTTACATTAAAAAATTGTTTAACAACATATACATTTATTATGAAAAATATTTTTATTCTCTTATTTATTGCAACTGGTTTATGGGCTTGTGAAGGTGACCCAGGGCCAATTGGGCCTCAAGGGCCACAAGGAGAACCTGGACTTTTAGGAACCACTTTTGAAGCAACGGTAGATTTTATCTACGAACCACAACCTAATTTATATTCGACATTAGTTGACATACCGACATCTATCGATGTATTTCCTTCTGACGCTGTTTTGGTTTACCGTTTAGAAATTGCACAAGGTACGAACGGACCTATTGATACTTGGAGTTTGATTCCGCAAAACTTTTTTGTAAACCAAGGAACAATACAATATGTCTACAACCATACCGATATTGATGTAGAATTACTCATCGACGGAAATTTCGATTTGTCTAATCTTGATACTGGATTTACACAAGATCAAGTATTTCGGTTTGTGGTATTGCCATCAGATTATCTACAAGACCCAAATTTCAATTTTGAAACCTATAACGCATTACAAACTAGCATCGACCAGCAAGGTTTTGAGTTAGGTAGCTTATAACATTCCGCGAAAGCGAATTAAAAACCCATAGCTAATTGCCGAATTTAATTTTTAGTTCGCTTTTGGTTATGGGTTTTATTCTTTAAATTCGCAACTCATTTATTTAGCATAAAACAAAACAATATGAGCAAGTATGATATTATCGTTTTAGGAAGTGGTCCTGGTGGTTATGTAACTGCTATTCGTGCGTCACAATTAGGTTTTAAAACCGCTATTGTAGAAAAAGAAAATTTAGGTGGTGTTTGTCTAAATTGGGGTTGTATTCCTACCAAAGCTTTACTAAAAAGTGCCGAAGTTTTTAATTACTTAAAACATGCAGAAGATTACGGTCTTACCGTAAAAGAAGCCGATAAAGATTTTGGAGCGGTAGTAAAAAGAAGCCGGAATGTTGCTGAAGGAATGAGTAAAGGCGTTCAGTTTTTGATGAAGAAGAACAAAATTGACGTTATCAATGGTTTCGGAAAAGTAAAAGCTGGTAAGAAAGTAAGTGTGGAAGCCGATGGCAAAACAACCGATTATCAAGCTGATCATATTATTATTGCTACTGGAGCTCGCTCACGCGAATTACCCAACTTAAAACAAGATGGTAAAAAAGTAATTGGTTATCGCGAAGCCATGAGCTTAGACAAACAGCCTAAAAAAATGATTGTAGTTGGTTCTGGAGCGATTGGTGTTGAGTTTGCTCATTTTTATAATGCAATGGGTACCGAAGTTACGATCGTAGAATTTTTACCAAACTTAGTTCCGTTAGAAGATGAAGATGTTTCAAAAGAGTTTGAAAAATCGTTTAAAAAAGCGGGCATCAAAGTGATGACCAATTCTTCTGTAGAAAGTGTTGATACATCAGGAAGTGGAGTAAAAGCAAAAGTAAAAACCAAAAAAGGTGAAGAAGCTCTTGAAGCCGATGTGGTTCTCTCTGCTGTGGGTATCAAAACCAATATTGAGAACATTGGCTTAGAAGATTTAGGCATCAAAACCGATAAAGACAAAATTATCGTTAACGAATATTACCAAACCAACGTACCCGGTTATTATGCCATTGGTGATGTTACTCCTGGTGCGGCTTTGGCTCATGTTGCTTCCGCGGAAGGAATTCTTTGTGTGGAAAAAATAAAAGGAATGCATGTAGAAGCTTTAGACTACGGAAACATACCAGGTTGTACCTACGCTACTCCAGAAATTGCAAGCGTGGGAATGACCGAGAAACAAGCTAAGGAAGCTGGTTACGAAATAAAAGTAGGAAAATTTCCTTTCTCAGCATCTGGTAAAGCAAGCGCTTCTGGCAAAAAAGAAGGCTTTGTAAAAGTAATTTTTGATGCTAAATACGGTGAATGGTTAGGTTGCCATATGATTGGCGCTGGTGTAACCGATATGATTGCTGAAGCGGTTTTAGGTAGAAAACTGGAAACAACAGGTCACGAAGTTTTAAAAGCGGTACATCCTCACCCAACCATGAGTGAAGCCGTAATGGAAGCTACTGCCGCTGCTTATGATGAAGTGATTCACTTATAAGATTAGCATATTAGACATTATAATTTAAAACAAAAAAGTCCTGAAGAGCATTCAGGACTTTTTCTTTTTGCATTTTATTTAAACTTAAGGTTGGTTAAATGTTGATAGCTCGAAAACCATATACTCTATAATTCTATCTACGGTACTAAAGTCTTCCTCATGATTTTCGGTATGAAAAGAAGAATAAAAAATGCCGCCGTTTCCTACTAAATACGTAAATGCCAAATCTTTATTAGCAGTAATACTGGTATTACTGGCATCATAATAAGTGACACTTCCATTTAACCAAGGAATCACATTATTGACATCATGCGAATCAACTACTTGCCAACTTCCCAAAAACTCATCAATCGTGACTACACCGTTTGTTCCTATGCCAAAATTAGTTTGTAACCATGCCGCAAGATTAGGATTGAGAATAGTAGCATTGGTCGATAAAGATTCTCCGCTTTTGATAGGCGTATAATACGTCAAATAATTGTTTCCACTTAATGTGCTGATATGCTCTAAATAAGGAAATGCCCAATCGGTTGCATATAAAATTCCACCATTATTGACATAATCATACACATTTGAATTCGCAGAAGCGTTTGTCGTATCTAGACCACAATTGAAAAACAAAATATCGTATTGGGCTAATTTACTGGGATCAGTAAGCAAATCGTCAAGATCAAAACTTACATTCGGACTTAAATTAGGATTGGAAGAATTAGCTCCAGGTTTATGATGATTTCCATGAACAATGCTTGCTTCAGAAGGTTTCGGACTTCCGTAACTACCATCGATAATATCGAAAAGCGGGTCACCAGTAAGCGGATCTACCAAACCAATACCATACAAAATACTTTCTATATAATCGTAATGACCAGTTACCACTCCTATTTTAGGAATAGTTGTAACAACCAAATTACCCATACTTTGAGTGGTGTTTTCACTTTCAGTAACTGTTATCGAGGTTGTATGAGAGAAATTTCCTTTAGAAAGTAAAACGTCATACTCACCTGTAAATAAATCTGAAAAGGTAAAAACTCCTGCTTCGTCGGTAAGAGTTTCAGCAATTTTTTCATCATTCTCAAATAATTCCGCTTTTGCTTGATGAATAGGATCTTGAGAATTAGGGGCTAAAAATTTCCCTGTAATACTATATGCTCCTACTTCATCTGGAGTGGTGACAGCATCATCACTCTGACAAGAAAACAAGAGTATTAAAGCTAAAAAAAGATAAAGTGATTTCATAAGATAAAAATTTAGTTGATTAAAGTGTTATGCCTATAGAACACCTTCAACCAAAAAACTCCTACCTATAAACCCTTAAAAATTATAAACTTAGCAGCGCTAAATCATAACTTTTGAGTCCAAACCCTGCGATTACAGCTTTGGCGTAAGGAGAGATAAAAGACTTTCGTCGGAATTCTTCTCGGGAATAAATATTAGAAATGTGCACTTCGATCACTGGAGTTTTAATAGCACTAACGGTATCTGCAATGGCAACAGAAGTATGGGTGTAAGCCGCAGCATTTAGAAGAATATAATCGAAGTTTTTATCTGCATTTTGTAAGGCATCTACTAAATCTCCTTCATGATTACTTTGGTAATAACTAAGTTGGTGTTGCTCGAAATTGGTCTTTAACTCTTCAAGATAACCTTCAAAAGAGATATTCCCATAAATTTCTGGCTCTCTTTTACCAAGTAGATTGAGATTTGGCCCATTAATGATTAAAACTTTCATACCTCAAAAATACAAATAAAAAAAGCGAAAACTTAAGTTTTCGCTTTTTCAAATTTAATTATTCTTTATTGATTAAAATCTATAAGATAAACCAAATTGTGCAGTTTCAAAGAAGTTATTGAATACATTGATATTTCCGTTGAATTCAGATACGGACTCTCCTTCATCAAACTTTGCAGTAGAATATGACAATACATCAGTTAAAGCAAAGTTAATTGCAATATTCTGCGTCACAAAATAATTGATACCCAAACCTGCACCAATTCCAAATCCTGAATATTCAAACTCACCCACACCTACTTTTCCTGAAGTATAGCCAAGTCCTAATTCTGCATAAGTTTTAAATCTAGCTCCTAAGTCAAGAAAATAGTAACGACCAAAAGCACCTAACATCAATTCAGAGTTTTTATCTGTTTCTGTGTCTGCAATTTCTTCTTTATTAGACATGTAGCCTAAGTCTAACCCAATAGCCAAATCATCAGATAAAAAATAACCTACTTTAGGATTAATGGTAAATGAGCTTGATTTAGTCTCGGTATTTTTATCATTGGTTGAGCTAAATCCGAGATTACCTTCTAAAAGAATATCACCTTCGGTAAAGCCGAAAGATTGTACATCTTGAGCTTCCTGAGCGTTTGTTACTGTCATTCCGAATACTGCGAAAGCAACGATAAGCAAAGTCTTTTTCACGATTAATTAATTTTTAAAATTTAACAGCGCAAAAATAGAGTCCCAAACTTCAGTGGCAAGTAATTTTGCTTTTCTTTAACACTTCTCACTTTTTAGCTTGCTAATTAGCAAAAAAAAAGCGAAAACCTAGGTTTTCGCTTTGTTTAGTATAATGAAATTTTAGCCATTAGAACTTATAACCTACGCTTAAGTTAAAAGTATTTAACTTAAGATCAGCTCCATCTACATCACCTGTATAGTGATCATTTAATTGAAAGCCATAACGAGCTTGAGCAAAAAAGTTCTCAGTAAAATCATAGCCTAAACCAGCTGCAAGTTGCAAGTTTAATTTAGTGAAGTCATCTTCTCCTATAAGGGCTTCCCAAGCATCGGCAGCATCTCCTCCTAAAAGACCAATTTGTGGACCCAATTGAATGTTAAGTCCCTCAGTGACATAATACTTACCGATAACATTAAGATTAATTACGGATAATTCATCCACCATTGAATAAGTAGCTTCTGGCTGAATTGAAAAGCTTTCAGTAATACCTAAATCTGCTAACAGACCGATATGAAATCCTGTTTCTGATTCAGAATCAGCATCACCAAGTGATACTGAAGCCATAGTCAGACCACCCATAACCCCAAAAGAAGTTTCTTGTGCTTGTGCTACTGTTAAACCAAATACTGCCACGATAGCAGTTAAAAATAATTTTTTCATAATAATTTGAATTTTTAGTTATTTATCCAAATATATAGTATTTTTTTAAATGGTAGCAAGTGCTTTTAAAAATAAGTCAATTGCCTTATTAACATTGTTATCAACAATGGAACAAAAAAAAAGAGCGCTAAAAACGCTCTTTTATCCTCTTAAAATTTCATTTTAGAACATAAAACCAACTCCTAGACTTATAACAGAGTTACGAGCATCTGAACTTTCAAATAATTCTGAAAACCCACGGTTGTATCTCGCATCTAAAAAGAAACCGTTATCAAATTTGTAGCCTGCACCAACAGCCGCCCCAAAATCGATATCTTCAGATTCTTCTAAAAAAGGATTATCCTCCACATCTATTTCATCATCACCAATTTTTATTTTTTCGCTTACTTGAAAACCAATTTGCGGACCAGCATATATATTCAATCCTTCTATTAAGTAGAGTTTGGCTAAAACTGGAATCTGAATATAGCCTAACTGATATTCAGCATTTTCTCCTTCTACGTTGATTTCCTCGATTTCAAAACCTTGCCCCGAATATAACACCTCTCCTTGTAAAGAAAAACGATTTGAGTAGGGTACTTCTGCCACAAACCCCAAGTTAAAACTAGTTCTTGATTTCGGTTCATCAAAGCTATCTTCATCACTGGTAACTGTGGCAAGGTTTACACCCCCTTTTAAACCAATTTGTACTAAGTCTGAATCGGCTTGTGCATTTGCGGTAAAAATTGATGCAGTTACAAAAGTTACTGCTAAAATTAATTTTCTCATCATTGTTGTTTTTAAGTTTTGACCAAAATTAAGAGTCTAAGTCTTAAACAAGTCTTAAATAAAACACAAAAACCCCTTAAAATCTCTTAAATAACCTCTATTTTTAGCTTATGAATTGGAAAGATGCGCTCAACGATTTTAATTATTACCTCAAATTAGAAAGAGGTCTTTCTGATAATTCTATTGTAAGTTATTCTTATGATATTCAAAAACTTATCACTTTTTTAGAAAAAAATAAAATTTCCGTTTCTCCTATAAAAATTGATGAAAATCAAATTCAGGAATTTATTTACGAAGTAGCCAAAACGATGAATACCACAAGTCAAGCTCGTATTATCTCTGGCTTACGCAGTTTTTTTGATTATTTGGTTTTTGAAAACTACCGAGACAAAAATCCTCTTGAACTTGTAGAAGCTCCAAAAATTGGTAGAAAGCTACCCGATACGCTAAATTTAGAGGAAATCGATTTACTCATCAGAACTGTTGATCTTTCTCATCCGCAAGGTGAAAGAAACAGAGCTATAATAGAAACACTTTACAGTTGTGGCCTTCGTGTTTCTGAACTCATCAACCTAAAAATATCCGATCTTTTTTTTGAAGAAAACTTTATAAAAGTAACAGGAAAAGGTGATAAACAACGTTTTGTTCCTGTAAGTCCAGTTACAAAAAAATATATCTTATTGTATAAAAACGAAATAAGAATTCATCAAACTCCAAAAAAAGGAAAAGAAGATATTTTATTTCTAAACCGAAGAGGAAATCAGCTTACTCGAGCTATGATTTTTACCATTGTAAAAGACTTGGCTGAAAAAGCAAACCTCAACAAAAATATAAGTCCGCATACCTTTAGGCATTCTTTTGCCACGCATTTGTTAGAAAACGGAGCCGATTTGAGCAGTATACAGCAAATGCTTGGCCACGAAAGTATTGCTACTACTGAAATTTATATGCATATCGACAATAAAAAACTCTTTGATGTTTTAGAAAAATATCATCCGCGAAGCAATAAATCATAAACTTATATTAAACCTTCAAAATGATTTCGTGTAAAACATCATACTTCCTATATTAAAAGAAAAAATAGAGCATGAAAGAATTAAAATTTAAAAACGGCGATAAAATGCCTGCGATTGGCTTGGGAACTTGGCAATCTGAACCTGAAAAAGTGAAAAATGCTGTAAAACACGCTATCAAAAATGGTTATAGACATATTGACTGTGCTGCGGTTTATGGCAATGAAAAAGAAGTTGGTGAAGCTTTCGCGGAATTATTTAATGAAGGTGTTGTAAAAAGAGAAGACCTTTTTATAACCTCAAAACTGTGGAATAACGCCCATAAGAAAGAAGATGTCTTACCTGCATTACAAAACACGCTTAAAGACTTACAACTTGATTACCTTGATTTATATTTAGTTCACTGGCCAGTAGCTTTTAAACCTGGTATAAAAAGTTTCCCTAAAAATGACGATGATTATGCTTCGTTAGATGAAATTCCGTTAGAAGAAACTTGGGAAGGAATGATAAATGCCAAGCAAAAAGGTTTAACTAAACATATTGGTGTATCTAATTTCAGTCCAAAAAAACTAGAAGGATTAATGAAAGCTACTTCAGAAATTCCTGAAATGAATCAAGTTGAGCTCCATCCCTATTTACAGCAAAACAATTTAATTGAATTTTGCAGTAAAAACGAAATTTTACTTACAGCATATTCGCCCTTAGGCAGAGCAAGTATAAAACCTCAAATTAATAATGAAGAAAAAGAAGCTCTATTAGACAATAAAGTCATTAATCATATTGCTAAAAAACACGGTGCTTCGCCAGCTCAAGTAGCTATAAAATGGGCAGAAACTCGTGGTACCGCAGTCATCCCTAAGTCAACCAATGAAGAACGAATTGTGCAAAACATACAAAGTACAGGTATTAATCTTGATGAAGACGATTTTAAACAAATTGCCAAATTAGATTTACACCATCGTTTTGTAGATGGTAGTTTCTTTATAACTAAAGGAAATCCTTATGATGATATTTATGATGAAGCTTAATTTTCAAGGAAATTTTAAAAAAAAGTCCTCAATTGAGGACTTTTTTTTTGTGTGACTTCATTTTTTAAAATGATGTTTTATTTTTTTGGAATATTCTTTAAAACTTCCAGAGTAAACTTCCAAAACTTTTGCATAGAACTGATGCTCGCTCTTTCATCTGGTGAATGTGCTCCTCGTATGGTCGGACCAAAAGAAACCATATCTAAATTTGGGTAATGACTACCAATAATACCACATTCTAAACCAGCGTGACAAGCCGCAACGTGAGCTTCTTCGCCATTTTGTTGTTTATAAATTTTGGCAAGTGTTTTTACAATTTCAGAATCTGGATTGGGAGACCAACCAGGATAATCGCCGCTCAGCTCCACTTCAAAACCACCCAACTCAAAAGCCGATTTAATCGTATTTACCAAATTTTCTTTACTTGATTCTACCGAAGAACGTGTTAAACATAGTACTTCTATTTTGCCATTTTCAGCCGTGATTCTAGCTACATTATTTGAAGTTTCTACTAAATCTTTTATAGCAGGGCTCATTCTAAAAACGCCATTATGAACCGCAAATATTGATTGTAAAAAAGCAGTTTGAACGCTTAATGGCATTACTTTTTTTGGTGTATCAATTTCTTCAAAAGTAATTGACAGATCTTCTTCTAACGTTTTGTATTCTTCTTTTATAGCTTTAGAAATTTCTCCAAAACTCGTCTTAAAGTCAATAATTTCTTTATCTGAAACAGCAACTATAGCATTGCTTTCTCTTGGTATGGCATTGCGTAAACCTCCGCCATTTATTTCGGCGATACGCAAACCACTTTCTTGAATGGCAAAAAGCACACGATTCATCAACTTATTGGCATTTCCTAAACCTTTGATGATATCCATCCCAGAATGCCCGCCATTTAAGCCTTTTACTGAGATTTTAAAACCTGTATGATCTGATGGAGTGTCTTCTTCCGCGTAAGCGTGAGAAGCCGTAATATCGACACCGCCAGCACAACCAATGCCAATTTCATCATCTTCTTCGGTGTCTAAATTTAATAAAATACTGCCTTTAAGAATGCTGTTGTCGAGCTGCTTTGCACCTGTCATTCCCGTTTCTTCATCAATCGTAAATAGAGCTTCTATTGCTGAATGCTCGATGGTATCACTTTCTAAAATCGCCATAATTGTTGCAACGCCCAAACCATTGTCTGCTCCTAGCGTTGTGTCTTTGGCTCTTACCCAATCGCCATCGATATACATCTCAATTCCTTGTGTGGCAAAATCAAACTGAGTGTCATTATTTTTTTGATGAACCATATCTAGGTGTGATTGCATCACAATGGTTTGTCGATCTTCGTAACCTGATGTTGCAGGCTTTTTGATGATGACATTACCTATCTTATCTTTTATGGTTTCTAAACCTAATTTCTTACCAAAATCAAGCATAAATTGTATGACTTGCTCTTCTTTTTTGGAAGCTCGCGGTACAGCGTTCAAATCGGCAAAATTGTTCCAAACATTTTTAGGTTCTATATTTCTAATTTCTTCGTTCATTTTTGTTTGTTTTGATGCAAAAATATAGGTTTCAAATGCAAATTTAAAATTTGACAGCGGTGAATTTGTTTGTATTTTTAGCCCGTGAAAATGAGTCGAAACCTAATTCTTGCTTTACTGCTACCACTACAAATGCTGGTGATTTTTATTTTAAAGCGAAATCCAGCCTGGGTAGAAGAGTTTTACAGCAACGGTATATACATATATATTTCTAATATTTTAAGGAAGTTTTTAGGCTATTTTCCTTTTTCTATCGGTGATGTTTTTTATGCTTTGCTTGTTTTCTTTTTTATTGTTTGGTTACGGAAAAGAATCATCTCTCGCTTTAAAAATCCACAAAAGTGGGTGATTGCTGCTTTCGCGAAAGTTTCTATCTTATTTTTCTTATTTCACATAAATTGGGGACTCAATTATTACCGTTTACCGCTTCATCAAAGTCTCGAAATTGAAGCCGATTATGATACAGAAAGTCTAGTAAAGTATACAACATATCTCATCCAAAAAAGCAACGAATTACATCATCGTTTGGCTAAAAGTGATTCGGTCACGGTTAATTTCCCATTCGATAAGAAAGAGGTTTTCAGACTTTCGGTAGAGGGTTACCATCATATACAGCAACAATATCCTGAACTCACCTATAATAACGCAAGTGTAAAACCTTCTCTATTTCGATATTTTCTAACCATAATGGGCTTTAACGGTTATCTTAACCCGATTACTAACGAAGCACAAATCAACACCAAAATTCCGTTGTTTAAATTACCAACAACCACAAGTCACGAAATTGGACATCAATTGGGGTTCGCCAAAGAAAACGAAGCCAATTATATGGCGTGTTTGGTCACGATGAGTCATCCTAACGAATACATGAAATATGCTGGTTATACTTTCGCTTTAAGCTATTGTTTGGGTGAAGTGAGCAAGAGAGATGTTTGTCTTTCGGAAAATCTTTATGCGAGTATCAACCCTGGAATTATCAAAGAATACCAACAAATCCATCAGTTTTGGTTGGAACATGAAAATCCGTTAGAACCCTTTTTCAAACTCTTTTACGGCCAATATTTAAAAGTAAACAACCAACCCCAAGGTATGCAAAGTTACAATTATGTGGTAGCTTTGTTGGTCAATAAAAACCTGAAAGGCTAATGAAAAAAATAGAAAGCCTACAAAACAAAACCATCAAACATTTGTTGCAATTGCAGGCCAAATCAAAATTACGACGCAAAGAAAATTTGTTTGTCATCGAAGGAAAAAGAGAGATTTCACTTGCGCTTGACGCGAAATACCAATTCGAAACCTTGCTTTTCTGTTCAGATTTTATTTCGGAAAATGAATTGAAAGATTATCAAAATGTGGTGAAAGAAATGATAGAAATTTCAATGGATGTTTATCAAAAAGTTGCTTACCGAAACAGTACCGAAGGAGTTATCGCGATTGTAAATAGTAAAAACCATACCCTCAAAAATTTAAAGCTTAAACACAAAAAACCATTAATCTTAGTTGCCGAAGCTCCCGAAAAACCTGGAAACATAGGTGCTTTGTTGCGAACTGCCGATGCTGCCCATCTCGATGCAGTAATTATTGCCAACCCTAAAACCGATTTATACAACCCAAATATCATCCGTTCGAGCGTAGGTTGTTTATTTACGACAAATGTATTTACAGGAAGTACACAAGAAATTATCGATTTTCTAAAAAAGGAAAACATCCATATTTACTGTGCAACCTTACAAAATTCAAACTCCTACGAAAAAGAAAATTACCGAGATGCTTCTGCAATTGTGGTAGGAACTGAAGATGAAGGTTTGAGTCAAAATTGGCGAGCGAATGCCACACAGAATATTATCATTCCAATGGAAGGAAAAATAGATTCGCTCAACGTTTCTGTTGCTGCAGCCATTTTGATTTTTGAGGCGAAAAGACAGCGAAATTCTTAAGTTAAAAGTTTTCAGGTTTCAAGTTTTACAAATAACTCAATGACAATTAACATATAACAAAATAATGACGCCAGAAATCCTATTTTACATTCTCATTTCAATCATCATCTTCAATTTTATTTGGGATACTTTCTTGGATGTGCTCAATGCAAAACGCTTTGGAGACAAACTTCCTGCCCAATTGCAAGATGTATATGAAAAAGAAGCCTATGAAAAATCTCAGGCTTACAAAAAAGAGAAGTTCAGATTTGGATTATTATCTTCCACTTTCTCTTTAATCCTAACGGTAGCATTTTTCTTTTTTGACGGTTTTGCTTTTGTCGATGAACTTGCTCGAAATTTTTCGGAAAATGAAATTATAGTCGCCCTACTCTTTTTCGGAATGATTATGTTGGCGAGTGATATACTCACCACACCATTTGCTTACTACAACACTTTTGTGATTGAAGAAAAATACGGTTTTAATAAAACTATCCGAAAAACATTCTTTTTGGATAAAATCAAAGGCTGGTTGCTTGGCGCTGTTCTTGGTGGGTTAATTCTCGCAGTTATCATTTGGTTTTACCAAACTACGGGCGAAAATTTCTGGATTTATGCTTGGTTGATTATTACTGTATTTTCGGTATTTATCAATATGTTTTACAGCAAACTCATTGTACCGCTTTTCAACAAACAAACTCCTTTAGAAGATGGAAGCTTACGAGATAAAATTGAAACTTACGCTTCTAAAATTGGTTTTAAATTAGAAAATATTTTTATCATTGATGGCTCGAAAAGAAGCACCAAAGCCAATGCTTATTTTTCTGGTTTTGGTAAACAAAAGCGTATCACACTTTTCGATACTTTGGTTAATGATTTAGAAGAGGAAGAGATTGTTGCTGTCTTGGCCCATGAAGTAGGTCATTACAAAAAAAGGCATATCATTTACAATCTTGCAACTTCTGTTATACTTACCGGTTTTACACTTTGGCTGCTTTCGTTGTTCATTAACAATCCTATTTTCGCGGAAGCTTTAAATGTCACCCAACCCAGTTTTCATATCGGCTTGATTGTCTTCGGGATTTTATATTCTCCTATTTCAGAAATTACAGGTTTGTTTTCTAACCTTCTTAGCCGAAAGTTTGAATACCAAGCAGACGACTATGCTAAAAAAACCCACCAAAAAGATATGCTCATTTCGAGTTTAAAAAAATTATCAAGCAATAGCTTTAGTAACCTCACACCACATGCTTGGTATGTATTTTTTCATTATTCCCACCCTACTTTGCTACAACGCATTAAAAATTTAGAAAACTAATAAAGATTTTATATCTTAGAATTTATGTTGACGGAAGAATACTTAGAAGAAGAAAACAAAAAAATAGCACAAGAGTACAAAGATCTTTTGCGTATAAGCTATCGTACGCTTTCCGATGAAGATAAAATACTCATTAGAAAAGCTTTTGAAACGGCTGTTGATGCTCATAAAGAACAACGTCGCAAGTCTGGAGAAGCTTATATTTTTCATCCGATTGCGGTGGCAAAGATTGTGGCCTCAGAAATTGGTCTCGACGCAACTTCTATTGCAGCAGCATTACTTCACGATGTGGTAGAGGACACGCCATACACTCTCAAAGATATCGAAGATATGTTTGGCGAAATCATTGCCAAAATTGTAGATGGGCTTACCAAGATAAGCCATTTTGAACACGGAACAGATGTTTCGCTTCAAGCCGAAAACTTTAGAAAAATGTTGCTTACGCTGAATGATGATGTGCGTGTGATTATCATCAAGATTGCCGATCGTTTACATAACATGCAAACGATGGATGCCATGCGAGCCGACAAACAAGTAAAAATCGCTTCTGAAACTTTATATATTTATGCGCCTTTGGCTCATAGAATTGGTTTGTACAACATCAAAACCGAACTCGAAGATTTAAGTTTAAAATACACCGAACCTGAAGTATATAACGACATTCTCAATAAAGTAAAGGAGAGTAAAGAAGAGCAGGATGAATATATCAACCAGTTCAATAAAATTATTTCGGAATCTTTGGATAAAGAAAATATCAATTACGAAATTAAAGGCCGACCGAAGTCTATTTTTTCTATCCGAAAGAAAATTCAGAAGCAAAATATTACTTACGACGAAGTCTACGACAAGTTTGCCATTAGAATTATCTACAAAAGTAAACCAGAAGAAGAAAAATTTCTCGCCTGGAAAATCTATTCGATTGTAACCGATCATTTTCGCCCGAATCCCATTCGGTTAAGAGATTGGATTTCTTCCCCTAAATCTACGGGTTATGAAGCTTTGCATATTACCGTTGTTGGCCCTAAAGGACGTTGGGTAGAAGTGCAAATTCGCAGTAAACGAATGAACGAAATTGCTGAAAAAGGTTATGCAGCACACTACAAATACAAACACGGAGCTAAGCAAGACGATGAGATTTTAGAACAATGGCTCAATAAATTACAAGATGCCTTAGAAAATAGCGAAGCTAATGCGGTAGATTTTGTACGTCAATTTAAACTCAACCTCTATTCGAAAGAGATTTTTGTCTTTACGCCAAAAGGTGATTTAAAATCATTACCAAAAGGTGCTACTCCACTCGATTTTGCTTTTGCTATTCACACCGAAGTTGGGGTAAAAACGCGTGGCGCCAAAGTAAACGGAAAGTTGGTGCCGTTAAGCCACGAACTTAAAAGTGGGGATCAAGTCGAAATTATTACCTCAGAAAATGTAAGACCAACCAACAACTGGTTGGATTTTGTGATTACCGGAAGGGCAAAATCAAAAATAAAATCTTCCTTAAAAGAAGAGCACAAGCTAGTTGCCGAAGAAGGAAAAGCCATTTTGATACGTAAACTCAAATCGCTAAAAATTCCTTTTAACAACCAAACCATAACTGAACTTATCAAGTTTTTTAAGCTTAAAACCAGTTTAGATCTTTTCTTTAGAGTTGGTTACGGAACTATTGACAACCAAGCCCTTAAAGATTATGCAGCCTCTAGAAGCAATGCGTTTGTATCTTTCTTTAAAAACAAAATTAGAAAACCAAAAGTTGCAGATGAGATCGATAAAGATGAGATCACACACAACTTAGATTTATTGGTTTTTGGAAAAGACGAGCAAACTTTAGATTATACCTTGGCAAATTGTTGTAATCCCATTCCTGGCGATAGCGTTTTTGGTTTTATAACCGTAAATGAGGGTATCAAAGTACATAAAAAAGATTGTCCTAATGCCATTCAGCTACAGAGCAACTATGCTTATCGCATTATGCCTGCTAAATGGAAAGACTCGAGCCAAGAAGAGTTTAAAGCCGTTTTACAACTTACCGGAATCGACAATTTAGGTTTGGTGAGTCAGATTACAAAAGTAATTTCGACCAACTTACACGTAAATATGCGTAATATTTCTTTTGAAAGTAACGACGGTATTTTTTCAGGAAAAATTACCGTGGTGGTAAAAAACAATACCATTCTTAAAAAGTTAATAACCCGCTTAAAAAAAATAAACGGAATTGATAAAGTAACCCGTGAATAAATTTTAAATTTGTAACCGATTATGGAAACAAAGCAAGAGAATAAAAACCAAGAGATTGTAAAAAATGTTTTTACAAAGTACCTCGAAGAGAACAAACATCGCAAGACACCAGAGCGATATGCTATTCTTCAAGAGATTTACGAAAGCGATGAGCATTTTGATATCGAATCTCTATACATATTGATGAAAAACAAAAACTACCGTGTGAGTAGAGCAACACTTTACAACACGATAGAACTTTTGTTAGAATGCGGTTTGGTTAGAAAACACCAGTTTGGAAAAAACCAAGCACAGTACGAAAAATCTTACTTTGACAGACAACACGACCACGTAATATTAACCGACACCGGTGAAGTCATCGAATTTTGTGACCCAAGAATTCAGTCGATCAAAAAAACCATCGAAGAAGTTTTTGACATCGAAATCACTAACCACTCGCTTTACTTTTACGGAAACAGAAAAAATTCCAAATAAAAATACAACTTTCATATGGCAGTAAATTTGCTACTAGGATTACAATGGGGAGACGAAGGCAAAGGAAAAATTGTTGACGTGCTTACCTCAAAATACGATATTATTGCACGTTTTCAAGGCGGACCAAATGCAGGACACACTTTAGAATTCGATGGCATCAAACACGTTTTACACACGATTCCTTCAGGTATTTTTCATAAAAACGCCATCAATGTAGTAGGAAATGGCGTAGTGATTGATCCTGTAATCTTTAAAAAAGAACTGGACAATCTCGATAAATACAACATCGATTACCAATCAAAACTTCTTATTTCGCGTAAAGCGCATATTATTTTGCCAACACACAGAATTTTAGATGCCGCTTCAGAAACAGCAAAAGGAAAAGCAAAAATTGGTTCTACCTTAAAGGGAATTGGCCCAACCTATATGGATAAAACCGGCAGAAACGGTTTGCGGATTGGCGATTTAGAACTCGACAATTGGAAAGAAAAGTATAGAAATCTCGCCAACAAGCACGAGTCGATGATCGCTTTCTATAATGTCGATATACAATATGATTTACCAGAATTAGAAAAAGAGTTTTTTGAAGCGATTAAAGTATTAAAAAGCCTCACTTTTATTGATTCTGAAGAATACCTACAACAAGCACAAAACGATGGTAAAAGCATTTTGGCCGAAGGTGCTCAGGGTTCGCTACTCGATATCGATTTCGGAACATATCCTTTTGTAACTTCCAGCAATACCACTGCTGCTGGAGCTTGTACTGGCTTGGGAGTTGCACCAAATAAAATCAAAGAAGTTTTTGGGATTTTCAAGGCTTACACCACACGTGTTGGAAGTGGCCCTTTCCCTACAGAACTATTTGACGAAACTGGTGAGAGAATGGCAAAAATCGGTAACGAATTTGGAGCAACTACAGGAAGACCAAGGCGTTGTGGTTGGTTAGATTTAGTGGTTTTAAAATATGCCGTACAAATAAATGGTGTCACGCAACTGATGATGATGAAAGGTGATGTTTTAAGTGGTTTTGATAAACTTAAGGTTTGTACAAAATACAACTATAAAGGCAAAGAAATAGATTATCTTCCATTTAGTATCGAAGAAGAAAATGTTACCCCTATTTACGACGAAGTAGAAGGTTGGGAAGAAGATTTAACTAAAATGACAAGTGAAGATCAGTTTCCTGAAAATTTAAAAAAATACATCAAATACATCGAAGATTTTATTGGAGTTCCGATAAAAGTAGTTTCGGTAGGGCCCGACAGAAAACAAACTATCTTAAGGTAAATACAGAGAACGCTCCAAAAAATTGGAGCGTTTTTTGATTATCAGAAAAAGTATTATCCTTACTTTTGATATAAAATTATTTCGCTTGAATTTTAAGTTTTTATTATTTCTTTTTTTATTGACTTCCGTTTTTGGTTATGCGCAAGATTCTACCAAAACCAAGAGGATAGACTATACCAGCGAAAGATCTATCAAAGACGAAGAGAAATATCCTGGTGCTTTTCTGTTAAGTAAAGTAACCGAGCAGGTGTATTTTAACCACGAAGGTATAGAAGTTTGGTGTGATCAAGCTATTTTTTACGAAGAAGACGATTTTTTTAAAGCCTTCGGAAACGTAAAAATGATTCAAGGTGATACGATAACCATGACGAGTAGTTATGCCGAATACAACGGAAAAACCAAATTTGCTTTTGCGAGTAATAACGTCAACTTAAAAACACCTGATAATCGTTTAACTACGGATACTTTATTTTTTGATCGCAACAAACAACAAGCTTTTTACCGCAGTGGTGGGACAGTAAGAGACACCGCAAGTACCATCACTAGTAGAATTGGGCATTATTTTTTAGATCAAGAGAAAGTTTCATTTAAAAGAAACGTAGTAGTCACTAATCCAGAATATAAAATCAATTCGCAACAACTCGATTTTTATACGGAAACAGGCCACGCATACCTTTACGGACCTTCCACTATCAAAGGAAAAACAAGCGAAATCTATTGTGAGCGTGGTTTTTACGACACTCGAACTGACAAAGGTTATTTCGTGAAAAATTCTACGGTTTATTACGAAAACAGAAAACTTGAAGGCGATAGTATATATTTCAATCGAACAAAAAATTTCGCTTCGGCAACCAACAATATCAAAGTAACCGATACCGCAAATAAATCGATCATTAAAGGTCATTATGCAGAAGTTTACCGCGATCGGGATTCTGTATTTATTACCAAACGAGCTTTGGCTTCGATGCAACAAGACAAAGATTCAATCCACATTCATAGCGATACCTTAATGATTACCGGAAAAACCAAAAACAGAGTGATTAGAGGCTATCGTAATACGCGACTCTATAAATCTGACCTTAGCGGAAAATGTGATTCTGTGGTAATGATAGAAAACCGAGGAATTACCAAAATGCTGGGGAAACCTATTTTTTGGTCAGGAGAAAACCAAATGACAGGTGACACTATTTTTCTTCTGAACAATGTAAAAACAGAAAAACTTGACAGTTTAAAGGTATTTTACAATGCTTTTATGATTCAGCAAGATAGTATCGAAGGTTTTAATCAAGTAAAAGGTAAAGAAATGTACGGCTTATTTGAAAACAACGAAATTACCGAAGCCAATTTCATTAAAAATACCGAGACTATTTTTTACTCCAGAAACGAAGCAGGCGAACTTATTGGTATCGATAAAACCGAATCGTCTAGTATTCAAATCACCTTCGAAAATCAGGAAATTATTGGTATTCGTTATCTCACCGATGTAAACAGCAATTTGATGAAAGAAGAAAACTTCCCTAAAAACGCTCGGAAGTTGCGAGGTTTTAATTGGCGAGGTGACGAGCAAATTCTAACTAAAGCAGATTTGTTTAAAGATGATCCGCCGTTAGAACTTACCAAAATTAGAGGAATCCCATTACCAGAGGAAGAAAAAGACTTTTTTGATAAAGAAATTGAAGAAAAGGCAGAAGAAATTATCAATAAAAATTCGCGTCTAACGCCAGAGATACTTCAACACCACGAGAGAGACAGTTTAGAGCTCGAAAAACCAAAACTAATTCCGCTGAAGCGTAAAAAAAGTGATTAAGGATTTTCTAAAATACCAAGCACAAACCACTCCGAACCCGCTCGGGATTGAGGTAGAATATGCCAAAGGAAGTTATATTTACGCTAAAAGCGGAAAGAAATACCTCGATTTTGTGGCTGGAGTTTCAGCCTGTAGTTTGGGTCACTGTCACCCCAAAGTAGTAGCAGCGATTACAGAACAGGCACAAAAATATTTGCACGTGATGGTTTATGGTGAGTTTGCCCAACAACCGGCCATCGATTTTTCTAAACTTCTTGCCCAACATATCGAAGTCCCAAAGGCGACAACTTATCTCGTCAACAGCGGAACCGAAGCCATAGAAGGTGCTTTAAAATTGGCGCGTCGTTATACTGGCAGAAAAGAAATTATTGCCGCAAAAACAGCTTACCACGGAAATACGATGGGTTCGTTAAGTTTGATGACCAAAACTGAACAAAAAATTCCTTTTGAACCTTTAATTCCGGAAATCAATCATTTGGAATTTAATAACGAAGCTTCCTTAGATTTGATTACCGAAAAAACAGCGGGAGTTATTTTAGAAAGTATTCAAGGTGGCGCTGGTTTTATTGAACCTAAAAACAATTTTCTTCAAAAAGTAAAACAAAAGTGCGAAAAAGTTGGAGCATTATTGATTTTAGATGAAATACAACCAGGTTTTGGTAGAACTGGGTTTTTATTTGGTTATCAGAAATACAATGTTGTTCCTGATGTTTTGGTGATTGGTAAAGGAATGGCTGGCGGTTTGCCTGCAGGAGCTTTTGTTGCCGAAAATAAAGTTATCAATTCGCTGAGTGACAACCCAAAAATGGGACATATTACGACTTTTGGCGGAAATGCTGTCATTGCGGCAGCTGCTTTGGCAACTCTAAAAGAGGTAACCGAAACCAATTTGATTGCCCAAACTTTAGAAAAAGAAAAACTTTTCAGGAAACTCTTACAGCATCCGCTAATCGAGGAAATTCGCGGAAGCGGACTGATGTTAGCACTTATCTGCAAGTCTGAAAATATTTCCAACCAACTCATTTTACGAGCCAAAGAAGAAGGTTTGGTACTATTTTGGCTATTGTTTGAAAAAAAGGCTGTAAGGATAACACCACCACTTACGATTAAACATGAAGAAATAAGAGAAGGTTGTGAAATCATTTTAAGTCTTTTGGACGAAATCACGACAACTGTTAATTAATTTGTTAACAACAATCACATTCGCTAACCAAAACCAAGGTAATTACTCTTTAACTTTAAAAATGTAGAAATACAAAAATTTCGTGTATGCATTTAAGTCAAAACGAAGATCCTAATTTCTCGCTATCAAAATTTGAATCGATGCTCAAAACAAATGATATTTTGTTTTTCGATTCGAGCGAATTTGAAACCATTATTTACCATTATCTTGAAACAGGTAAAATAGCACTTGCTAAAAAGGCTGTAAAGTTAGGCTTAGAGCAACACCCTACTTCTACTCACCTTTTACTTTTTAGAGTTGAGATTTATATTTTCGAAAACAAACTCGAAGAGGCAGAAGACATCTTAGCAAGTATCGATCATCTCGAGCCTTCTAATGAAGAAATTTACATTCAGAAAGCCAATGTTTATTCCAAAAGGAATCGCCACCACAAAGCGATAGAAATGCTTCAAATAGCTCTAGAACTTACCGATGATGCTGCCGATGTCTATTCGCTTTTGGCAATGGAATACCTATTTCTGGAAGACTATGAAAATGCCAAAGGTAATTTAATGGCATGCCTAGATATTGATGATGAAGATTACAGTGCTTTGTATAACCTTATCTTCTGTTACGAAAATTTAGACCAAGAAGACCAAGCGATAGCTTACCTTGGAAAATATATCGACATCAACCCATATTGTGAAGTGGCTTGGCACCAAATTGGCAAACTTTACAATAAGAAAAAAGAATACAAAAAAGCCTTAGAAGCATACGATTTTGCGATTATTTCTGATGAATATTTTATTGGTGCTTACCTTGAAAAAGGAAAAGTTCTGGAAAAACTAAATCGTTTTCAAGAAGCGATAGAAAATTATCAAATCACTTTAGAACTTGACGACCCCACTGCGTTTGCCTTCTTGCGTATAGGAAAATGTTATGAAAAAATGGGCGTTGAAGATTTAGCGTTACACTATTTCAATAAAGCAGTTGAAGATGATCCTCTATTAGACAAAGCTTGGATAGAGTTTACCAATTTTTATATCCGTAAAAAGCAATTCCGTAAAGCACTTTACTACATCAATAAAGCCCTACAAATTGATGAAGAAAACATCAAGTATTGGAAAAAATACACCTACATCAACCAAAAGCTTGCCTTCTTAGAAGAAGCTGAGCGAGGTTTGAGAAAATGCTTAGAATTAGGAAATTACGAGCTTGAAACTTACATTACTCGTGCCGATTTATTGATTATTCTAGGCGAATACAATATGGCTTTACAGACGATGTTTGAAGCATGTGAGTTTCATCCTGACTATGCCGAAATAGAATACCGCATTGCTGGTTTATTCTTTAGAATTAACGAAGGTGATAAAGGCTATTATCATTTAAAAAATGCAGTAAAAATAGATGCAGAATACTCTGTAATTGTAAGTGAACTTTTCCCTGATATTTTTGAAAGAGATAGTGTAAAGCACATTATCGGAAAGTATCTCAATAAATAATTTTTTCCAGCATCTAGCAACTTCCTTTTTATTGGTGCAATTTTTAATTGTTTTAGTATTTTAGCTGTTCAATTTGCCAATTCATGAAAAGAACACTAAAAGATTACCTTGTTATTTCCCTGAAAGGTGTAGCAATGGGTGCAGCAGATACCGTTCCTGGTGTCTCTGGTGGTACCATTGCGTTTATTTCCGGTATTTACGAAGAACTTATTTACACGATAAGCAATATCGATTTAAGCCTCCTTAGAGTATGGAAAAAAGAAGGTTTCAATGCTTTTTGGAAAAAACTCAACGGAAACTTCATCATTGCTTTATTAGGAGGTATTCTTTTTAGCATTTTTACTTTCATGCGACTGGCAAATTACCTATTAGAAAATCACCCCGTCCTTATTTGGTCGTTCTTTTTTGGTTTGGTTTTGTCAAGTATTTGGTTTGTCGCCAAACAAATCGAAAAATGGAATGTCTATCTGGTGATCCAAATGATTTTAGGTTCGGTCGTGGCTTTTTACATTACCCTTTTACCTCCTTTGGTTTCTAACGACAATAGTTGGTTTTTGTTTCTTGCTGGCTCTATTGCAATTTGTGCGATGATTTTACCCGGAATTAGCGGAGCTTTTATCTTGGTATTGTTAGGTGCTTATAAAAACATTACTGAAGCTGTACACAATTTCGATTTTAAAAAAATAGCTGTTGTTGGTCTTGGTGCAATTACAGGCTTACTCATATTTTCTAGAATTCTCAAATGGCTTTTTAAAAACTACAAAAACTCAACTTTGGCTATTCTTACTGGTTTTATTGCTGGTTCACTCAACAAAATATGGCCATGGAAACACACCTTAGAAACAGTAACAATTGGTGACAAAGAATTTGTAATGAAAGAAGAATCGGTTTTACCTTGGAACTTTGATGGAGAACCACAACTTTTATTTTCTATACTTTTGATGTTGGTCGGATTTATTTTAATTGTAATTTTAGAGAAAATAGCAGAAGAAAAACCAGAACATGCACCACAATAGATCGCCAAAAGACAAACTTTTCCTTTTTCTAAAAGGACTTGCCATGGGTGCTGCCAATAAAGTTCCCGGCGTTTCTGGTGGTCTCGTAGCTTTTGTTGCTGGTTTTTATGAGGAATTTATTTATTCACTACAAAAATTTAACCTTAAGGCTTTTAAACTCCTTATCAATAAGCGGTACGAAAGTTTTTACTACTACATCAACGGACGCTTTTTAACGCTCTTGGTATTAGGAATGGTCTTTAGCTATTTTAGCGTTTCTAAAGTATTGGACTTTTTTATCAAATACTACGAACTCTATGTTTGGGCCACTTTCTTTGGAATGATCATAGGATCTATTTATTACATATCTAAAGATTTTAAGCTCAATTCGGCAAAAACACTTATTTTTATTGGTGTTGGTATGTTGGTTGGTGTTGGCATAAGTTTACTCGAACCTGCCGTAGAGAACGACAATCTCTGGTTTGTATTTATTTGTGGTATTATTGGTGTTTCCGGAATGACTTTACCCGGTCTTTCAGGCTCATTTATTCTTATCCTTATCGGAAATTATGTCTTGTTGTTAGTCGATTCGGTCAATGCGCTTTTTGATACCATTACCGATATTTTCACCTTAGATTTTTCGTTTACCGAAAACCCAGAACGCATGCGACTGTTGCAAGTACTTACATCATTTACACTTGGTTCTGTAGTTGGTTTGGTCACACTTTCACATTTATTGGGTTATGTGATTAAACATTACAAGAACATTACCTACGCTATTATTTTAGGTTTTATTACTGGTTCTTTAGGAGTGGTTTGGCCCTGGAAAGAAAAGATTTTTAAAACCAACGCCCAAGGTAAACTTCTGTTCGACGGTAACGGAAACAAAGTTCTAGACAATTACGACCGTTATTTACCCGATATGAGCAATCCAGAAACTTACTTCGCTATTGTCTTTATAATTATCGGGATCCTTATCGTTTTTGCGCTCGAACGCTACGGAAATGCCAATCGTAAACCTGTAAAAATAAAAGCATGAAACTTTACGGATTAGTCGGTAAGAATATTGCTTATTCGTTTTCACGAAAATATTTTCAAGAAAAGTTTAAAAACGGAAACATCGATGCCGATTACCAAAACTTCGATATCGAAAACATCATCGATTTCAAAAAAATTTTGGTCGAAAACCCTAACTTAAATGGCTTAAACGTTACGATTCCTTATAAAGAAAAAGTAATTCCCTTTTTGGATGAAATAGACGAACAAGCACAACAAATTGGTGCAGTCAACACCATCAAATTCGACAACCAAAAACTTATGGGTTACAATACAGATGCTTATGGATTTATGAAAGCTTTGTTTCCGTTACTCGAAAAACAACACCAAAAAGCCTTGATTCTAGGAAAAGGTGGTGCTTCTAAAGCAATTACCCATGTCTTAGAATCTATGGATATTGATTTCACCTACGTAAGTAGGAATCCGCAAGGAGAAGATTTTTCCTACACAGATGTAAACAAGGAAATTATTGAATCACACAAACTCATTATCAATTGTACACCTTTAGGAACTTACCCTAACGTCAACCAACATCCAGAAATTTCTTACGAATACCTTACTTCACAACATTTGCTTTTCGATCTGGTTTATAATCCTGCCATCACTACTTTTTTAGCCTTAGGCAAGCAAAAAAACTGCAAAATTGCCAACGGCCAAAAAATGTTGGAATACCAGGCCGAACGTGCTTGGGAAATCTGGAACTCCTAAAAATCTGCTTTCTATCCTATTTTATTTGTAGATACAAGGCATTGTTATTATATTTCAGACTTCAAAAGTTATACGAACCTAAACATTGAAACAAATGTCTGAAAACGAAAATATCAAGCATCAAGATGATGAAGCTAACAAATCTGCCAACTTCACTGAAAATCCGACAGAAGAAAACCAAGAGGAAGCAATAGAAAATCAAGCAGAAGCGGAAGTTCAAGAAGAGGATGATTTACCTCAAGAAGAAGTAGAAAATACCGCTGAAAATCATCACAAAGCGATGCACGATGCGATTGCCGAAGAGAGCGAAGATGAAGAGGTGAGCAAACGTCACGATATCGAATTGAAAGACTATCACTCGATGAGCCAAGCAGAATTGATACGAGAAATTAGAGACTTGGTAAAAAACGAAAAGGTTCAGGCCATACGCGAACACGTACAAGAAATCAGACACGAGTTCAATTCTAAATTCGACGAAGAATACGAGCAAAAAAAAGAGGAGTTTATAGAAGAAGGTGGCAACGAAATTGATTTTCATTATGCAACCAAGCTTAAAAATGAGTTCGACTCGTTGTATTTCGATTATAAAGAAAAACGCAATAATCACTTCAAAGACCTTAAGAAAAACCTTAACGAAAACCTTAAAAATCGTTTAGCAATTATCGAGGAGCTAAAAGGTATGATTGGCGCTGGAGCCGATATGCAATCTAATTTTAATGATTTTAAGGAATTACAAGAACGTTGGAAAAAAGCGGGACCAATTCCTCGAGACAATTACAATACCGTTTGGAATGATTACCATCATCATGTAGAGCGTTTTTATGACTTTTTGCACCTCGATCGTGAGTTTAGAGACCTCGATTTTAAACACAACCTCGAACAAAAACTCAAGATGATTGCCCGTGCCGAAGAGCTAGCACAAGAAACCAATATCAATCGTGCTTTTCGTGAGTTACAGATGTTACACAAAATGTGGAAAGAAGATGTTGGGCCGGTAGCAAGAGAATACCGTGAGGAAATTTGGGATAAGTTTAGCGAAGCGACCAAAAAAATTCACGAAAACCGTCAGGCGTACTTCGAAGAACTCGATAAAGGAAGAGAAAAAAACCTGGAGCGTAAAAATGAAATTATCAGTAAGATAAACGACATCGCTCAAGGCGAAATCACATCGCATCATAATGTACAAGAGAACATCAAAAAAGTAGAAGCTTTACGAGAAGATTTTTTCAAAGCGGGAAAAGTTCCGCGCGAGGCAAACGAACCTACTTGGAAAAGCTTTAAAGAATCGGTAAGAAAATTTAACCGTAAGAAAAATGCTTTCTACAAGGACCTAAAAAAAGAGCAATACCAGAATTTAGAGAAAAAAATGGAGCTGGTAAAAATTGCTGAAGACAACAAAGACAGTGAAGATTTTAAGGCGACCACTCCGTTGATGAAAAAAATACAAGCCGACTGGAAAAAAATTGGCCACGTGCCCAGGAAGGACAGTGACAAAATTTGGAAGCGTTTTAAAGGAGCTTGTAATGCTTATTTTGAAAGACTTCACGCTATACAAGACGAAGAGAACAAAGAAGAGATGGAAGCTTTTGAGAAGAAAAAGCAGTTGCTCGACAGCTTAAAGGAGTTGGAAATGAACGAAAACCCACAAGAAAATCTCGATTTGGTAAAAGCAAAAATTGCAGAGTGGAAACAAATTGGTCGTGTGCCTTACAAAATGCGCTATATCGAAGGGAAATTCAATAAAGCTTTAGATAAGTTTTTCAGTGATTTAGACATTAGTAAAAAAGAGGCAGAAATGCTGAAATACGAGAATAAATTACAAGCTTTAGACGAAGCCAACGATGATCGAAAAATAGAAAAAGAAGCTTTTTTTGTATCTAAAAAGATAGACGAAACCAAAGCGGAAATTCGCCAGTTAGAAAACAACTTACAGTTTTTTTCTAATGTAGATGAAAGCAATCCGTTGGTCAAAGAAGTGCTCAAAAATATCGAGCGTCATAAAACCCAACTCGAAACCTGGAAAGCAAAACTGCGAAAATTGCGACAACTATAATAAAAAAGATAGATAAGAAAATAATCAGTTTTTTACCTTAAAATATTCTCTTCCGTCAACTAATTCTAGAACAGTATCGTTTAAAACTTCTATTGGAATAAATCTAGTATATTTTTTATTATAATATTCAAAACCGAAATGATCTTCTTTTTTTGATATTTTAACTGAATCAGACGTAGCAAGAAAAAGACTATCTATTGAATTAGGGAAAATAGAATCCTCCCTATTTATAACAAATGGTTCTGTAATTGAGATTTGATTAATTAACTTGTATTTTTCGTTTTCAATATTATAAACACATTCTATTTGAGTCACTCCAAAAGAAATGCCTTGTACGAAGTGTTTTTGTTTTAATTTATCTTTTATGTCCCAATGACCACATAAATTATTTAAAATATTTATTATGGAATCATTTTCTTTTTCTGAATAAACAACATTAGATTCATTTTTGTTGAATTTTTTATTTATACATCCAAACAAAAGAAAAAAAATACTAAATAAAGTAAGTGCTTTGTTCATGGTTTAAATAATAAAAAACTTAAAAAGAATAACACACAGATTTCATATTATCTATACTAGATTAATCATCACTTAAATAATCATTTTATTTTATTCATCTTTTTTGCCAACAACAAGGTGCTGAGTTCTTCTACTTTATGAAGTGGTTAGTAGGTAGGTAGGAAAATATAGCTCGACCATTTTTTATAGCCTAAAAATAGAAAACGAGGCTATTTGCCTCGTTTTTCATTCCGCGAAAGCGAACTAAAATTTATACTGCAAGGTCGTAAATAACTCCAATTCATTTTGAGTTTCGCCTTCTATGTATTCTTGATTGTTATACACACCTTGAATGCCTATGACATAATGTTCGCCAAGAAGTCTAAAATAACCTAAACCTGCTCTATAAGAGCTCGCCGAAAGCCTTTGATTGATGAGACCTTGTATAGATCTTTCGTCAGGTGAGCTACCGTAACCTAAAATTATTGTCGCATAATCGTATCGGGTGTTCATATAACATCTTGTGGTGAGTGTGATGGCCGGATAAACTTTACTGTCGTAATTGAGGAAATAACCTCGAAGGTTAACCCAATAGGAACCTATATATTTTCCTAAACCTGCAACACCTGCTACAAACGAATCGTCAGGAGTTTTTATTTTTCGGTAGCGAATTCCCAATTCGGTTTCCCACCCTTTATTAAAATTATGGTAATAAGAGTATCCCAATTGCCATTCTGGAAAAACAATGTCTGGACTATAACTTACTTGGCCGTAAGAATAATTCTTTTTTTCTTTCCCCATAAACACATAAGACTCCAGTTCGTACTGAAAACCATCTATAATGGATGCTCCGTCAAAAAACCTATTGGCATAACTCACACGCCCAATTAAAGAACCCCAAGAACGTTCTCTAATGTATTGTATGCTTGGTAAGTGCCAAGGACCAACATTTTCTCTATCGATGAGCGTTAGACTGTAATTAAGTCCGATTCTATCGGTTTTAAACTTGCTTTCAATCCAAATAAGTTCTTGTGTAAGGTCTTGGTCTTGCGGGTTTCTTTGTGAAAGTTCTTTTCCGTATTCGTAGGCTTGTTCATAATTGCTTTCAATTTGATAAAGTGCATATTTCTTATACTGAAAGTCTTTTTCTTCTGGATGAGTTTCGATTGCTTTATCTAAAACCAAATGTGCTTCTTCATAATTTTCTTCTGCAATTTCTAGGTTAGCTAGATACGTAAATGAAGCTTGATATGCCGTATTTCTATCGATGACATATTTATAATAATATCGAGCGCTATCGGTTTGTTTTAGACTTTGGTGAGTTCTTCCCAACAACTGATAAAAATCTAAATAATCGGGAGCTACTTTTATAGCCGTATGTGATTGTTTAATAACAAGCTCATATTTTTCTTCTTTGTAGTCTTCTAAAGATTTGATAAGTAAACTATCTGTGTTTATTTGACTAAAAACGATATTTCCAACTAAAAATAATATGGCAAAAATTGCTTTTTTCATCTGTTTGAAATTTTATTGTTTACTGAAAATGAAGAAACTAAAAATTTCCGCACATTCAGAAATTCACATAAATGAATATTAATTGTTCTTTGTTTCTTTATTGTTAAAACCCTGTCTTTCCATATTTCCCCATTTGTGTTCTCCGCCTTTTAAAAATAAAAAATAACCTTTTAAATAGGAATATACATTTACGGGATGATAGAAAAATGGTTCGACAATGGCAATCATCATTAAAGTTAATATTTCTTTGGTATCGTCATAGGTTCTATACAAAATTTCATCAATCACGATAGATAACATTGTAATACTAATATAGAACAAATAACACGCTATTGAAATCCATAATAGGAAAGAATAATCAACTCCTATATCTAAAAAAGGAATCACAAAAAAGAAAACAATTACCCCCATGAGTTCTATAATTGGAGTGAGAAATTCGTATAAAAAATAATATGGGAAAATTAAAAAACCTGTTTTTCCGTACTTAGGATTGAAAAAGATATTTTTATGGGTGAATAAGGTTTGTATTAAACCTCTTCCCCAACGGGTTCTTTGTTTTACAAATGTTCTTCTATTTGATGGTCCTTCTGTCCAACAAAGTGTTTCAGGAATATACTTTATCTGAAACTTTTCTTTGCGCTGGTGCATTACTTTACGCATTCTGGTAACGAGTTCCATGTCTTCACCCATCGATTTATGCCAGTACCCACCTGCCTTTACCGCTATTTCTTTATCAAACATACCTAAACCTCCAGAAACAAGTAAAAGACTGTTGAGTTGGCTCCAAGCCATTCTTCCGAAAAGAAATGAACGGGTATATTCCAACTCTTGAAACCTGGGGTACCAATTTTCTGGAAAATGCATTTTTATAAGATAACCTCTTTTAACTTCAGAAGAGTTAGACATTCTCAAGGTTCCGCCAGTGGCAATAGTTCTTTTATCGGTTTCTTCTATAAAAGGTTTGATGAGTTGGGTGATGGTGTCTTTTCTTAAAATGCAATCTACGTCGGTACAAATAAAATAAGGAAATTTTGAAGAGTTGATTCCAGCATTTGAAGCATCTGCTTTGCTTTTTCCGTTTACTTTATCAACTACCAATAGTTTTGTATAAACAGAATCTTTAGATTTATAATGAGCTCTAATACGTTGTGTTATAATTTTTTCTTGATAAAAAAAGTCTATCTTTTCTAGATTAAACTCTTTTATGAGTGCTTCAAGTGTACCATCTGTACTTCCGTCATTAATGATAATCACTTCGAAATTAGGATAATTAAGCGAAAGCAAAGAATTTACGTTATCAATAATAGTTGTCTCCTCATTGAAAGCGGGTGCAATTACAGAGACACCCACAGTATATTTGGTGTTGGTCAAGACTTTTTCTGGTAAAAAATTTACGTTGTCTATAAATTTTTTTATGGCATAAACCGATAAAATTGCAAGAATAAAATAGAAAACGATGTAAGTTCCGTAGTAAACAGCTATAAAAATTTCAAAAATGCGATAAAACTGATATAAAAACTCATTCATATACTAAGTGCGTTGTGAGTTTGTATATGCTTACGCATCAAAATTATTTCACTATCGAATACTTCTTGATTTAAGCTAAAATAGTTATCATCAATTTCTTCAATAGTTTTAATCATATAAAGCTTTAATTCTTTATTGAGTGTTTTATCTAGGGTTATGATTTCGGCAAATTGGTTTACTGTTTTCTCTGAGCCTATTATAGCTAACGCTCTACTTATTCCTTTTTTATTTCTATTACTGGTTTCTTTAGTAAATAATTCTAAAAGCGGTTCTTCTGCTTCAACCATATAAAGTTCGGCAACAGAATTGATAGCTTCTAATCTTACCATTTTATTTTCAGCATTAAATAAATTAATAATAAGTTTTGGAGATGCATTGTAGTTATGGTAAACCATAATCTTTAGCCCTATCCGCACAATAGAATCATTTTTAGATTTTAACCATTCTTCAATATTCCGAGGTATTTTGGTCTTGTTGTGGTGTAAAACATCTATAATTTTATGTACATCTGCTTCTAAAACTTTAAAAGGGAAATTTACAAAAAAATCAATAGGCTTATTAGTTAAAGAAAGATAAGTGATATAAGCGTTAGAAATAATTTTTTGTTTTCTACGATTGGAGGAAAGCCTCATTTTTCCTGTTTTTAAGTAAGGTGTGACATATTTCAAGCCTTCATGATATTCTAATTCTTGAAAATGAAAAAAACCTAATCTTTTGTTATATACATTATAATAATTGATTAATTTGATACTTCTTTTATGAAGTTCTAAGGCTTTATAAAGCTGCAATACTTCATTATCAACGTTAGTAAGGTCATTTTTTAGAATAATAAGCTCTTTTATAAAGGCATCTTTACACCAACTTCTTCTAAAAGGAATTGTTTTTATAAACGTTTTGGAATTAGCAATAATTTCTTCGATAGAATAACCCGAAGTAAAATTATCAATTAAAAAAGCTATAATTTTATTTTCTGCATTCTCAATTCTTTTTTTTCTAACATTATAAAAAAAACGTGCTAAAATGAGTAGGACAAAAAAACCAAAAAAGAAAAATAAAAGTATTGGCACCACATAAAATCTTGTAATTTCTTCTACGTGTTCCATAAAATTATTCTCTGTCTTTTAATAGACGCTCTATTCTTGCTAGAAGCTCATTAGGACTAAAAGGTTTGCCAATAAAATCATCAGCACCTAATTTAAAAGCCTCCACGACAGTATTTTCTTCTTCACCATAACCAGAGATTGCTATAAGCGGTATATCAGGCTTGTTTTTGTTGACAAAGTCTATGATCTCAAGACCGTTTTTCATGGGTAACAAAATATCGGTAAGCACCACATCGGGGTTTTCTGTTTCTACCATATCGATAGCTTGCAGACCATCTACAGCAACAACTACTTTATAGTTATTTTTCTCGAGAATATTTGTGATTAACTTATTTGTTAAGTTATTGTCTTCAACCAGTAATATTTTATAAGCTTTTGAGTTTACTTTTTCTTCTTTCATAGGGGCTGTCTTCTCTTCATTCTTTAAATCAATTCTATATCCCATTTGTGCTTTTTATCTAAATATTACATTAAATTAGAAACATACATCATATAAAAGTCACACATAAAATAAATGTCTATTTTGAATACTTTAAAAATATAAGCAATTATTATGAAGTTTATTTTAATTAACTTTTTTTAAAATGTTTTCTAACAAACTTTAATACTTCATTTTCTTTCGTCGGAAAAAACTGCATCATAACATTGGCATAACTATTGACTTATTTATAGACCATTAATTAAAAGTCATATTGCACACGCGAAACCTGTCTTTTTCTGACAGTTTGACCAAAATAATACTATGTCAAAAAGAAATATATTTAGTTTAGACAATTTGTCACCTCATGACATCCACGAAGAAGCAGAGCTTATTCCTTTAATGACTCCCGAAGATGAGGAAGAAATAGATCGAGAAGAACTCCCCGAAGTGCTTCCTATTTTACCTTTAAAAAATACCGTTTTGTTTCCTGGTGTAGTAATTCCGATTACTGCAGGAAGAGACAAATCGATTACCTTAATCAACGAAGCGAATAAAGGAAACAAAACCATTGGTGTTGTTGCTCAGAAGAAAGAAGATGTCGAAAATCCGAGCTTAAATGATATTCATCAATTAGGTGTGGTGGCAAAAATTTTAAGAGTACTCAAAATGCCCGATGGTAATACAACTGTTATTATCCAGGGTAAAAAACGTTTTCAAATCAAAGAGATTGTAAGTTCAGAACCCTACCTAAAGGCTACGGTCACTTCTGTGAAAGAAGAAAAACCCGCATTAGATAATCAAGAGTTCAATGCAATTATAGAATCTATAAAAGACTTGTCTTTACGTATTATCAAAGATAGTCCAAACATACCATCTGAAGCTTCTTTTGCCATAAAAAACATCGAAAGCCCTTCGTTTTTAGTCAATTTTGTGTCTTCTAATATGAACCTTTCGGTGGAAGAAAAACAAAGTTTACTAGAGATAAACGATTTGAAAGAAAGAGCGCTAGCTACCTTAAAATATATGAATACCGAATTTCAGAAACTCGAACTGAAAAACGATATTCAGCTAAAGGTACAAAGTGACATGAACCAGCAGCAGCGTGAATATTTCTTGCACCAACAAATGAAAACCATTCAAGAAGAATTAGGTGGCGTTTCTTCAGAAACAGAAATAGAAGAAATGCGCTTAAAAGGCAAGAAAAAGAAATGGAATAAAAAAGTAAAAGAACATTTCGCAAAAGAATTGCAAAAACTACAGCGAATGAACCCGCAAGTAGCAGAATATTCCATTCAGCGAAATTATTTGGAACTCATTTTAGAATTACCTTGGGAAGAATTCAGTAAAGATAAATTCGACCTAAAAAGAGCTCAAAAAATATTAGACCGCGATCATTATGGTCTTGAAGAAGTAAAACGTAGGATCATTGAGTTTTTGGCAGTGCTAAAACTCAGAAACGATATGAAATCTCCTATTCTTTGTTTTTACGGACCTCCAGGAGTTGGTAAAACTTCACTTGGTAAATCTATTGCCGAAGCATTAGGCAGAGAATATGTGCGTATGTCTTTGGGCGGTTTACGTGACGAAGCAGAAATTCGTGGTCATCGTAAAACCTATATTGGTGCGATGCCCGGTAGAATTATCCAAAACTTAAAGAAAGCAGGAACAAGCAATCCGGTTTTTGTCTTAGATGAAATCGATAAGCTTTCCAACAGTCATCAAGGTGATCCTTCTTCGGCCTTGTTAGAAGTGCTTGACCCAGAACAGAATCAAGAATTTTATGACAATTTCTTGGAATTGGGTTATGACCTTTCTAAAGTACTTTTCGTAGCAACCTCAAACAGTTTGGGTAGTATTCAGCCTGCTTTACGCGATCGTATGGAAATCATCAATATGACGGGTTACACCATTGAAGAGAAAGTACAAATTGCCAAAAGACATTTGCTTCCTAAACAAATAAAAGAACACGGTTTGACTGCAGATCAAGTAAAATTAGGAAAATCCCAAATCACTAAAATTGTCGAAGGTTACACAAGAGAATCTGGTGTAAGAGGCCTCGAAAAGGAAATTGCAAAAGTGATTCGTTATGTCGCCAAAAGTATTGCGCTAGAAGAAACCTACAACATCAAACTTACCGATAATGATATTGTAGATATTTTAGGTCCTGCAAAGTTAGAACGCGATAAATACGAAAATAATGATGTTGCTGGTGTGGTAACTGGCTTGGCTTGGACGCGTGTTGGTGGTGATATCCTTTTCATCGAATCGATTTTATCGAAAGGTAAAGGAAACTTGAGCATTACAGGTAATTTAGGAAAGGTGATGAAAGAATCGGCAACCATTGCGATGGAATACATCAAAGCCAATGCAGAAGAATTTGGTATTATCCCAACCGTTTTCAACAATTATAATGTTCATATTCACGTTCCGGAAGGTGCCACACCAAAAGATGGCCCAAGTGCCGGAATCACGATGCTCACTTCTTTGGTTTCACTTTTTACACAAAGAAAAGTAAAGAAAAGTATTGCCATGACTGGTGAAATCACTTTACGTGGAAAAGTGCTTCCTGTTGGCGGAATAAAAGAAAAGATTTTGGCCGCTAAACGCGCAAAAATAAAAGAGATTGTTCTTTGTGAAGAAAACCGAAAGGATATCGAAGAAATAAAAGAAGATTACCTCAAAGGTTTGACCTTCCATTATGTTTCTGATATGAAAGACGTGATTAAACACGCGTTGACTAATCAGAAAGTAAAGAATGCAAAGAAGTTGTAAAAAAAAGAGGCTAATTTGCCTCTTTTTTTATCCAAATAATTAATAAAACTAGATTATTTTTCTGAAACACTTCCAGAAACACTGTCTTCTATATTTTTATTTTCAGGGTTTCCCCAATAATCGATATTTCCTCCCGAAGAAGCTTCTGCGGTAATTTGCTTCGAAGCATACACATTTACACTAGCTCCAGAACTCGCTTCGGCAGTTACGTTTTCAGCTTTTAGTTGCTGGGCGTCAAAAGAACTTCCGCTACTAGCGTCGACACTTAAAGTTTTGGTGTTTCCGGTTACCGTAAAGTTTGCACCACTAGAAGTTTCGACATTGGTCGTCTGATTTTCTACTTTTAATTCTACTAAAGCACCAGAGCTACAAGAGATTTCTAGAGAGTTTGCTTTTAAGACATCTTGACTATTAAGCATACTTCCCGCTGAGGCTTCAATCTCTGTTAAATCTTGTGTGTAATAGATGGTGACCATTTTTTTATCGGCTTGACCAATATTTTTTTCTGAAGTAACTTCTAATTCATTTTCGGTAATATTGGTTTGAATAAGCTCTATCAAATTTTCGTTAGCTTCTACAGTAACTTTATTTTCAGAAGATTTGACGAGTAAGACATTCCAACCTCTTTCGACATCTACTTTATGGAAATTTTCGCTAAGGACAATCTCTTTTTTTACAACTTCGCCCTTGCCTTCTACTCCGGTAAAGTTTTCAAAATTACATGAAGTCAGCGTAAGCGAAATTAAACTTAAAACTAAAAGTTTGTTGATGATTTTTTTCATAATGTTTAATTTTTGCTTGGTTATATTAATTGATCGTGTCTATTACAATACTATCTCTTATTGTTGCTGGACCTTTATCAAATGATTTAAAAATTGCTTCGATACCACTTTCATCAAAATCTATTTCCTTTTCTCCTATCGATTTCATCATTCCTAGAATCGCGCTCACATTCATATCGTCACCTAAAATTCTAGCTAAAGCGAAACCTTTTTCGTCGTCTTTTCCGAAAACGACGACTTCATCTATCGCGTCGGCATCACCAAGATAAGAGACTTTTACACCACTTCTTCCGCTGCCCATTTGCATCAATAAATGGTAATCGTCATTTTGAAGAATTTTCTCTACTTTATTTTTTTCTTTTTCGTACATCGTTTTGTTTTCTCCGTTTAACGGAAGTAATAAAACTACTGCTTTATCGATACTTTCCATCACTTTTCTATCTTCTGCAGAAAGTTTTGTATAATCGTTGATGACTAAACTTCTCGGCACATCAATGATAGAAAAGTTCTCGTTATTTTGGTTTTCCACATAATATTTCTGCAAAGTAGGCTCGTTTTTACACGCTACAAATCCTAAAGAAATAAAGATGGCTACTAATAATTTTTTCATGTTATTCTACTTTTTTAAGTTCTTCTGCTCCAGGAACATCCAGATCCTTAGCAAGTTTTGAAACGGTTTTTAAATCGATATCTCCTGTCAGGGAAAGTACCACCGTTTGCTTGTCTCCGTTTACGAGCATCATCAATTCACTCACGTGGCTTTTTTTACTTCCAGGTTTGGAATAAAACTCTACCAGTTTACCATCGTCTTTTACGGTCATTAAGGTTTGAAGACTGCTAGAAGAAATATAACTTTTGAAATCGGCTTGCATTTGTTTAGCAATTTCTAGATTATCGGTAGACAAGACTTTGATGTCTTTTAAGTTTTCGATAAGTTGCACATAAGCCTGCGTTTCAGGATCATCGCTATCTACATCTATTTCTGCCAATAGTTTAAACATATTACTAGTCACAATCATCGAACTTACATCACGCATGTTAGCGTATTTATCAAAAGATTGTGCTTGGCTCATCATCGGTGCGATACAAATCGCTACAATTAAAATTAACTTTTTCATCTTTTTTTATTTTAAAATTTTGTTTGTTGTTTTAGGTAATTCTTTAATGGGTTGAAGTTTTTTTGCTCCGTCTGTCACAACGTTAGTGACCATCGCCAAAAGTGCTTCGGTATTTTCTTTTGCTAATTCTTTATTGCCTGCAATATAAGCTTGGCTTTCAGTTGTTTGTCGACCAAACTGTAATGTCGCAACAATAAGCAAAATGATAGCTACAGACGCAACAGCTAAATAATTGAACTTCTTTTTTGCTTTAAAAGTGGGTTTTTCATAGGTGATTTGTTTTTCTTTTTCATAGAAAGTAAACAATACTTTATATGTTGCTAACGATTCGTCTACATCGCCTGAACGAAAATAGGCTTTTAGTGCTTTCTCTTCCTGTAGCGTAGTTTCCCCTTCAAGGTATTTTTCTATTAAACTCTTTATTTTATGCAGTTCCATAATTATGCTTTTTGATGAGCTCTTGTCGTAACTTTTTACGAGCTCTCGACAAGATTACTCTAATGTTTACGGGTTTTAATCCGCTTATTTTTTCTATTTCGTCATATTCTAATTCTTCAATATCTCTCAGTTGAATAATGAGTTGTTCTTGTTCGTTTAAATTTTTAATTGCTCTTTTTACCAATTCAAACTCATCTCTAACTTCAATTTGCTTTTGTAAAGACGATTTTTTGTCATCTTCATAATTGTTATGAACAATTCGCAGGTTGTTATTCCGCTTTCGCTTAAGCTCGTCTATACAATGATTTTTGGTCATCGTCATCGCAAATGCTTCTGGACTATCATAAGTAGAAAGTTTGTTCTTATTCTTCCACAACTTTAAAATAATATCTTGTGTCGCATCTTCTGCCGCATCTTTAGAGACCAAAAACCTCAGCGATAACCTATAAATCTTATTTTCGATAGGTTTTAAAAAATCTAAAAATGCTTTTTTATTCACAACTTTTAATTGGTTGGTTTATAAGGATGACGAATAAGTATATTTTTTGTTACAATCTTTTTTCTGAAAAAAAACAGAAATACTATCTTTATTAAAAATAATGAAAATGAAAAAATTAAAAATAGCCCTACTTTTTTTTTTAACGCTTACCTGTCTAACAGGTTGTTTTAAAGATTTAGATGATGAAATCGGTGAAGCCTCGCTTACTGAAATCAATGATTTTATTTACAAAGGTTTAAATATTTTCTATTTATATAAAGCCGATAGTCCCGATTTAGAAGCAAATTTAAATGAGGGAAACACTCAAGAATACACCAATTTCCTAAACTCTTATAGCTCTCCCGAAGCACTTTTTGAGCATTTGCTTGCAGACCAGGACCGGTTTAGTTTTTTAGTATCAGATTATCGGGTTTTAGAAAGTGCTTTAAATGGCCAAAGCCTGCATAACGGAATGGAGTTTGGTTTAGTAGAAATACAATCTACGGGTGAAATCTTTGGTTACGTTCGCTATGTTTTGCCGAACACCTCTGCTTCAGAAAATAATATCGAAAGAGGGATGATTTTTAACCGTATCGACGGACAAGAGTTTACCGAGAGTAATTACCAGCAATTGCTAACTCCACAAACCTACACGATTGGTTTAGCCACTTTTCAGAGCGGAGTGTTAACACCAACCGAAGAAGAAATCACTTTAACCAAACAAGAATACCAAGAAAATCCAGTTTACATTGCCAAAACTTTTGAAGTAGAAGGTCATAAAATTGGTTACTTAATGTACAATGCTTTTACTTCAAGTTTTGACGGTGAACTCAACAGCGCTTTCGCGGATTTTAAATCAGCAGGAGTTCAAGATATAGTCATCGATTTACGCTACAATGGTGGCGGAAGCATCGAAACTTCTAACGATCTCGCCAGTATGGTCACCGGTCAATTTGAAGGGCAATTATTTACCACCCAGGTTTACAATGATAATTTTGATGATCAGCCACGTTTATTTAACAACACCATAAGCACAGGTCGAAACATCAACAGTCTCAACCTCAATAAGCTATATGTGATTACCACCCGAAGTACGGCTTCCGCCAGTGAACTTTTGTTAAGTAGCTTGATGCCCTATATAGAAACCGTACAAGTAGGCACAACAACCACGGGTAAATTTGAAGGCTCCATCACACTTTACGATTCTAATGATTTTACGAGAAACGGCAGCAATTTTAACTTAGGACACCACTATGCAATGCAACCTTTAATTCTTAAAACGGTAAATGCCCAAGGTTTTACTGATTATGTAAATGGTTTACCGCCAGACATCGAGCAAGCTGAAGATTTTGAAAATTTAGGCGTTTTAGGAGATATCAACGAGCCATTACTAAATACTGTAATTAATGACATTACCGGAAACACTTCTCCAAGACCAGCATCGTCAGAAATAATAACAGAACTATTATTTGAAAGCAAAGCTAAACAACCTACTTACAAAAGAATGTATGTTAAGGAGTAAAACAAAAAATCCGCTTAAAGCGGATTTTTTTTATTTCTATAATATCTGTAATCTACCTTGAATAGTTTGGAGCCTCTTTCGTAATCGTCACATTATGCGGATGACTTTCGTGAATACCTGCACTCGTGATTTTTACGAATTGCGCATTATTTTTTAAAGCTTCGATGTCTTTAGCACCACAATAACCCATTCCGGCGCGTAAACCACCGATAAATTGGTTCATACTTTCAAACAACTCTCCTTTGTAAGGTACTCTACCTACAATACCCTCAGGAACCAATTTTTTGATATCGTCTTCTACATCTTGAAAATAACGGTCTTTAGAACCTTTTTGCATGGCTTCTACAGAACCCATTCCGCGGTAAGACTTAAACTTTCTACCTTCATAAATAATGGTTTCTCCTGGAGATTCTTTGGTTCCCGCCAAAAGTGAGCCTAACATCACACAATCAGCTCCTGCTGCCAAAGCTTTAGGAATATCTCCGGTATAACGAATTCCACCATCGGCAATGACCGGAACTCCTGTTCCTTTTAAGGCATTGGCAACTTCTAATACTGCAGAAAACTGAGGAAAACCTACACCTGCTACGACACGGGTCGTACAAATAGAACCTGGCCCGATTCCTACTTTTACAGCATCTGCACCTGCATCAGCCAGATATTTAGCCGCTTCCGCAGTAGCGATATTTCCAACGACTACATCTAATTCCGTAAATTTAGACTTGATATCTTTTAAAACTTGTACCACACCTTTGGTATGACCGTGAGCAGTATCAATTACAATTGCATCGACCCCTGCATTTACCAAGGCTTCTGCTCTATCCACGGCATCTCCTGTAACGCCAATCGCAGCAGCTACTTTTAGCCTTCCGAATTTATCTTTATTGGCAATTGGTTTTTGGGTAAGCTTAGTGATGTCTCTAAAAGTGATCAGACCGACTAATTTATTGTCGTTATTAATGACCGGTAATTTCTCGATTTTGTTGGCCTGTAAAATCAATTCAGCATCTTCGAGAGAGGTTCCTTCGGAAACCGTGACCAAATTCTCTGAAGTCATTACTTCATCTATAGGTCTATCGTTATTTCGCTCAAAACGTAAATCGCGATTGGTCACAATACCAATAAGGGTTCCGTCTTCTTCCACGATTGGTATTCCGCCAATACTGTGCTCTCGCATTTGCTCTTTGGCTTGTTTTACCTTTGCGGAAATTGGCAAAGTAACCGGATCGATAATCATTCCGCTTTCTGCACGTTTTACCTTTCTTACTTTAAGCGCTTGTTGTTCAATCGTCATGTTTTTGTGCAACACCCCGATTCCGCCTTCGCGAGCCATTGCAATAGCCATGCTCGATTCGGTAACCGTATCCATTGCAGCCGAAACAATAGGTACGTTAAGGCTTATGTTTTTGGTAAATTTTGATTGAATACTAACTTCTCTAGGAAGAACTTCTGAAAAAGCTGGTACTAAAAGTACATCGTCGTAAGTAAGACCTTCGCCAACAATTTTGTGGTTATGTGCAGTCATCGCAATTAATTTTTAATTGCACGCAAATGTACGGCTTTTAATTGAGAATTACTTTTTTAAGAACTTTTATTTTTAAATAACTGAAAGAAAACCACCATGACAGAAATGGTGTAGGAAAGTGTCATCAATAAACCGGAAAGCATTACCACATATTTCATCCAGAGCAAACCCGACCACATCAAGTAAATTCCACCAAAGGTGAGCAAAACCGAAGCCAACGGCTCAATCATTAAAAATTTTTTAACCCAAGGTTTTATGCTGGTAAGACTGACCAAAGCACCCAATAAAAAGAAAATAACCGACATCGAGAGAATATGCGTATGAATAATCGTAAGCATTTCCCGTTCGGGTTTTTTAAATTTCATCACCTCAACAGCTATATCTTCTTCGTTACCAAGGTAGTTTTCTTCGATGCCTTTCAGTGAATTTTCAGTCGTTTCGCCCACAAAAGTTAATCCTGTAAAATAACCGACGCTTAACACGATGAGAAAAGCGCCGATTAATAGTTTTACTTCTTTAGGAAGCTCTGATATCCGACCGTTAAAAGTCATTATAAAATATTTTCTGTTTGAAGGATTTTTACGGTTTTTAAGACATCGTTTACCGCTCTTGCCATAGATGAAGCCGAAATGGTTGCACCACTAATGGCAACCACATTTTCGCCATATTTTACTTCTGAAGTTGGTGTCATCCCGATAAACTGTTTCAACCAACGCTGTGTCCCAATTTGCTGTCCGTAATTTTCGCGGTAAATCAAAACTTTAGATTTTTTGATGACAAAATCATTGTCGAACAAAACCACATAGTCAAACACGTTTTTCATACTCGGCGCTTGTCCCAAATAACCGTAACCTATAGATTTTTCTTCAGAAAAAATTTGGTAAAGGTTTTTGTCTCCCGTTTTGGCAGGAAGTTTTTTATTGACTTCCGCGGAAGCAACAATCTCTTTTACCTCAAACTTTTCGACATTAAAAGTAGTCTTGATGGCATTGTGGAATTTTTCTTCCAGTTCATTGACTGCAAAAGAAAAACATGCAACGATTACAAAAAAGAAAATTAATTTCTTAAACATATTTTTACTTTTTAATCACGTAAGCTTCGATGGTTTCGTCGATTTTATCTTGTTTTGTAGAAGTATCCATCGGGAAAAGTTGCATAAACAAAGCCTGACCGCTTACCTTTTGCTCTAAAGCTAAATCTTTATCTCTACCGTAAACACTTGCCCACTTGCTTCTTACACGACTCCAAAAATCTTGATTGGATTTCCACCAGTTGATAGCAGCTTTACACTTTTCGTCAGCTACTTTTCGGTAAACATTGTAGCCTTTTTCTTGTACTAAAAGTACATCTTCTTTTCCGTTTTCACGAATAACTTTTTCGTTATCTTGCTCGTGTAACCACCCTTCATCAGTAATCTCTACGTGATTGCCTCGCATCATTACGTTGTAATCACTACGTTTAGAATATTCTCTTCGCGGAAGCGGCGAGCTCGCCACATCTTCCCAATAATGTCTTCCGTCTGCGTGAATCCAAGTCGCAGAACCAGAATAACGCGGACTATCATCTACTTGATACACATTTTGTGTCCACTGCCCTTTTACTTCTTTTTGAGGCATTTCTACAAACGTCCATTGGTTGTCGTGGTTATAATCATAACGCTTGGTATTTTCGTACAGCCAATCTTGACGCCAATGTTTGATGACCATGGTATCGTTTAAAACCAATAAATGCTGAATAGAAATCTCATCTTTTTCATCTTTGATGAGTTCTGCCCATTCTAAAGCAACTGCATTATAGTCAAACTTCTTTTCGTAATCTATTTCTGGAGCAAAAGTCTCCGTGTATTTAAAAGTTACTTCGTAACAGCCACACATATCTTTGATTGCTTTACGGTCTTCTTCTAAAGAACTTTGTGCAAAAGTTCCCGCTAAAGTTAGGCTTAACAAGGCGGTTGAAATTAGTTTTTTCATGTTCTTGATTTTATTGAATTGTAGTTTTTAAAATTTTCAACAAAAATATAAAATTTATTTAGATTTATTTAAAATAACTTTGATATATTTGCCTCGCAAAGTTAATTAAGATTAATTACAAATAATGAAAAAACTTCTATTTTTTATTCCTCTTATACTAGTAGCTCAACTCGCAGCGGCTCAAAACAATAAAAAAGTAGAAAAAGACAGCTTAAAAACCAATACGTTAGAAGAAGTTGTACTGACAGGACAATACAACCCACAATCGGTCAACAAGTCTGTTTTTGAAGTAGAAGTCTTAACCCAACAAGATATTCAATTATTGGCAGGAAATAACCTAGCCGATGTGCTTACCCAAACCTTAAATATGAATGTTGTACCTAATGCCAATGGTGGTAAAACTGGTATTCAGCAATTTGGTTTCGGTTCTGATTACGTAAAAATACTAGTCGATAATGTCCCGCTAATTGGCGATTTGGGCTTCGGAAATGCCATTGATGTTTCCCAAATAAACCTTGACGATATCGAGCGAATAGAAATTATCGAAGGTTCGATGGGCGTGCAATATGGTGCCAATGCCGTAACCGGGGTAGTCAATATCATTACCAAAAAATCTTCTCAAAATAAGTGGGAGATTGTTCCTTACGTTCAAGAAGAAACGGTGGGAAACGAATACAGTTGGTTTGATGAAGGCAGACATATACAGTCTTTAAAATTGGGACATAATTTTTCAGATAAATGGTATGCCAATGTATTTTACACTAGAAACGATTTTCAAGGATTTTTAAACGATAAACAAGGCGTTCATTATTTTAACACAGAAAACGGAAATGATGGTTTACGAGGTTATGAATGGTTACCTAAAGAGCAAAATAGTATCAAATCGTTACTCAATTATACTAATAAAAACTTTAGGGCTTTTTATAAGTTCGAATACTTTACAGAAAAAACAGAAAGGTACGCCAACAATGTTTTTTTAAATGAAAACACTTCTACAGAAACCTTTAATCCTACAGCAAACGACGAAATATTCCGCTCTAAGCGATTTTACCATCATCTAAATGTCACAGGAAAAATAAAGGAAAAAGTCAACTATAACCTTTCTGCTTCCTACCAAGAGCAAGTGATTAATTATAAGCAGTTTACCTATTACTTATATACCGAAGAAGAAATTTTACAAAATCAGTACGATTATAACACGAGAGAAGGTTTTTTCTCACGTGGTACTTTCAGTAATTTTTTTAACAGCCAAAAAGTACAGACCGAAATTGGATATGAAGTCAATCTAGACAAAGGAACTTCAAGTAATCTTTCTGAGCAAGACATCAGCATTCGTACCCGAGAAAATCGTTTTGATACGTATAGCCTTTTCGCTTCCGCGGAAATAAAAGCCAACGAAAAACTTTCGTTTAGACCTGGAGCAAGAGTCATTACTTCGTCTATGTTCGATGTAAAATTTCCAGTATCACTAAGTGCTAAATATAATTTCAATAAAGGTTATCAATTGCGTGTTATTGCAGGAACAGCGCCAAAACTACCCACTTTTGAGCAATTATTTTACTACTTGGTAGATTCTAACCATAATGTTCAGGGTAATGAAAACCTCAACCCAGAAAGCGGTAAATCTGTTTTTTTACATTTCAAAAAAACTTTTTGGTCGAAAGATTATGAATCTAAATACACTCCTAAGCTTTCATTGTGGTACTTAGATGTAAAAGACAAAATAGATTTAATTGTTGTTACCCCTACTCCACTGGCTTTTCAGTATATGAATATCGACCAATACAAGAACTGGGGAGTTACTTTTAGAAATACTTTTAAGTATAAAAATTGGTCAAGTATTTTAGGACTTGGCATTTCTGGGCAATCAAAAATCTTAAATGCAGAAGAAAATTACAACGATGATTTTCTTTATGGTTTTCAAGCTAATTTCAATCTAGCCTACAAAGTCCCTAAATGGAATACTACTTTTTCGACTTTCTTAAAATACAACGGTCCAGAATATCAGTTTTATACGACCACCAACGAACAAGACGAAACTATTTTTGAACGTCAAAAACTCGAAGGCTATGCTTGGTTGAATGCCTCCGTTAGAAAAATAATTTTTAAAGATTTAGAAGTAACCGTTGGAGCTCGAAACATCGCAGATGTTACGCGTATCAATTTGAGCAATTCTCAAGGTGGAGCTCACGCTTCAGGAGCAGGTTCTCAACTTTTGGGTTATGGTAGATCTTACTTCATCAAACTCTTATACAACCTTAATTTTTAATCTATGAGAAAAATTTTAGTTTATTTCAGTTTAATTTTTGTCGCCTTAGCAACAAGTTGTTCGAGTGATGATACCACAATTACAACAGAATTTGTGGCGGCATTCGAAAAACTATCGCTCAATTTAACCAATAATGATACAGCGGTTCCAGTAAAGATTGTTTTTTCTGAAACTGCAGAAGGTGATGGCACTATTTCTATTGCTGCCACGGAAAATAATTTGGTTTACGGCGAAGATTACACCACCAATCCTGCTATCGAGAACGGAGTTCTACAAATTCCTATTACTGCTGGAAGTAGCGAAACTTCATTTACTTTTCATAAACTTTCTGAGAATCCTACCGAAGGTGAAGCTGTAAAAAGCATAGAATTTACGATTTCTGAAGTAAGCAACGGCATCACACAAGGCAACACCACTTTACAAGTCAATTTTTCGGAGAGTGCCTCGCTTGGCGGAAGTTTGAAGCCTAGTGTTGGAGGTCCAAACCAACCTAATCAAGTTTACATCGATTTAAGTACAGAAAAAGAAACCCTTGTTAAAAGAGACAAATGGGATTTGGCATTTTACAGCGGAGAAGAATTCCGCGTGAAGCTCAATAACTCAGTCTTTATGATGGCAGCAAAATTAAACACCACTAATATCGATGAAGTTCAGTCTGTAGATGTAGAGAGTTTACAAAGCCAAATGCAGTTGTTACAGCAAGGTTCAGAAATCTATGTAGACGACCCAAGCGGAGTTATTACAGGAACGGCTATCGATGAGATTTCTACCCATCTAGAAGAGAATAAAGTTTACCTGATTCATATGGGCAACGAGATTGGCACCAACACGCCAGAACCTGGAAGTGTTGCTGTGGCTGGAGATGCGCGTGGTTGGAAAAAAATAAGGGTTTATAGAGAAAACGGAAACTATATTTTAGAGTATGCCAATTTAGAAGCTACTTCGCACCAAGAAATAGGCATTAGCAAAACCACTGGCTATCATTTTACTTTCTACAGTATGACCACACAAAGTGTCGTAAATGTGGAGCCAGAACAAACCAAATGGGACCTAAATTTTACTGTTTTTACTGAAGTGCTCGATTATCCCGATGGTGGAAAAACAGCTTACGGCTTTTCAGATTATGTAGCGACCAATGTATTGGCGCAAGCGAAAGTTTACCCTGTTTCTACTGAAGATTTTTCTTATCAAAATTTCGCTTTCGCGGATGTAAATACAACAAATTTTGAAATCGATCAACGTACCATTGGTGCCAACTGGCGTGATGTTTTCAGCGGAAGCGTTGACACAACTTTATTCTACATCATCGAAGATGCCGATGGCAACATTTATAAACTACGATTTATCGCTTTAGTAAACGAAAACGGTATTCGTGGTTACCCAGAATTTGAATATCAACTATTAAATCAATAATCATTTACCTTAACAAATTCCTTATTATATTATGAAAACAAAATTATTCTTCATCAATGCTTTTATCTTTTGCTTTTTCGCAAAAGCACAAGAAACGACAGTTAATGTATCAATGGCTGCAGACTCTACAGACGAAGTATATTATAAAATCTCTACAGATATAACTCAAAATTTTACAGCAGCCGATTGGGATCTTGCTTTTTTAAGAACAAGCGCAATGAATATGGCCATTCGTGTAAACGACGGAGTTGGTATCAAAGTTTTTGAAGCGTCTGCAGATATTAACGATTGGGCAACTATAGATATTAGTAATGAAGCCAATTGGACAGAGTTGTACAACGATTGTAAAGACTGGAACATTGGTGCTTTTGATACAGGTACGGCAACTTATGGTTGGGGCGAATACAATCCAGCAAACCACCATGTTTCAGGAACTATCATTTTTGTATTAAAATATTCCGATGGTACCTACCGTAAATTATTTATTGATGATTATTACGGAGGTTACACCTTTAAATATGCTACTTGGGATGCCACTAACTCGGTTTGGACGGCAGATGAAACGCACACAGTGGCAAATGCGAGCAATCCCAATCAAATCTTTAACTATTACAGTTTAGCCACAGACAGCGAAGTCATTGCCGAGCCAGCTTCAACAGACTGGGATTTTGTATTTAGAAAATACACCGCCGATTATCCTTATAACGGAACTACAATAAAGTATACTCTAACCGGTGTTTTACAACATCCAGAATTAGTAGTGGCTGAAAATATTGAACCCAATGGCCAAGGCGACACTTCTAACCTAACCTACGAGTCAGAAATAGATATCATTGGTTATGATTGGAAAAGTTTTAGCGGAACTGCTTACAGTGTAAACCCAGATTTATTTTATTACGTAAAATACCCTAACGGTTCGATTTACAGAGTGCATTTTACAGATTATAGTGGAAATACTAACGGTAACATAATCTTTACTACAGAAGATGTAACCAGCCAATTGAACATTACTTCTTTTGAAAACGGAAATAGTTTTGGTTTTTACCCAAATCCAGCTCAAGGCGAAATTAACCTCGTTTATGAGACCGCTCAAGCAAACGATATCAAGGTGAATATTTACAACCAATTAGGCCAAAGTGTTATCGAAAAACAACTCAAAAACAATGGATTCTATAACCAAGCACTAGATATTTCACAATTAAACACAGGAACCTATCTCATACAATTTGTTTCTGGAAAACAACAAACCACCAAAAAATTAATCATTCAATAATTTATGTATGATTAAATAGTTTGTAAAGCCATCTTCGGATGGCTTTTGTTTTTAATCAATCTAATTACAAACTGTTAAAAATCAGCTATTTATATTGTTTCTATCTTACATAGGCTGTAATTTTATAGAAATCAATAAAAAGAAAAGCTATGAGTATAAGATTAGGAAACAGTTGCGTAAATTGTAAAAAGTATGACAACGAATATTGTACGAAGCATGATACTTCGGTAAGCGATAGACATACCTGTGATAGTTTTGCGATGATCACAAAATTAAAAGACAAAGAGAATTGCACGACTTGTGCAAGGTATATGAACCCAACTTGTGCTAACCCTAAAAAAGCGGCTCCGCATATGCTTTGCTCGCATTGGGCTCCACAAGTACAAGCTTAGTTTTATGATTAACAGAGGTAAAAGCACACTTTAAAAAGTGTGCTTTTTTATGTATTAAATTTTTATCTGAAGTGTTGCATACCAAGATACAGGTTCTGATGGTATAATACCTGGTCCTGGATAACCCGTTGCTCTTCTGGTAAAATAACTTTCATTAAGTAAATTGTTGATTCCTGTTTCGAGACGAAATCTTTTGTACACATAAGAGAAGGACAAGTCAACAATTCCGTAAGCTGGAATTTCTCCTGTGATACCACTATTTACATCTGTTTTATCTTGTTCTGCATTGGTCGCATCGGTATATTGCGAAGACAAATAGGTGTATTGTAATCCCACTGCAAAGTTTTTGTAACCAAAACTTGTTCCTGTTTTGAGGTTAATGCTTGGGATAAACTCTACTCTATTTCCTTGGATGTTATCTAATTCTGATTTTGTTGCAGTATATGAAGAAGAAGTGAGTGCATTATTGATAAAAAAGGTCCAAGTTGTATTTTCATATGGGAATGAAAATAGTTGTTTCAAATCGAATTCAGCAAAAGTCTCTAAACCATAGATAAACGCATCGCCTACATTTCCGCGAAAGCGTATTAATTTACCTGTTTCTTCTAACTCACCACTTGCATTTACACGTTTTTCTTCTTGTAAAATTTCACCAATACGGTTACTATAATCCAATCCGAAAACATTCACATCGTAAGAGATCTTATGGTTCAACTCACCTTTGACACCAAAATCTGCCGTAAAACCACTTTCATCGGTAATATTTGGATCAACTTGAAAAGACGGATTGACCACCCGAATATCATTGAAGGTTACCGATCGGTAATTTTCTGAAAAGTTAGCATACAATTCATTCTTTGCGTTGATTTTATAGTTTGTTCCGAGACCGAGTAACAGAAAACTACGATCAAATTCTCTACGTTCAGGAACGGTTTCATTAAGAAGCACATTTCCTGCCAAATCGGTCACAATATTTTTATATTCTCCAATCGCTTGTGTATTGATAAATTCTGCTCTAAAACCAGGAGTAACACTTAGTTTATCAGTGAAATTGATGATGTTTTCCCCAAATATAGCGAGGTTTTTATTGGGAAACTCAAAGGTAGATTGCCTTGGATAAGACGAAAATTCTTCGTTAGAAAAGGAAAAATCTGCTTCTTTCCCGTTTGGTCCAGCTCCTTGTTGTTGAAAATTTTTGGCTTGGTAATATTTCACTCCCAACAAACCTATAGATAAAATTTTAAAAAGGTCATAATGCTGTAAAACTCTCGTTTCTATTCCCCAATTCTGAAATTCATCTACCAACAATTCTCGTGGAAGTTCTTCATCATCTACAATAGAAACCCTGTTTTCTCTAAAACCCAAAGCCTTACGGGAAGCTTTTAAACCAAACACCTGAAAACTAAAATCGGTATGGTGAGAGAATTGATGCTTGAGTTTAGCCGAAAACAAATTCCAGTTTACGGCAAACCAGTTGCGCTCTCTATTACTGAATTTTGGGTCATCGTAAAACTGCTTATCAGATAAGCCGCCTGGCTGTTGAGCTAAATAATCTAAAAATGTGTATTCGAAACTTAACTTCGTTTTATCCGAAATTTCATAACCTAAATGTCCGAAAGCGTTATGAGAATCATATTCACTATTTGGTCGGTAAGCTTTTCCTCCTTTATAGTTGTAAAACGTATAATAACTCAACTTCCCTACAGTTCCACTAAGGCTATTAAAACTAGAGAATTTATTAAAAGAACCTAAGCCCAGTCTAGAAATGAGCTCGATTTTCTTTTTTGAATTGGGTTCTTTAAACTTAAAGTTGATCAATCCTCCAAATTGTGGCCCATATTGTAGTGAAGCAGCTCCTCGAAGTACTTGAATTTCTTCTAAAGCCTCTGGCGGTGGTGTATAGTAACTTTCGGGGTAACCAATAACATCGGCTGAAATATCATAGCCGTTTTGTCGGGTATTAAAGTTTTGAGAACGATTCGGGTCTAAACCTCTTCCTCCTAGATTGAGCTGTAGACCCGCTGCTGCATCTTCATAAATATTTAACCCTACGACTTTACTATAAATCTGCCTAGCGTTGTTCGAAGCAATATTTCCTACTACTTTATCCAACAATACAACTTCGGTCTTTTTTCCTGCGTAAATGGCTGTTCCTTCTACAGGTTTAAGTCTTCTTAAAGAGAAAATTTTATCTCTTCTTAGTGAAATCACGACTTCAGAAAGTTGATCTGATAATGGTAAGAGCCTATATATCTGTGTTGTATTTTGATTGACAAAAATTTGAGTTTCCAAAATCTCATGCTCGTGACTGTAAATAAGAATTGCATAATCTCCTTCTTCTAAATCGGTAAAGGTAAACTCCCCCTTTTTATTGGTTACTTCCATTTTACCGGAAGTTTCGAGATAAACTTCGGCTTCGTTTACAGGTAAGTTATTTTCACTATTGATCACTTTTCCCGAAAGGGTAAATTGTGCCCACGAAAATTGAGTCAATAAAAGAAAAACAATAATACTATAAGCCTTTGATTTCATCGTTAAAAGGTAAAATATATGATCTTGGTTGAAAATCATTTTTATAATGCAATAAATTTAGATTAGGATTGATATAGGGTTGGCTTTTTCTTCCGTTAAGGGCAACGTAACTTTCTACATAAACTTCAATTATGCCTTTTTCTTTTTTTTGGAAATGATCTGCTAAATAATGTGCATATTCAACCATAAAATCCGGCTGAAAAGCCATTTGTTTTTCCTGAAATGTCGTGAGAAACTGGCTATTATCAACATAAAAGTTTTTTCCCGTATTGGTGTTTACAATTTTAAAATGTGCATAACCTGCTTTTTCCATCAACATCACGCGCCATGAAAAGCGATAACCTTCTTCTGTCCAAAATAATTCGCCAGGGTAAAGCAAATAACGCCAAGGAAAAAGAAATTGAATTGCAAAAAATACTATGAGAATGGGTTTTGTTATGCGTAAATATATTTTATTGAAAACCAACTGTTTTTCATTCATAAAAACTTGATAGTTGATTTTAAAAAATTTACTGATTCTTTGTAAAACTTGATGATGAAAACCACTTCCAAAAAAAATTGTTACTGAAACAATCATAATGTAAGGAAACATCCCAATAGGGAAAAGCACCCGTGTTAAGACGTGAAAAACAACAACTAAAACAAAAGCTATTTTTCGGGTTGGTTGGTACAATAATAAAAAAGGGATGCATAAGTCATATAACATTCCCAACCAACTAAAGACATAATGTGTCCAGGTTTGTTGAAAAAAATCTCCTAAAAATGGAATATCGTATTTAGAAGGCAACCAAATCTTCAAAGGCATTGCCTCTAATAACCAATCGGAATTGAGCTTTGCTAGTCCTGCATAAAAATAGACGATGCAAATGAGCAGTTTGATGCTATCTATCGTCCATTTTGGAATTTGCTGATAAGATTTACTAGGGTTTAATTTCGCATCGAGCGAAAAAAAAGCTGAAGCGGGTAAAAAAATCATCAGAAAACTTAAAATACTGATGAAGTAATAATGATTGAGATAGGTAGTTTTGTCCATCAGTTCGATGTAGGTAAAACTTAAAAAAAATAGCACGATTGCTATCCTGTATTTATAACCCAACATGACCAATAAAGCAGCGATAAAGCAAATGGCAAAAACCACATAAGTATAATTCCCGAGTGGCTTTATCCATTCAAACCCGATATATGAAAAATGAAATTTCGGTTGTAGGTAAAGTTTGTCTATCCAACCGTTAAGCGTAAATCGCAGTAAGCTCAGCATCATCATGAAACCAAAAAAAACACGAAATGCAGCTAATGGTGCTGCATCCGTACTTTCTTGAAAATATTTATGACTTACTAAAGACATATTTGCGGTTTTAGTCGCCGTCTGTATCTACATAATCTACACTTATCGAAAGGGCTTGTAACATATCTAATTTTAGAAAGACTACATTTTTTTGCATGCTTTCATAAGTTTCGAGCATTTTTGAATTGTTATTTTCAACTTCAAATACCAAATTGTCATTTAATTGATTTGCCAATTGCAACGACTCTTGGTACTGGTTAACAATAAGCGCTGATAAATCTTCTCCTTCTTTAATAGTGTTTAAAAAATCTAAGTATGATTTAAAACTTTCGCCTTGCATGTTATGAAGCGTGTGCTTTCCTTCAAAAAAATCTTTACTAGCAGTTAAAGCTGTAAGCAACAAAGTTTTTGAAAACTCCGGGTTGTAATAAGATTCTACGGTTTGCGGCTCAATATTTCCTGAAAAAACACCTGCAGGAATACCTACTTTCCCACTACGTACAAACTTCTCATAATGAATGATAAAATCGTTTGCCATCTTATCTACAGCACCTGTACTCGACGAGCTTGTATTGTTTACAAACTCATCTCTAAAGCTATTGTTCCATTGGTTGTTCACTTCGTTACCTAAAGTTTGTATTCTTTCAACAACAGCATTTAGATAATAGGTATAAGTTTCTTTGAATTCACCTGTAGCGTAAGCATTTACAATAGCTTGGTCGCTGGTTTCAATTCCGTAAAGTAAAAAATCTAAAGCCGGAAAACCTTGTTTATCGCGCGTAGATGGTAATTCTAAATTAGGATATTCATGTGCTTTGACAATTCCATCGATAGCAGTTGCATTGGTTGGATAAGTATTGGTGTAACTTCTAAAATCTAAACTTTCTGCTGGGCCAATTTCAAACATACTTATTTGTTGAAAAGCAATATAAGCATCCTGATAGGCCTGTCTTAACGCATTTAGATTTGCTAAACTCGCTTCTGTTACAAACTGAGCTGAAGCTGTTGCTAACACCTCTATCTTTTCTACGTAGTTAGCATAAGAAGGCAAAATAATATTGTCTGCCCAATTGGTCAACAGAACACTTCTATCGTAATTGTCTGAAGAACTGCCAGAAGATTCATCATCTGTACAAGCAGCCAAAAACAATACACTTAAAATTAGAATTATCTTCTTCATAAAAATAGGTACTGTTTTTATTAGTCAACCATTTCTACTGTGATACCATAATCAGAAGCAATTTCTTGAGAAATTTCATCTAATAAAGTTGCATCAACACTCCAGAACCCATCATTTTCCATTAATTGGTCGATATAGTTGTAGATTGCCGTATTTGAAAGGTAAGGCTCGTTAGTTTCTGGGTTTTGTGAAAAACGAATGCTATAGAAAAACCCTAAACCTTCTGATAACTCGTGGAAAGCAGCTCCCATCTCGTTATTTGCTAAAGATGTTTTTCCCGCTTGGAAATAATGAATTGCTCTCACAGCAAACAGCATCGATACATTCTCTTTGATAATTGCAATTTGTTGATCTCTTACTTCGTAATTTTTCTGAGTAATCGCTGCTCTTCCTTTTTTGAAAGCATCGAAAATAGTTGTTGCAATTCCTGCAAAATCATCATCTTCATCTACCTGAAATAAATAATTGAACAATAATCTATCTTCGTGAACTTCTTCACTTGACAAAGGATCTGCTTGAGGCACAGAAGCATCACCAAATAAATAACCATAGGCTTCATCCCATTTATGCTCCATAGTCGTATAAGACTTGTCTGTTTCAACCACATCATTATCGTTGTTTTCTCTGTTGTTTCCTTCGTCTAAAACATCAACAGACAAATAATTATTTAACATCTGATCGGCCAATAAGGCGCCCATTAAACTTTTGGCAAACATTTGGTTGTATTCTAAACCTTTACCGTTTACATATCTTGTTCTTGTTCCTTGAGCAATCTGCCCAGCAACACCAGCAGAAGCTAAGGTATTTCTACTTACGTATACTTCTTGCGCTTGACCAATCATCCAGCTTTCAAAAGCATCTTTTATTTCTGCAGACTCTACCGCAGCGATAGAAAAATAATCTTTAGAAGCGGCAACTTTACTCTTAATGCTTTTATCTGAAGCGTTAAAATCAGCATTTGCAAAAGGACTGTTTTCATTAGAAAACATATTTAGCATTTTGGTTTCGAAAGAGTTAGCATCGCTTACATTTTCGAAATCCGTAAATAAGCTAGTCAACTCGTTTGCCATTTCTATTCTAGTTGTTTGACCATTATAATCTACTGTAGAAACACCATTTCTCTCGAAAGTGTAGGTTTCAGGAACATCAATTTGATTATCTGGAATATCAACATCTAAATCGTCATTATCAGAACAACTGGTAATCAATAAACTTACAAAAAGGAAACTTGGAATAATTAGTTTTTTCATTTTAATTTATTTAGACTTTATATAAATAGTTTTATTTTACTCGCGCAAAAATAATTGTCTATAATGAAATAGACAAAATTTATTTGTATTAATTTTAAATAAAAATAATGCGGATAAAAAACCCAACCCAATGAAAAGCAATAAGTAAAAAATAAATATTAATGGTAAGCTGTAAATATTTTTGTCGCTTCGTTATACGATGACTCAAAACTGCTCATTTTTACAGATGTATCGGCTTTTACCGTATTAAAATAAGAAACCATTTTTTCTGTTGGCATATTTCCGGTGAGCTCATCTTTTGCCATCGGGCAACCACCAAAACCTTGTATCGCTCCGTCAAAACGATGGCAACCGGCTTTATAAGCGGCGTCAACCTTTTCGTGCCAACTTGTTGGGGTCGTATGTAAATGTGCTCCAAATTCTATTTTTGGGTATTGTGGTATGAGATTAGAAAACAAATAATCAATGGTTTCTGGGTTTGAAGTACCAACAGTATCCGACAACGAAAGAATATGTACGCCCATTTTAGAGAGTTTTTCTGTCCAATCGGCTACAATTTCTACATTCCAAGGGTCACCATACGGATTTCCAAAACCCATCGATAAATAAGCCACTACCTTTTTATTGTGTCTTGATGCTAGTGCTAAAATTTCTTTTAAAACTTCAATTGATTCAGCAATGGTTTTATGGGTATTGCGCATCTGGAAATTTTCAGAAATCGAAAAGGGATAACCCAAATAATCGATCTCTGGGTACTGAACTGCGTCTTCTGCTCCACGTAGATTGGCGACTATTGCCAAAAGTTTAGAGGTAGTTTGCGACAAGTCTAATTGCGATAAAACTTCTTTGGTGTCTGCCATTTGCGGTATCGCTCGAGGCGAAACAAAACTACCGAAATCAATCGTGTCAAAATCACAACGCAATAAGGATTGGATGTATTGCACCTTCTTTTCAGTAGGGATAAAATCCTTTATGCCTTGCATCGCATCCCGCGGACACTCAATAAGCTTTATCTTATTCATAGCCCAAATATACCAATAAGCATAGAATTTTAAAGAAATTTAAATTGAGAAAAATTATATTTCTATGACAGGAAAGTATTTTGGTCCTATATGAGAAAACCAAAGGTAATACCCAAGTAAACCTCCTACCAAACCAGCAATTATAAAAGTAAGTCTATATCTAAGTGGAATCACTTTAAAAACAATATAAAAAGCAATTATAAGGGCAAGTATCATGGTAATCACAGGAACAAGCCATTGATTATAACCTAAATACCTAGAAATAATAAATTCGTCTCCACCAAAACTTTTATTTCCAAAAAACAAAATATCTAATAAACCTGTAATCGTATTAAATGCTTCACGTAAAACAAAAAGAGAAAGAAAAACACCCAACCAATCTAAAAATTTAAAACCTACTTTGTGCACTGACTTTCTTAGGTATAAAATCAACAAACCAAGAAACCCTGTTAAGATCGTTTGTGCTGGTCCGCCAATCCTTATCCAAAAAAAACTTTTATTTTGTAATTCAAATTTTTCTAATAAAGGTTTATGTTCTTTTTCAATAAGTTTTAGATTCTCTTCTTTTGAGTTGTTTTCTAATACCTCACTATTTATCTCGATAAAATTCTCCCATACACACAATTCCTCCTCAGTGAAATTATTATTCCCTTTACTACTCATACTCCCATAATATAAATAGGTATCATAACCAAAATATTTCGCGACAGCAATATGACCTAGTTCGTGTAGTAATGTGCCGATGACCGTAAACAACATAAAAGTTGTTACTATAATAAAGAAGAATTTCAATCTAAAATTGAAAGTTAGCATTCTTCTAAATTACAATAAAAATCGCAATCGCCACAAAAACAATTACCTGTAACCATTTCAATACTTTTCCTGCATTTTTATTTTTAAAAATAAAACTGGAAAAATAGCCTGAAAAAAGAGCAATGGAGCCAAAAACCAAGAACGAAACTGCAATAAACAAGAAACCAAGGATAAAAAATTGGTAGGTTTCAGATAAGCTTTTACTAAATAAAAATCCGGGAAACAGCGCTAAAAAGAAGAGCGATACTTTAGGGTTCAATACATTCATCAAAAAACCTTGTTGGAATAATGCCGAAAGTGATTTCGGTTTTTCTGACTTCTTTTCAATAGAAATATTGGCATCAGAACTATACACTTTATAAGCAAGGTAGAGTAAATAAATTGCTCCAAAAACTTTGAGCAAAGTAAAGAGTGTTTCGTTTTCGACAATGAGGTACGAAACTCCAAAAGCCACCAACGAAGTATGCACCAAACAACCCGTCATCAAACCAAAAACCACAGCTAGTCCGTACTTTTTTCCGTAAGAAAGGCTCTGTACAAGTACAAAAATATTGTCGGGTCCCGGTGAAATTGCCAACGCCAACACCGAAACCACAAACGATATTAAGATTTCAACATTCAATTAGGTTCGTAAAATAGCTTGGTTGATTGCTTTGATCAAATTTGGACCTTCGTAGATAAAGCCCGTATATAATTGTACCAAACTTGCTCCAGCTTCTAATTTTTCTAAGGCATCTTTTTCCGAGTGAATTCCGCCAACACCAATGATTGGGAAGGCACGGTTACTATTTTCACTTAAAAACTTTATCACTTCCGTGGAACGATTGGTCAAGGGCTTTCCGCTTAAGCCACCCATTTCTTTTTGGTTTTCCGAATGCAAGTTATCACGACTTATCGTAGTATTGGTCGCAATCACGCCATCAATTTTGGTTTCTGCTACAATTTCGATAATATCCAGCAATTGTTCGTCGGTTAGATCGGGAGCAATTTTCAGTAAAATAGGTTTTTGTATAGGCCTTTGCTGATTTAATTTTTGTAACTCATTCAGCAACTGCTTTAAAGGTTCTTTTTCTTGTAATGCGCGTAAATTAGGTGTGTTTGGCGAACTCACATTGACCACAAAATAATCGACATAGGCAAACAAAGTTTCAAAATTGATTTTGTAATCATCAACAGCTTGTTCGTTAGGCGTTACTTTATTTTTCCCAATATTTCCACCAATGATAATTTGAGGCTGGTTTTCTTTTAAGCGTTTCACTACAGCTTCTACCCCATCGTTGTTAAAACCCATCCGGTTGATGATAGCTTGATCCGCTTTTAAGCGAAACAAACGCCTTTTAGGATTTCCCTCTTGAGGTTTTGGCGTGACTGTACCTATTTCTACAAACCCAAATCCAAATTGCGCCAACTCGTTATACAACACCGCATTTTTATCAAAACCTGCAGCCAAACCCACTGGATTTTTAAATTTTAACCCGAAAACTTCCCGTTCTAATCTCATATCCTTTACTTCATATATCTTCGAAGCTAACTTTCCGATAAAAGGAATTTTAAAACTATTTCTAATGGCCGAAAACGTAAAATAATGCACTTTTTCTGCGTCAAACTGAAATAAAAGAGGTCGGATAAAAGATTTGTACATAGCGAAGCATAAAATTTCGACAAAAATACTTTATTTTCATCAGAAAAAGGTGGTTTATTAGCTTTGTTGTCGCTAACCGATTAATTATTTTTACAAAAAAAATAAATGATGATCAATCCTGAAGAAATAACCAAACGCTTTATAAGCTATGTAACGATAGATACGGAAAGCGACCCCAATAGCGAAACTACGCCGAGTACCAAAAAACAATGGAATCTTGCCAACTTATTAGTCAATGAGCTAAAAGAAATTGGTATGAGTGAAGTCACCATAGACGACAATGCGTATGTAATGGCAACTTTACCCAGCAATATCGATAAAGAAGTTCCGACTATTGGGTTTGTTTCGCATTTCGACACTTCACCAGATTTTACAGGAGCAAATGTGAAACCGCAAATTGTGAAAGATTATGACGGGAAAGACATCGTTTTAAACGAAAAAGAAAACATCATACTGTCGCCAGATTATTTTGAAGATTTACTTTTATATAAAGGACAAACTTTAATCACCACCGATGGCACCACTTTGCTTGGCGCGGATGATAAAGCAGGGATTACCGAAATTGTTTCGGCAATGAAATATTTAATTGAACACCCTGAAATCAAACACGGAAAGATAAGGATTTGTTTCACGCCCGATGAAGAAATTGGTCGCGGTGCGCATAAATTTGATGTCGAAAAATTTGGTGCAGATTGGGCTTACACCATGGACGGAAGCCAAATTGGGGAGTTAGAGTACGAAAATTTTAATGCGGCTGGTGCGAAAATAAAAATCAAAGGGAAAATTGTACACCCCGGTTATGCCAAAGACAAAATGGTAAACAGTATGTATATCGCACAAGATTTTATCAATTCGTTACCGCGCTTAGAAACCCCAGAACATACCGAAGACAGACAAGGTTTTTTTCACCTCACTAAGGTTGATGGAAAAGTAGACAAAACGCATTTAGAGTATATCATTAGAGACCACGATAAAGAACATTTTGAGGCACGCAAGCAAATGATGGAAGATTTGGCGCAGGAAATCAATTCGCAACACGACAAAGAAGTCGTACAGATTGAAATCAAAGACCAATACTACAACATGCGCGAAAAGATTGAGCCTGTGATGCATATAGTAGAAATTGCTGAGCAAGCTATGAAAGAGTTGGGTATCAAGCCGCTCATCAAGCCTATACGTGGCGGAACAGACGGCTCACAACTTTCATTTAAAGGTTTACCTTGCCCCAATATTTTTGCGGGCGGCCATAATTTTCACGGAAGGTATGAATATGTGCCGGTAGAAAGTATGATCAAAGCCACAGAGGTAATTGTAAAAATCGCCGAACTCACGGCAAAAAGATAAAATTATGGCTGTAAAAACTGTTGAAGAATACATCGCCAAACACTCAAAATGGGAAAATGAACTGAAGCAACTCAGAAAGTTACTGTTGGATGCCAAATTGGACGAAACCATCAAATGGGGCGGACCAACTTACACATGGAATGGTAAAAATGTGATTGGTATTGGTGCCTTTAAAAATCATTATGGCCTTTGGTTTTTCAACGGAAGTTTTTTACAGAAAAACACCAAGCTTTTGGTGAATGCTCAAGAAGGAAAAACCAAAGCCCTACGCCAAATTAGGTTTGAAGAAGGTGATCCATTAAACCTTAATGAGCTAAAAAAGTATGTAGAGGAGGCTATTGAATGCCAAAAAGCAGGAAAAGAACTCAAACCAAAACGAAACACAAAACCAATTGAAATCCCAGTGGAAATGAAAGAAGCTTTTGAAAACAACCTTGCTTTTGAGCAGGCTTTTCATAAGTTAACACCAGGAAAACAACGAGAATATTGTGAGCATATTGCATCAGCAAAGCGAGAACAAACCAAGATCTCCCGTTTAGAGAAAATAATCCCGATGATTGTAGACGGCAAAGGTTTACACGATAAGTATAAGAATTGTTAAATTCATTCCGTGCTTGACACGGAATCTCCTTATAAAACTAAATGAGAATCTGAAACAAGTTCAGATTGACGGATAAAAACAAAAAGGACTTCAAAATTTTGAAGTCCTTTTTTTATTACTAATAAGTATTAATCTTATTTTGAAGGTTGATTTAATCTTTTGGTTAAATCTAACGAGATTGAAGCTTTATCAAAAGTGATTTTTCCTGCTCCGGTTTCGATGACAACGGTATGGTTGCTATCGCTAAAATCTACAATTTTGCCGTGCATTCCACTTTTGGTGACCACTTTATCGCCTCTTTTTAATTCAGAAGCAAATTGTTTTTCTTCTTTCATTTTCTTTTGCTGCGGTCTTATCATAAACAGATAAAATATAGCAATAATGGCAATAAAAGGTAAAAAGCTAGTTAGTTCTCCCATCAATTAAAAAGATTAGTGATTGTGACCTTCGTGACCTGGCTCAGCAGCATTTACTTGTACTGGGTTTCCAGTTGCAGTTGCACCACCCGCTTTAGGAGTTACAAAAGCTTTGATTTTGATGCTCTCTTGACCAGCCTCTGTGTTAGCCGTAATTCTTACGGTCTTCATTTGGTTGTTCGGCTTACCATTTGAGTTAAACTTCACTACCATTTCTCCTTTTTCACCTGGAGCGATAGGATCTTTAGACCAAGTAGGAACTGTACATCCACAGCTACCTTTAGCATCAGTTACCACAAGTGGAGCGTCACCCGTGTTGGTGAACTCAAAAGTGTGCTCTACCACATCACCTTCGTTGATCGTACCGAAATCGTGCATGTCTTCAGTAAAAGTCATTACTGGAGTACCTTCTGCGTTAGCATCACGTTCTGCAACTTCTTTTTCGTTTTCTTCGTTTACTTTGTCTGCTGCGTTTTCCTTACAAGAGGTAAATGCAATCGCTGCAACAGCAGCTAACATTAAAATTCCTTTTTTCATAGTTAATCTATTTTTTAGTAATTAATTATTTTGGTCGCTAAAAGTAATAAAAATTTACGATTACATCAAACCTCGACCTATTTTCTTTATTTTTTTGTCGGCAAGGTATTCTTTTGATATTTTATCTAAAATACCGTTGATAAAAATACTACTCTTGGGTGTGCTATATTCTTTGGCGATTTCTACATACTCGTTGATAGTTACTTTTATAGGAATAGAAGGAAACTTCAAAAACTCACAGATGGCCATTTTCATCAAAATGCCATCGATTTCTGCAATTCTGTCTTTATCCCAATTTGGGGTTTTCTCCTGAACGGTTTTGCTATATTCCTCTTGATTGAGTAAAGTTTTCTGTAACAATTCTTTAGAGAAAACCTGATCATCTTGATTTTTAAAAAGTTTCGAAACCTTAAGACTTTCTTCTTCACTTAGCTTTTTAATATCCTTTAAAATTGCAGTATTAATGATAGGTAAATCATCTAACCAAGTGAGTTTTTGGTCTTCTATGTAATCGTACAAACTTTCGTTGGGAGCAATTATCTCTTTAAAGATAGCGATGATAAAAGATTTATCTTCTTCAAAACTTTGTTTTTCAGTTGAAATATACTCCTTATAAAGGTCACTTTTTAAAATCTCATCCCACAAAATCCTAACATACTCATCATCTTTTTTCCAGTTAAACAGTTTTTTATCCTCCAACTCGTTTCGCAACTTGTCGGAAGCATCAATCGCTTCCAGAACAAGATTATTGATAAACTTTAGGTTTGGATTTTTCTCTTCTTGTGTGGCCAATTTTTTCTTGCGAAGAATTTCGAAATAAGAAATGGCCTGATGTTTTAATTGAATAAAAATATCGAATTGTAAAAGGTATAAATGGTACATCTCCTCGATACTTTTCTGAAGAAATTTTTCATAACTCGGTAAATTATCACTCGAGGATTGGTGAAAAGCATAAATGCTTTGCATTACTTTTACTCTAATATGTCTTCTTGTTAACATAGATTTTTAAGAACTTGAGTCAATTAAAAATGGCGAAAGCTCAAACTTTCGCCATACAAAAATATAATTTTTCTATAGAAGTGAGAAAAAAACCGCTCTTATTGGTTATTTTCTTTTCTTCTTTTTTCAATACGTTCCTGAGCTACTTTCAATGCTGCCTGGTGTGTGGTGATCTCGTCACGGTCAGCAGTATTCAAAATTTCTAAAGTAGTATTGTAAATATTTTCGGTCTTTTTCATGGTTTCTGCTTTATCGTAACCCTCGATCTCTGCATACACATTAATGATTCCTCCTGCATTAATCAAGAAATCCGGCGCATAAACAATCCCTTTTTCTCTAATCATTCTTCCGTGTATTTGCTCGTTTTCTAACTGATTGTTAGCCGCACCAGCAACGATAGCTGCATTTAATTTACTAATCGTTACATCGTTTAAGGTTGCTCCTAAAGCACAAGGAGCATAAATATCGATATCAGCAGTATAAAGATCTTCACCTCCATAAATAATTGCACCGTATTTATCTCTCACTTCTTCTAAACGAGCTTGGTTGATGTCGGCAATAAATACTTCTGCTCCTTCTTTCGCCACATACTCTACTAAGGTTTCACCTACGTGACCAATACCTTGTACCAATACTTTTTTACCCTGTAAAGTGTCATTGCCATATTTATATTTCGCAGCAGCTTTCATTCCCATATAAACGCCATAAGCGGTGACAGGAGAAGGATTTCCTGAACCTCCTAAACGCTCTGAAATACCAGTAACATGCTTCGTCACTTCTCTTACCGTATCCATATCTGCTGTAGTCATTCCCACGTCTTCTGCAGTGATGTATTTTCCGCTAAGCGAATCTACAAACTCACCAAACTTACGCATCAGTTCCGGTGTCTTTTGGGTTTTAGCATCGCCAATAATAACGGCTTTCCCTCCTCCAAGATTCAATCCGGTCACAGCACTTTTAAAAGTCATCCCTCGAGAAAGCCTCAAAACATCGTTTAGAGCTTCCCATTCGTTGTTGTATGCCCACATTCTTGTTCCACCAAGTGCAGGGCCTAAAACCGTGTTATGGATACCAATTATTGCTTTTAATCCTGTATCTTTGTCGTTGCAAAAAACGATTTGTTCGTGATTATCAAAAGATAGTTGCCCAAAAACAGGAGCAACTTTTTTTAATTCGTTTGGGTTTAAAATTTCAGCATTCATCTAGCTCTGTGAATTAAATTATTTTTTAATTTTATTTTGCAAAAATAAGAATAGTTTAAAAATACAGACCTATTCGGTTGTTAAATTGAAAACTTTTCAATGAAAATATTTTTCTATTTGTAAATGAAAGAATTAAAATTTCTCAATAAATACTTCGCCAAATACAAAGGAAGGCTACTTTTAGGGCTTTTTATCACCATTGCTGCACGTGTTTTTGCGATGTTGGTTCCGCAATTTGTGGGAGATATCACCAATGATATTGCTGCTTACGTCAACCAAGAAATGACCGACGAAGCCCTGCTAAAGAAAAATCTTTTAAATAATATCCTACTATTGATTGGCGCTACCCTGTTTTCGGCTTTTCTTACCTTTATTATGCGGCAGACCTTTATTGTGGTCTCGCGTTATATCGAATTCGATTTAAAAAATGATGTTTACGAACAATACCAACGTTTAAGCCTTAATTTCTATAAAAAAAATAGAACTGGTGATTTGATGAACCGCATTAGCGACGATGTCTCGAAAGTGAGAATGTATGCCGGTCCGGCATTGATGTATAGTGTGACGACGATTACACTTTTTGTTGTCGCTTTGGCATATATGCTTATCACCGCTCCCTTATTGACCTTATACACGGTGATTCCCTTACCGATTCTCTCGGTCGCAATTTATAAATTAAGTCAGGTCATCAACCATAAAAGTACCATCGTACAAGAGTATTTATCACGACTCAATACGTTTACCCAAGAAAACTTTAGCGGAATTACCGTCATCAAATCCTACGGATTGGAAAAACAAATGAATAGCGAATTTACCACCCTTTCCAATGACAATCGCGATAAAAACATCGATTTGGTAAAAGTACAAGCTTTCTTTTTTCCGCTGATGATGTTGCTTATTGGAATCAGCAATATTATTGTGATTTACGTAGGTGGCAGACAATACATGAACGGCACCATAGAAGAGTTTGGTACCATTGTCGAATTTTTATTGTATGTGAATATGCTCACATGGCCCGTTGCCGTTGTTGGTTGGGTAGCCAATATGGTACAACGTGCCGAGGCTTCGCAAAAACGCATCAATGAATTTTTAGCACTTGAACCTGAAATACAAAATAAGGTGGAAGTACCGACAAGGGTAAACGGAGAAATCGAGTTTAAAAATGTTTCGTTTACGTATGATGATACTGGAATTGAAGCGTTAAAAGGAGTTTCTTTTCGCATCAATAACGGAGAAACCTTAGCTATTCTCGGAAAAACAGGCTCAGGAAAATCGACCATTCTAGAACTCATCAGCCGTTTGTACGATATCGATCATGGGGAGATTCTCATTAATGATATTCCTATCAAAAAGCATCACCTCGAAAATCTAAGGGATGCGATTGGCTACGTACCACAAGATGCGTTTTTATTTAGCGACAGCATCAAAAACAACATCAAATTTGGGTCGCAGGAAGCTACCGACGAAGAAGTAATAGCTGCGGCAAAAAATGCGGTAGTCCATAGAAATATTGAAGGTTTCAGTAAAGGTTATGATACCATTTTAGGCGAACGAGGCATCACGCTTTCTGGCGGACAAAAACAGCGCGTTTCCATCGCTAGAGCGATGATTAAAAATCCTGAGATTTTGTTGCTCGACGATAGTCTCTCTGCAGTAGATACCGAAACCGAAGAAGAAATTTTAAATAACCTCAAAAAAATTACACAACACAAAACCACGATTATTGTCGGACATCGGGTTTCGTCGGTAAAAAATGCCGATAAAATCTTGGTGCTCGATAACGGAAAAATCATACAGCAAGGCACACACCAGCAACTCATTAAGCAAAAAGGCTACTATCAAGAACTCTATCTAAAACAACTTAGTGAAAAAGAAAATTGATTTATTTTTTGTATTTGTTAATTTTTTTATGACTTTTGACAGGAACAAATTTTAATTTTAATAATATTATCATGAGCGATAACGGAACGATGCAGAAAGAAGAAATATTTTCTAAAGTATTAAGAGCAGGAAGAAGAACCTATTTCTTTGATGTTAGATCTACCAAAGCAGACGATTATTACTTAACCATTACCGAAAGTAAGAAGTTTACCAACGATGATGGTTCTTTTCACTACAAAAAACACAAAATCTATTTATACAAAGAGGATTTTGATGGTTTTCAGGAGATTTTAAAAGAAATGACCGATTACATCGTCAACGAAAAAGGCGAAGAAGTCATTAGTGAACGTCACCAAAAAGACTACAAAAAAGAGTATGAAACCTCATCAGAAACCGATTCGTTTACCGATGTGAGTTTTGATGATATATAACATCTTGATATAAAAAAAATTAAAAATCGCTTTTCTCAAAGCGATTTTTTTTATCCTATCCGTAAACCATTTTCAATTTTAGCCTCAGGCTGAATGATAATAATATCTTCCCCATTGACAGCCCCCAACAACAAGCATTCACTCATAAAAGTGGCAATCTGCTTTTTCGGAAAATTCACTACCGCAACCACTTGTTTCCCCAACAAATCTTCTTTTTGATAGCGATGCGTCACTTGCGCTGAAGTTTTACGCATCCCTATTGCTGCTCCGAAATCTATTTTGAGTTGATACGCAGGTTTCCTCGCTTCCGGAAAATCATTTACCTCCACAATCGTTCCTACACGCATATCTACTTTTAAAAAATCTTGCCAACTGAGATCGTTCATCTTATATTTGTTTGGTAAGCAATTTAGGAAATAAAATTCGTTGAAAAAAACATGAAACAAGAATCACATCAAATTGAGCTAGGCAGTAAAGCACCCGATTTTACCTTGGTAGATACCGTGACCAAAGACACGCTAACTTACAACAACATCAAAGGCGAACGAGGAACCATGGTGATGTTTATCTGCAACCATTGCCCGTTTGTGATTCACGTGATCGACGAATTGGTAAGAGTGGCTAACGATTACCGGGTGTTAGGTTTTGGGTTTGTGGCTATCTCGAGCAACGATATAGAAAAATACCCACAAGACGGTCCGTACGAAATGTGGCAATTTGCCAGAAAACGCAATATGTCTTTTCCTTACCTCTATGACGAAACCCAAGAAATTGCCAAAGCCTACAACGCCGCTTGCACCCCAGATTTATACATTTATGACCCTGATGACAAATTGGTTTACCACGGACAATTAGACGATTCCCGCCCACAAAATGGTGTTGCCGTTAACGGAAGAAGTGTTCGCGAAGTGCTTGATGCCTTGTATTACAGCAAGCCTTTGCCTAAAATCCAGAAACCAAGTATGGGTTGTAGCATCAAATGGAAGGAATAAAAAAAAATTCCTGCGTAGGCAGGAATCTTACTCATTATATTTTTAAATGCTCACCGTCACTGCTTCTTCCGAGTAATCGGAAGAAGCAGTCTCTATACCGAGAATACTTCGTCATTCAACAAGTTGAATTCCTCGTATTGACGTCAGTGAGATTCCGCATTAAGCCTTGCCATCGGCAGGCAAGTGCGAAATTTGCTTTAAGCTTTTATCAACTCTACTTCAAAAATCAAACTAGCGTTTGGAGGAATGACACCACCTGCACCAGCTTCTCCATAAGCCAAGTGCGAAGGAATCACAAATTTTGCTTTATCGCCTTGGCTTAAAAGCATAATGCCTTCGTCCCATCCTGCAATTACTTGCCCTACACCTACTGGGAATTGTAAGGGTTGGTTTCTTTTATAAGAAGAATCAAAAACAGTTCCGTCTAACAACATCCCTTTGTAATGTACCGATACCGTATTCCCTTTTTTAGGTTTTGGGCCATTACCTTCTTGAGTGATTTTATAATACAAGCCACTATCGGTTTTTTGCATTCCTTTGGTAGCTTCTTTTAGAATTTCTTCTTGTTTCTTTTTTTCCTCCTCTTGGCGTTTGGTTTTATCTTGGTTAAAACTTTTAAAAGCCTCTACTGCATCAAAGGCTTTTGCAGCTTCTCCTGTTCTTTCGATGGTTACCCTTTTCATTTCGTCACCTTGCTCAATGGCATCTACCACATCTTGACCTTCGACTACTTCACCAAACACCGTATGCTTATTGTCTAACCAAGGAGTTGGCTCATGCGTGATAAAAAATTGACTTCCATTGGTTCCCGGACCTGCATTGGCCATCGACAAAATGCCTGGTTTGTTATGCTTTAAATCTTGGTGAAATTCATCGTCAAATTTATAACCTGGTCCACCAGCACCAGTTCCGTTGGGGTCACCTCCTTGAATCATAAAATTCTCAATAACCCGGTGAAATTTCAATCCGTTATAATAAGGTTCACCTTCCTTTTTAGCATCGTTTTTTATTTTTCCTTCGGCAAGACCGACAAAATTCCCTACCGTTCCTGGTGTTTTATCGTGGGTAAGTTTGATTAAAATGTCACCTTTGGTAGTGTTGATTCTTGCGTATAATCCGTTTTCCATTTCTTGATTTTTATTGAACGGCAAAGGTAGATAATTTTTAGAGCTTTCGAAAATTCAATTTTTAGAAAAAACTAGATTTTCTGAGCCATCAAAACCACATGGGTTTCGGAGGTTTGATTTCCCTTATCGTAGTTGATATAATCACTTTTTTTAATTTCCAAGCCTCTATTTTCCATTTCCTCTTTTATAAAAGCTAAGGTATGGTAATTAAAATACACACGACTCCCTTGCTTGTTCGAAATAAAACCAGAATTTTTAGGATTTCCGGGTACAAAACTGAGGTAGAAAACGCCTTTTGGTTGAAGTAAATCTGCACAAGCTTTAAAAAAATGTTGGCAATCTGTTTTTGATAAATACGGAATACAAAAACCCGCTATGATACCTTCAAACTTTTGCGACAAAAGACTGATATCACGACAATCCATCACCTCAAAATCAGCAGTAGGATTGTTTTTTGCCGCTAATGCAACCATTTTGGGAGAAACATCGATACCTAAAAGTTGATGATTTGGATTCTTTTCTAAGAGGTACCTGGTAATATTTCCCGGACCACAACCAACATCGAGAACACTAGCTTTTTGTGGAAGAAAACGGATAAACGCATCGTAGGTATGGTTGTATAAGGACAAGTCCATAAACTTTTCTTGGTAAGCCAGAGCGACCTGATCCCATGTCAGAAAAGTTTCTTGGTATTTGTCCATTAATTATATACTTAGCTTTGGAAGTATAAAGTTTTTATTAGCTTCTTTTCTAATTTCTAACAAGTGTTTCTTATTGAGCGTATCTATAACTTTTCCCTTTTTGTATAATTTTCCATTGGAAAGATCTAATTTAATATTATCATCAATCAAATGCGCATGAGGTTTAGAAGGAAATGGATCTGGGTCGTATTTATGAATGAGCCATATCAAACCTTTCTTCTTAATTCGTACTTTATAATTCACAAGAAAATCTTTGTCAATTATAGTATTAGTAAGTATTCTATTATGAATTATTTTAAAATCAAAATTCTCTAAACCATTGCGGACCTCATTAAAATCTAACTTTGTAACCCATAACTCTGATGGAACTTCTAGCTTTTCTTTTTCTTTATACAATAAAAATATTGCAACAAATACATCCTCGCGAGATATTAAAAACTTTAGACTTTTTGATAATTCTCTAGAAGATTTATCTAAAAAATCATCAAGCCTAGAGTTTTGAATTAATCTTTCTGATACTTCCTTTTCCGTTAGTTTCAACATCAAAAGTTTTTAATTCGCCACCTCGCTGATAAACTTGATACGATACAAACGAAGTTCTTCGTCTTCGTAATCGCCGTCAAATTCATCCATGGCTGCATCGATATTATCGGTTTCGGAATCTAGGAAATATTCGTGCAGTTCTTCTTGTTGGTCTTCGTCAAGAATTTCATCAATCCAATACGAAATATCAAGCTTAGTTCCGCTATAAACAATGGCTTCGACTTCTTTGATAAAATCCTGCATATCCATTCCCTTTGAGGAAGCAATATCCGGCAAGGGTAGCTTTCGGTCCACATTCTGGATGATGTATAACTTGATACCGCTATTGGCACCTGTAGATTTTACCACCATATCTTCTGGACGAACAATATCGTTTTCTTCTACATAACGTTCAATCAATTCAATAAATGGTTTTCCATATTTTTTGGCTTTTCCATCTCCAACGCCATGAATATTGCCTAACTCAGTCATGCTAATCGGATATTTGGTGGCCATATCTTCTAAAGACGGGTCTTGAAAAACAATATACGGCGGCACATCTTTCTTTTTGGCCACTTGCTTACGCAAATCTTTCAGCATTTTCATCAAGACTTCGTCTGCTGCGGCTCCAGATTTGGCTATACCGACAATACTATTGTCTTTTTCGTCGTCGTAAACGTGATCTTCGGTCATTTTAAACTCGCTTGGCGAGCTCAAAAAGTCTTTACCTGCTTGAGTTACTTTTACAACCCCGTAAGTCTCGATGTCCTTTTTAAGGTAACCTGCTACAATAAGTTGGCGTAACAATGCCATCCAATAGTTTTTATCATGGTGTTTCCCTTGTCCGAAAATTGGTAACGTATCCGCTTTGTGCGATTTCACCAAGGCATTTACTTTTCCTAATAAGGTATTTACAATGTCCTTGGATTTGAATAATTGGTTGGTTTCTTTTACCGCTTTGATGACCAAAACGGCTTCTTCGGTCGCTTCTATTTGCTTTTTCGGATTTCGAACATTGTCATCCATATCGCCACCTTCACCGGTTTCAGTATCAAACTCTTCTCCGAAATAATGTAAGATAAATTTACGTCGTGACATCGAAGTTTCCGCGTAAGCGACTACTTCTTGCAACAAAGCCTGGCCAATCTCTTGCTCGGCAATAGGTTTACCGCTCATAAATTTCTCGAGCTTCTCGATGTCTTTATAGGCATAAAACGCCAAACAATGACCTTCGCCTCCATCGCGGCCAGCACGACCAGTCTCTTGGTAATAGCTCTCAATGCTTTTGGGAATATCGTGATGAATCACAAAGCGTACGTCGGGCTTATCGATTCCCATCCCGAAGGCAATCGTGGCCACTACTACATCGGCGTCTTCCATCAAAAACATGTCCTGGTGTTTGGCTCTAGTCTTGGAATCTAAACCTGCGTGGTAAGGAATCGCATTGATCCCATTCACTTGCAGGGTTTGTGACAACTCTTCTACTTTCTTACGGCTCAAACAATAAATAATACCACTCTTGCCTTGGTTTTGACGTACAAACTTGATGATATCGACATCGACATTGGCCGTTTTTGGACGTACTTCGTAAAATAAGTTGGGGCGGTTAAAAGACGCTTTAAAGGTATTGGCCTGTGTGATGCCTAAGTTTTTAAGGATATCTTCTTGCACTTTGGGTGTGGCCGTTGCCGTAAGGGCAATAATCGGGATGTCGTCTCCTATCTTTTTGATGATCTGACGTAAATTTCTGTATTCGGGCCTAAAGTCGTGACCCCATTCACTAATACAGTGCGCTTCATCTACCGCAAGAAAAGAGATGTTTTCGTTTTTCAGGAAATCGATATAATCTTCTTTGGTCAAGGATTCTGGTGCAACATAAAGTAACTTGGTAATTCCGTTGGAAATATCAGACTTCACTTGTTTAACTTCGGTTTTGTTGAGCGAAGAATTGAGTACGTGTGCAACACCCTTATCGGAAGAGATTCCGCGGATAGCGTCCACCTGGTTTTTCATCAAAGCAATAAGTGGCGAAACCACAATTGCCGTACCTTCTTTGATCAAGGCTGGAAGTTGGTAACAGAGTGACTTTCCGCCACCTGTTGGCATAATCACAAACGTGTGTTGGTTACTGATAATACTCTGGATCACACGCTCTTGCAAGCCTTTAAACTTACTGAATCCGAAATATTTTTTTAATTCTTGGTGTAAATCGATTTCTTTCAAGTTACTACTCATTTAATGTTTCATTTTTACATACCTTTGCACAACTAAAGATACAGTTTTCTTTAGTTATGACAAACTCAAATTAAAATTTTAATGCAAGCATCAGAAATTCTCCAAATAGCTAAAAGCACTATTCGTAATGAAGCACAAGCTATCGAGCATTTAATTTCTCTTATTAATCAAGATTTTGCTGAAGCTGTACAATACATATATAACTCCAAAGGTAGGGTAATTATTACAGGTATTGGAAAAAGTGCCATTATTGCCCAAAAAATTGTGGCGACCTTAAACAGTACGGGAACTCCTGCTATTTTTATGCACGCGGCAGATGCGATTCACGGAGATTTGGGAAATATTCTAAAAGACGATGTCGTCATTTGCATTTCTAAAAGCGGAAACACGCCTGAGATAAAAGTTTTGGTTCCGCTTATCAAAAATTTTGACAATAAGATAATTGCCATTACTGGGAACACCGATTCTTTTCTTGGGCAACAAGCCGACTTTGTCTTGAATGCCTACATCGAAGAAGAAGCTTGCCCGAACAATTTGGCGCCCACCACCAGCACGACAGCGCAATTGGTGATGGGCGATTCCCTGGCAGTGGCTTTGTTAAAATTAAGAGGTTTCTCCAGTCAAGATTTTGCCAAATACCATCCTGGTGGAACTTTAGGTAAAAAACTATATTTGAGAATTAGTGATATCACTGCTCAAAATATGAAACCTCAAGTAACTCCTGAAACTTCCATGACCGATGTAATTGTAGAAATTTCAGAGAAAATGTTGGGAACCACGGCAGTCATTGAAAACAACCATGTGGTGGGAATCATTACCGATGGTGATATCCGAAGAATGATTGCCAAGAACAAAGATTTTACTTCGCTAAAAGCGAAAGATGTGATGGGCAGCAATCCTAAAACCATCGACAATACGGCCATGGCGGTCGATGCCAAGGAAATATTGGAAAAGCATGGCATTTCACAATTGATAGCTGTAGAAAACTCAACTTACGCTGGCATCGTACATATACACAACCTCATCAAAGAAGGAATTATATAAATGGCAAAAAAAGTAAAAAAGTCTGCCGACGATATGTCGTTTTTAGACCATCTGGAAGAACTCAGGTGGCACCTTATTCGCTCCACAGGAGCTATACTTGTCGCCGCAACTATCGCTTTTATTGCCAAAGATTTTATTTTCGGAATTTTATTTGCGCCCAAAGATCCGAGTTTTATCACATATCAAATACTTTGTGAGGCAGCAACATCGCTTAACCTCGATGAGAGTTTTTGTTTTACTGAAATCCCTTTTAGAATACAAAGTAGACAAATGGCGGGGCAGTTCAGTGCACATATTTGGACAGCGATCACCGCAGGGTTTATCATCGCTTTCCCTTATGTACTGTATGAGTTCTGGCGATTTATCTCTCCAGCTTTAAACCCGAATGAACGAAAAGCTTCCCGCGGATTTATTTTTGCAGCTTCTATCCTATTTTTTGTAGGCGTTTTGTTTGGGTATTATGTGATTTCTCCACTTTCCATCAACTTTTTGGGAACCTATCAAGTAAGCGAAGAAGTATTTAACGATATCGATTTGAGCAGTTATTTTGGGCTGATTAGAGCTTCTGCCTTGGCTTGTGGAGTGGTTTTTGAATTACCTATTCTTATTTTCCTGCTTACCAAAATGGGATTGGTCACTCCAGACATTTTAAGAAAATACCGAAAATTTGCCATTGTGGGTATTCTTATTGTTTCGGCTATTATTACACCTCCAGATATTGCGAGTCAGGTGATTGTAGCGATTCCGGTGATGATTTTATACGAAATAAGCATTTACTTGTCTAAATTTGTATTGAAAAAAGAAAAACAAACCCAAACCGTGACCACAAAATAAAAATCAATTTGTGGGTCTTGGCATTTTTATTGGTAGATTTGTTTTGCTTCCGCGGAAGCGAATTTTTCAAAAAGAAACTATAAAAAATGATCTTACGAGCAGACGAACTAGTCAAATCTTATAAAGGGAGAAAAGTTGTTAAAGGTGTTTCGGTACAAGTAGAGCAAGGTGAAATTGTTGGACTGCTCGGACCCAATGGTGCCGGAAAAACCACTTCGTTTTATATGATTGTAGGTTTGATTAAACCCAATAGCGGTCATATTTACCTCGATAAAACCGATATTACCAAATTTCCGATGTACAAACGGGCACAAAATGGTATTGGTTACCTCGCCCAAGAAGCGTCGGTATTTAGAAAACTAAGCATCGAAGACAATATCATGAGCGTGCTCGAACTCACCGATCTATCCAAAAAAGAACGGGAACATCGTATGGAAAGCCTCATCGAGGAATTCAGTTTGGGGCATATCCGTAAAAGTCGTGGCGATTTACTTTCGGGGGGTGAACGTCGTCGTACGGAAATTGCGCGTGCCTTGGCAACCGACCCTAAATTTATCTTGTTGGACGAACCTTTTGCAGGTGTCGACCCTGTTGCGGTAGAAGACATTCAACGGATTGTCGCGCAACTAAAAAACAAAAACATCGGGATTTTGATTACCGATCACAACGTACAGGAAACCCTTGCCATTACCGATAGAACATACCTGATGTTTGAAGGAAGTATCCTAAAACACGGTATTCCCGAAGAACTCGCCGAAGACCAAATGGTACGTAAAGTTTACCTCGGACAAAACTTTGAATTACGTAAGAAGAAGTTGTTTGATTAAAATCATCTAATTTTTCTTCTTGTATCATCATTTTATATGTCTAAACATTTATAAATCAGCTATCAATCATAAAATTGCTCGTCATACTGAACTTGTTTCAGTATCTCATTTTATTTATAAATCAATATTTTATGATGAGACCCTGAAACAAGTTCAGAGTGACAAAAAAAGACAATATTTTTTATTCTTTTCCTAATCAATGGAAAAATGAACAGAAAAAGTTTATCTCAGTAGTTACTCAATTAATTCCTTTCGCATCAACAACGAAAAACACACATAAGCCAAAATAATAAACGGTAATGCGATAAACTTTAAAAAGATAAGCGCTAAAGCCGCTATGATTACAAACACAAACCGGAACCAGTTTTCTTTCCAATTCAGGTTTTTAAACTTAAATGCAAAAATAGGAATCCCCGAATTGAGCAACCAACAGCTAAAAATACTCAGTACAATCAAAAAAGTAGGATTCAAGATAAAATCCCGTACCGCAGCCGTCGATTGAAACTCTAAAATCAGTGGTAAACTCATAATCATCATAGCGTTTGCAGGTGTGGGAATTCCGCGAAAGCTGGTGGTTTGCCGATCATCAACATTAAAATTTGCCAAGCGATAAGCCGAGCCCATCACAATGAGAAAGGCAAAAAGAGCATAAGGTGAAAAATCAAAGTTGAAATCTAAAAAATGTTGATTCCATTCAGTATGGTCATTGGCATTGTTTTCAAAAAAAGTATGGTTAATCAATTGAAAAACAACCAAACTCGGCACCAATCCCGAAGTCACCAAATCTGCCAAGGAGTCGAGCTGTAAACCCAATTCGCTTCGAGCGTCTAACACCCGAGCCGCAATACCGTCAAAAAAGTCGAGAAAAATGCCTAGAAAAACAAAAGCAGTAGCCATGACCAATTCGTTTTGAAATGTCAGCACGACAGCTATGCTTCCGCAAAGTAAGTTGAGTAAGGTAATCAGGTTGGGAATGTGTTTTTTGATCATCAATTTGAAAAATTTTAATAAAAATACAAGAAGCCCTTGAATAACCCAAAATATGTGATGAATTTAAGGCCAAAATAAATTTTTATCCACAGCAACCTACTGGTTGTGAGGAATTAAAATTTATGATAACGAAAAAGTCGCTCATAGTTTGGGGGCTATGATCGAACACTTGAGTTTTATATAAGATTATTCAAGGGTTTCAAAATTATTCTCTAATAACACACCTCTGTACAATAAGTAAGCACAAATAAAGTTTTAATATTAATATCATCTGTGTGAATGTTGAAATAAATTCGTCAATTCGAGTGTTTTTCTGAAACTTGTTTTAGAAAAAAAAAAATCGAGAATGAGAATTTATGAGGTAAAAACCTTGTTCTCGATACTTTTCTTTCAGGAAAAACTCGAACTGACGGTTTTCACAAACATAATTACGCAAAATGCACAATAGGTTAAATTATAAATAAGATATTTGCAAAAATTTTAAACCCTCGTGAACATTCGATTTCTACTTTTTTTCTTCATCACTGCTTTAGCCCATAGCCAGAGTGTAAGAAAATATTCCAACGAATTTCTAAACATTGGTGTCGATGCCGCTGCTTTTGGTATGGCAAATGCCGTTGTGGCAACCACCGATGATGTCAATGCGGCTTATTGGAATCCTGCTGGTTTGGTAAACCTCGAAGACAACGAAATCGCCCTGATGCACGCAAATTACTTTGCCAATATTGCCAATTATGATTACATTGGCGGAGCGATGCCACTGGACGACAGAAGTACGGTCGCTTTGCATATGATTCGATTTGGGGTCGACGATATTTTGAATACGACTCAGCTTATCGACGAACAGGGAAACATCGATTACAACCGTATTAGTTTGTTTTCTGCCGCAGATTATGCTTTTACCTTTTCGTATGCCCGGAAAATGCCTTTACAGGGATTTTCCTACGGAGCCAATGCCAAAGTGATTCGTCGGGTGATCGGTGAATTTGCCAATTCATGGGGATTTGGTTTTGATCTCGGTGTGCAGTTTCAGACCGAAAACAATTGGAAGTTCGGAGCCATGGCTCGTGATATTACAACCACTTACAACGCTTGGGCGATCAACGAAGAAGAATATGCCAAAGTGCAAGGCGCTGTAGAAGGGCAAAACCAAGAATTGCCCGAAACGACTGAGATTACACTCCCTAAACTGCAACTCGGTTTCGCCAAGATGTTTGAAATCCATTACGATTGGAAAATAAAAACCGAAGTCGATTTGTTTACCCGCTTTACTCAAACCAATGACATCATCTCCACTTCTGCGGTGAGTATCACCCCAGCTGTTGGCTTTGAAGTAGGCTATATCGATATGATTTACCTTCGCGGCGGAATGGGAAATTTCCAGAACACTCGTCAATTAGACGGTACCGAATCGCTTGGTTTCCAACCAGGCTTTGGTGTAGGGTTTAAATACAAAGGCATTCATATCGACTATGCCTTTACCGATATTGGTGACCAAAGCGCTGCGTTGTATTCCAATGTTTTCTCCCTAAAAATAGACTGGAGTCTGTTTAGATAGGCATTTTATTTATTTTTATCAAAGTCATCTAAAAAGTCTATTTCCGTCAACTTGAACTTGATTCAGGCTCTCATTCTGATTTGTAAATCAAAATGGTGAGATTCTGAAATAAATTCAGAATGACGTTTTTCAATACTTTTTAGACATCCTCCTCATTTCACTTGCACAGCTACGTATGATGAGACATTAAATCCCCAATCTACAACGACGAGCAATTTTATGCTTGATAACTGATATTCATTTTTATTTATCTTATTTTTACAACTTTTAGTAGAAAATGCTTAAAAAAATAGGACTTGCTCTTTTTTCTGGATTGCTGTTGGCACTTTCGTGGCCAACGTATGGTTTTCCGTTGCTCATTTTTGTTGGCTTTGTACCGCTCTTGTTTCTTAGCCAACAATTCATCAATGGAAATAAAAAAAGAACTGGCGGAAGGTTCTTTGGTTACAGTTTTATAGCGTTTTTTATTTTTAACATTATCACGACCTTTTGGCTGTACTACTCCACTGCGTTCGGAATGGTAGTCGCTGTATTACTCAACACCACCATGATGAGTTTGGTGTTGCTTTTTTATCATTGGATAGCCAAAAAAGCCAATTTTACGGTGAGTAGTGTGTTTCTTGTTTCCTTATGGATTTGCTTCGAAAAACTACACCTTTCGTGGCAACTCACTTGGCCGTGGCTAAATTTGGGCAATGTCTTTTCTGAATATTACCCATGGATTCAATGGTATAGCTTTACGGGAACTTTTGGCGGGACACTTTGGGTATGGACAACCAACATCTTTATTTTTAGAAGTGTTTTACTCTATCAAAAATATAGGGAAAGTGCCATCTTAAAAAGCTTAGCGGTAAAACTCGTTTTACTCATCGGAGTTCCGATTGGAATATCCTATTTACTCTATTTCAATAAAGAAACCTCTTCTGAGAAAAACCTCAACGTAGTTATTTTACAACCCAATATCAATCCGTATACCGAAAAATACCATACAACCGATACCAGAGTGGGCGATTTACTGTTAAAGCTTACACAAGAAAAAATCACTGATTCTACCGATTTGGTCGTAGCACCAGAAACGGTATTTGCCGATGGTACCGAGCTTAAAAACTGGGATTTCTCTACCGCTAAAAACAAAATTGAAAGTTTAGTATTCAAACATCCAAAGTTGCATTTCCTTGGTGGAATTTCGATGCATGAAAAAATCACCGATGAAACCAAACTGACACCACAAACCAACTTTTTTAGAGAAGGTTTATGGTATAATGACTTTAATTCGGCTTTTATGGTTTCCAATAAAAAAAACTATGTATTTTACCATAAATCAAAATTAGTTGCTGGTGTCGAAAGTTTTCCTTACAAGGGAGTTTTAGAACCTATTTTTGGTAATGTTATGGTTGACCTTGGCGGAACGGTAGCCATGAAAACTACCCAAGAAAATCGTGCTGTTTTTGAAATGGAAAACGATGCCAAAGTAGGCCCGATTATTTGTTACGAATCTGTTTTCGGGGAATTTGTCACAGGTTACAGCAGAGACAACCAAGCCAACTTATTGACTATTATCACCAATGATGCTTGGTGGGACAATACACAAGGGCACCAACAACACTTGAGTTACGCGAGACTCCGAGCCATCGAAAACAATAGAACCATCGTTAGAAGTGCTAATACGGGAATTTCGGCAGTGATTTTAAACAATGGTGAAATTATCGAAGCATTAGGTTACGAAAAACAAGGCAGTATTGCTGCAAATGTACCCTTATTTGAAGAAGTGACTTTTTATACAAAATATGGTGATTATATAGCTAGAATTTCAATTTTTTTGGCTTTATTTACCTTTTTATTTTCCTTAACTCGAAGAAGAAATCAACTTTAAATTAAACTATTTTAATGGATTCACAAAAAACAGATTTGTTTATTATAAGTAACAGTAAATATTTTGAAAGTCATCATCTGCCACAAATAAGAGAACAATTACTAAAATTAGACAATTCTAAATGGGGTATGATTCAAACCTTGCAGTTTCAAGATCCAACAACATTACTTATTGTATCGTTGCTTGTTGGCACATTAGGAATAGATCGTTTTATGATTGGTGATACAGGTTTAGGTATTGGAAAACTCTTAACTTGTGGAGGTTTTGGAATATGGGCTATTGTAGATTTATTCTTAATTATGGGAGCTACAAAAGAAAAAAACATGGCAAAATTACAGCAGGTCATATACTAAATTTATGACAAGAAATAGGCTCTACATACTTTTAATAGTGATGAGTTTATTAGGCTATACTTGGCTAATTTCACAATTTTTTATCGCTGAAAATTTAAAAACAAACTCCGTCTGTTTGTTCAAAAATATAACAGACATACCTTGTCCTTCTTGCGGTTCTACAAGATCAATTCTTGAAATTTTAAAAGGAAATTTTTTGGAAGCTTTATATATTAATCCTTTAGGTTTTCTTGGTTTTGCAGTTTTAATTATTATACCTTTATGGCTGTTATTTGATGTTTTACAGAAAAAACATACATTATATTTGGTATTTTTAAGATTAGAAAAAAACATTAAAAAAACTCCTATCGCAATAATTTTAATTTTATTAATTATTACTAATTGGATATGGAATATCGCTAAAAATTTATGACCCCTTTAGCAAGTAGTCCTTTTTTTCAAAAAGAATATGAAGCAGAAACAGCTTCAAATAGCTATATTATGTCTTTAATAGGAATTATGGTTGGTTTGCCATTACCTATTATAAACTTGCTTGCCACATTTATTTTCTATCTCGCCAATAAAAACAAGACTTATTTTATACGTTGGCATTGTACGCAAGCTCTTTTATCTCAAATTTCTTTATTACCTATAAATAGCATTGCGTTTTGGTGGACAATTCGTGTTGTTTATATAGACTTAGAGATAAATAATGCCTACCTTATTTATATGGGAATTGTAATCTTTTTTAATTTAATAGAATTTATCGCTACCATATATACAGCTATTCAGACGAGAAAAGGGAAACATATCAAATGGATTATTTATGGAAATGTTGTTGATCGCATGTGTAAATCAAACACATAAATATATTTCTAGAACTCTATTTATTACATAAAGAAAACAAAGACTTAATTAAAAAATGAACTACGTATCTGTAGAAAATATAGCCAAAGCCTACGGAGAAAATATACTTTTCCCTAACATTTCTTTTGGCATCAACCAAGGACAAAAAATCGCTTTACTGGCCAAAAACGGAACAGGCAAAACCTCCTTGCTCAATATCCTTTCCAAAAGTGAATTGCCCGACAGCGGCGAAGTGAATTACCGAAAAGGCATTAAAGTTTCGTTCCTATCGCAAGAACCCAAACTCAATCCCAATTTTACCATTGAAGAAGCTATTCTGAATACCAATAATGACAAATTAAGAATTATTGCCCAGTACGAAAAAGCGCTTAAAAACATGGACGATACCGAAAGCTACCAAAAAGCTTTTGATCAGATGGAGGCGGCACAAGCTTGGGATTTTGAGACGCAATACAAACAGATTTTATCGAAACTAAAACTCGATGATATCGACCAAAAAATAAGCATGCTTTCGGGCGGACAAAAAAAACGTTTGGCGTTGGCCATTCTGTTGCTCGACGAACCCGATTTGTTGATTCTCGACGAACCTACCAACCATCTCGACCTCGAAATGATCGAGTGGCTGGAAGAGTTCCTGAACAAATCCAACCTCACCTTGTTTATGGTGACCCACGATCGTTATTTCCTCGAAAGGGTTTGCAACGAAATTTTGGAGCTCGAGAACCAGCAACTCTATACCTACAAAGGAAATTACAGTTACTACCTCGACAAAAAAGAAGCACGGGTCGAACTCGAAAACACCAATACCGACAAGGCAAAACAGTTGTATAAAAAGGAATTGGACTGGATACGACGCCAACCCAAAGCGCGAACGACCAAATCGAAATCACGTATCGACGATTTTTTTGAAATCAAAGCAAAAGCCCACCAACGTCGAAAAGAACACGAAGTGCAACTGGAAATTAATATGGAACGTCTAGGCAATAAAATTGTCGAAATTCATAAAGTTTCTAAAAGCTATGGCGAGAAAGTCTTGCTAAATCAGTTCAGTTATAACTTTCAGCCAGGGGAACGTGTGGGTATTATTGGCAAAAACGGCACCGGAAAATCTACCTTTCTGAATATCATCACAGGAAAACAACAACCAGATGCCGGGAAAATCATTATTGGAGAAACCATCAAATTTGGTTACTACACGCAAAAGGGTATTACCCCAAAAGAAGGGCAAAAAGTCATTGATGTGATTCGGGAGTTTGGCGATTACATTCCTTTAAAAAAAGGGAGGCAGATCTCAGCACAACAACTCTTAGAGCGCTTTTTATTCGACCGAAAAAAGCAATACGATTTTGTCGAAAAACTAAGTGGTGGCGAAAAAAAACGCTTGTATCTCTGTACGGTACTCATTCAAAACCCGAACTTCTTAATTCTCGATGAGCCTACCAACGATCTCGATATTGTCACGCTCAATGTCTTGGAAAATTTCTTATTGGATTATCCTGGATGCTTGATTGTAGTTTCGCACGACCGTTATTTTATGGATAAGATTGTCGATCACTTATTGGTCTTTAAAGGCAAAGGCAAAGTACAGGATTTTCCTGGAAATTATAACGATTACAGGATATACGAAGACAGTCAGCCGCCAGTGGAAAAGACCAAAGAAGAAAGCCCTAAAAACTGGAAAAACGATAACCAGCAAAACAAACTGAGTTACAACGAACAGAAAGAATACAAACGATTGGAACGTGATATTGCACAGTTAGAACGGGACAAAACCAACCTTGAAAAAGAGTTTTTACAAGAACTCACCGAAGAACAAATACAAGAAAAATCCTTAGCTTTACAACAAATCATCGATCAAATCGAGCAAAAAACCGAACGTTGGTTTGAGCTTTCGGCGATGTTAGAAGAGTAATTGGTTATGAGCTAAGCAAAAGGATGAAACAGTATGTCATTGACAAAAAAACCATAAGATTAAAAGTTAAGAAATCTCCATTACTTGTTAGAGGAGTCATGTTTTCACTCTCGTTTTTCTCGTTTACTTTACCACTAGTTGGAATAATTACAAGAATTGCGATGGGAAAAGGCTTTCATATGGGAAGTTTTATTTTTCTTTTTTTATTTGGGCTTATCGGTTTTTATTTGCTGAGAACTTCTTTGTGGAATACCTATGGTGAAGAAACCATCAAACTATTGAAGTCAAGGATAGAGTATGAAGCAAATTATGGTTGGTTTAAAGACGGAAAAAAAAGTATAAACTTAAATGGTTTGGTTTTATCTATTGAACAAGTTGGATATCAAGAGGATAACACTGGAGTTCTAATTTTTGAAGGAGAAGAAGCACAAATTGAATCAGTTGTTAAAATGCCAATAAATCAATTGGAGCATTTAATAGAAGAAATAAAACCTATCATAGAAAATTTGCAATGAAATTCGCTTATCCGAAATTTTGGTGGAAAAGTAAAAACCAACACGGGGTGCATTCGCCTTTTGTGTACCAATTGGTGACCCAATGTTTTTACGATAAAAACCCTGTTGAAAACCAAGCTCCAATCCAGCAGTTTCACCAGGATCTTAGCACTTCTAAAAACATCGACCATCAAACCAAAAAATCACTTATTTCACTTCCACAAGCCTATTTTTTAAATCGAGTTGCTCATTATTTCCATATCAAATATGCGCTGGAAATTGGGAACAGCTTGGGAATGGAAAGCCAGAGTTTTGCTCAAAGCGGAATCGAACGCTTACAAGTTTTTACGGAAGTAAATACATACTCAGAATTCATAAAAGAAAAGCTCAAAGCGGAACAAAAAATTGAGTGGCATCCCATTCAAACCTTAGAAAAACAACTCGGAAATAGCGAAGAAAAATACGATTTAGTCTTTATTCACACCGAAAACCAATTCGAACGCAGTAAAAACCATTTCGAACAAATTTTACCGCACTTGCACAACGATAGCTTGGTCATCTTCGATAATTTGTATTTGTCAGCCGAAATGCAGGAGCTGTGGTCGTATATCAAAAATCATCCGAAAGTAAAAGTAACTATCGACAGCTTTTACTTTGGTTTTGTCTTTTTTAGGGAAGAACAAGCCAAAGAAAATTTTAGGATTCGGTTGCATTTGTAACAAAACTGTGCGATTTTCGTCTTATCAGAAATCCTTTGCCTTATGAACAATGTTATCGATATCAAAAACATCAAGAGAGATTTTCAACTCGGACAAGAAGTCGTTAAAGTACTCAAAGGTATCGATTTGGTCATCGAAAAAGGCGAATATGTGGCATTTATGGGACCTTCAGGTTCCGGAAAATCGACCTTAATGAATCTTTTGGGTTGTCTGGATACGCCCACTTCAGGCACTTATATTCTCAACGGAAAAGATGTCTCACAACTCAGCGACGACGAACTTGCCGAAATTAGAAATAAAGAAATTGGTTTTGTCTTTCAGACCTTCAATTTACTCCCAAGAACTACTGCTTTAGACAACGTGGCCTTACCGATGATTTATGCTGGAAAATCGAAGCAAGAACGTAAAGAAAGAGCCGAAGAAGTCTTAAGAAACGTAGGTTTAGGTGATCGTATGGACCACAAGCCCAACCAACTTTCGGGCGGGCAGCGCCAGCGTGTGGCTGTAGGCAGAGCTTTGGTCAACAACCCCTCTATTATTTTGGCCGATGAGCCAACGGGAAACTTAGACTCTAAAACTTCCGTGGAAATTATGACCCTGTTTGATCAGATTCACGCCGATGGCAACACGGTCATTTTGGTCACCCACGAAGAAGACATTGCCGAACACGCCCATCGTGTGATTCGACTCCGCGACGGCATCATCGAAAGTGACACCCGCAAAGAATTGGCCCATGTTTGATAACCTCTCGCCGCTTACCCAACTTATCCTCGTCTTTGTTGGACTTGCGATTCTTTTTTTAGCCGTGGTGGCAAACAATAAACGCAACAAAGGTAAACTCTCCGACCGCAGTACCAAAAGCTTTAAAAAACGTATCGAAGAAAAACGTCGGGAAAAAGACGATAAAGACTAAATTGTTTCAGTAGAAACTTTTATTTTTAAGGAAATTTTTAAAAAATGAAAATCTACACCAAAACCGGAGATAAAGGCACCACCGCACTGTTTGGCGGTACCCGTGTCCCCAAACATCATATCCGTATCGAAAGTTACGGTACGGTGGATGAACTCAACAGCTACATCGGCCTCATAAAAGATCAAAAAATAGAACAGGAACATCAAGATAGTTTAGCTAAAATTCAACACCAACTGTTTACGCTAGGGGCAGAACTGGCCACCGACCCCGAAAAGGCCACCTTAAAAAATGGTAAGGAACGACTTGACATTGTAAAAGTGCGTGAAAACGAAATTGACTTCCTAGAAAAAGAAATGGACCTAATGAACACCAAACTTCCCGAAATGACACATTTTATTTTACCGGGCGGTCATACCACAGTGTCATATTGTCATATAGCGAGATGCGTTTGCCGTCGTGCCGAGCGTCTTGCCACCGCTTTACAAGAAAATGAACCTGTTGAGCCTTACATTTTAAAGTACCTCAATAGACTTTCTGACTATTTATTTGTACTGGCACGAAAGTTGACTTATGAGTTGCAAGCCGAAGAAATCAAATGGATTCCTGAAAGAAATCAAATGGATTCCTGAGAAAAATTCTTAGGCTTAAACGATTAAAAAACAAGTTCTTATAAATAATGTGGAAATAATAATTTTTTTTCTTGGCTTTTTCAATTAAAAAATTATTTTTGCAGAAAATTAAACCTAATAACAGATGTATTGGACATTAGAATTAGCATCGTATTTAAGTGATGCTCCTTGGCCGGCTACAAAAGATGAGTTAATTGACTATGCAATTAGAACAGGTGCTCCGCTAGAAGTTGTAGAAAACCTACAATCGATAGAAGACGAAGGAGATTCTTATGATTCTATCGAAGAAATCTGGCCAGACTATCCTACAGACGAAGATTACCTTTGGAACGAGGATGAATACTAAATATGAAATAAATAAAACGATAAAAAGCCTCTATTATGAGGCTTTTTTTGTTTTTTAACTATAAAAACAGCAAATTATGAGTTTTTTAGACTCTGTCTTAAAAGTATTTGTGGGTGATAAATCTAAAAAGGATGTCAAAGACATCCAGCCCATCGTAAATAAAATCAAGGCTTTAGAAGCCGAATTCGAAAAACTTTCACACGACCAACTTCGTCAAAAAACCATCGAGTTTAAAACTAAAATCAAGGCAGCAACACAAGCTGTAAATGATGAAATTGCCGCTTTAAACCAAAAGGTTGAAACCACAGAAGACGTCAACGAAAAGGAAGACTTGTACAACCAAATCGATAAGTTAGAAGAAAAAGCTTACGAAGAATCAGAAAAAGTACTTAACGAAATTTTACCGGAAGCCTTTGCGACGGTTAAAGAAACGGCTAAACGCTTTTTTCACAATTCAGCAATCGAAGTAGAAGCTTCGGAATATGACAGAGAACTTTCTGGGAGTAAAGATTACGTCACCCTACAAGATAACAAAGCCATTTGGAGCAACCGTTGGAATGCCGCTGGAAAGGAAGTTCAGTGGGATATGATTCACTACGACGTACAGCTTATTGGTGGTGTGGCAATGCACCAAGGTAAAATTGCCGAAATGCAAACAGGGGAAGGTAAAACCTTAGTGGCTACGCTTCCGGTGTATCTCAATGCTTTAACCGGTCGTGGTGTCCATTTGGTGACCGTAAACGATTACCTCGCCAAACGTGACAGCACGTGGATGGCTCCTATTTTTCAATTTCACGGGATGAGTGTCGATTGTATCGACAACCACAGACCTAACTCAGAGTCGCGTAGAAACGCCTATAAAGCGGACATCACCTACGGAACCAACAACGAATTTGGTTTTGATTACCTACGGGACAACATGAGCCACTCCCCTAACGATTTGGTACAACGCAAGCATAATTATGCAATCATCGATGAGGTCGATTCGGTATTGATAGATGACGCCAGAACACCGTTGATCATTTCAGGACCTGTACCTAAAGGAGATATCCACGAATTTGATGAACTCAAACCCCAAGTCGCCAAATTGGTAGATATCCAGAACAAATATTTGGTAGGTGTGCTTGCTGAAGCAAAAAAATTGATCCGCGAAGGAAACACCAAAGATGGTGGTTTCTTGCTCTTGCGAGTTCATCGTGGTTTACCCAAAAACAAAGCTTTGATCAAGTTTTTAAGTGAAGAAGGTAACAAACAATTATTGCAAAAAACCGAAAACCACTACATGCAGGACAACAATCGCGAAATGCCAAAGGTAGATGAAGAACTGTATTTTGTGATTGAAGAAAAGAGTAACCAAATCGATTTAACCGATAAAGGTGTCGAGTACCTTTCGGGTAAAGACGACCCTAACTTCTTTGTGATGCCAGAAATTGGTATCGAGATTTCTAAAATCGAAAGCTTAGGACTTTCAAAAGAAGAAGAAGCCGAGAAAAAAGAAGACCTTTTTAGAGAATTTAGCGTTAAAAGTGAGCGAATTCACACCCTAAGACAATTGCTAAAAGCCTATACCCTATTCGAGAAAAACACCGAATATGTGGTCATGGAAAACAAGGTAAAAATTGTCGATGAGCAAACCGGTCGTATCATGGACGGTCGTCGATACAGCGATGGGCTTCACCAAGCCATCGAAGCAAAAGAAAATGTAAAGATTGAAGACGCTACCCAGACTTTTGCGACCATTACCTTACAGAACTATTTTAGAATGTACAACAAACTGTCAGGCATGACAGGTACCGCTGTAACCGAAGCAGGTGAGTTTTGGGAAATCTACGAACTAGATGTGGTAGAAATCCCAACCAACAAACCCATTGCCCGTGACGACAGACAAGATTTGGTATACAAAACCAAGCGAGAAAAATACAACGCGGTGATTGATGAAGTGACCAAGCTTTCAAAGGCAGGAAGACCGGTATTGATTGGTACCACTTCCGTGGAAATTTCGGAATTGTTGAGCCGTATGCTGAAAATGAGAAATGTACCGCACAACGTACTGAACGCAAAGCTCCACAAGAAAGAAGCAGAAATTGTAGAAGAAGCTGGTAAATCGGGTATTGTGACCATTGCTACCAATATGGCAGGTCGTGGTACGGATATCAAGTTGAGTGACGAAGTGAAGAAAGCAGGCGGTTTGGCTATTATCGGTACCGAAAGACACGATTCGCGTCGTGTAGACCGACAGTTAAGAGGTCGTTCGGGTCGTCAAGGTGATGTCGGAAGTTCACAATTTTATGTTTCATTGGAAGACAATCTGATGCGCCTTTTTGGTAGTGAACGCATTGCCAAGTTAATGGACAGAATGGGACTGGACGAAGGTGAAGTGATTCAGCACAGTATGATTTCGAAATCGATCGAAAGAGCACAGAAAAAAGTAGAGGAAAACAACTTTGGGGTACGTAAGCGATTACTCGAATATGACGATGTGATGAACGCACAACGTGAAGTGATCTACAAACGTAGGTACCATGCCTTGTTTGGCGAACGTTTGCAAGTAGATATTGCCAATATGCTTTTTGATATTGCAGAAAACATTGCTGAAACCAACAAAAACGCTAACGACTTTAAAAACTTCGAGTTTGAGTTGATTCGTTATTTCTCGATGGATTCTCCGATTACCCAAGCAGAGTTTGACAAACTAAGACCACAAGAAATAGCAGGAAAGCTGTATAAAAAAGCTTACGAACATTACCAAGAAAAGATGAAGCGTAACGCCGAGCAGGTTTTCCCGGTTATTCAGCAAGTATATGAGCAACAAGGCGACCGTTTTGAGCGCATTGGTGTTCCTTTTACCGACGGTCAAAAAACCTTGCAAGTGGCTACCAATTTGAAAAAAGCCTACGAAACCGAAGGAAAGCAACTGGTCAACGATTTTGAGAAGAACATTACGCTTGCCATCATTGATGATGCTTGGAAAACGCACCTTCGAAAAATGGACGAATTAAAACAAAGTGTACAATTGGCGGTTCACGAACAAAAAGATCCGTTATTGATTTATAAGTTCGAAGCTTTTGAACTGTTTAAAGCCATGCTCGACCAGGTGAATAAAGATGTGATTTCGTTCTTATTTAAAGGAGAAATCCCAGAGCAACACACCCAAATTAGAGAAGCGAGAGAACAACGCCCAAAAGAAAATTTGGAAACCAGCAAAGAAGAAATCCCTAATATGGATGAGAGAGCAGCACAAAACAGGGCTGCTGGCGCTGGAGCGAGTCCGCAGCAACAACAAGTGACCGAAACCATTGTACGTGAGCAACCCAAAATAGGTAGAAACGACAAGGTGAAGCTTCGCAATATTGCAACGGGCGAAACCAAAGAGATGAAATACAAACAAGCCATCCCGCTGATAGATAAAGGCGAATGGATTTTAGAACATTCATAATTCCACTTGAAGTGAAAAAGAAAATCCCAGCTATGTTGTTGGGATTTTTTTTGTATATTTATTTCTATTAAACTTAACAAGTTATGAAAAACAAGTATATTCTTATCATTTTTATATTGGGTGTTATTGGCGCCATCATTGGATCGCTGTTTAAAATTATGCATTGGCCAAGTGCCAACATACTTTTAACTTTAGGAATGGGTATGCAAGTAATTGCTGGATTAGTTGCCATTTGGAAAATAGCAATCAATAAAAATTCTAAAAGTTTTTTAAATCACTAATTTTCCGCTTTAAGCGAAATTCTATAAATCTCAACATTTATCGTTGGGATTTTTTATTTTTACACTACCATAAAACCAAAACCGATGAAAAATTTTCGTACAGAAGTCAAATGGGCTGTTATCTTTACCTTATTCACACTTTTATGGATGTGGATGGAAAAAAGTGTGGGATTACACGACGAACTCATTAGCCAACATGCGATGTACACCATGCTTATTATTATACCTTATGTGATTTTGTTTTACTTTGCTTTACGCGAAAAAAAATACAAAGACTACAACGGAAACATCACCTGGCAACAAGCTTTTTTATCGGGAAGTGTGGTGGCGATCATTATTGCGATTTTAGCGCCTTTGGCTCAATACATTACTTCTACTTACATCACACCCAATTATTTTGCCAATGCAACTGCATATGCGATAGAAAGCGGGATGAGCAAAGAGTCAGCTCAAATGTATTTCAATTTAAAATCCTATATTATTCAAGCCGTTTTTAGTTCATTGGCGATGGGAATAACCACTTCGGCCATTGTAGCCCTGTTTGTTAGAAATAAGAAAAAGTAGCTTTTTCAAGCTACTTTTCCAAAAGAATCTCAGCAAAAACCAAATTTCTAAACTAATACACAAACTTTTAGAGATTCTCTATTTGATGGTAACATCACTATATTTAGCCGTAATCAAAATCGTACTTTCAGAATCGCGTGACTTAAAATAACCGTTGATCAACTCACTGTTACGGTTACCCATTTTTTTGGCGATGATGTTTTCTGGCATTTTTATTTGGCTTAGCGAACCGTTATACGAAAAGTTAAACGCATTTTGTGGCAGTTGTATCAACAAGTCGCTGTTGTGCAGGTTGATGTCTAATTGATTAAAGTTATTCCCTAAACTATTTACTTGCAATTTGCCAAACGAACCTATAATCTCGCCGGACTCTTCAATTTTACCGAGCGTCACATTACTTGACCTTGCGTTGATCCTGATACGTTGTGCGTTATTGATTTTACCTTCTTTGACATATTTCATCACGACATTACCGTCTTCCCAATTTTCGATGGTCAAAGGTGCATACGCAATATTTACACTGTTGTTTCCACCAGAAACTTTTGCTATTTTTACAGGTGTATGATTGGCAATGACATCTATATTTTTGATTTCATCTTGAAGGTGAAGCGCTCCATATCTGGTATTTAGAACTACTTTGGCATCTTTCGGAATCTTTACACTTACCTTTCTCACCACTTCTTCAGCTGTTTTTAGCTTTCTTTTTACAGAAATTGGCGAAGAAGATTGGTAACTATAAGAATAAGTGGTCATGGTTCCGTTCGGGGTCGTAATTACTTCGTGATTTACATTTGGCTGACCGTTGACGACCACTACACTTGGGTTTTGACTAAAACTCATTTTTAAATTTTGCTCCATTTGTTCCATACGCTGTTTAAAGCTTTCTTCCCAGTTTTTTACAACTTCTTCGTTGCGTTGAGCGAATTCGTTCATACGCTTTTCAAAATCGCCTCCAAATTGCTCTTTAAACTTGAGCATATCTTTCTCCATGCGCTCTTCTACCATTTTTTGGTACTCCTTTACATAAGCTTCTCCTCTTTGTTCATATGCTTGATAATCGAATTTTAAATCACTCATGTTGTGGTAAAAACTAAGATTTGCCGGACTCGGATTTTCTATCACAGGCATCACAAAAGCAGAAACCATCGGTTCGATAAAGTCGTCGCTTCGCATCACTTGCACAAAATCATTGGCGTTTTGGTGGTGAACTTGCGAAGAAATACTGACACCTTGGGAGTTACCAAAAGCTTCAATGTTCCAATTTTCCGCGTAAGCTTCTAATTCTTCTTTAGAAAGCTTTTCGCTTTCTAGCGTTGCCGAAATATCGATGGCATCTTTGTTCCAGGTTTCGATATAAATGACGGTATTTTTGGCATCAAATTCTAAAGTAGCATGGTCATCTACCTTAAAAGATTCAGATAACTTTTCTATTTTTTGCTGCGCAAAGCTAAGCGTAGTGACCAGCGTAAAAGCGGTAAGAAAAGCTGTTTTTTGGATTATTGTGTTCATCGTTATGGCTATTAAATTGTTGTTCCTAAAGTTGAATTGTCGATGTTTTTGATTTCGTAAAGTTTCGATTTAAGTTTCGATAACAAGTCTAACCGCAGTTGTAAATTATTAATCAAAAGATTGATAGATTCTTCGTTAACACTCGTTTCTTTGAGTTCTTTATTCAGGCGAATATATTCTTGGTCCAATTCTTCCAACTGCATCATAAAAGAATCGATAAGCTCTTTATTTTCGTCGGTTATGGTGAGTTTTGCCAATTCGGTGTTGATGTTTGCCAAATAAAAATCTTCTACTTTTTTAAATTCTGGTGAAACATCGCTCAATAAAACGGGTGTGGTTGACAGCGTATTATGCTCGTTTACCATCATGGGTATTTCACTTGAAGTGGAATTAAAAAACTGGTTTTTTATAAACACCGCAGAAACAGCTACGACTATAAGAATAGCGGCAATTTTCATCCAATAAAAGTGGTTGCTTTCTTTTTTCTGTGGTGGCAATTCTTTTTCTAAACGAGCTAAAAATCGTTCTTGGTGATTGGGTAACATTTTTTTACCCTGAACTGTGTTCTTTCTGTCATGCTTCAGTAATTCTCTAAGATCCTGTGCCATGGTATAAATGTTTTAATTTCTGTTGTAATTTCTTTTTCCCGCGATGTACTAGCGTTCGTGACGAAATTGAGGTAATGCCTAAAATTTCTGAGATCTCTTCGTGATCATAACCTTCTATCAAAAACAACATCATCGGGTATTTGTATTTTTCCGGTAAACTTTCTATTTCTTTTTTGATGACCTCAACCGTCACTTCATCTTCTACTTCCCAATTATTATCGTCTTCTACTTTACCCAAAGTCTGTTCGTTTATCGCAATAAAATCGAGTTTTTTCGCCTTGAGCATATCTATACTTTTATTGATTACGATTCGCTTTAACCACGCTCCAAAAGTTACTTCTCCCGTAAACTGGTGCAGCTTTAAAAACGCTTGGATAAAACTCTCTTGCATCGCTTCTTCTGCATCGTGCTCATTTTTTAGAAACCTCAAAGCAATAAAATACATGGCATCACAATACTTGTTGTAGAGCTGCATTTGAGCTTTTCTGTCGTTGTTACGACAAGCTTCTATGAGTTTGGTTTGTAACAATTTGTTATGGTTAGTTGTGGTTTTATAATAAAGACGAAACAATATTCGTGATGTTGCAAATTTATTTTTAAATTTAACCAAAGTTTTATGAGTAGAAAACCCAGATATGCGATTACAGCTTTAATAGTGCTTATTTTAGGCAGTATTTTGGTATTTTTTATTTTAAAAAACAATACCAAATCGTACAGTCCAGAAGAATTTATCACTTATCGTCATGAGAGTCTAAAGATAAATGTCTTTTATAACCGACCTTATAAAAAAGATAGGGTGATTTTTGGCGAACTTGTCCCTTTCGGGGAAGTTTGGCGTACAGGAGCTAACGAGGCCACTACTTTTGAGGTTAATCAAGATGTGCTGATTGATGGTTCTTTACTCGAAGCAGGAAAGTATACGCTGTGGACGATCCCCAATGAAAAATCTTGGAAAGTCATTTTCAATAAAAAAATGTATGCTTGGGGTATCGACCTCAACACGCAAAAAGCAGCACGTGACGAAGCGTTTGACGCCCTCGTGCTTGAGCTACCCGTCATGAATTCCTTAAGTGTGACCGAGCAATTTACCATTCACTTCGATAACAAAAATGATTTACATCACATGTTTTTGTCTTGGGACAAAACCCTCATTGCGATTCCCATCAAAACCGCTAATTAAAAAAGCTTTCTAAAAAGTCTTTTCGTCAACCTGTCCCGAAACTTCGGGAGTTTCAGGTTCTCAACTTACATGTAAAATATGATAAGATTCTGAAATAAACCTGTCTGACGACAGGCAGGTTCAGAATGACGTATTATTATTTACTTTTTAGAAAGCTTTTATATATGGAAAATCTTCTATTCGTCCAACATCAAGTTAAGCGTCACATCAATATTATCTCTTGTCGCTTTAGAAAACGGACAGATTTCGTGAGCCTGATTGATTAAATCCTCTCCTTGCTCTACATTTAAGGTCGGTAAATAACTATCGATGACTGCATGAAGCATAAAGCCACCTTCAGGGTCTTCGCAAAATGAGATCGAAGCACTCACCGAAAAATCACCTAAATCTTGCTTTTTCTTTCCGGCAATGGCTTGCAACGCACCGCCAAAACAAGCAGCATAAGCTGAGGCAAAAAATTGCTCAGGGTTGGCACCATCGCCTCCTTTTCCGCCCATACCTTTTGGGACACTCAAGTTAAAATCGATCACACCATCTTCGGTGCTTACACTTCCTTCTCTTCCACCAGTGGCAGTTGCCTTTGCTGTATATAATTTTTTCATGGTTATAAGTTTAATATTTTTTTGAAGATAGAAAGTTAATGAATGCTTTTCAAAAATGAATTCTTAAATTTGTGCTAAATGTTTTCTATTGAAATCAAAAGATCACGATAAAAAATCCGCTTTAAGCGAAACCAATAATCCCAACTCTTCTGCTAACATTGGGAAGAATGCCGCGGATAAAATTAAGGCTTTACGCCGAAAAAAAATTGATACCCAGTCGCTTATCGATGAAATTTTAAAAGGAAACCACACCGCGTTGAGTCGTGCGATTACTTTGGTAGAAAGCGAACAACCAAGTCATCAAGCACAAGCCAAACAAGTTATCGATGGATGTTTACCACACGCCAACAATTCTTTACGTATCGGAATCACCGGTGTTCCCGGTGTCGGAAAAAGTACGTTTATTGAGGCTTTTGGTAATTACCTCATCAACAAACACCAGAAAAAAGTAGCCGTTTTGGCGATCGATCCTACGAGTTCAGTTTCCCACGGAAGTATCTTGGGCGACAAAACCCGTATGGAAGAATTGGTCAAACAAAAACACGCTTTTATCAGACCAACCGCTTCGGGCGATTCTTTGGGTGGTGTAGCCAAAAAAACGCGCGAGTCGGTCATTTTATGTGAAGCCGCAGGTTATGATATTATTTTGATTGAAACCGTTGGCGTGGGCCAAAGTGAAACCATGGTGCACAGCATGACCGATTTTTTCTTGCTTCTAAAATTGGCTGGTGCTGGCGACGAATTGCAAGGCATCAAAAGGGGTATTATCGAAATGGCCGATGCCATTGTCATCAACAAAGCTGATGGCGAGAATAAAATACCTGCGAAGAAAGCCAAAACCGAGTTCACCAGAGCCTTGCATTTATACCCGCAGAAACCCAGTGCTTGGCAACCCAAAGTAGTCTTGGCAAGTGCTTTAAAAAATACCGGAGTCGATAAGGTTTGGAAACTGATTACGGATTTTGAAAAGCAAACCAAAAAGAATAACTACTTCCAAGAACACCGAAACGAACAAAACAAGTTTTGGCTCATACAAACCATCAATGAGCATCTAAAAAGTAATTTTTACCAGCATCCTACCATCAAAAAAGAGTTGCAACGACAATTACAACTCATCGAAGAAAACAAAACCACGCCGTTTGAAGCAGCGAGTTATTTATTGAATTTGAAATAGAATTACAACTGCTTTTTTTTCTTTATATATTGAAAAAGAATGAAGTAACCTAAGCCAATCAACGTTCCGAAAAACATACCGACTAACACATCGCCTAGGTAATGTACCCCCACATAAATACGACTGTAACTTACGACCAACGCCCAAATGGTGAGTAATATAAAAGCAAATCTAAAATAAGGCTTTAGGATAAGCCCCAGAAAAACAGCCAAAGCGGTACTGCTTGCCGCGTGAGCCGAAAAGAAACCGTAACGTCCACAACGTTCAGCAATATACCTGCCGTATGCTATAAAGTCTTCACGGCAAGGTCGTGGTCGCTCAAAACCGTGTTTAAAAACATTGGCGAGTTGGTCGGTACAGGTAATCATAAGCGCTACCAAAACCATCACCACTAAAGTAGCTTTCCAACCCAGTTTTCTAAAAAGTAAAAATAATAAAACCGCATACAATGGAATCGAAGCAAATTTGTTGGTGATAAACAGCCAAAAACCATCCCAAGAAGTATTTCCCAAATTATTGAGGTATAAAAAGGCTTCTTGGTCGAGTTGTAGCAATTCTTCCATCCTATTCTTGGTAGCGTTCTACTTCTCTATCGTAAAATTTGGAAGCCTCCTCGATAAGGTTTCCCATTTCGCCAGAGAGTTCTTTTTCGTCATCTTTATCAAAGTCTTCCAACCATTCTACCTCATCGTCTTGCAGGTTGATGATAAATCTCGGAAACTCGGTATGTACCACAAAAATCGCATCGGGATAATCGGTGTTATCTGCTAATAAAAATTTAGGGAAATCCATTTTATTGATTTTTTAAAATTAAATCCTTACTTAAAAAGTTAAATCGAAGATACAACAATATCGCCGAACTGGTAAGTCCGACCAAAAGTCCGAGCCAAATCCCAAAACTACCGTAGTTTTCGGGTTTACCTAGCCAAAAGCTTACCGGAAAACCGATGACCCAATAGGCAATAAAAGTAATTATCGTTGGAATTTTGACGTCTTGTAATCCGCGTAAAGCGCCCAAAATCACTACTTGTAAACCATCGCTAAGCTGAAACAGTGCGGCTACGATAAGCAACTGTGCCGCAATAAGGATTACTTCGGTATTATCGATATAGAAAGTGGGCATCCAATCTTTCGAAAGGATAAACATCACTGCAAAAACCGCTTCGATAAGAAAAACCAATAAAAAGGTAGATAAGGCTATACGCCGTAAATCATGGTAATTTCCCATTCCTTTTTGGTTACCTACACGAATAGTTGCCGTTACGCCTATTCCGACAGCAATCATAAAAGTCATCGAGGCTAGATTGAGTGCAATCTGATTGGCCGCTTGAGCATTGGTGCCTATCAAGCCAGCCAAAAAAATAGAACCCGTAAATAGGCCAACTTCAAAAAATACTTGCAATGCCGTTGGAAACCCAAGGTTAAACAGTTTGATAAATACTTTACTATCGAGCGATCTTTTCATCAATTGGAAATATTCAGCAAATTTGTCTCTGGATTTTAAAATAAAAAACAAAAAGAAAAGCATAAAAACCCTTGAAATGAGCGTTCCTATCGCTGCTCCTTCTAATTCTAATCGTGGAAAAATCCAAACGCCGTAAATCAATAAATAGTTGAAGATTACATTTACCACATTCGCGATAAGCGTTGCATACATGGCGTATTTGGTTTGTGAAAGTCCGTCACCAAACTGCTTTAAGGCTTGAAAAAACATGAGCGGAATCAACGAAAAAGCCACTATATCAATATAAGGCATCGCCAAATCCACCACTTCTTCAGGCTGGTCTAACCAATACAAAATAGGTTTGCAAAGCAGCAAAAGTAAAAATAAGAAAATACCGTTGGCACCACACATCACTACGCCATGTTGAAAATAAGACCGTCCAGTTGAAATGTCTTGTGCGCCATCTGCTTCCGCGACAAGCGGCGTGATCGCAAAACTAAAACCGATACCGATAGAGAGCGCGATAAAAATAAGACTATTTCCTAAAGAAACAGCGGCCAAAGGAGCTGCTCCTAATTGCCCGACCATCAAATTATCGGCAAGACCTACTAAAACATGGCCCAATTGCCCTAACATCACCGGAAAAGCGATGTTGAGATTTCGTCGAAACTCTTTGGTATAGGCTTGAAACTGCAATTTATAGAATTTTGCAGCAAATATATTTTAAATATGTGCAATCTATTCTAACTTTTAAAGAGAAGTTTTATGATGACTTTAATAAAAAATAAAATTCAAATGAATATTTTACGGTAAAAATAGATTTGTATACCAATAAAGTCATTCCAAAAATTATAGCCCCCGAAGTAGAAAAAGCGCTCTCTTTTTATCCTGAATTAAAAGAAGTTCCTATTACTTTTAAATTCAAGGATAAAATTAAAAAATCTACCATGCAGGCACAACCTAAATACAAGAGCTTTTTTGTATCGAAAGAGAATCGGGAATACATCATCTTAATTAGTCGAAAGTTTCATATCGAGCATGAAGAATTTAAGATTACCGATATGGACAAAGAAGTCTTAATTGGGTGGATAGGTCACGAGTTGGGTCACGTGATGGATTATAAAGACCGTAGTGCCATTGGAATGCTTATTTTTGGGTTAAAATACCTTTTTTCTTCAGTACACATCAAAGAAGTAGAACGGGCTGCTGATACTTATGCCATACAACATGGAATGTACAAATATATTCTTGCCACTAAAAATTTCATTTTAGACAACACACATATATCTCCCAAATATAGAGCACGTATCAAACGGCTATATATGTCTCCCGAGGAGATTATGGAATTGGTGAATGAATTGAGTACCCAAGAAACCGAAGAAAAAGTGGATGAAGAATATAGAAAATCAACTTAGAGGTTTGTAATAAATTTCTGAAATTCTTTTAGTTTTTCCTCCTTCATTACTTTTTCCATTTTTACTTGCCCCCCTTTTTTCTTCTGGGCGCCACTCCATTCGTGAAAAGCTTCTAAGGGAATAATTTTTACTTGCACCCCTTTTAAAGCTTTCCCTCTAGCGACTTTATAGTTTTTATTGGATTCTTTTAAAATTTCGTCTAGTTTTTCTGCTAATTCTGTGGTAGCAATATCAACTTGCTGATCAGAACCTAAATACCATTGGTGGTAAAACTCATCGTCTATTTTAATAGCACCTACCGTAAACTCTGGTAATTGCACCTCATATATTTCTTCTAGTCTTTTTACAGCAGCATTCATTTTATTAACCGATAGTTGCGAGCCAACTACATTGAGAAAAAACTTAGTCCGCCCGGTGATTCTAATTTCTGCTCTTTTTTTATCCGTAAAGGCAATCGTATCTCCTATCAAATAGCGCCATGCTCCAGAAACAGTACTAATCAATAACACATAATCTACCCCTTCCTTTACTTCATCAATCCGCAATGCCGGAGCTTTTTCCGAAAGCGATCCATCTTCGTTTATGTATTCTGGTTGAAAAGGTACAAACTCAAAAAAAATTCCATTGCCAGTTACCAATTTCATGGCGTTTGTTTCTGGTCTATTTTGAAAGGCAAGAAAGCCTTCTGAAGCTAAATAGGTATCGATCACTGTAATTGGTTTACCTAACAAAGCATTAAAGCTTCTTTCGTAGGGTTCAAAAGCCACCCCTCCAGAAGTGTACACTTCTAAGTTGGGCCAAATTTGATGGATATGGTCTACTCCGTGGTATTTTATAACTTCCTTAAGCATCAATTCCATCCATGACGGGATTCCGCTTAAAGCACCTATATCCCAATTTTTAGCATTTTGGGCAATGTGTTTTACACGCTCGTCCCAATCGTCTATTTTGGCGATTTCATCTCCAGGTTTGTAATACCCTCTAAACCAAAAGGGAATGCTACTAGCGCTTATTCCGCTGATTTCTCCCTCCAAGTGTCCATTTTTTTCTTTTAAATTGGTGGAGCTTCCCAGCATCATGATTTCCTTTTCAAAAAAATCAGCTGGTAAATCAAAGTTTGACAAAGCGGCTACTTGCTTGATTCCCGTTTGTCTAATCGATTCTATCATCTCGTCAGTTACAGGAATACGTTTGCTTGATTTACCCGTCGTTCCCGAACTCAAAGCAAAGTAGCTGGGAAAGCCTGGCCATGTGATATCTTGATTTCCTTCGTGTAACTGAACCCACCATCGCTCTTGTAATTGATGGTAATCAAAATAAGGAACTTTCTTTTGAAAACTGTCAATAATATTTTCTGATTCCAAAATCTCAGAAAAATTATAAAATTTTCCGAAGGAAGTGTTTTTAGCCTTTTCCAATAACTTCCTCAATGTTCTTTCTTGATTTTCAACAACATTTTCTTCGGTTGTTAAATTTCCTGTAAAATCAATTACTTTTTTAATGATAGAACCTATTACCGCCATAATAAAATTATCTTGTTTATTCTTTTTCCAGCTCGTTAATATATTGTTTAAGGTTTTCTAACACCTCAGGAGCTAAAGTCGGATTTTTGACATCATCGAGTTCCGAGAGCTGATCGTATAAAATTTTTGCCACCAAATACCTTGCAGTCGCTTTATCATCGGCTGGAATCACATACCAAGGTGCTTTTTGTGTGGTCGTATTTTTGATGGCTTCTTCATAACAATATTGGTAATTATCCCACAATTTGCGTTCTTCAAGGTCACCAGGAGAAAACTTCCAATTTTTATCGGGTTTGTTTAAACGCCTAAGCAATCTATTTTTCTGTTCTTCTTTTGATAAGTGAAGAAAGAATTTAAAAACCTTTATTCCGTTTTCGATAATGTGGTTCTCAAAATTTCTGATTTGCTCAAAACGATTTTCCCAAAAGGTTTCGTCGATATCTTCTACTTTAGTGATAGAAGGAATGTTTTCACTCAAAATATAATTGGGATGAACACGTGTCACCAATACATTTTCGTAATGTGTTCGGTTGAAAACACTAAATTTTCCTCTTTCGGGAAGCGCACAATAATGTCGCCACAGGTAATCGTGTTGCAATTCTTTTTTGGAAGGAGTTTTAAAACTATGCACAACAACGCCACGCGAGTTAAAATCTTGAAAAACCTCACGAATTAAGCTGTCTTTACCTGCGGTGTCCATCCCTTGTAAGCAAATCAAAACGGCATATTTGCCATGAGCGTACATCACATCTTGCCATTCGCTCAAGGCTTCACGGGTTTTGTTCAATGCTTTTTTGATGGTCTTTTCATCGGTTTGTAAATCCACGTAAGTGGCATAATTTTTAAGCTGAAAATCTTTGTTAGCTATAAGATTCTTAGTGTTAATTTCTTTCATTTGTTGTGGCTTAGACCTTAAATATACAGCTTTGTGTTTAAATATTTTTATATTTGTTTTTTACATCAATTATAGATTTGGATAAAGCAATCATCATCAGTCGTGTAGCCGAAATTTTAAAAGAAACGCCCTCTGCACAGGAAGTCGTCAAACAAGGTAAAAACCGCCAAAAGCGTTTTGATTATTTGGCTACACATATGGTTAACAAAGCCATAGAAGAAGATGCGCTTATTTTATCTGAAGACGCTTCTGGAATTGCCATTTTGTTTAAAATGAATGCTTCCAAAAAGACTTTACAGGATCGCATAGACGAGCTAAAGTTGGTTTGGAATGTAACAGGTTTTAAAAACGCCCTGAAAATTTTAGATAAACAGAAATACATCAAAAACCAACGTCCTCAAACAGGTGATTATCTTTATTGTTGGTTTTGGGGAATCACCAAAAACAGTCGTGGTGCCGACACCCAAATTGGCAAAGAAATGAAGGACGAATTTTTACGTCGTGCCGACAAAGACAATATTCCGCTTTATGCAGAAACCGCGATTAGAAAAAATGCCATTGTGTACCAAAAATTTGGCTTTGAACTCTTTCATACCTGGAAAAGAGAAGACGGTAGTAAGATGTGGTTTTTACGGTATTTGCCGAACCAGAAGGGCTAGACTTTTTAGATTTTTAGACTTGTTAGATTGGTTAGACAAATAAAGGTCATCTAAAAGTAATTTTCGTCAACCTGAATTTATTTCAGGTTCTCACAAAAATTTGTAAATCATTAGGATAAGATTCTGAAATAAATTCAGAATGACGTTTTTTATACTTTTCAGACAGCCACTTTAGCTTTAAATTATAAAAAAGTACTACTGTTATTTGATAATATTGAGACTAATTATCAACTTACTTCCCAGCAAAAGTTTTCACCGCTTCTTCGCCAACGGTTTTTTCTGAAGTTAGAATAATCAATCTTTCGACTACATTTCGCAGCTCTCTAATGTTCCCTGACCAATCATAGGATTTGAGAACTTCCAAAGCTTTTTTATCAAAATCTTTAATGGCATTGCCCTGCTCTTCTGCTATTTTTTCAGCAAAATATTCGACCAGTATTGGAATATCGTCTTTTCTATCGTTAAGTTTCGGTACCTTTATGAGTATTACCGCCAAACGGTGGTATAAATCTTCCCGAAACTTTTTGTCTTTGATTTCGTTTTTCAGATTTTTGTTGGTTGCTGCAATTACACGCACATCTACCTTAATGTCTTTATCACTACCTACGCGTTGTATTTTGTTTTCCTGTAAAGCTCGTAAGACTTTGGCTTGCGCAGCCAAACTCATATCGCCAATTTCATCTAGAAAAATTGTTCCGCCATTGGCCGCTTCAAACTTACCAGCTCTGTCTTTATTTGCCGAAGTAAAAGCACCTTTGACGTGACCAAACAGTTCACTCTCTATCAATTCTGAAGGAATGGCCGCACAGTTCACCTCAATCATCGGACCTGTAGAACGGTTACTTTTTTGGTGCAACCAATGTGCCACCAATTCTTTTCCCGTACCATTTTCTCCCGTAATCAAAACACGTGCTTCGGTGGGAGCCACTTTTTCGATCATATCTTTAATGGTATTGATTTCTGGAGATTCCCCAATCATCTCATATTTCTTACTGATTTTCTTTTTGAGACGCTTGTTCTCGGTCACTAATTGTTTGGTATCTAAGGCTATTCGCACCGTATTGAGCAACCGGTTAAGGTCGGGTGGTTTAGAGATATAATCGAAGGCTCCTTTACGCATGGTCTCGACTGCGGTTTCGATATCACCATGACCGGAAATCATAATAATCGTGGTTTCTGGTTTTATTTTTTTGATGGCTTCAAGCACTTCCACTCCATCCATTTTTGGCATTTTGATATCGCAGAGGACGAGGTCGTAATCATTGTCTTTGGCTTTTTCCACCCCATCTAAGCCATCTTCTGCTTCATCTAATTGGTAATCTTTGTTTTCTTCGGTAAGTATTTTTACAAGCACACGTCTAATCGCTGCTTCGTCTTCAATAATTAAAATTTTCTTCATGTTTAAAGTTTAAACTTGATTCCACTACGTATATAAAAAGTATTGTCGTTTTCAATGACATAAACATCTTCTCTGTCGTTGTCCCTTAACCTGTATTCGTTATAAACCGTGTGACCGCCATATGCATAAAAAACGATATGATCGGTAAAATAGTGTTCGTAACCAAAACCTAAAATAATTTGTGTCGCCGATATGTTTTGGGCGATATTTTTACTTCCTTCTACCGCAAAATCTTCTTGAATATTAGCAAAAAAATTGTCTAGCATCGCATAAGCCTGAACGTGGTTTGTGGCATTAAACTTATAACGCAAGGCCATTTTTGGAACCCCTACGGTGTAGGTCCATTGCGGATGAAACTCCCGGAAATAATTAATAAAAGGAAGTGGGTAATTTCGCCCTGGAGTCGTCGAATATAAAGCTCCTATAATCAAACGGTATGGTTTAACGGTTGCATCATCTCCTTTTTTATCGAGAATGGCGTATGCACTTATCGAATAAATATAATCATCTGAAATGGGTTTACCTTGTAAATTGGATGCTATTCTCACTCCTGTGTTTACTGCCAATCGCCAGTCGCTCTCTGGTTTGGGTTTAAAAACATACCCTAAACTTGCTTGTATGTTATGTAATTCTTTTAAATTTTCTGTTGAAAAGGGAAAAGTGTCATCAAAATCGATATCGAACTTACGGTAATCTAAACCTATCACTAAAAAATTATCGTTCCATAAAGGAATTGGACCTTGTAAAAATCCGCGAAAGCGATTGACCGATTGTCTTCCTTCTGTGTATGGAATTCTGGTATATTCTAGTCTAACTAAATCTGTGGTTTGAGCTTTAGAATGGCTTGGTGCAATGGTTAATAAAATCAACAGCAAACCTGATAACGAAAGTAATCTCATAGAGTTATGGTTAGATTTTGTGGATAACAATATAGAAATTTTTCAGCTAGCTCATGATTGCGTTAACGATACTTTGGCTGTTTTTTAGAAAGAATTAGTATTTCAACCATTTAAACATTTCTTTAAACGTGGGCTTTTTCCCGTATTTTAAAATGCCTACTTTATAGATTTTTGCGCCAATTCTCACCATCATAAAGACAGAAATCATTAAAATAAGTACTGAAATAAGAATTTCCCACCAAGCAACACCAAAAGGAATTCGCATGAGCATGACAATAGGAGAAGTAAGCGGGATATGTGAGAAAACCACAGAAATCATTCCGTGTGGATTGTTGATGACGGAGAAAAAACCTACATAAACGGCCAACATCAGTGGCATAATAATCGGAAACATAAATTGTTGGGTATCGGTCTCGCTATCTACAGCAGCTCCAATAGCCGCATAAATCGCGCTGTATAAAAAATAACCCAAAACAAAATAGATGATAAACATCACACAAAGTAAAAGTATGGGTAGGTTCATGACACTTTGTAAAATATAGGCAAATTCGTTATTTTCTATCGCGGTTGCGGTATGGTTTACTTGGTTGATTTCTACTCCAAAAACGCTAGAAACGACAACAAGTAAAAAAGAACCGATGATTGTCCAAAGTACAAATTGTGTCACACCAGCTAAACTTGTACCGATAATCTTGCCGAGCATCAGATCGACTGGTTTGACCGATGAGATAATGATTTCGACAATGCGATTGGTCTTTTCTTCAATTACACTACGCATAATCATATTTCCGTAAATAATGATAAACATCATAATGAGGTAACCCGCTATCCCGCCAAAAAAAATTTTGATGTAACTTTCTATTTTTGAGGTTTTTTCTCCAGAGAAATTTTCTATTTTTAAATCGATACGGGTTTTGGCATCATTCAATTTAGAAATATCAACTCCAGCTTTTTCTAATTTCTTATTGGTGATGATTTTAGAAATATCATTCTCAATTTTAGAAATAATTGCGTTTCCTGCAGCATTCGAAAAAAATTCAATTTCGCTTTCATAATCAGAACTCTCGATCTCTTTAGGAATATACAATAAGCCATCATATTCTTTTTCCATCACGTCTATTAAAGCGGAATTCAAATCGGTATTTTCGTACTTTTTAAACTGAAAATTATCGGTAGAATTAGCTTCGTAAGTATATAGACTTGTTGGATCTAAAATACCGATGGTTTTTACTTCTTGGTTATTGACCATCGTGAGGTAATAAACCAAAAAAAACATGGCGGTCATGATAAGCGGACTCAAAAAAGTCATCACCACAAAGGTTTTGTTTTTTACCCTTGCTAAATACTCTCGCGTAATGATAAGTTTTAGATTACGATGCATAACCAGCCACTTTTTGAATAAAAATTTCGTTGACACTAGGAATTCTTTCCGCAAAAGCTTGCACTTTTCCTAGCTGTATCAATTCTCTTAAAATATCGTTTTCACTGAAATTGTCTGCCGCTTTCATTTGAAACTCTAAATGATTTGAAAAAGCTTTGATTTGATGCAGCTCAAATCTAGGTTGTAAGCTAGAAAGAACAAGTTCACTATTCTCAGTTTCAAGCTTTACCTCAAAAGTATTGTTTTTAAAACTGTTTTTTATTTCCGAAACTTTCCCATCTAAAACTTTATGCGACTGGTGAATGAGTGCCATATGATTGCACAGTTCCTCTACACTTTCCATACGATGGGTCGAAAATAAAATGGTAGTGCCTTGCCGATTGAGAGCTAAGATCTGGTCTTTGATAATTTGAGCGTTTACAGGATCAAATCCGCTGAAAGGCTCATCGAAAATCAAGAGTTTAGGCTGATGGATAACCGTCACGATAAACTGAATCTTTTGAGCCATACCTTTGGATAAGTCCTGAATCTTTTTTTGGCTCCAATCCTCAATTTTTAGTTTTTCAAACCACTCAAACATCCGCTTTTTGGCTTCTGTTTTACTTAAACCCTTCAGTTGGGCCAAATACAAAATCTGTTCTCCTACTTTCATACTTTTGTACAGACCACGCTCTTCAGGTAAGTAACCAATATGTTGAATATCACTTTTTTTTAAAAGTTCATTATTGATTAAAATTTCTCCGGAATCGGGTACAGAAATTTGGTTGAGAATGCGAAGAAAAGTAGTTTTTCCTGCACCATTTGGCCCGAGTAAACCATAAATACTTTGCTCAGGGATCTCGATAGAAAAGTTGGTTAAAGCTTGATGTTTTCCGAAAGACTTGTTGATATTTTGGGCTACTATCAAAATTTATCAGGATTTTTAGACGATAAAGGTATGATTTAAAAATAAAACCCACCCTTTTTATTTTCTAAAAAGGATGGGAAAAAATTGCTATGAAAAAGAAAAATATCACCAAGCATAAAACCTAGTGATATTCAAATATATAAAATTTTGTTAAAAGTTTACATTAAATTACGAAAACATGTCTTTTACTTTTTCAAAAAAAGACTTATCACTTTTTTCTGGACTTGGTTCAAAATTGCTATCACCTTGCATTTGCTCAAAAAATTCTTTTTGTTCTTTAGAGAGTGTTTTTGGTGTCCAAATATTTACGTGAACCAACAAATCACCTCTCCCGTAACCATTCAAACTCGGAACACCTTTACCTTTTAAGCGTAAAATCTTACCGCTTTGCACACCTGCTTCTATCTTGATGCGAACTTTTCCTGTAACGGTTTGTATTTCTTTAGAGGTTCCTAAAACTGCTTCAGATAAACTGATGTACAACTCATAATGTAAATTATCACCTTCACGTTGTAAACTTTCGTGTGGTTTTTCTTCGATAAGCACCAATAAATCTCCTGGAACTCCATCTCCTGGAGCCTCATTCCCTTTTCCAGAAACTTTTAGTTGAATACCATCTACAACCCCTGCAGGAATTTTGATACTTACGGTTTCTTCGGTCATCTTCAGCCCTTGAGCATCTGCTTCAGCACCTCTTTTATCGATGACTTCACCCACACCGCCACAAGCGTGACAAGGCGCAGAAGTTTGCATCCTTCCCAAAATAGTATTGGCAATTTTGGTTACCTGCCCAGAACCGTTACAAGTACCACAAGTTTTAAAAGTGGTTCCTGGAGCTTGTACTTTTCGCTTTACTTTTATTTTCTTTTCGGTGCCATTTGCAATTTCTTCCAGCGTAAGCTTTACACGGATTCTAAGATTGCTTCCTTTCACACGACGTCTTCCGCCAGAAAATCCACCTCCGAAGCCTGAAAAACCGCCACCTCCGCCAAAAGCAGAACCAAAAATATCTCCAAATTGGCTAAAGATATCATCCATGTTCATACCTCCGCCGCCAAAACCGCCGCTTCCATCGAAAGCTGCGTGACCCATTTGGTCGTAACGTGCACGCTTGTCCGGATTACTTAAAACGTCGTAAGCTTCAGCTGCTTTTTTAAACATTTCTTCCGCTTTAGCGTCATCTGGATTTTTATCTGGGTGATACTTTACCGCCATTTTTCGGTATGCCTTTTTGATCTCGGCTTCCGAAGCAGATTTGCTCACGCCTAAAATGTCATAATAATCTTCTTTCATTTGCTTATTTTTCTGCGGTTATTTTCCGATGACTACTTTTGGAAATCTAATAATTTTATCTCCCAACGTATAACCTGTTTCTACCACATCTACAATTTTTCCTTTTAGCTTGTCTTCTGGCGCAGGAATTTGGGTAATCGCATCGTGTATATCTGCATCAAAAACATCACCCGCTTTTACTGCTATCGGCTCAAGACCTTTGTTGCGTAAGGTCTCACGGAATTTGTGGCTGATAAGTTCTACTCCTTTTATTAAATTTTTATCTTTAGATTTATTGATTTCTACCAATGCTCTATCGAAATCATCGATAATAGGCAACATCGACTGCATCACATCCTGACTTGCTGTCTTTGATAACTCTAAACGCTCTTTTAAAGTTCTTTTTTTGTAGTTCTCGAATTCAGCAAAAAGTCGTAAAAATTTATCTTTTTCTTTTTCTAATTCTTCTTGTAATTTCTCAACTTCAGAAACTTCTACTTCTTCATTTTCAGAAGCTTTTTCAAGTTCTTGCTCTTCTATTTGGTTAAGATTTTCTTGTTCAGAATTTTTTATTTCTTCCTGTTCTTTATTTTTTACGCTCATTTCTTTTCAAAATTTTATAGCAAGGTGGCAAATGTACTGCCATTTTAGATAAAAATGTCAAAATGTCATTACAATATTTTAATATTATTTTATGATATGTATACTTTAGTTGCCTTATTTTTGTACCTAAATAAATACATAAACTTATAAATACATTATGAAAAAAATTGTTTTAAATTCAGCAATGGCAGCTTTTGTAGCGATTTCTGTAATTGCTTGTAAAAAAGAAAATAAAACTGAAGTTGAAACTTCTGAAAACACAGAGGTTACTGAAAACACCACAACTACTTCTCAATCTGCTGTGACCTATAAGTTAGATAGCGAAGCTTCTGTTATCAACTGGGTAGGTTCTAAGCCAGTGGGTGATAATCACACAGGTACTATCAAGCTTTCTGATGGTAGCTTTACGGTAGAGAGCAACGAACTAGAAGGTGGTTGGGTAACCATTGACATGAACTCTATAAACGTTACCGATCTTGAGGGAGACAAGAAAGCAAGTCTTGAAAGTCACCTTAAAGGTGCTGCCGAAGGAAAAGAAGATCACTTCTTTAATGTAGCAAAATACCCTACAGGTAAATTTGAAGTGACCAATGTGAACACAAATTCTATCTCAGGTAACCTAACTTTAAAAGGAGTTACTAAGCCAGTTGAAATTCCTGTAAGTTACACCATTAACGATAACGGAACATTATTTATCAATGCTAACGATTTTACCATCAACAGAACAGAATGGAACGTTAACTACGCTTCTAAAAGTGTTTTTGATGATTTAAAAGACAACGTTATCAACGATGAGATCAAACTTAACTTTATGATTAAAGCCAACAAAGCCTAATCGTAAATTTGAAAGATTAAAAAAAGAGCATCGAACGATGCTCTTTTTTTTATGGGATTTTATCCCTTAAAAGCAAAAAATCCGCGTCAAGCGGATTTTCTTTTTTATTTTCTGTAACAATTAAAACTGCTCTCTTCCTGAAAAGTGAAAATCACCTTCTATCAATGCATTTTCATCACTATCACTTCCGTGAACAGCATTTTCACCAATAGAAGTAGCATATTTTTTTCTGATGGTTCCTTCTGCAGCTTCCGCTGGATTGGTAGCACCAATTAAAGTTCTAAAATCTTCCACGGCATTGTCTTTTTCTAAGATAGCCGCTACAATTGGTCCGCGTGTCATAAATTCTACCAATTCCCCAAAAAATGGTCGCTCTTTGTGAATTGCATAAAACTGCTCTGCATCTCTTTTAGACATTTGTGTTAATTTCATAGCCACAATTCTAAATCCAGAAGCATTGATTTGCTCTAAAATTGCACCGATGTGTCCGTTTTCAACAGCATCTGGTTTTATCATGGTAAAGGTTCTATTTCCTGCCATTTTTCTTTTTTTTAAATTTGGTGCAAAAATAGACTTTTAATCTTCAAAACAAAGCATCTACCTTGTTAATTCTGTTCTACAAATAATAGCATCTAGACAATATCTTAGAAAATTATACTCTTGCGAAATTGGTTTTCATAAGTATTGTTATGCTATGATAATTTCGGCATATCGAAAGTTCATCGTGAAATTTGAAGTGAAGCTGCCGTGAAATTTTAGGCTGTTCGATCCCGCAGGTGCGGGAGAGTTCCTAAAATTTAGGTGGCAAGCAAAAAATTTAGGTTAAGTTTCGTAAGCCTAGATTTTTTTGGCTTGGTTTATCCTGAGCTTGTTGAAGGGTTTTTTCATCAATGGAAAAAATGAACAGATATAATATTTAGGTTAGTATTATTAATAAGAATACTTTACAGAAAATCACCTAAAGCCAATAGAAATTGTATATTTACCCGAATGAAAAAAGAGCAGATTTCCGCTTTAAAAAAGCGTATTGATATTCCTGAAAAGGTAGTTATTGTACCGCATAAAGGTCCAGATGGCGACGCCATTGGTTCTACCTTAGCTTTATATCATTTTCTAAAACAAAAAAAGCACGAAGTGCAACTCATAGCTCCTAACGATTTCCCAGATTTTCTTAAATGGATGGCTGGCAGCGATGAAATCCTGATTTATGAAAATGAGCAAGAAAAGTGTGACCAACATATTCAAGAAGCTACACTCATTTATACATTAGACTTTAACCTGCTTTCGCGTACAGGCGAAATGCAAACGAGTTTAGAAAATGCTCCCGCAGATTTTGTGATGATCGATCATCATCAAGCTCCCGGAGATTATGCAAAATACCTTTACAGCGATGTGAATATTTGTTCGACTTGCCAAATGGTGTATCATTTTTTTGAAATGATTGAGGCTACCGAAAATATCACTCCAGCAATAGCAGATTGTTTGTACACTGGAATTATGACCGATACAGGTTCGTTTAAATACCCTTCGACCACCAGTGAAACACATCGGGTGATTGCTGATTTGATAGACAAAGGAGCAAACAATTCGCTTATTCATCAAAGCGTGTATGATTCGAGTTCTTTTAACAAATTACAATTATTGGGCACCGCGCTCAATAACTTACAGATTTTGCCCGAATACAATACTGCTTTTATCACATTAACACAAGAAGAACTCGACAAAAACAATTTCCAAAAAGGCGATACCGAAGGTTTCGTAAATTATGGGCTATCGATAAAAGGTATTGTTTTTGCTGCCATTTTTATTGAAAACAAACAAGAAGCTTTGGTCAAAATATCGTTCCGTTCTAAAGGTAGTTTCGATGTCAACCAATTTGCACGAAAACATTTTGATGGCGGAGGTCATATCAATGCTGCTGGAGCAAGATCGTTGGCAAATTTAGCTTCCACGTTAAGTGAATTTAAAGCTTTGTTGCCCAAATACAAAAATCAATTAGACTATGAAGTTTAAAACCATATACTTCCCTATCTTACTCTTGATGCTAAGTTTTGTGGCATGTAAAAGTCCAGAAGCAAGAAAACCTGTAACCCACAACTCAGGTTCGTTTATCAAAGAATCTGTCAAGCGGAATAAGAAATTGATAGCCGAGGAGGAACAACAAATCAAAGCCATTATCGAAAAAGATACGGTGAACAATTACATTTCATCTTCAGATGGTTTTTGGTATTATTACAACCAACAAAATTTCAAGTCGAGTGTAACACCTCAATTTGGAGATCAAGTAATTTTTGAATATGATATTTCCACCTTAGAAGGAAATCCTATTTACACCCAACAGGAAATAGGCTTACGAGAATACTACATCGACCAAGAGCAATTGTTTACAGGATTGCGCCAAGGTCTAAAACTCATGAAAGAAGGAGAAACCGTGACCTTTTTCTTTCCTTCTTACAATGCTTTTGGTTATTATGGAGATAATGATAGAATCGGAAGAAATATCCCGATAAAATCTACGGTTACTTTAAAAACTATTACTTTAGCAGAAAACAACAAAGAAAATAAAAATTAAATTTTATGAAAAAACACACGCTTTTTTTATTACTCATTGCCACCTTAAGTTTATACGCTTGTAACGACAAATACCCCGATTTAGAAGATGGGCTTTATGCCGAATTTGTCACCAATAAAGGTACGTTTGTCGCTCAACTTTACCATGACAAAACACCATTAACGGTGGCCAATTTTGTCGCACTGGCCGAAGGAACACATCCATTGGCTGATACTACCTATAAAGGTAAAAAATACTACAACGGACTTACTTTTCACCGCGTGATTTCTAATTTTATGATACAAGGTGGAGACCCCGAAGGAACTGGCGCTGGAGGTCCTGGTTATAAATTTCCGGACGAATTCGACGAAAGTTTAAAACACAGTAAAAAAGGACTTCTATCCATGGCCAATGCTGGCCCTGGAACCAACGGAAGCCAATTTTTTGTCACCCTAGTACCAACGCCACATCTAGACAATCGTCATACGGTGTTTGGCGAAGTAGTGCTGGGACAAGAAGTGGTTGACAGTATTGGTTTGGTAAAAACAGCGCAAGCCGACAAACCAGTTGAGGATGTGGTCATGAATGAAGTAAACATCATCCGTAAAGGTGATGCTGCAAAATCTTTTGACGCGGCACAAGTTTTTGAAACCGAGTTGAAAAATGCCGAAGAAAATGCAAGAATTGCTGCTGAAAAAGCAGAAGCAGAAAAACTAAAGTTAAAAGAAACCATCGATAATGAAATCAATACGATGGCAGAAGGTTACGAAAAAACACCTAGTGGTTTACGTATCAAAATCACCAAGAAAAACCCTAACGGGAAAGCACCGCAAAGAGGACAAAATGTAAAAGTACATTACAAGGGTATGTTAACCGATGGTACTAAATTCGATTCCTCTTACGACAGAGGTCAACCTCTACCATTTCCAGTGGGAACAGGCAAGGTGATTCCTGGTTGGGATGAAGGGATTATGATGTTAAAAGAAGGCGAAAAAGCAACGCTTATCATTCCTCCTTATTTAGGTTATGGCGAAAAAGGAATTGGCCCAATTCCTCCTAACGCTATTTTAGTTTTTGAAGTAGAATTGGTAGCCGTTGAATAGTTTTTAGCATAAATCGAAACTATAAAAAAATCCGCTTGTAAGCGGATTTTTTATTTCTACATTCTTTTAAGTCTACCACCTAGAGATTTCTTCCCTAAGTTCTTCTTTGGTTTTACCAGTTTTCTCTTGAATTCTTCCTAGCATTTCATCAAATTTTCCTTCAGAAAACGTCACGTCATCATCGGTAAGATCACCGTATTTTTGCTTTACCTTACCTTTAAGTTGGTTCCATTTACCTTTTAATTCTTCATTTGTCATAACAATAAGTTTTTGTGATTAATACCATAAAGATAATTCTTTGTTGAGTGAATAAATGCTAAATAAAACTTATGTTTTTCTTAAAAGGATGTTATTTATGATTTGTTTTGGATAATTAACATTATAAATGAAACTAAAAGAAACCACAATAATCCCTAAATGATTTTTCATTTTGAAGTATTTTTGTCATCTTTAAATTTGTTGAAAAAAAACAAAACAAAACGTCATTCTGAACCTGCCTGTCGGCAGACAGGTTTATTTCAGAATCTCATAATTTACGCATGAGCAAAAACAACATCAATATAAAAAATAGAAAAGCAAAATTTCAATACGAATTTCTCGATACTTATGTGGCTGGTATCAAATTGGCTGGTACCGAAATCAAATCGATACGTGCCGGAAAAGCAGGTATTGCCGAGAGTTTTTGTGAGTTTCACAACGGTGAGCTTTTTGTCATCAATATGCATGTAGAAGAATATTCGCACGCTTCCCATTTTAACCACCAACCCAAAAGCGAACGCAAGTTATTGTTGCAGCGCAAAGAACTTAAAAAGTTGGAAAAAGAAGTGAGTAATTCGGGGTTGACGATTATTCCGCTAAGGCTTTTTATCAACGAGAGGGGTTTTGCCAAACTCGAAATTGCGCTGGCCAAAGGGAAAAAGCTCTACGACAAACGTGAAACCATCAAAGACCGAGATAACAAACGAAAACTCGACCGTATCAAAAAAGAATATAATTAAGTCACCGCGAGGAGCAAAGCGACGAAGCAGTCTCTTTGATTGAACAGATTGCTTCATTCATTTCATTCATTCGCAATGACATAAAAAAAACTTGAAACTTGAAACTTTCAAACTTTTAACTTTCAAACTTTTAACCTTTAACTAAAAAACATCTTGAAAAATCTCCTCCTTCTCTTCTTCCTCGTTTTCACGGAAATCTGTGTTGCCCAAATCACCGGAAAGGTAATCGACCAAAACGGTGAAGCTGTTCCTTTTGTGAATATTTACCTTAAAAACACCTATGTAGGCACCACATCAAATACCGAAGGGGTTTACCAACTCGATTACGAAAACACAGGAGAAACAACGGTAGTTTTTAAATTTCTAGGTTTCAAAACACTGGAAAAGCAAGTCAACATCACTTCTTTTCCTTACGAGCTCAACGTGACTTTAGAAGAAGAAACCACCAGTTTAAACGAAGTGATTGTTAGATCTTGGGAAAATCCGGCAATGCGCGTGATTCGAAAAGCCATTGAATACCGCAAGCAAAACCTCGAAAAAATAGAGGCTTACACGGCTGATTTTTATTCTCGCGGTTTATGGAAAATACAAAATGCTCCCGAAAAAATCTTAGGGCAAGAAGTAGGTGATTTAGGTGGCGGATTAGATTCCACGCGAAGTGGTATCATCTACCTTTCGGAAACGATTTCTAAAATAAAATACCAAAAGCCAGATAATTTTTACGAAAACATCACTGCTTCAAAAGTAAGTGGTCAAGACAATGGCTTTAGTGTAAACTCTGCAGAGGAAGCCGATTTCAATTTTTACGAAAACACCATCAACATCAATACCGATTTGATTTCGCCCATAGCCAATTATGCCCTCAACTATTACGAATATAAGCTCGAAGGTATTTTCTATGACGAAAACCAAAAACTTATCAATAAAATTGAAGTACTACCAAAACGCGTAAACGACCCTGTGTTCTCAGGTTACATCTACATTGTCGAAGACGATTGGGAAATTTATGGTGTAGAGCTCAAAACCACCGGTAAAGCGGTTAAAATCCCACCACTGAACGACCTTATTTTTAAGCAGAATTACAGCTACAACCCCACCGAAGATTTTTGGGTAAAACTTTCGCAAACCATCGATTTCGATTGGAAAATATTTGGTATTTCCGGTGACGGAAGATTTACGGCTTCCTATAGCAATTACGAATTTCACCCCCGGTTTGACGAAAAAACCTTTACCAAAGAAATTTTAAAAGTCGAAAGAGACGCCAACAAAAAAGATAGCTTGTATTGGGAAGAAGTAAGACCGGTTCCGCTTACGCTGGAAGAGCAAGAAGATTACACCAAAAAAGACAGCATTCAGGAACGAAAGAACTCCAAAGTTTACAAAGATTCTATCGATCAAGTCAACAACAAATTTAAGCTCACTTCCCCTATTTTTGGTTATACACACCAGAATTCACACCAAAACAACTATTGGGGCTTTTCGGGTCCAATCGGTGGCATTCATTACAACACGGTACAAGGTTGGAAAGGAAATGTGGACGTTTTTTACCGCCAAGATAACGAAGAAAAGAAAACCTATTGGCGTAGTTCGGTTAACCTGGATTACGGCTTGAGCGAAGAGCGGTTTAGAGCCTACGCGACTTTTTTTAAGAAATTCAATAATTTTTCTAAACCTTACTTAAGTATTAGTTCGGGCGTAAAAAAAGAAGAGTATAACGATACCGATGCTTTACCATTATTGATTAATGACATCACGACCTTATTTTTTCAACGCAATTACCTTAAACTTTATGAAAAAGTTTTCACAGAAGTAGCCTACTCCCAAGAAGTCGTGAATGGCGTGAGAATGTCGGGGCAATTGAGCTATGAAAAAAGAAACCCGCTTTTTAACAACGAAGATTATGTGATCATTCCGCACGACGATAAGGTATTTACCTCTAACAATCCGCTAGCACCCAACGATTTTACCAATGCAGCGATAGAAGAACACCAATTGGCAAAATTTACGTTTGGGTCACGTATCAATTTTGGACAAGAATACCTCAATTATCCTGATGAAAAATATAACATTCCAAGCGATAAATTCCCGACTTTGTTTGTGAATTACGAAAAAGGATTTGCTTCCAACAACACCAATTACCATTACGATTTACTAAAAATAGCAGCCACGCAACAGTTAGATTTTAAAAACAAGGGAGACTTTGATTATTTTATAAGTGCAGGAAAGTTTTTTGGAGCCGACCGTATTTCGTTTGTCGATTACCAACACTTTCGTGGAAACCAAACCCGTTTGAACCTCAACAGCGATTCGCGTCGTTTTAATTTACTGCCGTATTATGCATTAAGCACCAATCAGGAGTACGCCCAATTACACGCAGAGCACAGCTTTGACGGCTGGGTTTTGGGTAAAATCCCGTTGGTCAGAAAACTGAATTTTAATCTCGTTTTAGGTTATCACGGCTTGGCAACAACCCACAACCAAGCTTATAACGAGATCAACATCGGACTCAAAAACATAGGTATTGGCAAGTTCAGATTTTTACGAGTAGATTATGTCAAACCCTATTTTGGAGGTTGGCAAGACGGTGCTTTTGTCTTTGGTTTTAGCCTCTAGTTTTTATCTTCCAACAAGGGTACAAAACGGAATTCGCCAAATTCTTTTTTCTCAAAACTCTTAGCGGAAGTGCGCGTATATAAAGTCATCACTTGCACATTTTCGCCAACAGGAATCACGAGCTTCCCTCCTACTTTTAACTGAGCCAACAAGGGTTTGGGTACAAAAGGAGCTCCTGCGGTAACAATCACTTTATCAAACGGAGCATAATCGGGTAAGCCTTTATAACCATCACCAAAAGCCATATACTTAGGACGGTAACCAATTTTACTCAAAAAGAGTTTGGTTTTTTTATACAATTCCTGTTGTCGTTCGATACTAAAAACTTTAGCACCGAGTTCGCATAAAACAGCCGTTTGGTAACCACTTCCGGTACCAATTTCTAAAATGTGGTCTCCTTTTTCTACCGCCAGGAGCTCGGTTTGAAAAGCTACGGTATAAGGTTGCGAAATGGTTTGATCGGCGGCAATCGGAAAAGCCTTGTCCTGATAGGCGTGGTCTTCAAAAGAGCTATCCATAAACCAATGACGTGGTATCTTGCCGATAGCCGTCAATACCTTTTCGTCTTTGATGCCTTTGGCACGAACGGTTTCGACCAATTGCTTACGTTTACCTTGATGCCTATAATTGTCTTTCAGTTCCACCGCTAAATTTTCCGTAAAATTGTAAAAACAATTGGGGATTTACAAGGGAAACTTCCAAAAAATAAATCTACCTATTCGATACACTTAATTTTTCATCAAGAAATGCTATTTTTGTGCAAAACATCTATTTATGCTCAACGTTGGAGTCTTAGGTGCTGGTCACCTCGGAAAAATTCATTTACGCTTACTCAACCAATCCCCAAAGTACAAGCTTGTTGGTTTTTATGACCCAAGCGAGAAAAACTCCAAAAAAGTAGCCGAAGAATTTGGGTACCGCGCCTTCTCTTCTATCGAGGAATTGATTGCTGCTGTGGATGTGGTCGATATTGTGACGCCAACTTTGTCACATTACGAAGTTGCTGAAAAAGCGATTCAGGCTGGGAAACATATTTTTATCGAAAAACCTATTACCAATACGGTAGAAGAAGCCGAAAAACTTATAGAATTGGCCAAAAGCAAAGGTGTAAAAGGTCAAGTAGGTCACGTCGAGCGTTTTAATCCGGCTTTTCAAGCTGTCGCGGAAAAACTCGAAAACCCGATGTTTATTGAGACACATCGTTTGGCTGAGTTTAACCCAAGAGGAACCGATGTTCCGGTGGTTTTGGACTTGATGGTACACGACATCGATATTATTTTGAGTGTGGTCAATTCAAACGTAAAAAAGATAAACGCCAGTGGGGTTTCGGTGATTAGTGAAACGCCTGATATTTGCAATGCGCGTATCGAGTTTGAAAATGGCTGTGTGGCAAACCTAACCGCCAGTAGAATTTCACTCAAGCAAATGCGTAAATCAAGGTTTTTCCAACGGGATGCTTATATCTCGGTAGATTTCCTCGAAAAGAAATGTGAGGTCGTCAAAATGAAAGACGTCCCAGAAAACCCAGATGAGTTTGCGATGATATTACAAAATGCAGAAGGCATCAAAAAACAAATCTATTTTGACAACCCACAAGTAGCAACAAACAATGCGATTCTAGAGGAATTAGAAACCTTTGCGGATGCAATCCATAACAACACCACACCTATTGTTACTTTAGAACAAGGGGCAAATGCCTTGCGTGTGGCCAAACAAATTATAAAAAGTTTTAACGAATAAAAATTATACTATGAAAAATATTGCTGTCATTGGAGCTGGAACCATGGGTAACGGAATTGCCCATACCTTTGCCCAATTTGGATATCAAGTCAACCTTATCGATATTTCTCAAGAAAGCCTTGACAGAGGAATGGCTACCATTACCAAAAATTTAGATCGTATGGTGACAAAAGAAGCCATTTCTGAAGATGATAAAAACACGACTTTAGGAAATATCACTACACATACTTCCATCGAAAATGGAGTAAAAAATGTGGATTTAGTTGTGGAAGCGGCTACCGAAAATGAAGACTTAAAGCTTAAAATCTTTAAACAACTGGATGAACTTTGTAATCAAGCCTGCATTTTAGCATCCAACACCAGTTCGATATCGATTACCAAAATAGCGGCAGCAACTTCTCGCCCAGCGCAAGTAATCGGAATGCACTTTATGAATCCGGTGCCAATTATGAAGTTGGTCGAAATCATTAGAGGTTACAATACTTCAGATGAAGTTTGCGAAACCATTATGGAACTTTCGAAGAAACTCAATAAAATTCCTACGGAAGTAAACGATTACCCTGGTTTTGTAGCCAATAGAATTCTTATGCCGATGATCAATGAGTCGATCGAGACCTTATACAACGGTGTGGGTGGTGTTCAAGAAATTGACACTGTGATGAAATTGGGTATGGCTCATCCGATGGGACCTTTACAACTTGCCGATTTTATTGGACTTGACGTTTGTCTTTCCATTTTAAATGTGATGTACGACGGTTTTAAAAATCCAAAATATGCACCTTGCCCATTATTGGCAAATATGGTACAAGCAGGTAAATTGGGTGTAAAATCGAGTGAGGGTTTTTACGATTACTCAGAAAGTAGAAAAGCGGAAAAAGTTGCGAAACAGTTTTCATAAAACTTTGCCAAAATGCCAAAAGTAATCCCTTTTAAAGCAGTACGACCTACGCGTGATAAAGTAGGTCTTATTGCGGCTCGTTCGTACCAGAGCTATACTCCAGCGCAACGAAATGCACGTTTAGAAAACAATCCGTTTTCATTTTTACATATTGTGAACCCTGGCTATAAATACCAAAAAGAGATTTCAGGCAAAAAAAGGTATCAATTGGTTAAAAACAGGTACCAAGAGTTTAAAGAAGACCATAATTTTATACAAGACGAGAAGCCTTCTTTTTATATTTATCGTATCATTAATCGTGACCACCAACAATTTACAGGGATTGTAGCGGCGGTTAGTTTAGAAGATTATAAAAACAACATCATCAAAAAGCACGAAGACACCCTGGAAAAAAGGGAAAAGAGCTTTAAAGATTATTTGAAAATTGTCGGCTTTAACGCAGAGCCTGTACTATTGATGCATCCTGACAATAAAAATATCAAAGCCATCATTTCAGAGGTCATTAAATCGAGAGCCGAATACGAGTTTACGACAACTTATCGGGACACCCATTATTTATGGAAACTAGAGGATGAAAACCTTATTCAGCAAATTGAATTGGAGTTTGAGCATATGAACGCTTTGTATATTGCAGACGGTCATCATCGTTCTGCTTCCTCCTATTTATTATATGAAGAAATGAACGCCAAGAAATCGCTTTCTTCCGAAAGTAATTATAACTACTTCATGAGTTATATCATTCCGGAAAGTGATTTGAGTATTTGGCAGTTCAGCCGTTTGGTAAAAGACCTTAACGGACTCTCAAAAGAAGAGTTTCTCATCCAATTAGACCATTATTACCGTATCGAAAACCGAAAAAGCACCTATTACAAACCGAGCAAGAAGCATCACTTTAGCATGTACCTCGAAGGGGAGTTTTATTCGTTACACTTACGCAAAAACAACTACAATATCGAAAATGCCCTTGATGAACTCGATGCTCAGGTACTGTATAAAACCATTTTAAAGCCTATCTTAGGGATTGAAGATTTACGCAACGATGATCGTATAGAATACGTACACGGTAAAAAAGACATGGCCTTTGTTAAAGGAATGGTCGACAGCAAAGAATTTAAAGTAGGTTTTGGAATGCTTCCCGCAAGTGTTGCCGAATTAAAAAACATTGCTGACGAAAATCTTAAAATGCCACCAAAATCTACCTACATCGAACCTAAATTAAGAAGCGGAATTACCATCTATGAATTTTAAAAGTTTATGAGTTCTATCACCGAAAATATCCTTCAACTTAAAAAAGAAATTCCTGAACACATAAGTTTGATTGCCGTTTCTAAAACCAAACCCAACGAAGACATTTTAGAGGCCTACCAAACGGGGCATCGCATTTTTGGAGAAAACAAAATCCAAGAAATGGTTGATAAGCATGAGCAATTGCCCAAAGATATTGAGTGGCATATGATTGGGCATGTACAACGCAACAAAGTAAAATATATGGCTCCGTTTGTACATTTAATCCATGCGGTAGATAGCTTAAAATTGTTAAAAGAAGTTAATAAAAGAGCAGCACAAAACAAACGAAGCATCAATTGTTTGTTACAGGTAAAAATTGCTGAAGAAGACTCAAAATTTGGTTTGGATATCGATTCTGCTAAAGAAATTTTAATTTCCAAGGCTTACGCGGAAATGGATAATGTAAAAATTATTGGTTTGATGGGAATGGCAACTTTTACCGAGGATGAAAATCAAATCGAGCAAGAGTTTGCCTATTTACAAAAACATTTTAAGGCTTTACAAAAAGAATACCCACAGCTGCAAACCCTATCGATGGGAATGAGCGGCGATTACCAAATTGCTATCAGAAACGGAAGCAATATGATACGTGTGGGAAGTTCTATTTTTGGTGAAAGAAATTACCATTAGAGATTTGTACGCAATACTTGACATAGAAACCACTGGCGGAAAATACAATGAAGAAGGTATTACTGAAATCGCCATCTATAAACACGATGGTCGCGAAGTCGTCGATCAGTTTATTAGCCTAGTAAATCCCGAAAGACCTATCCAGGAGTTTGTGGTGGGTCTCACTGGTATCAACAATGCGATGTTGCGAAATGCCCCAAAGTTTTATGAAGTTGCCAAGCGTATTGTAGAAATCACACAAGATTGTACCATTGTTGCCCACAACGCAAAATTCGATTACCGCATCCTACAATTAGAATTCGACCGTTTGGGTTTTGATTTTGAAAGTAATACGATTTGTACGGTAGAACTCTCAAAAAAACTCATCCCAAACGTACCATCCTACAGCTTAGGGAAATTGGTAAAAACCCTAGGGATTCCGATAACCAATAGACATCGAGCAAGCGGTGATGCCATGGCAACCGTCAAACTTTTTGATCTCCTATTGCAAAAAGACGATTCGAAAGAAATCATTACCAATAGCATCAGAAAAACACCTAAAAGACACCTCGACAAAAAGCTTTTAAAGATTTTAGAAACTCTTCCTACCGATACGGGTGTGTATTATTTCCATAACGAAAAAGGTGATATCATCTACATCGGGAAAAGTAAGAACATCAAGAAAAGAATCAATCAGCATTTTACCAACGAAAGTAAAAAAGCGAAACAAATGCAGCGGGAAGTAAACGAAATTACATACGAGCTTACCGGAAATGATCTGATTGCGATGCTAAAAGAAAGCAACGAAATCAAAAAAAACAAACCAATCTACAACAGAGCACTTAAAAGAGATGCATTTACCTATGCTTTAAAACTAGATAAAAACCAAGAAGGTTATTTTACCTTAGAAATTGTAATGTCGACTAAAGCAGAAGAACCTTTAACGGCTTTTACCAATATGAGGCAAGCTAAGAAGTTTGTCGAAAATCTGGCGGATGAATACGGTTTGTGTTTAAAACTTTGCCATTTGCAAAAAACCAAAAGTGCTTGTTTCCATTACAACATCAAATTGTGTGAAGGTGCTTGTATACAAGAAGAAACTGCCGAAAGTTATAACCAGCGAGTCGAAAAGGTAATAGAAAAATATTCGTACCTCAACAAAAATTTAGTGCTGATTGGCCGTGGAAGAAAAAATGGAGAAAAAAGCATCCTTTTAATTGAAAACGGTACTTTCCAAGGTTATGGTTTTTTTGAGCTAAATCACCAAATTAATGATGTAGAAAGGCTGAAACATCACATCACCCCTATGCATGAAGATAGAGACACCAAGCACATTATTTTGGGGTATATGCAACGAAAACAAAACCTACAAATCAAAGAGTTTTAAAAAATTATAATTCTTCTTACATTTATCATATACTAAAAACCGACCTTGGAGAAAACCGAAAAAAATAATTGGCAAAAAAAACTGCACGAAGTTATTTACGAAGCAGACACTCCTGCTGGAAAATTGTTTGATGTAGTTTTACTCATTCTCATTCTTGTAAGTGTTGCTTTTGTATTGTTAGAAAGCGTCAAAGGGCTTGATTATGGGCTTTACACCTTTTTATATTATGCCGAATGGGTCATTACTTTTCTATTTACGATTGAGTATATTTTACGCATCATTTCCATTAAAAATCCCAAAAAATATATTTTTAGTTTTTTCGGAATCATCGATTTTGTCTCTACCATTCCGTTATATATTTCTTTAATTTTTGCGGGTTCTGGAGCCTTAATGACCGTAAGAGCTTTACGACTCTTACGTGTGTTTAGAATTTTAAAAGTGACGCGTTTTATCGGTGAAGGAAACAAACTGATGGCAGCTCTAAGAAACAGTCGACCAAAAATCCTGGTATTTTTATTTGCCGTATTGATTATGTCACTTATCGCAGGAACTGCTATGTATATGATCGAAGGCGAAGATAGTGGTTTTACCAACATTCCGGTATCTATCTATTGGTGTATTGTAACACTCACTACCGTTGGTTTTGGTGACATCCATCCAGTGACTCCAGCAGGGCAGTTTTTGGCATCTATCATTATGATTTTGGGTTACGGTATCATTGCAGTCCCAACGGGAATCGTAGGTGCAGAATATGCTAAAAGCACCGCGAGAAAACCCATTACCAATACACAGAATTGTATAAACTGCAACGAGTCTAACCATGTCAATGGGGCAGAATTTTGTCACAACTGCGGAAACAAACTCAATGAAAAATAAACACCTCATTAGTGTTGTCGGACCAACTGCAATTGGGAAAACATCTACCAGTATAGAGCTAGCATCCCATTTTGATTCAGAAATTATATCGGCAGATTCTCGGCAGTTTTTTAAAGAAATGAGAATTGGCACTGCTGTTCCTTCAGAAGAAGAATTAGCAACTGTTCCGCATCACTTTATCCAGCAGCTTTCGGTGGAAGAAAATTATTCGGTAGGTGATTTTGAAAGAGACGCCCTTGCGAAAATAAATGAGCTTTTTCACCAACACGATATCTTATTTCTAGTTGGCGGAAGTGGCTTGTACATCAATGCCATCAACGAGGGTTTAGATGATTTTCCTGAAGTTCCTAAGGCAATTAGAGAAGAATTAAACCAAGTGCACCAAAAGAAAGGTATCGAAAGCCTTCAAGAGCGACTTAAAGAGTTAGATCCAGCATATTACCAAAAAGTTGATGTACACAATCCGCATCGCTTAATTAGAGCGCTCGAAATATGTATCGCCACTGGTAAACCTTATTCTTCCTATCGCAATCACAAAAAATCGAAACGCAGTTTTCAATCCATCAAAATAGGCATTGATGCAGAGCGCCAAATTATTTACGACAGAATTAACCAACGTGTCGATCTTATGATGGAAAATGGTTTACTGGAAGAGGTTCAAAATTTGCTTTCGCGAAAGCACTTGAATGCGCTGAATACAGTTGGGTATAAAGAATTGTTTGCTTATTTAGAAAATGAGATTTCGCTTAAAAAAGCCATAGAAGAAATCAAGAAAAATACGCGCAGATTTGCCAAAAGACAACTGACTTGGTTTCGAAAAGATGAGACCATCAAGTGGTTTGACTACCAGGAACCGACAAAAAACATCATCGATTATATCAACCAAAACACTCACTGAAAGTCGGAACTTTCAGCAAGTTTTTGGGTATAGGAAATAAAGAAAGCTAGGTTTTTTACTTGTTGTCTTTGTTGTGGACCACCAATCTAAAACCTTCACCGTGAATGTTTAGAATCTCTACATTCTCGTCTTTTTTAAGGTATTTTCTAAGCTTGGCGATATAAACATCCATACTACGCGAAGTAAAATAGTTGTCATCTCTCCAGATTTTGGTCAACGCCAACTCACGTGGCATTAAATCGTTTTCGTGTAACGCCAACAATCTTAATAATTCGTTTTCTTTAGGCGATAATTTTGCAGGTTCTTCCTCTTTAAAAGTTAAGAAACGAAGTTTAGAATTTAGATGGAAGTCCCCAATCTGAAACTCAAACTGCTTGCTATCTGCTACGCTATCGGTTGATTTACGCTGCATAATCGCTTTTATTTTCATAAGGAGTACTTCGCTATCAAAAGGCTTATTCAAGTAATCGTCTGCTCCTACTTTGTATCCTTTTAGCACATCTTCTTTCATCGCTTTTGCGGTTAGGAAAATGATAGGCACTTCCTCATTTTTTTCTCTAATTTCTTTGGCCAATGTAAATCCGTCTTTGTAAGGCATCATCACATCGAGTATACAAAGATCGTAATCGTCTTTTTTAAACTTTTCAAAGCCTTCCATCCCATTTTTGGCATGGGTGACTTGGTAATTGTTCATTGCCAAATAATCTTTTAAGACAATTCCGAAGTTTGGATCGTCTTCTACTAATAAAATTTTCTTGCTCTCTGTTTCCATAATATTATGATATTGTTGGTAATTTGATGATAAAGGTACTACCTTTTCCTTTTTCACTTTGTACTGAAATTTCACCGTGATGATCGACCACCATTTGCTTGACATAGGCCAAGCCTAAACCGTGACCTTTTACGTCATGGACATCACCTGTATGTTCGCGGTAAAATTTTTCAAAAATCTTTTTTTGTGCCAATTTGCTCATTCCTTTTCCTTGGTCACGAATTTTCAAGATAATATAATTTTTAACATTTTCGGTGTAAATATCAATTTTTGGTTCTCCGTCTGTATACTTTACAGCATTATCCAACATATTGACAATCACATTCGAAAAATGAAAATCATTGGCTAAAATAGAAGATTTTAAAGCCGCAAAATGCGTTTGAATATAACCACCTCTGTCTTCTACTATAAGTTCTACGTGCGTGATGGCATCATTTACTAAATCGTGAAGCTTTACTCTTTCTTTTTTGATATCGAGTTCGTTGCGTTCTAATTTAGAAATTCTAAGCACGTTTTCGACCTGAGCGTGCATACGTTTGTTTTCTTCACGAATCATCCCCATATAACGTTGCATTTTTTCGGGATCGTTAGCAATCATTGGATTTCTTACCGAGTCTAAAGCCAAATTGATGGTTGCAATTGGCGTTTTAAATTCGTGCGTCATGTTATTAATAAAATCTGTTTTGATTTGCGAAATCTGCTTCTGTTTGATTAACTGGCTAAGTGCGCTGAAAAAAGCGAAAATGATGATTAAAGTAAAAACAATACTTAAAATGCCCATAAATGCAATTGAAGAAAGTACCATTTTTTTCTTTTCCGTAAAATGAATATACAGAATATAATCGGTGTTTTCTGATTTGAAAATGGGCAAACCGTAAGTCGATGCGTCTTCTAGTTTGAAGTTCTTAGATTTTATTTTGGTTGCTAAAGCACCATCAAAAATGGCATATTCTGCTTTCGATTTGATATCTCTTTTTTTTAACTCTTCACGTATCAAGTCTTTAATCACAACACTATCAACACGTTTGTATATTGGCAATAAAGAGGCATTTTGCTTGATTCCTTCCTGCAAAAGAATTTTCTCACTTTCTTTTAAGCGCGAAACTTTTTCAAACTTTTCTTGCTCAGAAATATCATTTGTTCCATCAATCTGCTTGTTTCTAATTAGTCTTGTAACTTGTCTATTGATGAGTTTTTTGAACTCTACACTATCCTTTTCGTTTTTTAAAAAATCTGAAGATAATTTGTAATCTTCTTGTAAAACACTGTTAGAATAGAAGAAAGTTTCGTTCGTGAGTTGGTCTTGCCTTATCTGAAAAAGTTCGCTAAGTGTAGCGCTGGTCGGCTTAGAAGAATCGGCTAAAATAGCGTATTGAATATAGTAGTTGTCTATTTCTTGTTTTTCGAGTTTTTCGGCAACATTAATAAGAACCTGTTTTGCCGAAAAGGAAAATTGTTCTTCATTGGTTTCTACCGCATGTTTAATCCAATACCCTTGAACAAAAATAATACCTATCAAAGATAGGCTCATGAGTAATATAAGAAAGATAAAAACCTTTTTTTTCATCACTCCAAAAGTATGATTTTAACATTTACCCTTTGTATTTTTAACCAAAAGTTAACAAATTAGCAAACCGATGCTATTTTTAAGAATAACTGATGTAATTCTTCTACATTTTTTTGAGTTTCGCTGAGATTTATATTGTCGATGATAAAATCAGAAAGTTTACGTTTTTCGGCATCAGACCATTGGTTTTTCATACGAGATTGTACTGCTGCCCTACTACTTTTATCCCTTTTGACCACCCGATCGATTCTAATTTCTTCCGGAGCACTTACTAAAAGATTGTAATCGAAATTTTTATACGCTCCAGTTTCAAAAAGTATTGCTGCTTCGTAAATTATGTAAGATGAGTTTTGTGTCTTTAACCAAGCTTCAAACCGCTCTCTTACGGCAGGATGTACAATCGCATTGAGTTTTTCTAAAAGTGCTTGATTGTCGAACACCAAACTGGCGATATATTTATTATCTAAAAAATCATTTTTATAGGCTTTTTCGCCAAAAAGCTTGAGGACTTTTTCACGAACTTCCTTTGCCGTATTCAACAAGTGTTTTGCTTCTTGATCCGCAATAAAAACAGGCACCCCTTTTGCTTCAAAAAGCTTTGCTACGGTCGTTTTACCACTTCCTATTCCACCGGTTAAGCCTACTTTTATCATTTTTTGATCACAAATTGAACTTTGTTTAAATTGAGTCGAACGCTACTTACTGCTTCTGGTTTTTTTACAATTTTGGGTATTAAAAACTGTTGGTTTTCAACAATATCCTTAAAATCACAAACCAATTTAAAATCATCTTTGGTGATTTTTGAAAAATTCTCGAGACTTACTGTATAAATGACACTCAGCTCTTTGGGGAAAATATTGATTTCTGAATTTTTAGGTGCATTAAGTATCTGAATAGGAATTTCAAGTCTGCCTTCAGTAAACTTTTCTATTTTAAGACTATAAGCAACTTCATTTTGGTAAAGCTCTATATTTTTTAAATTTTGTTTGTCGATTTCTACACTTCCTTTTTGGTTACTTTTTACCTGAAAAAGTTCGATGTTTTCTGTTGGTAAAAAAGTAAGTGTATCGAGCATTTTTTGTGGCCCGCTCACTTTGATGGAATCTGGGGTAAGCTCTATTTGCTTTTGCGAATTGAAGCCTGGTGCAAAAGTAATTTCTGTCACAGGAACAACTGCAATGGTTTTTACCGCTTTTTGTGTAAAAGGAATTTCGATTTCATCGGTCAGGAACTGAATATTTCTGTAATCTAAACCTATTTGCTCCAGTAAGCTATACTCATGTTCATCTACTTCTAAAATGAGACTGTTGTCGGTACTTTTTAGGTGTTCGATGTCTACCTGCACGTTGACAGTTTTGAGCGAAAGCCATAAGAGTTCAAAACCATTTCTATCGATTCTAAGTCTTATTTCATCAGACTTTTTAGGGATTAATTTATCTTTTGGCGGGTTGACAAAATTTACGGGAACAACAATTTCTCTCGTGTACGTTTTTGAAAACTGAATGATGATCCAAATAAAGAAAGCAAAAAACAAGAAAAAGAAAAATACCTTAAAGTTGGTCCGCTTAAAGGTGGTGTTTCGTATATGATGTAAGAAATCTTTCATTTCTTCTTAAAAAATAAATTTGGAAAAACAGTTTCTGGTTTCTTTTTTAAGACTCGAATATATAAGGTAGATTTTAAAAAGCCAATTCCGTAGCCAAAAAACTGTATAAAAAGTGCCCTTAAGCTATATATGGCAATTTTTAGGCTTTTGTATTTGAAAAGTGCTTCAAGAAAAACACCTCCAAGGTAAATTCCCAATAAGATTAATGGTAAGTAAATTTTAGCGAAAGCTAAAAATAAAGCTATCAAAGAGCCTAACAAAAATAAACTCGGAAACCAAAACACCAAACTCTTGCTCTCTGGATAATGGTAGTTGAGAATAGGCCTCACTTTTCCAAACTTATTGACTTGCTGGTAAAATTTTTGCCAATCGATACGACGTTTATGGTACACAAAAGCTTTTTGGATAAAACCTATTTTAAAACCTAATCGTTTGAGTTTGATCACCAATTCCGGGTCTTCACCAGGGTGAATATTGCCGAAACCGCCAGTTGCTTCAAAAGCTTTTTTACTTAAACCCATATTAAAACTACGGGGTTCATATGACTTTATGTTTTTGGATTTTCCTCGAATTCCTCCCGTTGTCAAAAAAGAAGTCATCACCATATTGATGGCTTTTTGTACCTCGGAAAAGTTTTGTTCAGCATCATCTGGACCTCCAAAACAATCTACTGGATGTTGAGCTAAATAGGCCTTTGCAGCAACTAAATAGGTTTCGGGTAAAATCACATCACTATCTAAGATGATAAAATAATTACCCGAAGCTTTTTGCATTCCAAAATTTCTAGAATCTCCAGGGCCAGAATTTTCTTTTTCGAAATAAGCAATGTTTAACTCAGAATTGTATTTTTCTATAATAGGTTTAGAAGATTGTGCAGAACCATCTTCGATAATTACAATTTCATACTTTTCGTTAGTATTTAACTGAGTAAACGATGTTAGTAATTCATCTATTTCTTGCGGTCTGTTATAAACAGGAATGATAAAAGAAAACCTCAAATTCATTTTGCTAAAATACGAGAAAGTTTGGCGTTGTCACGGAATTCAAAAAGAAAAAACCTCGAAGCAAGACTTCGAGGTTTTACAATTAAAAGGGAAAAATCAATTATTCTTTGATAATTCTAATGGTTTTTACTGCGTCATTGATATGCACCTGTACCATATAAGAACCTGTTTGTATCGCACTAAAGTCTAGTCTAGTCTCTAAATTGTTTGGCGAAAGACGCATCACTTTCTGACCTAATAAGTTATATACTGTTACTTGAGTCATTTCGTTTTGGGCTTTTAAGACCAACTCAGCATTTACCGGGTTTGGATAATATTCAAAACCTCTGAAGGTTTCAGCATCAGTTCTAACAGTAGAAACCTCTAAAAGAATCCAATTACTTACATTTCCGTTTCCACAATTTGTTTGTACATAGAAATCGTAATTGGTGAGGTTTGTTAAACCTGTGATATTTATCATAGTAATTCCTGTAGCAACACTACCACTATCAACTGGTGTGTCTGTTATAGGACTTTCACCATCGTTCATCAGTATCCAATTATACCCATCAGTTTCTGTAGCAGAAGCTGTCCAGCTAATATCCAATGTAGAACCAGTTGCATTATCTAAAGTTACCGCTGTTGGCTCGTCACAAGTAGCGGTCATGAAATCTAATACGGTAGACCAATCACTTATAGCTCCCGAAACACAATTGGTTTGCACATAAAAATCGTATGCGGTGTTTGCCATCAAGCCTGTTACTTGTGCAATCGTAACCCCTGTCGCTACACTACCAGAAGCTATGGGAGTATCGGCTAAAGGATCATCTCCGTCTGCCATCACTACCCAATTATAACCTCCGGTTTCGTCAGCTGAACCTGTCCAAGAAAAATCTGCAGTAGTATCGGTAACCGCGGTGGTCATAACACCTGTGGCTGCATCACATGGAATTACTAATTCTAAAACAAAATCTGCCGTGTTACCATAAGAGCCATTGTAACAAGGGTCTGGAGATCCTTGACCGCTATCTGCAGAGGCAATTCTCATTCTATATGATCCTGCCATAGTTGCTGAAAACGTAAAGCTAGCTGTAATAACTTCGTCAGGAGCTCCTGCTGTTGCCCCTGTAGCAACTATTTCTGTAGCATTATCAAAAATTAAATCATTGTTATAGTCTACCCAAATATGATAATCATAATCATAACCAAAACCAGTATTTAAATCTATCTGGATATCAATTACTTCAGACAAACCAATAGCTACTGGAGATGAAGTGTAATTCTCATACGTACTGTCAGCATTATCATTAAAGGTTGTTGTTTCAACATCTATATCTCCATACCCTGTACCATCATTACTCGATGGTTGGGAAGGGCAGTATCCTGTATAAAAATCTACTTTATCAGACCAGTCACTTAATCCGTCTGTTGTACCACAGTCAGATTGGACATAAAAATCGTATATTGAATCTGTCGTTAAGCCTGTTACTTGTACAGTTGTTGTTCCTGTTGGAGTACTACCAGAAAATAAAGGGGTATCTACATAAGGATCATCACCATCTGTCATTACTACCCAATTATAACCTGTAGTTGCGTTTGGTTCTGCATCCCAACTAAAATCTGCGGTGGTGTCAAAAAATGCAGTGTTCAAAACATTTGTAGGTTTGATACAAGAAGGATCTGTTATAAAATCTACTTTTGTGGACCAATCACTTATTCCATTGGTAGTACCGCAATCTGATTGTACATAAAAATCATAATTGGTTTGAGCAGCTAAACCTGTAGCTTGAGCTGTAGTTCCTGTAGCTACCGAACCAGATGTAACAGGTGTATCTACATCAGGATCGTCTCCATCAGCCATGACCACCCAATTATAACCTGACGTTGCGGTTGCCTCAGCATCCCAACTAAAATCTGCTGTTAATGGTGTTACAGCTGTATTTTGAATATTAATTGGTTTAATACATGAAGGTGCTTCTTTTATTTCAACATCATCAATAGCCATATCTCCATAGTAACGATCAGGATCTGTGCTTTCTTCCGCTCTAAATCTTAACTGTACATTATTTCCTACTTTATATGGAGTTAATACAAACGAATGCTCTTCCCAAGCAGAACCACTACCTGTATTAATAAACCCTACTTGAACCCAAGTTGTTCCATCATAAGCTTCTATATATAACTCATTTGGTGGAGTATAACCTGCAGTACAGAAATACATATAAAAAGATAATTGAGGAACTGTAAGTGCGCTTACATCTATGATTGGCATTTCTAGTACGACTCCAGTATCTGGAACAGAAAAATCTATCGCAGCAAAATCTGTTGTTCCTGTTCCTGTGGTATGATCTGTAGGAGCAGTAGAACATTGTAAAACATTCCAACTAATACCATTAAAATCCCAACCTGATCCAGAAATTTGTGATTGGGACCAACAATTGGGTAAAGTACCTGTAGAAAAAGTTTCCAAAAATGGTGCTGTAAACGTCGTACATGCAGTGGTAAAGTCTAATTTAAGAGACCAATCACTCGTCCCATTAGTGCCGCAATCCGACTGCACATAAAAATCATAATCTGTGGCAGAAGTTAAACCTGTGGCTTGAGCTGTAATACCTGTTGCGACAGAGCCTGAAGCAACTGGGGTATCTAACAAAGGATCGTCTCCATCAGCCATCACCACCCAATTATAACCTGACGTTGCGGTTGCCTCAGCATCCCAACTAAAATCTGCTGTTGTAGCGGTAACTGCAGTATTTTGCACATTTGCTGGTGTAATACAAGCAGGAGGCGGACCTACTTTTACATCATCAATACCAACACCATAAGCCCAATTAGTAGCATCATTAAATAAAAATGATATCATCACATTAGATTGACCTGCGTAAGCTGACAAGTCTAATGTTTGATTATCTCTCCAGCCAGCTTGAACACTAATGCTTTGCTCAACAGTCCAAGTAGTTCCTCCATCAGTACTCACTTCAACGGTTAATGTTTCACCAACCACTATATCAGAGAAAAGCACTGCGTAAGATAATTCTACTGCGGTAAGTGAAGATAAATCCAAAGCAGGCGTGATTAAACGATCTGCAGATTTATCACAATCACAAGAATCATCATTAGAATATGCAAAATTAGTATGACCTGGATAGGTAAAGTAAATTGAAGAGGCAGCAGCAGCATTACCAACAGACCATATTCCATCTGTAGACAATCCCGTTTCTGTCCATCCTGCCGGCAATCCATTTGCCCCTACAGCACCTTCAAAGTCTTCATCTAAAACAGTAGAGCCTCCTGATACAGGGTTTACTGTAATTGTCCCTTGCATAGAAGGATGTACCGCACAAAAATAAGGGTTAGAACCAGCAACTGTAAAAGTATAACTCCAAGTAGAGCCAGCTGGTAAAGTTGTGCTATCAAATGTCTCGGTACTACCCGCATCTGAAGTTACAGAATGCGGAACTGCATCTGTAAATATCCATTCTACTGTATCTCCAACATCTATCGTTAAACTCGCATTTGCATTAGAAATACCCGTTTGCCAATTGATGGTATGGGTTGTCTGTGCTATTCCTTGCCATGAAATTAAGATTAAAAATAGCAATAAATAAGTAATTTTTTTCATTGATTAAGATTTAAATTAGTTTTTGTGTTCTTAACTAATAAATTTACAATAATTTATGATTTACAGTAAACATTTAACACATAAACGACTAAACAATACTTTCTGTAGATTAAAGGCAATTTTATCGGTTAAACAAAAAACCTCGAAGCAAGACTTCGAGGTTTTTGTTTAAATAAAATAACTAATTATTCCTTGATAATTCTGATGGTTTTTACCGCATCATTTACCTGTACTTGTACCATATAAGCACCAGCTTGTAATGCGCTAAAGTCTAATATAGCTTCCATTCTATTTGGTGAAGTCTTCATGACTTGTTGACCCAATAAGTTGTAAACTACGATTTGACTTATGGTATGGTTAGCTTTCATCACTAAATCTGATCGAACAGGGTTAGGATAATATTCAAATCCTCTAAAGTTTTCTGCATCAGCTCTTACCGTTGACACATCCAACATCACCCAGTTACTCATACTTCCACCACCACAATTTGCTTGTAAGTAGAAGTCGTAATCAGTAAAATTAGTTAAACCTGAAATAGTAACCATTGTAGTACCTGTGGCTACACTACCAGTATCAACCGGAGTATCTGTAGCAGGATCATCACCGTCGGCCATCAATATCCATTCATAGCCATCGGTTTCTGTAGTTGAAGCTGTCCAGCTAATCGCTAATGAAGTTCCTGTAGCCGTATCTACATTTAAGGCGGTAGGATCATCACAAGGAGGCATAGCCGTCATAAAATCTAATACCGCAGACCAATCACTCATATTTCCAGTATCACAATTAGTTTGCACATAAAAGTCATAATTAGTGCTAGCTACTAAGCCCGTTGCTTGAGCGGTAGTCACACCTGTAGCTGTAACACCTGAGGATACTGGAGTATCCATGTTCGGATCATCACCATCTGCCATTACTATCCAATTGTAACCATTTTGCTCATGAGGTGAGGCTGTCCAACCAAAGTCTGCTGTAGTATCAGTAACAGTAGTTGTCATCAAACCAATTGGAGCATCACAAGGTGGTGCCAATGTAGTAATGTCAACAACCATCGACCATGGACTAACATCTGTAGCACAATTGGTTTGTACATAGAAATCATAAGCTGTATTCGGAGTTAAACCGGAAATAATCACAGAAGTTACACCTGTTGCTGTCGTTCCTGTAAATAGAGCCGTAGCAACATCCGGAGCTACTCCATCAGCCATCAACACCCAAGTATAACCGCCTGTTTCCACACCATTGGTTGGCCAAGAGAACTTAGCTGTCGTTGCGGTAACTGAGTTAGCTGCAACACTAGATGGTGCTGTACACGGGTAACTATCCGTCATAAAGTCAAGCTTAGGACTCATCACACTATTAAATTGGCCACAATTAGTCTGAATGTAAAAATCATAATTAGTAGATGCCGTCAAACCAGTTGCTTGAACATTGGTTACCCCTGTTGCTACTGTTCCATTATCTACTGGCATATCAACTAAAGGATTCTCGCCATCTACCATCACATACCAAATGTAGCCATTTGTTTCGTCTGCAGAAGCTGTCCAAGAAAAGTCTGCTGTAGAAACAGTAACCGCTGTATTTTGAACATTAGTTGGTAAAGCACAAGGAGGTAAGGCCGTCGTAAATGCAGTCGCTGTAGACCAAGATCCATTTAAAGCACAAACTGTTCTTACATAAAAGTCATAAGCTACACCTGGCGACAATGTAGAAATACTTACCGTAGTCACCCCAGCTCCAACAGTACCTGATGTTACAGAAGGATCGCTATTTGGATCATCCCCACTCAACATCACTACATACTCATAACCTCCTGTTTCATCTGCCGATGCTGACCAGTTAAAGTCCGCTCCATTTGTTGTAATATTAGAGACTGTAACACCAGTTGGTGCTGCACAAGAAAACTCGTACACAGACACATCATCAATTACAATATCGTTATAGAAAGTACTTCCACCATTTGCTTGACCTGTCACAGTAAATCTAACTTGCACATTTCCAGTAATAGTATAAGTGCTTAAATCAAAATTAAATTCAACCCAGTTTGGACCAAGTAGTGTAGTTTGATTCAGAACTGTATTCCAATTGGCACCATCATAGAATTCTACATCTAGAATGTTAATTGCTGCATCATCTGTATTATCACTAAATACATTAAACGTTAATGCTGGTGATGATAAAGCAGAAATATCTAACAATTGAGTTGTCAATACTCCAGTTTCACCGTCAGAATTATCACTACCGTCCATTACGGCATAAACTGTTCCTCCTCCTGGGGTATGATCAGCTAAACCTGAAGCCGCATAAGCTGGCGTTGAAGTACTGTACTCCCAAGAAGTGTCTCCTGTTTCAGACCAACATGTAGGTGTAGACGAAGCAGCAAAGTCTTCTTCAAACGGTGTTGTTGGAGTTACTACATAAGCTGCACACAGTGTTGTCGAACTAGCTGGGCCTTGCCAAGTACTTAAACCATCTATCGCACCACAATCTGCTTGAACATAAACATCATAGTCAGTTTGTCCCATAAGACCCGTAGCTTGTGCCATTGTTGTTCCTGAAGGAACTGAACCACTAGTAATAGGAGTATCAACAGTTGGGTCATCACCATCAGCCATTACCACCCAATTATAGCCTGAAGTAGCATTAGGCTCTGCATCCCAACTAAAATCAATTGTTGTATCAGAAACAAAATCAACTACTAAATTTGTAGGAGCAACACAAGAAGGAATTGTAGCAAAATCAACTACAAAAGACCAAATACTTAATCCATCAGTAGCGCCACAATCTGATTGTACATAAAAATCATAATCAGTCTCTGCCATTAAACCTGTTGCTTGAACTGTAGTTGTTCCTGAAGGAACTGAACCACTTGTAACTGGTGTATCTACTGTAGGGTCATCACCATCTGCCATTACCACCCAATTGTAGCCAACAGTAGCGTTAGGCTCTGTATCCCAACTAAAATCTGCTGTAGTATCTGTAACGGCAGTATTTTGAACATTTGATGGATTAATACAAGTTGGTGCTTCCATAATAGAAACATCATCTATAGCCATATCTCCAAAATATGTTGTACTACTGTTTCCATCACTTTCTGCTCTAAACCTTATTTGCACGTTATTTCCTACAACATATGTTGTTAGATCAAATGTATGCTCATCCCAAACAGTACCATTACCAGTATTTATCAAGCCTACTTGCACCCAATTAGTACCGTCATATGCCTCGACAAATAATTCATTAAGTGCTGTCTGTGAACAGTAGAACAAATAGAATTTTAATTGAGGTACCGTTAATGTATTTACATCTATAATTGGCATTTCTAGAATTACACCCGTATCTATTGGTGTAGAGTAGTCTAATGCTGCATATTGATCATTATCTGCACCTGTTGTATGATCAACTGGACTTGTTCCACAATCTAAAGTATTAAAAGATATTCCATCAAAATCCCAACCAGATCCAGTAATTTGAGATTGAGACCAGCACGTTGGTAGTGTATTTGAGCTAAAATCTTCAGAATATGGAGCTGGTATAGCTGTACAAGCCGTTGTAAATGTATATGGTCCTGTCCAAGCACTTGAATCAGTTGGAGAACATATAGTTCTTACATAAACATCATAGTCTGTTAAACCGGATAAACCTGTTAAAGGTTCACCCAAAGTACCATCATTATCAGCAACAGTAGCTATTGCAGCTGCTGAACCTTGCGTATAACCAATTGGGCCATATTCTATTTCCCATTCTGTAGCAGCTGGTGTATTATTTTCCGTCCAAGTGATATCAGCAGAAGAACCGGTAATATTATTAGCCATAATACCTGAAGGCTGTGCACAATTAGCTGGAGTAAATTCAAATGCTCCTATATCTGGCGTTGTTGCACTTCTAGGGTTACCATTAATATCTGTGGTTACAGAAGCTATTGGTGTACCAATATTATCTACAGCAGGATTATTAGGATTTAATTGACCTGTAGCTGGTGCAGCAAATATAGGATCTACATCCACTGAGTTAGCATCTCCACTACTAGCTGTTTGCCAATCTGTAAGTGTAGCCTGTGCTGCAGTTCCATAATAACCTATAGCACTAGTGGTAGCTCCAGGTGTATTTATATGTAAAACATTATAATCGCTTATAATAGTTGAGCCTGTCGTGTTAAATCGTACACATGCTTTTGTTCCTGATCCTGCTCGAGTTACAGAAATCATATTATTTTTAAACTCAATATCACTAGCTGTTGTTGACTGGTAAAAGCCGTAGGTCGTTCCCGAGCTAGCACTTTGTTCATCAAGATTTATAGTATTGTGATAATAATAATAACCATCACTACCTGAGTTGTATATTCCATAATTTGTACCGCTAGCTCCATTAATATTATAGATAATATTATTAGTAATTGTATTGTGATTTCCTAAAGTTGCATCGGCTGAAGTGTTATAGATACAATATGCTAAACTTGTCGCAGTTGGTTCTCCTGTAAATGCATCATGTATTTTGTTAGCATTAACGAGGTTATTTTCACAATTTCCTGTAGTATAAAGCCCATAAAAACTGCCTACATTAGCCCTATTTGCTCGATGTATATCATTTTCATCTATGGTAGAACCAGAAACATCATTCAAATATATTCCATAGGTATAAAAATCACCTATTTCATTATTAGAAATGATATTTGACATAGAACTCGCTGTTGCAGAACCACTAATAGAAATACCATAATAACCTCCAATAATAGTGTTTCCTGTTATGGTTACATTTCCACTATCACCATCTGAAGTAGCACTTGTTAAACTACCCGAAAGCACAATACCTGCATTATCGCTCCCCGTATCATTAATTGCTGAAGTTAAATCAATCGTATTATTGGTAATACTATTGAAGTTTGCTCCATTAGTTATCTGAATAACAAAGTTATTATCAACATCTTGAGTTACGAAATTAATATTATTTAATGTAACGTAATCAGCACCGTCTAATAAAAACAGGCTACGATTAGATGCATCCGTAGTTGAGGTTAAAGTTTCACCATTACCATTGAAAGTAATTGTATTGGTTGCACTAGCTCCTGTAACTTCATTTAAAGTTAATTGCTCATTATAGGGTCCTGAGCCAGTCATTATATCAAAGGTTACTGCTGCTGAAATACCACAGGCATTTAAGTCTGCAATTGCCGCAGTAATAGTAGTATAATCCCCTGTAGCACCGATAGTATAATTACCAGCAAGTTGCGAAGGACATCCAGTAGTAAATGATAGTGGACCTTCCCATGCACTTTGATCAGTTCCTCCACAATCGGAACGAACATAGAAATCGTAAGTTGTAACTTGTGTTAAGGAACCTGCAGTCGTGTTATTGGTTGCAGCTGTACCAGTACTAACAGCCGTAGAAGTATCTGGCGCAGGGCTTCCTGAAGCCATTACTAACCATTCGTAACCACTTGTAGGAGCTATTGCAGGAGCATCCCAAGTAAAATCTGCTGTGTTTGCTGTAACTGAGGTATTAACAATATTTGTTGGCTTTAAACAGCTAGGGCCTTCCTCTACCATTATATCATCAATCGCTATATCACCATAAAAAGTATTTCCTGTTGGTCCTTCTTGTGCTCTAAATCTTAATTGAACTGTGTTTCCAACAACATGGTTCAATAAGATAAATGTGTAATTTTCCCAACTAGCGCTTCCTGTGTCAACGACACCAACTTGATTCCAAGCGGCGCCGTCATATGCCTCCACGTGAAGTTCATTCGGTGGAGCATATCCTTGGGTACACATAAACATATAGAAATTTAATCTTGGTGCTGTAAGCGCACTCACATCGATCAATGGTAATTCTAAAGCAATTGTTTCTGTAGCAGATATATCTGTCATATCTACAGCTGCATAACTTCCGCCTCCACCAGCAGTATGATCAGACGGTGTAGCAGAACAACCGGTAGTATTCCAACCAATATTACCTGAAAACTCCCAATCTGAAGTCTGAGACCAACAAGCCGGCATGGAAGTTGTATTAAAATTCTCTACAAATGGAGCACTTGAAGTAGCCACATAGGTAGCACAAGGTGTTGAAAAATCCACTTTTAAAGACCATCCACTTTGCCCACTTGCACCACAATCCGATTGCACATAAAAATCATAATCAGTTTGCGCAGTTAAACCTGTTGCCTGAGCAACATAAGTGGTCGGGTTAGTAGAACCTCCCGTTACAGGTGTATCTGTAGCAGGATCGTCACCATCAGCCATCACCACCCAATTATAACCATCGGTAGCTGTGGTTTCAGCATCCCAAGAAAAATCTGCGGTTGTTGCAGCAACTGATGTGTTCTGAACGTTTACTGGGGTAATACAAGATGGAGCGGCATATGTAAATAAGTAAGTAGTTCCATCTCCAGGGTAATTGCTTGAAGAAATATTGTTAGTTGCAGTAGTAGTACTTGCTGTTCCAGGCGCACCTGGAGTAACACTTATAAAATTACTCCCCGAATTACCTTTATTAAACCCTATAGAAGCCGTTCTAGATTCGGTAGATGTATTAGGCCCATAATTAAATTGAATATTATTTGATCCTTCATACAAAACTAATTGAAAACTTACATTGTTTCCAGAATTTCTCCATGATAAATTTGTCCATTGTATAGTAAAAGTTTGATTAGGAGAAGTACCTGATGTTTCATACCTAATTTCTGCATTATCAGGACTACCTCTATGGTATAAATCATCCCAGAGCGGAGCAATAACATCTATTTGATCTGCAGCTGTTGCACTCAAGTTATTATCGTAATCAACAGCATCATCTGTAAAGCTAATTGCACCATTTACCCCTATTGTTAGGGTTGAATAGCCCGTACCAGCATAATCTATCGTAAAACCAATGGGTACATTTAATTCTTCACCATCGTCACTACTCCCTGTAATCGTAGTAGTAACTGTTCCCCCTGTGATAGGTGTATAAGTTCCACTATATTCTGAAAAAGTATAATACGATGAAATTTGCGCTGTTCCTTGCCAATAACATAAGACTAGAAAAGCTAATAAAAAAGTAATTTTTCTCATATTCTATTGTTTAAATTTAGTTTGTTTAATAAAATGCTAATAAAAATATAATTTTTTTATGAACTACTCGCCAAATTCACAGTAAAAACGATTAAAAACAAAAAGCGTCGATAAAGACGCTTTTAATTGTTTGAATGTTAAATTTATGTTATTTTTCTATAAAAGCTTCCATTACTTCTTGGCTTACCCCAACATTAGAAAAACCTCCATCGTGAAATAAATTCTGTAAAGTCACTTTCTTGGTTAAATCCGAGAAAAGTGTTAAGGTGTAGTCTGCACATTCGTCTGCGGTGGCATTACCCAGCGGAGACATCTTTTCGGCATAACTGATAAACGCATCAAAGCCTTTAACACCTTGCCCTGCTGTGGTTGGTGTTGGTGACTGCGAAATGGTATTTACACGTACTTTCTTATCTTTTCCAAAGAAATAACCAAAACTCCTCGCAATAGACTCCAAATAAGCTTTGTTATCTGCCATATCATTGTAATCTGGAAAAACACGCTGTGCCGCGATATAGGTTAACGCCACAATACTTCCCCATTCATTCATCGCATCTTTTTTGTAAAGTGTCTGCATGGTTTTATGAAAAGATACCGCAGAAACATCCCAACCTTTGGTGGTAAAATCATAATTCATATCGGTATAATGGTTCCCTTTTCTCACATTCACCGACATCCCGATAGAATGCAATACAAAATCTAATTTTCCGCCCAGTATCTCCATACTTTTAGCGACCAAGTTTTCTAAATCTTCTACACTGGTTGCATCAGCAGGAATAATTTCTGAACCCGTTTTCTCAGCCAACTCTTTTATTTTTCCCATTCGCATGGCAATTGGCGCATTGGTCAATACAAATTTACCCCCTTGCTCAAATACTTTTTCGGCTGTTTTCCAAGCGATAGAATTTTCGTCTAATGCTCCGAAAATGATTCCTCTTTTTCCTTTTAATAAGTTATATGACATGATTTTCGTTTTTTCATTATTGAAGTTGTAAAGATATAAATATTCGTTTATTTGGCGAGCAATACTTTCGCATGTTCCACGGCAGAACTGGTTTTTTGTTTACCCCCCAACATTTCGGCAATCTCTTCTACTCTATTTTCTGTAGAGAGTTCTATAATCTTGGTATTGGTTTTACCTGCTTCTACCTCTTTATAGACCTTGTAATGCTGTTGTCCTTTAGAGGCTATTTGTGGTGAATGGGTAATCGCCAATACTTGCATTTTTTCACTCATTTGCTCTAAGATATCACCCATTTGCTGGGAAATTTCACCCGAAACACCACTATCGATCTCATCAAAAATAATCGTAGGCAAATTGATGTAATTCGCCAAAATACTTTTCACGGCAAGCGTGATACGCGATAATTCACCACCGGATGCTGCTTTTTTTACTTCTTTTAACTGATGCCCTTTATTGGCAGAGAACAACCAATTGATTTCACTTTTTCCAAAAGAATTGAAATTTGAAGTTGCCGACAGGTTAAAATCAAATTGGGTTTCTGGCATTCCTAACTGCTGTAGAATAGCAACCAATTTTCGTTGAAAGTCAGAGAATACTTTCTGTCTATTGCCATGCAATTCTTTGGCTTGCTGATGAAGTTTTGCTTCCGCGGAAGCCAACTCTTTTTCGAGAGCCAATAAATCTTCCGTAGCATTTTCCTTTACGCGAACTTTCGCTTCCAATTCCTTTTGGATTTCTAGCAACTCTGTAACATTTTGTACCTCATGTTTACGGAAAAGATTATACAACAAATTAAGTTGTTGGTTCACCTCTTCCAACTTCTCTGGGTCGTCTTCTATATTTTCCTCTTGCGCTTCTATTTCCGCCGAAAGGTCTTGCAGCTCGATCAAAACCGATGCTAATCGCTGGTGGATTTCTTGGTATTGGTAGCCAAAACCAGCAACCGAATTCAAATTCCTTTTGATTTGCGAAAGTTGCGTCAACAAACCTATTTCTTCTTGTTGCAATAACTGTATCGATTCGCCTAAGTTTGCTTTTAGACTTTCTACATTACTCAAGGCTTGTTGTTGTGCTTCCAAAGTTTCCTGAAAATCTTCTGTAAGCCTTAAACTCTTGATTTCATTTAGCAGAAAAAGGTTATAATCGTAACTTTTTTCTGCTTCTGCTTGCTGGCCTTTGACTTCCTCTAGCTTTCGTTGGATTTTTTTGTAAGCTTTCCATCCTTGACGGAAATCAATCAAAAGCGCTTGATGATCCGCGACAGCGTCAACGACCTCCATTTGGTAACTCGTATCACCAATAAATAAAGTCTCATGTTGACTATGAATATCAACCAATAAATCCCCCAAAGTAGAAAGCTGCTGTAAATTTACTGGTGAGTCGTTGATAAAGGCTCGTGACTTCCCTGAAGGTAAAATCTCACGACGTACAATGGTTTCGGTTTCGTAATCGAGGTCGTTTTCCTCAAAAACCGATTGCAAATCATAGGCACCAATACTAAAAACCCCTTCGATCACACATTTGTTCGCTTCGTTACGCATCGAGCTTAGGTCTGCTCTTTTTCCCTTCAGCAAAGCTAAAGCTCCGAGAATAATAGATTTTCCCGCTCCTGTTTCTCCGGTAAGAATAGTAAAGTTTTCTTGAAAATGCAGTTTGACATCTTCAATAAGTGCGTAATTTTTTATCGATAAACTGGTAAGCAAATCCTGTAATTTTTAAGGCTAAAGATACAAGACTTCCGAATGATTTTCGAATATAAAATCAATATTTTATGTTGTTCCAGTTTTTATTGTAAACAGGAGCCATCGTTTTAAGTGTTTGGACTACTTCTACGATAGAAATTTGGGGACCTCCAGAAAAGATCTGTTCGATTTCCAGCGCCTTGGTGTCAAAAAAAGTGCGTACGGGCGCATTGTTAGGACGTGAAGTGTTCACTTCCTTGATCATCATAATCACATTGGCGATATTCTTTTTGGCTTGTTCGGCATCGGTATGCATCAAATCCAAACCCAAACGGTGGTAATTGTAAATGGCTTCTCTAAAAGTTCCGAAATTACTCGAAATCAAATCGGCATTGAGACGAAATTTCGACTGGTTTCCGTCATTAACGGTCCAACCACCACTCGCATTTTGTTGTGTCATATCAACAATTTGCTTAGCCTCTTGGTGGTAATCTTCTCCTCCGTTTAATTCAAACGTATCGGCGTCATAACCCAACATGGTATAGGCATAAAAACTCAAATTAGAAATCAACGCAGAGGTAAACGTATTTCTGCTGTAGCGCAAAGGTTCGTATTCCGTATAACGGAAATTGAACTGGTTGTCTTTAAAGGTAAAAACAGGTGTCGAAAAAGTACTCCCGAAAACAGGTCTTGTCGACTGGATTTGTATCGTTGCGCTAAAGTCGTTAGAATCGAACTTGGTTACCGTGATAAACATATTGCAATTGATACGGTCTTCAGGTTTAATCTTCATTCTCGTCCAAGAAGTATTGTTCATAAAATCCTGGATTTCGGTCTGCAAAGTTTTAAAAATAGTAAGTTGTGTTTGCCCAGTTTGAGCAGCATCAACAGTCACGGTTGTATTAAATTCCTGCGCGGTATTGATTTGAAAAATCAGTAGAAAAAATCCTAATAAAAAATATCTCATGCTAATCGGTGTAAAATTTCTTTAAAAATATCAATCGCTACTTCTTCTTTTAACTTCGCTTCGTAAGTTTTTATTTCATCTTCACTGATAATTTTAACTTTATTGGTGTCTTTTTGAAAGCCTGCTTCTTTGTCCTGCATCGAATTTAAAACGATAAAATCCAAATTCTTTTTAGCCAGCTTTTTCTTTGCGTTTTCTTCTTCATTTTCAGTTTCCAATGCAAAGCCAACCAAAAGCTGATGGGTTTTCTTTTCGCCTAAAGATAACAATATATCTTTTGTTTTTTCCAATTCCAACGAAAGTGTGGCATCATTTTTTTTGATTTTTTGTGCGCTCACTTTTTTGGGTCGGTAATCGGCAACGGCTGCGGCTGCGATAACAACTTCTGCTTTTGCGAAATATTTATGGGCAACCTCGTACATTTCCTGAGCACTCGTTACCGAAACCACTTCGACCAAATCATGTTGTATTTTTAACGATGTTGGCCCACTTACCAAAATCACTGCTGCACCTAAATTGGCTGCTTCTTGCGCCAGAGCGTACCCCATTTTTCCGCTGGAGTGGTTTCCGATAAAACGCACAGGATCGAGCGCTTCGTAAGTTGGCCCAGCCGTAATCAAGACTTTTTTTCCGTTTAACGGAAGTTGAGCTGCGATATCCTTTTTTATAAAATCGATAATGAATTCGGGTTCTGCCATTCGGCCTTCGCCCGATAGACCACTCGCGAGCTCACCTTTTTCTACAGGGATGTATTTATTCCCGTAACTTTCCAACTGCTCGATAGAGGTCTTGGTCGACGGATGTTTGAACATATCCAAATCCATCGCGGGAGCAAAATACACAGGACATTTTGCCGATAAATATGTGGCTAGTAAAAAGTTGTCGCTTTGCCCGCTGGACATTTTAGAAAGCGTGTTGGCTGTTGCTGGTGCGATAAGCATCAAGTCTGCCCATAAACCCAAATCGACGTGGTTGTTCCAGAGGGTTTTGTCTTCTTCGGTAAACGAAGTGAGCACTTCGTTTTTAGAAAGTGTAGCAAGCGAAAGTGGCGTCACAAAATCTTTTGCTTTAGGACTCATCACCACTTTTACTTCTGCCCCTTCTTTGATAAGTAACCGAACTAAAAAAGTAGTCTTGTAGGCTGCAATACCTGCTGTAATGCCCAAAACTACTTTTTTGCCCGATAATAAACTCATAAGATATTACTCGTTATCTGAGTCTGTATTTCTGTAATAGATTTTTTCTTCCAACCACTCTTCTACGGCAAACGCATGAGGCTTTGGTAAACGCTCGTAAAATTTTGAAACTTCGATTTGCTCTTTGTTTTCAAAAATCTCGTCTAAACTGTCGTTGTAAGTAGCAAACTCATCTAACTTTTCAATCAATTCTTTTTTGATTTCTGTACTGATTTGCGTTGCTCTTTTAGCCATGATAGAAATAGCCTCGTAAATGTTATCGGTTGGCATTTCAATTTGATTTCTGTTTAGCGTTGTGGTGCTCACTTCAGCATTGGTGTTCTTCACATCCATCATATAAATGTATTAACTGTTATTGTTTTCTAATCTTGTATTGATATCTTGAATGATGATATTTGCATCTTCATTCAATTCCCCTGAAGGGAAATATTTTTTATAGTTTTCGTAATAGACCTTTGCGGTTTCTAAACGCTCTGGCACCAAATAAGCATAGCTGTTGATCGCCAGTAAATAAGCCGATTCCATTTTATAAAAATAGGCTTTTTCTCTGTATTTAGACCCCGGATTGGCTTCAATAAAATTATTGAATGCCTCAATTGCTGGTTTGTACTCTTCTCTATGATGGTACAGTTTAGCGATTTCGTATTCCTTCAATTCTAATTTTTCTCTCAATTCTGCCGAAAGTTGGTTGGCTTCTCCAATATTTTCTCCGTCAGGATAAAGCGTAATATATTCTTGAAACTTTCCAATTGCCTTGTTCGTTTCGGTTTGGTCCAAGGTGTATCTTGGCGAAATATGATAATCACTCTTAGCACTCTTAAAAAAAGCTTCTTCTGCTTTCTCACTTTGCGGATAGGCTTTTGAAAAACGCTCGAACTGGTAACTCGAATCGTAATAAGCACCTAATTCATAAAAAGCATTCGCATATTCGTACGAGATCTTTTCCCCTTGAGGTTTACCACGGTATTGCGGTAAAATCTGCTCGTAAAGCTGAATGGCCTTTTTTAATTTAGACTTCTTATTTTCTTGAATTCCTTCTTCATACAATTTGGATGCCAAGTCATATTTTATTTTGACATCGTCATTTTTTAATGCTTTTTGGTATTCGCTACACGCACTAAAAACAATTGTTACCAAAAGGATATATAAAATTTTTTTCATTTTTTAATTCAAGGATTTTGCAAAAATACTGTTTTTTAACGACTTATAAAAACCTTTTTTACGATTGAAAATTGTCTGTAAATTCTTTTAAACGTTGGTTTAAATCGTTGCTCACTTTTACCAACGGTAATCTCACCTCGTTAGTGCCTAAACCTAAATGCTGAAATACCGCTTTGATACCCGCAGGGTTTCCTTCTTCAAAAATCATATCGATAGCTGGGGCAATCGCATAATGAATTTGGTAGGCTTCTTCTACTTTTCTTTCTAAACCTAAGTTGACCATAGCTGAAAATGCTTTTGGAAAACCTTCGGCAATGACTGAAATCACACCTGCTCCACCCGCAAGCACCATCGGTAAGGTAATCATATCGTCACCTGAAATGACCAAGAAATCTTTTGGTGTTTGGTGTATCATTTCCATCGCCTGTACGATGTTACCCGCGGCTTCTTTTATGGCGATAATATTATCGAAATCATTTGCCAATCTTGCTACGGTTTTAGGCAACATATTGCTAGAGGTTCTTCCCGGAACATTGTACAAGATAATGGGTAATTTACTCGCTTCCGCAACAGCTTTAAAATGCTGGTAAATACCTTCTTGTGTAGGTTTGTTATAATAAGGAGAAACCGATAAAATTGCATCAAAACCGTCTAAGTTTTCAGTTTGTAATTGCTCGACTACTGCTTGGGTATTATTTCCTCCAACACCAAGCACCAAAGGCAATTTACCTGCATTGGCTTCCACAATTGTTTGTTTTACCAATTCTTTTTCACTCTTAGTTAAAGTTGCACTTTCGGCAGTGGTTCCGAGCACTACCAAATAATCAATTCCGTTAGCAATTTGATACTTTACAATATTTTTTAAAGCAGTAACATCTACTTGCTTATTGGTTGTGAAAGGCGTTACCAAAGCAACTCCAGTTCCCACAAATTTTTTCATAGAGTCTATTTTATTTTTTCTAAATAGTTTTTTACTTCTTCAGCAAAAGAGGTTTCCTCGTCAAGAGCCATTTTGAACTCCAAGTGATTGAGTTGGGATTCGCTTAGCGGAAAGCCAATTTTTATATTTCCTTTTGCAAGAGAGGACAAAGCTAACAAAAATGGATTTTCTTTTTGAAAGAAATTGATTTGAACATCAAAATTTTGATTGGAAAAAGATTGTGCATAGCTGTCTTTTTTGATTTTTCCGCTCAGTGAAAAACTTTTTTTAGAAAACACTTGTGTTAAACGCTCGCCTTTTTCGTTATGTACAAAAGCAATTTCAGAAATCGCTACGTTAGGAAAATTTTTCCGTAAAGCGGCTTTTAAAGCTTCAATCTGCGTTTCTTGAGCGTTGTAAATCACACCCATTTTCTTGATTTCAGAAACAGCATTTATCGGCTGCTGAAACTGCTTTTGTCTGTTCTTTTTCAAGACATATTTTTTCATGCGATGCAGAAAAAATCAGTTTAACCCTTTAACCAAGCTTCCCTTAGTTTTACACGCTTATCTGTTGCTGGTAAATCTTTATCTTTTAAGGTAGTTACTGTTGTCGTTGGGGTACTTACTTTACCCTTTAAGGTCACTTCTTTGTCATCTCTTTTCACCTTGATCTCGATATCATCACCTTCTTTCCAGTTACGCGAACTCGTAATGAGAAGAAAAATATTATCTAGATTGTATTCCGTTCCGTTGATAGATTGAATCACATCACCACCTTGCAATCCTATTTTTTCCATAAAAGAGTTTAGTGCAATTCCCTCTCTAATAAATACTTCTTTGGTGTCTGGGTTGGCATCGATGAATGGCATTTGACCGTGCAAGAAATAATCTGTCGTTTCTTCTTTTTGGCTCTTTTCTACGCCTACTTTTTCAAAAAACTCATCATAAGGAATGGGTGTGGTTCCTATCACATGGGTATCAAAAAAACTTCTGATTTCTGGATAGGTCAGCGCAACAATATCATTGACGATTTGGTCATCTTCAAATGGTTTTTCTTTTCCGTATTTATCACTTAATTTTTTCATCAAGTCTAAAATACCCATCTCACCATTGCTTAATTCGCGTAAACGAATATCTAAAGCCATGCCGATTAAAGCTCCTTTTAGATAGACGTTGTAGTAGCTTTTTTCATACTTTTCATCCAAAATATTTTCGCTCATCACCGTAAAAGACATGGTATCATCAAAAGATTTAGATGAACTTATTTTTTCTTCCATACGAGCGTAGAAAGCTTCGTTATCAATCAAACCTTGATTCACCTGAAATAAATTCGCAAAATATTCGGTCACCCCTTCATACATCCATAAATGCTTTGACATTTTTGGGTCATTGTAATTGAAATAATGCACCTCTTCTGAATGTACATTTAGTGGGGTAATGATATGGAAAAATTCGTGCGAAACCACATCTTTCATGGTTTCATTAAGCGCTTCCAAAGGCATGGTTTCTGGTAAAACTACCGTCGTTGAAGTATGGTGCTCTAAAGCTCCAAAGCCTTTAGCATCGGTTTTTGACATATCTGCCAAATACAATAAGATCACATAGGTATTGGTGTTGTCGATATCGCCTAAAAATGCTTTTTGAGCATTTAGTATTTTTTCCATATTGGGGCGCAAGGCTGCCGCGGAATATGTTCCGTTAGGAGAATATACATGCAACTCGACAGTCATATTACCCAGCACAAACTTTTCTACATCAGGTTTGGCATACATAATCGGGTTGTCGGTAATTTCAAAATACCTTTTGGCTTTAAAAATATCTTTGGTGTTATTACCGACGGGTTCAGAAGCTGGATGTGCCGTTAAAGAAGTTCCTGCCACTAACGTATTTGGTCTTGTAATTTCCAATTGGTAAGGCTGTTCGGTCATTCCTTCAAAATAACCCACAAAGCCGTGCAAGTTCAACATAAAGTTTTTACCCGCCTCGATATTAGTTCCTGCAGGCGAAAAAACACCTTCTTCACCAGCGATATCATAAGAATCATTCACCCAATATTCAACCAAATCCAGCTCGGTAGCATTAGAAATCTCAAACGTATTGTCATCAATCATTTTAAAAGTAAGTTCGTTACCATCGTAATCTATCGCTTTAAAACCTTCTATAAACTGTCCGTAATTATCGGTAGAATAAGTTCCGGGGACGGTTTTAGGAATGTAAAAATTAATAGTTTCGGAAGAAATTTTACCCGGATTGACCACCGCTTTCACCTTATCATCCTGAAGATTGACTAAGTCTAAAGTAGCACTGATATGATCTTGGGTCGCATTTTTCACCTTCGCTGGGCCACACCCCAACAATGTAATTGCCATCACGGCAGAAAGAATAATCTTTTTCATACTTATTTTTAGTTTATTATGAGACGCTAATTTTTTGGTAATGTTACAATAATTTAAAGGAAAGTAAATGCGATTCTTTATTTCTTTTTATACTTTTAACTAAATTTTTAAGCAATGAAATACTTCTCTTTCTTTTTATTCTTCTTGCTTTTCTTGAATTGTAAAAACCCAACCACACAGGAGTCTTTACAAATTATAAAAAAGGAAAGTAAGCGTATAGAAATCAGTAACAAATTGGTTTTAAACGAAGAAACCGAAGCCTTTATACAACCTTATCGGGAAAGAATTACAGAGGAAATGAACACCAAACTTTCTTACACACCAAAATTACTTTCAAAAAAAGACGGAAAATACAACACGCCCATCGGGAATATGATGGCCGATGCGGTTTTCGAAATGGCTAATCCCATATATAAAAAAAGAACCGGAAATACCATCGATGCGGTTATTTTAAATCACGGTGGTATCAGAGCAGAAATCAACCCTGGTGACATCACCACCAAAACCGCCTACGAAATTATGCCTTTTGAAAATGAGATTGTAGTGGTTAAACTTCAAGCGGAACAAATACAAGCGATGTTCGACTACTTAGCCCAAGCCAAAAGAGCACACCCTATAAGCAATATGCAGCTTGTACTGTCAGAAGATTTTAAAATTTTAGCGCAATCAATTGCCGGGAAACCTGTCGATAAAGACAGCGTTTACCATATCGCCACCAGCGATTACCTACAAAACGGCGGCGACCATATGCTGTTTTTAACGCAACCTGAAAAACTAACGGTTTTAGACTACAAACTTCGCAATTTACTCATCGATTATTTTAAAAAACACCCAGAAATCAATCCTGAAAAAGACCAACGATTTATAGAGAGATAAGCTTATGAAACGTAAAGAATTTATACAAAAAAGTATCGGAACAGGCATTTTTGTCGGTTTGAGTTCGTATGCTTTTAGCAGCACTATTTTTACAGAAAACACTAAACATGTTACTATTTTACACACCAATGATGTGCACAGCCATATCGATCCTTTTCCTAATGATGGTGGAAGAAATGCAAATAAAGGTGGCGTATCAAGACGTTATTCGCTCATTCAACAAATCAGAAAAGAAAACCCTAACACCTTACTGCTAGATGCGGGTGATATTTTTCAAGGCACGCCTTATTTCAATTTTTACGGAGGTGAGTTAGAGTTTAAACTCATGAGCAAACTCGGCTATGATGCAGCAACCATAGGAAATCACGATTTTGACAATGGCATCGATGGTTTATGGGCACAAATGCCAAATGCTCAATTTAAACTGCTGAACGCCAACTATGATTTTAGCAATACCGTTCTTGACGGACAAATAAAACCTTACGAAGTTTTTGTAAAAGATGACGTTAGAATTGGTGTTTTTGGTCTCGGAATTGAATTAGAAGGTTTGGTCAACAAAAAAATGTACAAAGAAACCCAATACCTCGATCCCGTAGAAATTGCTACCGATATCGTTAAAAAACTAAAAACTGAAGAAAAGTGTGATCTAGTAATTTGCCTTTCGCATTTGGGTTACCAGTACGAGCATGATAAGATAGATGACCTCAAACTAGCGCAACAAACCCAAGACATCGATTTGATTATTGGTGGTCATACCCACACATTTTTAGACGAACCAACTGTCGTCAAAAATAAAATCAACCAGGATGTTTTGGTCAATCAAGTCGGTTGGGCCGGAATCTACCTAGGGCGTATCGACTTTTATTTAGACAAAAACACCAAAACGGTTAAAAGTGCAAGCTTAGGAATTTAAGTTGTCACTTTCGTGAAATAAGCATTTCCATTTAAACCAGCCTACTTTTAATTTCTATAGAAATTGCCAAAGCTATTCGCAGAAAAGATGAGAGGCAAGGGAGCAATGAAACGGTTTCCCTTGCGTATGCAAAATAATGGCTTTATAGCAATTCAAGAAAATTAAAATAATTCTAGTCCCGAGACTTCGGGATTGGCTCTTCCGAGAACTCGGGATTTCATTAATGGAAAAAACGAATATATATAATAAAACACCTCATCCTTTAACCACCTACTTTCCACCTACTTGATAAAAGCCTATTTCATCCCTACCAAACCTATAGCTAACCCGCTACTAGCTCGATACTGCTTCGATGCTAGCCCGTAAAAAGCCCCTGTTTACGAGGGGTCTACGGCTTAGCATCGAAGGAGCAACGGTTTAGCTATGCTTTATCCCTACTTATGCTAAAGAAAAACCTTACTTGATCTTGAGCTTTAGTTAACTCTCAAAAAACTTCATTTCACAAACATAGAATAACTCCATAGAGCTAATCATTGTTGAAAAATTATGGAGGCAAAATCAGAAAACGGAGTTAAATAATTGATAACGTGTCGATAGCGCGTGCAACATGATTTAAAAGAGGGTTGGTTCTTACTGCTAATAAATAGTAAAGCATTTTAAAAAAAAAATTTTATACCTTGGTCTACGATAACCAATTAACCATAAAGCATGAAAAAAATTACATTCATATTCTTTTTAAATCTTTTTAGTCTTTCTCTTTTTGCCCAAAATACACCTGGACCTATAAGCGTAACTGGGTTTAATGCCGATGTTATCGCCAACGGAGTAGGCACCATGAGCAGTTCAACTACCAATGATGTCGATGGTGTGAACTACTGTCTTATTGCTGAAGATTGGAAACTCACCGCAGGGTCAACTCCCTTAACTACAGGCTTACCTGCTAATGGAATCATTACAAGCACAACGGTAACAGGGCTAACTTACCAATTGCAACCTGCAGCTACACCTTATGACGGCAACAACTCGTTACGTATCGACCAATCAGGAGCAGCTAATTCCAAAAGTTTGACCCTTAGCTCTCCTGCTCCCTACGAGAGTTTATACTTTTTGGTGACTTCAGGCAGCGGTATTAGTAATATCGATGTGGTGGTACACTTTAGTGATGCCACAACCGAAACCTTTTCAAACCTGGTTATCCCTGATTGGTTCAATACAGGTTTACCCATAGAAGCTCAAGGTTTTGGACGAGGAAACCTTTCTAACAATACAGTAGAAACCCCGACCAACAATCCCAAACTTTTTCGATTACAAGTAGATATCGCGACTGCAAACCAACCAAAAAACATCGCAAGCGTCGAGTTTATCCGTACCAATACCGGTACAGGCGTCAATACTTTTAATCTATTTGCGATAAGCGGACAGTTAGCAACCAACTGTTTTGCTCCTACCAACTTAACGGTAACCCATATCCAAGCAAATTCTGCCGAACTTGGTTGGACGGAAGTGGGCTCGGCTAATTCTTGGGATATTGAATTTGGAATTACTGGATTTACCCCTACAGGAACACCTACCGATGCAGGTGTAACCAATCCTTTTCCGATTAGTGGCCTGACAAGTCAAACCACCTATGATTTTTATGTACGTGCCGACTGTGGCGCTACCGATGGAACGAGCATCTGGACAGGTCCGTATACTTTTACAACCCTATGTGATGTTTTTACAGCTCCGTTTACCGAAGATTTTGAAGCTTCGAGTAGCAGCATCAATTGTTGGTCTCAAATACAGGAAGACGGAATGGCCGACTGGACGTTACATGAAGGTTCATCGGGAGGAGCAATTACCACAGCACATAGCGGTACACAAAACATGCATTTTGTAAGTGAAAACAACGCCAACTCACCCATTACAAAATTGGTGAGTCCACACTTGGATCTCACTACACTCAATAACCCTGAACTCACTTTTTTCTACGGACAAGAAGATTGGGAGGGTGATCAAAATCAACTCAAGGTATATTACCGTGAAAGTCCGACAGATCCTTGGGTAGAATTAATGCATTACACGAGCAGTGTAGATACATGGACACAAGAAGTAATTAGTTTACCAAATCCTAGTGCTACCTATCAAATCGCATTTGAGGGCATCAACTACTTTGGTCATACCAATGTCATTGATGATGTGAGTATAGAGGAGTCACTCTCAACGGTAAATAACACCCAAGTGAACTTCAGCTATTACCCTAACCCTGTAAAAGATGTTATTTCTGTAGATAACCATCAAAAAAACATAGAAGCAGTCAACTTTTACACCCTGCTTGGTAAAAAAGTAATGTCAAAAACCATTGGTCAAAGTAAGATTTCTATTGACCTCAATTCTTTACCTGCTGGTGTCTATGTTATGGAAGTGCAAACCAAGTCTGTTGCTAATACCGTAAAGATTGTAAAAGAATAAAAGTCGATTATACCGATAACTATTGCTTTAAAACGCACTCGAAGTTTTTCATTAGAGTGCGTTTTTTTTATTATGTACTAAACCTAAAAGAAAGTCTTTCCTAACGAAGCATTGCCAGGAATTCCGTTTCAGAAATAATCTTCGTTCCCAGTTTTTCTGCTTTAGCTAATTTGCTCGGCCCCATATTTTCCCCCGCCACCAAGTAATTGGTTTTTGAAGATAGTGAACTCGATACTTTTCCGCCGTTATTTTCAATGAGTTTTTTAAGTTCGCTACGCGAGATCGATTCGAAAACTCCAGAAATCACAAACGAGTTTCCTGTCAATTTATCGGTTTGGTTTTTTATTTCTTCCTCATCAAGAGACAATTGTAGCCCATAAGTTTTCAAACGTTCTACAAGCATTTTATTTTTATCGTTATTAAAATACTCGACTACACTTTCGGCAATCTTCTCTCCTATCTCATCGACATTTTTTAAGGTTTCAAAATCGGCTTGCATCAAATCGTCAATAGACTTCATTTTCTTGGCCAATTTTCTAGCTACCGTTTCGCCTACATAGCGAATTCCCAAAGCATATAAAACCCGCTCAAAAGGGACTTGCTTTGATTTTTCGACCCCTGTAATCAAATTTTCAGCCGATTTTTCTGCCATTCGCTCCAACGGAATGAGTTGCTCTTTTTTCAACAAGTACAAATCTGCAAAATCTTTAATCAAATCGGCTTTGACCAGTTGCGCTACGGTTTCGCTCCCCAAACCTTCTATATCCATCGCTTTACGCGAAATAAAATGTTGTATCCTACCAATAATCTGTGGCGGACAGCCCGTATAATTTGGGCAATAATGTAAAGCTTCCCCTTCTTCTCTTGTCAGTAAAAATCCACATTCTGGACAATGCGAAATGTACTCTTCTGGTGGTGTGGACGGGTTTCGTTTGGTAAAATCTACCGCAACGATTTTTGGGATGATCTCTCCTCCTTTTTCAACAAAAACCGTATCACCAATACGAACATCCAGTTTTTCGATTTGGTCTGCATTATGCAAAGAGGCGCGCTTGACGGTCGTGCCTGCCAATTGCACCGGTTTTAAATTGGCGACTGGCGTAATGGCTCCTGTTCTTCCTACTTGATAGGTAATATCTTCTAAGATAGTCGAGGCTTGTTCGGTTTTAAATTTATAAGCAATGGCCCAACGTGGCGCTTTGGCGGTAAAACCCAACTCATCTTGCTGTTGTAAGCTATTCACTTTAATCACTACGCCATCGGTTTCATAAGGCAGGTCATGACGGTGAACATCCCAGTAGTTTAAAAATGATGTGATTTCATCAATAGATTTAGCAACTGTTGCTTCTTTAGGAATATGAAAACCCCATTTCCTGCATTTTTCTAGACTCTCAAAATGTGTTTCAGCTATACTTTCCCGCGCGACAATTCCGTAAAAAAGACAGGTTAATTTTCGCTTTGCGACCTCCTTGCTGTCCTGTAATTTTAAACTACCGGAAGCGGTATTTCTCGGATTGGCATAGGGCTCTTCGCCTTGATTGATACGCTCTGCATTTAGTTCCGCAAAAGCTTCATACGGTAACACGATCTCACCACGCATTTCAAATTCGTCTGGATAATCGTTTCCTTGTAAGGTCAATGGCACCGACGGAATGGTTTTTACATTTTCGGTCACTTCATCACCTTGCGTGCCGTCGCCGCGAGTAACCGCCTTGTGCAATTTTCCGTTTTTGTAGAGGAGGTTGATGGAAGCCCCGTCATATTTAAGTTCACAGGTATAGCTTACGTTATCGCCCACCATTTTATGCACCCGTTTTTCCCAATCGGTGAGGTCTTCTTGGTTGTAAGAATTAGACAACGAATACATTCTGTGCGGATGCTTAACCGTTGGAAAGTTTTTGGTGACCGTACCGCCAACGCGTTTGGTTGGCGAGTTTTCATCGATAAACTCTGGGTATTGGTCTTCTAATTTTTGAAGCTTCTCCAACAACATGTCAAACTCATAATCTGAGATTTCGGGTTGATCAAGAATGTAGTACTTGTAGTTATGTTGGTGTAATTGCAGTCGTAATTGATTGATTTCTTTTTCTATGTTTTCCATGTTATCGGGTAGCTTTTAACATCCTAAAGTTATTAAAAATATCTTTTTTTAAGGTCACTTTCGTGAAACCTATTTGCTCTACTAGCGCTTTGGTTTCTTCAGCAAGGTATTGGTTGATTTCAAAATACAAACTTCCGCCACTTTTCAATGAAGTTTTAGCTATTTCGGTGATTTTTTGATAAAAAACCAACGGATCTTCATCTGCCACAAACAAAGCAATTTCAGGCTCATATTTTAGAACATTTGGTTTGATTTCTACCTTTTCTAAATTCCGTACATAAGGCGGATTGGAAACGATTACATCATATTGATTTTTAGGAAAATCATCTAGCTGTAAAACATCACTTTCGATAAAATTGATTTCCGCAGCTAAGTTTTTGGCATTGACTTGAGCCACTTCCAGTGCTTGCGGTGAAACATCAACCGCTGTAACTTGGGATTGCCATAAGTTTTTAGACAAACTCACTGCAATACAAGCACTCCCGGTACAAAAATCGACAACTTGTAAGTGCTTTTCACCTTGATGATCTTTGATGATCCAATCGACTAGTTCTTCAGTTTCTGGCCGAGGAATCAAGACACTTGGGTTTACCGTAAATTCATACCCATAAAACTCGGTCTTTCCCAAAATGTATTGTATAGGCTCTTGTTTTTTTAATCGTTCAACAGCAGATTTAAATTGCTTCTCTTCTTCTTCCGTAAGTCTTTGGGTTTTATTTAAAATCGCATCAACCGGCTTCATCTGCAAAAAATCTTCCAACAACCAGTGGTAAAACGTGTTGATTTCGGTTTCGGGAAAAACCGCTTGGAGTTCCTCAAAGAAATATTTTTTTAGTTGTTGGATTTGCATTTGTATAAATTAGGCTGCCTGTAAAACAAAATTTGTCAATTCGAGTGAATTTATAAGATGATGCATCTTATAAATTTGTACCTACCTATCGGTAGACAGGTCGAAATAAAATTTTGAATTTAGAAAAATAGTTCTCGATACAGTTTACTATAGAAAACCACTCGAACTGACATTTTTCAAAATTCCAATCAAACAGGTATATTTTAAACTATTTCAACGAAATAATTTTATGTACTTTTGAGGCGTGAAAATACACGAAAAATACATAAATCGCTGTATCAAACTTGCCAAAAATGGTTTAGGAACGACTTATCCCAATCCAATGGTAGGAAGTTTACTGGTTTATAAGAATAGAATTATAGGTGAAGGTTGGCACCAACAAGCAGGTAAACCCCACGCCGAAGTAAATGCTATACAACATGTAGAAGATGATCGCCTACTTTCTAAATCTACCATTTACGTGACTTTAGAGCCTTGTAGCCACTACGGAAAGACACCTCCGTGTGCCGATTTAATCATAGAAAAAGGCATCAAAAAAGTAGTGATTGGCACCATCGATCCGCATACAAAAGTGGCGGGTAAAGGTATCAAAAAACTCATAGAAGCGGGTTGTGAAGTCGTGGTTGGTGTACTTGAAAAAGAGTGTCAAGCACTCAACAAACGTTTTTTTACCTTTCACCAAAAAAAAAGACCTTATGTTATCCTAAAATGGGCACAAACCCAAGATGGTTTTATTGCTCCAGCCAAGCAGACAGAAAGAAAGTCCGTAAATATTTCTAATGATTTGTCTCGGCAATTGGTACACAAATGGCGAAGTGAAGAACAAAGCATTTTAGTAGGCACCACTACAGCCCTCAAAGATAACCCCAGGTTAGATGCGCGGAAATGGAAAGGCAACCATCCCATCCGTTTGGTGATTGATAAGGGTTTAAAAATTCCTACAGCGAGTTTCTTATTTGACGAAACCATCAACACATTTGTTTTTACGGAAAAGGGTAAAACAAACAAAAACAATTTGATTTATAAGCGAATCGATTTCTCCCAGCCTATCGTTCCTCAGGTATTAGAAGAACTCTACCAAGAAAATATTCAATCGGTATTGGTAGAAGGCGGCAGCAAAACGCTTCAATCTTTTATTGATGCCAAGCTTTGGGACGAAGCGCGCGTTTTTACCGGTCATCAAAATCTAGTCACAGGAATCAAAGCTCCAGATTTTGATTTTCCAATTCAACATACAGAAAAAATCGAAAATAATTTGTTGCAAGTTTACCAAAATAATAGTGCGTAATTGATGCTCTATCTCGTTCTAAGCATATTATCCTCTTGCCTCATTTATGTGGTATTTAAACTTCTGGGCAAATTCAATATTCGCGTAAGCTATGCCATTGTTATCAATTATTTGACGGCTGTTATAGCAGGTTATTTAGGAAATTCGAAAAGTCTGGAAGTCACTAGCCTTTTGAACACCAATTGGTTTTGGGGTGCATTTATCTTGGGGTTTCTATTTATCACCGTTTTCCACTTGATGGCCCACACTACTAAAATCAACGGACTTTCTGCTGTTTCTGTCGCCAGTAAGTTGAGTTTGGTCATCCCTATTACTTTTGTGATTTTCTATTACCAAGAATCGGTTAGTTTACTCAAAATACTCGCTATTATTTTAGCTTTAATTGCAGTTTATCTGGCTTCAGTAAAAAAGAGCAGTCCGTTTGCGCCCGACAAAAACATCCTTATTTTTCCTCTCCTGGTTTTTTTAGGCAGCGGAATCATAGAAACAGGAATAAAGTTTCTGGAGGAAAATTATGTCGCACCAGATGAAGTAGCTTTGTTTTCTATGACTGTTTTTGTTTTTGCAGCCACAGTTGGTGTTTTGCTCGGTCTATACCATTTTCTGATCAAAAAAATAAAATTCACTTATAAAGAAATCCTCGGTGGAATTGCCTTGGGGATCCCCAATTATTATTCGGTTTATTTCTTTATACAAGCTTTACGCGGAAATATAGACAGCAGCACGGTTTTCTTAATCAATAATGTGGCCATTGTCATACTTTCTACCTTATTGGGAATTGCTTTTTTTAAAGAAAAAGTCATCAGAAAAAACTGGATAGGTATTGCGTTGGCTGTCATTAGTATTATTTTAGTCGCACTAACAAGAGCATAGATTTGGAAAAAGACACCTACAAAACCATTACCAAACCGAGTAGAGAGATCCTTTTTAAGGATAAAGGCAGTAAGTTTTTCGGGTATGCTTTTCCAGTAACAAACGAAGAACAAATCAAGGCTCATATCGACGAGCTCAAGACCAATCATCACCAAGCGAGGCATTGGTGTTATGCCTGGCAATTGGGCAAACGCTACGAACATTATCGTGCCAACGACGATGGTGAACCCAACAATTCTGCAGGAATGCCAATTTATGGGCAGCTACAATCCTTTGATGTGACCAATGTTTTGGTTGTTGCAGTACGTTATTTTGGCGGCACCAAACTTGGCGTCAGTGGATTAATCAACGCCTATAAAACTACGGCTCAAATGGCGTTGGAGGCTTCTAAAATTGTCACCAAAACCATAAATAGAAACTTTCTACTCACGTTTGAATATGAAAACATGAACAAAGTAATGCGGGTTATCAAAGAGCAAGATTTGAATATCGTCAAGCAAGATTTAGCTCTGAATTGCAATAGCGAAATCGAAGTTCGTGAAAAAGAAGCAGAAAGAATTTACGGAATTTTTGAAGGTATTTACGGTGTTGAAATCAAAGAACTTACGGATTAATTTTCTTTAGAATAAATTCCGGACAACGCATGGGCTTTCTCGTTTCTGAGTTGACAAAAATAAGCGTTGTGCTCCCTTCAGCTAAAAGTTCTGTTTTTCGTACAATTTCGTATTCAAATTCTATCTTAAAAGTAGGCATTTTTTTGAGCTTGGTTACAATACTGATTTCATCGTCAAAAAATGCAGGTTGTATAAACTTAAAAGCCATCTCATACACTGGAAGCATGATACCATTTGCTTCCATGTGCTTATACGATATTCCAAACTGTTCTAACCACTCACACCTTGCCAATTCTACATATTGTGCATAATTTCCGTGATGCACAACGCCCATTTGGTCGGTTTCAGCATATCGTACTTTTAATGTGCTTTTAAAGTTTTTCATGTTAAATTTTAAGGGATTTCAATTTAGTTTTTGTAAGTTTAAAAAGTTTTTAAGTATGAGAAAAAAAAAATAAAAATTCAACCCCTTTTTCATTTTTTTATAACTTTTTTTGTTCACATATTTGTCACTCTAAAATGATATAAATTTCCTACCCAATTCAAAGGAAGTTTTAATCAATTTATTAAGAAAATAACTAACATCAAACACCGAAAAGAGAACATGACTATAACTGCGGAATCAGTTTGGGTGAAATGCCTATCTTTTATACAAGACAACGTCACATCACAAGCCTACAAAACATGGTTTGAGCCTATCAAAGCCATAAAACTTACTGATAACGCATTGAGCATACAAGTTCCTTCTAAGTTTTTTTACGAATGGTTAGAAGAACATTATGTAAACCTTTTAAAGGTTTCGCTTACCAAAGAACTCGGTGAAAAAGCAAAGTTGGTGTACATCATTAAAATGGAAAATGGCACCACCAGCAAACAACCATACACCGAAAAAATACCAAGTTCACACCGAGGGAATATTTCTGAGCAAGAAGTAGAAACCCCTATAAAACATAAAAGTCCAGAGCTTAAAAATCCGTTTATCATTCCTGGCATCAGAAATGTAAAAATAGATTCGCAACTTAACCCTAATTATAGTTTTGAAAACTTTTTAGAAGGTGACTCTAACCGTTTGGCAAGAAATGCTGGAATTGCGGTTTCCAACAAACCCGGAGGCACTTCGTTTAATCCTTTATTGATTTTTGGGGGTGTTGGTTTAGGTAAAACACATTTGGCCCATGCCATTGGCGTTGAAGTCAAAGAAAAATTTCCTGAAAAGACGGTTTTGTATATTTCTGCGGAAAAGTTTACCCAACAATATATCGAATCGGTTAAAAAGAACAATCGCAACGATTTTATTCACTTTTATCAAATTATCGATGTACTGATTGTGGACGATATACAATTACTATCAGGTAAAGCGGGAACACAGGATGTTTTCTTCCATATTTTTAATCACTTGCACCAAAATGGTAAACAAGTAATTTTAACCAGCGACAAAGCTCCTGTCGATATGCAAGATATCGAGCAGCGTTTGCTCTCTCGTTTTAAATGGGGACTTTCAGCAGAATTGCAACAGCCTGATTTTGAAACGCGTATCTCGATTATCAAAAATAAATTGTATCGCGATGGTGTCGATATGCCTGAAGATATTATTGAATATTTGGCGAACAACGTCAAAACCAACATTCGTGAATTGGAAGGTGCCATTATTTCGCTGATAGCGCATTCTTCTTTCAACAAAAAAGACATTACCATTGATTTGGCAAAAAAGATTGTTGAGAATTATGTAAAAAACACCAAAAAGGAAATTTCTATCGATTACATCCAAAAAGTAGTCAGCGATTATTTCCAGATGGATGTTGAAACCTTACAGTCTAAAACCAGAAAACGTCATATTGTGCAAGCGAGACAATTGGCCATGTTTTTTGCCAAAAAACTTACCAAAGCTTCTTTGGCAAGTATCGGTTCGCAAATCGGTAAACGTGATCATGCAACGGTTTTACACGCTTGCAAAACGGTAAACAACCTCTCATCTACCGATAAGCAATTTAAAAAGTTTGTAGAAGATTTAAACAAAAAACTCACCAACTAAATCATGAGAACTAAAGTTTTAATGGTTTGCTTAGGAAATATTTGCCGATCTCCATTAGCAGAAGGTTTATTGGCATCAAAGGTAAATCCTGAGAAAGTTTGGGTTGATTCTGCGGGAACTTCCAATTATCATGTAGACGACCTGCCGGATGTTCGTTCGGTTGAAGTAGCACAAAAATACGGTTTGGATATTTCCCAACAACGAGGTCGACAGTTTACTATCGAAGATTTCGATCAATTCGATTATATCTATGCGATGGACAATTCCAATTATGAAAACATCCTTCAATTGGCACGCAATGAAGCAGACAGACAAAAAGTTAGCTTGATTTTAAATAAAACTTACCCAGATCAAAACAAAGATGTTCCCGATCCGTATTACGGCGGCCAAAATGGTTTTGAAAAAGTTTACCAAATGCTAGACGAAGCCACTTCGCTGATAGCTAAAGAAATAGGTTAATTCAAAGTTTTTTAGTAACTTTAGTTAGGTATTATTCTTATAGCTATGAAATATTTTGTATTACCCCTCATCTATTTTTTTTGCCTCAACATCATCGCCCAGGAAGATGTTAATATTCAGCAAGTCGCCAGTGGCTTCACCAATCCTGTCGATATCCAAAACGCTGGTGATAATCGTCTTTTTATTGTAGAACAAGCAGGACTTATTAGAATTCTCAACAGCAACGGAGCAGTAAACACCAATCCATTTCTCGACATCTTACCACAAGTTTTGTCAGGAGGAGAACAAGGACTATTAGGTTTGGCTTTTCACCCTAATTACCAAAACAATAGATTATTCTATGTTTATTACACTAACACTTCGGGAGATTCCATTATTTCTCAATTCGAAACTAGCGCTACAGATCCCAATGCCGCTATACCCGCTTCACAAAATGTGATGCTCATCATCCCACAGCCTTTTACCAATCACAATGGTGGTTGTATCGCTTTTGGCAACGATGGTTATCTTTATATCGCTTCTGGTGATGGTGGAAGCGGTGGCGACCCCAATAATAACGGACAAAACCTGAACACGCTTCTCGGTAAACTTTTACGCCTTGATGTCGATGCCGGAACACCTTATATTCCTGCGTCCAATCCTTTTGTTAATGATAGCAACGCTTTGGATGAAATTTACGCTTATGGTCTTAGAAATCCTTGGAAATTCTCTTTTGACGAGTTGACAGGCGATATTTGGATTGCCGATGTTGGGCAAAATGAGTTTGAAGAAATCAACAAATCAACTTCCGCGGAAGCAGTGAATTACGGCTGGCGTTGTTACGAAGCTTCTGCACCTTTCAACACCAACAATTGTGCTTCCCAAAGCTCGATGGAGTTTCCTTTTGCGGAATATTCGCACAATGACGGTTTAAGTAAATGCTCAATTACAGGTGGCTATGTTTATCGTGGTAGCGAATTTCCAAATCTTGTAGGAAAATACCTGTTTGCTGATTTCTGTAGCAACGAAATCGGAACCGTCGACAGCAGTGGAAACATTACTTATTTTGGTTCGTTTAACGGGAATAATTTTTCTACTTTCGGTACCGATCACAATTCCAACCTTTATGTGGCAGGACTTAACGGAACGGTCTATAAAATTGTTGACGACAATCTTTCGGTGGGAAATGTTAATCTTTCTGAAGTAAAAATTTATCCTAACCCTACAAAAAACAACATCAATATTAGAAGCAATGAAACGATTCAGAAAATAAAACTGTATTCGTATCCTGGAAAGCTGCTAGGAAATTTTGTTCCTCGTACAAAAGAGTATACCATAACCGTAGATTTACCCACAGGCATTTATTTTATAAAATCGACTACCGAAAACAAAAACCAACATACCAGCAAACTGATTGTTCAATAAAATGACCGAAAACAAAAAAGGAAAACTCTTTTTAATACCGACCTATCTCGGAGAAAATATGGCTTATGAAGTCTTACCGACTTCCGTGAAAGAAGTGACCGCAAAACTCACTCATTTTATCGCCGAAAATGAAAAAACAGCACGTCGGTTTATCAAACAGATTTTGCCCGACAAAAAACAATCAGAATTAAGTTTTGATTGGCTCAACAAACACACCTCTGCAAATGAAATTCCTGGTTTTTTAAACAAATGTCTCTCTGGTGAAAATATTGGTTTATTGAGTGAAGCAGGTTGTCCTGGCATTGCAGATCCTGGAGCTGAGGTTGTCGCCATGGCACACCAAAGTAATATTCAGGTCGTGCCTTTAGTGGGGCCAAGTTCTATTATATTGACGATGATGAGTAGCGGTTTAAACGGACAGAATTTTGCTTTTAATGGTTACCTACCTATCGACAAACACGAGAAAAAACAGCAAATTAAAAAACTAGAGCGGATTTCGAGCGAAATAGAACAAGTGCAGATTTTTATAGAAACACCTTACCGCAATGACAAGCTCTTCGATTTATTTTTACAGGTTTTACATCCGCAGACCTTATTGTGCATTGGTTGTGATGTAAGCTTAGAAAGTGAGTTTATCAAAACCAAAACCATTGCCGAATGGCAAAAAAATAAGCCGGATTTACATAAAAAACCGGCTATCTTTATTTTTCAGAAAAAGGTATAGTTTAGGCAAATTTACCTAAAGCTCCCTTTTTTACTTTCGCTTTTGCTTTTCGGTTAGGCTTGACAAAAGAAGTATCATAATCTTTGAATTTGTTTAAGTAATACTTGATACTCGTACCAAAAGCATCACTAAAACCTTGGGCTCCACCACTACGTAAGAATTTTTTTACGCTTCCTGGCCCAGCCAAATGCGCTGCCGCTAAAATACCCGATTCGGTAATCTTTACTCCAGCCATGGTTTTTCCGCTGTAACGCTCGATATCTTTACGTAAAATCCATTTATTGCGAGAAGCATTAGCATAAAATGCCGCTTCCTGTAAAGCTGGATTATTCATAAACTCTTGTGTGTTGTGTATTCCGATAAGTGCTAAAGTGCCTTTGCCAAATTGGTACTTTCCTAAATACCCAAACTGATTAATAACCTCATAATCACCACGGGATTCTTTAAAGCCAATGGCTTCTTTAAAACCTAAATATCCTTTTTTAAGCACAGGATAAAATACATCTTCGTCTTGCTGATGAATGATTTCATCTTCTAATTTTACCGTGTAGGCATCTGGTAAATTTACCGTAGCTGCCATAAATGCGGTATCTTCTTTGGTTGAAAAACTTAAGAAAAATATTGCTCCTATAGCGGGAAGCAATGAAATTTTTGCTATTTTTTTCTTCAAATTATGATATTTAAAAGAGGACTTTTATACGTTGTTTATAAAAATAACCGCCTCTAAATTTTTGCTCGGCAAAGATACGACTATTTTTAATTTGACTCCAAATTATATGTTAAATTTTTGTTTTTCAACGAATTAACACTTTTATGAGAATAGCTCAATAATAAGATTTATATTTGTTGAAAATTAATTTGAATGCCTAATTTCATTAAGACTACCGAGCAATCGAGTTTGTATGACGATTTAGAAAAAATGTCGCTCAATACGATTTTGACCAACATCAATCAAGAAGATCAAAAAGTGGCTCTCGCGGTTCAAAAGGTAATCCCACAGGTAGAAAAACTAATTGAAAAAGTAGTTGAGAAACTAAAAAATGGTGGACGTCTTTTCTATGTAGGGGCCGGAACAAGTGGCAGATTGGGCATTCTCGACGCCAGCGAATGTCCGCCAACTTTTGGTGTTTCCAAAGATTTGGTAATCGGATTAATTGCCGGTGGTGACCTCGCAATTCGGAATGCGGTAGAAAACGCAGAAGATGATCCGCGTCAAGCGGAAAAAGACTTAGAAAGCTATCATATTTCATCACAAGATGTATTGGTAGGAATTGCCGCTTCAGGAACAACACCCTATGTTTTGGGGGCCATAGATTATTGCCAACAAAACAATATCATCACAGGAGGAATTACCTGTAATGAAGGAAGTCCGTTGGCGGAAAAGGTAGATTTCCCAATGGTGGCTGTTGTTGGCCCTGAGTTTGTCACGGGTTCGTCACGTATGAAAGCCGGAACCGCGCAAAAACTTATTTTGAATATGATTACCACTTCAGCCATGATTAAGATAGGTCGTGTAAAAGGCAACAAAATGGTCGATATGCAGTTGAGCAATGAAAAGTTGGTACAAAGAGGAACCAAAATGATTATGGAAGCGACTTCGTTAGACGAGGATTCAGCGAAAGCTTATTTATTAAAATACGGTAGCGTACGTGCTGTCCTAAAAGCAGTTGAAAATGAATAATAATAAAAAAGAGGTGTTGGCTAAAGGCCTAAAAATATTAGCGCTTTCACTGTTGTTTGTGTTTGCTGGCCCTGTTATTTTATACAGTGCCTTCAACAACCAAGAACATCCGTTGTATATTGCTGTGCTTGTGTTGGGAATTGTCTGCTTCTTCCTGGCTATGTTCTTGATTTTTAAAGGCATCAAAACGCTTGGCCAAGCTATTTTTGACTCGAAATAGCCGCTGTTTTTGGTACTCTAAACAAAAAGAAAATTCCAAGTATAAAAAAGACAATAAAAAAAGGAATTGCATTTCGTACACTTCCGGTTATATCGCTTAATAAACCATAAGTTGCCATCCCAATCACAATTCCAATTTTTTCAGCCACATCGTAAAAGCTAAAGTACGAAGCGGTATCTTCTGCATTTTCAGGAATAAGTTTTGAATAAGTAGAACGTGATAAAGTTTGTATTCCGCCCATAATCAAACCTACAAAAGCGGCGGCAATGTAAAACTGAAATGGCGTTTCGATAAAAAAGGCATAAGTACAGATCATTACCCAAATCACATTCAGCACCACAAGAACAGGAATATTCCCCCATTTCGCGGAAGCTTTAGAAGTGAGTGTTGCTCCCAAAACCGCTACCAACTGTATCAATAGAATACTAATAATCAAACCCGTAGTAGCATCTTGCTCTCCCCAATTGAGTTCTTCTATGCCAAAATAGGTTGCAATCAGCATAATGGTTTGCACCGCCATACTGTAGCTGAAAAACGCATACAAATAACGCTTTTGTGGAAGGTTTTGACCAATTTTTACGGCAATAGCCTTAAGTTCGCGATAACCGTTAAAAAGTATTTTTTTAGTGACGTTTTTACTTTCTGTATTTCCTTTGGGTAAATGCTTAAAACTGTATTGCGCAAAACCCATCCACCATAAACCGGTGAGAATAAAAGATAACCTTGTCGGAAAACCTTCATTTTCAAAACCAAAGGTTTCGTGCATTAAAATCATCGCCAAACATAAAACAAGTAAAATTACACTACCAATATAGCCCAATGAATAACCTTTGGCACTAATTTTATCCTGTTGCTCTTTGTGAGCAATATCTGGCAAATAGGAATTGTAAAAAACGATACTACCCCAAAAACCAATGAGGGCTAAATAATAACATAATAAGCCCAACCCAATGTAATCGAGGTTAAACCAAAACAAACCGATGCAAGAAAGCGAACCGAGGTAACAAAACAGTTTTAAGAAGAACTTTTTATTTCCCGAGTAATCGGCAATTCCACTTAAAACAGGGCTAATAATAGACACCGTAAGGAAAGCAAAGGCCGTCACATAGCTTATCAAGCTATCGTTGTTGAAAGAATAGCCCATAAAATCTACCATACCCTGTTCATCGTTTGCTATCGTAATCGCTCCATAAAAAATGGGGAAAATCGCCGATGAAATGACTAGGTTATACACCGAATTTGCCCAGTCGTAGAAAGCCCAAGCGTGTAATAGTTTTTTATGTCCTTTAGGTAATGTTTGCATGGTTGCGGATTAGTTAGCGGTATAAAAATAAAAAACCTTTCTCAACAACGAGAAAGGTTTTTAAAAATATCAACTAAAAATAATATTAGGCAGTTACCTGATACATTTTTTCGCGTTGTTCTTTTATTTTTTTATCGTTCATATACTCATCAAAAGTTAAGTACCTATCAATAACTCCGTTTGGCGTTAACTCTACTACTCTATTGGCCACCGTTTGTGCGAACTCGTGGTCGTGGGTAGTAAACAAAACGGTTCCTTTAAAGTTTTTCAAAGAATTATTGAAAGCTGTAATCGACTCTAAGTCTAAGTGGTTGGTTGGTTCGTCGAGCATCAATACATTGGCCCTCATCATCATCATTCTACTGAGCATACAACGCACTTTTTCTCCTCCAGAAAGTACTTTTGAGGTTTTTAAAGCTTCCTCGCCACTAAATAACATTTTCCCTAAAAAGCCTCTGATGTACACTTCTTCACGCTCTTCCTCGGTTTTGGCATATTGGCGTAACCAATCTACCAAACTCAAATCATTATTAAAAAATTCGGCGTTGTCTAGTGGTAAATACGACTGGCTAGTAGTAATTCCCCATTGGTATTTTCCTTCATCCGCTTTTTGGTTGTCATTAATGATTTCGTAAAAAGCAGTTGTAGCTCTCGAATCTCTTGAGAAAACTACTACTTTATCTCCCTTTTTCAGGTTTAAATCGATGTTTTTGAAAAGTACCTCGCCGTCTAAGCTTGCTGCTAAATTCTCGATATTCAGAATCTGATCTCCAGCTTCACGCTCTCTTTCAAAAATAATCGCCGGATATCTTCTGCTTGAAGGTTTAATCTCACTTACGTTCAGTTTTTCGATCATTTTTTTACGTGAAGTAGCTTGCTTTGATTTGGCTACGTTAGCACTAAAACGACGGATAAATTCTTCTAATTCTTTCTTCTTTTCTTCGGCTTTTTTGTTTTGTTGTGCCCGTTGTCTTGCTGCTAATTGCGAAGATTCGTACCAGAAAGTATAGTTTCCGCTAAAGTGATTGATTTTTCCAAAATCGATATCCGAAATATGGGTACAAACCGCATCCAAAAAGTGACGGTCGTGCGAAACTACAATTACGGTATTATCATAATTGGCCAAAAAGTTTTCTAACCAAGAAATTGTCTCGTAATCTAAATCGTTGGTAGGCTCATCCATAATCAGCACATCAGGATTCCCAAAAAGTGCTTGTGCCAATAACACCCGTACTTTTTGTTTTCCGTCAAGGTCTTTCATTAACGTATAATGCAAATCTGGAGAAATCCCCAGGTTAGAAAGCATCGCTGCTGCATTCGATTCAGCATTCCAACCGTCCATTTCTTCGAAAGTCACTTGAAGTTCACCAATTTTTTCAGCATTTTCATCGGTATAGTCTGCATAGAGTGCATCTATTTGCGTTTTTACTTCAAATAAAGGTTTGTTCCCTCTCAAAACTGTTTCTAAAACAGGATATTCGTCGTACAAATTGTGATTTTGCTCTAAAACCGACATACGCTTTCCTGGTTCGAGATTTACAGAACCTGAAGTCGGGTCTTGTTTTCGAGATAATATTTTTAGAAAAGTAGATTTTCCGGCTCCGTTGGCTCCAATAATTCCATAGCAATTTCCTTTGGTGAAGGTTGTATTTACTTCATCAAACAAAACTCTTTTCCCGAATTGGACTGATAAATTTGATACTGATAACATAGCTGTTCAAAATTTTGGCAAAAGTACATATTTAAACCATTAATTTTGGAAGAAACTTCTATAAATATGAGTTTTAACGGGTAATTAACAATTGTTTCTCTTTGGTATAATTAAATTTGGCTCATAAAAATTTTTGTAGGATTTTATGAAGCAGTGTTACTTACTCATTATTTCCCTTTTTATTTTAGTTTCTTGTAAAAAAGATGTCGATGAAGACGTTACTTTTTTTGCAGGAAAAATTCTTAATACGAACCATAAATATATTACGATAGGCCACAAAAGCGGAATTATTGACACGGTCTATCTAAATGATAATTCTGAGTTTTCGTACACCTTTAAAAATGCTGAACCTGGTTTTTATAAATTTCGGCTTGAGCCTGAAAGTCAGATGTTTTATATAGAAGAAGGTGACAGTTTGTGGGTGAGAGTAAATGCTTCTGAGTTTGACGAATCACTGGTTTTTACTGGTGACGGAGCCGAGAGAAACAATTTTTTGATGCAGTTGTATCTACTGAACGAAAAAAACAATGACCTCATTTTATCTTACTATAAATTAAGTCCATCAGAATTTGCAAAAATTAATGACTCGATTAGAGGTGCAAGATTGAGCCAACTCAATGAACTTAACACCACCCACAATTTTTCACCAGAATTCTTCAATACCGCTAAAAAAACAATCGATTATGAATATTATGATTTTAAAGAGCGGTACTCTTTTTTGATGAATCGTTATTTTAATGAATTCAATATTCAATACCCTGACAACTTTTTTGATTACCGTGAGGAAGTAGATTTTAACGATAAAGATCTTGAAATGCATTATACATATGAGCATTTTATGGATAATTACATAAAAAATAAATCTTTAGAGAATTGCTTAAAAAAACACAAAGCCTCTTATTGTGTTTCTTTAAATAGTGCTGAAAACCTCAAAGGAAGAATTATATTAGCAGATTCTTTGTTCAAAAATGAAGATGTCAGAAACCGTTATATTACAAGGTATGTGAGTTCGGGCATTATATTTTCCGAAAATAAAAGCCAACTTGACTCTTCGCTAGAAACCATCAAGGAACTTAATTATACCAACGATCTTATTGTACCACTGGAAGAAATGGTAGCTTTACAGCGATTGTTTTTATCAGGAAGTAATATTTCCGATAAAACATTGTATAATAGCAAACTAGAAACCATTACCATAAAAGAAAAGCTCCATAAGCCTACGGTTGTTTTTTTCTGGTCGATGTACCAACAAGAACAACTTAAAAACACCCATCTCATCATCAACGAATTACGAAATAAATATCCTGAAATAGATTTTATAGGTTTAAATATAGATATTGGCGAAAAAGAAGCCTGGCAAAAAGCATTAGAAAATTTAGGTTACAATCAAGACTATGAATACCAAATTGCCAAAACCGATTTTTCAAAAAAACTTTACCATCATTACCTCCACAAAATCTTATTTGTTAACAAAAACGGAGAAATTATTCGCGGAAACGCCACAATTCTTAACCCTAATTTTGAGAATTATATTTTAGAGTTTTTGAATAATTAACTATTTCTGATTCCCCTTTTTAAAATCTGCCAAAAACTTTTCTAGCCCGATATCTGTAAGCGGGTGCTTTAGCAAGCCTTCAATTGAACTTAATGGTCCAGTCATCACATCGGCACCAATTTTGGCACAATCGATCACGTGCATCGTATGACGCACCGAAGCTGCTAAAATTTGCGTGGCAAAACCGTAATTATCATAAATGAGTCTAATCTCTTGTATCAAACTCAAACCATCGGTAGAAATATCGTCTAATCGTCCGATAAAAGGCGAAACATAAGTTGCTCCTGCTTTTGCCGCCAACAAAGCTTGACCTGCAGAAAAAACAAGTGTACAATTGGTTTTTATTCTGTTGTCACTAAAATATTTTATCGCTTTTACGCCATCTTTTATCATCGGAACTTTCACCACAATTTGTTCGTGTAGCTTTGCTAGGGCTTTACCTTCTTTTATCATTTCCTGATACGTTGTAGAAATCACTTCGGCACTTACATCACCATCTACTATTTCACATATCTTTTGGTAGTGTTTTTTGATGTTTTCTTCACCAGTAATTCCCTCTTTAGCCATCAACGAGGGATTGGTAGTTACGCCGTCTAAAATTCCTAAATCCTGGGCTTCTTTTATTTGGTCAAGATTGGCAGTATCAATAAAAAATTTCATAACTATATTTTTTTACAAAGTTATATTTTATAATGTTTCATCAGCATTTTTTCATATATTTTATCTGGCAATACATGTTTTAGAGCTACGCTAAATTTCTGCAACCACTCTCCTACTTTATAATGAATTCTTGGGTTTTCCTTTTGCATTACTTCGTAAACTCTTTCTGCCATAATCATCGGGTCTTTTCCTGCATCTACGTGTTGGTCCATCAGGTCTAAAGTGGTTTGGTATTTTGCCTTGTAAGGCGAATTTTCACAAACGGGTGCGTGATACCTTCCTGCAGCGATATTGGTCGCAAAATCACCGGGCGCAATATTTGCCATCTTCACACCAAAATCTTTTATTTCCATACGGTAAGCTTCGGTGGTGAGTTCTAAGGCACCTTTGGTGGCCGAATAAATTCCCCGAAAGGGCAAGCCCATATAACCCGCAATAGAAGTAATATTGATAATGCTTCCCGATTTTTGATTTCGCATCACTGGCAACACTTCATTAATCACGTTGATCACGCCAAAATAATTGGTGTCGAATACTCTTTTAATTTCCGAAAGTGGTGTTTCTTCTATCGGACCGGTAATGCCCATTCCTGCGTTATTGATAAGGTAATCGATACGGTTTTCTTTCTGAATTAATTCTGCCACAGCTTTTTTTACCGATTCTGGTTGTGTCACATCTAAAGCAATAAAATACACTCCGTTAACTTCTATTTGCTTAGGGTTTCTACTGGTTCCGTAAACTCTATAATTTTTCTGAACTAAAAATTCGGCAATCGATTTACCAATTCCAGAGGAAGCTCCAGTAATAAAAACAACTTTTTGTGACATAATTTAAGAACTCATTCTAAGATAAAACAAATATCGATTTTTTTTAGGCAAGTGAGCTAACAAAAAGGCATAAAAAAAGGCAAGCTACCCACATCACACCGCTACGACCGCTTACCTTTGCTGCGTTCCCGCCCTGGAGGATTCAGCAGGAGCTGGTTGCGTGGGACTTGCCGAGTGCAAATATACAAGGTTTATCTGTTTTTACAAGCCATTTTTTCAAATAAATAATTAAATTAGCTTTTTGAAAAAAAATGCTTCAAATGAAAATTGTTAACCTTCTCTTTTTCTTACTTTTAATTGTTTTTTTGGATGCTTGCGGAAATAAAAACACCAATATTTCTGAGCAATTGAGTATCGAAATCACTTCAGAAAATGATAAAATTCATTGGGGTGAAAACGCGCAGATTCAATTGAAAAACGAAAAAAATATAGAAATTGATTCTATTGTTTATTATTTAAAAGACAATCGTCTTGGAAAAGTAACTCACAACAATAGCTTAAAACATGAGTTTGATAATCCGTTAGGAAAACATCCGCTGAAAGCAGAAGTGTATATCGATGGAGAAAAATATACAGTTACCGACGAAGTGATTGTTTACCATCACCAATCGCCAAAAGTTTACCAATATGAGATTATCAATAGTTATCCACACGACGCCACAGCTTTTACACAAGGCCTGGAATTCCATAAGGACACGCTTTATGAAAGTACTGGACAATTTGGGCAGTCGAGCCTAAGAAAAGTAAGTGTAAAAACAGGCGAAGTCTATCAAAAAGTAGATTTAAGTGACAGCTTTTTTGGAGAAGGCTTGACCATTTATAATGACAAAATCTACCAACTCACTTGGCGTTCGGGTAAAGGAATTATCTACAATACTAATCTCAAGCAAATACAGCTTTTTGATTACAACCAAAGTAAAGAAGGTTGGGGTTTGTGTCACAATGCTACCCACATTTATAAAAGTGATGGTACTGAAAAAATTTGGCTTTTAGACCCAAAAGACCTTTCTGAAGTTAGTTACATTCAACCCGTAACCAATAAAGCTTTGGTCACTAAACTTAATGAACTCGAATGGGTAAACGGTAAAATTTACGCTAATACTTGGCAAAAAGATGGTATTGTGATGATCAATCCAGAAACTGGAGCTATCGAAGGTATTATAGATTTACGTGGTTTGAGAAATAATTTGGGTAACAATAGCGTTTTAAACAAAGACGAACACGTGCTTAACGGAATCGCCTATAACGAAAAAACAGACCAATTGTTTGTAACGGGAAAAAATTGGGATAAAATATTCGAAATAAAAATTAAAGAAAAATAGTCTTTATGAAATACGTTTATTACTTGTTATGCCTTGTCGGAATTATCTTTTGGAGCTCTTGTCGTCAAGATTTTGAGACTGTTGCCAGTAGCGGAAATCTCGAGTTTTCTAAAGACACGGTTTACCTCGATACCATTTTTACCAACATTGGTTCGAGCACCTATAACTTGATGGTTTATAACCGTTCAGACGAAGACATTACCATTCCCACGATACAGTTAGCTCAAGGCGAAAATTCAAAATATAGGCTAAGTGTAGACGGTTTACCCGGAAAAACTTTCGAAAATATTGATATTTTAGCAAAAGACAGTATTTTCATTTTTATTGAAACCACAGCCGATATCCAAGAGTTTACCACTACAGAAACCCAGTTTTTATATACCGATGCTATCGAATTTGATAGCGGAAGTAATATGCAAAAAGTAGAATTGGTAACTTTGGTACAAGATGCGATTTTTCTTTACCCAGAAAAATTCCCTGACGGAAGCACCGAAACCCTTTCTTTTGGTTTTGATGAAGAAGGTAATGAAATACTCGTCGAAGGTTTTTTCTTAGACGATAGCGAATTGCATTTCACTAACGAAAAACCTTATGTGATTTACAATTTTGCTACGGTTCCTCCCAATAAAACCCTGATAATTGACCCTGGAGCTAGAATTCATTTTCATAGAAATAGCGGACTTATTGTTGCCAATCAAGGAAGTTTACAAGTCAATGGCGAATTAAGTACTGACCAAGAAGCATTAGAAAACGAAGTGATTTTTGAAGGTGACAGACTCGAGCCAAGCTTTAGCGATGTTCCCGGACAATGGCTGGCACTTTGGTTTACGCAAGGAAGTACCAACAACAAAATAAGTTATGCCACTATCAAAAACGCAGAAGTGGGGATTCTTATCGATTCTAATGATGGTACAGCCAACCCAACTTTAACGATTGATAACAGCAAAATCTATAATTCACTAAACGCAGGAATGATTGCTCGAACCAGCTTTGTCGAAGCAGAAAATACGGTGATTGGAAGCGGCGGACAAGTTAGCCTCAACCTTTCCCTTGGAGGAAGGTACCGTTTTAACAACTGTACCTTTGCCAATTATTTTATCCAGAACTCCAGACAGTTGCCTGCGGTGTTAATTGAAAATCAGTTTGAAACAGGCGGAGATCCTTTATTTGAAGATTTAGTAGAAGCTACTTTCCAAAACTGTATTATTTACGGAAACGAAAACATCGAATTGGGTTTCAATAAAAATGATAATGCCGCTTTTAACTTCAAGTTTGAAAATTGTTTGATTCGCTTTAACGATTTCAACGATGATTACGAAGGTATTCCGGAGTACGATTTTTCCGACACTTCTCTTTATGAGGATGTTATCATCAATGAAGACCCAAACTTTAAAGCGCATTTTGATAACGAATTTATCATTGGTGAAGAAAGTGCAGCAAACGGCATAGGAAATCCAGCTACGACGACAATCAACGATATTTTAGGAGAAACTAGAGGAAGTCAGCCCGATGCTGGCGCATATGAAAGTGTGGTTTTTGAATAGTATAAAAAAATCCGCTTGAAGAGCTAACAAACAATATCCTTTAAAGCAGGAATAAGCTGGTTAAACTGAAATTGGTACCCAGCATTATTTATTTTTCTATTACTTACCAATTGGCTATCGGTTACCAAAATATGACTTTCGCCCATACCAATTTGCAAAAACAATTTTGGGATTCGATCTATAATAACATTGGTTTCTAATAATTTTTGAAGAATATTATCAAAACGCCTGTTCGTAACCGGATTTGTTGCTACGCCATTATAAATTCCAACAAGATTATTTTTTTCAATAAACTCATACATTCCAACAAGATCATCGATATGAATCCAAGATTGCCACTGTTTTCCAGAGGCAAACATTACTCCTACTCTATTTTTGATCGATTTTATCATTACCGGCAACGCGCCACCAGCTTCACTCAATACCAAACCAGTTCTCACCATGGCAACACTAACACCCAACTCTTTAAATTGTTCTGCACTTTTCTCCCAATCTTTGACCACTTTACCTAAAAAAGTGTCTGCGACCATATGATCTTTTTCCTCATAAAGTTTCTGGAAATCGCTTGGGTAAATGCCAATAGCACTAGCGGAAATATATTGTTTTACAGAAAGGTTATTTGCTTTGAGTGTCCTAAAAATTAGGTTTGCAGTGGAAATACGGCTATCGTAAATTATTTTCTTTTGTTTTGTAGTCCACCGTTTATTGATAGGAGCTCCAGCCAAGTGAAAAATCTTTTCTACTCCTTGAAAACAAGATTTATCTATTTCATCATCTTTAGGATTCCATAAAAAACCTTGATAATTTTTTTCTTGTTTTATTTTTTCTTTTTTGGTTGTTAAGTAGTTTACTTCATACCCTTTTTCTAAAAGATTTTTTACAAGGCGTTTCCCTATTAACCCAGTTGCACCTGTAATTAGAACACGCATTTTTATTTTGAAATTACAAAATAATTAAGGGCTAGAAATATTAATTAATATCTCCTTAACAAGGATTTGGGGAAATTTATGAAGTTATTAAGATTTCAGCTTTTCGTAGCTCTCAACATCTCTCTTTTTCCTGGAGGACCAGTCAATCTCTCGATAGAAAAACCTACTTCTTGCATATTTCTACGCACACTACCTTTAGCAGAATAAGTTACTAATTTCCCTTCCGACTTTAGCGAATTGTACATTTTTTGAAGAATTTTTACACCCCACAAATCGGGTTGAACTCTTGGCCCAAAAGCATCAAAATAAATGAGGTCAAACTCATTTTTGTTTTCGATTTCCTGAAATTTGAGTTGTTGTTTTCTCAGCTGAAAAAAGGGATTGATCTCCACAAATTTTCCCCATTCACTTTCGTGGATTTTTTGAAAGCAATTCTCAGGAAAATAAGTCTCAAAACCCAATTGCTTAGGGTAGTCTAATTCTGCCACTTCAGCTAAAGTTACCGGATAGGCTTCCACGCCAGTATAATTGATTTTTACTTGATTTTGATAGGCAATTTGTGCAGTGATGAAGGCATTGAGACCTGTACCGAAACCTATTTCAAGAATATTTATGGTTTGTTTTTGAGAAAGAAAATGGTTCAAACCCATTTTTATAAACACGTGCATAGCTTCTTGAATGGCTCCGTGTTTAGAATGGTAGTTTTCATTCCATTCGGGTATAAAAATGGTGTTTGAACCGTCTGCTGTTTTGGTGATAATCCGTTTCAAAAAATTACGGGATTAACAATTTTTTAATTCGCGGAATTGGGCCTGTACATTTCTGTTGATGACAAGCTATACAAAGGTTGACCGCCTGATTAAAATTTTCTTTTTGTGGTGTGGTATCTTGTGTGATAAGTTCTTCGTATTTCGCGAAAGCTTGCGCCATTTGTTGGTAAGCTTCATCGTTATCAGAACTATCGGTCATGTTGGCATGGTAAAGTAAGGCAAGATCAAAATTAAGGCTATCTACCTTTTGTCCTGCCATGATCTCTGCCTTCATGCGTTTATGATCGGCGTACATTTTTTCCATAAAAGCAGCCATTTCAGACATTTGATACATCTGAAAGGCCTCTTTTTGGGTTTCTTCTACGTTTGAATTCTCGACTTTTTCTTCTTTCTTTTCCGACTGATTACAAGCCAATAAACTAAGAAGTATAAATGTAACTAAGGATTTTTTCATTATTCTTCAGAAGGCTCTTCCATCAAAACTCCCGTAGCAAGAAAAGCATATTCTACTTTTGGCTCCGTTATAGCCTCAATTTCTTCTTTAGATTTTCCTGCGTCTTTTGCGTAATGCTGCAATTCTTCAACAGAAGTTTCAGTGACAAACGCTTTACCTTCTACAATCGTTGCTCTTTCTTCTGCATTTAGCGGAACAAAAAACGCATAGTCTTTAAAACGGACAAAAGAAGTTAACGAATCGTCTAACTTAAGTGACATCCAACAACCTTTTTTCTTGCAAACTTTTGCTACTTCCGACTTAAATTTTACATCGATGGTGTCACCAACTTGCATGCTTTCAAACTTTTCTTTCATTTCTAAAGCAGAAAGTACATTCTCTTCATCAATCTTTTCACCAAAACTTGCGTATGAGATATCCACAGCTGCTATTTCTTCGCTCTTTTTAAGCTCTACCACTTCTTCTTCGGTAATAAGGATGTTTTCTTTATTTTCCTTACAACCGATAATCATTGCTCCGATAGCAACCAAAATTAATTTTTTCATTTCGTTAACATTTAATAATCTTTTTCAAAAATAAGAAATCTTTCGTTTCTCTTATGGCTTTATTTTAATACTTTTGCATAAAATACAAAGATGCTCATGAACTTACAAGATGTAGAGTTGGATATTACTCTAAATAATGCTTCACGAATAGACCAAGTAGATTTTGATAATTTAGTTTTTGGAAAGCATTATACAGATCATATGTTAATTTGTGATTATGTAGACGGCCAATGGCAAACACCAAAAATTACGCCTTATGGCCCGATGCAAATGCAGCCTTCTAGTAAAGTTTTTCATTATGGACAGGCTGTTTTTGAAGGGATGAAAGCCTTTAAAGATGACCAAGATAAGGTTTGGTTGTTTAGACCAGAAGATAATTTTAAGCGAATCAACATATCGTCTAAACGTATGGCGATACCTGAGTTTCCAAAAGAATATTTCTTCTCTGGACTTAAAAAACTACTCGAGTTAGACCACAAATGGGTGCAAAAAGGACAAGGCAACTCACTTTACATTAGACCTTTTGCCATGGCCATAGAAAATGGGGTTTCGGCAGCTCCTTCTAACGCCTATCGATTTATGATCATTTGTTGCCCAGCAAAAGCTTATTATTCTGAAGCTATAAAAGTTCTGATTGCGCAAGAATACAGCCGTTCTGCAGATGGCGGTGTTGGTTTTGCAAAAGCAGCAGGAAACTACGGAGCTCAGTTTTACCCTACCAATTTGGCTCGTGAAAAAGGTTACCAACAGATTATCTGGACAGATGCCAAAACCCACGAGTATTTGGAAGAAGCGGGTACGATGAACATTTTCTTTAGAATAGGAGATAAATTGATCACAGCTCCTACAAGTGATCGAATTTTAGACGGAATTACCCGTAAGAGTTTAATCGATCTTGCTAGACACAAAGGTGTAGAAGTAGAAGTGAGAAGAATAAAAGTAAGCGAAATTGTAGAAGCGCATCAAAACGGATTATTAAAAGAAATCTTTGGTACCGGAACTGCAGCAACGATAGCTAAAATCTCCGGGTTCGAATATGACAATAAGCTTTATGATTTACCGGAAGTGGAAAATCCGTACAGCGTAAGATTTAAAAAAGCACTACAAGATATACAATACAACAGAAGTGAAGACCCATTTAACTGGCGTTTTTCTTTTGAGGATTAAAAAAAAAATCGGTTGAGTTTTCAACCGATTTTTTTTAACTTTCTAATACTTTGAGAATATCAGGTTTAAAATAATTTGGCCCCTTTAGCACCTTACCATCTTCGCGGTAAATAGGTTTCCCATCTTCACCCAACTTGCTCATATTACTTTGTTGAATTTCTTCAAAAACCTCTTCTATTTTGTGTTGCATTCCATGCTCGATAATGGTTCCGCAGAGAATGTAGAGCATATCACCCAAGGCATCGGCAACTTCGGTTAAATCGTTATTGTTGGCGGCTTCAAGGTATTCTTCGTTTTCTTCTTTCATCAGATTAAAACGCAATAAATTTTTACTTTCACCCAAATTTGCGGTTGGAGTCTCTTTTATTCCCAACCCAAAAGCTTGATGAAATGCTTTAACTGCCGCTATTCTTTTTTTCATAATATTCTAATAATTAAATTTGCATAAATTTACAGCTATGTTTACTCAAGGTCAAATCATTTTTGCCATTTTTTTTGCTGTCACATTTATACTGCTGGCTATCGTAAGTTATCGTAAAGATTTAAAACTCCATAAAAAATACTACAAAGGCAGTTTATTTGTCCTTGGCGGATTTTTACTGTTTATCGCTATCCTTTTTCTCATCAAAAACTATTTGCATTAAGATGAAAGCACAAATACAAATTGGCGGAAAAAGCTATCGTGTAAATTTCAGTGAGCCGTTAGACATTTCTATTTCGCTTAAAGCGGAAAAAAATAACCCGACAGCCTGGTATTTAGACCAACCAATTATCGAACCTGTAAAAGATGGTGATTTTATCGGAAAAGTGAGCGAAGGTGCTTCGGTAAATTTTAATAACATACAGTTCAACCCGCACGCACATACCACACATACCGAATGTGTTGGACATATTTCAGAAGCCTTTCATAGCATCAACTATAACTTAAAAACTTTCTTTTTCGCTTGCGAAGTGATTACCATAACTCCCGAAAAACAAGGCGAAGATTGGGTGATTACCAAAAACCAGCTACAAGAGAAAATCCACGAAAGTGAAGCAAAAGCTATCGTTATCAGAACTACACCTAATTCTGAAGCCAAAAAAACACAGCAATACAGTCATACCAATTGGCCCTATTTATTGGAAGAAACGGCCCTGTTTCTTCGGGAAATAAACATCGAACATTTACTGATTGATTTACCTTCGGTAGATAAAGAAAAAGACGATGGTAAATTATTGGCACATAAAGCTTTTTGGAATTATCCCGAAAACACACGTTATCACGCCACAATTACCGAATTTATTTATGTACCCGATATGGTGGCAGACGGTTTTTATTTATTAAATTTACAAATAGCGGCTTTCGAAAATGATGCGACACCAAGTAAACCAGTGTTGTATAAATTAGAAGAAATATAATTGTTTATGGAATTACTTTTTATTGGTCTTGCTGTTGGTGCTATCATCGCTTTTTTTCTGTACGGTGCTTTTTCGGGCAACAAACGAAAAGCCTATCGCGAGCAACAATCGGTCGTATTGATGGAAAAAATTAGAGCAGTTTGTAAGTTTATTACCGTAGAAGGCGATTTCTCGGAAATTTACCATTACCAAAACGTCAAAGACAAATGGCTCAACCTTTTTTTGGGAAGTAAAAAAGCTTTGGTACTTATCGAAGCTAAAGCGCACGTTGGTTTTGACCTTACCAAAATAAAAATGCAAGCCGACAACGATAAAAAGACCATTCGCTTAGATAACTTTCCGCAACCCGAGTTGCTTTCTATCGAAACCGACTTTAAGTATTACGACAAAAAAGAAGGCTGGGCAAACCCGTTTACGAGTTCTGACCTTACAGAAATCAACCAACAAGCCAAAACTTATATTGTCGATAAAGTACCGGAAAGCGGTTTGTTTGACGAAGCTTCCCATCAAGCCCTAGAAACTATTAAATTAATGGAAAAGTTAGTAGAAACTATCAATTGGAAATTAGATTATTCGGCATTGCTAGATGCGGAAAGTACAACGAAGAAAATCAATAAAAAAACAGAGAAACCGTGAACATTGAAGAATTAAGAGCATATTGCCTCCAGAAAAAAGAAACCAGCGAAGCTTTTCCGTTTGATGAAGACACCTTGGTTTTTAAAGTTTGCGGAAAAATGTTTGCCCTCACTTCGCTAAAAAAATGGGAAGCTGGCGACCCAAGTGTCAATTTAAAATGCGACCCCGAAAGAGCTGTTGAGTTACGGGAGCAATATCCCGATGATATTTTCCCAGGTTACCACATGAGCAAAGTACATTGGAATACGGTAAATTTTGAAAACGCTTCGCTCAGCCCAAAACAACTCATCGAGTTGATTGACCACAGTTATGAAATGGTAGTCAATACACTTCCTAAAAAGGATCGCAAAAGATTGATTTCTTGAAAATCCCGCTAAAAATTTATGCAAAACCTTCACGAGTTATATCAACATAACATCCAAAAATTTCAAGCAGAACTAAAGAAAATCAAAAGCCAATTATTTGCTTCGAGCATGTTGCGGTTGGTATTCTTCTTGGTTTTAATGATCGGAATTTATTTTTTCTATACCAACACCAAAATTGTGGTAGGAATTATTTTACTCGGTATTCTCGGGTTTATTTTTTTGGTGAAAAGACACACCAACATTCACTACCAAAAACAACTGCGAGAGCAACTTATCGAAATCAACCAAACCGAAATCGAGGTGCTCAATCATAATTTCACTCAACTTTCAGATGGCAGCGAATTTCAGGACAGCTTGCATGAATTTAGTAATGATATCGACCTTTTTGGGAAAAAATCTTTTTTTCAGTACCTCAACAGAACTTCGCTTGCCAACGGAAAAATTAGGCTTGCCCATCTTCTCATAGCTAATACTATTCAAGAGATTCCGCAAAAGCAAGAGGCGGTAAAAGAGTTGGCTTCGAAGCTCGAAACTAGACAATTTTTTTCTGCTACCGCTTCACTTATCAAAGCAGAAACTTCATCCGATAGTATTTCAAAATGGTTGGTTTCTTATCAGAAATTTGTCCCAAAAATGATGAAATGGTTACCTAAAGTATTCTCCGGCATTTCACTCATTATTATTGTTGGGTTTTTTCTCGATTTTGTTACTTGGCATTATTTATTGGCTTGGTTTTTTATAGGATTGTTTATCACTTCGCGTTTCCTGAAAAAAATCAATTTACTGTCGCATTTTGTAAGTAAATCACAAGACACGTTTCAGCAGTATTATCAACTTATTGGTATCATCGAAAAAGAAAGCTTCAACGCTAAGTTTCTTTCCGCTTTAAAGCGAAATCTAACTACCGAAAATTCTTCTTCTTCACAGATTTTACAGCAATTCTCTAAAAGAATTGACGCCTTAGACCAACGTAACAATTTACTTTTTGGAGCGCTCGGTAACGGGTTTTTACTTTGGGATTTACATCAATCGTACCAGCTCGAAAGTTGGATCTCTACGCATCAAAATCATGTAAAAAACTGGTTTGACACTTTGGCAACTTTCGATGCTTATATGAGTTTGGGGAATTTTGCCTATAATCATCCTGATTATACTTTTCCTAAAATCAATAAGGATAAAAGCGTAATGAAAGCCACCAATTTGGCACATCCGTTATTGTTTAAAAAAGTTGTAAAAAACGATTTTGAAATCAAAGACGAGCAATTTTTCATCATCACTGGAGCCAATATGGCTGGGAAAAGCACCTTTTTACGTACCGTTTCACTGCATATTCTGATGGCAAATATAGGCTTACCTGTTTGTGCTGACTCGAGTGAGTATTCACCCATCAAACTGATTACCAGCATGCGAACATCCGATTCGCTCGCTGAAGAATCCTCTTATTTCTTTGCGGAATTGAGCCGATTACAGTTTATCGTCAACAAAATAAAAAGCGATAAGTATTTTATCATTCTCGATGAAATTTTAAAAGGTACCAACAGCAAAGACAAAGCGATTGGTTCGCAAAAGTTTATCGAAAAATTAGTCCATTCAAATTCTACCGGTATTATTGCCACACACGATTTGAGTTTGTGTGAAGTAGAACAGCAATATGAGGAAGTAAAAAACTATTATTTTGATGCACAAATCATTAACGATGAGTTGTTTTTCGACTACCAATTTAAAAAAGGAATTTGCCAAAATATGAACGCCTCGTTTTTACTTAAAAAAATGAAAATTGTAAATTAGATGGATTCTCTTACACAAATTGTTCTTGGTGCTGCCGTAGGCGAAGCCGTTTTAGGAAAAAAAGTAGGCAATAAAGCCATGCTTTACGGAGCGATTGCAGGCACTATTCCCGACCTCGATACTTTTGCTTCTTATTTTACCGATACCGTTTCCGCACTCGAGATCCATCGCGGTTTTACCCATTCTATATTTTTTTCGGTAGTCTTCGCTCCTATTTTTGGTTGGCTGGTTTCCCGATATGAAAAACGAGCCAATTTTAAAGATTGGTCTTGGCTTTTCTTCTGGGGGTTTCTTACCCATCCGCTACTCGATGCGCACACTACTTGGGGAACACAGCTTTTCTGGCCATTGGATTTACGATTGGCTTATAAAAACATTTTTGTCATCGACCCGCTATACACCTTACCTTTTTTAATCTGTGTAATTTTGGCGATGCGATTGCCCAAAACTTCAGAAAAACGCAGAAGAGTTAATCGGTTGGGAATAATTTTAAGCACGAGTTACCTGGCAGTTAGCTTAATTTTAAAAGCAATTTCTTATCAAAAATTTATTTCGGCCCTAGAAAATCAACATATCGATTATACTTCCGTGGAAACCAAACCCTCACCATTCAACACCATTTTATGGACAGCTAATATCGATACCAAGGATGCTCACCTTATCGGGCATTATTCTTTTTTCGATTCACAACCTATTTCTTTTACAAAATATCCCAAGCAGCACCAATTATTAGGGAAACTCAAAAACGAAGAAAAAGTGCAGCGTCTCATCAAAATTGCACAAGGTTGGTTTACAATAACCCAAGAAAATGAAAAATTATATTTTAACGACTTACGTTTTGGGTTACTCGGATTAGACCCAAAAGAAAAACGTTTTACTTTTAGTTTTGAATTAATCCTTTCTACGAAAGGACTCATTGTAAAAGAACGTGAAAGAGATCTAGGACAAGCAAAAAGCATGCTTTCGGAATTGGTAGAACGCATCGCAGGAAATTAGTTATTTTTGAAAAAATCACCACTATGAGTTTAGAACAACAATTGATGCAGCGTGCCCACAACGCTTGCGAATTATGCCAAAGTAAAGAACAATTAGAAGTTTATCAAGTTCCGCCAAGAGAAGAAAAAACTGTAGATCATTCTGTTTTGGTTTGTCAAATTTGTTACGAACAACTCAACGATACCGAAAAAGTAGATGCAAATCATTGGCGATGCCTCAATGACAGTATGTGGAGCGAAACCCCAGCTGTAAAAGTGGTTGCTTATAGAATGTTGCACCACTTAAAAAATGAAGGCTGGCCGCAAGATTTGTTAGAAATGATGTATCTGGAAGATGAAACCCTGGCTTGGGCGAAAGAAACACTTTCCAGCGAAAACAATACCAAAAGTCTTATTCATAAAGATAGCAACGGAGCGGTTCTCGAAGCTGGCGATTCGGTTACTCTAATCAAAGATTTACCTGTGAAAGGCTCGAGTATGGTCGCCAAACGTGGTACAGCCGTGAGAAGAATCTCATTGGTGCATGACAATGCAGAACACATCGAAGGTAAAGTCGATGGACAGCAAATTGTGATTTTAACGAAGTTTGTAAAGAAATTGTAGGCTTTATAGATATATACAAAAAACGTCATTGCAAGAAACTTTAATTTCGAAGCAATCCCTGGAACAAATTAGTTACATTGATTACTTCACTTAGTTCGTAATGACGTTTTCACCTATATATTTTTTCGCTTAAAGCGGATATTTTCTATTTTCCATCTTCATGTAACTCTGTAAAATGCTTATAAAAATACGGGATGGTTTCTATTCCTTTTAGGAAATTCCAAACGCCAAAATGCTCGTTAGGAGAATGAATAGCATCGCTGTCTAAACCAAAGCCCATTAGCACTGTTTTACTTTTTAATTCTTCTTCAAACATAGCAACAATCGGGATACTTCCACCACTTCGCTGAGGAATTGGTGTTTTTCCAAAAGTGGTTTCGTAAGCCTTACTCGCTGCTTTGTATGCGATACTATCTATTGGAGTAACATAACCTTGACCGCCATGATGTGGTTTTACTTTTACCGTAACGCCTTTGGGAGCAATACTTTCGAAATGGATTTTAAACAATTGTGTGATCTCTTCCCAATCTTGGTTAGGTACCAATCGCATCGAAATTTTAGCGAAAGCTTTACTCGGAATAACTGTTTTGGCACCTTCACCAATGTAACCTCCCCAAATTCCGTTAACGTCCAATGTAGGTCTAATGGAGTTGCGTTCGTTGGTTGTAAAACCTTTTTCGCCATAAACATCGTTAATTTTTAATGCTTCTTTATATTTTTCTAAATTGAAAGGCGCTTCTGCCATTTTTGCTCTTTCGGCAGTAGTCAATTCCTCTACCCGATCATAAAATCCTGGAATGGTAATGTGGTTGTTTTCGTCATGAAGCGAAGCAATCATTTTTGTCAGCACATTGATAGGGTTGGCAACGGCTCCACCATATAAACCTGAATGCAAATCACGATTTGGTCCCGTAACTTCAACCTCAACATAACTCAAACCACGCAAACCCGTGGTGATAGAAGGCACATCATTGGCAATCATTCCCGTATCGGAAATTAGAATTACATCATTCGCCAATTTTTCTTTGTTTCTTTTGATAAACCAACCTAAATTTTCGCTACCTACTTCTTCTTCACCTTCAATCATAAACTTAATGTTACACGGCAGTTCGTTGTTTTTTACCATATACTCCAAAGCTTTCACGTGCATAAACATTTGCCCTTTGTCATCACAAGCACCACGCGCAAAAATAGCTCCGTCTGGATGTATTTTAGTGCTTTTTAATTTTGGTTCATATGGCGGATGATCCCAAAGTTCTAAAGGATCTGCGGGTTGTACATCGTAATGCCCGTACACCAAAACGGTTGGCAGGCTGTCAGCGATAATTCTTTCCCCATAAACCACCGGAAAACCTGGTGTTTTACAGATTTCCACTTTAGTGCAGCCTGCTTTTTCAAGGCTTTTTTTCACCTCTTTAGCAGTTCTCACCACATCATTTTTATATGTTGGATCGGCACTTACCGAAGGTATTTTTAACAATTCGATAAGCTCGGCAATAAAACGTTGTTTGTTGTCTCTTATATAAGATTTTATATTTTCCATGAAAGTAATTTTAGAGGTTGAATATACTCACTTGAACAGATATATTAAAATTTTTAAAAAATGTTTAGCATAAAATAGCTTTCTTTAATTATATTTGCATCCGCTAAACAGTATTTTTGAATGTTTGGCTGTCCTAAATTGCGGGTGTGGTGGAATTGGTAGACACGCCAGACTTAGGATCTGGTGCCGCAAGGTGTGAAGGTTCGAGTCCTTTCACCCGCACAATAAAAGCCCTCATATTTTTGAGGGCTTTTTTTATTACCTTTACCCTAATGAAAAACCGACCTCGACTTCAAATACCTCTAAAAAGATCAGATTATATAATTGAAAGTTTATGTCTTCTAGCGCTTGCTGGGATATGGTTTTTGGCGTTTTACAAGTATCATATACTGCCAGAAGAAATTCCTACACATTACAATGGTTCTGGTAAAGCCGATGCCTTTGGAAGTAAAGAATACCTCATCACTTTACCCATTGTTGCCACGGTACTTTACTTGTTTCTCAGTATTTTTCAGAAGTTTCCGCATATGTATAATTATATGGTAAAAATCACTGAAGCTAATGCTTATAGACAATACCAGTTAGCAACGAGAATGATGCGGATACTCAAACTTTGTTGCGTTCTTATTTTTGCAGGTATTATTTACCTTTCGGTGGAAAGTACGCTGAACAAAACCTACGAATTAAATGGTTGGTTTATTCCTGTCATTATCATTTTACCACTCGTTCCTTTGATTTATTATTTTAATGCTTCTTCCAAACATGAAAAATAAATACAATGTGATTGTGATTGGTGGTGGCGCTTCAGGTTTTTTTACGGCAATTCGTATAAAAGAAGAGTACCCAAACTTAAGCGTTGTGATTCTCGAAAGAGGAAAAGATGTGCTTTCAAAAGTAAAAATATCTGGCGGCGGTCGTTGCAATGTCACTCACGCAGAGTTTATCCCTAACGAACTTACCAAAAATTATCCTCGTGGCGAAAAAGAATTGCTCGGCCCGTTTCATCAGTTTATGACAGGAGATATGATTGGTTGGTTTGAAACTAATGGGGTTGCACTCAAAACCGAAGAAGACGGTAGGATGTTTCCTGTAACTGACGATTCGCAAACCATTATTGATTGTTTTATAGAGAAATGCAGCGAACTTGCTATCGAGATCAAAACCTTAGAGAGCGTTCAGAAGATTGCTCAAAATCAAAATTCTTGGCAAATAGAAACAAAAAATAATTTTTTCTGTTGTCAACAATTAGTGATTGCATCAGGTAGTAATCCTAAAATTTGGAATTTCCTACAAGAAAACCTCAACCAACCTATCGTTGAGCCTGTGCCCTCTTTATTTACCTTTAACACCAAAGAAAAACTGATCGAAGGTCTTGCCGGAATTTCAACACACGTAAATGTAAAAGTTTTGGATACTGATCTAGAAGAAAATGGCCCGCTGCTCATCACACACTGGGGTTTTAGTGGCCCAAGTATTTTACGACTTTCGGCTTGGGGCGCAAAAGTTTTGGCAGCTAAAAACTATCAATTCAGGATTGAAATTAATTGGACAAATCTATCTGAAGATGAAGTTTTGGAGGAGTTGATGAATTATAAAAATGAAAATCCAAAACAGCAAATCCTCACCAATAACTTATTTGATATTCCGAAACGTTTATGGCGAAAACTGATGGAAAGTACTTCCGTAGATTTGACCAAAAAATGGGCTGATCTTTCTAAAAAAGAACTTCTTCTAATTCAGCGACAGCTGACGCGAAATGTTTTCCATATACAAGGCAAGAGTACTTTTAAGGAAGAATTTGTTACCGCTGGTGGCATCGACCTAAAAACCGTCAATTTCAAAACTATGGAAAGTAAATTACATCAAAATTTATTTTATGTTGGAGAAACGCTCAATATCGATGCAATTACCGGTGGATTCAACTTTCAAAACGCGTGGACAACGGCTTATATCGCCGCCAAAGAAATTGCTTCTCGCTTCTAAAGTTTATTTTCTTTTTTGATGGCTTTTGCAAGGTCAGATTTCCCTTGTTTTTTTAATGCTCGTACAACCGAAAGTTGATCCGCTTTCGAATGTTTTTGATGTAATTTGGCGACCGCTTCTATATCTATTGCTTCTAACCAAAAGCCTGTAATGTGAGGGAAATTGTCATTAATTTCGCTCTCAGAAATCGATTCGTAAAAAACAGGGTTTTCTTGGTTTTTTTCAAAATGATTTGTCAAATTTTTTAGCGATTGTGCTAACTCTGTTGAAGTTTGTTTTTTGATTTTTACATCAACATGTACCGCAGCATAGTCCCACGTACTAATTCCTTTTTTCTGGTACCAGCTTCCCGAAACATAAGCATCTTCACTCTTAAAAATAAGCAAAGCTTTTTGGTTTTCACTTAAAAAAGGCAACATTTCATTATGATTGGCTATATGAGCAAAAAAGCGAAGTTTCTCTGAAGTTTCATCAACCAAAACAGGAATGTGTGTCGCCAAAAGTGGTTCTTGTATGACAAATGTCGCAAAAGGATTGGCTTTTATAATGGGTAATATTTCTGCGAAAGCGGTTTTTTTATATTTAGGAGGCTGATACATCTAGTTGAGTCGCCAAATTTCGAAATTCAACACCCACATATAAACAACCCACGCAATGTAAGGTATAAGCAAATAAGTCGCTAAATTGGAAGCAATTTTAAACCATTTGATGGTAAAAAATATCAAAATGAGCAGTGCTGAAATAATCAGTAAACTCAAAAATAACTGGTTGAGCCCAAAAAAAGTAATCGCCCAAGCAGTGTTGAGCAATAAAATAAATCCAAAGTGATAAAAAGCGGTTTTCACCCAAACGTGATGTAAACCTCGGTTACAAACCAAGCCAATGGCAACTCCTAACACAGAAAAAATCACCAACCAAATGCCGAGAAATAAGTTTCCAGAAAGTTCAAAACTTGGTCTACTCAAAAGATTGTATCCAACTTCGAGTGTAGATTGTATGGTTATTACCGTGACAAAACCCACTAGTAAACAAACCAAAACAGACAAAAACACATATTTTAGGTTGATAACCATTTTTGTAGATTGGGAATCTAATTTATAAATTAATTTTGAATTGGCATAATTTCCTGCCTATGGGTTACTTATATTTGCAAAAATTTTTTTGATGAATCTCGAAAAATTTATTTTAAAAGAAATAGATCAACTTCCAGAAAGTGGTAAAAACACTTGGGAAGCTCCCAGTAACATAGCTTTGGTGAAATATTGGGGAAAATATGGTGAACAACTGCCCAAGAACACTTCCATTAGTTTTACACTTAAAAACTGTAAGACCATTACCCAACTTTCATACAAAAAGAAAGAAAATCGGGATGGTTTCTCTGTAAAAGTGATTTTTGATGGGAAAGAAAACGAAGATTTTAAACCTAAAATCATTAAGTTTTTTGAGCGAATCGAAACTTACCTTCCATTTTTGAAGTCTTACGATTTTGTAATTGATACCCAAAATACTTTTCCCCACAGCAGCGGCATCGCTTCTTCTGCCAGTGGAATGGCAGCGCTTTCGCTCTGTTTGATGGATATGGAGAAAAAAATCAATCCAAACACTTCCCAAGAACATTTTTATGAAAAAGCCTCTTTCTTGGCACGTTTAGGCTCAGGAAGTGCGGCAAGAAGTGTCAAAGGTAATTTGGTCGTGTGGGGCGAACATCCCAAAATCGAAAACAGCAACAATTATACAGGTATAGCATATCCATACGAAGTGCATAAAAACTTCCAGAATTATCAAGACACGATTTTAATTGTCGAAAAAGGTAAAAAAGAAGTAAGTTCTTCGGTTGGGCACGATTTGATGCACCATCACGCTTTTGCGGAACAGCGATTTTTGCAAGCCCAAGACAATATTTCTAAGATGATTTCTATCTTGAAGCAAGGAAACCTCGATGACTTCATCAATTTGGTGGAAAGTGAAGCTTTAACGCTGCATGCAATGATGATGACCAGCAATCCGTATTACATTTTAATGAAGCCCAACACCTTAAAAATCATCAATAAAATATGGCAATACCGCAAAGAAACTGGTTCTAAAGTTTGTTTTACCTTAGACGCCGGAGCAAATGTGCATGTATTGTTCCCTGAAAAGGAAAAAAGCAAAATTTTAGAATTCATTAAGAGTCAGTTAGTTGATTATTGTGAAAAAGGTATGTATATTTGTGATAACGTAGGTTTTGGTGATGAAAAAATAAATCATTAAAAGCCTAAAGCATTTGCCAATGAAAGGACCATTATTTTATTCGAAAATATTACTCTTTGGAGAATACGGTATTATCAAAGACTCTAAAGGCTTATCAATACCTTACAACTTTTACAATGGTGCCTTAAAGAGTTCTGATAACTTTACTGAAAGTCAAGAAAAATCGAACAAAAACCTTGAGCGTTTTGTTAGTTACCTAGAGCAGCTTCAGAACGAAAATCCAGAAATGGTCACTTTTGATATTACTGCTTTAAGACAGGATATTGCCAATGGTTTGTATTTTGACAGTAGTATTCCGCAAGGTTATGGTGTGGGAAGCAGCGGTGCTTTGGTCGCAGCTATATATGACCAATATGCCAAAAACAAAATCACTATTCTAGAGAATTTAACCCGCGAAAAGCTTCTAAAGCTAAAAGCTATTTTTGGTGAAATGGAATCTTTTTTCCACGGGAAATCATCTGGACTCGACCCATTAAACAGTTATTTGAGTTTGCCTATTTTAATCAATTCAAAAGACAATATAGAGACCACAGGTATTCCTTCCCAAACCGAAAAAGGGAAACAAGCCGTCTTTCTTATCGATAGTGGAATTATTGGAGAAACCGCTCCGATGGTGAACATTTTTATGGATAAAATGAAGAAAGAAGGTTTCCGAAAAATGCTGAAAGACAAGTTCGTCAAACATACCGATGCTTGTGTAGAAGATTTCTTAAAAGGTGATGCCAAATCACTTTTCGGAAATATGAAAAAACTTTCTAAAGTGGTTTTACACAACTTCAAGCCAATGATTCCGAAACAATTCCATCAAATCTGGAAAGAAGGAATAGAATCTGGGGCTTACTATCTTAAACTTTGTGGTTCTGGTGGTGGTGGTTATATTCTCGGCTTTACCCAAGACATCGATAAAGCCAAAAAAATCTTGAAAGACTACCCGTTAGAAGTCGTTTATAATTTCTAGATATGTCTATTGGTAACCCCAAACCGCTACATTACAAACTTTTTAGCTTGTTTTCTGTAGTGCGAGGTTATAACATTCTTATGATTGTTATCGCCCAATATTTGGCTGCCATTTTTATTCTTGGTAAAGATTATAGTATTCGAGAAGTTCTTCTTAATTTTCATTTATTTCTTATCATTTTAGCGAGCTCACTCGCCATTGCCGCAGGTTACATCATCAATAGTTTTTACGACACCGAAAAAGATTATATCAACCGGCCACAGAAAACCATGTTGGATAATTACATCAGTCAAAAAACAAAGCTTTCTGTCTATTTTATTCTCAACATCCTTACCATTGTTATTGCGAGTTATGTGTCTTTTAGAGCAGTAGTTTTTTTTTCATTGTATATTTTTGGGTTGTGGTTTTATTCACACAAACTCAAAAAACTGCCTTTCGTAGGAAACATTACTGCTTCTATTTTGGCGATCACTCCATTTTTTGCCGTTTTTATCTATTACCATAATTTTGATTTGGTGATTTTTATTCACGCTACCTACTTGTTTTTACTTTTAACGATCCGAGAAATTGTAAAAGACCTAGAAAACCTTAGAGGGGATTTTGCACAGAATTACCAAACTATTCCTGTGGTTTACGGAATTCGATTTACAAAGAAAATCATTTCACTTTTAGTCTTGTTTACGACAATTCCCACACTTATTCTGATGACCAACAATTTTAACCTCGGTTATATGAATTGGTATTTTCTGCTCAGTTTTGTGCTGTTGGTCACCTTCCTGATTCTAATTTGGCAAGCTGGAACCAAGGCTCAGTACAACAAAATGCACAATTTCCTGAAATTTATAATTGTCGCTGGAGTTTTTAGTATCTTACTGATAGAAATAGATATGGTAATTAACAGATTTTTATAATCTTATAATCGTACCTTTGCAAAAAATTAGAAATGAAAAAGCCTGAGAAAAGGAAATCTACTCCAAATAAAAAATCAAAACCTTCGCAGTCAAAGAAAATTGCAGTCGACAAACAAGTGCAGGATCCTGATGCGGGAATGCGCCTGAACAAGTACATTGCCAATTCGGGCATTTGCTCCAGACGCGATGCCGATATTTATATTCAGTCGGGAAATGTAAAAGTAAACGGAAAAGTGGTAACCGAAATGGGTTACAAAGTAAAGCTATCGGACGAAGTAAAGTTTGACGGAAGAGTAATCAATCCTGAGAAAAAAGAGTATGTATTGCTTAACAAACCCAAAGGTTTTTACGTTACTGGCAGTTTAGAAAAAAACAACAGAACCGTGATGGATTTGATTGCTGGTGCATCAAAATCCAAGCTCAACCCTATTGGAAAACTCGATACCAGCGTCACAGGACTTTTACTTTTTACCAATGACGGAACGATGGCAAAAAACTTGGGAAGTAGTAAAAAACTAATCCGCCAAATTTATCACGTAGAACTCAACAAAAATTTAAGTCAAGCCGATTTAGAATTGATAAAAGAAGGAGTAACTTTAGAAGATGGAAAAGTGATTGTTGATGCGGTAGATTATGTAGAAAACAAACCCAAAAAAGAAGTAGGTATTGAGTTAAAAAGTACTAAACCCCACGTGGTACAACGCTTGTTTAAAAAATTAGGATATGAAGTAGTGAAACTAGATCGCGTTGTTTTTGGTGGTTTAACTAAAAAAGATTTACCAAGAGGTAATTACAGACACCTTAATAAACAGGAAATCATTAATTTGGGGATGATTTAATCAATTTATCTTTTCGGTAAAATTTTAACTAAAAGTAGCTTGTTTTACATTTAAAAATAATTTCTATTTGCACGAAAAATAGATTTTACTTTAATTTAAGAAAACTTTATTTATAAATTCTTAATTTTCTTTTTTAAAAAATTATAAATGAATACAAGATACCTAGATCTCATCGATCAGACGTATTATTTTCCTCAAGAAGAATTTACTTTAAAAGACGATACTTTACAATTTCATCAAATCGACTTGATGGAATTGGTCAAAGAATATGGAGCCCCATTAAAATTCACTTATTTACCAAAGATTTCCGACAACATACAACGGGCTAAAAAATGGTTTACCAAAGCAATAGACAAGCACAATTATAAAGCTACCTATAATTATTGTTATTGTACCAAAAGTTCGCATTTTAAACATGTACTAAACGAAGCTTTAAAAAACAATATCCATATCGAAACCTCTTCTGCTTTTGATATCGATATTGTAGAGAGCCTCAAAAAAGAAGGTAAAATTACCGATGATACTTTTGTCATCTGTAACGGCTTTAAACGCGAACAATACATTGCCAATATCGCCAGACTTATCAATAGCGGTCACAACAATTGTATCCCGATTATCGATAATTATGAAGAGTTAGATTTACTTGGCGAAGAAATAAAAGGAGATATCAAAATAGGGATTAGAATTGCTTCCGAAGAAGAACCAAAGTTTGAGTTTTACACATCGAGGTTAGGTATTGGCTATAAAAATATCGTTCCGTTTTACGAAGAGCAAATCAAAAACAACGATAAAGTTGAGCTTAAAATGCTTCACTTTTTCATCAATACTGGTATTCGTGACAATGCTTATTATTGGAACGAACTCTTAAAATGTCTCAAAGTATATATTCGCTTAAAACGGATTTGCCCAACTTTAGATAGCCTAAATATTGGTGGTGGTTTTCCTATCAAAAACTCATTGCATTTTGAGTACGATTATCAATATATGATCGATGAAATCATCAATCAGATCAACAAAGCCTGTCAAGAAGCCGATGTTCCTGTTCCGCATATTTTTACAGAATTTGGCAGTTTTACCGTAGGTGAAAGCGGTGGTGCAATTTATGAGGTGCTCTACCAAAAACAACAAAACGATCGTGAAAAATGGAATATGATCAATTCTTCTTTTATCACGACTTTGCCCGATACTTGGGCGATCAGTAAAAAGTTTATCATGTTGGCGGTTAACCGTTGGGAAGACGACTACGAACGTGTGCTCCTTGGCGGATTAACTTGTGATAGCGACGATTATTACAACAGTGAGCAACACATGAACGCGATTTATTTACCGCGTTTTAAAAAGGAAAAACCGCTGTATATTGGTTTTTTCAATACAGGAGCTTACCAAGAAACCATTGGTGGTTTTGGCGGTTTACAACACTGTTTGATTCCCTCACCTAAACATATTTTAATCGATAAAGACAAAAACGGAAACATCACAACCAAACTGTTTAGCGAACAACAAAAAAGTGAAGATTTATTACAAATATTAGGTTATTAACATCATGACAACTAAAAAAAATTATGCGGGTATTCCAGATAAATATGCCCGTTTAGACGATGCAAAAGTAGTATTGATTCCTGTTCCTTACGACGGAACAAGTACTTGGCAAAAAGGTGCCGATAAAGGCCCACAAGCTTTTCTCGATGCTTCAGAAAATATGGAGCTTTTCGATATCGAAACCCGTACCGAAGTCTATAAAAAAGGGGTTTACCTTGCTCCGCCGGTGACCGAAAATTCTTCACCAGAAAAAATGGTAGAAGCGGTACATAAGACGACCAAAAATTACATCAAGCAAGATAAATTTGTCACTATTTTTGGTGGCGAACACTCTATTTCTATCGGAACCATTAGAGCTTTCAACGAAAGTTTTGAAGATTTAACCGTGGTACAAATAGATGCTCATGCGGATTTAAGAAAAGAATACGAAGGAACATCTTGCAATCATGCTTGTGCCGTTCACGAAGCAAGTAAAACCACCAACTTAATTCAAGTGGGAATCCGTTCGATGGATGAAGAAGAATTGCAATATATGGATGAAAACCAAACCTATTTTGCACACGATTTATACGAAGATTGGATGGATGATGCGCTTGGCCAAATGACACCCAATGTATTTATCACAATCGATCTAGATGCTTTCGATCCTTCTATTTTGCCTTCAACGGGAACTCCCGAACCAGGAGGTTTATTTTGGTATGAAACTTTAGATTTCTTAAAATTAATCTTTAAAAAGAAAAACGTTGTCGGTTTTGATATCGTAGAACTTTGTCCGAACGCACAAGAAAAATCATCCGATTTTCTAGCAGCAAAACTTTATTATAAAATGCTGAGCTATAAGTTCAAATATGAGAACATTAGCGAAGAAGATGACGAAGATGAATAGATTGGAGAAGTTGAAATCGAAATCGAACTTTAAACCTGAAACATTGAAACTTTCAACTTGATAAACATTAATTTTCAAGTGTCATGCTGAACTTTATTCAGCATCTCATATTTTGAGACCCTGAAACGAGTTCAGGGTGACGAAACATTATTAAACTAAAATATTATGAGTAAAGGAGCCATTTCACAATTCATTCAAAAATATTACTTGCATTTTAATGCTGCTAGTGTGGTTGATGCTGCTAAGGAGTACGAAAACCAACTTAACAAAGGCAATAAAATGTTGGTTTCACTTGCCGGAGCAATGAGTACCGCAGAATTGGGCAAAATTTTCGCCGAGATGATTCGCCAAGACAAAGTACATATCATTTCGTGTACCGGAGCCAATTTAGAAGAAGATATTATGAATTTGGTGGCACATTCGCATTACAAGCGTATTCCTAATTACCGGGACCTTACCCCAAAAGAAGAATGGGATTTGCTCGAAAAAGGCCTCAATCGTGTGACTGACACTTGTATTCCTGAAGAAGAAGCTTTTAGGCGTTTACAAAAGCATATTTTCAAGATATGGAAAGATGCCGAAGAAAAAGGAGAGCGTTATTTCCCGCATGAGTTTATGTATAAAATGTTGTTGAGTGGTGTACTCGAAGAATATTACGAAATTGATATCAAAGATTCTTGGATGTACGCTGCCGCGGAAAAAAACTTACCGATTGTTGTTCCTGGTTGGGAAGACAGTACGATGGGTAATATTTTTGCCAGCTATGTGTTAAAAGGTGAACTCAAAGCCAGCACGATGAAATCAGGAATTGAATATATGACGTTTTTGGCCGATTGGTATACAGAAAGTACCCAACCAAGTGTATCGGAAGGAATTGGCTTCTTTCAAATTGGTGGCGGAATCGCAGGAGATTTCCCAATATGTGTCGTGCCGATGTTGTACCAAGATATGGAAAGAACAGACACGCCATTTTGGAGTTATTTCTGCCAAATTTCAGATTCAACCACCAGTTTTGGTTCGTATTCGGGTGCCGTTCCTAACGAAAAAATTACTTGGGGGAAACTCGATATCGACACGCCTAAGTTCATTATCGAAAGTGATGCTACCATTGTCGCTCCACTTATTTTTGCTTATCTTCTCGATATGTAAAAATCCGCTTAAAGCGAAATCTTTGTAATGTGTTGATTTGTTAATGGATTAATCCGATCTTTTAACCATTAACTTTTAACTTGAAACTCCAAATTTGATGGATAAAATTGAAAACATAGAGCTTCGTCTACTTTCTCTTAAAGATTATGACGCACTAAAAGCAGCGACCAAATCTGCCTATAAAGATGTACCTAATTCGCATTGGGAAAAAGAGGAAATTAGACAACTTATCAAGATTTTCCCTCAAGGGCAAGTAGTGATTTTGGTCAATGGGGAAATTGCTGGAAGTGCCTTATCGATTATTGTAAAAAACAAAGATTTAGAAACACAACATACCTATGATGATGTGGCTGGTGATGAGGCTTTTCATATTCATTCTAATGATGGAACTTTATTGTACGGCCTCGATGTTTTTATCAAACCTGAATACCGTGGTTTACGCCTCGGAAGAAGATTGTACGACTACCGAAAAGAATTATGCGAAAGCCTAAATCTTAAAGGAATTGTTTTTGGCGGAAGAATTCCCAATTACCATAAATACGCCAAAGAGTTGACGCCAAAACAATATCTGGATAAGGTAAAAAGAAAGGAAATTGAAGATCCGGTCTTAAATTTTCAACTGTCGAACGACTTTCATCCGGTTAGGATTTTAAAAGGTTATCTTGAAGGTGACAAAGCTTCAAAAGAACATGCTGTTTTACTACGATGGGACAATATTTATTACACCAAACCGAGTAAAACGCCAACTTCTACTAAGAATGTCGTACGATTAGGTCTCATACAATGGCAAATGCGATCGTATAAAGATTTAGATGATTTGATGGCTCAAGCCGAATATTTTTTAGATACCGTTGCGGGTTATCGTTGCGATTTTGCTTTATTCCCAGAGTTCTTCAATGCTCCATTGATGGCAAAATTCAATGACTTAAGTGAGTCGGATGCGATTAGGGAACTCGCTGGTTTTACTGAAAATATAAAAGAACGGTTTGCTGAACTTTCGGTTTCTTACAACATCAATATCATTACGGGAAGTATGCCAGAAATGATTAACGATAAACTCTACAACGTAGGTTATTTGTGCAAACGTGACGGAAGTGTCGAGCGCTTTGAGAAAATACACGTCACGCCAGACGAAGCTCGTGTTTGGGGTTTACAAAAAGGAAACTCCCTAAAATCTTTTGATACCGATTGTGGTAAAATTGGTATTCTTATTTGTTATGATGTAGAATTTCCAGAGCTCTCCAGACTACTTTCCGACGAAGGAATGGACATTCTTTTTGTTCCGTTTTTAACGGATACCCAAAACGGATTTTCGCGTGTAAAATTATGTGCGCAAGCTAGAGCTATCGAAAACGAATGTTATGTCGCGATTGCTGGAAGTGTGGGTAACTTGCCGAAAGTTCACAATATGGATATTCAATATGCACAATCAGCAGTGTTTACACCTTGTGATTTTGCCTTCCCTTCTAACGGTGTAAAAGCCGAAGCGACACCCAACACCGAAATGATTTTGGTCGCCGATGTCGATATCGACTTGTTACGCGAGTTGCATACTTTTGGTAGCGTACACAACTTGAAAGATCGTAGACATGATTTTTATGAGTTGAATCGAAAGAAGTAGTCTTATCATTCTAAAACTGTAAGCTCTTTCGGTTTCCGTCTAACTTAACGAAAATAAAGAGCAATATCGTAAAACCCCAAAGTCCAGAACCTCCGTAACTAAAAAACGGCAACGGAATTCCAACGGTTGGCATGAGACCAATAACCATCCCGACATTCACCACAAAGTGTATAAAAAGTATTCCGAGAACGCTATAACCGTACACCCGATTGAACTGTGATTTCTGCCTTTCTGCCATCACCAAAAGCCTAATAAGTAACAAGGTATAAATGATTATAAAAAAGCTGGTCCCGAGAAAGCCCCACTCTTCACCAACGGTACTAAAAATATAATCGGTGTGTTGTTCGGGTACAAAATTCCCTTTGGTTTGTGTTCCTTGTGTCCAACCTTTTCCTTTTAGTCCGCCACTACCAATCGCGATTTGACTTTGATTGGTATTGTAACCAATACCTTTGGCATCTACTTCCTTACCAAGTACAATATTAAAGCGATCACGGTGACGCTGTTCAAAAAGATTATTAAAGATATAATTGACGGAAAAAGAAAATAAAATTCCGAAGAGCAATAAAATTCCTATTTTGGGAATAGAAGCCCTTCTTCTTCTATAAAAATAAAAGAGTATTCCCAACAGAACAATGATCATACTTACCCAAATAGAACCTAAAACTAAAGTGAGAATAAAAATGAGTATAAGTGAGGCTCCGATAATGAGATAAAATCCAGATAAACCTTCCCGGTACAAGGGAAATAAAAAAGCCAAATAAACCAACGCACTTCCAGGGTCAGGCTGTGGAATAATTAAAATCGCTGGTAAAAAGATAATAAGAAAAGAACCCAATTGATTTTTTAAAGTCTTGATATCGGTTTGGATATCGCTCAAGTATTTAGCAAGTGCTAATGCCGTGGCAGCTTTTGCGAACTCACTAGGTTGCAGACTAAAACTACCGAAAGCATACCACGAAGTTGCTCCCGAAATAGTTTTACCGAAAACAAAAAGTCCAATTAATGACAACAAGGAACCTATATAGATAATACTGGCAAAACGTTCATAAAACTTCGACTCTAATGCCAATAAGAAAACAATTAAGACAACACTTAAAACAATAAAGACCGCTTGTTTTCCATAAGGTTGATCCATATCGAAATAGCTCGTTTCCGCACCAGAAAAAGAAGCTGAATAGATATTCATCCAGCCAAAAATCACTAAAATGAAATACAAAATAATCGTTAACCAATCAAAAGCATTCGATTTCCTCATTATTGATTGATTTTAAAAGGTTCGCCACTGTAAGGCTTAGCATATTCATCTTCTAACGAATGTGAAAGTATCCAATCTTCGAGGTCGGTTCTGGTAATTTCATCTTTGATATATTTTTCAATCATCAAGCTGGCAATTTTTCCAGCGTAACGAGAACCCCAATAACCATTTTCGATAAAAACCGCTATCGCTATTTTCGGATCATCTTTTGGTGCGAAAGCGATAAATATAGAGTGGTCGGTTAATTGCGTTTTCTTTCCGTTGAGTCTAATAAAGTTTTCAGCTGTTCCTGTTTTACCACAAATCTCAATGTCTGGTATCCTTAAAGAATACGCTGTACCGTACCTATAAACATCATGCATACCTTCGATAATAGGTTCAAAATTGGCAGGCTTAACCGTGGTCATGTTTTTTACTGTAAAATCTTTATCTTTAATAGGTTTACCGTCAATTTCTTTAAGAATATGAGGTGTGTAAAACCAACCTCGATTGGCAATAGCTGCGGTAACATTTGCTAATTGAATAGGAGTCGTCAATACTTCTCCTTGACCAATACCACTAGATAAGGTATAGGTGGAATACCACCTCTTGGTATTATACTTTCTGGTATAGTAGTCACCATCTGGTATTCTTCCAGGTTGACCTACAGGTAAGTCGTTACCTAAATAATCTCCTAAACCAAAAGATTTCATATGCTTATTCCACGCATCCATACCTTCCACCGAAGTATCGAATTTATTGATAATCTTCATGTGTGATTTTGCAAAAAAAGCATTACACGAATGAGCTAATGCTGGTGTAATCGATAAAGGTGCTGGGTGATTATGACAACCCATTCGAGCATTTCTACCATAATAAAACCCGTGATGGCAATCTACTTTATCGCTCGTATTGATTACGCCTTCTTCTAGTGCAACCAAACCCGTTAATGCCTTAAAAGGGGAACCAGGCGGATACATCGCTTGTAAAGGTCTGTTGAATAGTGGTTTGCTAATGGTATCGTACCAAAGTCTCGTAAAGTTTTTAGAACGTTTTCTTCCCACCAAAAGTGCTGGATCATAGTAAGGAGCAGTTACCAAACTTAAAATTTCGCCAGTTTGCGGTTCGATGGCCACAATGCCACCACGTTTGCCCTGCATCAACTTTTCGGCGTAAGCCTGTAGTCTGGCATCTAAAGTGAGCGTAATATCTTTTCCTCGAACGGGCAAGGTATCTAAAGTTCCGCTTTTATAAGGACCAATCTCTCTATTAAAATTGTCTTTCTGAATGTACTTTACTCCTTTTATCCCACGTAAAACTTCTTCGTATTGTTTTTCGACACCCGATCGACCAATATTATCTCCAGAATTGTAATATTTCATCGATTTTACCTCGCTGTCGGTTACTTCAGAAATATAGCCCAATACACTGGCAGAATGGGAAACATGGTATTCCCGAAGTGATCTTTTCTGAATATAAAAACCTTCAAATTTTCGCAATTTTTCCTTCAAATAGGCAAACTCATCTTTGGTAAGTTGTGGGATCACTACCGAAGGTAATCTGGGTGAATAAACTTTTGCTTTGTCTAATCTTTCGATTAAAAATTCCTTAGAAATATTAAGTAAGGTAGAAAACTCTAGGGTATCAAAAGGTTTTACTTGGCGCGGAATAACCATCACATCGTAAGATGGTTGATTGGCCACCAATAATTCTCCATTTCTATCGAACACATAACCTCTTTGCGGATAGTTGTATTCGATTTTAATCGCATTATTGGCCGACAAAACCGCATAAGAAGTATCTACAATTTGGAGATAAAAAAGTCTTCCTATAAACACCAAACTGGTAAGTACAATAATAGTTAAAGGAAGGATTTTTCTCATTTTCTTCTACTGATGAATATAGAATTTACAATTAAAATTACAAATACCGTAAAGATAGTAGATAAGATAGTTTTCTTTAAAATATCGAGAAAAAATGTGAAGTTAAAATATTCTAAACTAAACAATACAAAGTGATGTATAAATATGAGTATCAGGATATATGTCAATCGGTTTGAGATTGCGGTTTGGTAAAACTTAATCGTTTGAAACTCATAACTTACTCCAAATGAAAATTTTAAAACTAAAGGTCTGATATAAGCGATAAAAACACTTGCAGCAGCATTTATTCCTCCAGTGTCTTCAAAAATATCGATGGTCATGCCGATAAGAAAACTGTAAAGAATCACTTGCATTCCCTGTAAATCGAAAGGTAGCAAGAGAATAAACAAGACATACAAGTATGGGTTGATATCTCCTGAAAAATTGATATTGTTGAGCACCAAAACTTGTATGGCAACCAAAAGGATAAAACGTAAACTATGTTTTATAAAATCGTTACTCATTTTCTTCCAATTCTAAAGATTTGAGTTCTTCTTGGTTTTCACTCTTTATCACGTACAAATAGCCAATATTGGTCATATCGTTAAATAAACGTACGTCTATTTTATAGAAACTACTCGCGCCATCAATTGCAAAATCTTCTACTACTCCTACTGGCAAACCTTCTGGAAAAATTAATGAACGACCTTCGGTAATAATGGTATCTCCTTTTTTTACCTGAGCTAGTTTTGGGATTTCAATCACTTGTACAATATTTGGATCTTTCCCATTCCACGTAAGTGTACCAAAATGATGTGAACTTCTTAATTTTACATTTATTGCTGATCGTGAGTTTAAAATAGATTGTATTCGAGCATAATTTTCGGAAACCTGATCGACAATCCCTACAATTCCTTTGCTAGTAATTACTCCATTATCAATATGAATACTATCATTTTTTCCTTTGTTGATTAAAATGTAATTGTCTAACCTAGCATACCGATTTGCAATAACTTTAGCGGTTTGAAACACAAAAGGTTTTGCTTTAAAATCGATTCCTGAAATAATGGTGTCTTTTTTGTTATAATCGAAGATAAGTAAAGCTTCGCGTAAGTTTTTATTCTCTTCGATCAAACGCTCGTTTTGAGACTTAAGGTAAAAATAATCATTGATGTTACTACGCAAATCATACACTTTTCCAGTAATGAAATTAGTAGAGTTTAGGATTCTACTTTTGTGGTAAAAATGGTTTTGTATGGTAAAATAGATTGCTAATAGAAACAGACTTAAAAAAAGTATAGTGTTTTTATACTTTATAAAAAAGTTGATAATCTGTTTCATAAACCAGTTCTACTATTTAATGAGAACCCCTTTAAACTTAGCAATATTTTTCAAGGTAATTCCTGTTCCTCTTACCACGGCTCTTAACGGATCTTCTGCAATGTAAACCGGTAAATCTGTTTTGATAGACAGACGTTTGTCTAAGCCACGAAGCATCGAACCTCCTCCGGCAAGATAAACTCCGGTGTTGTAAATATCGGCTGCTAATTCTGGTGGGGTTTGTGATAAAGTTTCCATTACAGCATCTTCGATACGAAGTATAGATTTATCTAAAGCTTTGGCAATTTCTCGATAAGAAACTTCTACTTGTTTTGGTTTACCAGTAAGCAAATCACGTCCTTGAACACTCATATCTTCTGGTGGGACTTCTAAATCTTCTGTAGCAGCACCAATTTGTATTTTGATTTTCTCTGCGGTTCTTTCCCCAACATATAAGTTATGTTGTGTTCGCATGTAGTAAATGATATCATTGGTAAAAACATCACCTGCCACTTTTATCGATTTATCACAAACAATTCCACCCAAAGCAATCACTGCAATTTCGGTGGTTCCACCTCCGATATCCACAATCATATTTCCTTTGGGCTGCATAATATCAACCCCAATACCTATCGCTGCTGCCATAGGTTCGTGAATCAAGTAAACTTCTTTCCCATTGACACGTTCGGCACTTTCTTTTACCGCACGCATTTCTACTTCGGTAATTCCTGAAGGAATACATATTACCATTCGTAATGCGGGTGTAAATAATTTTCGCTTTAAAGCCGGAATATTTTTGATGAACATGGTAAGCATTTGCTCACTCGCGTCGAAATCTGCAATGACACCGTCTTTTAACGGGCGAATTGTCTTGATGTTTTCGTGTGTTTTACCTTGCATCATCGCTGCTTCTTTTCCTGCAGCTATTATTTTTCCTGTGGTACGATTTCTCGCTACGATAGAAGGACTATCAACAACAACCTTGTCGTTATGAATAATTAAAGTATTGGCAGTTCCTAAATCTATTGCAATTTCTTCGGTTAAAAAATCAAAAAATCCCATATACGTGTTTAGTGGTAATTTGTAAAGGTATAAAAATTAATGTTTAAAATGTCTCGTACCTGTCATAACCATAGAAATATCATTTTTATTGCAATAATCTATACTTAAATTATCTTTTATAGATCCTCCTGGCTGAATAACTGCCGTGATTCCTGCCTTATGGGCAATTTCTACACAATCTGGAAACGGAAAAAAAGCATCACTTGCCATTACCGCTCCGTTCAAATCGAACTCGAAACTAGTTGCCTTTTCAATAGCTTGTCGTAAGGCATCTACCCGTGAGGTTTGTCCTGTTCCGCTGGCACAAAGTTGTTTGTTTTTTGCTAAAACAATGGTATTCGATTTGGTGTGTTTACAAATTTTTGAAGCAAATAATAAATCCTCTGTTTCTTGTGTAGTTGGTTTTTCGTTGGTCACCAAGTCTAAGTTTTCTTGACTATCGGTTTGTAAGTCTTTGTCCTGCACCAAAACACCATTTAAACAAGTTCTAACGGTAGTTGCAGGTAACTCGATATCTTTCTGAATGAGGATAATCCTGTTTTTCTTTCCTTTTAAAATTTCTAAGGCATCCTCGTCATAAGCTGGTGCAATCACCACTTCGCAAAACAATTGGTGTATTTCTTCCGCTGTAGCGGAATCTATTTTGGTATTACTAATTAATATTCCGCCAAAAGCAGAAACCGGATCACCAGCCAAAGCATCTTTGTAGGCTTCTAAAATCGTATTGCGTTGCGCCAAACCACACGCATTGTTGTGCTTTAAAATGGCAAAAGTGGGATTTTCTCCTTTAAATTCGTTCATCAGGTTAACGGCAGCATCAACGTCTAATAAGTTGTTATACGACAATTCTTTACCGTGTAATTTATCGAACATCGCTTCTAAATCACCATAGAAATAACCTTTTTGGTGCGGGTTTTCGCCGTAACGCAACTCACTTCCTTGATCAAAGCTTTGTTTGTAAACGACTTCTTCTTGATTAAAATAATTGAAAATAGCCGTATCGTAATGCGACGAAACATTAAATGATTTTGCGGCAAAACGCTTCCTATCGGCAAGGGTTGTTGCTCCGTTGTTTTTGTCTAACAAATCATACACTTCTTGGTAATCGTTCATCGACGAAACGCAAAGTACATCTTTAAAATTTTTCGCAGCTGCGCGAATGAGCGAAATACCTCCGATATCTATTTTTTCTATAATATCTTGTTCGTTAGCTCCTGAAGCCACTGTTTTTTCAAATGGGTATAAATCGACAATGACGATGTCTAACTGCGGGATTTCATAAGTTTCCATCTCTTGGACATCGCTTTCGTTATCTTGACGGTTGAGAATACCTCCAAAAACTTTTGGGTGAAGCGTTTTTACACGACCTCCCAAAATAGAAGGGTACGAAGTCACGTCTTCCACCGGAACTACATTTATTCCTAGGTCTTTGATAAATTTTTCTGTTCCTCCGGTAGAATAAATGGTAATTCCCAATTCATCAAATTTTCTTACCAAAGGTTCTAATCCGTCTTTGTGAAATACCGAAATTAAGGCTGTTTTTGCCGTTTTTGTCTGATTCATTTTTATGGTGCTGATTTAAGTTGCGAAAGTAACATTTTAAGCACAAAACCTAAAGCGGAAACGCTTTTAAATTTTTAAAAATTGTAACAAAAAAATTAAATGTTCGTCCTATCTTTAAACCATCATTTTAGAAAACACGCCAGAAAGCTATGCTAATCTACCTTAGAGTTATTAAAGAAAGTTTTAATTTCGCTATCAACTCTCTTAAAAACAACAAATTAAGGACATTTTTGTCTTTATTGGGCGTGACTATTGGTATTTTCTCAATTATTGCCGTTTTAGCTGCGGTAGATTCTTTAGAGAAAGAAGTAAAAGGCAGCTTGAGCTCGCTTGATAATAGCACGATTATCATCATGCGTTACTCGTTTGGTCCTACCGAAATCCCACGATGGAAATTAGAACAGTTTCCCGATGTGAGTTATGACGAATATGCTTACCTGAAAAAAAATATGCCCGATACCGAAGCCATTACGTTTTCTCTAAATGTCCCAGCCAATTCTATAACCTATGAAGGAAAGCAAGCTGAAGGAGTAAGTATTGGCGCAATAGGCAGTGAATACTATTACATTGAAGCACTGCAATTAGAAGAAGGCCGATTTTTTAATGAGTCAGAGGCTAAAAGCGGTTCTAAAGTGCTTATTCTAGGTTATGAAATTGCCGAAAACCTTTTTACGACCCCACAAAATGCGATGGGCAAAGAAGTACGTTTGTACGGACAGCGTTTTAACGTGATTGGTGTTTTAGAAAAAGAAGGGCAAAATATGTTTGGTCCTTCCAAAGACGGGAGTGTTTTTATACCTGTAAATGTGGTACGCCAAATTTATGGGGACAATAATCGACAAACCTTTCCGCAAATTATCATTAAACCCGCAAGTGGTGTCGATAATGACGAATACATCGCTATGTTAGAACAGCAATTACGCTTATATCGTGGCTTGAAACCGACCGATATCAACAACTTTTTTGTCAATCAGCTTAAAGGCTTTACCGATTTGATAGACAACATCACCGGGCAACTCAATTTTATGGGACTTATCATTAGCGGGTTTTCACTTTTGGTAGGTGGTTTTGGTATTGCCAACATTATGTTTGTATCGGTAAAAGAACGCACCAACATTATCGGCATACAAAAATCTTTGGGTGCTAAAAACAAGTTTATCTTACTTCAGTTTTTATTTGAAGCCATTATTCTAGCGCTCGTTGGTGGAATGATTGGTGTTTTCTTAGTTTGGGTGATTGCGGCTGTACTTTCTAATTTTACAGGCGATTTTGAGTTTGTACTCTCTTTTATGAATATTTTTTACGGGGTTTCCGTTTCGATATTAATTGGTTTGATTTCTGGTATCTTCCCTGCCTTATCGGCTTCGCGACTAGATCCTGTAGAAGCGATTAGAACAGGATACTAATTTCTTTCTCTTTTCAATATCCCCGTTATTGGGTATGTTATTCTAAGATTTATTGCTTAATTTTAACTAAAAATAATTAACCAAAAATCTTTACAACATGAGAATCAATCAATCTATCAGAGAAATCAATAGTCACGATCCTGCTTTTAATAATAATTTTATGGTAGCAGGGGGACATAGTTACATCGAAGGTGAAATCTTTGAAGAGACTAGAGCATATATCAAAATTCCCGTTTCGAATGCAAATTACCTGTGCTATTCAATATATAACATTTCTTGTCCTACCGCAACAACTGTTTATGTTGTTATTACTGACAATACACACAACGAAAGAAAACCAGAGGAAACCACACATATTCTAGAATTGGATTTTATGTTGCACGAAACAGGAATCACCTCTCTATATCGTAATAAACTACAAATCATTGTCTTAAGTGATCACCCAGAAGATTTCAATAGCAGCTTAGTAGATGAAGCAAGAACTTTAGTTAGCAGTCTTGGTTTAAGCGCGTATGAAGATCCTTGTGATGACAAAAAAACCATAGATGGCATCAAAACTGTTCAACCCCAAGAAGCATGTGGAGGAGTTATCACAAGATTATAGTATTATTTCTTTTAGCCTTTAACTTTGGGCTTGAGTTAGATACATACACCTATTTTTTTCAAAAAAAAAACTTAAATCATATTAATCAAAAAGCAAAGGCTGATAGTTTATTTTCTTTAGCCGAAAACTATAAAGGATTAAACAAAAATGATATTGCGTTAGCTAACTATGAAAAGGCTATTAAAATATATAATTCATTAAAAGATCAAAAAAATATAGCCGTTTGTAATTATGAAATATTCTGGATATTAAATGCAGAAAAGAAATTAAGAAAAGAAGCACTACCATATCTTAATGATTTTTATCGTTATGCCAGAGATAATAGTGACACAAAACTATTACTGAAAGCATACAATGCTTTTGGTAGCTACTATTTTGCTCGAAAAACTCAATTAAAATCTAAGAATTATTTCTTAAAAGGAAAAAGAATAGCAGAAAAAAATAACGATAGCGTAAGCGTTGGAGCTTTTGCTGCAAATTTAGGTTTGATTTATTCAGGTTATATTAAAAAGCAGGATTCTGCAAGATATTATTATCAGGAAGCTTTAAAAAATTATAAAACACCTCGGGATAATGAGAAAATAGTCACTGCTTACATTAACATTGCCAACAGTCTTGAAATAGATAAAGATTATAATAATGCATTGAGACATATACAAATTGCAGATACGATACAAGACTATGATCGTGAAGTGGCGTATAAAAAGATTATCTACCAGAAATACAGCACGTATTATAAAAACTTAGGTGATGTCGATAATGCCTTAAAATATTATGAGTTGTACAACCAAATGCGGGACAGTATTAACCGTACTGAGCAAAACATTGCCATCTCAGAAATACAAACCAAATACGAAACCGAGAAAAAAGAAAAAGAAAACCTTATTCTAAAAACAGAAGTCGATCGTAGAAAAACTACTCAAAAAAGCATGATTATTGGTTTTATCGTCCTCGCCGTTTTGGGTGCAATTTTCACCTATCTGTTTTATAAAAACCTAAAGCGTAAGCAAATCATCAAAGAACAACAACAAGAAATCAACTTGCAAAATCTAGAGCGAAAACTAAAAAACGAAGAAGTAAATACCATCAATGCGATGGTGACCGAGCAAGAAAACGAGCGTCAACGTCTTGCGGAAAACCTGCATGACAATTTAGGTAGCACTTTGGCCGCTTTAAAACTGCATACTGATAACCTCAAAAATAAACTGGATAAAGAAAACCAAGCCGATATCGAAAAGTCACAAGTTTTGTTGGATGATGCTTATGAAAAGGTAAGAACCATCTCGCACCAAAAAAACGCTGGTGTGATGGCAAAAGAAGGCTTGGTGCCGGCGGTAAAAAATTTAGCCAATAGCTTTTCGACCAACGATCTGCAGATTCATGTACAAGATTATTTACAAGACGAACGTATCGAAAATCAATTGGAAATCACACTGTTTAGAATGATACAAGAGTTACTTGCCAACGCCATCAAACATGCACAAGCCCATGAAATAAACATTTCACTAACGCACCACGAGAATTCACTCAACATCATTGTAGAAGACAATGGTGTAGGTTTTACAACCAATAAAAACCTAAAAAGAAACGGTATTGGTTTGTCAACCATCGACAAACGTGTAGAACACCTTGGCGGAACTTTAGAAATAGACAGCTATCCTCGTAGAGGAACCAGCATTATTATAAACATACCCACATGATACGATTAGCCATAGCAGAAGACCATCAAGCCTTGATAGACGGCATACAATTGTTACTTCAGTACGAAGAAAACATAGAAATTGTAGGCTTTGCCAACAACGGTGAAGATTTGTTGGAAATTGTCCGTAAAAAACAACCTAACATGGTTTTAACCGATATCAGGATGCCGAAAATAGATGGTATTGCAGCTACCAAAATCATCAAAAAAGAGTTTCCGCAAACCAAAGTTATTGCGTTTACCATGTTCGACCAAACCGATGCACTCCAACAAATGGTTGCTGCTGGAGCTTCGGGATATTTACTAAAAAACGCCTCATTGACTGATGTAAAAAATGCCATTGAAAAAGTAGCTCAAGGCGAAACTTTTTTCGACAATCACCTCGATTTATCAAAATTGGAAGAAGAAAGTTCACGCACACAAACTGCTGTGCTTTCTAAAAGTGAAACCGAAATCTTAAAACTTATCGGTCAAGGAAAAACTTCCAACGAGATTGCTGATATCAGGTTTTGCTCGGTTTCTACGGTAGAAACCCACCGCAAAAACATGATCAAAAAACTTAACCTACAAGGCAAAGGTGAATTGTTGCGTTATGCGCTCGAAAGCAAGTATGATTTTAAATAAATACCCATTTTCGGGTATTTCAATCCATCTGCACTATTTATAATTTTAGACCAAAATAATTAACAACCAAAATTATCTATCATGAAAAAACTAGTTTTCACACTCGCGTGTCTAGTTCCGTTATTGGGGTTTACGCAAGAACATTTTTTAGGAATCAATACTTCCCACAAAACTACCATGCTCAATGTAGATAATAATCCTGCAGAGTTAGTGAACCTTTCCAACAAAGTAGATGTAAGTATATTTCACTTAAGTGTAAATGCCTCCAACAACAAAATCAATATGCTAGATTTTTTAGATACTGATAAATCTTCTGAAGCATACGAATCTGATTTATTAAGTGGAGATAACCCGTTTAACTCTACCATCAACTTAAAATTAATCGGCCCTTCTATTGGAGTAAGAATCAATAACTGGGGTTTTGGTTTTAAATACACCCTTAATGCCAATGTTTCCCTTACCGATGTCGACCCTAATCTTATTGATATTATCGAAGCCGAAGAAGATTTAATTACCGAAATACAGACCAACGAAAATCAACGTATTACGGCGATTGGCTATCAAACACTGGATTTTTCTGTGGCTAGAAATATCATGGAAAACGAAACCTCTAAACTTTCTGCTGGTTTGACTTTAAAATTACTAGCCTCTGAAGCTTATGCCAATGGAGGAATAAATGAGCTTAATGTAAGTATCGAAAGAGAAAACGATGAGTTATATTTTAGTAATGGTAATGCTAGTATAGATTTTGCTTACGCCGGAATTTTTTCTGAAAGTTTTGAAGATTATAATTATAGTTTTTTAGGAAACGGTATCGATGGTCTAGGAACCGATATTGGTTTTAATTACCAGATAAAAAATGAAAATTCAAAATATGCTTATAAATTAAACTTAGGCCTCGCCATAAAAGACATTGGTAGTATCAATATAGACGAAAATGCAAGAAGAGAAACTTATACGTTAGCTATTCCTGAGACAGAGCGATTTAATGCTTCTGAGTTTGAAGATGTAGAGAACACAGAAGATGTCATCGCTATTTTAGAAGACAGTCCATATTTCACATCCACCGACTCCGAAACTACCGTCAAGGTTAAACTACCAACTTCTTTAAATATTTATGCCGATTATCAAGTTTACGGAAACTTGTTTGGGACAGTACAAATCAATCAAAGTCTGGTAAAAAATAGTGAAAATACAGTAATCCCTAATTACAGTACTTATGCCTTAATCCCGAGATACTCCGGAAAATCTTTTGAAGCTTATCTTCCTCTTAGTGTTTCTACCATTTCCAGTTTTAATGCAGGTTTTGGTTTACGCTTAGGTGGATTTTTTTACGTCGGTTCTTCTTCTGCGATTTCGGCAGCTTTTTCAGATACCATCAAAAAAGCAGATGTACACCTTGGGTTCAGGTTTGGTATCGGGAAATCCAAAAGAACCTCTACCACTCAAGAAACAAGCAATAGTGAAATTGATTAATCATTTCTTATTTTCATATAAAAAAGCAGGAATTTCTTCCTGCTTTTTATTTCGCTCTATGCTAGAAATCTATTAATTCATTTCAGGCAAAAACCCGTACTCTTCACTGTACATCAACATTTGCTCTTCAAAAGACTTCGGTTGTTCTACCGTAATTTTAGTGATTTCACTAGCATCATTGGTTTCTGCCACCAAAACAGGATTTACAAAACCACTATATGGCGCCGATTTAAAATCTTTGCTTCGCTCTAATACTTCTTTATGAATTTCTTGGTCTACTTTTACTCCGTAATTTTCAACCAAATCTTTTGCGGCTTGGTAATCACCTTCAGACTTGATGCGTTGGGTTTCTTTTAAAAGTTCGCCAAATAAGCTTCTCAATTTATTGTAATCATTAATCTTGAAATAAGTTTTTCCGTTTTCTTGTACTTTTTCAATAACCTTTTCTTCTTTACCTTTTTCAAAAACCCAAGCACTTACCCATTGGCGATTACGCATATGCGCTTCTTCGATATCGTCTCCTATTTTTAAACGCGTTAATTGCGTCATCAAACCATTTCTGATGTAATCGTTGTAAGCTGCTTTTCCTAATTTTTCGATGTTATCGGTCAAACCAAGTTCTTGTAATTTTGGATCCATTAGATAGTATAACCCAACCAAATCTGCTCTTCCTTCTTCTAAAGTAGAAGCATAACTTTTTAAGGTTTCTTTGGTTTCCCCAACGCCAGGATTTAATTGTCCTGAAGCATGACCAACTACCTCGTGTAAAGCCGTGTGTAATTTGTCTGCCAACTCTCCATATTCTTTAGAAAGTTGTTTCTCTTCGTCGGTATACGCAAATTCGTCTAGTTTTTCGCTTCCACCAGCATTGCTGTAGGCATTGATGATGTTTCCTAAAGAAACCGATTTACTTCCGTGTTCTTTTCTAATCCAGTTGGCATTGGGTAAGTTCACTCCTATTGGCGTACTTGGTGAAGCGTCTCCTGCTTCTCCTGCAACAATTACCGTTTTATAGGTAACACCAACTACCGAATCTTTTTTATGAGCATCATCGATAGGTGAATTGTCTTCAAACCATTGTACATTGTCTTCTAAAACTTTCATCTTTTCAGACATATCAAAATCTTTAATCTGCACAATGTTTTCATAGGATCCTCTATAACCTTTTGGATCATTATATACTTCAATAAAACTGTTGATGTAATCGATATTGCCTTCGGTAGCAGCAACCCAAGCAACATTATAGTCATCCCACGCTTGTAAGTTACCTGTTTTGTAATACTTGATCAGTAATTCTAAAGCTTTTCCTTGTTGTTCGTTTTCGGCAACGGTTACCGCTTTTTCTAACCAATACACAATTTTATCGATAGCTGCTCCGTACATTCCACCACTTTTCCATACTTTTTCTACCAATTGGCCATTTTCTTTGACCAACTTAGAGTTGAGTCCATAAGATAATGGACGGTTAGGGTTTGGTGACTTTTTATTGGCATAAAAAGCATCGACTTCAGCAGCTGTGATATTATCACCATAAAAATTGGTTGCCGAACCTTTAATCAAACCTTTAGCTTCATTTAGGTTTACTTTTTTAGCGTCTTTATCATTAAAGATTACTTCTAAAGCTTCTCCTTCTAGTGCCGTGTCGGTTTCCTCTAATAAAGTGGTAAAATATTCCTTACTGAACTCTGGCATGATTTTATCCATCGAATAATGGTGATGAATACCGTTGGAGAACCAAACTCTTTTTAGGTACTCTTCAAAAGCTTTCCAATCTTCTGCATTTTTATCTCCCTCATAGTTGCGATATATGTTTTCTAAAGCCTTTCTGATGGTTAGGTTGTATTTATAATTTTGATCCCAAATAATATCTCTTCCCGACAAGCCTGCCTGAACAAGATAATAGACCAATTGTTGCTCTTTTAAATTCAAGTCCTCCCAACCAGGAATCTGATAACGCAACACTTTTATATCTGCAAACTGATCTACCGTATAATCAAATTTTGCCGTGTCTTCCTTTTTAACTTCTGGACTTTCTTTTATTTTCTTATCATCATTACAAGCTGAAAATGTAATTACTGATGCTAATAAAATTGGTATTAGTTTAAGTTTCATATTTTTTACATTAAGTTTACTAACAAGTTGTAAAATAACTATATTAGCACTAATAAAGCAACAATATCGGTATGAAATTATTCAAATACTTATTTTTCTTATTACTTATTGTCATTATTGGTGGCGCCATTTACGTTGCCACATTAGACAACGATTTTAGAGTCGAAAAATCTAAGAAAATGGCAGTACCTAACGTTTTGGCTTTTGAAGAAGTCAACAATTATAAAAATTGGGAAAATTGGGACCCGAGAATTGCAAATGACCAGAATATTAGTTTCGCTTTAAGCGAAAAGACCATCGGCGAAGGTGCAACCTATAGTTGGGAGAGCAGCACCTATAACGACGGAAAATACGAAACCACAGAAGTGATTCCGAACAATAGTATCAAACAAAAGTATAGTTTTGACACCACTTTTGGTAAAGCCGAAAAAGAAATGAATTGGGTTTTTACCACCGAAAATGATAGCACCAAGGTAATTTGGACAATTGAAGGAAAGCGAAACTTCTGGGAAAAACTTGCGATGTTGATCGACGATCAATCTTCGGAAGAAAAATTTGCCCCGATGTTAGAAAATGGCCTTGACAATATCGAAAAGTCTATCCTGAAAAAAATGGAAACTTTTAGCATCAATGTTGATGGTGTTACTCGACACAGTGGAGGTTTTTACTTGTATTCTTCTACTTCATCACGAAGTGACAGTAAAATGCTAGGCGAAAAAATGGCAGAAATTTTACCAACCATCCATCGTTTTATGGTTGATAACAATATTCCGATAAACGGAGCTCCGCTAACGGTTTACAACGAAATAAACGAGATGAATAACAGTGTGATTATTTCTCCAGGAATTCCTACCAACAGCAGAATTATCACACCAACAGATAGTAATATTTTATGTGGATTTTTACCTGCCCAACCAGTTTTGAAAACTACCTTAAAAGGTGATTATAAAAACCTATCGGCAGCTTGGACAACCGCAGAAGAATACCTCAACCAAAACAATCTGATGAAAGATATGAGTGCCGATCCTTTTGAGGTGTATGTGACCGATCCTGCAACCAATCCAAATCCTGCAGCATGGGTAACCGAAATTTATATTCCTATTTTAGAAGAGAAGCCGACAACAACAAAAGATCCTGTTTCAGCGCAAGAAAATAGTCCATTAGAAGAAACCCAAATGTAATATGAAAGCTTTGCTTTTGGTTTTTTTAGGTGGCGGTTTAGGAAGTGCTTGCCGGTTTTTAGTCGGTAAACTCATCCAGAGCAACTACCCTATTTCTACATTTTTGGTCAATGTTTTAGGAAGTTTACTTATTGGTTTTGTTGCTACTTATTTCTATAAAAACCAAACCCAACACCAAAACTTAGTCTTGTTTTTAGCAACCGGTTTTTGTGGTGGTTTTACCACTTTTTCTGCGTTTGCACTCGAAAACTTTAATCTACTGAAGAACGAAAATTATATCTTATTTTTCGGTTATACGCTGGGAAGTGTTTTCTTAGGTATTTTGGCTGTGATGCTTGGTATTTGGCTTGCCAAAACTTTACTTTAATTTATCGAAAGCTTTGACGCCTGCTTTAATTTCAAAATTTAAAAAATTAGCTTCCGGCGGAATCGGGCAAGAATATTTTTCGTTATAAGCACAATACGGGTTATAAGCTTTATTGAAATTCAATACAATCGTTTTGCCTTTAGGAATGGTTAAATCAAGGTATCTTCCTCCACCATAAGTTTCTACGCCGTTGGTTAGATCATTAAAAGGTAAAAACAAGTGATCTTTGTATTTTTTATCGTACTTCAAACGTTGGTTCTGATAGATTTCAACTGTATATTTTTCTCCATCAATTTCAAAAGTGGCCTCACCATATTTTCGATATAAAGGCTTTCTCTCGGTAGAAGTAGTCATAAAAAACGGTAGTGCGTCGGGTGTTTCCTTAAAACTTGCCGTAATCACCATTCTAGGGTTGTGAGCAAAAAAGTCTAAAGACTTAAAAGTCTTTAAGTCCTTCGCTTTGAGCGGAGATTCTTCTTTGTCTTTAAAGTCGGAATTTTGCTCTTTCTGAAAAGCCAAAGTCTCTTGATAGAGCGAGTCTTTTGACTTGTTTTGCGCTTGTAACGTGATCGTTATAAATACTAAAAAAACAAAAGCTAAAATTCTTTTCATCACAAATTTTTGTCAAATGTAATTAAAATACAAAAGTTAAAAATTTAAAATTTCGATAAAATTGATTAATTTAACCACTACTAACTTTAAAAAATTAAGATTATGGGAATACTTTCGTGGATTATTTTCGGTCTCATTGCTGGAGCCATTGCTAAACTTATTATGCCAGGTAAAGATCCTGGAGGTTGGATTGTTACTATTTTACTCGGAATTGCAGGTGCTTTTATCGGAGGATTTATCGGTCGAGCGCTTGGATTACTTGACGAAACAACAAGCTTTTGGAGTCCAGCTGATTGGATTTTTGCCATTCTCGGTGGATTGTTGATACTTTTTATTTGGAAAAAATTGATTGCTCCAAAAATTTAAAAGCATTTGAAATTAAATAAAAAAGCCCGACTTAATTGGTCGGGATTTTTTATTTACTCTTTCATAAACTTATACTTACCTCCACCTTGTTCTAAAATCAAACTATGCTCATCGGGGTTAAAGCTTAAAACAATTCCTGCCAAATCGAAAGAAAATTTGTGTTTATCTATCGCATCAAGCGGGAAAGATGATTGTCCCGTAGCTTGTGCATATAGTACATTATTCTCTTTGGTAATTGTTATTTTTAAAGGAAACTCTTTAGAAGAATAAAGACCTAGATACTGGTCTAATTCTTCAGGAAGTATATCGTATTCTTTAAAAGTAGGAATACTATAATCGACGTCAAAAACTTCACTTAAAACAGCAATAGAAATGCTATTAAAATCGTAATTTATCCCATTTGAAGTCAAGGCATAGGTTATTTTTTCATTAGGAAAGTGAGTCAAAGTTGATAAAAAACCATCGATTCCGCCATTATGGCCATAAGCCATTTTGGCATTAAAAGGAAAATGAAAAAGTCCTAATCCAAAATTATCTTTCATACTCATCATTTTGTCAAGACTTTCTTTACTCAACAATTTTTCATTAAAAAGTGCATCGCCAAACTTTACTAAATCACTTGGTGTAGAAACGATTCCTCCTGCACCTAAAGGAATGGAGATATCTGTTTCAGACTCTACTTTCCAATCACCATAATAGGTGTAAGATTTAGTTTCATTTTTAGCAACATCAATTTTTCCGCCAAGGTAAGTATTATTTAGACTTATTGGTCTGGTAATACGATTGGTGATAAGCTGAGCGTAAGGTTGTTTATAAATTTCTTCTAACAAATAGGTAAGTAACACAAAATTTGAATTACTATATTCTGCTTTGCTATCTGGTTCAAAGTCACTTCCAGCATTAGTTATAATTTTTACCATCTCTTCTTTAGACTTAGGTTTTGTATTCCAAGTTAAATAATCTTCATCGCTTGTGAAGTTATGAATTCCACTCCTATGTCTCAGTAGATGTTCAATGGTAATTTTATTCGCGTTTGTAATCGTTGGAAAAAAGCTTTCAATAGTTTGATTAAGCTGAATTTTATTTTCTTCGATTGCTTTTAAAACTAAAACTGCGGTAAAAGTCTTAGAAATTGAACCGATTCTATATTTAGAATTTTCGTTTGCTGCTATTTTATTTTCGACATCAGCAAAGCCAACAAAATTTTTATATACTATTTTTCCATTATGAGAAATAGCCACACTTCCCATAAATTTATTGTTTTTTTCGAGTACCTCAAAGTAGCTGTCTAATTTAGCTTTATCTATATTTTGACCAATAGAACATAGACTAACAAAAAAGGCGAAAAACAAGACAACAAGGTTATTTCTCATATTCAATTTAGAATTAGTGATTACATATTTCTTCTATACTGACCACCAACTTCAAAGAGCGATTCGGTTATTTGTCCTAATGAACAAACTTTAGTTGCTTCCATCAATTCTTCAAAGATATTTTGATTTTGGATAGCTGCATCCTGTACTTTTTCTAAAGCATTTTCAGCTTTATCTGCATATGCTTGATGTAAATTTTTCAAAGTTTTGATTTGAGCCATTTTCTCTTCTTCCGTAGCTCTGATCACTTCGCCCGGCGTTACCGTAGGCGAACCTTTACTACTCAAGAAGGTGTTCACCCCGATAATCGGAAACTCGCCATTGTGTTTCAGGGTTTCGTAATACAGACTTTCTTCCTGTATTTTAGAACGTTGGTACATGGTTTCCATTGCACCAAGAACTCCACCTCTCTCGGTAATTCTATCAAACTCCTGTAAAACAGCTTCTTCTACCAAGTCGGTTAATTCTTCAATGATAAATGAACCTTGAATTGGGTTTTCGTTCTTCGCCAATCCTAATTCTTTGCTGATGATCAACTGAATCGCCATCGCTCTTCTTACCGATTCCTCGGTTGGCGTGGTAATCGCCTCATCATAAGCATTGGTATGCAGTGAGTTACAGTTATCATAAATCGCATATAAAGCCTGTAAGGTAGTTCTGATATCATTAAAATCGATTTCCTGAGCGTGTAAAGAACGTCCCGAAGTTTGAATGTGGTATTTTAACATTTGCGCTCGTGGGTTGGCTCCGTACTTATCACGTAAGGCTTTCGACCAAATTCTTCTTGCCACACGACCAATCACCGCATATTCGGGATCAATACCATTCGAGAAGAAGAATGATAAGTTCGGACCAAACTTATTGATGTCCATTCCGCGGCTTAAATAATATTCCACGTAAGTGAAACCATTAGCCAAAGTTAACGCCAATTGGGTAATAGGGTTTGCGCCGGCTTCGGCAATGTGGTAACCCGAAATCGATACCGAATAGAAGTTTCTTACTTGCTTTTCGATAAAATATTCTTGTACATCCCCCATTAAACGAAGGGCAAATTCAGTAGAGAAAATACAAGTATTCTGGGCTTGATCTTCTTTAAGAATATCGGCTTGTACGGTTCCTCTTACCGTTGCTAAAGTTTCGTATTTTATTTTATCGTAAACCTCTTTTGGTAACACTTGATCTCCAGTAACTCCTAACAACATTAGACCTAAACCATTGTTTCCTTCAGGTAAATCTCCGTTGTACTGAGGTCGCTCTACTCCTTTATCTTGGTAGATGTTCTTTATCTTCTCTTCTACTTCTTTTTCGAGTCCGTTTTCTTTGATGTATTTCTCACAACCTTGATCGATGGCGGCATTCATAAAGAAACCGAGCAACATTGGCGCAGGCCCATTTATAGTCATACTTACCGAAGTTAACGAATGTGCTAAATCGAAACCAGAATACAATTTTTTGGCATCGTCGAGACAACAAATCGAAACACCCGCATTACCTATTTTTCCGTAAATATCGGGACGTAAATCGGGGTCGTTTCCGTAAAGGGTAACCGAATCGAAAGCAGTTGACAAACGCTTGGCGGGTAAACCAAGGCTTACATAATGAAATCTGCGGTTGGTTCTTTCTGGCCCACCTTCTCCAGCAAACATTCGTGTCGGATCTTCTCCGGTACGTTTAAACGGATACAAACCTGCCGTGTAAGGAAACTCTCCAGGTACATTTTCTTGTAAAATCCATCGGAGCAAATCACCCCAAGCTTTGTATTTTGGCAACGCCACTTTTGGAATTTGTAGATGTGATAAAGATTCTGTGTGTGTATTTATACTTATTTCCTTATCACGAACTTTAAAGGTATAAACTGGATCGTGGTATTTTTTTACCGTTGCTTCCCACTTTAAAATTTCTTGCCAATTATACGGGTCAAACTTCATTTTTACACGGTCAAATTCTTTTTTCAAAAGACCTATAAGTTCTTTGTTGTCACTTGAAGTGGATTTTTCCAATTGGTCTTCGTCAATACCGTTTTTATCGATTGTCAAACTGGTATTGGTAACCGATTCTAAAGTCTTATAAATTCCGTAAAGTTTTTGAGCTACTTCTACTTGTTCATCTGCTTTTTTGTCGTAAGCACGGTTATTTTCTGAAATTTCAGACAAATAACGAACTCTCGATGGCGGAATCACAAATATTTTTTCTGACATTTCATCAGAAATATGGTAGTCACTTTTTAAACTGGTTTCGGTTTTTTCGGATAAAGTATCCATAATCTTCTTGTAAAGACTGTTCATTCCCGGGTCGTTGAATTGCGAAGCAATGGTTCCGTAAACCGGTAAATCTTCCGCTTTAGCGTCCCATAACTGGTGGTTACGTTGGTATTGTTTTTTAACATCACGTAAAGCATCTAAAGCGCCACGTTTGTCAAATTTATTGATGGCTACAATGTCGGCAAAATCAAGCATATCGATTTTCTCCAACTGTGTTGCCGCACCAAATTCGGGTGTCATCACATACAACGAAACATCAGAATGATCGAGAATCTCGGTATCGCTCTGCCCAATTCCTGAAGTTTCGAGAATAATCAAATCGTACTTAGCCGCTTTTAATACTTCAATTGCTTCTTGCACGTGTTTAGAAAGTGCCAAATTAGATTGTCGGGTTGCCAACGAACGCATATAAACTCGTGGTGAATTAATGGCGTTCATACGGATTCTGTCACCCAACAAAGCTCCCCCTGTCTTACGTTTTGACGGATCTACCGAAATAATCCCGATGGTTTTATCTGTAAAATCGACTAAAAATCGTCTTACCAATTCATCTACTAATGAAGATTTTCCCGCTCCGCCTGTTCCGGTAATCCCTAAAACTGGGGTTTTTATATTCTGATTGCTTACATGAATTTCATCTAAAGACGCTTGAGCTACTTCCGGGAAGTTTTCTGCCGAAGAAATCAACCTTGCAATTGCGTTTACTTTTTTCTTGGGTAATTCTTTTACTTCACCGTTTAGACTATCACCTAAGGCAAAATCAGATCGTTCTACCAAGTCATTAATCATTCCTTGTAAACCCATCTCGCGACCATCGTCTGGTGAGTAAATACGAGTAATCCCGTAAGCTTCCAGCTCTTTTATTTCCTCTGGAAGGATAACTCCACCTCCACCACCAAAAATTTTGATGTGTTCGGCTCCTTTTTCCTTCAACAAATCATACATGTATTTAAAATACTCATTATGTCCTCCTTGGTAAGAGGTCATCGCAATAGCATTGGCATCTTCTTGTATCGCAGTATTTACCACCTCTTCTACACTTCTATCATGACCGAGGTGAATTACTTCTACACCTGTAGACTGAATAATTCTACGCATAATATTGATTGCAGCATCGTGACCATCGAAAAGAGAAGCAGCTGTGACTATTCTTACTTTATGTTTAGGTTGGTATGGCTCTACTTGTTTCATGAATATCTTTATATGATTTTTGGAGGGTAAATTTACGAAAAAGCAAGGGTATTTGCCTAAAATATTAATTGTTGTTTTAAAATTTAGAAAATACCCTTTTTAGGGTATATGGCAATCCTAAAAAGTTATTTATTTTTACCAGTATCAAACAAAGGGGTAATTTAAAGTTTGATAATTTATGTTAATTGAATCCTACCGAGTTCTTCGGTAGGATTTTTTATTTTCAATTAAAATAGATAGTTTATGTTTGTAAAAAACAAAGACCATGAAAAAAATAATCATTCTATTTGTAATCTGTTTTACCTTTAACTCGTGCGCAGAATTACAAACCATTGCAGAAAATTTACCCCAACAAGGAATTTTGTCGGAACAGGATATTGCCAACGGACTTAAGCAAGCACTCAACAACGGAATTGATAAAGAAGTTTCTAAACTTGCGATGCAAGACGGGTTTTACGGTAATGCATTGGTAAAAATTTTATTACCCGAAGAACTCAGAAAAGTAGAAAAAGGCTTACGCGATATTGGTTTAGACAACCTAGCCGATGAAGGAATCAAAGCTTTAAACCGAGCCGCGGAAGATGCTGTAAAGGAAGCTACCCCTATTTTTATTGATGCCGTTACACAAATGACTTTTGCCGACGCAAGAAATATTTTATTAGGAAACGACAACGCTGCCACTTCTTATCTTGAAAACAAAACCAATGTGGCTTTGTACAATAAATTTCATCCCATCATTAATAATTCTTTTGCAAAAGTTGGTGCAGACCAAATTTGGAGTAATATTATCAATCGTTATAATAGCATCCCGTTTACACAAAATGTTAACCCAGACCTTACAGATTATGTCACCAACGAGGCTTTAGATGGTGTTTACCTAATGATTGCCAAAGAAGAAAAAGAAATCAGAAACGATTTAGGGGCGAGAACCTCAGATTTGTTACGCAGGGTTTTTGCGCTACAAGATTAGATAATTGAAACCTAACTTTAGGTTAACATCAAAAAAGAAAATATCTCCCAAATTTGCACTTGAGATTTAGGGTGTCTCATATTTATTTGGGTTAAATTTTAAAAAGTCGCTTTCGAGCGGCTTTTTTTATTTCCAATATCTAAAATTTATAAATCTGTTAACGATTGCTTATGATTTTTTAGGAAAAACGACAATTATATTTATTGAAAAATAAGTGGTAATGAAGATGTTTGATTGGTTTAAGAAGAAAAATAAGCTTGAAAGACTAAGGGAAAAATACAAATATTTGATGAAAAAGTCTTATCGACAAGCCTTGTTCAATAAAAAAGAAAGCGATAAAACAAACCGTAAGGCTAGAAAAATTTTGCTTGAATTAAGGAAATTAGAATTGAATAGCTTACATTAAGCACATGATTTTATTATTACAGCAAAAACCTAATGTGGTGGATGAATTTATTGATTCCACTGCTAACTATTTAGAACGAATTATAGCCACTTTACCCAGAATAGCATTGGGTTTAATGATTATCATCTTAGGGGTATTATTTGCTCAAATCATTACCAATTTCTACCGTAAAAAATTTCTAAAAAAGACGACAGACCCTTTAATGGCTTCCTTCTTATCACAAGCCGTAAAAACTATTTTAATTGTTATCGCAGCAATGCTAGCATTAGAAGCAGCTGGGTTAAGTAAAATTGCCACTGGTGTTTTAACAGCTGCTGGAGGCGCAGCCATAATTCTAGGGTTTGCTTTTCAAGATATAGGAAAAAACTTTTTAGCAGGAATTATCCTTGCCTTCAATCGACCTTTTCATATCAATGATACCATAAAAGTAGAAGAAATATTCGGAAAAGTAAAAGCCCTGAAATTTAGGTATACCCACATCAAAACCTCTGATGGAAGAGATATTTACATCCCAAATAGTGATGTTTTGACCAAACCTGTCTCCAATTATACCGCAGACGGTTATTACCGTGTAGATTTTATTGTGGGTATTGGTTATGAAGACGATATTCAAAAAGCTAAGGATGTCATTACTTCGGTTTTAGAAAGCCATCCTGAAATTGTCAAAGACACAATCCATGAAAATTTTGTAGTTGAAGACGAACTTGCAGCAAGTACCGTCAACCTAAAAGTATTTTTCTGGGTTGAAACCAAAGACTACCGTAGGTCTTCTATGGTTTTACGTGGTGAAGTTATCAAAAAAGTGAAAAACGTATTAGCAGAACACGACTTCAATTTACCTGCCGATGTCAAGGAAATTAAACTATACAAAGGGGAAACCGGGCTTTTTAACCCACCAAAAAAAGACCAACAAAATTAGTCAATCTCACTTTCGTGGATTTTTTTAAAGTAATCGAAAGCTGCTAAAAGTCGACTACCGTACCAACTGAAATATTCTCCGTCAACGATTTTGATTTTATTTTTCGAAATGTATTTTTCAAAATCCGGAAAGTGTTTTTCCGAAAACGGATAGGGTTCTGAAGAAAGAAAAACATAATCTAATTTGGCGATAGCTTCAAGCTCAACTTCTGGATATCGTTCTTGAGTAGCAAATACATTTTCAAAACGATTAAGTGCTAACAAATGGTTGATAAACGTATGATTGGCAGCTACCATATAAGGATTTTTCCAAATAAAGTAAGCCACTTTTTTAAATCGTTTATCACTTATAAAACGCTTAAAATCATGAAGTTTTGAGTTGAGTTGCTGCCGAATATTTTTTGCTTTTTCCTCTATAGAAAATAAATTTCCATAGAGATCAATCAGCGCCAAACAATCCTCAATGGTATTGATATCAGAAACATGTACTTGCGTGAATTTTTCTAATTCATGTACCATTTCTGGTGTATTTTCTTCTTTATTGCAAATCACTACATCGGGCTGTAAATCTTTTACCTTGTGAAAACGAATTTGCTTGGTTCCGCCAACAATTGTTTTTTCTTTTTTGATGCTTTCTGGATGTACGCAAAATCTCGTTACGCCCACTAGTTTTTCTTCCAAACCCAAATCTACTAATAGTTCGGTCAAGCTTGGCACCAAAGAAACAATTCGCTGTGGCGCTTTTTCAAAAGTAAGTGGTCGTTGTAGTTGATCGTAAAAAATCATTTTACTGATTTTCTAAAATTTGCTGCATTTGCTGTTGTAACTCTTTAGCTTTTTCGGCAGCAACTTCTGCAAAATTTGCTTCCGCGGAAGCGTAGATAATTCCTCTCGAAGAGTTGATGAGCAAACCAACGTTTTTATTCATTCCATATTTACAAACATCAGCGAGATTTCCGCCTTGAGCGCCAACACCGGGAACAAGCAGAAAACTATCGGGAATGATTTTTCTGATTTCTTTAAAATATTCAGCTTTAGTGGCGCCAACCACATACATTAGATTTTCAGAATTTTTCCACTTTTTGGAAGTTTCCAATACTTTTTGATAAACCTCTTGTTCGCCAATTTTTTGTGTTTGAAAATCGAAAGCACCTTCGTTAGACGTCAACGCCAACATAATCGTATGTTTATCTTTAAAACTTAAAAATGGCTCGATAGAATCTTTGCCCATATAAGGAGCTACGGTTACCGAATCGAAACCTAAATCTTCAAAAAAAGCCTTGGCATACATCGCACTTGTATTACCGATATCACCACGTTTGGCATCGGCAATGGTAAAAATTTCTGGGTGATTTTGGTTGAGATAAGTGATGGTTTTTTCTAAAGACTTCCAACCTTTAATTCCGTATGCTTCATAAAAAGCAGTATTGGGTTTGTAGGCTACAGCAAATTCATGCGTCGCGTCAATAATCGCTTTGTTAAAAGAAAATATCGGGTCTTCTTCTTGCAATAAATGTGATGGTATTTTATCTAAATCGACATCTAGACCAACACACAAGAAGGATTTTTTCTTTCGGATTTGTTGTAATAAGTCTTTTATGTTCATATAGAAAAATTTAAAACTTGGGCCATCCTATCTCGAAGCTTCTTGTATTTCAGCATCTCATATTAAAAATGGAATTCTGAGCCAAGCTCAGAATGACGAGCTATCACTTTTAGAACGCATCAGAAGATTCTTTTAATTTTTCGGTATTGGCAACCAATTGTAACTCGTCTATGATTTTCTGAATGTCACCATTCATAATATTCTGTAAATCATAAAGTGTCAGGTTTATTCTATGATCGGTCACTCGTCCTTGCGGATAATTATAAGTTCTAATTTTGGCACTACGATCTCCACTTGTCACCATCGAACCTCTTTTAGCTGCATCTTCAGCTTGCTTTTTTGCCAATTCCAAATCGTATAATCTAGAGCGTAACACTTTAAAAGCTTTTTCTTTGTTCTTGTGCTGCGACTTTTGATCTTGACATTGTGCAACAATTCCTGTTGGTTCGTGGGTAAGTCTTACCGCAGAATAAGTAGTGTTGACCGATTGTCCTCCAGGTCCAGACGAACAGAAATAATCAATCCGCACATCTTTTGGATCGATTTCGATATCAAACTCTTCTGCTTCCGGAAACACCATTACTGTTGCCGCACTGGTATGCACGCGACCTTGGGTTTCGGTTTGTGGTACACGTTGTACTCGATGAACTCCAGCTTCGTATTTTAAAGTTCCGTAAACATCTTCTCCCGAAACTTCAAATTGAATTTCTTTAAAACCACCGTTGGTTCCTTCGCTATAATCTACGGTACTTACATTCCAACCTTTGCTTTCACAATACTTGGTGAGCATTTTATAGATATCTCCTGCAAAAATACTCGCTTCATCACCTCCTGTTCCGGCACGAACTTCCACTACCGCATTTTTAGCATCTTCAGGATCTTTTGGCACTAGCATAAAGCGAATTTTTTCCTCTAATTGAGGTAGTTCTGATTTAGCTTCTTCCATTTGCATCTTCGCCATTTCTACCATTTCGGCATCGCTTCCGTCGGCTATAATTTCTTCTGCTTCAGCAATATTTTGTGTAAGTTCTACATATTTCTCACGCTCAACCATCAAAGCCTTTAGGTCTTTGTATTCTTTGGTAAGCTCAACATAACGTTTTTGGTCTGAAATAATATCAGGTTGGATAATTAGATCGTTTACCTCATCAAAACGTTGCTTAACAATATTTAATTTTTCTAACATATTCTTTCTTCGTAAGGTTGCAAATGTAGCTATTTTTTGGTGATTTTCTTCATTATACTTCAACTTAAAAATGTAAATTAGCTGTATGCTAAATCGTTTAAAACTTGTCTGGATTTTTTATTTTCCGTTTTTTCTATTTAGCTGTTTACTCAATATTTTTTTCTGTATTTCTGGGGTTTTTCTAGAAGTAGCTCTTTTAACTAAAATGATGCTTTTAGCACTGTATATTTATTGGAAAAATTACGACAGCAAAAACACCTATTTTATTTTTTATCAGAATTGCGGACTTTCAAAAAGACACTTATTTTTTAGTATTCTCTTATTTGAATTTGTTTCAACGGTCATTATTTATAAAATCATCCTTGAGTTTTTATGATTTTAGAAGTTGACAATATCGAACTGAGGTATAGTGAAAAACTTATTCTACAAGCAGTTTATCTAAAAACCGAAACCAGCAAAATTACAGGCATTTTAGGAAGGAATGGTTCTGGGAAAAGTAGTTTATTGCAAATTATCTTCGGAAATATTTCTCCCAAATACAAACTCATAAGAATCGACCATCAGCCTATCATCAAAAAACTTTATAAAACAGGTTTAGTAACTTATTTACCTCAACATCATTTTTTACCAAAACATCTTTCACTACACAAGATTTTCAATCTATATGAAGTGAAATGGGATAATTTTACAAACCATTTTGAACCTTTATCAAAACATAAAAACGCTAAAACAAAAGATTTATCTGGAGGTGAACAACGAATTGTAGAGATTTATCTGATATTAAAATCTAAGGTAAAAATCACACTTTTGGATGAGCCTTTTTCTAATATTGCTCCTATTTATATTGAAAAGATCAAAGGATTGATTGAACAAGAAAAACAACATAAAATTATCATGCTAACCGACCATTTATACGAAGATGTTTTAGATTTGGCAGACAACATATACCTTCTAAAAAACAGAAGATCAATTCTTATTTCCGACAAAAAAGGGCTTGAAGAATATGGTTATTTAACCCCTTAGGTTTATGAATTTTACCATTTTCTAAACAAAATCTATTGCAATCTATTTTTTTATATATTTTTACAGCAGTAAACCAGCCTATGGAAAATATCTACGATGTCGCTATAATAGGAAGCGGCCCAGCAGGAGCAGCAGCAGCTTACGAGTTAGCCAAACAGAATATAAAAACAATTATCATTGAAAAAGAAAAACTACCAAGGTATAAAACTTGTGGAGGTGGTTTTGTTTATAGAGGGCTAAAGAACATGCCCTTTGATGTTAGTTCTGCTATAGAAAGAAAATTTTACGAAGTTGAGATTATATTTGGAAAGAAAAATCTTGACTTTGTTACCAAACGTAAAAACCCGATTATCAGCATGATCATGCGAGATAGTTTTGACCATTTAATGGTAAAGGAAGCTGAAAAACTAGGGATTACCATTTTACAAGAAGCAAAACTCACGAATTTAATTTTTAAAGATACAACTACAAATATTGAAACCACTAAAGGCACCATTGAGGCAAAAATAATTATCGCTGCAGATGGTGCGTTAAGTCCAACTGCTAAACTCGCTGGGTGGGAAGAAACTAGAATGATGTGCCCGGCTTTAGAGTATGAAATAAAGGTTCCTCAAGAAGACTTTAAACGATTGTCAAAAAAAGTAAGGTTTGATATAGATGTTGTACCCTATGGATATGGTTGGTGCTTTCCAAAAAGAAATCACCTATCGGTTGGAGTAGGGAATTTCATGAAAAACAATTTAAAAGTAAATTTAAAAAAAGATTATCAAGATTATCTACAAACTTTAGGAATTCAGACGGTATTGGATGAGGAAGCTCACGGTTTTATAATTCCTATAAGTCCGAGGAAAGATGGTTTTGTCAAAAAAAATGTTTTTCTTGTGGGAGATGCCGCTGGTTTTGCTGACCCTATTACTGCAGAAGGAATTTCTAACGCTATTTATAGCGGTAGATTAGCTGCAAATGCAATTGCTGAAAACAAACTCAATATTGAAAAGGCTGGTTTTAGTTATCACCAAAAACTAGATAAGAAATTGATTAAAGAAATAGAAATAGGCATCAAGTTGTCTAAATTATTTTATGGTCAACGTCAACTCCGCAATTTACTTTTAATAAAATACGGACAAAGAGCAGCTGAATACATGACAGACATTTTTATGGGAGATCGGACATACCCAGCAGATATTAAGAAAAAAGTAAAGAAAAGAATTGGAATAAGTATATAAAAGAACTCTCCTATACACACCTTCAAACTTACAGTTCGACTATAACGCCTATTCCTAATTGTTGCTTCCACTGGATACGCGAACCCATATCGACCAATTCACCATCTTCGTTCGGTTCTTGTATTTTTACATCGTCATCATACTTTAGATGTGAACCCAATTTTGCCAACACATAATCATTTACCTGAAAATTAAGATTGAGTTCCCAGCTCACATCTACATTTCCAAAATTATTGAGGTAATCGGTATATAAACTCAACCGATGTTGCACCCCAATATTTTCGAAGATCTCTGCTTGATATTCGTTAGTAAACAAAAAACCCAGTTGTGTTAAGGTGTTTTCGCCTTCTTGTACCACATTTCCTTCTTCGTCGAGAACTGCTGGAGTAACACCAAAAGCACCTGCATTTGCCAATTCTTGGTCTAAAACAATGGTTGATTTTACCGTCATCGGAGAAATGTATAAATTTAGATTTTTTTCATCTAAATTATATTCTGTTCCCACCCCTAAAAAAGTATTGGCAGGAGACATAATCGTAGAAATTTCATCTTCGGTATTCGGGTAGTTATAACCATTTGAAACTTGCGTTATAAAATTGAATTTTGCAGAAGTATACCAATTCGAAAGTGTGTCTTGCCTGTAACCAAAAGTAGAATTCACCTCAAAATGATCGTCTGTTTTTCTTAGTTCTTGCTCTTTCTGTTTATTGATTCCGTATCGAAAAATAAGCTCGTTATTCCAACGAAAGTTTTTCTGCTTATAAATCCTTTTTACATCGACATTCAACAAACCGGAAACCGAGTTACTTCCTCCTGCATTCCAGTTAACAAAAGCTACTTCGCTAATGTCAAGACCAAAACGATTTACTTTTTCCCACAAACTTAAGAAAGGCATAAATTTTCTACGTTTGGTAATAGGTTTCGGTGGTTTGATAAAACTGATGCGTTCTTTGGGCGTAAGCCTATTCAACCCGACAATACTGTCTCTTTCTTGCTGCGCTTTCGCGGAAAATGCCATAAAAACGGTCAAGATGACAACAAAAATTGACCTCATAAATAAGATAGTTTAGATTTTTTACTTAGTACTCAAAACTGCCTTTGTCAGATTTTATTGTAAGTTTTTTTCCGTTTTCCGAAGCTTCTACTCTACCTACGATTTTGGCGTCTACGTTAAAAGATTTTGAAATATCAATCACCTTTTGAGCATTTTCTTCCGAAAGGTAAACCTCCAAGCGATGTCCCATATTAAAAACCTGGTACATTTCTTTCCAATCGGTTTGGCTTTCTTTCTGGATAAGATTAAACAATGGCGGAACCTCAAAAAGATCGTCTTTAATAATGTGCAAATCTTCTATAAAATGCAAGATTTTGGTTTGAGCACCTCCGCTACAATGCACCATCCCGTGAATATCTTTTACGGATAACTGATTTAAAATTTCTTTTACAATTGGTGCATAAGTTCGCGTTGGCGAAAGCACTAATTTCCCAGCGTCTAGTGGAGCTTTTTCAACTTCATCGGTAAGTTTTTTTGTACCCGAATACACTAGTTCTTCAGGAATCGAGCTATCAAAACTTTCAGGGAATTTTTCGGCTAAGTATTTATGAAAAACATCATGACGCGCAGAAGTCAAACCGTTACTTCCCATTCCGCCGTTGTACTCTTTTTCGTAAGTCGCTTGACCAAAAGAAGCCAAACCAACAATTACGTCACCTGGTTTGATATGGGCATTATCGATGACTTGATCACGTTTTATTCTTGCCGTTACGGTAGAATCTACAATAATGGTTTTCACCAAATCGCCAACATCAGCGGTTTCACCTCCTGTAGAATAGATATTCACCCCAAAATCACGTAGTTCTGAAATCAATTCTTCGGTACCATTGATAATTTCTGAAATGACTTCACCTGTAATGAGATTTTTATTTCTTCCGATAGTTGATGAAAGTAAAATATGATCGGTCACACCTACACAAATCAAATCGTCGATATTCATAATAAGTGCATCTTGTGCGATTCCTTTCCATACAGAAGTGTCGCCCGTTTCTTTCCAATACATATAAGCGAGTGAAGATTTTGTTCCAGCACCATCTGCGTGCATCACCAAACAATAATCATCATCATTGGTTAAATAATCGGGAACAATTTTGCAAAATGCCTTTGGAAAAAGCCCTTTATCTACATTTTTTATTGCTTTATGCACTTCTTCCTTCCCAGCAGAAACTCCACGTTTCGCATATCTTTTACTAATATCTTTACTCATCTTGTCTAAGGATTTGATTGCAAAAGTAAGGAATAAAAAAAATCCCATTCGAAAAATGGGATTTTTTAAGTCAACATTATTTTGTGAATAAGAGTTCACGATACTTGGTTAACGGCCATATTTCGTCATCAACCAATAATTCTAACTTATCACAATGATATCTGATTACTTCAAAATAAGGCTTCACGTTATCGCAATACGCAAAAGCTCTTTTTTCAGAATCCATAATTTTATTTGCTTTTTTACGCTCTTCAATCATATCGGTAATGCCAGAGTTGATTTTTTCGATATGTGTAGAGATTTGCTCGATGAGCGAAAGCTGTTCTTGTGCATATTTCTTAAATTCAGCACCAAAAATCTCTTTTAAACCTTTTACGTTTTTAATTAAGATGTTCTGATACTTAATAGCCGTAGGAATCACATGGTTTCTTGCAATATCACCTAAAACCCTACCTTCTATCTGAATACGCATCGCATATTCCTCTACAGCGATTTCGTGACGTGCCAAAACCTCAACTTTATTCATAATGCCCAAGTCTTCGTACAACTTAATAGTAGAGGCCGCTTTTTTTACTTTTAAAGCTTCTGGAGCGGTCTTGTTATTACTCAACTTACGTTTTTTGGCTTCTTTTTCCCAAGCTTCACCATAACCATCGCCCTCAAAACGAATACGTCTAGAATCTTTTATATACTCTCTCAAGACATTAAAAATCGCATCGTCTTTTTTCATTTTCTTTTTGATCAAGGCATCTACTTCTGCTTTGAACTCATTTAATTGCTTAGCTACGATAGCGTTTAATACCGTCATCGGATTGGCACAATTTGCTAATGAACCAACTGCCCTAAATTCAAATTTATTTCCTGTAAAGGCGAAAGGTGAAGTTCTGTTCCTATCAGTATTGTCTAATAAGATTTCAGGAATCTTACCTACCACATTAAGCTTTAATTCTGTTTTCTCTTGTGGTGACAGTTTGCCATTGGTCACTTTTTCTAACTCGTCTAAAACTTCGGTAAGTTGCGAACCAATAAACACCGAAATGATAGCTGGCGGTGCTTCATTTGCTCCCAAACGATGGTCGTTTGAAGCCGAAGCGATAGAAGCTCTTATTAATTCTTCATTGTCGTTTACTGCTTTGATGGTGTTGACAAAGAAAGTTAAAAACTGTAAGTTTTTCATTGGCGTACTACCTGGACTCAATAAGTTCACACCAGTATCTGTACTCAAAGACCAGTTGTTGTGTTTTCCACTTCCGTTTACACCTGCAAAGGGCTTTTCGTGAAATAAAACTTTAAAATAATGGCGTTCTGCTACTTTTTCCATCACATCCATCAATAACAAGTTGTGATCCACCGCAAGGTTGGCTTCCTCAAAAATTGGAGCCAATTCAAATTGGTTGGGAGCAACTTCATTGTGACGTGTTTTTACGGGAACTCCCAATAACATGCATTCGTTCTCAAGATCACGCATAAAATCGAGTACTCTTCTCGGGATCGAACCAAAATAATGATCGTCTAATTGTTGTCCTTTTGCTGGAGAATGACCAATGAGTGTTCTCCCTGCTAAAGTAATATCTGGTCTAGAGTTGGCAAGCGATTTATCTACTAAGAAATATTCTTGCTCCCAACCTAAAGTCGCTACTGTTTTAGTTACTTTTTTATCGAAATATTTTGCTACTTCTGTCGCCGACTGATCTAAAACCTGTAACGATCTTAAAAGTGGCGTTTTATAATCTAAAGCTTCGCCTGTATAAGAAACAAAAACCGTAGGAATACATAAAGTTGTTCCTAAAAGAAAAGCTGGAGACGTTGGATCCCAAGCGGTATAACCACGAGCTTCAAAAGTGTTTCTAATCCCCCCATTAGGGAAACTTGAAGCATCTGGTTCTTGCTGCACTAAAGCTCCCCCACCAAATTTCTCGATCGCCATACCATCACCAACCGTTTCGAAAAAGGCATCGTGCTTTTCTGCAGTTGTTCCTGTAAGTGGCTGAAACCAGTGTGTGTAATGTGTTGCGCCTTTAGCAATTGCCCATTCTTTCATTCCTGTGGAAATGTGGTCTGCTAAATTTCGCTCTATTTTTAAACCTTTGTCAATCGCGTCTTTTACTCCGTTGAAAGAGTCTTTAGTAAGATACTGACGCATCGCGAGTTCGTTAAAAACGTTTTTTCCAAAAATTTCTGATCTTCGTGGAGCCTCGTTTACACTAATGCGTTCCCTGTTAGAACTTTCTTTTAATGCTTGAAATCTTAAAGTAGCCATAAAAATTTTATTGATTTACGGCACAAAAGTATGCTATTTTTATTTACACCCCTAACTTTTAGGGGGTAATTTTTTAAAAATTAAATATTTTTTAAAAATAAAATAATTTTTCCAGGGGCTATTTACATAAAAACCATCAAAACAAAGACCGCATACCCCAAAAATAGTAAAAAACCCTTGTAACGACTTATCTCATATTTTTTTGGAATAAAAACTAACGGAAATAACACAAAAGCAATACCAAGCAACCACCACATATCTTTGGAAAGAACTTCTGCCGATTGCATTTGAATAGGTTTGATGATAGCCGTAATTCCTAAAACAGAACCAATATTAAAGATATTTGACCCAATAAGATTTCCCAGTGAAATTGCTTTTTCCTTTTTGATTGCCGCAATTACCGACGCTGCTAATTCGGGAACACTTGTACCAATAGCAATCATCGTTACCGAAATTACACGATCACTCACGCCAACTTTTTTAGCTAAATTTACAGCCCCTTCTACCAAAAAACCTGAACCAAAATACAAACCTGCTCCACCAATAAGAAGCCAAGTGATAATTTTAAAATAAGGTACTGATTTAAGTTTATCATCTACTTCTTCTACATCAACTGCTTTTTTATTTCTTTTCGCCCTGAGCACTAACAGTGTCACATATAGGGTAATCGCAAGGGCCAAGACTACACCTTCTAATATATCTATTTTAGCATCGTTCCACAACATATAATAGAGTGCTAAAGAAAACAACATCATCACTGGCCAATTGAATTTATAGAAATCTTTATCGATAATTATTGGGCTGATCATTGCCGTAACCCCTAAAACCAATGCGATATTAGCGATGTTAGAACCAATCACATTTCCTAAACTTATGTCTGAAAACCCATCTAAGGCAGCTTGCAAACTCACCAAAAGCTCAGGCATTGAAGTCGCAAAAGAAACCACCGTTAAACCAATGACCATTTTTGATAGTTTGAGTTTAAAGGAAAGCCCAACAGAAGATCTGACTAGAAATTCTCCACCCACAACTAGACATGTTAGACCAATAACAATATATAATATAGGTAGCATATGCGTTTTATTTTTGGCGAAGATAAAGGTTTTATTCTTTTGAAAGTAAATTCAAAAATTCGAATTTCAAATTTTTGATTATCAAGTATTTTGTATCTTTAAAAGAAAAATAATGAATTTTAAAACATCATTTTTTAGAGGACTTTCTAAACTAAATAAATTATTACTACCTAATTATAGTAAAAAAGGTCTTTCATTAGAAAAAGCAACTAAATTTCAGCTGGCAATTATTGGCTGGAAATATTGGGTAACAAAAAATGCTGCGATTAATCCAAATCAAGAAGTTTCCGAAAATTAATCCCCAATAAGACTAACTACCTCTAGGTGATTCAATTTCTTTCTTCCTTCTAAAAAAGTTAATTCGATTAAGAAATTGCATTGCACAATTTCACCACCTAAACGTTCAATCAATTTACAAGCTGCGTTTGCGGTTCCTCCAGTAGCTAAAACATCATCATGAAGCAACACATTTTCGCCTGGGTTGATAGCGTCTTGATGAATTTCAAGGTTATCTGTACTGTATTCTAACTCATACGATTCCTGTAACGTATTGTAAGGTAGTTTTCCTTTTTTCCGAATAGGAACGAAACCTGCATTCAACTCTTTAGCCAACAACATCCCAAAGAAAAAACCACGCGATTCGATTGCTGCCACTTTATCTATTTCTTTCCCATCAAGTCGATTTATAAATTCTTGCAAACAATAATCAACCGCTTTGGTTTCTAACAATAAAGGTGTAATATCTTTATACAGAATTCCTTTTTTTGGAAAATCCGGAATCACCCTAATAAAATCGTTTAAATTCATTTCTGCCATTTATATTCTTCGAAGATATACATAAGGTTTAGTTTTTAAAATTTGAAAATCCCACAAAACACTTTGCAGGTTTACAAAAAAAGAAATATATTTGCACCCGCAAAAAGGCCTCGTGGCGCAACTGAATAGCGCATCTGATTACGGCTCAGAAGGTTCCAGGTTTGAATCCTGGCGAGGTCACTTTTAAAATTAAGCAACTTTCTGAAAATCAGTTAGTTGCTTTTTTGTTTATATTTAATTCTTATGTTTTGTGACGAAAATTGTTACGATAATTCTATTTTTCTCACTAGTTTCAAAATTAAGTAAAAGGCATTTTTAAGTAAAAGCAAAACTCACACAGAGAGAAGCTTTAAAAGGTTTTTATCAAAAAAAAAGGTTTAAAAGTTTATAATTATATATAGATAACAATAGCTGTTACAGTTAGTACTTAATCAGCCTAGTAGTTTACTTCCAAAAATATGTTCAAAGAAGTTTAAAGCTCAGCCCCACCCCTTTATTTTATTTTCATTTTCTTTTTCTAGGTAAAGGGGGTTAAACATACACAGATCGTAATGAGTCGTTTTAAGTAAATTTTTAAAGTTAAGATAGTGTTTAAAACTCTTTATTTCAATCCTCTATAAAGAAATTTTTAATTCTTATTTTTACTTATCAAACTTTCATCATATGAATCCATTTATAAAAGTAATAGTAGTTGTTTTAAATCTTACAGTCCTTTTCCTAGCAATTAAATGGTATTTTTCAGACACAAATAATTATGAGCCTTTAATTATTTTAATCACTCAATGTATAGCAATACTTACTTTGACATTTGAAAAAAGAATTACTAATAAAATAAAAAAATCGAATAATATAAGAGCTGATTTTTACTCTAATACACACAGTACAAATATTGTTGAAGATGTTGAAGATTCAGATATTAAAATTAAGAATGAAAAGTAAATACAAAAATTTATTATCCAGAATTAATATCATGATAAATATCAATATAATTAAAGGGGTAAAAAATGCATTTATTGAACTTCAAAACAATTCTTCATCAGAAGAATCAAAAAATAAAAAAATTGTATTTAAAGATTTAGTTAAAACAGATTTTCAAAGTTTAAACACAGGAATAGAAGGACATTACGAAGAAAGATTATATAAAGATAAAAATCATCCTAATCAGAGTGATAACCGATTCCTTCACAAGAAAGACAGAGTCAAGATAGAGGATATTCTGAAAAAAACTAATAAAATAGCTCTTTTAGGTAATGCAGGAATTGGTAAAACTACTGAATTGAAGAGTATATTTAATTTTGCTTGGAAAAAAAGATTTATCGACAATAGATATCCTTTGTATATCGATTTAAAATCTTTTAGACAGACAACAAAATTAGATGATTTAATAGTCTACAGTAACTGGAAAAAATTACCTAAATTATTTTTGATTCTTGACGGTCTAGATGAAGTATCAGATATTCAAGATGTTGTTTCTGAAATTGAAAATTTTATTGTTCAGAATAAAGAGCTTGACATTAATTATATTATTAGTTGCAGAACTAATATTTATGAAAAATATTTAATAAATCTGAATGAATTTAAAGTATACTATCTTTCAACTTTAACCTACAAGCAAAGTGATAATATATTAAAAAACAACTATGACATACATTTAACATATGAAGATTTACATATCTACCGAGATTATATAGAAAACCCTTTTCATATAAAATTATTTGCTAACTATTTTAAAGAAAGGAAACAATTTCCTAAATCTACTGCGGAGATGTGGAACTTAATTATCAAAGATGAAATAAATAGACTATTTATAAATAAAACTAAAAAAAGAAACAAAGGAATTGATTTAACTAGCTTAAATCTCTTTCTAGAGAAACTTTGTATTACCAATGAATTATGTCAAAAAAATATTATTTCTGATGAAGAATGCTCTAAAATTTTAAATCCTAACGAAAAAAAATTATTTCAAGAATTACCATTTATCGATAAATACTCTGGAAATAATAATTACTTTTTTAGACATCGTAATTATCAAGAGTTTTTTGCTGCAAAATACATATCTAAACTAAATCCTGAAAAAATAGTTCAACTAATCAAAATAGAAGGAACAGAAAGAACAAAACCTTCTTTACTTAATGTATTATCTATATTACTAAACATTCTAGAGGTAGACAAAAGAAAGACTTTAGTTAACTGGCTTCTTAAGAATGAACTTGAAGTTCTTTTTTTATTAGAGGCTGAAAAGATTGATGAAACTTTAAGAAACAATATATTTAAATCATATTTTGAAAATATTTGTATTGAAAAAACTTTCTGGATTAATAATACAAATAATATTAAATTAAAGAATTTATCTGAATTTGCAAATTATGATTTTTTATTGTCCATTATACAGGACAACAAACAAATATTCAGAACCATTATTTCCGCATTTGATGTATTAATTAGTAAGAATCTGAACAGCATACAGCTATCAAAATTAAAAAATGTAACACTTAAGATTCTTAGCAAAAGAAATCTAGACTCAACTAAATCTTTAAAATCTGATAATCAGATAAAGGAAAGTATTTTAACAAAAGTTCAATATCAAAAACTTCACTTAAATGATGAGCTATATTTTGAAACAGCTTTTAGGCTTTTATACAGGTCGAAAAACTTAGATATATTTAAAAGATTCATTTCGATGGTTGCAGATTTTGAAAATCCAGATAAATACTCAAATTTAATTTTAAGGAAATCAGATTGTCTTTACAGTCACAAAAGAGAAGTAGAGCTATTGAGTCCAAGTGCAGATTTTTCAGATTCACTTTTAAAGATTACTGCAAAATCAAACAATAAAGAAAACTTTATATCTTTTCTAAGATACATTATTGACTCAGATTATGGTATATACGATAAGGTTTTTGATAAATATGATAAAAAACACCTAAATAATATTTTAAAAAAACATCAGTATTTCTTTAAAAAATACGGTAATGAATACTTAACTAAAATCTTAGATTTATTTTTAAGTATTAATCTTTTTTATACAGAAAAGGGATTGTTTGATTTATTTATTAATTCTACTAATTCAGAAGAGTGTAGCTTTGAATATATTTTTTCTAAACAACTATTTAACAACAAATCATATCAATTACTAATACGTTTATGCACTAAGCCAAGCATTGATTTTATAGTTGATTCTTACAACAAAGAACAGTATGATGAAAATACTATAAAAGATTTTGAAAGATTTAGAAACCATCTATTTTACAGAACAACAGACGAAGATGAGAAAAATAACTTAGGAAAGTATTTTAACGATAAATTTATTAAAGCAGGATTAAAATTTGAAAAGAAACTTCCTGCTTACGAAGAGTTTCATTTTGAAGAAGAGCAAAATAAAATTATAAGAAATCAAAACTTTGAATTAGTATTTGATTTGAAGCTCCTTTTAAAAAAAATAAAAGACATATACATTAAATCAAATAAAGATAGACTATCTTTTGATGAGGTTTTTGATATGCAAAAAAAGTGGTATAGGGAGGGTGGATACCACAATATGATTAACACAGTATTTGATACTATTTTGACGTTTTTACGTGCTGAATCAAAAGAGCCTATTACTTATAGTAAAATAGAATCATTTCTAAAATTAGATTATAACTATTTAACACTAATAAACAATAACCTTAGCCAAAGAAATAAACCATTAAACTTGAAGAAAGAACACATTGATGTTATTAATACATTGTGTATCTCTTTGATAAATCAATTGGAAAATAATGACTACAAAAATGTCATAAAGGTAAACAAAGAAGATGGCTACAAATACGAATATTACCCTAATTTAAATATAATTAGCCTATTGTATAGAATTGACACTAAGCTAGAAGGAGTTAAATTTCCTCAATCTTTCTATGAAAGCACACTCTGTTTCTGTGGAGCTATATCAATACACAGTGATAATAATATTTTTGAACACATAGAGTCTAATATTGATTCAAAATATCGATTAAAAGAGTTAGTAATAAAAAATCTTAAATCTCTTAATCTAGACTATCAATCCTTGAAGCTTCACTCAAATTATGCCGTAGATAAAAATTTAACTGAAGTCTTCAGTATCATCGAAGATTTATTAATAACACTCGACTCTTTCTATTATCCTAACAAGTTACTTGAAAAGTATATAAAATCCATTAATTATGATAATAGTTTCCTAAAGAGATGTTACACCCAAAATGATTCCGTCATTTGTTGGGAAGCTATCGATATATATTTCCGTCAATACAAAATAGGAAATTTAATAAATGAAGTTACAGAAATAGCAATAGCCTATCTTGAAAAAGAATCACGTGGCGATAGAGCTAGAGATTTTAAGGCAAAACTATCTCTTGAAATTCTATTCTATACAAACAAAAATTATGCTCTTGAATTTTATTGGAATAACTTAAGTGAAAATACATACAGAAAAGATTTTGAAGCACCATATATTTTATGTTTTCAACAATATAAGCACTTTAATGAACTAGATTACTTAGAAAAAATATTCAATGTAGTTTATAAAGATGATGATAAATATAGAGACTTTAATTCTTCAATACAGTTTTTAACTAAAATTATCTGTCATCTAGCAACCATTGATTATAAAGTAATTTATAATTTCTTAATCAAATTAAAATCTGATATAAGTAAGAATAATGATACAAAAATGAAAACAAAAACCTTTTATATAAACAACATTTTAGATTCAGCCGAAGATGCTTATTATCAATCTTTAGTGAGAAAATTAACTTTTGATGAAGCTAAAAAAATTGTTTTTGAAATTCAATAATAAAAAATCACAAAAATTATAATCTATCAACTATTTCACTTCTAACTTAATTCATCTACATAGTTACTAAATCTATGTTTACCTTCGTCCCTATACCTTCCAAGATTTAAAATCCACTTGTAGCATCATTTTTTATTGCTGATAAAGAAGCTATGGCAAATTCTATTGTAGATGTTCCTGTTACTCTTCCGTCTTTAAATTCTGTTTCTTGAGGTTTTAAAACTAAACTTATTAGTACTTCATTTCCTCCCCATAGCAAACCCATATTCTTATCTAAAACTTCTGATGGATTACCCAAAGCAATTTTGATTTTATCTGCTAATGAGTAAAACTTTTTAATCACAAAAGAATCATTCATCGGCTTTTCTATAAAAATAACAGCGTTTATCGATTCAAGCTTTTTACTATCTCTATCAAAATACAACTGAAAGCCATCTATTTTTTCATTAAATAGATGTTGTAAATCAGACTCTTTTGGACTCCAGAGACAAATTATTTTATCAGGATTATTAACTTTCAATTCTTTTAAATATTCAAACTCTGTAATATTTGTACCTAGCTTGACTGTTTTAAAACCATCTTTTTTATCTACTTCAAGATTTTGGGCATTACTTATTAACGAAAAAGTCATAAAGAAATAGAGTAGTAATAAATTCTTCATATCTAAAAAAATTAGGGTTTGGTTTCCAAATATAAACAAAATGACATATCGGTCATAACGTTTGATTGAATAAATGTTGACTTTTCACCTGATGGATGAAGAGTTAAAAAAAAGAACTTTACTGTTGTTAGCCAGCAGAATAAAAAATGTTAGGGTAAGCAAAAATATCACTCAGGAAATTGCTTATAACGACACAGGCATCCATTTCGGAAGAATAGAACAAGGAAATAGAGATATATCTTTTACCACCCTAGTAAAAATCTGTAGCTATTTAGAGATAGAGCCTGAAACACTACTTAAAGATTTATTTCCAGAATAAAATCTCACTCAAAATTTAAGTTATTTATTTACAGTAAAAAACCTGCTAAACACTATTTACCAACACCTTACAGGTGTAAAACAAATTCCTGCTAGATTAGGGTATAGCACGAATATTTATATATTGAATAATTATCAATTATAATTAATTGTAGCCATATTACCAATGTTATTATATTTATAGCTTTATTAGTAAAAAGTATAATAATTATATATGACAAATGTAAAAGAGTCTGCTAATTTTATTTGGTCGATAGCAGAACTTCTAAGAGGTGATTATAAACAAAGTGATTATGGTAAAGTAATTTTACCCTTTACCGTATTAAGAAGATTAGATTGTGTTTTAGAGTCTAATAAAGAAGAAGTACTCAAAAAATATAATCAAGTTAAATCTATGAATGTTCAAAACCTTGACCCTATATTAAATAAGGTTGCTGGTTATAAATTTCATAATAGAAGTTTATTTGATTTTGATAAACTAGTGGCTGACCCTAATAATTTAGCCTCTAATCTACGTAACTATATAAATGGTTTTTCAGAAGATGCCAGAGAAATTATTGAGCAATTTGAATTTGATAATCAAATTACAAAGCTTGAAGATTCCAATCTATTGTTTATGGTTCTTAAACGCTTTCAAGAAATAGACCTTCATCCAGAAAAAGTATCTAGTATGGAAATGGGTTATATGTTTGAGGAGCTTATTAGAAAGTTTGCAGAAATATCTAACGAAACCGCAGGAGAGCATTTTACACCTAGGGAAGTAATTCGTCTTATGGTAAATTTACTCTTTATGAATGATAGAGCAATCCTTACACAAAAAGGAATTGTAAAAACTATTTTTGATTGTTGTGCTGGTACAGGAGGGATGTTATCTGTTGCAGAAGAGTACTTAAACGAACTTAATCCTGATGCGAGACTAGAAGTGTTTGGTCAAGAGCTAAACCCTGAATCTTATGCTATTTGTAAATCTGATATGCTAATAAAAGGACAAAATCCTTCTAACATAGCAAAAGGCAATAGCCTAAAGAGAAAAGATGGAATTAAATTAAAAGGTGACCAATTTATCAATCATAAATTTGATTATCTAATTACCAATCCTCCATTTGGTGTGAAATGGAAAAAAGTAGAAAAAGAGGTGAAAGAGGAACACGAAGAACTAGGTCATGGAGGAAGGTATGGAGCTGGTCTTCCTTCTGTGAGTGATGGTTCTTTTTTATTTTTAATGAACCTTATCTCAAAAATGAAAAACCCTAAAGAAGGTGGCTCTAGACTCGCTATTGTATTTAATGGCTCACCCCTATTTTCTGGTTCACCAAGCTCTAAAAAGAACGAAAGTAGTATAAGACAATGGGTAATAGAAAATGACCTCTTAGAAGCTGTAATTGCATTACCTAACCAGCTGTTTTATAATACTGGTATTAGCACCTATATCTGGCTATTAAACAACCATAAAGAGAAGCAAAGAAAGGGAAAAGTGCAGCTTATAAACGCTGTAGAGTTTTTTAAGAAAATGAGCAAGTCTCTTGGAGACAAGCGTAATGAATTGAGTGACGAGCATATTGAGAAAATAACAGAAATCTATGGAAATTTTGAAGAAGGTAAATACTGTAAAATTTTTGACAACAAAGATTTTGGTTACGCAAAAGTAACAGTTGAAAGACCTCTCATTGAAAATGGAAGAATTGTAAAAGACAAGAGCGGAAAGCCTAAACCAGATACTAGTTTGCGAGATACCGAAAATATACCGCTGAGCGAGGATATCCAAACTTATATACAACGTGAAGTTTTACCACACGTACCCGATGCTTGGATTGATAAAAAGAAAACCAAAACTGGTTATGAAATTAACTTTACTAAATATTTCTATGAGTACAAACCTTTACGCTCTTTAGAAGAAATAAGAGCTGATATATTGGCTTTAGAACAAGAGACTGATGGTTTAATCAAAGAAGTGATTGCCTGATGAATCTAGACTGGCTAACAAAAGTAGCTCAAGTGCTACCAGATGAATCTAACTATCAAAAAAGCTATTTTGATATTGTTGGTTTTCCTAGATGGGAAAATGTAAATAGCAATTTACTTGCTTTTTACTTTGATAAAGAAGAAGAGCACAACCTTTCTACTCTTTTTATTGAAAGCCTTTTAGAAATGCTAGAAGTCGAAGATAAAAACATCAATTACACTGAAGAGTATGAAGTATTTAGAGAACTTAGAACTGATAAAGGCAATTTCATAGATATTGTTATTAAAAGTAAAACTGACTCAGACCCAACAGAAGATACAGTTACTGAAGAAGAACAAAAGAGTGATTGGGCAATTATCATCGAAAATAAAATTGATAGTTGGGTTTATAATGATTTAGAAGATTATTGGAATAGTGTTAAAGCAACCCACAAAATTGGGTTCGTGCTATCAAAAAGCAAAGAGGTCTTAGCAAATTTTAATGCTCAGAAAAAGAATGAATTCAAAAGTATAACTCACAAAAATCTTATAGAACAAGTTCAACTAAACCTCTATCAACATTTTAGTAAGGCTAATGAAAAACACCTTATATTACTAAAAGAATACATCAATAACATTGATAATATTTATATTAATAGCTTTATGAATCAAAAACTACTAAACTCCATTAAAGAATTTCATAAACACGAAAAGGAAATTAAACAGCTTAAACAAACTGAGACAAAACTATTAAAAAACATATATGAAGATGTTTTTAGAGTTTTTAAGAGGTTTAATTTTGAACCAAGCTCAAAATATAAATCGACTAACGGCAAACATTTCTATTACACTCCACCAAATAAAAGCAAAGAGTTAATCAATAATGAAGAAGAGCAAAACGAACCCTTAACCCTAGATGAAGGTTTTAGATTTTGGGTGAGAATGGAAAGTATATTATATCATCATAATTTTGAGTTGATTTTTGAATTACACAAACCGAGCAAAACAATTTATGGTGACAAAGTAATTGAATTATTGTCACAAGAAAATATATTTACAACCGATGTTAAAAAAGGAGAAGGAGGTACTGCTGGTAAAGACTATAAACATATTTATTTTATAAGTTTCCCTATAGCGTTTGATAAAGAAGAATTTGATTTATATGAGTTCTTGTGTAAGGAACTATCAAAGCACATATTTAAAACTGATAGATTCTATTTAAAAGAAGCTCAAAAAGCATTTATAAGTGCTACAAACAAAGAAAACACCAACCAATCAAAAGCCTAATGAAACCCTACCCTAACTATAAAGACTCTGGTATAGAGTGGATAGGAAAAGTTCCTAAACACTGGAAAGTTAGAAAATTAAGTTATCAATTTAGTGTTAATACAGGATTTACACCGTCAACTAGCAATAATGAATACTACGAAAATGGCACGAATGATTGGATTACTATTTCAGATTTAAACGAGAAGTATGTGTCAGAATCATCTACAAAACTCACTGACCTAGCTGTTGAAGGAAAAGAAATTATTCCTAAAGGTTCATTATTATATAGCTTTAAATTAAGTGTAGGAAAAATGGCTTTTGCTAAAAAAAATATTTACACAAATGAGGCAATTTTCGCCATATATCCTGATAAAAATATAAATCTTAACTATTACTATTATCTATTAGGAAGTATTTTAATACATAATTCAAATAAAAATATTTATGGTGCAAACATTCTAAACCAAGAACTTATTAGAGCAAGTAAGCTAGTTGTTCCTAAATCAGAAGAACAAACCCAAATAGCCAACTATCTTGACCATAAAACAGCTTTAATAGATAAGTTGATTGCTAAAAAAGAGCAACTTATTCAACTTTTAGAAGAAGAGAAAACTGCTGTTATTAATCAAGCCGTTACCAAAGGTTTAGACCCTACTGTGAAAATGAAAGATTCTGGTATTGATTGGTTGGGTAAAATTCCTGAACATTGGGACAATCATAGAATTGATTGGATTGCCAAACTTATCAGGGGTAATACTGGATTAAAAAAAGATGAGTTACTTAATGAAGGTGAGTATGTTGCTTTACAGTATGGTAAAACATATAAAGTTAATGAAGTAAATGATACATTTAATTATTATGTAAATAGTGAGTACTACAAACAAAACCAAGTTGTAAACTATGGAGACACAATCTTTATATCGACATCAGAGACTATCGAAGATTTAGGTCATTCTTGTTATTATAATAGAAAGGATTTAGGATTGATAGGTGGAGAACAAATATTACTAAAACCTGATAACAGGTTCATTTTCAACAAGTATCTATTTTATTATTCAAAAAATATTGGTAAGGTATTACAAAAATATGCAAAAGGTTTAAAAGTGTTAAGATTCAAAATTGATGATTTAAAGAAAATTTCAATTCCATTACCACCTATCGAAGAACAAAAAAAAATCGTAAATTATATAGATTATGAAATGAGTAGAATTCGGAATCTAAAGAAATTATACAAAAAAGAAATTAAACTTTTAAGGGAGTATAAAACAACTTTAATCAGTGAAGTGGTAACTGGTAAAGTAGATGTTAGGGAGAAAGTATAATTTATTAATAAGAGCAAGTGGTAAATTTATCTGAATATATTTATCCTGAAATGGATATCTTTTTTGTTGCATTAAATGCACCTGAGAATTCAAATAGAAATGCTCATTGGTTTTCTAACAACCTATCGTTCTGGAATGTTTTATATCGCTCAGGTATCATAACTCAACCGATAAAAAATAAATTAGAAGGAGATATTAAGGTTTTTGGGAGCAATTCTATTAATCATCTTAATTGGACTATTGGAGTAACCGATTTAAATAGAAGAGATGTACAAACAGACAGTACTTATGTTTCCGTAAATACAAACGATATTCAAAGAATTTTAAACATACTAGAAGTTAGCAGTGTTAAAAGATTATGCTTAGTTCATAGCAAGGTAGGAGAAGCTTTTAGAAGATATGCAAAAGATGCTATCTTTAACAAGAATAGATACGGAAAAATAGGTGTTTATAAAAAAACTGAAATATTTGAAGTACCTTTTCACAATTCATCTGTAAAACAAAAAGAAAGATATTATAATCTTCTTATTCAGTAATAGTAACCAAAAACCAACTAAATAATGAGTAATGAATGGATTTACAAGACCAACAAAGACAATACCGCAAGATATACTTTAGGTAAACAAGGCAAAAGGAATTTAATCTGCATAGGTATTAACCCACATTATGCAGAACCCAACAATTTAGACCATACTTTAAAAAGAGTTAGAAATATTTCAAAAAATAACGGATATGATGGTTGGTTAATGCTAAATCTATATCCTCAAAGAGGACGTTATGCAGTAAATGTGATTCCTAGTCTACAAAAACAAATAATAAGTGATAACATTTATTTCATTAAAGAAGCACTGACACTGAATAGCTATAAAGATGTTTGGGCTGCTTGGGGCGGTGACATTACTGAACATAAGTATTTTAAATATTGTCTCGAAGAAATATATAAGGTTCTTAATGATGATTATAATTGGATGAATTATGGTGATTTAGCATACAAAGACACTCATCCTAGACATCCTTCAAGAACACCAGACTCATTAACTTTTAAAAAATTTGATATTGCTTATTATTTAAAAGAAATCTTATAAAAGCTTTTTGAATATAATATACACCTTATGGCTAAAGGAATACATACAGAATATACATTTGAAGAAGCAATAGAAAACTCTTTATTAGAAGAGGGCGGTTATGTGAAAGGCTATTCTAAAGATTTTGACTCTAAATTAGGCATATTTCCCAGCTATGTGACCAATTTTTTAGAATTATCTCAACCTCAACAATGGGCAAGAATCACCAATATTCATAAAAATGATGTTCAAGAAAAAGTTATTCAACGTTTGTTACGTGAATTAGAATTAAGAGGAACTTTAGATGTACTTAGAAATGGTTTTACAGATTACGGTGTGAAGTTTAAAATGGCTTATTTTAAGCCTGAAAGCTCACTTAACCCTGAAGCCTTAGACTTATATCAGAAAAATCATTTAAGTGTCACTAGACAGCTTTATTATGAGCGAGAGGGCAATAACTCACTAGACCTTGTTTTAAGCTTAAACGGCTTACCTATTGCTAGCGTAGAATTAAAAAATCAGTTTTCTGGTCAAGATGTAAACAACGCAAAAAAACAATATGTTTTTGACCGAGAACCTACCGAACCTATATTTGCTTTTAAGAAACGTACCTTAGTACATTTCGCTGTAGATACAGACCAATGTTATATGACCACAAAACTAGCAGGTAAAAAAACCTTTTACTTGCCATTTAACTTGGGTTATGAAAACGGAGCTGGGAATCCACCTAAAAAAGATGGTTATAGAACTGAGTATCTTTGGAAAAAAGTGTGGAAAAAAGATAGCTTTATGGATATAATAGCTAAATTTTTACACCTTCAAGTTCAAGAATATGAGTTAAATGGCGTAACAAAGATAAAGGAAACAATGATATTTCCTCGTTTTCACCAGCTAGATGTGGTTAGAAAACTTACAAAAGATGCAAAGGAAAAAGGAGCTGGGGTAAATTATTTAATTCAGCATTCTGCAGGGTCTGGAAAAAGTAATTCTATTGCTTGGTTATCTTATCGCTTATCGAGTTTGCACAACCAACAAAATGAACGCATTTTTGATTCTGTGATTGTGATTACAGATAGAAGAATATTAGACAGTCAGTTACAAAACACCATCTATCAATTTGAACATAAGCAAGGAGTTGTTCAGAAAATAGATAAAAACTCACAACAATTAGCAGATGCAATTACAGGAGGTTCTAATATCATTATTACAACCTTGCAAAAATTTCCTTTTGTTTTAGATAAAATAGGAGATATTCCCAACAGAAAATATGCTGTTATTATAGATGAAGCTCACTCATCTCAAGGTGGAGAGACATCAAAAAAAATGAAAGAAGTATTATCTGCTCAATCTCTTGAAGAAGCTGAAGAAATAGAGTTAGATTCTGCTCTTGATGAAGATGCAGAAGATGAAATTAGAAAATCTATGCAAACTAGAGGAAAACAAGACAACCTCAGCTTTTTTGCATTTACAGCAACTCCAAAACCTAAAACCATAGAAGTTTTTGGTACTCCTGATATCGATGGAATACCAAAACCTTTTCACCTCTACAGTATGAAACAGGCGACAGAGGAAGGTTTTATTTTGGACGTTTTACAAAATTATACCCCTTACAAAACCTTCTTTAAATTATCTAAAAAGATAGAAGAAGACCCGAAAGTTAATAAAAAACAGGCATCTAGAGCTATTGGAAGATTTTTATCATTACACCCTCATAACTTAGCTCAAAAAACAGAAGTAATCATTGAGCATTTTAGACAAATAGTTTCTAAAAAAATTGGTGGTAAGGCAAAAGCAATGTTGGTAACAGGCTCAAGGCTTCACGCTGTACGTTATAAATTAGAATTTGATAAATATATTAAAGAAAAAGGATATAAAAACATTAAAGCATTGGTAGCCTTTTCTGGAAAAGTAGCTTATGAAGCTTATCCTGATGGAGTCTCTGAAGCTGAGATGAACGGTTTTAGTGATAAAGAGTTACCTAAAAAGTTTAGTACAAATGAATATCAACTATTGATAGTAGCTGATAAATACCAAACAGGTTTTGACCAACCATTACTACATACGATGTATGTTGACAAAAAACTTTCTGGAGTTAAATGTGTGCAAACTCTTTCTAGGTTAAATAGAACTTGTACAGGAAAAGAAGATACTTTTGTATTAGATTTCACAAATGACCCAGAAGACATAAAAGAAGCTTTTCAGCCTTATTATGAATTGACTACTGTAGAAACCACAACAGACCCTAACCATCTTTATGATTTAAAAAATGAGTTAGAGAAAGCTCAAATCATTTGGCAAACCGAAGTTGATAATTTTTGTAATATTTACTTTAAAAACACAAAGCTACTTAATGTAAGGGAACAAGCTAAACTAAATGCTTTTATCGACCCTGCTGTAGAACGTTATAAAAAATTACCAGAGGAAAGCACTGAAACATCACCTAATAAAGCTATAGGTCTCTCTCAAAATACACAAGATAACTTTAAACATACATTACAGACCTTTATAAGAACTTACTCATTTTTAGCTCAAATTATGCCTTTTTCTGACATTGAGCTGGAGAAATTTTACATATATGGTCGCTTTCTAATAAAAAAACTACCAAAGAAAAGTCAAACTGACCGTTTTCAACTGAGTGATGAAGTAAGTTTAGAATATTATCGCTTAGAGAAAAAAAACGAACAGAATCTAGCACTTGAGAATAAAGGAGAATACGCTTTACCTAATATTGGAGAATCAGGAATAAGAAGTAGCAAAGAAGAAAAAGAAAAACTATCTGAAATTGTACAGATTATTAACTCAAGGTTTGGAACTGACTTTACTGATGCAGATAAATTATTCTTAGACCAGATTGAAGAAGATTTGGTTGCTAATGAGCGTTTATCTGAACAAGCTCAAAACAATTCGATGGAAAATTTCAGCTTTGGCTTTGAAGATGCTTTTATGGATACTCTCATTTCAAGAATGGAACAAAATCAAGATATTTTCACCAAAATGATGGATGATAAAGATTTTGGTATGGTTGTCAAAAATTATATGATTAAAAAAGTGTATCACCGTTTACAAAATGGAGAATAAAAAATCTGCTAAAACCTGTGAATTAAGCAATTAGCAGGTCATATAATTTCCTGCTAGATTAGGGTATAAAGTATTAACTTTTATTCCAATATTCATATTCTGTTTTAACTTTAAGCGTTGTAATCTTATTAATTTCTTCTTCCATTTCCTTTTTTAATAATCTACTAAAAGAACTTGTTGTCACCAAAGAATCGTGAACACTAAATAGCGGCATATATGGGTGCTTTTCCGATATTGTTTTTGCTACCTTATCCAATAAGGTAATAGCTTCTATGTTCTGTAAAAGATGATGTAATGGAACATTTTTTCTATGTAAAAACTGAATTATTTTATGTACACTTGGAAAAGCTTTTCTAAATTGAGAAGCTTCTTTAGTATTATACTTTGGACTAGCATATAATAACTCCATAACTAAATCTTTTATTGCTTCTCGTTTACTAAGAAAAATTTCTTTTGTTTGCTCTTTATATAAACCTTTCCTCTTTTTCTTATTTGAAAAAGCAGAACGTATTCTGAAATAATTTCCCTCTTTATCTTGTTTTATCTCAATAATTTCACCTAGATATAAATAAAAATCCCCTTCAGGATTAATTACTGATTCTACAAAATTTATTAAATCATCTCTATCTAATTTTAGGTCAAAGAGTCCTTCTATAACTTCATCTGATAATATTTTAGTCGCACCTATTTTTCTCAACAATTCTTTATCTTTTTTCAAAATAGCTTTTATTAAAACACTTAAAAAATAGGGTTGAGATGTTTTAATATCAACAGCAACTAAATGCTTGTTTTCATAAAAAATAAACTCCCTTAGAGCTTTAGGAACTCTAGTTATAGAAGAATGCAACCTATTATCTGTATCAGGTTTAATAGAATATTTCCAAGATTGGTTATTAAATTGATGCATACACATTTTGTAGTAAGCAATTTGCTTTTCACTTTCAAATTTCATCTCTTCAATCAATTTATTAGCCGATTCAAAATTAATCTTCAAATCTTCATCAAAATTTTTAACTAAGTGAGGTCTTAACTGCCCACTTAATCTCATTTTTTTCAAATCAAACTTATCTAAACCATTTTGGTCAAATTTTTTTGAAAGACACACATCTGTTATCTGATACTCTACTAAATCTGTAATAGAGTACAAACCACTTATTTTATAGACTGAACATTGATTAATATCTGCTCCGTGATTACGGACTTTTTCAATTATATTATTATTAACCAAAAAGTCTATATAATCATCATAATTATGTCTATAACTTTTGAGTATTTGTGAGTCTAAAGGAACATTATCTTCAATCGCTTTTTTAATATCTATTCTGTATTCAGCAGGTATAGAAATCAACAAACTAACAAAAAAAACGGCTACATCTATTTGGAGGTTAGTGCTTCTAATTTCTTTTTGCAAATCTTCTAAAATGCATTGCGGTATCAAAACTTTTTTCATAATCATAATTTTTAAAGTTTAACCATTGCTTCCTCTATTTCCGCCCTTTTAAAATAGACTCTACCACCTATACCATAAGATTTTAAATCTCCTTTCTTCACCCAATTATGGAGTGTAGATTTATTTATTTTCAGAAGAGTTGCTACATCCTCTCTACTTAAATAATCTGTGCTTTGTTTAATCTTAAACAACCCTTTTAATTTTTCTAATTGCTCTTTAACAATCCTATTTATTAATTGCTCTAACTGTTCAGGTGTCACCTGAACTAAATTCAAATTTTCCATTAGTATTTTTTTTAAATTAATATTGGCAAGAAAGTGAGTATTATGTGGGACAGCAATAGATTACAAAAGAGTATATTGAATAAAAAAACCGCTTAATTAAAGCGGTTTAGAGATATTTAGATTAAATAATGAGGGATTATTGATGGAAACCCTGTATTGTTTTAACTATTTGATTGATTTTAGTTCTTTTTGATGACTTCCTTGCTAAGTCATTTTCTTCGTTACTCATCATTGTTGATATAGCTTTTTTATTTTTCTCAACACCATTAAACAAAAATCTATCCGCCCACCATTGACTATAATCACCAGATTTTATAGCAAAAAGACTTTTTAATTTTCTCATCAAATAAGCATAATCATTTAAAGTACCATTAACCAAGTTTATTCTCTTTTGAGGTTTATTATTGTTTAGAATAAAAACATTGATTAATTCATCCATTGTTACATACTCTCCTAAAAAAAACTCCATTTCTTCATAGAAATCCTCAAAAGACTCATAATCTTTATGACCAAAAACATTAACAGGAATGCTTTCACTTTCTTCAAGTGATTTAAGAACATAAAAAGATGCTCTCAATTGGGATAGAAGCTCTTCTAAAGCATTTTTATGAGTATTAAGATGAATAAGAATTTGATTTTCCAAAAACCACGAATCAATATAGTCCTCTTCTTGATTAGCCTTTTTTTCTAGTTTATTTACTTTAGGAGCAGTCTCAAAAATATCATTATTAAGTTCTTGAATTTTATCTTTTATATCATTTACAGAAAGAAAAATCTTAGCATTAAATTTATCCATTTCCAAAGTCTCAAGTTTTTCTTTATAATACTTTAACTCTGCTTTAGCTAAAGCATTAAGAATATTTTTAAAACTGTCTTCTGAAATAAACTCTATTGGAAAGTTTTCTGGGTAAGGTTTGATAATAGTATTTTTATGCTCAACATATTTAGAATCAAGACAAAAATCATAATTTTTCATTTGCCTTTGATAAACATTTAGAACACTCTTCATAAAAGAGTTAGTTATTCTGGATTTTTCATCAACTCTATTTTTGTATCTTGAACGACCTGATAGATATTTTTTGTTAATTTCTAAAACGTGACTTCTTAATGGTTTTAAAAGTTTTTCCAAAATAATCGGAATAAATAAATTCTCATCTTCTATTATCAAGTCACAAAGAAGAGACTCTATTTGCTTTTCAACTACCTTTAGAGTTTCTGAGTCTTTCTCTTTTATATACTTATCGACTAAGCCAGTAAGCTTAGCAACATTTTCTTTAAACATTCTATTCTACTTTTTTTAATTTCAAAGCTCTATCCTTATGGATTTTATTGATTTTTTCATAACTAATAGCTACAATTTTATCATCGTGAACATTAATATACTCCCTTAATGATTTTACGTCTGTATGACCTGTAACCCTCATAATAAGCTCTGTGTCCATAAGACCATAGTAGTTTGTCGCAAATGACCTTCTTAAAGTCCTAGTTGTAATCCCTTTGTATTTTGGATAAAAACCTCTAACATACCTACGTGTTTCTTTTCCTTTTACATTTATGATTTTACTAATCTCCATTTCAATAGACTCATTAATTTTAGCTTTTTTACATATGACTTTCATTTTTTCATTCAATAAAATATCTTCATTATCAGAATAGTCAGTTTTTGGGTCTCCATACTTATCAAGAAAATATTCTAATCGCTCTGTTTTTGTTATTTGCACCCATTTTTTAGTTTTACTGGTTTTAAACTCCCAATACTCTACTCCACCAAGGGTTGTTTTTAAATTATCATTGTTTAGTTTTCCAAAGTCTGAAAATCTCAAACCTGTCTCCCCACCTATAAGCATACATTTTTGAACTTCTTTCAAAACCTCATCATCATCAAAATCTAAATCATCAATTTTATCAAACTCATCAAATGTTAATCTAACTACAATTTTATCTTCTTGCTGTTCTTGTTCTTTAGTAGTCACAAAGTTTAAATCGTTTATTGTTCTGTGAAGCTTAACGATTCCTTCATCTTCAATAGACTCAGCGTATTTAATTGCTCTTTTAATTCGTTTTAAATGACCTACAGCTGTAGACAATTTATACTTCATCTCATTAACAGCCCAGTCTTTAAAGTCGTCTATAAAGCCTTGATTGAAGTTTTTTGTTTGAAATTTAGTTTCTTTTTGAGATGAATTGTTTTTGTATAGTTGATATTCAACGACCCAATTATATGTAGTCTTAAATTTTTTGAGTTCTTTATTATTTGTTTTATATTTTAGAAATATAGACTCAATTGCATTTAAAAGATTATTCTTCTTTTCAATCTCTTCTTTTTTAGTTTTCTCTTTATTCAGCTTTTGTTGTTCAGCAAATATTTCTTCTTGAGAAGTTAACACTGTACTATGCTTTTTTACAGCTGATTTAAGCCACTCATTCGTTATAGGCAAACCTTCATTTACATCAGTAATTAATTGTCTCTCTAATCGCTCCCTGAAGCCTATTAAGTTCTCTTTATGCTGTTTTAGCTGAGCTCCTCCCTTTAGCTCATCAAGAGTTTTATGCTTATATGTTGATTTACCATTTTTAGTTGTTTTATAAATCCAATATTCTTTGAGAGTATAGTAAGGTGTAGAAATTGTACAATCTAAAGAGTTATGTATTAACCTAACTGAAACTTTACCCTTTTCTTTTTTCCCTCTATAATAAAACCTAAAACTTGCCATAAAACCTTTACATTAAAGGCACAAATATATAAAATTTGTTACGATTTTTGTAACGGTTAAATTAGACTAATGTAGAGCTATTTAGAGAAAAATAGATTTATACATCTGATTTTCAAAATAGTAAGTTTTAAACAAAAACATATAGATACAGTGAAATATAAAAATTTGAACACTGGCGAGGTCACGAATAAATAGTTCAACAATAAAAAACGCCAAGCTTGCTTGAGCGTTTTTTTATTTGGAGTTTTTTCAAAGCGGAGTTTTGTCAGGAAATCCTATCCTGCTAAACTAAATTCATTTCCTTGTTAAAAAAACCGACTTAAAAAAAACTCACTTTTCAGTGAGTTTTTTGCTTATTTACTTTTTTGGTATTCTTCCCAATCGAGAAAACCGCCATCGAGATCGTAAACTTCTGTAAAACCACTCTCGCCTATCATTTGAAAACCAGCTTCCTCACTTCTTCTTCCACTCTTGCAATAAACTGCCACCGGTTTACTTTTATCTAATTTCTCTATTTTACTTTTAAAATCTTCATAAAAGTTGATATTCTCTGCTCCTTCTATAAAACCTGCTTTATATTCTTCTGGAGTTCGCACGTCAATCAACTGCACTTCTTCTTGAGCAATGATTTTTTCAAACTCTTGCGGACTCACTTTTTTATAGGAAGTCTCGTTTGCACAAGACAAAACAGTCATTCCTACAAGTAATAACATCAATAGCTTTTTCATCTTAACTGTTTGAAGTTTCGCCATTCCACTCAGAAAATCCACCTAATAAATTATACGTGTTTTCAATCCCCAACTGACTCATAATTTGACACGCCTGTGCACTTCTTCCTCCCGATTTACAGTATACATAATAGCTTTTATCTTTCTCTAAAGCTTGTATTCTATCTAAAAATTGTTGTGGCTCTCTAATATCAACCAATGTTGCTCCAGGAATATAACCTTCTTCCCATTCTTCTGGAGTTCTCACGTCCAAAATCATTTTGTTTTGGTCGTTTTCTAGCTGTTCTTGCCATTGATCTTGTGTTAAGTCTTTCATTTCTTTAAATTTTTATTTCAAAAGTAACTATTTTTTAATTTATCTGATTTATATATTTGTCGAAAACCCAAACCATAACATACGCTGTTTTGAAAAAACCTTCGGTCATCATCATCGACAATTACGACAGTTTTGTCTATAACTTATACCACTACTTAGATTCGCTTGACGCGGAAGTTACGATTGTACGAAATGATGAAGTTGACTTAGATGAGATTGCACACTACGATAAAATTTTACTTTCTCCTGGACCTGGACTTCCCTCAGAAGCAGGAATGTTATGCGAAATCATCAAAAATTACTATTTATCTAAGAATATTTTTGGCGTTTGTTTGGGCCAACAAGCAATTGCAGAAGTTTTTGGCGGAACGCTCAAAAACCTTCATAAAGTTTATCACGGAGTTGCTCACCAAATAAAGGTTTCAGAAAATCACGGGATTTTATTTTCAAAATTGCCCAAAGAATTTAAAGTCGGCAGATACCACTCTTGGACAATCGACCAACTTCCTAAAGGTTTTATAACGACCTCTGTAGACGAAAATAGAGAAATCATGTCCATTCAACATCAGTCATTACCAATTTACGGAGTACAGTTTCACCCAGAATCTATCCTCACCCAGCACGGAAAACAAATCATCAAAAACTGGCTATACCAGTTTTAATTACTTTTTCATTTTTTCTAACTTAATTTAACAAACTATCAAAAAATATAGTTAATTTTTTGAATAGTTGACTTATTTAAAACTATATTTATACAGTTCTAACTTGAAAAACTTAATATTATGAGAGACATCATTTGGCTAATCATTGTTTTACTTATTATTGGCTGGCTCGTTGGCTATTTTGCTTTCCCTGACTTAGGAAGCATTATTCACATCCTTATCGTGATTGCTGTTATACTATTAGTATACAGACTTTTAACAGGAAGAAGAGTATAATCCAACTAACCTTAATTTAAATTTTTTATTATGAAAAAAATATTTTTAGTACTATTCGCCATGGGAATTTTATCTACAAGCTTTGTAAGCTGTAGAGAAGAAACAAAAGTAGAAGACGCAGTAGAAGACGCTGCAGATGATATTGAAGATGCAGTAGATTAACCTAAAATAATTTAAATGACAAAAAGCCTCCAAATTGGGGGCTTTTTTATACCTCATCACCTACGCTTTCGCGGAATATCTACCATAAAAAATTCTTCGCTTTCATATTTATTCATAAATTTGTAGCTACACCCATTTTTAGAGAAAACAACACTATGAATTCATATGAAAATTCACTGGAATTTGCCCAAAAACAAGATCAAAATGATCCGTTAGGCAAATTCAGAGAGCAATTTTTAATCCCAACCGATAAAAACGGAAATCCACATATCTATCTTTGCGGAAATTCACTCGGTCTACAACCCAAAAAAACACGAGAATACCTTAATATAGAACTCGAAGACTGGCAAAAGTATGGCGTAGAAGGTCATACAGACGCTCGTTATCCTTGGATGCCCTACCACGAATTCCTGACCGAAAAAATGGCAAAAATCGTGGGCGCCAAACCGAGCGAGGTAGTGATGATGAACACCTTAAGCGTCAACCTACATTTAATGATGGTAAGTTTTTATCAACCTACCGATAGAAAATATAAAATCATTATCGAAAGTGACGCTTTTCCATCCGATAAATATGCCGTAGAATCGCAGTTAAAGTTCCATAATTATGACCCAAAAGACGGTTTGATTTTGTGGAAACCGCGAGAAGGTGAAGAACTTTGCCGTTTTGAAGATTTAGAAGAAATTATGGAATCGCAAGGAGAGCAAGTCGCCTTATTGCTTATCGGAACAACCAATTATTACACGGGGCAATCTTTTGATATCAAAAAAATCACCGAGTTAGGTCACAAATACAACTGCATGGTAGGTTTCGATCTGGCACACGGCGCAGGGAATATCCAACCTAATTTACACAAAAACGGCCCTGATTTTGCCGTTTGGTGTAGTTACAAATACCTCAACAGCGGACCAGGAAGTGTTGGTGGCTGTTTTGTACACGAGCGACACGCCAACAACAAAGAACTTAAACGTTTTACGGGTTGGTGGGGACACAATAAATCGACACGTTTTAATATGCGCCACGAGTTTGATGCTATCGAAGGTGCAGAAGGCTGGCAGCTCAGCAATCCACCTATTTTATCAATGGCAGCTATTCGTGCATCACTCGATGTATATGATGAAGCAGGTTTTGAGAATGTCATAGCAAAATCCAAAAAACTGACGGGTTATCTAGAGTATCTTTTAAAAGATATAAATGACTCTAGAATACAATTAATCACTCCTGAAAACCCAGAAGAAAGAGGTTGTCAGATTTCAATAAAACTACACGGAGCGACCAAAGAACTTTTTGATGATTTAACCGCTAACGGAGTGATTAGCGATTGGCGCGAACCCAACGTGATTCGTGTGGCTCCTGCTCCACTCTACAACAGTTTTGAAGACGTGTTTAAATTCGTTCAAATTCTAAAAAAGTTACTTCAATAAATGAGTCATACAAAAGAAAATATTTTAATCATCGGTGCTGGTCTTTGCGGAAGTTTACTCGCTTTGCGTTTGGCACAGCGTGGTTACCAAATACAACTCATAGAAAAACGTCCCGATTTAAGAAAAACCGATATTTCTGCAGGGCGATCCATTAATCTAGCTTTTTCAGACCGAGGCATCAAAGCGATGAATCTAGTCGGACTAAAAGGCAAAGCCAAAGACCTTTGCATACCTATGAAAGGTCGTATGATTCACAACCTTGGAAAAGAAGAGTTTCTTTCGCCGTATAGCGGATTGGACAGCGAATATATCAACTCGATTTCTCGGGGTGACCTCAACGGATTGCTTTTAGACGAAGCCGAAAAAATGCCCAATGTAGAAATCCGTTTCAACGAAGATTGCATTGATGTTGATTTACAAAACGCTGTTGCGAAATTTAAAAACTACCAAACCAAAGAAGTATCAACCATTTCGGCAGATATTATTTTTGGCGCCGACGGAGCCGGTTCTGTCGTGCGTAAAAGCATGCAAGAAGACCGTTTGTTTTTATTCAGCCACTCACAAGAATATTTACAACACGGTTATAAAGAATTAACGATTCCTCCAGCAGAAAATGGCGGATTTAGAATTAACAAAAATGCTTTGCATATTTGGCCTCGTGGCGAAAACATGGTCATTGCATTACCTAACCTTGACGGAAGCTTTACGGTAACTTTATTTTTATCTTTTGAAGAAGGCCAATACAATTTTAAAAACCTGACCACACCCGAAAAAGTAACCGAATATTTCAAAAAAGTATATCCGAGCGCTTATGAACATATGCCAACTTTAACCCAAGACTTTTTTGAAAACCCAACGGGATTTCTAGGTACGGTTAAATGTACGCCGTGGAACAGTTTCGGAAAAACGCTATTGATTGGTGATGCGGCACATGCGATTGTTCCTTTTTACGGACAAGGGATGAACGCTTCTTTTGAAGATGTCGTGGTACTCGACGAAGTTTTAGACCAACACGAAGGCGATTGGGAAAAAGTTTTTAAAACCTACCAGAAAATTCGCAAAAAAGATACGGATGCAATTGCCGATTTGGCGATAGACAACTTTCACGAAATGAAAGAGCACACGGCTTCAGACATTTTTCAGGAAAAAAGGAAGCTAGAAACCGCTTTCGAGCAAAATCACCCCGAAGAATATGCTTCAAAATACCGGTTGGTAACTTTCCAGGAAGATATACCGTATGCAGAAGCTATGAAAATTGGCCGTGCGCAAGACAAAGCCATTCTAAATTTACTGACTAACAAAAAAATAAATGAGGAGCTTTCTTTAGAAGAAAAATTAGCTTTGGTAAAGAAAGAAACCCAAGAAGTGCTCAAAGAAGATGATATTTTAAACCACCTCTAGCACCAAACCAAATAAACCATTATGAATAAATTTGAAATTGCAGAAATATTAGACCAAGCTGCCAAGCACGCAAAAGCAACACAACAACTAGCAGCAGATAATGAAGTTTCTCTGGAAGATGCTTATGAAATACAAAGGCTTTCGATAGATAAACGACTAAAACGTGGTGAAAAAGTAACTGGCTTTAAACTTGGTTTTACCTCACGTGCCAAAATGGAGCAAATGGGCGTTCACGATTTGATTTGGGGTTTTCTCACAGATGATATGGAAATCGCCGCAAAAGGAACCACCCCACTTTCAAAATACATTCACCCAAGAGTCGAACCAGAAATTGCTTTCCGCGTAAGCGAAGATATTACAGAGGCTATTGGTTTAAAAGACATTCATAAATATATCGATAAAATGGCTCCTGCATTAGAAATCATCGATTCGAGATACGAAAATTTTAAGTTTTCTCTAGAGGATGTCGTTGCCGATAATTGCTCTTCAACTGGTTATGTCATTGGTGAATGGCAAGATCTGGATGCTGATATTACAGATTTGGACATCGAACTCTATATCAATAACGAACTCAAAGCAAATGGTAAGAGCGCAGCGATATTAAACAATCCGTTGGTTTCTGTCGTTGAACTTAGCCGATTGGCTTCTAAAGCCGAAATAGAAATTAAAAAAGGAATGGTCATTCTTGCGGGTGCTGCGACAGCCGCAGTTTACCTCAATGAAAATGAGACTATTGAAACAAAAATTGAAAAATTGGGAAGTGTGAGTTTTAGGGTTCAGTAGAGAGGTTTTGAGATTGGAGAATTGAGATTATAGATATTAGATTTGAGTATGTGAGAGATCAGATGTGATAAAAAGAATATATGTTGTAAGGTTTAAAATGAAATGTAATGCACAATTATGAACAGCTTACGGTTTGGCAAAAAGCAATGGATTTGGTTGAAAAAGTGTATCTTTTAACAGAAATTTTTCCGAAAGAAGAAACTTACGGATTAACAAGTCAAGTAAAAAGAAGTGCTGTTTCAATTCCTTCTAATATCTCAGAAGGTGCAGGCAGAAAATCTGATAAAGAGTTTAATTATTTTTTAAGTATCGCAAATGGATCAACTAATGAGTTATGTACTCAAATTCATTTAGCTTATAGGCTTAACCTAGTTTCAAAAGAACAAGTAGAACCAATTTTAGAAGAAATAAGTGAAATTCAAAAAATAAATTATACGTTAATCAAGAAATTTTCTAAAACTTAAAGTCTCAAATCTAAAAATCAAAAATCTCAAGTCTATTATCTAACTTCTCATATCTAAAGTATAAATAATGAAAGGAAAAGTAATACAAGGAAAAGCAACGCCAAGAGGAAAATATCCTCACGTAAAACGAGTAGGCGATTTTATATATGTTTCAGGAACAAGTTCGCGTCGTAGTGACAATACTTTTGAAGGTGTAGAAGTAGATGAATTTGGTACCACCAATCTAGATATCCGTAAGCAAACAGCAGCTGTTTTAAACAATATCGATAGCATTTTACAAGAAGAAGGTGCTTCGCTAAAAGATGTCGTTGACGTCACTACTTTTTTGGTAAATATGAATGATTTTAAAGGTTATAACGAAACTTATGGGACTTTTTTTGATCACGAAACAGGACCAACAAGAACAACCGTTGCCGTTCACCAATTGCCTCATCCACATTTGTTGATTGAAATAAAAGTGGTCGCTTATAAAAAACAATCATAAAATCTTATGCAAATCATTCAAAATTATATCAATAACCAACTGCAAAACCCGATAGACAACCAATGGATTGACAATTACAATCCTTCCAAAGGTGAAGTTTACGGGAAAATACCCAACAGTAATCAAAAGGATGTAGAACAAGCTGTAAAAGCAGCCAAAAAAGCATTTCCTATTTGGTCTAACACCAGCATAGAAGAACGCAGTGAAATGCTCATAAAAATTGCTCAGTTAATTGAACAAAATTTTGATGAATTTGTAAAAGCAGAATCGCAAGACAACGGCAAACCCATTACTCTTGCTCAAAAAGTGGACATCCCAAGAGCGATAAGCAACATCAAATTTTTCGCGAAAGCAATCACTCAATACAACAGTAAATCACACGAATCGGTACATACCAACAGCATCAATTATACGCTTAGAAAACCCATTGGCATAGTGGGCTGTATTTCACCGTGGAATTTACCATTATACCTTTTTACTTGGAAAATTGCTCCTGCTCTTGCTGCAGGAAACTGTGTCGTTGCCAAGCCAAGCGAAGTTACCCCAATGACGGCTTATTTGTTAAGCAAAATTTGCATCGAAGCAGGTTTACCTGCTGGCGTGCTCAACATTATTCACGGTTTAGGGCAAACCACAGGACAAGCCATTGTTGAACATCCGCAAATCAAAGCCATTTCGTTTACCGGCGGCACCAAAACTGGCGAACATATTGCCAGAACAGCCGCACCGATGTTTAAAAAACTGTCGTTGGAATTGGGCGGGAAAAACCCTAACCTCATTTTTGCCGATTGTGATTATGAAAAAATGCTTTCTGTTACGCTTAAATCATCTTTTGCCAATCAAGGACAAATTTGCCTTTGCGGAAGTCGGATTTTTGTAGAAGAAAGTATTTACGAAAAGTTTAAAACCGATTTTATAGAACGCACCAAAAAACTGAAAGTAGGAAATCCAGCCGATGAAAACACCAATCTCGGAGCCTTGGTTTCGCAACAACACCTCGACAAAGTTTACGAATACATACAAAATGCCCCTAACCAAAACGCTAAAATTTTGGCAGGAGGTAACAAAGTGAAAGTAGCTGGTTTTGAAAACGGCTATTACCTTGAACCCACAGTTATTGAAGTAAATTCTAATCGCTGTGCTTTAAATCAAGAAGAAATTTTTGGTCCCGTCGTAACCATTATGCCTTTTAAAACCGAAAAAGAAGCATTAGAAATGGCCAATGATGTGCGTTACGGTCTTTCGGCAACGGTTTGGACTTCAGACCTTAACCGAACCATGCGTTTAAGTAACGAACTTGAAGCTGGTATTGTTTGGGTAAACACGTGGCTCAACAGAGATTTACGTACACCTTTCGGCGGAATGAAAGATAGTGGCGTTGGTCGTGAAGGCGGTTTTGACGCCCTCAACTTTTTTACTGAACCTAAAAACGTTTGTATTCAATACGATTAAAATATCAAGAAAATTTTGGTTCTCGATACAATTTCGCTTAAGCGAAATCACCCGAACTGACGTTTCTAAAAACCCTAAACTATGGAAAAAAGAAAATTAAGAATCAACGGTCACTCCCATTTACTGCCTTACCCAGAGGAAATCCCTAAGTTTATGAAAGACAAAGAGATTTTTTGGGTAGATGACGAACGCAAATTTATGCTCCAAAAAAATTGGAAACGTCCAGTAACCGATTCCAGTTTTTTCCTTAAAGAAAAGTTGGAATGGATGGAACGCTACAAAATAGATCATGCCGTTGTTCTTAATCTTTCCCAACTCTATGGAAACGGTTTGCGTGTAGAAGAACTCAAACAAGCACTTCGTTTTCAAAATGATTTTAATGCGCGTATCCAGCACGATCATCCTTCAAAATTTACGTGCGGATTTGTGGTGCATCCAGCTTTTGTGCGTGGTGCGCTCTGGGAAATAGAGCGTTGTGTCGAGGTTTTAGGAATGCGACTACTTTGCCTTCCGACACATTATATGGACAGCGTTGGAACATGGCGTTGTATTTTTGATGAAGAGAACGAGCCGATTTTCGAAATGGCAAACAAGTACAATTTAGCCGTAGAAATTCACCCGTATGACGGCGAAAAATTTATCAAATTAGAAAATACCGCTTGGCGTTTTCACCTCATCTGGATGTTGGCACAATGTGCCGATGCATATCACTTCTTAACTTTAAACGGTTACCCTGATAAATACCCTAATATGCGAGTTTGTTTCGCTCACGGCGGACAATTGGCGCAAATCAACCTCGGTAGAAGAATACAAGGTTTTGACGGAAGACCCGATTTATTTGAAGGAAAAACACACCCGAGAAAATCAGTAGGTCATAAAAACATCTTTTTTGACACCTTGGTTCACGACACTGGTTCGTTAAAGCTCTTAGTAGAAAATCAAAAACCAAAACAAATTATTGCTGGTCTAGATGACCCTTATCCACTTGGCGAAATGGAAAGTGCCCCACAATCTTCTTATCCTGGCAAAATCTTAGACTTAGCGGTAGAGCGTGAAATTTTAACTAAAGAACAATGTGATGCCATTTGGGAAGACAACGTATTGCAATGGTTATTTGGCGACGACCAAGCAGGTAAAGAAAAATTGGTCCACAAAATTTTAAATTCATGAATTTTCTGCCAGAAGAACTAGAAGACTATGTAGAAAAGCATTCGCAAGCAGAACCTGAGTTATTGCAGCAACTCAACAGAGAAACGCATCAGAAGATTTTACAACCACGTATGCTAAGCGGGCATTTCCAGGGTCGGATGTTGAGTATGCTCTCTAAAATTATTTCGCCCAAAAATGTGTTGGAAATTGGCACTTATACCGGTTACGCTACACTTTGTCTTGCAGAGGGTTTGGCAGAAAATGGTACAATTCATACCATCGATATCAACGAAGAGTTGTACGATTTCCAACGAAAATATTTTAATTTATCTGGTTTTGGAAAACAAATCACACAACACGTTGGTGATGCGCTAGAGATTATTCCTGCACTCAATGAAAAATTGGATTTGGTATTTATTGATGCTGACAAGCATAATTACATCAACTATTACCAAATGATTTTACCTAAAATGACACAAGGTGGAATTATTTTGACCGATAACGTTTTATGGAGTGGTAAAGTTTTGGAAACACCTAAAAAAGACGATATCGATACGCAAACCCTCATTAAATACAACCAAATGATCAATGAAGACGAGCGAGTAGAAACGGTTTTGCTACCCATAAGAGATGGTTTAACAGTAACTAGAGTAAAATAAAACATCTTATTTCACCTAATTTTCGTATATTTTATAAAGTAAATTACGCTTTATGAAAGTTTTATATTCATTTATTTTATTCGTTTTTATGACTAATTGTGGTAATAGCCAATCAAAAAAAGGTTCTAACGAACAACAAGACAACCCTTATTATTCTCGAACTGACACGACCAAATTAAACGTAAGTGATAAAGAGTGGAAAAAAATATTATCTCCCGAAGTTTACCACATTGCGAGAGAAAAAGGTACCGAAAGAGCCTTTACAGGTCAATATTGGAATACCGAAACCAAAGGAACTTACTTTTGTGCAGTATGTGGCAACAAACTATTCCGTTCTGACCAGAAATTTATAAGCAGTTGCGGTTGGCCTAGTTTTTTTGAAGCGGTAAAGCCTAATAGTGTTTTATATAAAGAGGACAATTCTATCGGGATGCAGCGCACTGAAGTGTTATGTGGGAGATGCGAGTCCCACTTAGGACATATTTTTGATGATGGCCCTCCACCAACATACAAACGTTTTTGTATGAATTCTATCGTATTGGATTTTGAGGCTGATGTATTCTAAAATTGTTTATATGACCTTACAAAAAGCATTTTTCATACTTATGGCTATTTGTATTTTATCATGTAGATCTACAATCAGAAAACCTATAACAAATTTACATTGGCTCCTCGGAACTTGGGAAAACAAAACAGAAACAGGACTTGTTTACGAAACGTGGAAAAAATTAAACCTAAATGAATTTATAAGGAAAAAGCTATACCTTAAAAGGAAATGATACGATTGTTTTCGAAAGCATGAAACTGCTTCAAGAGGATGATCAATTGTTTTATATTCCTACCGTAAAAAATCAAAACGACGAGAAACCGGTAAAATTTGTCATGAAAACCATAACCGATTTATCAGTTAAATTTGAGAATCCCAAACATGACTTTCCACAAGTAATTCAATATAAAAGAATCAAGACAGATTCTATGGTAGCAGAAATCCTAGGTATTAAAAATGGTCTAGAGAGAAACATCTCTTTTCCGATGAAGAGAAGAGAATAAAGTAAATTATATAGTAAGAAAAAGGACGCAACCATTCTCAATAAAATGCATCTTATAATAAAACCAACAAAAGATGAAAAATCCTTTAAAAATTTTCGTATGCTTCTCCCTATTTTTAATACTTAGTTGTCAGAATGATGATAACAATTCTATCACAGAAGTACAAAAAAAATACCTTGTCGATAGAATATACGATTACAATCATAACCTATTAGCTGTTTATCATTACAATGAAAATAATCAATTAATCAAAAGAGTTACTACAGACCCAACAACAGATAGAAGTTCTGATTACGAATTTGAATATGTAGAAGGTAAAATTTCAAAAATCATATACATCGACTATAATTTCCCTCAATTTAATCACCAAATCAAGATTTTTTACAATGAGGAAGGTCATATTTACAAACAGGAAACCTATAAAAATGAATATTTGATAAATACGGTAAATTATACATATGATGCAGATGGAAAGTTAACTTCATTTACTTCTGCAGAGCAAGAACCCTTGATTACTTTTATGTATGATAACACTCAAAATATTATGCAGACTAAAGTAAGATATCCAGATGACGGTTCTATAGCCAATAAAAGAAAGGTAGCCCCCAATCGTAAAAACGAGTATATAGAAGTGATTACCGACTATACGTATGATAGCTATCATAAGCCCGATTTTGGTATTGGGAAAATTTTTCAATTTGAACCTCTTCCCTATTTTGGTACGGAAGCATTGCTAGAAAAAAACTATTCTGAAAACAATATGACCAGCAATGGAGGTAGTGGCACAAAATGGATTTACACTTATAATGAAAATAATCTCCCAAAAACAATAGAAACAAAGTGGCACGAAATTGAAACAGAAGAACCGATGTTGTTAAGAATAGTTTATAAAGAAATCCTAATAGACAATTAGATTTCTCCTATACTACTTCGTGTAAATCTTCACGCGCGATTTTTTTAAAGAGTTTGTAACAGAAAATAGCAATTAAAACCCCAACAATTGCACCACCTAACAAATCACCTGGATAATGTACCCCTACGTACACTCTGCTGCATGCAAACAATAAAGGCCAAAGGTAAAAAACATATACCCATTTGTATTTTTTTCTTAACAGCAAGACCATAAAGGTGGTGACCGCCATCGAAGAAGAAGTATGGCCAGAAACAAAACTATAGTATTCTGGTTGTTGTAAAATACGAATAACGTCTTTGAACTCATCTACATTATTCGGGCGAACTCTCGCAATAAATGCCTTGATGAGACGTGTAATACCAAAAGTGATGAGAAAAGTTGCAAACAAAGCCAAAACTGCATGAAACTTCTTTTTTCCTCGATAAGAAAAAAACAACAACCCTATAAAAACAAAGTAAAGCGGAATCCAAGTTTCTTCTTGGGTAACAGTAATCCAAAAATGGTCAAAACGTTCAACACCTAATCCGTTAAGGTAAAGAAAAAGTTGTCGATCCCATTCTTGCAGTTGCTCTAGCATAGCTTACAACTTTCTTTTTACAGAACCTGTAATTTCTTCTATCTCTTCTTTTACTTTATCGATATCTTCTTTGATATTTTCCTTACCCATATCTTTAAGGTGCTTGTCTGCACTATTGGTAATTTCGGTTTTGATATCATTAGTGGCATCTTTTACAGTTCGAATACCTTTAGCTAGACCTTTTGCAATTTCAGGAATTTTATCGGCGCCAAAAACCATAATCACAATAAAAAGGATAAAGATAACCTCTGGTGTTCCGATAAATAAAATGACTTGTTGCATGGGGCAAAGATAAGTTGTATTTCTATCATAAAAAAAGCTGATATCTTAAAAAATATCAGCTTTCTCTTAAAATTATTGATTTGCAAATTAGTCTTTATTCTGCTGATCTTTAAACTTTTCAAATTCACTTTTAGTCTCTTGCTGTGGCCAATTATTGTTAGACACATCTATATCGGCTGTTTGTTGCTCTGGATCTAATGTAATTGACTCAATTTTTTTATCTGTAGCAAGGACTCGCGAAACCTCTTTATCGTTCTTTCTCCATATCTGCGGTGGAAAAGTGATTCTTTCTGAAGTACCATCTTCATATGTATATTCTAAAATAATAGGCATCACCAAACCTCCTGGTTTTTCGAAGGTAATTTCATAAAAATGTTTTGGCTCTTTTAGGGTTCTTCGCTCTTCTTCCGAAAAGTTATCCATTAAATAAGCTTTTAATTTTGGAGCCGATTCGGTTATTTTTTTGGTTTTCATATTCGCTTCGTATTCTTCGCTTCCTTCTTCTACCACATACAAAGCGTCTATCTCATCATAATTGGTGATGTTATACCTGCTCAGCATTTCTTTACCAGCTTTGGTAGGCTTATCGGTAATGTAATATGATTTTACGCTTTTAATGCCAATATCAACATAATCGGTCGTGTAAAACCATCCTCTCCAAAACCAATCTAAATCTACGGCAGAAGCATCTTCCATCGTTCTAAAGAAATCTTCTGGCGTTGGGTGTTTAAACATCCAGCGTTGCGAATATGTTCTAAACGCGTGATCAAACAACTCTCTTCCCATAATGGTTTCTCGCAAGATGTTGAGTGCCGTTGCTGGTTTTCCGTAAGCATTGTTTCCTAATTGGTAAACTTGCTCTGGGTTACTCATAATCGGAGCGATATAATCTTGATTACCTTTCATATAGGAAACAATTTTTGCAGGGTCACCACGACGAGAAGGATACTTGTCTAAAGGCGCAATAGCTGTCGGGAAGTTCTCACCGAAATCTTGCTCTGCAACATATTGAACAAAAGTGTTGATACCTTCGTCCATCCAACCCCATTGCCTTTCGTCACTATTTACTATCATCGGGAAAAAGTTATGACCTATCTCATGGATAATCACGCTGATCATCCCAAATTTTGTTCTGTCAGAATAAGTTCCGTCTTCGTTAGGTCTTCCATAATTCCAGCAAATCATCGGGTATTCCATACCTTGGTTTTTGGCGTGAACCGAAATCGCTTTGTGGTAAGGGTAATCAAATGTCATTCGACTATAAGACTTTAAGGTTTGCACCACGGCTTTGGTAGAATACTCCTCCCACAAAGGGTTTCCTTCTTTGGAATAGATTGAAACTGCCATTACTTCGTTTTTACCTACTTTTACATTTTGCATATCGCAGATGTATTTTCGTGAGGAAGTAAATCCGAAATCACGTACATTTTCTGCCTTAAACTTCCAGGTTTTGGTTTTATTCGTAGAACTTTTTTCCGCTTTTTCTGCTTCTTCTTGTGTAACGATGAGTACAGGTTTGTCAAATGACTTTTTAGCCTGTTCGTACCTATCCATCATTTTTTTCGTGTAAACGTCTTTTCTATTTTGTAAAACCCCAGTAGCATCTAAAAAATGGTCTGCAGGTACGGTAATATTTACCTCGTAATCACCAAAAGGCAAAGCAAACTCACCACTTCCCCAAAACTGATAGTTTTGCCAACCTTCTACATCATTATAAACCGCCATTCTCGGGAAAAACTGAGCAATCACATAGGCGTAATTTCCGTCTTTAGGAAAAAATTCATAACCTGAACGACCCCTGTTGACCACATGATCGTTGATGTTATACCACCATTTGATGGAAAATTCAATTTTTTTTCCAGGGTTCAAAGCTTCGTCTAAATCTATACGCATCATCGTCTGATTGATGGTATATTTCATCGGTTTACCGTCTTTCAGTACCTTTTCAATATTAAAGCCTCCGTCAAAAGGTTCTGCCATATAACTATCTACAAAACTTCCTGTCTGGCTCACCGCACTAATCGCATCACCATTTCGTAAAGGTGATTTGCTGTCTTTTGCTCTTACGTTTTGATCGAGTTGTACCCATAGATAAGTGAGCTTGTCTGGTGAATTGTTGATATAGGTGATTGTTTCTTCCCCAAAAAGCTTTTGGCTTTTATCATCTAAAATAATATTCATCACATAATCGGCCTCGTTTTGGTAATAAGCGTGACCTGGAGCTCCAGAAGCCGTTCTATACTGGTTGGGTGTAGAAAACTCCTGGTATAATTGCCTAAACTTATTTTGGTTGATATGACCTTCTTGTTTTTCTTGTGGTTCTTCTTGTGCAAATCCGCTTATAGCGAAAAAACTAAACAAAAATGCGGTGATTAGCTGTGTTGATTTCATAGATTTAGTTAAAATTTATGGTTTGTGTCTCGTTGTCTTTCAATAACAACAGCGATTTTTCTTGATCTTTTTTCTTAAAATGAACAATATTTTTTTGGTCTTCAAATAATTCCATCAGAATTTCATTGGTAACTTTCACCTCAGAAAAATCTGATATTTTCGGAGCCTCAAGATAGCAAATTATTAAATCATCTTCGTAACGCTTTCCTATAAAATTAAGTTGAACCGATTGGTTTTTGATTTTAAAAAGCATTTTTTTATTGAAATAATCTTCAATATAAGCATCGGTTTTTTCTTGGGTCACTTCTCTACTCAACACCACAGATTTATCGTAACGCTCGTTTAGCAATCGCTGAAAGTCATCTACAAAAATGCGAGTGACTAGCTGTAAAGCTTGATCTTTTGCTGAATAATTGACATCGGTCACACTCAAATAAAATTTGTGGACATCTGCATTTTGAAACGAAAAATGGACTGCTAGAAACAGAAAAAAAAATGCTTTCTTAATCATCTATTTGATATTCTTTTTTAAAGCTTTTTGCTTTTTCGAGGTAAAATTGCGTAAGCGCTAAGCTCTCTTCTTCTTTGACTATATAAGTCTTGAAAAGTTGAAAAGTGTTACAATAATACAAGAAATCGTCTACTTTATCTTCTGGAATTTCAATAATCTCTATAAAATAACGATCTTCATGGATTTCTCTTGCCTTTTTGATATTCGCCTCTATGCGTTCGTACTTGAGTTGGCGTTTAAGCATATTGGTTCTTCCCGAAAGCTGGTTAAGCATTCGACCTAGCGAAAAGCCTGTCGGTAAAACACCAAGCATCAACTGTGGTTCTCCTCCTGTTGCCGTAAGAAGTCTTCTTTCGGCTTGTGTGAGTTTAGGCTGTGGCGCTGGCAAACCTACATCTGTATTGGTCAGTTTTTTATGAGTATCGATGTTATTTGCATCGGTTTTAAGATTACCGGTTAAGTCGATGTCGCTAATACTCACCTCCTCAAGTTCTGTCACATCATTTTCCAAAAAGATGGTAGTGAATTTCTCTAAATTTTCTTCAGTAATTCTCAACCTGTAAACTTTATATTTTACGGAAGAAAAAATAACCGAATCGCCTACTTTTGCTGGAAGCGAAAATTCACCATTTCTACTATTGGTAGTTCCGAGATGATTGGTAAGATTCACAATATTTACTTGTATTTCACCAATAGAATCGGCATAAATTCTTCCTTCAAATCGCTGTTCTTGAGAAAACCCAAAAGCAACAACAAATAAAAATAATATGTATAGCAAATGTTTCATTCTTTCGTATCCATTGCTTCTTCTTTGTATACCTTATAAGATTCTAATTGGCTTTCTAAAAACTCAATCATTACTAACGGATTTTTTTCATTCATCGCTTGATTAAAGCCAGATTGCTGCTCACAGAAATACCAAAAATCGTCAACATAAAGCGTATCAATGGCTAAAGTTTTGCTTTCGTAACCCACAGGAATCAAATCTCTAGCTTTGTTGATTTTCATCTCAAGTTCGTCATAAGCTTTATGTCTTTTCAAATCTTTTATCCTTCCCGACAGAACAGTCACCAAAAGAGAAACCGGATCTGAGGTTGCTGATTTATACCTTCGCTGTGCAGGAGTAAGTTTTGGCGGATCATAGGCTGGCAAACCCAAATCTTCTGCTTGTAAACCTCTGTAGGTTTTTATCTTTTTTGCATCATTTAGTAAATCACCTGTCAAATCTAAGTTAGTAATCAATACTTCTTCAAGTTCGGTCACTTCATTTTCCAAAAAGATGGTGTTGAATTCTTCTAAATGTTCTTCGTTAATTTTCAGCCTGTAAACTTTATATTTTACGGAAGAAAAAATAACGGAATCACCCGCTTTCGCAGGAAGCGAAAATTCACCATTTCTACTATTGGTCGTTCCGAGATGATTGGTGAGATTAACAATATTTACTTGTATTTCGCTAATCGAGTCGGCATAAATTCTTCCTTCAAATCGCTGTTCTTGTTGTGAAAACACAGAATGCACAGAAAAAATAAGTAGAAAAAAGGTAAAGTTTTTCAAATGTTTTATTTTTAAATACTTATTTTCCATAAAATTGTTACAAAAACCAAACTATGAATTGTATAATTGCCAGTACTTCTACCATTCACGGCAGTGATTATCTTGCTTATTTACAACCCGAACTTCATGAGTTGTTTAAAGATATCCATAAAATTTTATTTATCCCGTTTGCCCGTCCTAGCGGAATCACACACGACGAATACACCCAAAAAGCTCGTGAAGGACTCGCTTTTTTGAACAAGAAAGTAGTAGGAATTCACGAAAGTGACAACTACCGAGAAGCGGTTAAGAATGCTGAGGCGATTTTTACCGGCGGCGGAAATACTTTTTTACTCGTCAAACAATTGCACGATCACCATTTGATGGATACACTTCGACAAAAAATTGAAAGTGGTAGCCCATATTTAGGCACAAGTGCTGGCAGCAATATTTGCGGACCAACGATGCAAACCACCAACGATATGCCAATTGTGATGCCCAAAAGTTTTCAAACCACGGGCGTTTTACCATTCAATATCAATGCCCATTACCTTGATCCAGACGCCAACTCGACACACAAAGGTGAAACGCGCGAAACACGTATTAAAGAATTTCATAAACTTAACGATACGATTGTAGTTGGTTTACGCGAAGGAAGCTGGGTTCGTGTTGTAGGTAAAAAAATGAATCTTGGCGGAAAACTAGCTGCGCGTATTTTTAAACCCAACGAAGCTGCTTTTGAAGTTGCCCCTAATTATTCTTTTAACGAATTATCTTAATGGATTTTCAACAGATTTTAAATACGCTACAATCCGACCTCAAAGGTTTTGAGACCAAAGGAAAAGTCGCCGATTACATTCCGGAACTTCGCAAAGTCTCTCCCGATAAGTTCGGAATGTCTCTTACTACTTTAGATCATAAAACTTACAGCTTTGGCGATGCACTGGAAAAATTTTCCATACAAAGTATTTCTAAGGTTTTTACACTCGCTCTTGCAGAAAAATATGGTGACGAAATTTGGCAACGTGTTGGTGTCGAGCCTTCAGGAAACCCGTTTAATTCATTGATGCAATTAGAGCAGGACAAGGGTATTCCTAGAAACCCATTTATCAATGCAGGAGCAATTGTGGTGGCAGATATTTTACTTTCGTTGTTTGAAAACCCCGAAAAAGAACTTTTAAATTTCATCAAACAACTTACCAATGACGACAACATCCGCATCCATGAAAAAGTAGCCTTGTCAGAAAAACTTACCGGTTATCGAAATGTTGCTTTAGTTAATTATATGAAATCCTTGGGCAACATCAAAAATGATCCCACAGAAGTGATCGGTTTTTATTTTAGACAATGTGCTATAGAAATGAGTTGCGAACAACTTTCAAAAGCTTTTTTAATTTTTGTTGATGACGGAAAAGTGCACGGAAAACAAATTTTAAACGAATTATACGTACGAAGAATCAATGCTTTGATGCAAACTTGCGGTTTTTATGACGAAGCCGGAGAATTTAGTTTTAAGGTAGGTTTACCCGGAAAAAGTGGTGTTGGTGGTGGAATTGTTGCGGTTCACCCAGCAGTTTATAGCGTTGCCGTTTGGAGTCCGATTTTAAATAAAAAAGGAAATTCCGAAAAAGGAATGAAAGCTTTAGAAAAACTAACCGACCTCACAGGTTTGTCTATTTTCTTATAAAATTAATGCCTTAAAATCTTCTTAACGTCGTAAAAAATTGGCAAATAAAACCTAAATTAGTTTTTCTAATTAGCAACAAAGTGATGGAAAAAATAAAGCATAAAGAAAATCAAACCAATGGCATCTTTTTTTTGGAAAACGAAAAGGGAATCGTTTCTGAACTCACCTATCAAAAAGAAGAAAATGTTTTGGTGATCGATCACACCAAAACCCAGAAACCCTACGAAGGTCAAGGTTATGCCTCTGTGCTTTTAGAACACACGGTAAATTATGCCCGAGAAAAAGGTCTAAAAATCAATCCACTTTGTCCGTTTGCCGAAGTAAAGTTTGACGAAAACGAATCTTATCAAGACATTAGAGCTTAAAGCAAAATGGTATTTTCGGAGGTTAGCGTTTCAGAAATTTTACCCGTTAGACAACAAGTTCTGCGCCAAGGCAAACCACTCGAAGCTTGTATGATGGAAAGTGATGAACTTTCTACAACCCAACATTTTGCCCTAAAAGAAAACCAAAAAGTAGTAGCTATTGCTACAATAATGCAACAAAAAAATGATTTGTTTTCACAAGAAAAACAAGTTCGCTTACGCGGAATGGCAGTTTTACCCGAATACCAAAAACAACAACTTGGTAAAAAACTACTTACCCAGGTAGAAAACAAATTTGTAAAACCTCATTATGATTTGATGTGGTTTAACGCAAGAGAAAAAGCTGTTCCGTTTTATAGAAAATTAGGTTTTGAAATCATTGGAGAACGATTTTTGATTGAAGGAATTGGCGAACATTTTGTGATGTACAAAAGTTATGAATAGAAAAGAGTTTTTACAACGTATCGGTTTTATTTCCGCACTAGCCAGTTTGTCTTTTTCAGATAAAAAATTGTGGCAAGAAACTTATACTCAAGATCAACTCACAGGAAAAACTCCGGTTACAGCCACGACCAACAATCAACATATTCAAGATGAGGTTTACCAAGCTTTTTCTGCGATGAAAAAAGCAGCTGCTAAAGAAAATATTGATATTCAAATCGTTTCGGGTTACCGTAGTTTCGAGCGACAACTTGAAATCTGGAACGGCAAATACCAACGCTTTACCCAACAAGGACTTTCGCCAACAGAAGCTATCAAAAAAATTCTCGAGTATTCGACCATTCCTGGAACATCTCGTCATCATTGGGGAACCGATATCGATATTATCGACGGTAATAAAAAAGCACCTGAAACTCTTTTAAACCCAGAAAACTATAATGAAAATGGAGTGTTTTGTGACCTCAAAGTTTGGATGAACAAACATGCAGAGCGTTTCGGTTTTTATGAGGTTTATACCAATAATCCCAACCGAAAAGGTTTTTTCTACGAACCTTGGCATTTTAGCTATAAAGAAGTGAGTTCACCCATGTTGGAAGCCTATAAAAAGTTAGATTTCAAAACGATTATTCGTTCAGAAAAAAGGCTGCTCGGAAACTCACATTTGTCTGATGAAATTTTAGACAATTACTTTCGTGAAAATATTTTGGATATCAATCCAGCTTTGCTGAGTTAAACAGAAAACCAATTTTATCATAACTTTACCATAAAACTGTGATGACTTCTGTATTTTTGCACAAATCGTTTATAAATGAGTGAAAAAGCAATTTTAGTGATTTTAGACGGTTGGGGACAAACACAAGACCCAACTGTTTCTGCAGTACATCAAGCGAACACACCGTTTTTTGATAGTTTGATAGAAAACTACCCCCATACAACTTTGAGAACCGATGGTGAACATGTAGGTTTACCGGTCGGGCAAATGGGAAACAGCGAGGTTGGTCATTTAAATCTCGGTGCCGGAAGGATTGTTTACCAAGATTTGGCTAAAATAAATATGGCAGTCGATAACAACACGCTCATTTCAGAACCAGTTTTACAGCAAGCTTTTAATTACGCAAAAGAAAATGACAAACCGGTTCATTTTATAGGTTTGGTGAGTGATGGCGGTGTTCATTCACATATCAATCATCTTAAAGGTTTACTTCGCGCTGCTAAAGAGTTTGGTGTCAGTAAAAAATATGTTCACGCTTTTACAGATGGTCGTGATGTCGACCCAAAATCTGGACTAGGACATGTACAAGATTTGATAGAAGAGTTGCCTAAAACAGATGCTAAATTGGCTTCGGTTATTGGCAGATATTACGCCATGGATCGTGACAGACGTTGGGAACGCACCAAAAAAGCCTACGATTTATTAGTAAACGGAATTGGAGAAAAAACTGAAAATCCTTTACAAGCAATGCAAAAAAGCTACGATAAAGATATCTCCGATGAATTTATCGAGCCTATCTCTGTATTAAATAATGGTGTGACACACAAAGTTGAGAAAGGCGATGTCGTGATTTTCTTTAATTTTAGAACAGACCGCGGAAGACAACTTACACACATGCTTACGCAGGAAGACAATTTAGAATTTGATTCTAAAAGACTGCCGTTGTATTTTGTAACGATGACGAAATATGATGATAGTTTTGCTAACATCAATGTGATTTACGAAAAGAGCAACATCAAAGCAACACTAGGCGAAACGCTATCTTATATGGGCAAAAAGCAAATAAGAGCTGCAGAAACCGAGAAATACCCGCACGTGACGTTTTTCTTTTCGGGTGGTCGCGAAGAACCTTTTTCAGGAGAAGAACGTATTTTGGTCGCTTCGCCAAAAGTAGCTACTTACGATCTCAAACCTGAAATGAGCGCTGTAGAACTTACCGATAAATTGGTCGAAAAAATAGAAGAAAACAAAACCGATTTCTTCTGTATCAATTACGCCAATCCAGATATGGTTGGTCATACAGGAAGCATAGAAGCAGCCATTATTGCTTGCGAAACCGTTGATAAATGTTTAGAGCGAATAGTCACCGCAGGAAAAGAAAATTATAACATTCTTATTTTGGCCGATCACGGGAACAGTGAAAAAATGAAGAACGAAGATGGTTCAGAAAATACGGCTCATACCACATTTCCGGTGCCTTTTATTTTAGTAACCGAAGATAAAAAACTCGTCAAATCAGGAATTTTGGGTGATATCGCACCTACCATTCTTGATTTGATGCAGATCAATAAACCCGAATTAATGACACAACATAGTTTATTAGTATGAAACGAATTACTTACCTTATAGCTTTTATTTTAGGCTTTATAGCTTTCAATGCATGTAAAAATTCCGCTGGAAAGAAAAAAGAGCAGCCGCCAAAAATGACGGAAAACACAGAAATGGTCAACAAAAAAGTAGAAGACAGCACTTATACAGGCTTAATCACCGAGGCTGATTTTAGAAACACCAAATTTGACGATTGGTTTTCTGAAGCATACGAGAGCTATCAACCCGATACCGAAATACTAGTAGAAATAAAAAAAGAAATTGGTAAATACGATATCAAAGTTTTCATGGGAACTTGGTGTTCAGACAGTCAAAGAGAAATTCCGCATCTGTATAAAATTTTAGATGATGTAGGTTACAATAAAGAAAACCTTACGGTTTATGCGATGAATGAAAACAAAACCACAGAAGCGAATCACGAAAAAGAATTAAACGTTTTTAATGTTCCTACACTCATCTTTTATGATAAAGAAGGAAATGAAGTAAATCGTTTTGTAGAATTTCCGCAAGAAACTTTAGAAAAAGATATTTTAAAAATCGTAACCAAGCAAGATTACAAACACAGTTACGCAGAATAACAACTATGGGAAAACAACAAAAATCACTACTTATTGCAGTAGATTTCGACGGAACTATCGTACACAACAAATATCCTAAAATTGGCGAACCGATTATGTTTGCTTTCGACACGCTAAAAAAGTTGAATGAAGAAGGACACCGCCTTATTTTATGGACCTATCGTTACGGAAAAGAACTAGAAGAAGCTGTTGAATTCTGTAAAAAACATGGCGTTGAATTTTACGCCATCAACAATAGTTTTCCAGAAGAAAGTTTCAACCCAAAATACAGTCGAAAAATAGACGCAGATGTCTTTATCGACGATAGAAATGTAGGTGGTTTTCTTGGCTGGGGCGAAATATACCAAGAGCTCATCAACAACACACCAGAACATTTACAACCCTCAAAAAAGAAAAAAGGAATGTTCGGATTCCTAAAAAAGTAATTCATGATTATTTCAAAAAACACAGAAGAAATCGCATTGATGCGTGAGAGCGCTTTGGTAGTTTCCAAGACTTTAGGAATGCTTGCCAAAGAAGTAAAACCAGGTGTAACCACGCAATATTTAGACAAACTAGCCGAAGATTTTATCCGTGCACAAGATGCCATTCCAGGTTTTTTAGGTTTATATGATTGTCCTTCAACCTTGCTAACGAGTGTAAACGAAGCTGTAGTTCACGGTTTACCAACCGACAAACCACTTGAAGAAGGTGATATCGTTTCGATAGATTGTGGTGCGATCAAAAACGGCTTTTACGGTGATCACGCCTATACTTTTGAAGTGGGCGAAGTTGAACCAGCTACCAAAAAATTGCTCGAAATCACTAAAGAGAGTTTATACATTGGCATTAGAGAGTTTAAAGCCAACAATCGTGTAGGTGATGTTGGTTTTGCAATTCAAAAACACGCCGAAGATCACGGTTATACAGTCGTTAGAGAATTAGTTGGTCACGGTATCGGAAAAAAAATGCACGAAGATCCAGAAATGCCCAATTACGGAAAGCGTGGTCGTGGTAAAAAATTTATCGAAGGAATGACCGTTGCCATAGAACCGATGATTAATCTTGGAGAAAGACGTATCAAACAATTGCCCGATGGCTGGACAATTGTTACCGCAGACGGTAAACCAAGTGCCCATTTTGAACACGATGTGGCTTTGGTAAATGGCAAACCAGAGTTACTTTCTACCTTCGACTATATTTATGAGGCTTTAGGAATAAAAAGTAATGAAGAAGATGAGTTTAGAAAATAGAAAGTCTTTTTACATCAACAACAATCTTGTTGAGGAGTGGAAATATTTCCGCGAAAGCAATTGGAAAGAAAATTTTTATGTCGCCATTTCCACTAAGGGAAGAATTATGACATTTCCTGATGGAAATAAAAAAGGAAAACACATAAAAGGCAGTAACCTTAATGGGTATCGCACCTTTTCTTGTAAAACAGATGACGGAAAACGCAAAAGATGCTATGTGCACAAAATTATGGGTGAACTTTTTCTAGAAAAACCTGAGGATGCTTTGTTTGTCATTCATAAAAATCACGAAAAAGACGATAATCGCATAGAAAACCTAGCTTGGGTTAATCGTGAAGATTGGCATGAACATCAGTCGAAAAACCCTGCTGTAATCAAGTTTCGTAAGAAAAAACAAATTTGCTATAGCAAACTTACTTACGGAAAAGCTACCATTCTTAAAAAGAAACTTTTAGACCCCAATAGAAAAACACGCTTAAAAGTGCTCGCCAAACAATTTGGAGTAAGCGAAATGCAGCTTTACCGTATCAAATCTGGCGAAAATTGGGCAGACATCAAAGTATGATCAAAAAACTTTTTAAGCTTACGCTGAATAAAATACCGAGACCCATTCTCATTCGTTTAAGTTATTGGGTTAGACCAATGATTGCGTTTGTCCTTAAAGGGGAAAAATATACCGACCCGATTGATGGAAAGAGTTTTCGTACTTTTTTACCTTACGGTTACCAAAAACAACGCCCAAATGTGCTTTCGCCATCTACACTTTCGTTAGAACGACATCGTTTGCTTTGGCTTTACCTGCAACGAAAAACCAATTTCTTCACCGAAAAAGCAAAAATGCTGCATTTTGCGCCCGAACAAGCCTTTTATGAGCGTTTCAAAAAAATGGAAAATTTAGATTATACCACTACCGATCTCAATTCGCCACTCGCCGATGTAAAAGCCGATATTTGCAATTTGCCTTTTGAAGACAATACCTACAATATCATTTTATGTAATCACGTGTTGGAACATATACCAGATGATCATAAAGCCATGCAAGAATTGTATCGCATTCTAAAACCTGGCGGCTATGCTATTTTACAAGTTCCACAAGATAACAACAGAAAACATACTTTCGAAGACAACTCCATCACCGATAAAAAAGAGCGCACTAAAATCTTTGGGCAATATGATCACGTAAGAGTTTATGGTCTAGATTATTTTAAAAAATTAGAAGCTGTTGGTTTTGATGTCAAACAAGTTAGACTTTCAGAGCAACTTTCACAAGAAGAAATAGAACGCTATCGTATCAATTCTACCGAGATTTTACCTGTTTGTTATAAATAGTTATTATTTTTTATATCTTTTTTTTAGATAAAAAAATAAACCTGAAAGAAGAATTATGCCTGTTCCTATCAAAAAAATATCTATTATCTTTACATCATCATAACCTTGCATCATTATAAAAACATGTATGTACACAAGTAATATTAAAAATATAATTTTTATAGTTTTCAATAGAATAGAGATTATTTAAAAAGGGCGTTCCATATAACCTTAACATTATTTTTATAAATTTAATACCCTTTTAGCTTTCATACAACTATTAAGAAGATTCAATCAAAAACCCCACTCTTTCAAGTGGGGTTTTGTCTATCTAAATTATCAAATTATTCGTTATCGCTTCAGGGTGATGTTGTCCACCAGTTCCTTTCTCACCAATTGTCCGGTGTTTACATCCAGTTCCTGGTATTCCACCTTGAACCAGTAGTCGCCACTTGGCATCTGCGTGCCGTTGTAGCTTCCATCCCAACCTTCACCCATAGGGCTGATCTGCTTCAGGAGCTTGCCGTACCTGTCGAAGATATAGATCTTGGCCGATGGGTTGCTCTCCGCCAGTCCGTAGATGTTCCAGGTGTCGTTGTAGCCATCGTTGTTCGGAGTGAAGAACGCCGGGTAGTCCA
>NZ_QKQV01000020.1 GCF_003233725.1 Mesonia sp. K7
AAATGCTTCGGAAAACTTACGTTGTTTCTTGATTAATTTTAAATTAGCTTTCATATAAATTGACTTTAGTGGTCAACCTATATCAGGGACGTACAAACCTATATCAGGGACGTACAACGTACAACCATTAACCATTAACCATTAACCATTAACCACTAACCACTCATCACTCATCACTAACTCCAAACTTTACCATTTCTTTACCTATAAAAAGTTTTAAAATTCCATAACTTGTCCTACATTTGCATAGATTGAGTAAAAAAACTACTCGTTTATGGGTTGGATGGCGGTATATGTCAAGAGCAGAGCGGAGAAAAAGGTGGCAGCACAACTTCAGCAGCAAGGAGTGGAGGTTTTTTGTCCTTTAAAAACAGAAATTCGTCAATGGAGTGATCGGAAAAAGAAACTCGAAGTGCCCTATTTCCCTTCCTACGTTTTTACAGCAGTACAAAATGAAAAAAGTAGGCTTTCGATTTTACAAACTAACGGCGTAGTGGGTTTTGTACATTGGTTAGGGAAACCTGCAGTCATTTCCGATGCTGAGATGCAGGAGGTGATGCGTTTTTTTGAGGCGTATCCAACCGAACAAATTTGTATCAATACATTCGAAACAGGACAACTTGTAGCTATAACGACTGGGATGATGAAAGGAAAAAGGGGGGAGATCCTCCAGCATTCTAAAAAATATGCCGTGGTGGCTATCGAGCAACTGGGTTTTGTGTTGCGTGTAAAAGTACCCAAAACCGCTATCAGCTAAAAAGCGATAGGGTTTAGAATAGATAAACTATAAAACTCACTGGGACTGAGGAGGCGAAGCCATGGGGGAAGTTAAGGGTTCAGGGTTCAGAATGAAGAGTTCAGCATAATTCCTTGAGCTGCTAAATAGTCTAAGTTTTTTAAACTGGCCTACTTTTAATTTCCGTAGAAATTGCCAAAGCGATTCGCAGAAAGGAATAGAAGCAAGGGACGAGTGAAACGGTTTCCCTTGCGTAAGTAAAGAATGGCTTTATAGCAATTCAAGGAAATTAAAATAAGCCTAGCGTTTTTTGTTTCTTTTTTTGGCAATGCAAAAAAGAAATAATAAAAATTATATCACTACGAGAAACAAAAGAATAAACAGCTTTAATCCTATGGATACTTCTGTCAGTTCGAGTTTTTTCTAAAAAAAAGTACTTGCCTGCCGTCGTCACTGACTCTGTTGAGGTATAGACCCGTAACACGAAAGCAGTCCACTGTCTGAAACCTGAAACTTGACACCTGAGACTTGAAACAAAACAAATATTTAAAAAGAGTTGAAAGGATAACAATAAACATAAAAATTCATAAACTCCATTAACCATTAACCATTAACCATTAACCATTAACCCCTAACCCCTGACAACTAAACATGCTCGAAACCTTAATCAGTTCAAAAACCCGTATCAAGCTTATGGTGAAATTCTTTTTAAACAGCCAAAGCCGTGCCTATTTACGAAGTTTGGAAGCGGAATTTGGAGAAAGTACAAATGCCATCCGTTTAGAACTCAATCGTTTTGAAAAAGCAGGAATGCTGTACAGTGAAAAAGAAGGAAATCGAAAGTACTTTCAAGCCAATACCCAACATCCACTTTTTGGAGAGGTACAAAAAATCATGCGAAAATATGCCGGTATCGATCAAATTATAGAGCGGGTCATCTTGAAGCTGGGAAGTTTAGAAAAAGTGTATTTGGAAGGAAAGTGGGCAAAAGGCATTGAAAGCCTGGTAATCGATTTGATTTTAGTGGGTAATCATATCGACAGAAATTACCTCACCGAATTATTAGTAAAAGCCGAAGGTATATTAGAAAAACAGATTCGTTATGTACTCTTCGAAGAAGGAAAAGAAAAAGCTTATCTCCAAGCAAAAAAAGAAAAGCCTTTGTTAATTTGGCATCAATAGAGCAATGAATTCGTTTTGAAAATTTATCAAAGTTTATAACTTATGTTAGGTTGTCACTTCGAGTGATTTCTGCAATGCAATGGAGGAAATAGTATCGAGAAGTGGTATAAATAGATAACCCACACGTCACTGCGAGGAACAACGAGACGAAGCAGTTTCAGTCCTGAGAAAACTACTGTCAGTTCGAGTTTTTTCTAAAAGAAAAAGTATCGAGAACTAGACAGTAATTGAGTAACACTTCTCGATTTGCCTGTCCTGGTTGCTGAACACTTGTGCTGAGCTTGTCGAAGTAAGGGGATTGAGGGGTGTGTTTTGTGAAAAATAAGTGAATAAATGAAACAGTGAAGAGTAAATGAAAACAGAAAACTAGTAAAACAATAAGATTTTATAGTGATATCACTGGACAAGAATAAAAAATTAGTTTATGAAAAATATTGATCATTTAAAAAACAAAAAAGTATTAGTGACTGGAGGAGCGGGATTCATCGGTTCCAACCTCTGCGAACTCTTGGTAGAAAATCAAGTAAAAGTCACCTGCTTAGACAATTTTGCAACAGGTCATCGACATAATATTGAGTATTTATTATCACAAGAGAACTTTCAGTTGATAGAAGGGGATATTAGAGACTTGAAGACATGTCAAAAAGCATGTCAAGATCAAGATTTTGTATTGCACCAAGCGGCCTTGGGATCAGTGCCTCGTTCCATCCAAGACCCCATTACCAGTAATGAAGTAAACGTAAGCGGGTTTTTAAATATGTTGGTCGCGGCTCGTGATCAAGGCGTCCAACGTTTTGTATATGCTGCAAGCTCTTCTACATACGGGGATTCAAAATCACTTCCAAAAATAGAAGATAAAATAGGGAAACCCCTTTCTCCGTATGCGATTACTAAATATGTAAATGAGCTTTACGCAGATATATTTAAAAAAACTTATGATTTAGATTGCGTAGGCTTAAGGTATTTTAATGTCTTTGGAAGAAAACAAGATCCCAATGGGGCTTATGCTGCAGTGATCCCAAAATTTGTCAAACAATTGATGAGCTATGAAAGCCCGACGATCAATGGAGATGGCACTTATTCAAGAGATTTTACTTACATCGACAATGTGTTGCAGATGAATGTACTTGCGATCACTACGGATAATAAAGAAGCCTTAAATGAAGTATACAATACTGCTGTAGGAGACCGAACCACCATCAAAGGCATGACAAAATTATTGCGTGATGTATTGGGAGAGTACGATGCAAAAATTAAAGAAGTTGAAATTAAACACGGACCTGTTCGTCAAGGGGATGTGCCACACTCTTTAGCGTCTGTCGATAAAGCTAATAATCTACTAGGTTATCATCCGACTTATAAATTTGAAGAAGGTCTAAAAGAAGCCGTCAAATGGTATTGGGAAAACCTGTAAAATTTCCTCTATAATAACCTTGTCACTTCGAGTGATTGCTACAATAGGAGCAATAGTATCGAGAAGTGATGTATATTTGCCACTTATATTTTAACATCATTATTTCTTAACTACAAAATTTCTTAACTACAAAAAAATGAAAAACCATAAAATCGCTATTATCGGCTTAGGCTATGTAGGGCTCCCATTAGCAAGACTTTTTGCTACCCAATACCCAGTCGTGGGTTTTGATATCAATAAAGCGAGGGTAGCAGCGCTTCAATCGGGTAAAGACAGTACGCTGGAGGTCGAAGATGATTTGCTGCAAGGAGTCATACGAAAAGAAAATCCAATCAGCAATAATTCTAAAAATGGACTTTTTTGTTCTACGAATATGCAAGATATTAAAGATTGTAATGTATATGTGGTTACTGTGCCCACACCTGTCGATCAAAATCATCGCCCGGATCTAACCCCTTTGTGTAAAGCCAGCGAAACTGTGGGGAAAGTACTCCAAAAGGGGGATATCGTGATTTACGAATCTACCGTTTATCCTGGGGCTACGGAAGAGGAGTGTATTCCGATTTTAGAAAAAGTAAGCGGTTTAACATTTAATGAAGACTTTTTTGCAGGTTATTCCCCGGAACGAATCAACCCAGGGGATAAAGAACACACCGTAGAAAAAATATTAAAAGTAACTTCAGGTTCTACCCCCGAAATTGGAAAACAGGTAGACAATTTATACAAATCAGTCATTACGGCAGGTACGCATTTGGCTCCCACCATCAAAGTAGCGGAAGCAGCCAAAGTGATTGAAAACTCGCAACGGGATATCAATATTGCTTTTGTCAACGAATTGGCAAAAATATTCAATCGCTTAGAAATTGATACCCATGCGGTGTTGGAAGCGGCGGGTACCAAATGGAATTTCTTACCCTTCAAGCCAGGTCTAGTAGGAGGGCATTGTATCGGGGTCGATCCTTATTATTTGGCACAAAAAGCACAAGAAATAGGTTATCATCCGGAAATCATCTTAGCAGGGAGAAGGTTAAATGATTCGATGGGAGATTATGTGGCGAGTGAGGTCGTAAAGCTCATGATCAAAAAGGACATCAAGATAAAAGATGCTAAAATCTTGGTGATGGGAATGACCTTTAAAGAAAATTGTCCCGATGTCAGAAATACCAAAGTGGTGGATGTCATCAAAAGTATCGAAGATTACGGTACCAAAGTCACTATTTTTGATCCATGGGCCAATCCAGAAGAAGTACAACATGAATATAACCTCACATGTTATCCTGAACTTATTTCAGGATCCCATCAAAACTATGACGCCATAATACTCGCCGTCGCACACAACCAATTTCTAAACATCGACTTAAATACTTTGAAAGCAGAAAAAGCAGTAGTTTACGATGTAAAAGGTGTTCTAGGAAGTAAAGCAGATCTAAAATTATAAAAATATTTCCTTTTCAAAAAAGAAGGGATTAAGGGGTTTATTAACAAAAGAACTAATTTAACCCATAACCATCTACCATTATATCATCGATGCCCAAAGACCAATCTTATAAAAGACATTTAGCAAAAACCATCACTTGGCGAATCGTAGGGACCATAGATACCATTGTGCTTTCTTGGATCATTACTGGAAACCCACTTACAGGCCTCAAAATTGGGCTTTTTGAAGTAGTCACCAAAATGATTCTCTATTTTTTGCACGAAAGAGTTTGGTTTAAAATTAACCTCACAAAGGAGGGTAAGGTATTAGAAAGCAGGAAGCGGCACATTGCCAAAACGGTCACTTGGCGATTGGTAGGAACGCTAGATACCATGACTTTAGCTTGGATCATCACAGGAGATCCTCTAACAGGTTTAAAAATTGGGTTTGCCGAAGTAGTCTCCAAGATGATATTGTATTACCTTCATGAGCGTGTGTGGTATAAGATGAATTATGGGCTAGGTAAGAGAAATGAAACAATGGAGGGGTGAATCGATGAAAGATAAAAAGATGCTGAAACCAGTTCAGCATGACGGTTATAGTTATAGGGTCATTATTTCAAACCCTCACGTCATCCTGAACCTGTTTCAGGATCCCTTTACAAAAAGAATAACAGTTTCAGCGTGATGTATAGGACCAATCATATTAAGAGAAATTTATCCAGTTTAAATAAAAAATTATAGATGAAAGCGTGAATAAGTGAAACAGTGAAAATATGAATAGTGAATAGCTCACAACCTCACATGTTTACAGATTCACCAACTCACCAACTCACAAGTTCATACACTTACACATTTTCAACCTCACAAAAAATGCAAAAAAACATCATCCCACATCACTATCAAATAACTAAAAAAGATAGGAATACCTTAAACCACCACAACTCTTTTTTACTATGGTTTACGGGCTTGTCGGGTTCTGGTAAATCTACCATTGCCAATGTAGTAGAACAAAAATTGTTTGAAAGGAAGATTAAGACCTATTCCCTAGATGGAGACAACATTCGTAAAGGAATAAATCAAGATTTAACTTTTCAACCTGAAGATCGAACCGAAAATATTCGTAGGATAGCAGAGATTGCCAGATTGATGATTGATGCAGGCTTAGTTACATTAGCTGCTTTTGTTTCTCCTTACAGAAAAGATAGGGAAAATATAAAAAATATTGTTGGTGAAGCTAATTTTATTGAAATTTACGTCAATACGAGCTTAGAAGAATGCGAAAAAAGAGATGTTAAAGGATTGTATAAAAAGGCCCGAGCTGGAGAAATTAAAAATATGACAGGGATTGATGCGCCTTACGAACCACCACTACATCCGTTTATAGAAATAAAAACCGAAGAAATGTCTGTAGAGGAGGCAGCATCTTTGATTATCGAAAAAATAAATGCTAAATTAAAATTAGGTTATGAGTAAGTACTATTTAAATTATTTAGACGAATTAGAAAGTGAAGCCATGTATGTTTTGCGTGAAGTGTGGGCACAATTTGATAACCCGGTTATTTTATTTTCTGGAGGTAAAGACTCGATTGTAGTCACCCACTTGGCTCAAAAAGCGTTTTATCCTGCTAAGATTCCTTTTGCTTTGATGCACGTCGATACAGGGCATAACTTTCCGGAAACCATAAAGTTTAGGGATGACTTAATTAACAAATTAGGCGCTAATCTCATTGTGGGTTCGGTACAAGAATCCATCGATCAAGGCCGTGTGGCCGAAGAAAAAGGAAAGAATGCGACACGTAATGCCTTGCAAATCACTACCCTTTTAGATGCCATCGAAAGCAATAAGGTTGATTGTGCCATTGGAGGCGGTAGAAGAGACGAAGAAAAAGCACGTGCTAAGGAACGTTTTTTTTCACACCGGGATGATTTCGGACAATGGGATCCAAAAAACCAACGTCCAGAATTGTGGAACCTTTTTAATGGAAAGCATTTTGAAGGAGAGCACTTTAGGGCTTTCCCTATCAGTAACTGGACCGAAATGGATGTCTGGAACTATATCAAAAGAGAAAATATCCAAATTCCATCTTTGTATTTCGCGCACGAGCGGGAATGTGTAAGGAGAAACGACTCATGGATTCCAAACTCCGAATTTTTAAAATTAGAACCAAACGAAGAAATAGTCTCAAAAAAAATCAGGTTTAGAACATTAGGAGATATCACCATTACCGGAGGAATAGAAAGTGAAGCGGATACCCTAGAAAAAATTGTCGACGAGGTTTCTACGATGCGCCAAACCGAAAGAGGAAACAGAAGTGACGATAAACGTTCAGAAACGGCTATGGAAGATAGAAAAAAACAAGGATACTTCTAATAATCATATAAAAAATTAAAAAATGATAGACAACAATCAATTATTAAGATTTACAACTGCCGGAAGTGTAGATGACGGAAAGAGTACTTTAATCGGTCGGTTGCTATACGATTCAAAATCGATATTCGAAGATCAATTAGAAGCAGTAGAAAACACAAGCAAACAAAAAGGCCATGCAGGCGTTGATTTAGCTTTGTTTACCGATGGTTTGCGAGACGAAAGAGAGCAAGGGATAACCATAGACGTAGCCTACCGTTATTTCACTACGCCTAAGCGAAAGTTTATTATCGCAGATACGCCAGGGCATATTCAATATACACGCAATATGGTGACAGGTGCTTCTACGGCCAACGCAGCCATTATTTTAGTCGATGCTAGGCATGGTGTGATTGAACAAACACGAAGACATGCGTTTATCGCTTCCTTATTGCAAATTCCACATATCATTGTGTGTATCAACAAAATGGATTTGGTGGATTATTCTGAGCAAGCCTATAACAAGGTGTTGGAGCAATTTGAAGAATTCTCTTCCAAACTTTTAGTAAAAGACATTCGGTTTATACCCATCTCTGCTTTATTAGGTGATAATGTAGTCAACCGTTCTCAAAACATGGATTGGTATCAAGGAGCTCCTTTATTACATACCTTAGAAAATATGCACATCAGTAGCGATATCAACAAAGTAGATGCGCGTTTTCCAGTGCAAACGGTCATTAGACCTCAAAGTGAAAAATTTATTGATTATAGAGGTTATGCCGGCAGAATTGCGAGTGGCGTGTTCCGAAAAGGAGACGAAATTACGGTCATGCCTTCTGGCTTTACTTCTAAAATTAAAACCATCGATACCCTCGATGGAGCATTGGAAGAAGCTTTTGCGCCCATGTCGGTTACCCTTACCTTAGAAGATGATATCGATATCAGCCGTGGGGATATGATTGTACGTTCTAATAACAAACCCGAACCGACACAAGATATCGAAGTGATGCTGTGTTGGTTAAATGATGCACCGGCAAAACCAAGAGCTAAATATACCATCCAGCATACTTCCAACGAACAAAAGGCTATGATCAAAGAGGTTGTCTATAAAATTGACATCAATACCCTAGATAGAAATAGTGAAGATAAAGCCTTGGATATGAATGCGATTGCTAAAGTGAAAATCAGAACCACCAAACCCTTGATGGTAGACGATTATCGCGAAAACCGAACTACAGGAAGTATTATTTTGGTAGATGATGCTACTAATGAAACGGTAGCCGCAGGAATGATTGTTTAAGGATGATTAAGAATCTTATAGTTTTTGGAACCAGACCGGAAGCCATTAAAATGGCTCCCTTAGTAAAAGAATTTAAAAAAAATAAAGATTCTTTTATCACTAAAGTTTGTGTGACCGCACAACACAGAGAGATGTTAGATCAGGTATTAGATTTTTTCGAAATCAAACCAGATTATGATTTAAACTTGATGAAACCAAATCAAAACTTACATCAACTAACAGCAGATATCATTTTAGATTTAAAGACAGTATTAGAAGATTTTAAACCAGATTACGTGTATGTACACGGAGATACTACTACCACTATGGCGGGAAGCATTGCGGCTTTTTACAGCGGGGCAAAAATTTGCCATGTAGAGGCAGGTTTAAGAACAAATAACAAACAATCTCCATTTCCGGAAGAAATCAATAGGCAGGTTACGGGAAGACTTGCAGATATTCATTTTGCGCCTACCCTTACCTCAAAACAAAATCTTTTAAAAGAAAATATTCAAGAAAACAGCATTTTAGTGACGGGAAACACAGTGATAGATGCATTATTGAATAGCGTAGAAAAAGTGAATAAAAAGCCAAGCGCACTGGTAAAAAAGTTGCAACAACAAATAAATGATGATAAAGTGATTTTGGTTACAGGTCATCGAAGAGAAAATCATGGGAAAGGTTTTGAAAATATTTGTAATGCACTGAAGGAGATAGCTTTGGAAAAACCAAAAGTCAAAATTGTATATCCTGTGCATCTCAATCCAAAAGTACAGGAACCGGTGAACCGTATCTTAGGAGAAGTAGAAAATATCATGTTGATAGAGCCTTTGGCTTATCAAGACTTTATTTGGCTGATGAACAGAAGCGAACTTATCATTACGGATAGTGGAGGTGTACAGGAAGAAGCGCCAAGCCTAGGAAAACCGGTCTTAGTCATGCGGGATACCACCGAACGACCTGAAGCCGTAGAAGTGGGTACGGTAATTTTAGTAGGTACCGATACGGATAAAATTGTAGCCGAAACCTTGAATTTATTAAACAACCAAAATCGCTTCGAAGAAATGAGTAAACTCCATAACCCTTATGGCGATGGAAAAGCCTGTGAACGTATTGTAGCGCATATCCGTTCTTTACATACCCAAGCATTGTTATAATTTTAAATTGAGATATCTCATTCTGAATGCACTCCTCCTGAGTTCTCAGGAGTGGGAAAAGTGAAGAATCTTTGTAAAACAATAAAAATTGTCACTTCGAGCATTGCATGCGGCAGGCAGGTGATTCCGAGCATTCGGATTGTACTTGCCTTTAGTAGGTAGAGACCCTTAACCGGAGATTGGTTGAGAAGTGCTTTGAAATTCACAATCTGTTCTCAATCCATTTTTAATACAGCTATACTTTCTTAAAAATACTAGAACTGACAAGTCACACCTAATGTATGACCTAAAGCAGAATCCCAACAAGGTCACCATAACAAAGACAACAGCACAATAAAAAAACGGAGTACCTTTGCTCCCTAAAATGAGTAGACAAATGCAACCAAAAGTAACGACCATAGGACTAGGCTATATCGGCCTACCTACTTCCGCCTTAATTGCCGATAATCAAATCCCAGTGTACGGGGTAGATGTCAACCCTTCAGTGGTAAAAACCATCAATCAAGGAAAAATCCATATTGTAGAACCCGAATTGGATGCGGTTGTCGCAAAAGCAGTGAAGAATAATTTCTTAGAAGCAGGGACAGTAGCCAAAAAAGCAGATACCTACCTCATTGTCGTGCCAACACCCTTTAAAGGTAATCACGAACCGGATATCTCCTATGTAGAAGCGGCGACCAAAGGCATTATTCCCTTATTGAAAGAAGGGGATTTGTATATTATTGAATCGACCTCACCTGTAGGAACGACCGAAAAAATGATGAAACTCATTTTTACAGCACGCCCAGAACTGAAAGGAAAGATATTTTTGGCCTATTGCCCAGAACGCGTTTTACCTGGTAATGTCATGTATGAACTAGTACATAACGATCGCGTGATTGGTGGTGTCAATGAAACAAGTACCCAAAAAGCCGTCGATTTTTACCGCCAGTTTGTTAAAGGGGAATTGCACGCAACCAATGCGCGTACCGCAGAGATGTGTAAGTTAACGGAGAACTCGAGTAGGGATGTCCAAATCGCTTTTGCGAATGAGCTGTCTTTAATTTGCGATAAAGCAGGGATTAATGTTTGGGAACTCATTCATTTGGCCAATAAACATCCACGCGTCAATATCTTACAGCCCGGTTGTGGGGTAGGAGGTCATTGCATTGCAGTAGATCCGTATTTTATTACTTCAGAATTCCCAATGGAATCACAAATTATCGGAAAAGCGAGAGAGATCAATAACTATAAAAGCTTTTGGTGTGCCGAGCAGATTAAAAAAGCAAAGCACGAGTTCCAGTTAAAACACGGTAGAAAACCCGCCATTGCTTTAATGGGCTTAGCCTTTAAACCTAATATCGACGATTTAAGGGAATCTCCTGCCAAATACATTGTTCAAAAAGTATTGCAAGACGCACAAGATGAAGCTTATTATATTGTAGAACCAAATATCAAAACCCATCAAGTGTTTAAGATCACCGATTATAAAGAAGCTTTTCAAAAAGCAGATATTGTAGCTTTTTTGGTAGCTCATGATGAATTTAAAGATTTTCCTAGAGAAAATAAGGTTGTTTTAGATTTTTGTGGGATATATAAATAATAAAAGATGAAAAGAGTATTAATCACCGGCGGGGCAGGCTTTATCGGAAGTCATGTGGTTCGTTTGTTTGTCAATAAATATCCGGGATATCATATCTATAACCTCGACACCTTAACCTATGCAGGTAATTTAGAAAACCTCAAGGATATCGAACAAAAAAAGAATTATTCGTTTCTAAAAGCCGATATCAATGATGTGGAGGAAATGGATAAGTTGTTTCAAACACACCAATTCGATGGGGTGATTCACCTGGCTGCAGAATCCCATGTCGATCGTTCCATAACCGACCCCTTAGCTTTTGTCAAAACCAATGTGCTAGGAACCCTCAGCTTATTGGAAGCGGCAAAAAAGCAATGGCAGTCCGATTTTTCAGGGAAACGATTTTACCATATCAGCACCGATGAGGTCTATGGGACACTAGGAGAAACGGGTTTGTTTACGGAAGCCACCAATTATGACCCCAATTCTCCTTATTCAGCATCCAAAGCAAGTTCCGACCATTTTGTAAGGGCTTACGGAGAAACTTATGGGTTGCCTTATGTGATTTCCAATTGCTCCAACAATTACGGACCGAATCAGTTTCCAGAGAAGTTAATTCCGTTGTTCATCAATAACATCACCCACAAACAAGCCTTACCGGTATATGGTGATGGCAATTACACAAGGGATTGGCTGTATGTGATTGACCATGCGGTCGCTATCGATTTAATTTTCCAGCAAGGAAAAAACAGGGAAACCTATAACATCGGAGGCTTTAACGAATGGAAGAACATCGATTTGGTTAAATTACTCTGCCAGAAAATGGATGAGAAATTAGGAAGAGCTGCTGGTGAAAGTGAGCAGCTTATCACTTTTGTCAAAGACAGGCCGGGACATGACTTACGTTACGCCATTGATGCCTCAAAAATATACCGAGAATTAGGTTGGAAACCCAGTGTTACCTTTGAAGAAGGTCTTGTCAAGACGATAGATTGGTATTTGGAGCATGAAACCTGGTTAAAAAATGTAACTTCAGGCGATTATCAGAAGTATTATCAGAAACAGTATAAATAATCAGATTGCACGGATTTTAAACGGATTGCAGGGAGAACAAACGAAGGGGAGACTAGACGAAAGGGCGAATAGGAGACGGGGTGACTGGAAGAACAAGCGAGGGGAGAAAGGGTGACTTGGAGAAAAAGTCAAGAAGAAAATGAAAAGGCGCGTATAATCGAGGATAAAAATTCCAATAACATGGCTAAAATTGCATCACATCGTGAATTAAAAGTTTATCAGCTTTCATTTGAAGCCGGGATGGATATATTTCATTTGACAAAAACTTTTCCAAAAGCAGAAACCTATTCATTAACCGATCAGATCCGTCGTTCATCACGATCGGTATCGGGAAATTTAGCTGAAGCATGGAGAAAACGCAGATATGAAAAAGCATTTGTAGCAAAACTTAGTGATGTCGAGGGCGAAGCTGCTGAAACCCAGACGTGGTTAGACTATGCACATGCGTGTAAATATATAAACATAAAAGAATATAAACAGATTAATGAGAAGTATGAACACATTCTTGGGATAATTGTAAATATGATTGTCAATAAAGAAAAGTGGATACTTTGATGACAGAAAGTACAAGTGTTAGGCGAAAGGGAGACTAGGAAAAGGTGAGGCTAAAGAACCAATCAACACACTCATCGTCCCATCACCAAGTCTCCAAGTCAAAAACGAATATTAAATAAAACCGATTAGCAAAATTTGCGATCATTCGCATAAACTAGTAACTACATGAAAGGAATTATCTTAGCCGGCGGCTCCGGCACACGACTACACCCGCTCACGTTAGCAATCAGTAAGCAGTTATTGCCAGTGCATGATAAACCGATGATTTATTATCCATTATCAACGTTAATGTTGGCAAACATACGAGATATACTTGTGATATCAACACCCAACGACTTACCTTTGTTTAAAAAACTATTAGGGGATGGAAGTCAATTTGGGATACGGTTAACTTATGCAGAACAGCCTTCTCCCGATGGCTTAGCACAAGCCTTTTTGATAGGGGAAGATTTCATAGGAAACGATGATGTATGCTTGGTTTTAGGTGATAACTTATTCTATGGACAAGGATTTCCGAAACTACTAGAAAAGGCAGTAGTGAGTGTAAAAGAGCAACAGAAAGCTACAGTATTTGGATACTACGTAATGGATCCTGAACGCTATGGGGTAGCGGAATTTGATGAACATAAAAATGTGATCAGTATCGAGGAAAAGCCTAAGAAACCCAAGTCTAATTATGCGGTGGTGGGCTTATACTTTTACCCGAATTCAGTCGTTGAAGTTGCCAGACATGTAAAACCTTCTCATCGTGGAGAATTGGAGATTACTTCAATCAATCAAGTCTATCTAAAACAAGAAAATCTTACTATTGAGTTATTAGGAAGAGGTTATGCTTGGTTGGATACGGGTACGCACGAAGCATTGAGTGAAGCAACCCAATTTGTACACGCCATCGAAAAGCGTCAAGGATTAAAAATTTCATGCCTTGAAGAAATTGCATGGCGGAAAAAATGGCTAACAAAGAAGGGAATTTTAGAAACAATTAAAGATAAAAAAGGAGATTACTTTACCTACCTTAAGAAAATTACTGCTTAAAGATAAATTGATTGAGTACACTTAGAAATAAAACAGCAACTGCTTTAGCTTGGGATCTGTTTGGTAATTACGGAGGCCAGATTTCAGGCTTTATCATTTCCATTTTTTTAGCACGACTGTTAACACCCGAAGACTTTGGTTTGGTAGGCATGTCCATGGTCTTTATAATGGTATTACAAATTTTTAAAGATTTTGGGTTTGCCTCAGCCCTCATTCAAAATAAAGAAAATACATCGTTGACCTATTCTTCGGTATTTTACATCAACTTATTGGCAGGTGCATTGTTAACAGCTCTATTATACTTTGCAGCACCACTCATAGGTGACTTCTATGAGAACCAAAAAATAGTGCTTATAGTTCAATTACTGTCCATTACCTTTTTTATCAATAGTTTCAATATCGTGCAAAGCACTATTTTACGACGAACACTTGATTTTAAAAAATTGACCATAAGGGACTTAATTTCTCAAGTGATTGCTGGTATGGTAGCTGTTGTGTTGGCTTTTCATGAGGTAGGGGTATACGCCTTGGTAATTCAACAAATTTTAGCAGCCATTATTCAGACTATGCTGCTATGGAAGTTAACGGACTGGTATCCCAAATGGGAGTTTTCCTTTGCAGAAGTCAAAAAATTGACTGGATTTTCAGCCTATGTTTTTGCGGCACAAAGTGTAAGTCAATTGATTCTGCAAGTGGATACATTAATAATTGGTAAATTGTTTAGTCCGGCAACGTTAGGTTTTTTCTCAAGAGCAAATAGTCTAAACACATTGATTAATAAAAACTCTTCAACTACATTGACCAAAGTGTTTTTTCCGGTTTTAGCTTCTATACAAGATGATGACCAACGTTTTCAAAAAATATTTTTAAAAGTGATACACCTTGTATCAGTGATTTCTGTATTTTTAACAGGTGTTTTTTATTTAATTGGTGAAGAGTTGATTATTGGACTGTTTGGCGAAAAGTGGGAGCCATCCATCACGATTTTTAAGATTTTAATTATTAGAGGCTTCACATATCCCATTAGCGCGATAATTGTCAATGCTTTTTTGGCAAAAGGAAAGTCAAAACAAAACTTTCATTATGGCAATATCCGTAAAGTATTAAATCTATCCCCAATAATTGTGGCATTTATTTATGGATTTATACCCTTTTTATATGCCATGCTGGTAGTCTCAATTTTAGCGTGGATTCTCAATATCTACTTTACCAAACGAAGCTTACACATACCATTCATAGCACAAATAAAAGTTGTTTTACCTAATTTATTGTTTACTATTGGGGTTGTATTTGTAATAGAATATTTATTCCCTCAAGAGTTTAATTATTTAATAACTATCGTAAAAGCTATTGTTTTCTCTACACTTTTTTGGATATTTTTGCGTATGTCAAAATCAGATGTGATTAATGAATTTATTTATTACAAAAAAAAGATATGGAAAAAATCAAAAATATAGTAAAAATAATTGCACGAAAAATATTACCTGGAAACTCACCTAATTTTATCATTATAGGGGCTCAAAAATCTGCTACAACCTCCTTACACTACTATCTAGATCAACATCCTGATCTAATTGGTAGCAAACAAAAGGAATTACATTTTTTTGATAGACTCATGCATCATGGGTATAGACTAAAATGGTATAAGAAAAATTTTATAAATTTTAGCTTAAAGCCAAAGATTTTTTTTGAATCTACTCCAAGTTATATTTATCACCAAGAGGTTCCTTTGCAGTTAAAATCCACTTTCCCTACGATAAAATTAATTTTAATTCTTAGAAACCCTGTTGATAGGGCATTTTCTGCGTGGAATATGTATAAAAGTATGTTCCCTGAAGAAGAAAGACATCGTATTATGAAAGAGCCTTTACCAAACAAAGTAAATCCTATTTATTCCTATTTCTATGATGGAAGGTCAGAATTCCCTAATTTTAGTGAAACGATAGAAATAGAAAAAAAAATAATGCTTAAAAATACTGAAAAAGAGCCTGCTATATTACGTAGAGGGCTCTATTATGATCAACTTCAAAATTATTATAAATATTTTGATAAAAATGAGATACTAATTTTAGGGTTCAAGGACTTGATTGAAAATTTGGAGGAAACGCTAAAATTATGCACAAGGTTTTTAGATGTTAGTGATTTTGATTTTAAAAATGTTGATAAAGAACCTAAGAATACAAGAAAGTATAATAATAAGATGTCAGATAAAGAAAGAGATCTTTTAACAGACTTTTATCAAAAACCGAATGAAAAATTGTTTGATCTTTTAGGGTATAGACCTAATTGGTAAAGATTGGGATAAGGTAAAGCTTTACTGTGAAGGTCTGCGAAATGCTACTTGTCAACTGTAGGCAAAATTATATTTTTTAGTCTCCTTCCATTAAGCTATCCATCTCCTCTTATTCTTATAATCACTTCATTTATCTTTTCCCTAAATATTTTAAAGAAAAAAAGACATTTATAAAATGAGAAGAATAAAATCAATTGTAAAAGTAATCTCTAGGCGAATTAAAGTTTACGGCAAACCTAAAATATTTTGTATTGGTCTAAATAAAACAGGGACAACTTCTCTAGAAAAAGAAATGCTTGAACTAGGATTTATTGTTGGCAACCAAATGAAAGGAACAAAGCTTCTTTATGATTGGTCAAAAAGAGATTTTAACTTATTGAGAAAACTCTGTAATTCTGCTGAGTTTTTTCAAGATGCTCCTTTTAGTTATCCTTTTACTTTTATAGTGCTGGATCAAATGTTTCCAAATTCCAAATTCATACTAACAGAAAGAGATAATGCTGAGGTGTGGTATAATTCATTAACAAAGTTTCACAGTAAACTGTGGGGTGATGGATTAAATCCACCTACTATACAAGAGCTTAAAAAAGCTCCTGGTCCAAACCCAGGGTTCAGATATGATTCTATGACTTTAGTTAAGAATGTACCTTTAGATCAACCATATAAAAAAGAGGTGTTAATTGATTACTATGAAACTCACAACAAATATGTAAAGGAATATTTTAGGCATACTAAGAATAAGCTACTAACCATTAATGTATCTATACCTGAAGATTATAAAAGGTTTTGTGACTTTATTGGGAGGAAAACTGAAAAATCAGAATTCCCTTGGGAAAACAAAACCAAAAATCTATGATCCCCGTAACCAAACCATTTTTACCGCCCCAGAACGAATACCGCGCCTATCTTGATAAGATTTGGGAAAGCCAATGGCTCACCAATATGGGGCCTTTATCTAAAGAATTGGAGTTAAGACTGGCCAACCACTTGAGGGTTAATGAGGCCTTATTTGTGACCAACGGTACCATTGCACTACAGATGGCTATCAAAGCACTTGATCTAACAGGTGAAGTTATTACCACTCCTTTTTCTTTTATTGCGACCACAAGTAGTATCGTATGGGAGGGATGTAGACCAGTCTTTGTAGATATCGATAAAGAAAGTTTAAATATAGATGCCGCTAAAATAGAAGCAGCTATAACTTCTAAAACACAAGCTATTTTGGCAACCCATGTATATGGTAACCCTTGTGATGTAGAGAAAATACAAGCAATAGCTGATAAGTACAATCTAAAAGTCATATATGACGGTGCCCACGCTTTTGGCGTAAAGATTAACGGAAAATCCATATTTGAGTATGGCGATATTAGTACCTGTAGCCTACATGCTACCAAGTTATACCATAGTGTAGAAGGGGGTCTTGTATTTGCAAAACGCAAAGCGGTGTTTAAAAAATTAAAATCTATTCGTAACTTTGGCTTTGCCGGACCAGAAGCATTTGACGAACTCGGAATTAATGGAAAAAACTCTGAATTTCATGCAGCTATGGGACTGGTCAATTTTAAATATATTGATAAAATTCACCAAAAAAGAAAAGCCCTGACGGAAAAATATGACACACTACTGTCTGAAGCAAATGTGCAAAAACCAAGCTGGTATCAAGAGGCAACACAAAACTATGCCTATTACCCAATTTTATTAGATAGTGAAAAGTATCTATTAAAAATTTTGGAAAAATTTAAAAAAAATAATATTCAGGCACGTCGCTATTTTTACCCTTCTTTAGCTAACAGTACTCCCTACTTGCCAATTCAAAGTTTTGAAGTAACAGATGATATTGCTAAAAGAGTGTTATGTTTACCTCTATTTTATGATTTAATGAGTAAGGATATAAAAGTTATTTGTGAAATAATAATAAAAACCTTTAAATAAAATGAAAAACACTCTATTTAAAGTTGGGGATGTAATAACCGAAAGTAAAATTTTTACCCTTCAAGATGTACAATTATTTGCTGAATTGACGGGAGATTTTAATCCAATTCATTTTGATGAAAATTATGCGCGAAAAACAATATTTAAAAGACCATTAGTTCATGGACCATTAGTTATAACATTACTAACCACCCTGTTTGCAAAAAAAATGCCTGGTCCTGGCAGTGTATATTTAGGTCATGAAGTCAAATATTTAAATCCAGTTTACCACAATGATAAAATCATAGGAAAATTAAAGCTGATAGAGATAACAGAAAAAGGGCATTATATAATTGAAACTACTTGTGAAAAAGAAAATGGAGATATAGTTATTAATGGTTTGGCAAGATTAAAAAAATTTTAAAAGATGGGGTTTCTTTCAAGAAAGCAATTAAATCAAATTGGATTTGCTACTGTGGGTGAAAATGTCTTAATTTCAGATAAATGTTCAATATATAATCCTCAGAAAATAGTTATAGGATCAAATGTAAGAATAGATGATTTTTGTATTCTTTCCGCAGGAGATGGAGGGATAATTATTGGTAATTATGTGCATATAGCTTGTTATGTATCACTAATCGGAGCAGAAACCATTAAGGTTTCCGATTTTGTAGGTATAAGTTCAAGAACTGCAGTGTATTCTAGTAGTGATGATTACTCTGGTAACAATTTAGTTGGACCAACTATACCAAGCATATTTAAAAAAGTAGATAATCGAAAGGTTACTTTTGAAAAGTTATCGTTGATAGGTGCGAATTGTGTCATTTTACCTGGAGTTATAGTTGGTGAAGGTACGGCAGTAGGAGCATTGTCTTTAGTTATAAGAACATTAGAGCCTTGGGGTATTTACATTGGCAACCCCTTAAAATTTATAAAACCACGAAGTAAAAAGATGATTGATTACTTACAACATTTTAGTTAAAATATGAAATAATTTTTTTTATTTGTGTGATTTTTGATTGGATAGTAAAAAACTACTTTTATGAAAATAACCTACTGAATAGGATCAATATTTTTGTAGTCCATCCAAAATAATTATACTCCTGTTTTTATATTCGAATATTAATCAACAACTTAAGTAATGATTTATATAAAAAAACATACATTAATTCTTAGTGTAGGATTCTACTATCCAAATAAAATAATATTAGTCTTTATAAATTTCTCTAGAAAGCTTTAACTTAAGTCTATTGGAAATTATCTTGTGTTTATAATATAGAAAATAAAAGAAATTAAATTTTAATTACTTACAAATTATTTGAAAAAAAAAGATGGTTGTTTAAAAAAAACATACCAAATACCAAATAAATTTGTTTCAGTTGGTACTACCATACATTATAAAAAAGACTCGATTAATTTTTAAAATGAATTTAATAATTAATTATCAATACTAAATGAAGAAATCAAAGGTCATACACCTGCATACAGATATTAAGTTTTTATTTAATACTGAAAATTTTGAGGGAGATTTTTTTGATAACATAATTATTTTTATCGGTGAAGAGGGTAATCGTGAGTTGTTGGATAAGAACCTTTTTTTTATTGAAAAAGCAGTAAATAAGATTCCTGAAATATTGAGGCTATGTCAATCCGCAGAATTGGTAGTGCTCTATGATTTAGATAGCTTTAAACAACAACTTGTTTTAAAATTTCCTGACACCGTAAAAATTGCTTGGCGATTTTTTGGGTATGAACTCTACGCCAAAAGACCCGACTTGTTCAAAAGTGAGTTGTCGAGAAAACATGACTTACTTTCTTTTAAAAAAAGAAATAGACGTAAACTGTCTTTTTTGTTTAAATATATGCGTAGCGGTAATAATTATTCTCAACGCTATAATCGTGTGTTAAATAGGATAGATTATTTCTTAGCATTAAGTAATGAAGAGTATCAACTGTTAAAACAATATTGGATTAATCTCCCCACATTTGTTAAATTGCCTCACTTCCATTACGACAAGAAATTAGTTGAAATTGATTTTCAAAAAAAAGAAATGGAAAATCCATTGATTATCGTTGGAAACAATCGATCATCATACAATAATCATTTAGATATTATTGATTTAATTGAAAAATATGAGAATAGGCAGAATTACAACTTTACACTTTTTTTCAATTATGGGGCTGTTGGGAAGTATGCTAAAAAAGTAATGGAAAGGACTAGAAATAATAACCACTATACTTTAATAACAAATTTTTTGGATAAGCAAAATTTTGTGAACACTTACCAAAAAGCAACAGGATTGGTTATTAATGGATACAGACAAATGGCTGGAGCAAATATATATATGGCATTAAAACATGGTGTAAATGTATACTTAAATAACAAAAACGTACATAAGCAGTTCCTTGAAAATCAAGGCTTTAAAATATTTTCCATAGAAGATTTCGAAACTGACCTAAAAAACAACAATTTAGGTTTAGATAAAGAAATGGCATTAAAAAATATGGAAAACTTTAAACGGTTTAGTGAAGCATATACAAAGGAGGATTTTCAGAGGCAGTTATCACAATTGTTAAAGGCACATTAGCCACAATTAGAGTATTTATTAAAAATGTACTCAAGTTCTAAATTTTATATAAAATATGAATTCTTGGCAAAGCGAGGAAAAAACAGATCAAGCAATAAAAATAATTTTATTTTTAATATCTCCATTTATAGCAACATTCTATGCGTTGCGGAACCTCAAGACAAGATCTTCATTTTTGATATTCTTTCTTTTTGCAGTTTTCTTTGGGATGTCTTTTACCGTAGATTTAGGAAAAAATGAAAGTAGTAGTTTTGATGGGGCAAGTTACCGGGAAAAATTTGAACGCTATATTTACTATTACAACGAAACCGATTTTATAACGAGTTTAGATAACTTTCTTTATTTAAATGAAGGTGCTAAAGATTATTACTTTTTTTCACTATCGTATTTTGTTTCACAAATAACCAACAATTACCATGTGTTGTTTATGGTTATCGCCATCGTATTCGCTTTTTTTGCACTTAAATCCCTTAAGTTTTTAGTATTGGAAAAAAACTTTCAAACTAATTTTGGTGGGTTTGTATTATTGTCTTTATTTATGATCAATGATATTTTTAATATCAACGGGGTACGATTTTGGACCGCAGCTTGGGTAGGGGTATATTGTATCTTTCAAATTTTTAGAAATAACAATAAAAAATATTTTTTATTGGCAGCAATAACCCCTTTTATTCATGTGGCTTTCTGGATTTTTTTAGTAGTCATGATAGGAGCATATTTTTCTAAAAAGACGTCTAAGCCATGGATTATATTATTTTTTATTAGCTTTTTGGTATCGAATATATCCGTAGAGTTGGTAAGAGGCTTAATTAATATCTTACCTCCCGTGCTGGCAAATATGGCTGAAGCTTATACTGATCAAGGCTATTTAGCAGAACAACAAAGTAAAGGAAGTGGCTTTATTTGGGTAACGGAAATATTTCGATTTTTGGTGAAATTATATATGAATGTGATGGTGGCTTTGTTTATTCATCATGCAAATACAATTTCAGCAAACCCTAAAACCAAAAAGCTTTTTTCTTTTTTGTTGATATGGATGACCTTTGTTAATTTTACGACACCCATTCCTTCCTTAGGAGGGAGGTTTATGGTGATGGCTTACCCTATCATTGCCTATATCTGGTTGGTGAATTTTTATGGGAAAAAATATCAGAGATTATTATACCTAATGCCTTTTGTGTTTGTGATGTTTTTTTACGTAAAAGTAATATTATATAAAGGTGTAACCGATCTTTCATTTTATGTTTCTAGTCCTGTTTATTTAATATATAAACACATATTATAAGTATATAAGCATATGAAAATAGTTATTATTTCAAAAAATTGCTATCCAACGCTTGGACCAAGAGCCCATAGAACAACAGAATTAGCAAAAGAATTAGCAAGAAGAGGATACAAAGTAATTGTATATGCTTTGTTAGGAGATTATGATTATTCAAAAATTAGTAACGAAACAGGAGTAGAGTTCAAAAATTTAGGAATATCAAAATTAGGAGTGGCAGACAACACCGGATATTATAATAAAAAACTATGGGCAAAGGCAACAAGAAAGCTTTTTGCAAAATGGATAGAAGTACCAAATATTGAGTTAATGTCATTGGTTAAAAAAGCTTTAAAAAGAGAAAATCATATAGATTATTTAATAACAATAGCTCATCCCCATACAATTCATTGGGGAGCTGCAAGATTTCTAAAAAAAAATAAAAAAAGTGTAAAGTTTTGGGTAGCAGATTGTGGTGATCCATTTATGAAAGATCCTTATAATTATCGTCCAGCTTATTTTAGCAATTTTGAAAAGAGTTGGGGTAACATCTGTGATTATATTAGTGTGCCTGTAGAAACGGCGAAATACGCATATTTTAAAGAGTTTAGAGAAAAAATAAGAGTAATACCACAAGGGTTTCAGTTAGATAATCTAAAATTGGCTGATTATTCTGTAAATAGAATAAAAACTTTTGCATTTGCAGGTAACGTATACCCTGGCTTAAGAGATCCTAGTGCTTTTTTAGAATACCTCTGTGATTTAGAAATGGATTTTAAATTTGTAGTCTATACTAAAAAAAATGCGATATTTAAAAAATATAAAAATAGATTAGGCAATAAACTTGAAATTAGAGATTATGTTCCCAGAGCAAAATTATTATATCAATTATCAAAAATGGATTTTTTAATTAACATAAAAAATATTTCATCTGTACAGCAACCAAGTAAGCTAATTGATTATGCCCTTACCAAAAGGCCTGTTCTTGAAATCACTTCACAATTTGCAGAATTAAAAACTTTCAATAAGTTCTTACAAGAAGACTATACTAATCAATTTATTTTTAAAAATATTGATAATTATGATATTAAGAATGTGACAAACCAATTTTTAAAACTATATAACTCTCAATCATGAAAAGAAAACTATGTCTAATTTTATATTATGGGTTAGCTCGATATTTACCTAAAAGTAATTCTTTTTTTCTGGGAAAATTATTTAAAAAATTTAGGTATATATTATGTAAAAATATATTTGAATATTGTGGGAAAAATGTAAATATACAACGGATGGCATTTTTTGGGTCAGGAAAAGGTATTAGAATAGGAGATTATTCGGGTTTAGGTATTAATTGTAGAATACATAATAATACGGTGATAGGAGAAAATGTTATGATGGGTCCCAATTGTTATATGATGGCTAATACCCATCTTTTTGATAGAACGGACATAGCTATGAGATACCAAGGAAGAAAGGAAATGCCAGATCAGGTTATTATCGGCAATGATGTGTGGATTGGTAGAGATGTGATGATTATTGGTAGTAAGCAGATTAAGACGGGAACTATCCTGGGTGCAAGATGCGTGTTGACCAAAGAATTTCCAGAATACTCTATTATTGGAGGAAACCCAAGTAAACTCATTAGAAGCAGAAAATGAAAATAGCAAGAATTTTTACAGGGGATAGCAATAATAGAAAAGGAAAGTTCAATAATATTTATGAAAGGATAAAACAGCTTAAAACACTAGAAAATATAGAAGTTGATGTATACCTCATTCAATATGACTATAGTAAGCTTTTTAAAAAATTAAAAAATATACAAGTCAACAGAGAAGAGTACACCACAATAGATGGAATTGTTTTTAAAAATATTTGGGTAAAACTCTCATTAATGGAATACCTATTGACCCATCGCTTAAAACTAAAAGATATTGCCTGCAAGAATCAATTATTAAAATACGTTTCCTTATTTGAAGACTATTCCCTTCTCTCTGTACATGATTTATTGAGTTCTCACTTAGCAATGTTAGTAAAAGAAAAATATAAGATTCCTATGGTGGTAACTTGGCATGGGTCTGACATTAATAAGTATCCATTTGCTAATAAAAAAACTTTTTTTACAGTAAAAAAAATATTGAAATATGCCGATTTTAATTTTTTTGTAAGTAAGAGACTAAAAACACTGTCAGATACAATTATTAAATCAAACAATAAATCTCATCTTTATTCAGGGCCATCAGAACGTTTTGACTTAAAATCGACAGATGAAAAAAATAAAATAAAAAAAGAAATAAACATTAAAACAAAAAATGTCGTAGGATTTATAGGGAACCTCAAACCTATTAAAAATGTACTGACATTACCATCGATATTTAAGAATATTCAAGATAGAATTTCAGATACTTCTTTTATAGTGATAGGCGACGGTCCTTTATTCGAGAAATTACAAAAAGAGGTTAAAAGCCTCAATATTTCAAATGTCATTTATCTGGGCAAATTAGCACCCGAGAATATTCCTAATTATATGGCTATATTAGATGTATTGCTTTTACCTAGTTTAAGTGAGGGGATGCCAAGAGTGACTCTTGAAGCTCAGTCTTGTGGAGTTCACGTGGTAGGCTCTAATGTGGGAGGTATTCCAGAGGCAATAGGAACAGAAAATAGTTTTTCTTTGAATGAGAATTTTGTGAAAAATGTTGCCAATAGAGTTGTGGATATGTTTGTTAACAACGAATTACCTAAAAAACTTTCAGAAGAGTTTCATTGGGACAAAACTATAGAAAAGGAAATAATGACTTATCAATCAATCTTAAGCTTATCTAAAAAAAGCAATAAGATAAATATAATTCAAGAAAATTAATGAATATTAAACATATTATCTATAGTGCAGATGTAGATTTATCTCTTCCTAATGGTCCAGGAGTAAATGAAAGAGAATTTGTAGGATCTATTAATAGAATTTTTGAGGACAAAATCACTATTTTAATACCAAAGCCAAAAAATGCTGTTGTTGAGCTTACGAAACATTTTAATAATAAAAATAAAAGAGTATTTTACTTTTCCAAACGTACGATTAACCCCATATTATTCTTAATTAAGCAAATTAAAATATTCTTTAAGCTTAGAGAATTATATCAAAAGGAACCAAAAGAAGAAGTGTTTTTTGTCTTTAGAGCTATTCTATTTCCATTAGGTTATTTTTTATTTGTAAAACTATACGAACCACAATATGCTTTGCGTATTTGTGGTGATGGAACGTTTCCTTTTCTTAACAGAAATTTATTTCTTAAGACTATATTCAAGCCTATTAATAAAAATATAATGTCCTTATTATATAGAAATGCAGTGGCTTGTGATGCAGTTACCAAAACACATGTGTTTTCTCTTGAAGAAAATTTTAAAGGTAATTTTTATCAAATAGATAATGGGGTAAATACAGAGAGGTTTAGACCTATGGATAAAAACCAATCTTTCCTTGAAAATTTAGGTTTTACACAAGAGGATTTTATAATTGGTTATACAGGAAATTTTCCACACATAAGAGGAGGGGATGAAATAGTAGAAGCATTTAATTTTTTAAAGAAAAATAGAAAATTAAAGTTCAAAGCAATAATTGCAGGTGATGACGGGGGAGTTAAGATCTTACAAGATAAAATTAATAATTATAAATTAGAAAAGGAAGTAAAACTGATAGGAAAAGTTGAATTTTCAAAAATGCCTCTTATAGTGAGCCATCTAGATTTAGGAGTATCTTTTTTAGATAAAATCTATAGAGGCGCTTCTGAACAAAAAGTTAGGCAATATTTAGCATGTGGAGTTCCTGCAGTAGTATCTCCAGGAGGTAGCGAATTTGTTGAACAAAACGGAATAGGCAAAGTAGTTGAACACTTAGAAGGAATAGATAAAGTAGCAAATGCATTTCTTGATTTTTCCACAAAGGAAAAAGATGAAAAAAAGTATATGTGTAAAAGGGCTAGAAATTATGCCATACAAAATTTATCAATTGATAAACAAAACTTATTGAGGCTCTCGATATGGGAAAAGAACTTAAAGAAGAAATAATATACATAGCAGGCTACGGAAGAAGTGGTTCAACCCTGTTGGATATTATTCTTTCTAATGCTAAAAATAGTTTTACATTGGGCGAAATAAGTAACGTTTTTAATGAAAAAGAGAATATAACCGATAATTTTTATGCAACTATTTTAAAGAACACCTTACTCAATCTTTCCTACAGCGATTCTCAAATAAAAAAAATTAGACATGCAGATCAGTATTTTTACTTATACAATGAAAAGTATCCCGCGTTATGGAAAACTTTTTTAAATAAAATAAATTCTAATCAAGAGATTAAGTATTTTATCGATTCTTCAAAAACCACTTGGCAAACATTGTTTAGACCGCTTAATCTTAAAAAATCGGGGTTTGAGGTGAAAATTATTTTTTTAAAAGCCTCCTACTCTAAAGTATGGAAATCTACCTTAAAAGGTTCTAATAAATCCCTCCAAAAAAGTACACTTCCTCGTCAAAAAAACATATTATTTGCGGTAAAATCATTGATTTCAAAATTTTTAATAGATAGTCTAACTTCCTGTGTTTATTCAAAGAAAAATGTGGTGAAAATCAACTACGATGATTTAATAAATAAGCCTCATGAGACGATAAAAAGAATCGAATTGAAATTGGATATAGAACTTGAAGAATTAAATCAAAAAATAAACCAAAATAAATATTTGGTAAAAGGGGGTTATTTGGGAAATAGATTAAGAAAAGAAAATACATATATCAGTATTAATAAAAGTCAATAAGATTATGATGAAAAAAAAGCTGATACGTATTACTACCGTACCTCTTTCCCTAGAAAAGCTTTTAGAAGGGCAGCTTTCTTTCATGCAGAAGTATTTTAAAGTCACAGCGATAGCTGCAGACGCTCCTCGCTTAGATAAATTTGGAAAAGAAAATAAGGTTGCTGTATTTCCCTTGGAAATGACACGGCAAATTACCCCGTTAAAAGATTTAAAAGCCTTACTGAAATTATATAGGTACTTAAAAAAAGAAAAACCAACAGTCGTACATACCCATACTCCAAAAGCAGGCATTTTAGGTATGTTAGCATCAAAATTAACAGGAGTACCTATACGCTTACATACCGTAGCCGGTTTACCCTTAATGGAAATAACAGGTAAAAAACGTTGGTTGCTTAATCAAGTTGAAAAGTTAACTTATGCTTGCGCTACAAAAGTATACCCCAACAGTACGGGTTTGTATGATTTTATACTGAAAGAAAAGTTTACCTCTCCTAAAAAATTAAAAATTATAGGACAGGGTAGCTCTAACGGTATTGATACCGATTATTTTTATCCTAAGATATATGATGATCCGCAAAAAGAAAGTTTACGAAAGGAATTAAATATTAAACAGAATGACTTTGTATTTGTATTTGTAGGTCGTCTAGTGGGTGACAAAGGCATCAACGAATTGGTTTTGGCCTTCACACATATCTCCGAGAGCAGAGTGCCAACTACCACACACAACTCACCACTCTCCACTCAAAAACTATTATTAGTAGGGCCATTTGAATCTGAATTAGACCCCCTTAAGCCCGAAACCCTGCACCAAATTGAAAACAACCCTGATATCATTTCCGTAGGTTTCCAGCAAGACGTACGTCCTTATTTGGCAATCAGTGATGCCTTGGTTTTTCCCAGCTACCGAGAAGGCTTTCCTAATGTCGTGATGCAAGCGGGAGCCATGGGTTTGCCGAGTATCGTCAGTGACATCAACGGGTGTAATGAGATCATCAACGAAGGAAAAAATGGCTTGATTGTTTCTCCAAAAAATATTTCGGAATTGCAAAAAGCAATGGATTTACTCATCCAAAATAAACCATTATATCAGCAGCTAAAAGCGAATGCTCGCCCAATGATTGTCGAGAGGTATCAACGAGAAGAAGTTTGGCAGGCTTTGCTAAAGGAATATCAACGTTTATTAAAAGAGAAGGGACTAGGGGAATAGAGACTAGTTATTAGGGACTAGTGATAAGGAATTAGTAACTAGGAGGTAAATAAAATTGAAATATGAAAACACATAAGGATCTAGAGGTTTGGAAAAGAGCAGTAAGCTTGGTGACTAAAATTTACGAGTTAACGAAAGACTTTCCAAAAGAAGAAACTTATGGTTTGACAAATCAAATCCGCAGAGCTGCTATTTCAATTCCATCAAATATTGCAGAAGGAGCTGCTCGGCAATCAAACAAAGATTTTATTCAGTTTTTGTATATTGCTTTAGGGAGTAATACAGAATTAGAAACACAATTATTAATTGCTAACAACTTAAATTTTATAAATGGGAATGATTATGAACTATGCGGTAAGCAGGTTGATGAAATTGGAAAAATGCTAATGGGTCTTATTTCGTATAGAAAATCAAAACCCTAGTCTCTAGTTTCTAATACCTAACTAATAAAATGTACAAAAGTTTTTTCAAACCCCTTATCGATTTCATCGCAGCTTTTCTAGGTTTACTCCTATTAAGCCCTATCTTTATTTTGGTATGGCTAGGATTAAGCATCGCTAACAACGGCAAGCCTTTTTTCTTTCAACGACGTCCCGGGAAAAACGAACGTATTTTTCGAATCATCAAGTTCAAGACCATGAACGATAAAAAAGATTCCTCAGGAAATTTATTGTCGGATGCCAAGCGGCTCACACCAATTGGGAAATTTGTACGTAAAACCTCTTTAGATGAAATCCCACAACTCATTAATGTATTGAAAGGAGATATGAGTTTAATAGGTCCAAGACCCTTGTTGCCCCAATACCTCCCTTTATATAATAAAGAACAAAAAAAACGCCATGAGGTACGGCCGGGAATTACGGGTTGGGCTCAAGTCAATGGACGTAATGCGATTTCATGGGCTAAAAAATTTGAATATGATGTCTGGTATGTAAAAAAAATGAGTTTGGGGTTAGACCTAAAAATCTTACTTTTAACGATTAAAAAAGTATTTATTTCCGAAGGGATTAATTCTGAAGGGCAAGCAACGACTACTTATTTTACAGGCAATGACGATTAAAGAAAAACTACAACGAACGATTAGACGTTCAGAAATAGCTTATAACGCATATAAAGATCAACAACTCTATTATCAAGCTCTACGAATTTATCAGGCAAATAAACAGTTGTATAACTTTTTAGAGGCTTATTTGTTAGAATGTGAAGTTTCTGATCAAGATGATGTCTGTGAATATTTATTTCATTTAGAAGATTGGATGAATCAATTTAGGGAACATGAAGAAAAAAATAAAAATTATACCTCAGTTTTCGTTTTTGAACGTTGGAAAGGAGCCATTCCTTTTCCTAAAGAGTTTGTAGAAAAGTTAAAGAAGTAAGATATGAAGTATGCTTTTGCAGGAGATCGTCAGATTGGCTGTAATATTTTAAAATATTTGATAGAACAAGGTTATGAACCTTCAGCTTTGTTGGTTAGTCGTGGTAAAAATGAAAGTCATGCTGAAACGCTAAGACAAATTTCAAATTTACCGGAAGAATATATTTTTAGCGGGAATAGTTTTAAGGAGAAAGAAAATATTCAAAAGCTAAATGATTTAAGCATAGATTACATTATAGGTATTCATTTTCCTTATATTATACCAACAGAAGTATTATCAATTCCCAAAATAGGATTTTTAAATCTTCACCCTGCCTATTTACCTTACAATAAAGGATGGCATACACCAAGTTGGGCCATTTTGGAAGGCACCCCTTATGGAGCTACTTTGCACTTTATGTCAGAAGACTTAGACGAAGGTGATATCATCCATCAAAAAGAGTTGCAAGTAGATACTGACGACACGGCAAACTCATTATATCAAAAAGTACTCACCTTAGAAGAAGAGGTTTTTAAAGAAGCACTAGAGGATTTGGTTAGCTTAAAACCTAAAAAAAGCAAACAAACTCACGCAGGCACCTCCCATATAAAAAAAGATTTAGAGAAAGTAAAGGAATTAAAGCTTGAGGAAAAATATACAGCGAGAGAGATTTTAGATAAGATTAGGGCATTAACAACAAATAAGGATAGTGAACTTGCTTTTTTTGTTGAAGATGGTAAAAAAGTAGGGGTGAGAGTAGAGTTTATTCTCTTAGAGGAAAATTAAATTTGATGTTGCTCAAACGCACCTTCGATATCATCATTTCGATACTGGGGTTAGCCGTAAGTTTACCCCTTTTTTTGTTTTTATAATCATCATCACCATAGAAACCACAACACAACAAATCTATATTGCACTTAAGAAGTGCAAAAAAATAAAAAGTATGCACTATAGTAGTGCAGATTTTTAAACTAAAAGCAGTATGTTCATAAGCTCAACCCAATACCCATGAAAAAACTTCTATTTTTCCTTTTGATCGCGGGCTCACTCCTCAGTTTTGGGTTTTCCCTTCCGACTATACCTGTAAACCATAGCCACGTTCAGCCTGTTACAGAAGTCGTTTACATCACCAAAACAGGAAATAAATATCATAAAAGTAGCTGCCGTTACCTCAAAAACTCCAAAATCAAGACTACCAAAACAGAAGCCAAAGCAGCGGGGTATACCGCTTGTAAAGTCTGCAAACCCTAAGTGTCTGGAACTATAAAATAAAAAGGACTGCCCTTATAAGACAGCCCTTTATCAACTTCAATCTATACTAAACCTACTCATTTTTTTTCCAATACTTATTGATCAGTAAGGTAACGATAAAACTCACCACCGTACCTAAAGCGGCAAGGATTAGAATATAACTCTGTAAAAATTGTGATAACGGATGAAGTAGAAGAGATGATTTCTCATAATATTTTTTA
>NZ_QKQV01000021.1 GCF_003233725.1 Mesonia sp. K7
AATGTAAATTTACACCAACTCAACATCTAAATATTAAAATATAGCTATCAAAAAAGAGTCAACCTATATCAGTATAATACACCCGTCCTGAATAAAGGCTACATAATTTTAACGATGGTGTATAAAAAGATAAAGTGATGTTTTGCAATGAAACCTATAAATAAAAAAATTAATATATTTGAAAGGAGTAATTTATTTTTCATAGTTACAGTGATGTAATTGATGAAATAATATAAGCCCGTAGGTGATGACTACGGGTTTTTTAATATCGATAGTTAACCAAAAAGGTAGATTTTAGAATAAGAAAAATTAATATTCTACGCTTAAAATTTTCCCAAATACAAACTCATAGAAGCCTTTTTTCTCTTCAGCTTTAACATAAGTAACCAAAGATGTATATGTTTAGTTTGCCTATATAAGCACATGAGACCAAAATAAAATAACTGTAAATTGACCAGCTTTTATATTTTTGATCGATTATTGTCGCACGAGTACTTTTTTCATGATTTTTTGGTGTCTAAAACAGCTAACTTGTTTTTAAGTTTGGAGTTTTAAAAATTTATTATACTTTTGTTTTTAGGTATGAAAGGATGCCTTTACTCACAAAAGACAATGTCACCTTTCCTTTTCAATATTTATATGTTTCATAAATCCGCCTATTGTGAGTAATGGCAAAAAAAGGATATTATGAAAGAATTACGTCCAATACGGCTCAAACAACTTAAAGTTGAGGCCAAATTACTACACAAGTGTATACCATCAGCCATTGACGCACCTGTTAATAAATATTTACCTCACTCCTTTTTTCAAAACCTAACTGCTTCAGAAATTGAAGAAAAGCGAAAACATATTCGTCTAAAAGACGTCTACCATATCATTGCTCTAGCATACGGGTATGCTCGTTGGGAAGACTTAAAGCAACAAGTGGTAAAAAACGATATGCTTTATAGAAGCAATGGGGTTGGCTTCATCCATGAGTGGTTTAAGGATTATAATGAAGCCAATAAATACCATATTAAAAACGGAGGTTATTTACTGCAATTTTGGGGAGATTATGTGATATGTGGCATGGAGTATATTCAATTGTTGTCTCTTGACCAATATGCTAAAGAATGGGAAGCCATTGGTTATAATTGGGTAGAACCCACCAACAAACAGGCACATCAAAAGCTTTATCAAAAAGCACTCCTAGAGTATGCTTCCCTGTAATTTTCTATTATTTTATTAATCTATAAATTTTATTTTTTATGAAAAACTATTTGGGCAGAATAGTCCTACTTGTAGAGGACTATGAGAAATCAGCTAATTTCTATGAAACAAATTTTGGCTTTCAACGCATGTTTGATGTCACCACGGATGTAGGACAACGATTCTTGCACATAGGGAGTGAACCGCTTGATTCTTTAGGGATATGGTTTTTAAAAGCGGATACAAAAAAACAAAGAGAGCGTATAGGAAATCAAACTGGTGAGCAACCTACCATGGTGATTTATACTACGGAGATAGAGATTCTTTTTAATCAGCTTAAGGGCAATGACGTAAAACTGAAAACTGAAATTATCAAAACCCCAGCGTATGCTTTTTTTCATTGCTATGATATAGATGGCAATGAAATTATTGTGACTGAGCTGAACGAATGATGTTTCAATACAGCGAATTCTAAACACGCTATTCAGCTTACCTAAACGCAGGCGAAAAAGGATTATAGGAAGTAATTCAACTTATTCATTTGAAATTATATTTCGTCTGTGTTAGTAAAAATTATTTGCGTAGTTAAATAACTTCATATATATTTGTAGCCAAATAACTTCACAATGAAATTAAGAAGAGACATCTTTCAAGCGATTTCCGACCCAACCAGGCGAGCGATCTTGGTACTCCTCACTTCGCAAGCGATGACAGCGGGTGCCATTGCCGACAATTTTGAGGCCGCAAGACCTACCATTTCGAAACACATCCAAATTTTGAATGAGTGTGATTTGGTTACTTCAACCCAACAGGGCAGAGAAATCTATTACGAGTTGAAAATCGAAAAAATGAAAGAAATCGATCAATGGCTAGCGCAATTTAGGGCCATATGGGAGAATCGATTCAACCAACTCGATCATGTATTAGAAACACTTAAAAACAAGAAAAATGAAAAGTAGCCTGTTATTCAACTTTACCGTACACAAGGAAAACAAGAGTATTCGTATTCAAAGAATGTTTGATGCCGAACTTGCCTTAGTTTGGCGAGCTTGGACAAGTTCAGAACTATTAGACCAATGGTGGGCACCCAAACCATGGAAAGCAGAGACCAAATCAATGGTTTTTAAAGAAGGGGGCCACTGGCACTATGCCATGGTGAGTCCAGCGGGAGAAAAACATTGGGCAAAAGTGCTTTACCTCACTATTAAGGAGAAGGAGTCTTTTAAGGCAAAAGATGGCTTTTGCGATGAAAATGGAACCATGAGCCAAGAATTGCCACAGAACTATTGGGATAACCAATTTATTTCAAAAGAGAATCAAACCTTGGTAGATGTTACCTTAACTTTTGATAGCCTGGGTGATTTAGAAAAAATAATCGAAATGGGCTTTAAGGAAGGTTTTACAGCAGGCTTAACTCAACTCGATCATCTATTGGAAACGCTTAAAAGTAAAGAAAATGAAAAGTAGTTTGTTATTCAATTTCTCGGTAAACAAGGAAAACAAAACCATTCATATTCAAAGAGAATTTAACGCAGATCTTAAAATGATCTGGAAAGCCTGGACGGAACCAGAATTGTTAAACCAATGGTGGGCGCCAAAACCCTATCATATAGAAACTAAAACCTTAAATTTAGAAGTAGGAGGAATGTGGCTTTATGCTATGGTAAGTCCAGAAAATGAAAAAACATGGTGTAAGGCAGATTATAAAGCCATCGAAACCAACAAGCGATTGTCATGGCTGGATGCCTTCTGTGATGAAAATGGTCAGGAAAATACCCTAAAACCACGTTCGTTATGGACAAATATTTTTACAGCAAAAGAGGAAGTCACACAGGTAGATATTACCTTAAAGCATGATAAACTGGAAGATATAGAGGCAATGATCAATATGGGCTTTAAAGAAGGTTTTGAAATGGCGCTTGCAAACCTTGACCACTACATTGAATCCCAATTTAGATTACGTCAACAAAATAAAACCCATGATAGGGCGCGGGTATCCACTTACCTCAACTTTCCAGGCAATACCGAAGAAGCCTTTATTTTTTATAAGCAAGTTTTTCAGTCCGATTTTGTCAACGGTATTCAACGCTTTGACGAAGTACCAGCTGACCATGACCATCCTCCTATGAATGAGTCGGTTAAAAAAATGGTACTGCATGTAGAGCTTCCCATACTAGGAGGACATATTTTGATGGGAACGGACGCCCCTAAAGAATTTGGGATGAGCGTGAATACGGGAAATAATATGCACATCAACCTAGAGCCTGAATCCCGTGAAGAAGCCAAGCGGCTTTTTGATGCTCTTTCTGAAGATGGAAGGATAGAAATGCCCATCAAGGATATGTTTTGGGGGGCATATTTTGGGAGTTGTACGGATAAGTTTGGCATCAATTGGATGGTTAATTACCAAATCAAATCATCATCATGAAAAAGAATAAAATCATATTTTGGATAGCCACTTCCATTATTTTTGCAATGGAGGCACTTATGCCACTGGCGACCCTCTTATTCGCCCATGAATATTTTAATGCAGGTACAAAACCATTGGGTTACCCCGACTATTTTGCTTACGCTTTAATTATCTGCAAAATAATGGGAGCAACGGCAATCATGTTTCCGAAACTTCCTGCTAAACTTAGGGAGTGGGCGTATGCAGGTTTAACCTTCAATTTAATTTTTGCCATCATAAGCCACCTTGCGGTAGACCAAGTAGTCGCAAATGTCGTCATGCCTCTCGTTGTAGGGGTAGTATTAGGATTTTCTTATGTGTATGCTCAAAAAATCACCGCTAGAAATGAAGAATGATATCATTTTAAACTTAGCTCCATGGCATGGAAGAAAAGTACATAATCACTTCAGACTTTTACAATCTTGCAAAAAAAAGACTTGGCTATAACGGTGAGCTAATTGTAAAACCTACCAAAATAAAGCTTGGTTTGAAAAAAGGATTTGCGTTAGGCGAAAAGATACGCAATCCCCATGTATGCCTGTATATAATAAAAAATGAAAATGGGATTGCTGACCAAAAATGTGACCTTTGGTTACGCGCCTTGCATGAGCGCGGTTGTTTTTTGTTATTTTTACCCCAACTATGAAATATAAAGAGTCAAAACCAAGTAAAGCGCTTACCCACTACATTCACACTTATTGGGAATTGAAAGGAGAAGCTTCTAGTCATCATTGGGAACGTATTTTCCCAGATGGTTGCCCGGGCTTAATTATAAACTTAGGTGATAGCTGTACCACCGATAATGGGAGGGCAATCATGGAACACGGCAAAACTTATGTAGTTGGGGCAATGACAACCTATAAAGAAAGTTTTGTAAGCGAAAACACACACCTTGTAGGGGTATGTCTTCAACCTGCCGCTTTCTCCTCTTTTTTTGCTTATGCTCCGCTAAGCGAGCTTAAAAATAATACCGTTCTATTCGACAGAAACCTTTCTTTCGAAAAAGACCTATTTTTTAATGGAACCTATACGAACTATTTAAACCGGTTTTTTACGGAAAGGAAAAATGATGCATCCATGAGTTTAGCACCCGCCGTAACTACGGTACAGGCTTTAAAGGGACGAATAACTGTTGAAGAGTTAGCGAAACAACATGGGTTTTCCATAAGACAACTAGAAAGGTTATTTAACGACTTTATAGGCTTAACGCCTAAAGAATATACCAATATAATGCGGTTACAAAACGCCTTAAATTTAATAGCTTCACAAACGGAGCCTACGGCATTACTGGATATTGCTTTTGAATGTGGATATTACGATCATTCCCACCTCACCAACGCCATTAAGCATCATACAGGTTTTTTGCCTTCCAAACTTTAAAATGTCGTTTTTTTCCAAAGCAAAGCCTCCAAGGTATTCCTATTTTTGTAGTGTGTTAGAATATTACATCTTATGAGAAAAATAAAACTATTTATTGCGACCAGTTTAGACGGTTATATAGCCCAACCCAATGATGATCTTAGTTTCTTGAAACGAGTAGAAAAAGAAGGAGAAGATTATGGCTATGCAACTTTTACCTCTACCATAGACACCATTATTATTGGCCGTAAGACTTATGATTATGTCGCCAAGGAAATTGGGGCTTCGCATTACGATAATGGGGAACGTGAGGTATATGTGATGACACGTACCGAACGTCCGAATAAGGGTAACATCAAATTTTACACAGGGAACCTAAAGGCCTTGGTCACCCAGCTTAAAAGCAAAGCAGGAAAAGCTATCTATTGCGATGGGGGTGCAGAAATCATTAACGAATTACTAAAACATGACCTGATCGACGAACTGACCGTTTCTATAGTGCCTGTTCTTGTGGGGAAGGGTACCCGGTTATTTAAGGACGGTAGGCCTGAACAATCATTGGAATTTGTAAGTGCCAAAACTTTTGAAACAGGTTTGGTGCAATTGTCTTACAAAAGAAAATAGCCTTCAAGTTGCCGCGTAAATAAACCCATCGCGTGAAGGAAGATAAAAAAATAAGCCTAAATCCAAGTGCTTTAAATGTTAGCCTAGGCTATTTTTCTTATTTTTAAACAAAATTAAAAGAATGGAAGCTTCCTTTTTCGAAAACATCTATAACCACCCCAACATTCAAAAAGAAGATTACAAGGTGCTGATGCAGGCGCATACCAAAGTAGCCTTTTCAAAAAACGAAATCATCCTAAACGAAGGGAAGGTGAGTAACGCCTATTATTTAATTAAAAAGGGCTTGTTTCGCTCGTATGTGATCGATTATCAAGGCAACGAAATTACCACCGGCTTTTTCGGTCCCCATGATATTCTCATAGAAGTAGCTTCTTTATTCCTTCGCATTCCTTCCAAAGAAAGCCTACAAGCCCTAACAGATGGTGAAGTTTATAAAATTGAATTTGACGATTTTCAAAATTTATACAGTAGCATAGAGGGTTTTACAGAATGGGGCCGTACGTGGATGTCCCACCAACTTTTTATGGCAAAACACCGCGCCGTGACGATGCATACACAAAGTGCTTCACAACGCTATTTGGACCTTATGAACGAGAACCCCCAAATCATCAAAAAAGTACCACTTAAATACATCGCTTCTTACCTGGGCATTACCGACACTTCTTTGAGCAGGATAAGAAAGGAAGTCTTATATAAAACTGAGAACTTGCCATAGGACAAGTGTAATCAGTTTGTTTTTTTGGAAATTTGTACAGATCGCTTATTAAAAAGGGAAAAGCATGGATTTCAAACAAATCACGTACAACGAGTTTCACAAAACAACCTCGAGTTTGTTAAAAACGCTTGCCGCATTATCGGAAGAGCAAATCAACCTGTACCCAAAAGAAGGTTGGTCTGTAGGGCAAATAGGGGAGCATCTCTTAAAATCGTATGCCTTTGTGGAAACCTTAAACGGGAACACAAAAGAAACCAACCGGCCCATCGACCAAAAGCTGGAACCGATAAAAACCCTATTTTTGGATACCTCGATAAAAATGGATGCACCCAAGGAAATTTTACCATCAGAAGAAAGCATCGACAAAAAGACTTTAATAAAAAACTTAGAAGATCGGATTGCGCAAATAAAAGAAGTGATACAACACCAAGATTTGTCGTTTACCTGTACAGATTTTTCGATTCCAGCATATGGCGAATTCACACGCTTTGAATGGATTTGGTTCAATACCTACCATACCCAAAGACACCTGCATCAATTAGAAAAAACCATCCGATTTAATGACCTGAAAAAGTACAAGTCACCGTAAAAATTCAGGAGGTGTTCAAACGTATTTTGCTTGTTAGGAAAAAAGTGATAAAGTATTAACTTGTGATGGGTGTAAAATCGAAAATACAGCATATGTTGAAATAGGAAATGGAAAAATCACCCATAGTAGGGGGTATTACGGAAATTTTTAAGACAAATAACAAGATGCTTTTAAATGTAAAGGATTAAAAATTGATATGCAATGGGACAACTGATACTGTTTAATATGATGAGCCTTGATGGGTTTTTTGAAGGAAAAAACGAAGCATTAGATTGGCATAACGTAGATGATGAATTCAACGAATTTACCCTTGGGCAATTAAATGCTGCGGACCATTTGATTTTCGGACGAAAAACCTATAAAATAATGGTAGAATACTGGCCAACGAAAGAGGCTATTACCAATTATCCAGCGATTGCTGATCGAATGAATGGAACTACTAAAACAGTGTTTTCTACAACCTTGGGGAAAGCCAATTGGGAAAACACAAAGCTGTTTCAAAATGAGGTTCTAAAAGTAGTAGGCGAACTCAAAAAAAGTTCGGAAAGGGATATTTTGATTTTTGGAAGTGCAAACTTGAGTGAAACACTAATCAAAAATGGATTGATAGACGTATTCCGAATAATGATTAATCCTGTCATTCTTGGGTCGGGTAACCCTCTTTTTTTAAATGCTATCAAGCAAATGGACTTGAATTTAATAACGGTCAACTCATTTAAGTCAGGAAATGTTTTAGTGGAGTATACACCAAAGTAGAGCCATATGAAACCGAAGAGCATTTGGAACAACCTTGGCGTAGAAAGTATCAAAAGACGGAGCACGTTTACTTGCCACTGGGGCTCATGTTAAATGAACATCGTGTGAAAGATTTACTCCGTTTCTTTCATAAACCATCCAAATTAAAGGAATAACCTGCTTTATATCGTGTAAAAAAGAAGTCTTATGAAAAGCCGAGAACTTGTCATAGGGCAAGTTCTTTTTCATATTGTTTTTCCAATTTTGTAAGACAAACAAGTTAAAAAATACAAAAGATGAAAAAAATAAATCCCGTGGTGTGGTTCGAGCTATACGTAAACGATATCAATAGAGCCACAAAATTTTACGAAGCTGTACTGCAAATAACGATGGAAGATATGGGCGATCCCACAGATCCTTCCGTCCAAATGAAATGCTTTCCTAGCGATATGGAAAATTACGGTGCAGCAGGTGTCTTGGTAAAAATGGAAGGCATACAGCCTTCTACCAATGGTAGTCTCGTTTATTTTGGTGGTGAAGATTGCAAAGTTTTGGAAACCCGAGCTGCTGAAAATGGCGCTGAAATTATACAGCCCAAAATGGCTATTGGTAAGCACGGTTTTGTTTCTATTGTCAAAGATCCTGAAGGAAACTCCATTGGATTTCATTCATTGAAATAAATACTGATGTGATGGAAAGCATAGAACATATCAATCATATCAACGCGCCTATGAGTAGCGTTTACGACACCCTTACCACTGAAAAAGGATTAAGCCAAATATGGACGAAAAAACTCAAGGTAAGACCGGAAATAGGTTTTGTAAATGAGTTTGATTTTGATGAGGGCTACCTCACAAAGTTTAAGGTTCTGGAGCTCGTAGAAAACAACAAAATAGTTTGGGAGTGTGTGGCTTCCGACAGAGAGTGGGTAGGAACGAAGGTATCTTTTGAACTTACCGAAAGAGAGCATAAGACTACAGTAAAATTGAAACATTATGATTGGCGTACACGAACTGATTTTTACCGTTGGTGCAATTACAATTGGGCGATGTTTCTTTATCGATTGAAGCATTATTGTGAATAAGAAAACCGATCTGAAAATGACCAAAATAATATTCAGTCCGAATTGTGGCAACTCACCCAAAATGGAATTTTTAAAACAGTTGAACATTGAATTTGCCAAAGGGAACCTCACATTTTTAATCGAAAGTGTAACAGACGACATCGTTTGGAACATTATGGGAGACAAAAAAATTGAAGGAAAAGAAGCCTTTACGGAGGAGTTAGAAAAAATGCAATCTGTAAAAGCCGCTGAATTGACCATACACCAAATCCTATCGCACGGCAAAGAAGGCGCTGCAAACGGGGTAATAACGATGGAAAACGGAAAGCGCTATGCCTTTGCTGATTTTTATGTGTTTCAAAATGCAAAGGGTCAAAAAATAAAAACCATGACATCGTATGCTATCGAAGTATAATACACCAACAAATATAGATAAACCCAAGAGTGACATGGGTCACCCCAGGCGAACACAAGCCGTCGTTGAAATCTTCAAGACGAATGTAATGAAGGAAAAGCTAGCCAAGAAAATAATAGCTGACCTCGAGCGATTGTATCCGGATTACCGTGTCAATTTCGATTTAGAAGATGCTGATAAGGTGTTAAGGATTGAGGGCCGTTCCATAGACCTCTCAGGTATCCTTGACTATGGTATAAATCACCATATTCAAATTGAGCTTATCGATGGTTAAGAAGTGTTGTTATCCGGCGAATTATAATATAAAAACGATTATATTTGTTTTGATATAACGAGTTGGGCTTCATTTAAAAAAAATCGTTTCCAATCAAAATTTCAGGTTAAAATCATTATTTTTGGATATAAATAAATATGAGATGAATATTCAGGCGGAAAAAATAGAATTGGTAAAAATGCTTTTGGATACAGAAAATCCTAAAATCATTGAGTCAATTAAAAAAATTTTTAAAAAAGCTAAAACTGCTGACTTTTGGGATGATTTGTCTGTTGAGCAACGAAATGAAATTGAAATAGCTTCTCGTGAAATAGAAAACGGAGAAATAACGGATTACGAATCTTTTATGCAAAAACACAGATAAATTGAGTAGAAAAGTTGTTATTTCTAAAACAGCGGAAAGGAAATTAGAAAAACTTTTCGAATACTTAATTAAAGAATGGTCTTTAAAAGTAAAAAAGGATTTTGTAGATAAATTAGATTCATCGATTGAGATAATTAAAAACCAGCCTGAAATATTTCCCGAATCCAAAAAAGGAAAAAGTTTAAGAAAATGTGTAGTCACAAAACAAACGACTATATATTATCGATATAATTCCAAACGGATAAATATTGTTACGTTATTCGACACAAGACAAGACCCGAATAAATTAGACAAAGAATTATAAAAACGAAAGCCCAACAATGTATAACCGCAATTACGGCGGATTCGACTAAGTCCGAATCCACTCGGAATTGCTAACGCCAGTGCTAAACCGAAAATTAACGCATCTTAACCCGTAACTGACGGTTATACAAGACCGTTAGGCAAAATTATGAAAAACAAACTTCCAATATATTTGATGATTTTCATTTTTATTTCCGGCTGCCAAAACAAAGAAAAGAGGAAAAAGGAAATTGACCAAAGAATTAAAATAATACAAAACTCGGTTCCCAAAAAAGAGAGGTTTAAAAATAGTTTTCAAATTGACACTTCTCTGACAGAAAAAATTGCTTGGGACTTTATAACAGTTTCAAATTCTAAAAAAATCGACAGTATTGCCTCAGTATGTAATTGTGACAAAGACAAAAAAAATAATAGTTTAAAAATACAACTGTTGACAGGAATACCTACAAAAGAAACATTGGATACATTGAGCGAGAATTCTAATCAAAGATGGAATACCGTATTGCAAACAAGAGATTTAGGTTATATTGAGCGTTTAAACGGACAATTTAAATTTCTAACAATTGTTTTAAAAGATAGTTTAGTTAAAAAAATAAACATATACTCTAAATCAACTGACAAAGAATACAATGGGACTGATTTCAAATCCGTATCAATTGACAAATACAAAATAAAAATTTCTAAATTTGACTACTCAATAGCATCTGATATCTATGGTGAATTTGAATTAAGACTTAAAAATGAATTCGGTCTTTTTGAAAATGATACAATTTTAAAAGGAAGTTTCAAATGTAATAACTGGATAATTTGGGATAAAGAAAAAATTAAAAATTGGAAAATAAACGCAAAACGTCAAAATTATATCGAATAAAAAACTTTGCCTAACACCGTATAACAACAATTGCGGCTTTGTGTCCTGCGGACACAACCGCGCAAGCATAAAAGTCAGTAATTTTAGCTATCTTAGTTTTCAAACAATCCGCAACTGATTGTTATACAAGACCGTTAGCTGCAACCTGAATAAGCAAATACCTATAAAATGGATAGAAAAAGGTTCTTAAAATCATTGGCATTATTACCATTAATAGGTTCTACTATGAATTTAAAAGATTTAAATAAAATGACTTCTTCAATGAGTAATACAGATAAAATGCCTGTATTATTCCTTGGACACGGAAGCCCAATGAATGCTATTGAAGAAAACGAATTTGTTCAAGGCTTTAGAAAAATTGGGAAAGAAATAGAAAAGCCAAACGCCATACTATGTATTTCTGCGCATTGGGAAACCAGAGGAACATATGTAACAGCAATGCAAAACCCACCAACTATTCACGATTTTGGTGGTTTTCCGCAAGCATTATTTGATATACAATATCCAGCACCAGGAAGTCCAGAATTAGCAAACCAAACCAAACAGCTAATCACGAAAACAAAGGTAGAATTAGATGACAAATGGGGACTTGACCACGGAGCGTGGAGTGTTATAAAGCACCTTTATCCAAATGCAGACATTCCCGTAATTCAAATGAGCATAGACTATACACAACCTGCCCATTATCATTACGAATTGGCGAAACAAATTAGTGCTCTTCGACAAAAAGGTGTACTTATTATAGGAAGTGGAAATATGGTACATAACCTACGAATGGTTGCTTGGAACAAACTCAACGAAGAATTTGCTTTTGATTGGGCAACAGAAGCCAACGAAAAAATGAAAAATCATATTTTAAGTGACGATTTTCAACCCTTGATTGATTTCAAATCACAAGGAAGAGCTTTTGATTTGGCTATTCCTACACCCGAACACTATTTGCCACTACTCTACACCTTGGCTTTAAGAGAAGAAAAGGAAGAAATAACCTTATTTAACGATAAACCCGTTGGAGGTTCTTTGACAATGACATCCTTAAAGATTGAACCAAATTAAAAAGGCAGCAGCTAACAACGTATATAAAAAATAGCGGTTTAAGTGCTAAAATGAAAATGAATTTTATAAATTTAATGCCATTTATAATCTGAAAAGTTAGTGCGTAAAATCCGCTACTTTTCATATACAAGACCGTTACCACACATTTGAAAAAAAAACGATGAAACAATTAAAACAAGTACTGAATTTGATATTTCGGGAACATAAGGAAAAATATAAATCAGTTTATAATAATAGCGGAACTTTTCAAGCGCAGGTAGAAAATGGAAATAATTTTAGTCCCATAATAAAAAGTCTTTCCGACAAATTAATTTTTAAAGCAAATGAACATTTAGAGGAAAACGGTATCGCAAACAAAACCAATATCGAAAATCACATTAAGGAACTAATAAAAGACTTTAATTATCTTATGATTAATCCGGACAAAAAATAACAATTGAACGAAATGAAAAAAATTACTATAATATTCTCACTCTTAATTTCAACTATATGTTTTTCCCAAGAGTATAATTTAGAAGATGCTCAAAAAACTACTACTGATTTTTTGCAGGCTCTGAAAATTCTAGACTTGCCTGAAGGTAAAGAAATGCTTTCACAAGTAGTTTTTAAACCATCAAAAAGTTTTCCAGTTATTTCATCAAGTAATATTATTTTTGAAAAATTGTTTGATACAGATATCGACGGAATCAAAGGTTATAAAGGATTATTAGAAATTAAATCTTTGAGTAAAGCAAACACACCTCTAACATCACGATATTTAATAATTAGCTATTTGGATGAAAAAGAAAATAATTGGAAAGTATTTGAATTTAGAGAAACCATTGATATAGAAAACGAAATTTTCTATGCCAAACAGGCATTAACTAATGAAACTGACTCACGAAAACCTCAATACAGATATAGAAATCTCGGATATTGGCAAATTTTGAATGGTGAACTTTTGGCTTCGGCTCATAGTTATTTAACCGCTTACAAGGAAGCAAAATCGAACGACGATGAAGATTTTACAATATCAACCTATCTGATTTTAGACAAAATTATTGACATTAAAAAATTAACAGCTGAATAAAAAAACGTGTGGTAACAACGTATAATTCCAACTAAGGTTTTGTGTCCTGCGGACACAAACGCTCACGCATCAAAGTCAGTTCTTTTTACTATCTTTAGTTCCCAAATTCCCTTAGCTGGGTAATTATACAAGACCGTTGGCGGTAATTTGAGGAAAACCATAATTTAACAATCAAAATTTAATTAAATTTGAAATTGTAGAAAACTTAAATCGATTTTATGACTAAAAACTACGACTGGCTGATAAAAAAAACACCACGTTCTGTTGACCAATTGAAATTATGGCCAGAGAATCCAAGATTAAATCCAGAAGAAACTCATCTAACACTAAAAGAATATGCAGAGGATTTAACTTTTGACAATGCTGAAAAAAATGATTTTTTTGCACTCGTGAATTCAATTGTTGCAGATGGTTTCGTTCCAGCCGACCCAGTTGTAGTTTGGAAAAATGAAAAGAACAATAAATACTATGTTGCCGAAGGAAATCGACGTGTTATAGCTTTGAAATTATTGCGTGAACCAAAAAAATCACCAAAATCTATTCGAAGTTTCATCCGTAAAGCATCTTCCCAAATTGACACTACAACAATTGAAAAAATACCTGTAAATGTTGCACCATCTTTTGAAGATGCAGAATGGTATATTAATCAAAGAAATAGTTCATCAACACTTCAAAGAAGATGGTCAAGAGTTCAACAGCAAAGATGGATAGTTACGCTTTACCAAAAACACGATGGAGACCTTGACAGAATTTTATCTGTAACAAAGCTAACTAAGAGTGAGCTTGAAGGAATTATTAGAACTCTAAAAATTAAAGATTTTGTAAAATTAGATACCGTAAAAGAAAAACTGACTGATGAAGAATTTGAATTGGCTGATTCATATCGCTTTCCTATAACGATTTTAGAAAGATTTTTCAGTTTTGCAGATGTTAAAGAAAAATGGGGATTAGAATATGATGGACTTAATGTTAATATAATTTCCAATGAAGATAGTTTCTACAATGCTTTCACGGAATTAATAAAAAGGATAGTTAACAAAGAGGATGACAAAATAAATACCAGACTGAAAAAAGAAGATTTAGAAGAAGTACTTACCTCATTACCCACCGTAATTTTTGATTCTGATGAAGTTGATGATGTTGATGATGAAGGAGATACGTCAGATGATGACGAACCCACAACAGAATCGGACACGAATGGAGATACTTCAGATGGGGAAAATGGAGATGAACCAGAACCAGAACCAACGCCAGACCCAATTAATCATTTAAAAGGTAATCCAGACCGTACAAAAATGGTTTTAACCATTTATAGTTTAAATACAGATAGTTATAGACTTTTAGGTCTTTTTAACGAATTTAAAAGAATATCATTAGGATATAAAAATACTGTCTCATCCTCATTGAGAGTTTTTGTTGATTTAGCAGTTTTCAAATTTATCGAAACAGAAGGTATAGAGGATGATTTAAAAAGATACTATCGAGACGATTTGAGAAATATCCCATTAAAAAAACGTTTGGAATATATCAAAACAAACAAATTGACTGGAAAACCTCAAAATATCGTTGGTAGATTATTAGACCCTACTTCTCAATACTCATTAGATGTTTTGAATGGATTTATTCATAGTCAAGATTCACATTATTTAAACAGACAATTTTTGAATGGCTTTTGGGATTTCTTGTTTCCACTATTTCAAGAGTTATTAGATATTAGAGAGATATAATGCATTATTCACCACTTAGATATCCAGGAGGAAAAAACAAACTTTCGGCATTTATTGCTAAGATATGTGTTGACAATGAGATTAATGGCCATTATGTTGAACCATACTCTGGTGGAGCCTCTGTTGCATTATTTCTACTAATGGAAGGATTTGTAAAAAAAATAACTATAAATGATAGAGACCGTTCAATTTATGCTTTTTGGCATTCTGTTTTAAATAAAACAAACCAATTATGTGAACTGATAGAAAACGCAGAACTATCCATAAATGAATGGAAAAAACAAAAATCAGTTCAATCAAATAAAAAAAAGGCCGATTTACTTGATTTAGGTTTCTCTACATTTTATTTAAATCGTACCAATCGTTCTGGAATAATTAACGCAGGAGTAATGGGCGGAATGGAACAAACGGGCAATTATTTAATGGATTGTAGATTTAATAAATCCGAACTAATACAGAGAATAAAAAACATTGCATCCCACAAAAAAAACATACGACTATATAAAAAAGATGCTGTCAAATTAATAGACAAAATAGAACAAGAAGCCCTAAATGACAACATATTTTTTTATTTCGACCCACCTTATTATTTAAAAGCAAGTACGCTTTATATGAATCATTACGAAGATAAGAATCACAAAAAAGTAAGTGACAAGATTAAATCCATTCAAAATATTAAGTGGATTGTTTCGTATGACAATGTTCCAGAAATTCAAAAACTGTATGCTGAATGTTCTAAAAAAGAGTTTTCATTTAAACATACTGCTTATGAAATTAGAGAGGGAAAAGAAATAATGTTTTTTAGCGAAAATATTGAACAACCTGAAATTGAAGATTGGAATCCATTGAGATTTAAAGTAAAAAGAGGAAAAACTACCGCCAACATTGTGTATAAGTAATAGCGGTTTAAGTGATAAAACGAAAGGTAAAACATAAAAAAAAGGTTAGTGAAAACCGAAAGGTTTGCGAGTAGAAATCCGCTACTACTCATACACGATACCGTTGTGTGTAATGTAAAAAGCAACCGTAAAAACTTGAACATAAGAGATAATAATTACAAATGATTGAACTTGAAACTCTGAACAAAAATCTAATTGAGGTTAAAACAAAAATTTATGACAAATTATCTCTCAATATTTCCAACCAAAATAATGAACTTGAAGGAAGCGAATATGACGCTTGCCAATATGAACTGAATGGAATGAAACTAATTTCAAGAAGTTCAAAAATAACACCTAAAAAAGTTGGACAATTTGTGACTTTTTGGAAACGAAATCAAAATGGGGAAACAGAACCTTATTCTGAAAATGACCAATTTGATTTTTATGTAATCAACGCGAAATCTGGCGACCGTTTTGGACAATTTGTATTTCCGAAATTCGAATTAATCAACAAAGGTTTCATAACCACCGAAAAAAAGGATGGAAAAAGAGGTTTTAGAGTTTATCCAGTTTGGGATAAAACACTGAATAAACAAGCGGAAAAAACTCAAAAATGGCAATTGAACTATTTTTATGAGATTGATAAAACGACTGATTTGAAGAAAGTAAACGAATTATATAAAAAATAAAAACACTACACACAACAATGGCTATAAGTAATGCGGGCTTAAACGCTAAATTGAAGTTTCGGTCTTCCATTCCGCCAAAGCTACGCTTTGACGTTTTGGGAGAAAAGAAAGGTAAAACGCAAAGCGTAGCTTTGGCTACCGTCCGTTCCAAACCGAAAATTTTCGGCTTCGAAATCCCGCACTACTCATAGCCGAGACCGTTGTGTGTCATATGACCAACCAACGAAAATAAAGGAAAAAACAATGTTTAATTGGTTCAAGAAAAAAGAAAAAATAGAAAACCCGATTGAAATTTCAGTCAGCGGAATAAATCCTCAAACCGAAAATGAATTTCTATTCTACAACTTTGTGGAATTGACTTTTGCACCTCATTTGCAAAAATGGTACGAGAAAGCAAAGTCAAACGGAATTGAATTTAAACCACAATACGAAAAAGCGATAAAGCAAAAAACAACAACATCGGAATTTAAAAATCCTCACAGTTTTCCAGAATATTTTGACAATAAATTTGACCATATTGTAATCGATTTTGAAACTGCAAACCAAAACCGAATTAGTGCTTGTGCTTTAGGTTTGGTATTTATAAAAAATGACAGAATTGCTTATCAAACAAGTTTTCATATAAAACCACCCGAATCAGAACAGTTTTCAAGTCGGAATATTGGAATTCACGGAATTACTGCCGAAGACGTTGATTATGCAATGACTTTCGATGAACTTTGGGAATCTGAACTTTCAAAGTATTTTAATCAAAACTTAATTGTTTTCCATAATGCAAGTATGGATTTAAGTGTTTTAAAAAACCTATTTGAACTTTATTCAATTTCAGGTTACGAAATTGAATATTTAGATACAATGCAACTTGCCGAAAAATCAGGAAATCCAAAAAAGTTATCGGAATTAGCGGACAAATTTGACATTGAATATATCGACAAACATAATCCTGAAGAAGATGCAAAAGTGTGTGCTTACGTTTTCGGAGAACTTGCGGAACTTTATCCAGATTATAAAAGTTTAGTAAGAACTTTAAGCGAAAAAGAAGTTAAAGAAAAAATAAAACGTAAAAAAGAAACAGCAGAAGTCAAAAATCAAAATCTTGATTACGTTCAAGAATATTCACTTGACAAAGGAGAAATCGAAAAAATTGAAATTAAAGACAAAGCATTCATTTTTACTGGAGAAATAACGACTGACAGACGAACTGCAAAGAATTTTATTGAGGAAAATGGTGGAATAATAAAATCTGGAATTAGTAGTAAATTAGACTATGTTATTATCGGAGCAGATTTTGGCTGGTCTAAAATCCAAAAAGTTCACGATTTGAACGTAAAAAAGAACTGTAAAATAAAAATATTAACGAATTCGGATTTTGAACATCTGAAAAAAAATACGCCACACAACAACGTATAAAATTAATTGCTTGGTACGAGCCTACTTACGAAAATCCTCGCGGATTTTCTATTTGGTTTGTATTTGCTAAATTCGTTGCTTAACCACGCAACTAATCTTATACAAAACCGTTGTACGCAAGCTGAAAGAAACATTGGAACAATCAATTTACATTAGCGAAAAATTCAAAATCCTGAAAATTGGAAAGCTACCACTTTACCTAATAATTGTGATTTTTGTTTTTCTATTGGCTGTACTTCAAGATTACATTTATAGCAGAATACAACAAACAGGTTTTTATCTATCGGAATCTTCACTTTACAATACTTTTTGGATATTTTTCATTCCTTTTACCATTTTTATAAATCGACTGATAAAAATTATTAATCCCAACAATAAATTGAGTAAACTTCCACTGAATTTAGGAATTGGAATAGTTTTTAGTTTTTTGCATATATTACTGTTTGCGTCTTTATTTGTGTTTGTTAGCAGCTTAATTTTTAGTCCTACACATCGGTTTTCAAATATTTTCAATAGTGTGTTTTCTAATCAATTCTATATCGCTTTATTGTGGTATATCATTTTCCCTGCAATTTATATTTCAAAACATAAACCTACCAATTTAAAAAAACCTTATTCCGATAAAATAAAACTAAAAATCGGTTCAAAACTTTTAAATATTTCAACTTCAACTATACAATTTATTTCGACTGATAAGCCCTATTCCATTGTTCACGCAAATGGAAAAAAGATTTTGGACAATAAAAGCCTAAAGGAATTTGAAACTGAACTCGACCCAACTATTTTTTTAAGAGTGCATCGTTCATCAATTATTAATGCTGCTTACGTCAAAGAACTAAAATCAAGAAATAATGGCGATTATGACGCAACACTTAAAAACGGTCAAATCATTCGGTTAAGCAGACATTTTAGAAATAATTGGAAACAGCTAATCCAGTAAGCTATTTATTCACACCACACAGACAATTCGTAACAGAATATTGAGTTAACTACCGCATCAATACTTACATTTATTGGAAAAAACTTATAAATGATAAGAATTTTTAAAATAGTATTTCTGCTGTTGGCTTGTTTAAATTTATCAGGCTGTAACAGTCAAAATACCAAAAAAGAGACAAACACTTTAAGTGATGATTTTGATAAATCAATGCCATTTTATTACAAGATGCCAAAAAACTTGTCCGCAACCGATACAAATCCTGCATTCAAAGAAAAAGGGCAGAAAATTTTGCTGACCGGAACAGTTTATAAAATAGACGGTAAAACACCAGCTTCAAACGTAATTCTGTATTATTATCAAACGAACGCCAACGGAATTTACGCTACTAAAGAAAGTGAAGAAAGAAATATGCCCGAAAATAAATTAGGCCAAACTCACGGTTACATCAGAGGTTGGTTAAAAACAAATGAGCAAGGTAACTATTCGATTTACACCATAAAACCTGGAACTTATCCAAGTAGAGGCGAACCTGCACACATACACATTACCGTTAAAGAAAAAAATATAGAAGAACCATATTATATTGACGATTTTGTGTTTGACAATGACCCACTTTTAACCACTAAACGCAGAAAAAATATGGAAAACCGTGGAGGAAGTGGTGTAATAAGATTTGTACAAAAAGACAATATGTGGATAGGCGAACGCAATATCATTTTAGGCTTGAATATTCCTGATTATCCAATAGAGAATATTAGCCAAAAGAGTTCAGGGAAGAACATTGGCGAAGATATTATTTCCTTTACACCATTCCACGCTTATGGAGCTGACAAAGGCACCAAAACCTGTCCGATTTGCAAATACGGTTGGTATCACGGAATTTTATATTTTGTAGGTAATAAACCAAATTGGAACGAAATAAAAGATTGGCTTAAATTTTTGGACATAGAAAGCCAAAAAAGAGAGAAGTATTTAAAAGTATATTTTGTTTATGGCAAAGACACGAACTACAATAAAAACGAAAGAACACAAGAATTGGAAGAACTTGGAACTGAACTCGATTTAAAAAAAGTTGCCTTGACTTTTGTACCTTCTTTTAAGGATAAAACTTCAGAAGTGCATTTGAATAAAATTGACCCAAACGTGAACAATACTTTTTTTATATACAAACGGAGTAACATTATAGACAAATACGTTGACCTAAAACCAAATCAAAAGAATTTCAAGAAAATTTCCGAAAGACTTGACGAAACTGCAAACGAATATTTTAAACTTTCAAGACCAAAGCAGGAATAAAGCCAGCGTACAACAACGTGTATAAGCAATAGCGGTTTGGGTGCGAACTCGAACCATTTTTTCATTTTAAAAAGTTATATTGTAATCCGAAAAGCTGTTGCATTAAACCCGCTACTGCTCATACACAAGACCGTTAGCGGTCAGGCAAAAAAACGACCCGAGAAACAAATCGGGTTATTTTTAAAATATTGTATTTTAGCATTTGCTTAAATAAGCAAGTTGACTATCTTTGTGTTTATGGAAAACAATTCTTGCATAAGACAACAAGCGGACATTAAACAAATCAACCGTTGTAAAGACCGAGTTGCAGAACTCAACGGCTCGTTTGACTATTTGTCGAACGGTCTTGAATTGGCGGGTAACAACGTCAGACTGAAAATCCTATTCCTGCTTTATGAAGAGAAACAACTTTGCGTTTGCGACCTGAGTGATGTTCTTGGAATGACCATTTCGGCAGTTTCTCAACACCTGCGAAAACTCAAAGACCGAAAACTCATTGAAACAGAAAGGCAAGCACAGACCATTTTCTACTCGCTGACAAACGAGTACAAAAACTTGCTTGAACCGTTTTTCATAATACTTGACGAAAACAAAATTTTTGAGACAATATGAAAAAGGACAATAAATTAATCGGAGCAGGACTTTTAACAGCATTTGCTGCTTCTCTATGTTGCATTACGCCAGTTTTGGCACTAATTGCAGGAACAAGCGGACTTGCTGCCTCTTTTTCGTGGCTTGAACCTTTCCGACCGTATTTAATTGGTTTGACAATTTTGGTTCTTGGTTTTGCTTGGTATCAAAAACTAAAACCGAAAAAGGAAATAGACTGTGATTGTGAAACTGATGAAAAGCCAAAATTCATTCAGAGTAAAAAGTTTTTAGGAATTGTTACAGCATTCGCAATTGTAATGCTTGCCTTTCCTTACTATGCACATATTTTCTACCCCAAGACAGAAAAACAAGTAATAGTAGTTGACAAATCAAATGTACAGACCGTTGAGTTTACTATCAGCGGAATGACTTGTGCAGGATGCGAAGAACACGTAAACCACGAAGTGAACAAACTTTCAGGAATAATCAAATCAACTGCTTCATACGAGAATGGAAACGCAATCGTAGAATTTGACAACTCAAAAACTAACATAGCCGAAATCGAAACAGCAATTAACGGAGCAGGATATTCAGTAAGAGACAAAAAGGAAAAATAAAATGGAAATAAAATTGCAATCAACAATCACTTGCCCCAACTGCGGACACAAAAAAGAAGAAACAATGCCGACAGATGCTTGCCAATACTTTTACGAGTGCGAAAACTGCAAAACTGTATTGAAACCACAACAAGGAGACTGCTGTGTTTATTGCAGTTATGGGAGCGAGAAATGTCCGCCAATTCAACAAGACAAGAAATGTTGCTGACCGAAGAAAAAAAGCCCGAACCGCTAACAATGTATATAAAAAATAGGCGAGATAGTAGTAAAATCAAGGCTTTTGGCTCGTATCAATCTTTATGCTCAACTGAAAGTTTAGTGCTTCGAAATCGCCTACTTTTCATATACTAAACGTTGTAAGCAAGCGGAGTCCAACCGCATAAAAGCAAAGAGTGCTATCGCACACATTGCTTTCTTCCCAACGCTGAATGAGAAATTTTTCATAACTTGCAACTGTAAAAATCAAACAAACATAAGTGCTTCTAAAAGAAAAAATATCGATTGAAAATTTTGAAGATAAAAAATTCAAAATCAGACTTATAGAATCAAAAAAAGATACTGAAGCTGCTTTTACACACTATTTGCACAATCACAGAAATGGGGTTTCTCAATTCTATAAACCTGATGCAATAGAACACGTTAAAACCTTATTTGAATACAAGTTTCCTGAAGAAAACATATCAACTTTAGCTGCCGAGGAAGCTCTTCAATATTTAATATTTCAACAAGAAAACATTCCTTTTCCAGCACCTAAAAATCCTGAATTTAAGTTTATTGACTTATTTGCTGGAATTGGAGGATTTAGATTGGCATTTCAAAATCTAAAAGGTAAATGTGTTTTTACAAGCGAATGGGATAAATATTCAAAACAAACTTACAGAGCTAATTTTGGAGAAGTTCCTTTTGGAGATATTACAAAAAAAGAAACTAAAAATTACATTCCAGACGGATTTGATGTTTTGTGTGCTGGATTTCCTTGTCAAGCGTTTTCTATTGCAGGAAAACGTGGCGGATTTGAAGACACAAGAGGAACATTGTTTTTTGATGTGGCTGAAATCATAAAAAAGAAGAAACCAAAAGCAATTTTTCTAGAAAATGTAAAAGGTTTAAGAAGCCACGACAAAGGAAAAACTTTAGCAACAATTCTAAATGTTTTACGAGAAGATTTGGGATATTTTGTTCCAGAACCAGAAATAGTTAACGCCAAAGAATTTGGAGTTCCACAAAATAGGGAACGAATTTTTATTGTAGGCTTTAGAAAAGATTTGGGAATTACAACATTTGAATACCCAAAACCAGTCAACAAAAAAGTAACGTTAGAAAATATTTTAGAAACCGAAACGGTTTCTGTAAAATATTATTTATCTGAAACTTATGTAAACACTTTACGAAATCATAAAGCTAGACACGAAAGTAAAGGAAATGGATTTGGCTACGAAATTATTCCAAACAATGGAACTGCAAACGCAGTTGTTTGTGGCGGAATGGGAAGAGAAAGAAATTTAGTTTGCGATTTTAGATTAAAGGATTTTACACCAGTTACAAACATTCGAGGAGAAGTGAACCGAGAAGGAATTCGTAAAATGACACCTAGAGAATGGGCAAGATTACAAGGGTTTCCAGACAATTATAAAATTGTAGTTTCTGACGCTCAAGCATATAAACAATTTGGAAATTCAGTTGCAGTTCCAGCAATTCAGGCGACAGCAAAAAAAATTATAGAAAAACTTAAAACTTTATGATTACAGGAAATAAAGGCGAATGGAGTGAAATTTACACGCTATTCAAATTACTTGGAGACAAACAATTATTTCTTGGAAATAAAGACATTGAAAAACTAGAAGGCATAGTTTATCCAATTTTGCGAGTTTTAAGAACAGAAAATAACGGAGATTTTGAATACTCAATTCAAGATGAAATTATACTTATTTCTGGCGGAGAAGAAGTTTTAAAAATTGCAATTTCAGAATTTAAAGAAAAAGCAAAATTCTTACTTGAAAGAATTAAAACAAATAAAAAAAGAACTTTTTCAATTCCCGAAATTGAGACGTTTATGAAATCCATAAATTGTCTTTCTTTAAAAGCAAGTTCAACTGCAAAAACTGATATTACGATTGTTGTTCACGACCAAAGAACAAACCAACAACCAACTTTAGGGTTTAGTATCAAATCACAATTAGGAAGTCCTTCTACTCTACTGAACGCTGGAAAAACGACAAACTTTATTTTCAAAATTTCTAACACAAAATTAAGTGAATCGGATGTTGAAAAAGTAAATTCGATTGATTCAAGAAGTAAAATAATGGATAGAATTAATTCAGTTTTACAATCAAACGGACAATTTGGTTTTGTGAAAACTGAAAGGCAAATATTCTCGAACAATTTAATTCTTATTGACAGTAAACTGCCAGAAATTTTATCTCAAATCGTTTATGAATTTTATTCTAGTGATAAATCAAGCATTGTAGATTTAGTTGATAAAACAACTTTAAAAAATCCTTTAGGATTTGATATTTCTAACGAACATAAGTTTTACGAATACAAAATTAAACGATTTTTAACAGACATAGCTTTAGGAATGATGCCTTCAAAAGTTTGGACTGGGGAATATGATGCTACTGGTGGTTATTTGATTGTAAAGGAAAATGGAGATGTTTTGTGTTATCATATTTACAACAGAAATGAATTTGAAAATTACTTATTCAATAACACGAAATTAGATACAGCAAGTTCAAACAGACACGATTTTGGAACGATATACAAAGAAAACGGAGAACTATATTTTAAACTGAATTTACAAATCAGATTTATCAAATAAACCAACGCAAGTTCAAGCACATTTATTTTCCCCAACGCTTTTGCCAATGCTGAAAAAAATAAAAGAGCTTAAACGCCAACGCCAGCTAATTTGCGGAATGAAACGCCAGCTTACAACAACGTATATAAAAAATAGCGGTTTAAGTGCTTAAACAAAAGAAAAATAATAAATTAGAGGTCAGTTATAAACCGAAAAATTAGTATTTAAAATCCGCTACTTTTCATATACAAGACCGTTGGCAACAATTTGACAGTTCATCCTTTAAAAACAACAAATCAGAATTTAATTTTTCTACCAGAATGTTTTTAGATTCATTTTTGCTGAGAAATAATTAACTAAAAAAAATGCGACATAAAATTTTAAAATGGATTATAAAGACACTTTTAATAAGTGTTGTTATTTATACACTAATATGTTTAACTCTTATTTACTGGCCTATTAAACTTGAAAAAAATGTAACGAATTATGATTACAGTTCTATAAAAGAAAACACAAATGTAGCTTTAGGAGTTGAGCAATGGGTGAAAATGAGAGATGATAAGGAGATTTTTAGTAGAGTTTATAAAAGTCAGAGCAAAGATGTTATGATTCTTATTCATGGTTCCGGTTCAGAAAGTAGATATTTGTCAGAAATTGCAAATGCAATGGCGAGTGAAAATATTGCTACGGTAATAACACCTGATATAAGAGGGCATGGTAGAAATAAAGGGAAACGAGGTGATATCGATTTCATTGGACAACTTGAAAACGATATTGAAGATTTGATTCGATTTAGCAAGAAAAATCTTAATGCTAAAAAGGTCATTTTGGCTGGTCATTCTTCAGGTGGTGGATTTGTTTTAAGGTTTATTGGAAATCCAAAAAACAGTAAAGTGGATAAAGCAATTTTAATTTCGCCCTATTTGGGATATAATTCACCAACAGTAAAACCAAATAGTGGTGGATGGGTAAAAGTAGCCTTGAAAAGAATAATCGGACTTTCAATGCTCAATAATCTAGGTATAAAAAACTTAAACCATTTACCTGTTTTGTTTTTTAATCGTCCTGAAAACATTAATGACAGTCTACAAGTTCCTTCGTATTCATACAATATGACCATGAATTTTGATTCAAAAAACTATCAACAAGAGATAAAAAACATAAACATACCCTGTTTGGTTTTGGTAGGAAAAGAAGACGAAAGTTTTTATCCTGGACAATTTCCAATCGTATTTAAACCTTCTAAAAAATTTACCCAAGTAGAAATTATGGAAAATGTAAAACATTTAGATATTGTAAGGAACAGTAAAACGTTCAGGTTGATTGAAAGGTGGAATAAAAAGAATTAAAACTGTTGCCAACAATGTATAACCGCAATTACGGCTGATTCGACTGCGTCCGAATCCACTCGGAATTGCTAACGCCAGTGCTTAACCGAAAAAATTGCGTACTTTAACCCGTAACTGACGGTTATACGAGACCGTTGGGTGTAATTTGGAAATCTTACCAATTTTTGGTATTTTTGAGTTTTAAATTTGAAATTATGAGTAAAAACACATCAATATCACTCGGAAATTATTTTGACCAATTTGTGAGTAGCCAAGTTTCTGCTGGAAGATATAAAAACGTTAGCGAAGTAATAAGAGCTGGACTGAGATTATTAGAAAATGAGGAAAGTAAAGTTATTGCTCTGAGAAATGCAATTCAACAAGGCTTAAATAGTCCTATTGTTGAGGATTTTGACTTTGACGAAAATCTGAAAAAATTAAAATCAGAAAGAAGAAAAAATGGCTAAAGTTGTATTAAGACAAGAAGCCATTGACGATTTAAATAATATTTGGTTTTATACTTTCGAAACTTGGTCTGAAACTCAAGCAGACAAATATTACGCAACGATAAAAATGGCGTGTAATGGAATCGCTGATAATCCAAATGTTGGAAAAGAATATGATGGAATTAACAAAAACCTTTTAGGAGTGAAATCTGAAAAGCATATAATTTTCTATCAAATAATTAATCTAGAAAGAATTGAAATTATTAGAATTTTACACGAAAGAATGGATTTGAAAAACAGAATAACCGAATAAAAAAACTACACCCAACAATGGCTATAAGTAATTGCTTGTTCTCGCCTACTTCTGAAAATCCTCGCGGATTTTCAGTTTGGTGTGTACTTGCAAAGTTAAGTGCTAACCCACGCAACTACTCATAGCCGAGACCGTTGTGCGTCATTTATGAAAAACTGGATTCAAATATTAATTCTGACAATTATATTTTTCATTATTATCACGTTAATGACAATGAAAATTGAAACACCATTTGATGGAAATGATACTTATGGATTTCCTTTTACATTTCACATAAAATGGAGCGGAATGTGTTTTGAATGTCCTGAAAATCCAACTGAAACTTACTATGGATATTTATTAATTGATTTTATAATTGCTGGACTGATATCATTTGGGCTTTGGAATTTATATAACAAGCGAAAAAGATTAAATGAATAAAAAGTATTCCATAAAAATTAAGGAAAAATTAATCGGTTATTCTGATTTAGAGAAAGCTGACGCACCTATGGGAGTTGCTTTTGGACTGATTGAATTTATCGGAATTGAATCACCATACAGATTCTTCAAAGAATACTGCTTAAAAAATGATATTGTAATAAATACAGACGACCCAGAATTTGAATTTATTGATACTCAAGTAATGTCCGACTTAAAAGTATTTAGACAAGACGGAATTGAAATAAAAGGAGTTGCTGGAAATGCAATTACAGGTATGAAAGACGAAGGATATGAAATCTCAATTTTAGGAATTCCATATCCATTTTACGAAGAGGAGTTTCCTCACCACGTAAAAGAGTATGAAAATATGTTTAATAAAGAATAAAAAACGAACGCACAACAATGGCTATAAGTAATTGCTTGTTCTCGCCTACTTCTGAAAATCCTCGCGGATTTTCAGTTTGGTGTGTACTTGCTAAGTTGAGTGCTAACCCACGCAACTACTCATAGCCGAGACCGTTGTGTAACATATAAAAAACGAAATCAAATCAAATAAAATGAATTACTCGAAATCAAAAGCAGAAAAACTTGTTACGGAGTTTGACTACTTGAAAACCAAACCATATTTCCCATACGGAAAAGAAGGAAAGGAATTTAAAATAACGGAACTTAAAGCAGTTCCAGAAACCACTAAAAAAAGAGCGGAGAACTTATCTAAACCTAAAAGTTACTTTGAGCAAAAAGACAAAGAATTAGCACAAGGCTACAATTGGTTTGTTAAAGTTACTATATCGGACAATGACACAATTATTGAAAAAGACCTAAAAGATGTTTTGTCAAGACTAAAAATACAGAATGACATAGATGATATTCCTAATTAGGAGCTTCATCGATATATTCTTTTGACCAATCATCATCGAACTGTAATTCGTTTGACAAAGCGGAAATCTTTAAAAACTTTACGGTTTTATTAAGTATAGAAATGCAATCCTCTATACTTTTCCCTTTTAATGTTTTTAAAACATCCATTTGTAAAATACGAAATTCCTTTTCCGACATAACTCTGACTTTAAAAAAATACGTTACACAACATTGTATAAAATTAATTGCTCGGCACTCACCTGTTTACGAAAACCCTTGCGGATTTTCTATTCGGTTTGTACCTGTTAAAGTGCGTTCTTAACCAACGCAACTAATATTATACTTAACCGTTGTGAGCAAGCTGACCAAAAACACGAATGAAACTAAACAAACTTAAATTAAAGAATTTTAGAAGTTATTCTCAAGAAACCGAAATCGATGTTTCTGACCTGAATGTTATCATAGGAAAGAATGATGTTGGTAAATCATCAATTTTAGAAGCTTTAGATATATTTTTTAATGGCAAGCCTGATAAAAATGATTTGTGTATCGAAAATGACAACAGCAGAATTGAAATAACTTGTATTTTTTCAGATTTTCCTGAGCAATTAATCTTAGACGATACAAATCCAACCAGTCTTTCAGATGAATATCTTTTAAACTCGGATAATAAACTTGAAATTAAAAAATCATTTCCTATTTCAGCATCAGGAAGTGTTTCGGAAGAATCTGTAATAATTTGTGATTATCCTGACAACGAAAATCTATCCGATTTACTTTCTAAAAAAAGGACGACTTTACAACTTCAATTTGATGAGTTAGGAATAAATCCAGAAGGAGTAAATAGAAATAAAAGTAAAGAGTTAAGAAATGCTATTCGTAATCATTTTTATGAAGAAGGACAAATAACAACTCAGCAAGCCGAAATAAAGATTGATGGGAGATTAGACAATGAGGATAACAGAAAGAAAATTTGGACGAACCTCAAAAAGTATTTACCATTATACTCATTGTTTTTTGTTGACAAGCAACTGAATGACCAAGATTCGGACATTCAAGACCCAATGAAAGAAATAATCAAAGAGGTCTTAAAAAGGGATAACATAACACCATTGTTAGAACAATTAAAAGAAGCCGTTCAAGATGCTTCGACAGACCTCGCTGACGATACAATCACTAAACTAAATGATTTAGACCCAGAATTAGCTGAAACTTTGCGGTCTAATTTTCCTAAAGAACCAACTTGGAATTCTATATTCAAATTGACCTTAGAAGATGACAGAGGTGTTCCACTAAACAAACGTGGAAGTGGAATGAGAAGACTTGTTTTATTAAGCTTTTTTAGAGCACAAGTTGAGAATAGAAGAACAGCAAATGCACCGAATATTATTTATGCACTTGAAGAGCCTGAAACGTCACAACATCCGGATTTTCAATTAATGATTGTAAATGCTTTAAAAGAACTTTCGGAAACAGATAATGCTCAAGTATTCTTCACAACACATAATTCTAATTTAGCGAAGGAAATTCCTAAGGAGTCATTAAGATATGTTTATTCAGACGATGGACAAGTTAATGTTGAATGTGGTTTAAATGATGACGGCACAGATAATGAGGAAATAATAGATAGAATTATCCAAACACTTGGAGCATTACCTGACCCAAAAAACAAAGTTAAAGTTCTGATTTTTGTTGAAGGAGAAAATGATATAAATGCTTTGATAGGTTTAAGCAAGATATTAAATGCTTCAGACGCGAATGTAATAAATTTAGAAAATAATGAAGCTGTTGCTTTTATTCCGACAGGTGGCTCTCAACTCAAGTTTTATATTGAGAAAAAGTATTTAGATGGTCTATTACAATCGCAAGTTCATATCTACGATTCCGATATTCCAGCTTATGTGCAAAGTGTTGCTGACTTAAATGCAGAAGGAATAGATACTAAAATAGGTTTTAATACCATAAAAATTGAATTAGAAAATTATCTTCATCATCAAGCAATAAACGAATGTTATCAGGATTTAAATATCAACATAAACATAACTGAGGTTTTAGATGATGAAGATGTGCCAGAAAAAGTGGCTATGGCAGTTCACCAAGAAACAAGTGATACAGATTGGAATGCCATAAATCCTGACCCAGTAAAAACAGAAGAGAAACAAAAGAAATAAATATCAAAAGCTAAACGCCAATTAAATAACCTCGCAATCGAGAAAATGACAGTTGAGCGATTAACAGAACGTGGTGGATTTGATGAAATTAAAAGTTGGTTAGATTCGATTAAAGCGTTTGTGGAATAAAAGCCAGCTCACAACAATGTATAACCGCAATTACGGCGGATTCGACTACGTCCGAATCCACTCGGAATTGCTAACGCCAGTTATTAACCGAAAAACATTAACTTTAATCCCGTAACTGACGGTTATACGAGACCGTTGTAACACATTTGACCAATGAACTTTCCTGAAATAGGTTGACTAAAAATTAGACCATTAATTATAGTCACTTATGAAAACAAAAAATGAACAC
>NZ_QKQV01000022.1 GCF_003233725.1 Mesonia sp. K7
TGGACTACCCGGCGTTCTTCACTCCGAACAACGATGGCTACAACGACACCTGGAACATCTACGGACTGGCGGAGAGCAACCCATCGGCGAAGATCTATATCTTCGACAGGTACGGCAAGCTCCTGAAGCAGATCAGCCCTATGGGAGAAGGATGGGATGGAAGCTACAACGGCACGCAGATGCCAAGTGGCGACTACTGGTTCAAGGTGGAATACCAGGAACTGGATGTAAACACCGGACAATTGGTGAGAAAGGAACTGATGGACAACATCACCTTGAAGCGGTAACCAATAATTTGATAATTTAGATAGACAAAACCCCACTTGAAAGAGTGGGTTTTTGGTTTTTAAATGAACAGTCGAATAGCCATTTTATATCATATTTCATCCGTTGATGAAAAAGTATGTAAAAAACCTAAGCTTACTTTAATTTTCTTGAATTACTGCAAAGCTATTCGTTGCGTGTGTGCAAGCAAGGGAAACCATTTCACTGCTTCTTTGCTACTCATCTTTTCTACGAGTTGCTTTGGAAATTCAAAGAAATTAAAAGTAGGTCAATTTGAACAGAAACGCTTATTTTACGTATACAGTTGTGTGAATTCAGAGATTTGTTGGTAAGAAACTAATGGATGATATTACATTGAAGTGATAAATAAGAATTGTTATTGTATCGAAAAGTAATCCTTTATAAAAAGTGTTTTTTGACCTTTTCGAGGTTTCGATACGATTTTTCCTATGTCAAAATTACTCAACCTGATTTAGACTTAAAGTAAAATATAAAACTTCATACCTAACTTAAACTCGCTCTGCGTAAATTATGTAATAACGTGGGGTAAACTTTCTTAGTAAAGGTCTAATTCCTATTTTTTGGACTGGATTGGTCCATTTTTTGGAATCGATGATTTTCCAGCCCGCTTTTTCCAAAACCCAGTCGAACTGCCAATCTTCAAACTCGTGGTAATGTCTATCCCATTTGTCAGTTTTGCTACGATAAGCAGGAGAAAACCATAGACGAAGCGGAATACTTGCAACTAATTTATTTGCTTTTATTTCTTTAAGTATATTGAACGGAGCAACCAAATGTTCGAAAATCTCAAAAGCGGTCACAACATTATATGTTTGCGCTTGCACGCTTGTGAAATCGATATCTAAATCTTCACCAGAAGTATTTGAAACTTTATAACCCAACTTGGTCAGCTTTTCAGAAAGCGGATTTTTTACACCTAAATCTAAAATTGCTTCTTCTTTAGAAACATACTTCTCTAAAAAAGTAATGGTTTCACGGTAACGTTTATGCGGAAAATTATCTTCGTACAAGACTTAATTTTTAAAATTTATAAACCATAGCATTAATGTTCATGCCTGCTCCTACACTGGCAAAGATAACAACATCTCCTTTTTCAATCGATTGATTTTCTAATTGTTTTTTCATCACTAAGTCTAATAAAGTAGGAAGTGTAGCTACAGAACTATTTCCTAATTTTTGAATGCTCATCGGCATAATATGTTCAGGAACTGGCATATCAAAAAGTTGATAAAAGCGATCACAAATGGCTTGATCCATTTTTTCGTTTGCTTGGTGAATCAATAATTTTTTGACATCTTGAATCTTGTAACCACTTTCTTCTAAACAGGTTTTCATTGCTTGAGGAACTTTCGTAAGTGCAAAATTATATATCTTCCTGCCGTTCATTTTGATATATTTGGTCGCTTGCATTTGCACTTTGTTGTAGGATTCCTCAAAAGTAAGGTAGTTTGCTTCCGCGGAAGCGTAAGTAGCAGATTTATGCGCTATTATTCCTTTGTCGGTTTTATCGGAATATTCAATAATTGTTGCTCCAGCACCATCGCTAAAAATCATACTGTCTCGATCGTGGTCATCTACCACTCGTGAGAGGGTTTCGGTGCCAACCACAAGAATACGTTTGGCCATTCTGGCTTTGATAAAAGCACTTGCATGAATCATACCTTCTAGCCAACCTGGGCAACCAAAAATCAAATCATAAGCTACACAATTCGGGTTTTTTATTTGTAACTCATATTTTACGCGTGTTGCCAAACTAGGTACGGTGTCACTTTGGGAATTTTTTTCTTTGATATCACCAAAATTGTGCGCCACAATGATATAATCGAGCGTCTCTGGATCTATTTGCGCATTATCGATTGCTCTTTTTGCAGCGATGCTTGCCATATTAGAAGCGGTAAAATTTTCTTTGGCATAAAGCCTTTCATCTATACCTGTGATGGCTTGAAATTTTTGAATGATAGAACTGTTGGTGTCTTTTATTGCAGAACCATCTTCATTTAAGAATTGATGTTCTAGAAAATAAGAATTGATAATTTTTCTTTCTGGAATGTAACTTCCAATTCCGGTAATGATTTCAGCCATAAAAATGAATAAATAGATTTACAATGTAATGATTTCTTTATTCTTTTAAGTGATTTTAAAGAAAAAAGCCTGCTAATTTTAGCAGGCTTCTTCTAAGGTTATTCTTAATTTTATTACATGTAGGCTTCTATCGGGTCACAACTACAAACCAAGTTACGATCACCAAAGGCATCATCTACACGTCTTACCGCTGGCCAAAATTTATTTTCTGCAACATAACTTAACGGATAAGCTGCTTTTTCTCTCGAATAAGGCATTTCCCATGTACTTGCAGTCAACATTTGTAAGGTATGCGGCGCATTTTTTAAAACATTGTTAGGTTCATCTTTGTTTACTTCTTTTATTTCTTCCCTTATAGAAATCAAGGCGTCACAAAAACGGTCTAACTCCAGTTTGCTTTCACTTTCTGTAGGTTCTACCATAAGCGTTCCCGCTACTGGGAAAGAAACGGTAGGAGCGTGGAAGCCATAATCAATCAAGCGTTTAGCGATATCGGTTACTTCTATACCTTTTTCTTTAAAAGGACGGCAATCAATAATCATTTCGTGTGCAGCTCTTCCTCTTTCACCAGAATAAAGCGTTTCGTAGTGTCCTTTTAAACGTTCTTTGATATAATTGGCGTTTAGAATTGCATGTTCGGTACTTGCTTTTAAGCCTTTTGGGCCTAACATGGTGATGTATGCGTAAGAAATCAAACACACCAACGATGAACCCCAAGGAGCTGCAGAAATAGCGGTAATTGCATTTTCGCCGCCAGTTTTTATAACAGGGTTTCCTGGTAAGAAAGGCACCAATTGCTTGGCGACACATATAGGACCAACTCCTGGTCCGCCACCACCGTGAGGAATGGCAAAAGTTTTATGTAAGTTTAAGTGGCAAACATCAGCACCAATGCTTCCTGGGTTGGTCAACCCTACTTGTGCGTTCATATTGGCCCCATCCATATATACTTGACCGCCATTATCATGGACAATCTGGGTGATTTCTTTGATTGCCGATTCAAAAACTCCGTGTGTTGACGGGTATGTAATCATCACCGCCGCTAAATTATCTTTGTACTGATTTGCTTTTTCTCTTAAATCATCTACATCAATACTTCCGGACTCGTTGGCTTTGGTCACCACAACTTTCATTCCTGCCATGACAGCACTTGCAGGATTGGTTCCGTGTGCCGAAGAAGGAATTAAACAAATATTTCTGTGGTGATCACCTCTCGATTCATGGTAAGCCTTAATGACCATCAAACCTGCAAATTCGCCCTGTGCTCCAGAATTAGGTTGTAAGGAAGTTGCTGAAAAACCTGTGATTTCCGTAAGGTAGTCTTCTAATTTCTTTAAAACCGTTTGGTAACCTTGTGCCTGTTCTACGGGAACAAAAGGGTGTATATTTCCCCATTGCGGGTCGCTCAAGGGTAACATTTCCGCAGCAGCGTTAAGCTTCATCGTACAAGAACCCAACGAAATCATTGAATGATTTAATGATAAATCTTTACGCTCTAAACGTTTGATGTAACGCATCAATTCGGTTTCGGAATGGTAAAGATTAAACACTTCATTGGTCATAAAATCTGAAGTTCTTTCGGCAAAACTTTCGCTAATGATATCGCTAATGATATCGCTGATTTTTTTAGTTGTTTTTCCTGAAACTTCTTCAAAAACTTTTACAATATTATTTAAATCTGTGAGATTTGTGGTTTCGTTGATGCTAATTGCAACAGTTTTGCTGTCAGGGTAATAGAAGTTAATTTCGTTCTTCTCTGCAACCGCTTTTACTTGAGGTGCATCTGCTTTTAATTGAATGGTATCGAAATATAACTTATTGGTTTGCTCAAAACCTAAATTCTTCAAGGCTTTTGATAACTCTACCGCAGAACGGTGAACTTTATTGGCGATATAAGTTAAGCCTTTTGGCCCGTGGTAAACCGCATACATTCCTGCCATCACTGCTAATAAAACTTGAGCAGTACAAATGTTAGAAGTTGCTTTATCGCGTTTGATATGCTGCTCTCTCGTTTGTAAAGCCATACGTAGAGCTACGTTACCATCCATATCTTTAGAAACCCCGATAATTCTTCCCGGAATGTTTCTTTTGTATTCTTCTTTGGTGGCAAAAAATGCGGCATGAGGACCACCATAACCAAGAGGAATACCAAATCGTTGTGTGGTTCCTACGACAACATCTACACCAAATTTCCCAGGAGCTTCTAATTTTACCAAGCTTAAAATATCTGCTGCAACAGCAACTCTTATTTCATTTTGATTTGCTTTTTCTACAAAAGCTCTGTAATCGTAAACTTCACCGGTTTTTCCTGGGTATTGTAAAATTGCTCCAAAAAACTCTTCTGAGTAATCAAAATCTTGATGATTACCTATCACTAATTCAATTTCTAGTGGAGTCGCTCTAGTTTCTAACAGAGAAATGGTTTGCGGTAGAATTTCTTCTGAAACAAAAAACTTGTTGGCATTGCTTTTTTTCTTTCCTCTACTTCTTACTGCGTGCAATAAAGCCATTGCTTCGGCAGCAGCAGTAGATTCGTCCAATAGTGATGCGTTGGCCAATTCCATACCTGTAAGATCGGCCACCATAGTTTGGAAGTTTAACAAAGCCTCCAGACGACCTTGTGCAATTTCTGCTTGGTAGGGTGTATAAGCCGTGTACCAACCTGGGTTTTCCAGTATATTTCTTTGAATTACTGGCGGCGTGTTAGAATTGTGGTACCCCAAACCAATATAGGTTTTAAAAACCTTATTTTTTTCAGATAATTTAGTGATGTGCTCTAAATATTCCTGTTCGCTTAATGCATCGGGAAGATTGAGATCTTTCTTAAGACGGATACCGTCTGGAAGGGTTTCGTAGATTAACTGATCGACGGAATCTAAGCCTAAGGTCTCTAACATTGAGGCTACGCTCTCTGGTCGTGGGCCAATGTGTCTAAGGGCAAAATTATCTGTATTCATAAGGATGAAAAAATCTTTTTATTTAGGTCTGCAAAATTACTATTTTAAATTGAAATTTTCATAGATTTTAAATGGAGTTTGATTCTTATATTTTACTTGTATTTTTGTCTAGTGAAATGGCTGAAAAATATATTTGATTTTTACATTAACAGTAGTTTGCATGTAGCTTTATCAGTACTTTCTTTAGCTGTGGTAACAGTACTGAAATTTGACGTGCAGATTGAGTCTCGGGTTTTGGTGTTTATTTTTCTCGCTTCGGTTACGGGTTATAATTTTGTGAAATATGCGGGTATTGCTCGGTTTCAACATCGTAGACTTACACCAAACTTAAAGATTATTCAAGTTTTTTCCCTCCTTGTTTTTTTAGGTTTGGGGTATGTTTTTTTTCTTCAGAAAATAGAGGTCATTCTTACGGCAATTTCTTTGGGTATATTTACCGCTTTTTATGCCATTCCGTTTTTACCGGGTGCTAAAAATTTACGTTCGTTACAATCGCTCAAGATATTTGTAATTGGATTGGTTTGGACTGGAACGGTGGTTTTGATGCCTTTGGCAGGAAAAGTAGATTTAATCTCTAAAGATGTGTTGTACTACTTTATCGAAATATTTTTACTGGTTTTGGTGTTGATGTTTCCGTTTGAAATTAGAGATTTAAAATTTGATGATGAAAACTTAAAAACCCTTCCTCAAGTTTTAGGAATCAAAAAAACCAAAATCTTAGGATTCGTATTTTTAACACTTATTCTGGCAATCGATTTTTACCTTTTTGGGAATAGCAAGCATCAATTTTTGATTACGCTTTTGGTCATGAGTTTACTTGGCGTGTTGCTTTTAAAAAGTAAAATTTACCAAGCCAAATATTACAGTTCGTTTTTGGTAGAGGCAATTCCTGTTTTGTGGTTGATTTTATTGATGAGTTTTACTAATTAAGCTTCAAAAGTATTTGTTTCGCTCGAAATGCTGTTTTGCATTTTAGAATGTATAGCCATTTTCTCCTCGGGGTGTAAAAAATTGAGTTTTGCCTGCGTAAAAAGTTGGCTCAATTGCGTATTTCTTTTTACGTACGTTTGGCAATCTTTACAGAAAAACAAATGGAACTTTAACTTTAATTTTTCGAGGAAACTTGCCTCATCATATTGTGCTTTGTCACAATATTCGGCGTATTTTTTAATGCAATTTTGTTTAGTAGTTTTTGTCATAAACTATAACCATTTATTTTCTAGGCAGTTGGCCATTTTTTTGCGAGCACGATGTATGAGTACCCATAAATTAGACGGAGTGATGTCCATTTCTTTACAAATAGTTTCGGTATCTTTATTTTCTATGGTTTTCATTCTAAATGCAGTTGCTTGTTGTTCGTTACTGAGCTGAAGTTGGTCTAAGCATTCAAAAATAGCGCTTTGTAATTCGTTGTTAATCAGTAAGTCTTCTGCATTTTTTGTGTCATCGTCGGCCACTTTTTTTTCGAGCCATTCGCCTTCTTCATCCGTATTCTTGAGGTCCAATTTTATTTCGGCTTGACCTTTTTTTGAGTTTATTTTACGGTAATAATCTATAATTTTCCGTTTCAGAATAGAAATGAGCCAAGTTCGCTCGCTCGCTTCACCCTTAAAGTTTTTCTTGGCTTTAAGTGCGGCTAAGAAAGTTTCGGAAATGAGGTCTTTGGCAATATCGCGATCGTTTACACGTACAATCGTGTAGTTAAATAGAAAATCGGAATACCTTTCGATCCATAAATCCGGATTTATTTCATTTTCTTTGTATTGGTTCATAGCTTTGGGGTTGGGCAACTAAATTTACGAAGAAAATTGATTTTGCGATTTATTTTAAGAAAATTATAAGGATGAAAAAATTGTTGGTTATTGGTTTTGTTTGGCCCGAGCCAACTTCTTCTGCTGCGGGCAGTAGAATGATGCAGTTGCTGAATTTTTTCTTGAGTGAAAATTACCAAATTACCTTTGTTTCTGCTGCTCAGAAAACCGATTATAGTGCTATTGTACCCAACATCACTTACCGTGAGATACAACTTAATGACAGCGGTTTTGACGATTTTCTTATGGAATTACAACCTGATGTTGTGCTTTTCGACCGTTTGATGACCGAAGAGCAATTTGGTTGGCGCGTAAGTGAGGTTTGTCCTAAGGCGATGAAGATTTTAGATACCGAAGATTTGCATTTTTTACGAAAAGCCAGATACAAAGCGGTAAAAGAGAATAGGAAATTACAAGAAACCGATTTGTTTTCTTTAGAAGCAGAGCGGGAAATAGCGAGTATTTTACGTTGTGATTTGAGTCTGATTATTTCGGAGTATGAAATGGAATTGCTAGAAAACCAGTTTCAAATCAAACCTGAGTATTTGTATTATTTACCGCTTGTTTTTTCTGAGAGTGAGTTAGGTAAAATAACAAATAACAAAACTTTTACAGAAAGAAAAAACTTGGTGTTTATTGGTAATTTTTTACACGAACCAAATTGGGATGCGGTTTTACAGCTAAAAAAATATTGGGCTGCAATCCGAAAACAAAATCCAACTATTGAGGTTGAAATTTATGGCGCTTATTCTTCAGAAAAAGTCAAACAGTTGCATGACTCTAAAAATGGCTTTTTTATAAAAGGTAGATCAAAATCAGCTAGAGAAGTTATAGAAAATGCGCGATTATTGATAGCTCCGCTTCGTTTTGGTGCAGGTCTCAAAGGTAAAGTGCTCGAAGCGATGTTGGTCGGGACTCCCGTCGTCACTACAAAAATAGGAGCCGAAGGAATTGCGGGTAACTTCCCATTTGCGGGAGAAATCTACGAAGGTGAAACGAACTTTATTCATGCGATTGAAAAATTATATGACGATGAACTTCTTTGGAACGAGAAGCAGCAATTTGGGTATGAGATTTTAGGAAAGCGTTTTCACGAAAGTATCTTTACGAAGGGTTTTCATAAAAAAATAGAGCAGATTCAAAACACGCTTTTAGCGCATCGACAACAAAATTTTTACGGAACTATGTTGCAACACCACAGTCGGAAAAGCACCAAATATATGAGTCTTTGGATTGAAGCAAAAAATAAAAACTAATGGCAGGTATATATATTCACATTCCGTTTTGCAAACAAGCTTGTAATTATTGTGATTTTCATTTTTCTACTTCGGTAAAAAAAAGACCAGAAATGGTCAAAGCTATTTGTCAAGAGATCAGCATCCGTAAAAACGAAATCAACGAGCCGATAAAAACCATCTATTTTGGTGGTGGAACTCCGAGTTTGCTTTCAGTAGAAGAAATCAACCTTATTTTAAATGCTTGTTACGAGAATTATGAAATTGTAAATGAGACTGAAATCACGTTAGAAGCCAATCCCGATGACTTGAGCATTGAAAAACTTAATGAGCTTTCGCAAACAAAAATCAATCGGTTGAGCATTGGTGTACAATCGTTTTTTGAGCAAGATTTACAACTGATGAACCGAGCTCACAACAGCGGCGAAGCCGAAAATTGTATCCTAGAGGCCAAAAAATATTTTGATAACATTTCGATAGATTTAATTTACGGTATTCCAGAAATGAGTAACCAACGCTGGGAAGAAAACCTACAAAAATCCATTGATTTGCAAGTGCCGCATATCTCTTGTTATGCATTAACGGTGGAGCCAAAAACCGCCCTAGAACATCAGATAAAAACCGGAAAAGTAAAACCCGTAAGCGGAAAAAAATCACGGGAACATTATGATATTTTACAGGAGAAAATGATTGACGCTGGCTTTGTGAATTATGAATTTTCGAATTTTGGCAAAGAGGGTTTTTATTCGCAAAACAATTTGGCGTATTGGTTTGGAAAACCCTATTTAGGAATTGGTCCTTCGGCACACAGTTTTGTTTACCCAAAGCGTAGTTGGAATGTGGCTAATAATACACGTTACCTTAAAGCTTTAAGCGAAAATAAATTGCCACAAGAGAGTGAAACTTTATCGGTTACCGATAGTTATAATGAATATGTGATGACCAGATTTCGTACGATTTGGGGCGTGAATTTTACGGAAATCAAAGAAAAGTTTGGAGAAAAATATTCCAGTCATTTTTTAGAAAGTGTAAAGAATTTTCTTGAAAAAGGCGTATTGATTGAGAATGCGGGCAATTTTGTCATCGCCCAAGAAAGCAAGTTTTTAAGCGACGGAATTGCAGCGGAGCTATTTTTTGTTTAGATAATTAGAAGGTTAGATTGTTAGACTTTTAGAAGTGAAATCAAACTTGAAACTTTTGAACTTGAAACTTGATAACTTATTTTCTACTCCCATATCTTTGCTACTTCTGTGTTGACAAATTCTAAAAAACGTTCGTCTTTTTCGTTAAAACCATTTTTGGTATGTGAGTCGATATCAATTTGTCCAATGTTTTCTCCGTTAACAAAAAGCGGAACCACAATTTCTGATTTTACATGAATACTACAAGCGATGTAATTGTCTTGTGCTGTCACATCATCGACTACAAAATTTTGATTGGAAACCGCTACCTGACCGCAAATGCCTTTCCCGAAAGGGATAATTGTATGATCGGTTGGCTCGCCGGCATACGAAGAAAGCTTAAGTTCGTTTTTGTCACCATTCTTAAAATAAAAACCAACCCAGTCATAATGAGGAATTTGTTTTTGAAGCAAATCACAAACTTCAGAAAGACGATGTTCTACCGATAGGTTTGATTGATTTAATATTTCAGTAACTTTTGGTTGTAGGGTATTTAAGTTCATGTTTTCTACTTTTCCAGCAAAATTATTTATAAATTCGATACAAATTCAAATCGAGCATGGGTTTTTTACGGGAGGTTTTTCAACAAAATAAAAAAGTAGTTTCGTTTCTGTTGTTCTTTTTTGGAAGTTACATCTTCCTTTCTATGGTCTATCACCTTTACTTGCAGACAAGTTTAAAACCAGACTTTTTTACCCGATTGGTAGCTGTGCAAAGTCAAAAAATCACCCAGACTTTAGGTTACGATACCAGTCTGCAAACGGTTGAAGATGCCCAATTGGTTCGGTATTTTATAGAAGGAAATTATGTGGTAAAAATTATTGAAGGTTGCAATGGCATAAGTGTGATGATACTTTTTATGGCCTTTGTTATCGCTTTTCGCGGAAAGTTTACTGCAACGATTTTGTTTATTATAGCAGGATTGACTGTTATTTACAGTTTTAATCTTATGCGAATTGCTGCTTTAGCCATAGGTATTTTAGAATATCCCGAATACGAAAACTTGTTGCACGATATCTTTTTTCCAGGAGTAATCTACGGAACGGTTTTTTTGTTGTGGGTCATTTGGGTAAAACAAGTTTCAAAAAGCTAAACAATGAAAAAGATTACAAAATGGTTGTTGATTAGCTTTTTAGTGGTCGCACTTTTTCTAGTGCGTTATTTTGAGTCAGACTTATTTTACGATCCTTTACTGGATTTTTTTAAAGGAGATTTTCAGCAAAACAAACCGCCTGAAATAGATAATGTAAAACTAGTGCTGAGCTACATGTGCAGATTTTTACTCAACACACTGATTTCTCTGGGTATTATTTTTCTTGCTTTTCAAAAACGAAGTATACTTATTTTCTCAGCTCTATTTTTTGGGGCTCTTTATCTAATTTTGATTGCTGTATTTGTTTATCTCATCAATCCGTTAGAAAAAGAAAACTATTTTTTGCTGTATTATGTGAGAAGATTTATCATTCATCCTGTTGGTTTATTAGTGTTGTTACCTTCTTTTTATTATCAGCAGATGCAAAAAAAAGAGGCTATTTGAAAGTATAAATGTCATTACGAAAAATTTTAATTTTGGAGTCATCTAATTTTGTGATGAGATTCCTTCACTACGTTCGGAATGACAGTTTTCAGAAAGCCTCTTGTGGCTTCTTAATCCCTCGGGTCTAAAATCAGTTCGATACGTTTGACCAGATCCTGTAAATGAAATTTGCTCATACGATCGCTTGTTCTGCCAATCGCTCTTTGGGCATCGGTTTTGAGCTGGTTGAGTTCTGCTCTTACCACCGGTCTAATATCACTCTGCTCAACATTAATATCACTTCGGTTGATCCAAGCACGGTAACGACTTGGTACTGGCGACTGTTTTTCGGTCATCAGGTAATTGAGACGTTCTACATAAGCACGTTGTAGGTTTCTACGATAAATATCAATAGTTTTTCCTTGCGGAAGTTCTTCAAATAGACCTTTACGTAGATCAGTCATCATATCCAATAAACCGTAAGCATCCTTATTGATGGTTTCGTTTTCGAGCAATCTAGCCATACGACCAAAATCAAGTAAGTTGTTGAGTGTTCGCACTTGATACGTTCTGAGGTTTTCTACACTTCCGTCGAATTGTATTCTTTCAAAAATAGGTTGATGTAATAACCACTCTGGTGTTTCGAAGAGTTGGTCGTGCAAAAACTGCATGGCTTTTTCTTGCTTTTCTCTTTTCACGTGAGTGTAAACGGCTCCTTCTTGATCTGAAGTTTTATAAATCTCGTAAACACCACCAATATTTGCGGTTACGTGACCCATATAACGATTATACTGAGACAAAACTTGGGTATACATATCAGATAAATCTTCGTAATCTTTACCGTTTTCGGCAGTCCATTCCATTAGGTTTGGTATTATGCGTTTTAAGTTTTTGATACCATATTCGCTTGCCAAAACTGCATCGTCACCCAAATCTTCGGTTTGCGAACTTGGATCGATGGTACTTCCGCTTTGTTGGCTTCCAAAACGATATAACGGATCACCAGCGTGCTCTAAAATCCACTGATCTAAGATTTCTTTTTCCGCTTCAGCAGATTTATCTAAAATAGGTCGATAACCCCATTCAATAGCATATTTGTCATAAACCCCAATATTAGGCATCAAAGCCACATCACCATCTTCAGGTTGAGCCACATAATTAAAACGGGCATAATCCATAATTGAAGGTGCGGTACCATATTTTTTGGTAAATTCAGGGTCACGTAAATCTTCTACTTTGTAAGCTGAACTGCTTCCCATATTGTGAGGTAAACCAAGTGTATGACCAACTTCATGAGCTGAAACAAAGCGTATTAATCTTCCCATCACTTCGTCATCAAATTCAACACTTTGTGCCGTTGGATTGATGGCTGAAGTTTGAACAAAAAACCAATTGCGGAGCAAGGTCATCACATTATGATACCAATTGATGTCTGATTCTAAAATCTCACCCGATCTTGGGTCGCTTACGTGTGGGCCATTAGCGTTAGGAATAGGCGAAGCTAAATAACGCACCACCGAATAACGAACGTCTTCTGGACTCCAATCTGGGTCTTCTTCTACACTTGGAGGGTCTTTGGCAATAATTGCATTTTTAAAACCTGCTGCTTCAAAAGCGACTTGCCAATCTTCGATACCTTGCTTAATGTAAGGAACCCATTTTTTTGGTGTTGCACGATCTACATAGTAAACGATAGGTTTTTTGGGTTCAACCAATTCGCCGCGTAAAAACTTTTCTCGATCTTCTTCTTTTACTTCTAGTCGCCATCTATCGAGATAGGTTATTTTTTTACTTTTTTGAACGTCTAGACCATAATCGGTTTGACTTGTAGTAAACCAACCTACGCGTTGGTCAAAATACCTTCTTTTCATCGGTACTTCAGGCAATAATATCATCGAGTTACTAATTTCAAGCGAAATGACTCCAGAGGCCAAATTAGATGGAGGTTCTGCAGCTTGGTAGGTCTTTACATGACGAACTTCTATATTTTTAGGATAACTTCTAATAGTATCGATAAAAGATCTACTTTCATCAAGTCTTGAAATTTTATAATCTTTTCTGCGATAGTGAGGTAAACCTAAAGTGTTGACATCTTTTTCAAATAAATCCGAAACTTCAATAACTGACGAAGTGGTGATAGAATCTTTTTTAATCGCTTTCACAGGGAAAGCATATAAAATAGGCTCAAAATTTGAATTGACTACTGCCTCATGGATGGGTAATGAATCTGATGCTACAATGTCATGCGAAACAATACGTAGTAAAATTTTGTCGTTTTTCTTTTCCCAACGTAAGACTTGCGTGTTTTGTTTCCCGCCACCAAAACCAATACCCGTTGCGGTTTTGGCAATTCGAGTAACCATCAACATTTCTTTATTGAGCAGAGAATCTGGGATTTCGTAAAAATATTTATCTTTTATTTGATGCACAGTAAACAAGCCTTCATCTGTTTTAGCATCTTTGGTGATGACTTTACTGTAAGGTTGAATATCACCTTTTTTTTCTGTTTGGGGTTTGTCTACAGCAGGTTGTTTTTTCTTTTGGAAAATAGCGCAACTCGTCAATAGGAGACAGAGGGACATAAATGAAATTTTAGCAGGTAGTGATTTACGCATCATAATAGACTGGTTTTTTAATAGAGTTTTATGTTTGACTGTGAAAATAGATAAAAGTTTAATGGAGGTATAAATAAGATATTTTATTGTTTTTAGGTCATGACCCGCAATTTATTTTGAGAATGATTTTGTGACTATAAAAAGCATAAAAACCATAGTTTTTTTATGGAGAATAAGCCCTTAAGCAATAAACCTTCTAAAATTAACCTTTTTATAAGAAGAAAATGAAATAATAATTATAATTTGTATGTTCTAACAAAAAAATAAAAAGGATGGCAAATATTTTAGATTTATTAAAAACCGATTCAGGTCAGGAGCTTATAGAAGGGGCAAGTAGAGAAACTGGCGTGAGTTCAGACCAAGTAGGTTCTGTATTGGCAATGGCAATGCCAGCATTGATGGGTGCAATGAAAAGAAACATACAAACACCGCAAGGTGCAGAAAGCTTAAATAATGCATTAAACGATAGCCGCCACGATGGTTCTATTCTCAACAACCTAGGAAGTTTACTGGGAGGAGGCTCTATAGACTCAAGTTTACTCGCAGACGGAGCAGGGATTTTAAGACATGTTTTAGGTGGTAACGATCAACGTTTAAATAACAATATTGGTCGAGCAACTGGTGTCGATTCTGGTTCGGTTGGTAAAATTATACAGATTGCACTACCTATTATTATGGGCTTTCTCGGAAGACAGAAACGTAACGCAAATGTAGAAAGTGGAGGTCTTGGAGATTTAATCGGAACAGCAATGGGCACAAGTTCTAAAGAAGAAGGTTCATTATTGGAAACATTACTTGACGCCGATGGTGACGGAAGTATAATCGATGACGTTGCGGGCAAACTACTAGGCGGTAATAAATCTGGGGGTGGTTTACTTGGGAAACTTTTTGGGTAAAATTATAGCTTAAATCGAAAATAAAAAAGCACCGATTTTTGGTGTTTTTGATTTATAATATTTTCTTATTTAAGAAGTCTAATAAATTCATCATAATGGTTTTTGTGTTCAATTTTTGCTTTTATCCAAGCATAAAATCCTAGCAATAAGGGGTCGATCTGTGTATTGCTGTTTTCTGAAATAAATACGGAAAGTTGATGGTTTAGTTTTTGGTTTTCACTTATTTCAGGATAGTCATAATTTGTTTTTACTAGATTTAAGAATTCAATTATCCTTGCTTCTCCATTCTCTTCGAGTTTTTTACGATATCGTTTTTTTATTGACTCAAAGTGAGCATAAACTAAATCAACGTTATCCATTTCAATATAGACAATTAACTGAATAATATTTTTCTTTAAAACCCATATCAAATCAAGCTTTTGCTCATACCACTGATCTGTATGATTAAAACTTAATAATAGTTTTTGTGCGTTGCGATAATCTTTTTTGAAAATATGACAAGCCGCAAGACTTAGTTTTAAGTTGTTGTTACTTGTATTCTCTAAAAGTACAATAGCTTGGTCTAGCTTTTCGGTACACAAAAAATTGAGTGATTTTAAAAGTAGTAAATCTTCTATATAAAAGGAATTGTGTTTTGTATTTCTAATTTCATTTTCTGACTCTTTGATGAGGTCAAGTGATTTTTCAAAATTTTGTGTTCTGAAAAAAATATTTGCCATTAGGCTTAAAACTTGTAAATAATAGTGTTTGTGCTTTTCTTTTAAATGTATTTGCTTTTGGGAAATCAAATAAAGTTGGTGAGCATAGTCTAGAATTGAATAGTAATCGATTTGCTGTTTTGCAGATTTAGATAGAATAACAAGTAGCTGGTAAATAGATTTTATGGTAAAACTTTGTTCTTTATGAATGCTAAACTTACTAAGAACTTGCTCAATTAGCTTTTGTGACTTTTGTAGCGGATAATCACGTAGTTTTTTTTCAATTTCGGCGTAAGCCATATTTAATTGAAATTCGTTTTGAAAAGCTATTAAGTTGCTATTTGCTTGATCAAATATTTCTTGTAATGTTTCTGTTTGAAAAAATTGTGCATATTGAATTTTAGTATGATAAACTTCATTTAAAATACTAAACAAGTTAAAATTTTTGGCTTGTTTTTCTGAGCGGTAAAGCGTTTTTACCGCAAGCTTATATAATCTTTTTTCAAAAAAAATTCTACACGATAATAAAAGCTTTAAGCACTCCATTTCTTCAGAGGTTTCTCCTGAAAAGCTAGTGGAGGCAACAACTTCTATAATATTTTCTTGTAGTCTATTGCATAAAGCATAAAACGAATTTTTAGATGGCTTTCCGTAAATTTTCCTGTCTAAATTTTTAATATTACCTTTTCTGATATAATCAAATAGTTGTAAGTTTTTTGCATCACCACGTTGATTCTTCCGCTTTATGGTTTTAATAACTTCTTTTTCTTCTTCCGCGGTAAGCGTATTTATTAAGTGAATTAAATTATTCATTCAATCGTAAGAAATTAAACATATAATAGCAGTAAATATAAGTAAAAACATATTTTTTTATGATATTTAATCGTAAGAAAAAGTAAAAAATAAATTATTTTAAAGAATTCACTTGTTACATCTTTGTCTCACAATCATCAAAACAAAATTTAGAATTATGGAAACTCAAAAAGATTTAAAACAAGACGATTTAATTTTTAAAAAAGAAAAAGTAGAAGAGTTTAACGGTAAGCCAACTCCAGCTTTTACCGCAGCTTCTTGGTCAGCGTTATTTATAGGTATGATTTCCTACTGCGTTGGTTTATGGAATGCCGAGATGATGCTAAACGAAAAAGGCTATTACTTTACTATTTTGTTATTTGGACTTTTTTCAGTGATTTCATTACAGAAAAGTGTGAGAGATCGGCAAGAAGGCATCGCAGTGACGGATACTTACTACGGAATCAGTTGGATAACTACGCTGGCTTCTATACTGTTGTTGGTTATAGGTTTATGGAACGCCGATTTGTTTTTAAGTGAAAAAGGCTTTTACGGAATGTCATTTACATTAGCCTTATTTAGTGCTATTGCGGTACAAAAAAACACTAGAGATATGAAGTGGTTTGACAAAGAAAAGTAAATCAAAACAGAGCTTTTTAAAAAAGCTCTGTTTTGATGAATGAAAGCGGTTTCTAGCAATAGAGCCGCTTTTTATTTACACCAACTCCACCAACAAACCATCATCGGTTTTGTTGACGTTAGCGAGTTTATGTTTACGCAAGGCTTTGATGGCCAAATCCCATTTTTTGTTGCTTAAACCCGATTGTGATTTGAGTTCGTTGAGGTCGATTGGGTTTTTCTTTTTCAACAATTCAAAAACCGCTTTTTCTTCTTCCGAAAGGTCTACCTTTTTGCGTTCGGGTTTCATTTGCGGGAAGAATAACACTTCTTGTATCGATGGGTTATTTGTCAAAAACATAATCAAACGATCCATCCCAATACCGAGTCCAGAGGTTGGCGGCATTCCATATTCTAAAGCTCTTAAGAAATCTTGATCGATAAACTCAGTTGCTTCGTCATCGCCTTTTTCGGCTAGTTTCAATTGCTCTTCAAAACGCTCACGTTGGTCGATAGGGTCATTGAGTTCTGAATAGGCATTGGCAATTTCCTTTCCGCAAACCATCAATTCAAAACGCTCGGTCAGCTCTGGGTTTTCACGATGTTCTTTACAAAGCGGACTCATTTCCTTTGGGTAATCGGTAATAAAGGTAGGTTGGATGTAGTTTCCTTCACATTTTTCACCGAAAATTTCATCGATGAGTTTTCCTTTCCCCATGGTTTCATCTACTTCCAAATTCATATCTAAAGCTGCTTGACGGATTTCGTCTTCGGTTTTACCGGTAATGTCAAAACCAGTAAATTCCTTAATCGCGTCGGTCATGGTTACGCGCTTGTACGGCGCTTTAAAATCTATTTGATGTTCACCAAAAGTAGCTTTGGTAGTTCCGTTGACGGCAATCGCACAATGTTCCAATAACTTTTCCGTAAAATCCATCATCCAGTTGTAGTCTTTGTAGGCGACATAAATTTCCATCGCCGTAAACTCCGGATTGTGCGTTCGATCCATGCCTTCGTTACGGAAGTTTTTAGAAAACTCATAAACACCATCAAAACCACCTACAATCAGTCTTTTCAGGTACAATTCGTTGGCAATTCTTAGGTATAAAGGAATATCCAAAGCATTGTGATGCGTGACAAAAGGTCTTGCTGCTGCACCTCCAGGAATAGATTGTAAGATCGGAGTTTCTACTTCAAAATATCCTTTTTCGTTAAAGAAGTTACGCATGGCAGCAAAAAGTTTAGTACGTTTTACAAAAACGTCTTTTACTTTTGGGTTCACCACCAAATCGGCATAACGTTGGCGATAACGCATTTCAGGATCATTAAACTTATCAAATTCGTTTCCGTCTTTGTCAACTTTAGGAAGTGGTAAGGGTTTTAAAGCTTTACTCAATAACGTGAAGTTTTTGACCATAACGGTTTTTTCGCCAACTTGTGTGGTAAACAATTCGCCTTCGATACCGATAAAATCACCAATATCTAAAAGCTTTTTATAAACTTCGTTATACAAGGTTTTGTCTTCACCAGGACAAATCTCATCACGATTAAAATATACCTGAATACGCCCTTGCGAATCTTGCAATTCTGCAAAAGAAGCTTTTCCTTGAATACGTCGAGACATCAATCTCCCTGCAATCACTACCTTTTTGCCATCTTCAAACTCCTGTTTGACTTTAGTGGTGGTGTGATTTACTGGGTATAAATCTGCGGGATAAGGATTGATGCCCATTTTTCTAATGGCATCGAGTTTCTCTCTTCGTACAAGTTCTTGTTCAGATAATTGCATAGTTTTTATTTAATTTCAAGCTGCAAAGATAATTACAAACTTCTATTTTGCCTAAAACTAGGCATGTGATTTTTTAGGTGTAGTAAATTCACTAATTTTGTAACTTACAAAAAGTTAGAAACAAGCTTTCCCTATGAAAAACAAAACGGTAAAAATTCAGGAGTTAGGTTATAAAGACTACCAAGAAACTTGGGATTTTCAGGAAGAAATTTTTCAAGAGGTTTTGGCCATCAAAAGTAAAAACCGAAAAGAAAATACCGAAACAGAAACTCCAAACCATTTTTTGTTTGTCGAGCATCCGCATGTGTATACTTTGGGTAAAAGTGGTGATATGTCTAATTTATTGCTCAACGAAAAGCAACTTGAGGAAAAAGGAGCTACATTCTACAAAATCAATCGAGGAGGAGACATTACTTACCACGGTCCAGGACAAATTGTGGGTTACCCAATTCTCGATTTAGAAAATTTTTTTACCGATATTCATAAATATTTACGCTTGTTGGAAGAAACCATCATTCTCACCTTGGCAGAATACGGCTTAAAAGCTGAACGAAGCGATGGCGAAACAGGAGTTTGGTTAGACGTAGGAACGCCGTTTGCACGAAAAATTTGTGCGATGGGTGTTCGCGCAAGCCGTTGGGTGACCATGCATGGTTTTGCCCTAAATGTAAATGCCAATTTAGGCTATTTCGATAACATTATTCCCTGTGGAATCAAAGGCAAAGCGGTTACTTCACTGAACGTAGAACTTGGTAGAACAGAAGTGGATCTAAATGAAGTGAAACAAAAAATAGTGAAGCATTTTGCCCAATTGTTTGAAGCAGAAATTAAAAATGAAGAGGTTCTTACCTAATATATGAAAAGCGAAATACAGAAGTTTATCGTCGAAAACGCCAATACCAAAGAAGGTGTTCTGTTTTTACCCACAAGTGGCAAACCCAAAAGTTTTGTTTTGGTGGTCGATAATTTTGAAGAGAGAAAGTCGACTTTAAGTGAAATCGCAAAACCAATCACGCAATTGGGTATAGGTGTTTTTGCCATTACTTTTTCCGGAGAAAAAAAAGTGGCGGATCTCAATTTGCTTGATTTTCATGCTTTGGCAAGCGAAATCGAATACGCTTCGCGTTTTTTAGCCGAAAATCACATGCCGATTTCTGTCGTTTTTGGTCATTCTTTTGCTGGAATTTCTGCATTGTTGGCCACACCAGATTTAGAAACTGCTAAAGCTGTTTTTACACTCAATACACCACGATTTTTCCCTGATGTAGTTTCGCAAGAAACGGATGAAATATTAGAAAATTTAGAAAAGAAAGCAGCGCTATTTCCTTTGGAAATATTGCAAAAGATCGAAATTCCGCATCATATTTTACACGATAAAAATTATAAGAAGATAACTTGCAGAAATGCAGAAATTCTTTTTGAGCAAGCGACAGAACCCAAACGTTTAAAAATTCACGAAAGTGAAAACGCACTTAAAGAAAGCGTAAATTATCTGACGAATTGGATAAAAGAAAATCTTGAAACTTCTGAAGAAAAAAATGACGAATCTTTAGCAGATATTGTGGCTACGCTAAAGAAAGAAGACGGTTTTACTACAAAAATTAAAGCTGGTGAACACGAGTTTCTGGCAGACGAACCTAAAAGTATGGGGGGAAAAGATCAAGGGCCGACACCATACGATTTGCTTTCGGCGGGACTTTCGGCTTGCACCGTCATGACCATACAAATGTATGCCAAGCGTAAAAAGATGAGTTTAGATACCGTAGAAGTGCACACCACTTATTCTAACGATCATCTTGAGGATTGCGAAAACTGTGAAGAAGAAGAGGCTAAAATTGATGTGTTTACGCGAAAAATAAAGTTTTCGGGTGATTTATCGGAAACCGAGATAAAAAAACTACTCCAAATTGCCGATAAATGCCCTGTTCATAAAACTTTAATTACCAAAACAGATATAAAAACCGAACTTATCAATTAGAGCTGATACATCAAAATACTATTATCTTCACCTTTTACAACCAACTCTAAACTTCCCTTGTTGTCGATATTGTCGAGTGTAATAACCGAGTTTCCGTAAACAGGGAAACCACTAAAAAGCTCAGCGTCGCTATCATAAACATACACTTTGCTCGCTTGTAAGTCGGTTACGGCAACATATATTTTGTCTTTGATGTAAAAAATTTGTGGTGTTGTGTAAAGGCCAAAATCCAATTCGATGGTTTTGTCTTTTATGGTCAATTTATTCTCCGATAAAGTCACCAAAGTTTTGTTGGTAGAAGTCATCTGGCTGTTTTCGGCATATTCGTGTCTAGAAGTGGTAACTTTTCCGTTTTCATCTACAGCAACCAATTTACCAGCTTGATTGATAGTAGTAAATTTGTTATCGTATAAAAACCAATCGTTGGTCGAAGTTTCTATATTATCATTTACCGAAACTCTGCTCTTACCTACGCGGCTCAAAATGTTAAGTTTTCCATTTTTTTCTTGTATGAGAATGTAATCTTTCTTGCCAATTCTAATATGCTTTGGAGTTTTGGTGACCTCACTTTTGGCTTTGTTAAACGTAAAACCTTTTACTTGCTTTCCGTCTTTGTCCCACATGGTAATTTCGTTGTTTTGTGTGACTATAAAACGGTATTTGTGGTTGTTATCATAATCAAAAACAGCAAGGGGTTGCGTGATGTTTTCTTTAAAATTAATAGGAAAAGGTTTCACATCATTTCCATCTTTCTCGATGATATAAAACTTGTCTCGTGTGGTAAATGCTAATTGCTTCCTACCATTGTTATACATATCAATTTCTTGAGGAGTTCCTATTACCTCACTTTCTAGTTTTTTCTCCCAATTTACTTTTCCGGCGTGGTCAAAAGCAATGAGTACGTTATTTTCATCCTGTACCAAAATTTGTTGGGTTTTGTTACGCCAATTGGTAAATAAAAATGGTCCGTTTGCAATGGCATGATTCGTTTTAAAACTTTGGGTTTGTGCTACGCCTTCACTTATTTTTTCAGTATTTTTTTGAATAACAGCATGTACGTGTGCAAAGTTTTTATCCTTTATCATTTGTATCGCAGCAAGTTCGTAGTCGCTTACGCGGAATTTCTCTAAACTTTTAGCAATCTCTTCATCAAAATCTTTCTGAATATTTTTGATAAAATTGGCCGATAAAGCCATCATCAAGATAGAAGATTGATCGCTGAGGTTGCTTAAAGTTGATTGGTAATAAGGTTGGTTGATTAAAGTCGTTCTGTTTTGATAATTGGCAATTATATTTTCGATTGCGTTGAGGTCTTTGGCAAAAACAAAAAAGTTGTCGAGTTGTGCATAAAAAGCAAAAGATTTTTGCTTGACTAGCGGATGTAAAAATTCCGCGAAAGCATTCCCATTTTCAAAATCATAAATATTGATGTCTCTAAAGTTTTTTGCTAAATTTTGTTGCGAAAGCAACGTGTTTTCGGTGAGTGAACTCTCGATAGAACGAAGGGCTAAAATTGGAGTTTGAGCCGAGTAAATTATGCCAACTTCGTTGATGGTTTCTAGAATTTCGTTAGTTTGGGTTTCAATGGTTTTTTGCTGACGGTATTTTTTGATGTTCTCTTTGAGTCTAGCTAAATCGTTGTATGTAAAACTGTAAAAACCTGTGGCATTAAGCGGAACCAAATGCGCAATTTTGCTTTCTTGCGGTCTGATGTCACTAAAAATATCAATGATTTTTGGCTTGGTCGACAAAGTTTGAGTAACTCCATCTAATGAGATTTTATCTTTGGTCACTTCTATATCTAACGCAGACCAGTCGGTATGATGAAGGAGGTTGCTGTTATTGTTTTTATGAATTTTTAAAACATCAACGGCAAGGTTGTTGTTAAAAATCAACGTCGATTTTCCGGTAGACGAATTGTAAATTTTTTCTAAACCTTGATCAACCGGAATTGGTTCTTGATGTAATCTAATCACGTTTTCTACGATGAGGTTAGAAGTGCTTATAACGGTTAAATCCTCAAGGTTGGCATAATGGAAACTAGTGTTTTCTAGGCTGTACTTTTCTATTTTGATGTCTTCATAAGTATAGCTTTCGACCATTTTATTCTGAATGCTATCGAGGTTTTTTATCTCTGGTATTTTTTTGCTGATTAGCGAAAGCGCGATATCTTTCTCTCCAATAAGGTTCATGAAAAGAAGACTTTCGTCAGAAATTTTTACAAAGTCTTGATTGGTAAACTCGTCACTAAAAAACTCAACTAAAGGAAATTCTCGATTGCTCGCTATCAAGGAATTTTGGTTGACTTGCTCAGAAAACTTCGTAAGATTATCTGTTTTTAAAATAAGAGCTGTTTTTGGTGGAATGTAAGAAAGAATGGCTGTGTTTTGCTTTTTTTCTTCTTCACAAGCAAAAATAAAAACTAGGGTTAGCAGGAATAAAAGCTTTTTCGTCATGCTATAAATTTATTGGTATTTTTTTCAAAAATAAAAAATCAAGTCCTAAATATATTATAAATCTAAGGTGAGTTGCGTCGGTAACAATTTAAAGGATTTTCGGTGATATTTACACGGGCCAAATTTCGCAATCGCCTCCCGATGTTCTTTGGTAGGGTAACCTTTGTTTTTTTTCCAGTTGTACATGGGGAACTCTTCATGAATTTCTTCCATAAACAGATCACGAGCGGTTTTGGCAAGAACCGATGCAGCGGCAATATTGAGGTATTTCCCGTCGCCTTTGATCACACACTGGTGTGGAATTTCCCGAAAGGGCTTGAACTTATTTCCGTCAACCGCTATAAATTCTGGTGTTTTTTGCAGTTGTTGTATCGAACGATGCATCCCGAGAATAGAAGCGTTGAGAATATTGATTTCGTCAATTTCGTGCATCATCACGTGCGTAATTCCAAAACAAACCGATTCTTCTTTGATGATTTTTTGGAGTTCGTTTCTGTTTTTCAACGTAAGTTGTTTGCTGTCGTTAAGTGCAGAGTTTTGAAAATTCGCAGGTAAAATTACGGCAGCCGCGGTAACAGGGCCGGCCAAACAACCTCTTCCGGCTTCGTCTGTGCCACATTCTAAACGGTATTTTGAAAATTGGGGTAGTAACATTGGGTTAAAGGTAGTGATTTTAAAATGTGCTTACCAACTTCGGTATTCATATGGATAAAAATTTTACTTTTGTCAAAGTTTATCGTTGCTAATGAAAAATATTTTACTCACTTTTTTGGTGTTTTTCTTTCCTATATTGCTAATGGGGCAAAACTTAGGCTTAAAAAAAGAAGTGACAAACTCGAATGAACGGGGGGCAACAAATGCAAGAGGGACAACGAGTAAAAGAGAAAAACCACCTATTACCGATTACAAAATTATAAATGTCGCAGGTGACACCACTTTTGTGGATACTACTTTGACTATTCGCAAAGATTATAAATACAATTATATACGTAAAGATAATTTTGGCTTGTTAGAAAGTTCTAATATTGGTCAGCCGTTTACAGAACTCACTTATTTTGGTCTCGACAATAGTTTGATGCCCGATATCGGAAGGAGAGCGAAGCAGTTTCCTTTGTTAAAAGTTGAAGATATAAAGTATTATCATGTGCCAACACCTTTAAGCGAATTGTTTTTTAAAACTACCGTAGAACAAGGCCAGAATCTCGATGCTTTTTTAACAACCAATGTTTCTGAAAAAACCAATCTTTTTGTGGGTTATCGAGGTTTACGTTCGTTGGGAAATTATAAAAGTTACCTCACAAGCCAAGGTTCGTTTAGAGTTGGCGGAAGTTATAAAAGCGAAAACCAGAAATATTGGGTGCGTACACATTTTGTTTCGCAAGATTTGTTAACCGAAGAAAACGGAGGTTTAGATGAAGTGTCTCTTCAAAATTACAGTGCTAAAAACGAAGATATAGATGACAGGGCTTTACTTAATCAGAAGTTTGAAGACGCCGAGTCGATGTTGCTTCACAAGCGATTTTTTCTTCAACAAAACTACACGCTTTCAAAAGTAACCGATTCTACCAAAAATGCCATTGCGCTTCAGCACCATATAGACTTTACCGATAAAGAATACCATTTTTCTCAAGAAATCGCTTACGCTGGATTTGGTGAAACTTTTGAAAACACAAAAATTAGGGACATTGTAGAATATCAGAATATAGAAAATACCTTCGGAGTGAGATATGCCAATGATATTTTGGGAGATTTGGGTGTTTACTCCAAACATAACGCTTTAAATTATGGCTATCGCTCTAAACTTATACTCGATGATCAGGTAATTCCCAATAGAATTAATGAAGATATGATTAGCCTTGGCGCTAACTATCGTAAGAAAATAGGTGGTTTTCAGTTACAAGGAAATGCCGAACAGGTTTTAGTAGGTGAGTTTTCGGGCACAAAATTTAACGCTTCCGCGGAATATGAGCTGGATTCGCTTAACTTGTTACGAGCGAGAGTACAAGTTTTAGATAAAAGTCCCGATTTGGGTTACCTGTTGATGCAAAGTGCCTATAAGAATTACAATTGGTATAACGATTTTAACAACATCAACGAACGAAAAATCGAGTTTGAATTAAAATCTAAGAAATTTGTCAATGCTAATCTTTCATTGTATCAAATAGATAATTATACTTATCTAAAGTCTCAAGTAGCTGTCGAAAATATATATGAACAAGATTCTGTTATAAAAGCCTACCAATATCAAGATCGAGTCGATTATTTAAAGTTGCATGTCAACAAAAACTTTTCTTATGGTAAATTCCATTTATATAATGATGTCATTTATCAGAAAGCGAGTGGAGGTGAAGATGTTTTCAGGACGCCCGACTTGGTAACAAGAAACACGTTACTATATGAAGACCATTGGTTTAAAAAGGCTATGTTTTTACAAACAGGTTTCATATTCAATTATTTTTCAGACTTTGCGGCAAACGCTCAAAATGCAATCACGGGCGATTATGTTTTGCAAAACAATATAGAAATAGGTAACCAATATACCCTAGATTTCTTTTTTAATGCAAAAGTAGACCAAGCAAGATTATATTTTAAGGCAGAAAATCTTACAACCATCCTATCGCAAAACAATAATTTTTACGCTCCATTGCAACCCAACCGAGACTTTATAATCCGTTTTGGTATCGTTTGGAATTTCTTTTTGTAGATTTTCTTTTTCTAATTATTTGAATTTTAAATAAGTGGGAAAACATTTATTTTTTTCTTTCAAAAAGATTTGTGGGATAACAAATAGTGGTTATCTTTGCAGTCCCTTTTTTTGTGAGGGAAGTTCAT
>NZ_QKQV01000023.1 GCF_003233725.1 Mesonia sp. K7
TTTCATCAAAAAACAATTACTATTTTTAATAATGAAATAAATGTTTAATAACGGTCAACTCTATTCAGGGAAGTTCATTGAAGTTGAAAGTACATCACTGCGAACGCAGAGAAGCAGTCTCTAACTTGAGAATACTTCGTCATTCAATAAATTGAATTCATCGTATTGACGCTATCCTATCCCCTTATTCCTTATTTCTAATCATAACCTTCCCTTTACAAAACATCATCTTTTGGAAACATCGGGATGTAAAATTCTATTGATTTTTGAAAAGAAAACGATTGATGAAAAAACGTAAGTTAGATATTGCGGTCATTTCAGATGTTCACTTAGGTACTTTTGGCTGTCATTCTAAAGAATTGCTCGAATACCTCGACAGTATCAAACCAAAAAAATTGATTCTAAACGGCGATATTATTGATATTTGGCAGTTTAGAAAACGTTACTTCCCTAAATCACACCTAGAGGTCATCAAAAAGATCATTAGTCTTTCTACGCACGGCACAGAAGTCATTTACCTGACGGGAAATCACGACGATTTATTAAGAAAGTTTTCTGATGTCTGCATTGGTAAAATTCAATTGCTGGATAAAATCGTTTTGGAACTTGACGGCAAAAAGGCCTGGTTTTTTCATGGAGATGTGTTTGACGCTTCGATACAAAACACCAAATGGTTGGCAAAACTTGGTGGTTGGGGTTATGATTTGCTTATTCTTTTCAATCGTTTTGTCAATTGGATTTTAGTAAGAATGGGTAAAGAAAAGTTCTCTCTTTCCAAAAAAATAAAGAACAGCGTCAAAAAAGCAGTGAAATACATTAACGATTTTGAAGAAGTAGCGGCAGAACTTGCCATTGAACAGGGTTATAAATATGTAGTTTGTGGTCATATTCACCAGCCACAGATTGTGAGAAAAATCAATAAAAAAGGTTCTTGTCTTTATCTGAACTCGGGAGATTGGGTAGAAAATCTTACCGCATTAGAATACCAAGACAAAAAATGGAAACTCTATTATTACCAGCCAGAATCTTTTGTTCCGCTAGATAACGATCGGCAATCTATCGAGGAATCGGCCATAAGTGCATAAAACATCCTAGTAAATTTGTTTTTTACTATATTTGGGAAAATTAAGAAACTATGAAAACAAATTTTTTATCCCTTATTTTTGCATGTTTATTAGTAGTAGGTTGTAGCTCTGATGATACTAATTCTGGGGAAACCAACAATGCTAATTATATGCCATTAACCGATGGAAATAGTTGGACATACTCCAACACGAGAACTGTAAACGATGACCCTCAACCTAGATCAGTAAATCAACAGGAAACCTTGACGGCAAATAGTTCTGGTCAGAATCAATTTACTTTTACTTCTAACCAACCTGAAGATAACCAAGGTTTATTTACAGGTGTTTTAAGTAAAGGAAGTTTGTCAAAAAGTGGTACAAAGCTACTTTACACCGGAACATATACCGTAAATATGCAAGACCTAGGTTTTGACCCTGTAGATATCGATTTAGAAAACGTCGTTATTTTTGATGCCAATGCAGGAAATAACGAAACCTTAACGACTGAGTCTGGTACCATCAACCAAACCGTAGATGTCCAAGGCCAGAACATACCTTTTACCATCAATTATACTATCGCTACTACGCAACAAGAAATATTAAATACTTATGATGTTGCGGGTACTATTTATGATGATGTATTGGTTTCTGCTTTAGATGTACATCTAGAAGTAAAAGCCGATTTTGGAATAGCTTCTTTTGATGTATTAGCAGAACAAAACGTATTGAAATCTATTAATTATTTCGGAAGTGATGTGGGAATGATTTATAGCACTAATGCTATCAACTATGAATTTGAAGATTTAACTGCTTACGGTTTGATGTATATTGAACCTATAGAAATACAATCCACTCAATCTATTGAATCACACATTATTAATTAATATCATTTAAATTAAAGATTGATATAATATTTGAACAGGATGCAAGGCAATTCTTCCTGTTCCGTCATAGATTTGATGACGACAACTTGTACCATTAGCAACAACTTCGGTTGTTGCTTTTGTTTTTTTGATACTTGGAAAAAGCCTTAAATCACCCATTTGCATACTCACTTTATAATGCTCTTTTTTGTAACCAAAAGAGCCTGCCATGCCACAACAACCTGCATTGATAACCGTAACCTGATGGTTTTTGGGTAGGTTTAAAATATCAAAAGTGTGTTTGCTGTGACTTAAGGATTTCTGATGGCAGTGTGGGTGTATTTTTATCACTCTGGTATCTTCTGAAAATTGAGAAGACTTTATATTTTCTAAAGCAATTTCTTTGGCTAAAAACTCTTCGATAAGAAAAGTGTTTTGAGCGATCGCTTTCGCGGAATTGATATCGTTTGCCAAACGTAAGTATTCGTCTCTAAAGCTCAGAATAGCACTCGGTTCGATACCTATGAGTGGCGTTTCCGCTGTGACGACATCTTTAAAAGCTTCAATATTTTGATTTGCCACTTGTTGAGCTTGTTCTAAAAAACCTTTGCTGATAAAAGCTCTCCCACTTTCCTGGTGTGGAAGGTAAGAAACCCGATAGTTGAGTTTTTGCAATAATTTGATGGCTTCTAAACCAATCTGGGTATCAAGTGTATCTGTAAATTCATCTACAAACAAATAGACTTCCTTAATAGGTTTTTGTGGTTGATTGTTTTCTGCTAATAAGACTTTAAGTTGTTTGGTTAAACTTTTACGACTCACTAGTGGCAAACTTCGCTCAGGAGCAATTCCGCTTAATCTCTTGATAAGTTTTGCTGCGGTTGGGTTTTTATAAAGCCTATTGGTAAAATTTGGTAAAATACTTGCCAATTGATTGATTTTATTGGCATTTCCAAATAGGTAATCGCTTCGCTTTCGCTTGTGGTGTTGGTAATATTGGTATAAGGTTTCTGCCTTGTAGGTTGCCATATCGATATTAGAAGGGCATTCACTTTTACATGCTTTACAACCTACGCATAAGTCTAAAACTTCAATGGCTTCTTTATCATCAAACTGATTTAAATTTCTATTATTGGTAAGCATTTCGCGTAAGACATTTGCCCTGCCACGAGTGGTATCTTTTTCGTTTTTGGTCACGTGATAACTCGGACACATCACTCCGCTGGAAAGTTCGGTCTTACGGCAATCTCCACTTCCATTACAATTTTCGATTGCTCGCAAAAATCCAAAGCTATCGTCAAAGTTCATTAAGGTTTTAATCACTGGCTCTTCTCGATCGGCAACATAACGCAAATCTTCATCGATAGGCTTTGCAGAAACAATTTTTCCAGGATTAAAAATATGATCCGGATCGAAAACAGACTTGGTTTTAATAAATAGTTTATATACCTCTTCTCCTACTAACATTTTTATAAAAGCAGCGCGAACACGGCCATCGCCGTGCTCACCAGAAAAAGCACCTTTATACTTCTTGACCAGTTTTGCAACTTCCAAAGTAATTTGTTTAAATAGCGCTACCTCTTCGCTTTTCTTTAAATTGAGTATTGGTCTAAGGTGCAACTCTCCTGCTCCAGCGTGAGCATAATACACGGCTTTTTGTTGATATCTAGCCATCAATGCTGTAAACTCTTGGATATAACTGGCTAAATCTTCAATTTTTACTGCAGTGTCTTCTATGCAAGCAAGTGTTTTTTTATCGCCTTTTATATTTCCCAAAAGACCTAAACCTGCTTTACGTAGTTCAACCGCCATTTCTATTTCTTCGTCTTGCAAAACAACATTAGCGTAAGAACTTGTGTTTTCCCCTAATTCTTGTTGCAGCGCGGTAATTTTTTCGCTTAAAACGGAATGAGTGTTGGCCCGAAGTTCTAACAATAATATCGCTACTGGGTCTTCCTGGATGAAAAAGCGACTCTCCGCATACTTCAGGTTGGTTTTTGTACAATCGAGAATAGTTTCATCCATCATTTCGCAGGCGTACAAATCATGCTGCATCGTTGGAACCACGGCATTTAAACAATCTTCGATCGAATGAAAATGCGCTGCGATCATTACGGCTTCTGTTGGTGGTAAAGCCTCTAATTGTAATTTGATTTGTGTGATAAAGGCTAAAGTTCCTTCACTACCGGCGATGAGTTTACAAAGATTAAAAGTTTCATTATCATGAGCCTCAAAAAAATCATTATCGATAAGTTTGTCTAGCGCATAACCTGTATTTCTACGATGTATGTTTACGTCGGGAAAGTTCTCGATAATTAAACTTCTGTTTTCTTTTTCACTAAAAGTGGAAGCAAAAAACCGGTAAATTTCACCCTCGAGCGTATTTAATTCTTGTTTCTTCTGAAACTCTGCTTGGGTAAGCGGCTTAAAAACCACTTCAGAACCATCCGAAAGAATAGCTTCGATTTCAATAACCTTATCCCGAGTAACTCCATACTGTATAGAGGTTGAGCCACTAGAATTGTTACCTACCATTCCGCCAAGCATACAGCGATTAGATGTCGATGTATTGGGGCCAAAAAATAATGCAAACTCTTTTAAATATAAATTGAGTTCATCTCTAATGACACCAGGTTCAACAGTAACCGTTTTATTTTCTTTATCTAGTGAAATGATATGGGTAAAATTTTTGGAAATGTCGACTACAATTCCGTTACCAACACATTGACCTGCCAATGAAGTTCCGGCAGCTCGCGGGATAATGCCTATTTTGTTTTGATGGCAAAACTCGATAAGCTTTATAACATCTCTTTTATGCCTTGGAATACAAACTGCCAACGGGTATTCTCGATAAACAGAAGCATCGGTAGCATACATTTTTTTGTATAAACTACTTGTAAATAATTCTCCGTCAATTTGCTGTTGAAGTTGGTGCAGTTTTTTGTCCATTTATTGCATTAACACTTATTAAGTAATATTAACAAAACATTATTTTTTTTCATCTGAAAGATAGCGTTTTTACAAGTACTTTTGAGAAAACATAAAAATAAATTAACTATGAAAAAACTTTTTTTAACCGTTTTGCTTGCTGTAGGAGCTTTTAGTTTATCTTCTGCTCAAGAAATAGCAAAAAATGCGCTCGGTCTTAGAATTGGTGGCGGAAATGGTTATGGCGCAGAAGTTTCTTACCAAAGAGGTTTGGGCGATAACAATCGACTAGAATTGGATTTAGGGTGGAGAAACGACCGTAATTTCGATGCTGTAAAACTAGCAGCTTTGTACCAATGGGTTTGGAACATAGAGGGAGGTTTCAATTGGTATCTTGGTGTTGGTGGTGGTATCGGTAGTGTTGAGGATAAAAGAAATGATTTTGATCACGATGACGGAGCCTTTGCTTTTGTTGCAGGTAACATAGGTATCGAATACAACTTTGATATTCCGTTATTGATTTCGCTAGATTTTAGACCAGAAATTGGTTTTTCAGATTATGATGTAATTGATGATTTCGGACCAGATATTGCTTTAGGCGTTAGGTACCAGTTCTAAATAGAAAAATTTATAGAGACTTTGCCTTAAAGTTTGCTAAGGTTCTTTCGTAAATAGACTCATATTTCGGAATAATCAATTCAATATCAAACTTTAAGGCATTTTCTTTTGCATTTTTTTTGAACTGTTCTAATCGGGTTTCCTCTTCTAAAATGTAGATTCCCTTTTCTGCCATTTCTTCCACATTTCCTACATCGCTTAAGAAACCACTAAAACCTTGGGTATTTACTTCTGGCAGACCTCCTGTATTAGAAGATATTACCGGAACATTATAAGTCATCGCTTCCAAAGCCGCCAAACCAAAGCTTTCGTTTTGTGACGGTAATAAAAACAAATCTGAGAAACATAAAATCTTTTCTATCTCATTACTTTCACCTAAGAAAACTACTTTATCTTTCAAGTTGTATTTGTTCACCAAAGCTTTCGCGGAAATCACTTCCGGACCTTCACCAACCATTAATAACTTCGATTTTACTTTTTGTTGGATTCTGTAAAAAATGTCAATGACATCATCAATACGTTTTACTTTTCTAAAATTACTGATGTGCGTGATGATTTTTTCGTCTTCGTTTGCCATCAATTCACGCTGACAATCGGTAAAAACATTTTTGGTTTTTTTATTGTCGATAAAGTTAGGTACAACTTCAATTTCATTTTTGATATCAAACAATCGTAAAGTATCTTGCTTTAAACTATCAGAAACCGAAGTTACAGCATCACTTTTATTGATACTGAAAGTTACAGCGGGTTTATAAAACGGATGGTTTCCTACAAGTGTAATGTCTGTTCCGTGCAAGGTCGTGACCATCGGAATATAAATACTTTCTTCCTCCAACATTTTCTTAGCCATATATCCCGCGTAAGCGTGAGGAATGGCATAATGCACATGTAGCAACTCTATACCGTGTAATTTGACCATATCGACCAATTTACTCGATAGTGCCAACTCGTATGGCTGATAGTGAAAAAGCGGATAATCAGGTACGTTGACTTCATGAAAATAGATGTTTTTTGAAAGGTGTTCTAAACGAACGGGTTGTTTGTAAGTGATAAAATGCACCTCGTGACCGCGAGTTGCCAAACGCATTCCTAATTCGGTGGCAACCACTCCACTTCCACCAAAAGTGGGATAACAAACAATTCCTATTTTCATTTTTTTATTTGATAATTGCGTTATATATAATCTGCTGAATCTTTGTTCTGATATCTTCTTGAATGAGCTTTCTGTTCTCGGCATCAGGAAAAGTTCTATTCGATAAAAATACGTAAACTATTTCTTCTTCTGGATCTGCCCAAGCCATAGTTCCGGTAAAGCCAGTATGACCAAAACTTTTCATAGAGACACAGCCACAAGTCGGGCCAACTCTTTTTAGTTGCGGCTTATCAAAACCAAGCCCTCTTCTCGTCTCCTTGTGACAATAATAACAGGTGTTGAACTTATCGATAGTCGATTTTTTGAAATATTGTTTTCCACCATAACTACCGCCATTTAAATACATTTGCATGATTTTAGCAACATCATTGGCATTACTAAAAATTCCTGCGTGACCTCCAATATTGCCTTGCATTGCCGCTCCTTGATCGTGTACATATCCTTGCACAGTGGTTTCGCGCCAATAGCTATCGACTTCTGTTGGAGGAATTCTACTAAGGTCAAAACGTTCTAAGGGCAAATAGCCCGTGTTATTAGCACCCAAGAATCCATAATATTGTTCTTGTGTGAGTTCATGTAAGTTTTGTTGATAATATTTTTCTAAATACTCTTTCAACAAATAATAAGGCAAGTCACTGTATTTGTATTCAATCTTTTTCATCAGCTCGCTTTCGCGAATTTCCTTCACGATAGAATCGTTCATATCATTTCTAATCCATAAGTTTTGAGCTACTTGTACATCAAAACCTTTGGTTTTAAAAGGACGATAATAATCTGAAGAAGCCGTTTTGGTCTTGTTATCTAACGTAGAAATATAAAAGGGAAGCCAAGCCTTTAAGCCTGCATAATGACTCAACATTTGCTTTAGCGTAATGTTCTTTTTATCTGAGTTTTTAAATGCTGGCAGCAATTCAGAAAGCTTGGTGTCTAACGAAATTTCTCCCAATTCTTCTAACTTCATCACCAACGGTAAAGTCGCCAATATTTTGGTAAGTGATGCTACATCATAAATGGTCGTATCTGTTACCGCGGTTTTATTTTCGTACGTGTGATAACCATAGTTCTTCTGAAAAATAACTTTTCCTTTTCGAGCAACCAATACTTGGAAACCAGGTGTCATTTTGTCTTCTAAAACCATTTCTGCAATCGAATCTATTTGCTGAAGCATATCACTACGCATTCCTACACTTTCGGGCAAACCGTATTGTAAACGTTGTATCGCTTTGGTTTTAAACTGCGTGCCTTCGGGGAAATTTTTCCCTAAAGAAACTGGTAATTTCCCTTTGATATCGATAGCTCCAAAAATAGCTTGCGCTACTTTTTCTTGACTTATTTTGCTGTTTTGATAGCCTAAAACAATGCTTTTGATATTCGTTGTAGACTGTACATCCAATAAAGCATAAGGCCGAGAAAAAGTTGCTAAAACAACTTTATTTTGTATAGAAATTTGATGCAAAAGATTAAGCTCTTCTTCTGTAAATTTATAGTCTTTCCAAGGAGAATCGTTTGAAGTATGATGTCCCACAATCACTAGATCATAGTTTTTAATACGTGTAGATAGACTTGCTACTGAAGCGGTATCTAATTTCTCTACAAAAGTATACTTGTTTAATGTGTGATAAAAAGCATCGCCATTAGCGCTACCCATATGCAGGTAAGCAATTTTGGTGTCTTTTAGTTTTCTTATCGGAAGTATAGCGTTGTTGTTTTTGATAAGCGTGATCGCGTTTTCCATCAATTCTTCATATAACAGATCATTTTCTATGTGATTTAAATCCTGATAAAGATGGGTTGTATCAACAGCTTGGTAATGGTGTAAGCCAACTTTGTATTTTGCCGATAATATTTTTTTGACCGATTCTTCTAAACGAACTTTCAGTTTTTTACTTTCTTCAACTTTTTCTTTGATTAATTCATATGCTTTCGGAACATCTCCTGAAATCAATAAAATATCGTTTCCTGCTTCAAAAGCGGCTAATTCAATTTCTCCAGGGCTATCATAATTAGATGCTCCTTTCATATTGAGCGCATCGGTAAAAATGAGTCCTTTATAATTAAGTTTTTTCTTGAGTAGATCGGTTATAATTTTTTTAGAAAGCGACGAGGGCAAACCATCCTTAGGTTCTAGTTCGGGTACGTTTAAATGAGCAACCATAATACTCGAAACTCCTTTATGGATCATCTCATAATAAGGGTACATTTCCAAACTATCCAACCGATCTCGATCAAACGGAATCGTGGGCAAACTCTTATGCGAATCGACATCGGTATCACCGTGACCGGGAAAATGTTTGGCGTTGCTCAACACATTTTCCTGATGCATTCCTTGCATAAAAGCGACCGCTTTTTCGGTCACGTTCGCTTTGTTTTCACCAAAAGAACGATTTCCGATAATCGGATTTGCAGGATTGGTATTGATATCTACCACCGGAGCAAAATTGATGTGTACTCCCAATCGCTTGTTGTGTTTGGCAATATACCTGCCGGTTTCTCTAACCAAATGATAATTTTCGATAGCACCGAGCGTCATATTCCAAGGGAAAGCATAAGTAGAATCCAATCGCATAGCCAAGCCCCATTCGGCATCCATCGCAACCAATAAGGGTACTTTAGAAAGTTCCTGAAACTCATTGTTCATCTTGGCTTGCCTCTGCGGACCTCCTTTAGAGAAAATCACACCACCAATATGATAATTTTTAATCAGTTCTTTTATTTTATCGGCTGCAGGCTTGCCTTGACTCGAGAAAATATCAACCATAAAAAGTTGCCCTACTCTTTCCTCTACAGACATTTGGTTGTAAACACTATCTACCCATTTTTTCTGTACGGTAGGGTTTTCGCTTGCAAGCGGATTTTTTTGAGCATTTACAGTAAGAATGCTAAAGAAACATAAAATGAGTAAAGAAAATAGGTTCCTCATAAAAGTTGAGCAATGTTTGATGTTTTTACAGAAATCTATTATGCCAACTTTGTGCCAAGGGTACTTCCCAATCTGATAAAAATTCTGATTTGGTATTGACCAAATTATTAAAAACAATGGTATTTGCAGAAACCGAGCGGTCTTTTACCATTTTCTTGAAATCGATAAGTGGCTTATAGGCAATATATTCACCTTGTTTAAAACTTACGTTCATCTTATCGAGTAAATCGACTTTATATGTTTTTTCTAATTCTTGAATAAAATGTACTGAAGCATCTATAGAACAACCTGTCGCCGATTGACTTTCTTGGTTAAGCCCAATCACTAAAAAGCGATTATATTTGAGGTCAAACCCGGCTTGAAGGTCTTTTCCGTGAGCTGTCCACTGTTCTAAAAATCGGGTGGTTTTATCGGTAATTTCTTTTTGTTCTTCTTCCGTGAAAGATCGATTGGCTTGGTATATCCAAATACGTGCCTCATCGGGTAATTCCTTAAAATCTACAAGCATCTTCTTTTTTATAAATCTTGGGCTTGAGCAATCATTTCGGCTACATCAAGCACCTCTATATCGTTTTCTTTATTTTTATTTTTTACGCCGTCGGTCATCATGGTATTGCAAAACGGACAACCAGCAGCAATCATATCGGGTTGGGTTTCTAAAGCCTGTTCGGTACGTAAAATATTAACATCTTTATTTCCCGGTTCTGGCTCTTTAAACATTTGAGCTCCACCAGCACCACAACAAAGCCCGGCTTTTTTACATTTACGCATTTCTACCAACTCTACTTCCAACTTTTGAAGTAATTCTCTAGGCGCTTCAAAAACACCATTGGCTCTTCCCAAATAGCAAGGGTCGTGAAAAGTAATACGTTTTCCTTTGAATTTTCCACCTTCAACCGTCATTCTCCCCTCTTCCAGTAGTGACTTTAAAAATTGGGTGTGGTGTATAACTTCGTAGTTTCCGCCAAGGTCAGGGTATTCGTTTTTTAACGTATTGAAACAATGTGGGCAAGCCGTTACTATTTTTTTGATTTCATATCCATTTAACACCTGGATATTCATTGCTGCTTGCATTTGAAATAAAAATTCGTTTCCAGCCCTTTTTGCAGGATCACCTGTACAGCTTTCTTCGGTTCCTAATACCGCAAATTCTACTCCAGCTTTGTGCAATAGCTTTACAAAAGCTTTGGTTATTTTTTTCGCTCTATCGTCAAAACTTCCGGCACAACCTACCCAAAATAAAACCTCTGGAGCTTTACCTTGTGAAAGGAATTCTGCCATTGTCGGGACTTTAATCTCTTCTGTCATTTTTTAATCGTTTTTTTAAACAATTACTATTTTTCTTGTGACCAATTCATTCTATCCATTTGGTTGTAAGGCCAGGGTGCACCGTTATTTTCGATATTACCCATTGCAATGTTCAATTCGTTTGGAGCAGCGCTTTCTTCCATCACCAAATACCTGCGCATATCCATAATAATCGACAATGGGTCGATACCGATTGGACAAGCCTCTACACAAGCGTTGCAAGTAGTACAGGCCCAAAGCTCTTCTTTGGTGATATAATCGTTTAATAATTGTTTATTGTCATTTTCAAACTTTCCGTTTTTGTCGATATTTTTACCAACCTCTTCCAGACGATCTCGGGTATCCATCATAATCTTACGTGGCGAAAGCTTTTTACCGGTTTGGTTGGCTGGACATTCTGCAGTACATCGTCCACATTCGGTACAGGTATAGGAGTTAAGCAATTGCACCCAATTGAGGTCTTGCACATCGGAAGCTCCAAATTTATCGGGGATAGCTGCGCTTTCCGCGGAAGCATCATCTGCTGGAACGGCAAACGGATCTGCATTCGGATCCATCATTAAAGCTACTTCATTTTTTACGGCTTCTAGGTTGTTGAACTCACCTTGCGGTTGAAGTTTTGCAAAATAGGTGTTTGGAAAAGCCAAAAGAATATGTAAGTGCTTTGAATAATATAGGTAGTTCAAGAAAAATAAAACGCCGAGGATGTGTAACCACCAAGCGGTTCTTTCTATAAAAATTAGACTTGAAATACTCAGCCCGTCAATTAAGGGTAATAAAAACTGGCTAACAGGAAAAGCCCCGATAATTCCAGCTTCGTTGGCATAGTGGTCTGCCCCTACTAGTTGCAATTGATAATCTGCAGCGTTCATGGTTAAAAATAAAACCATCAAAATCATTTCAAAATACAGAATATTATTAGCATCATTTTTTGGCCAGCTGGTCATTTCATTGGCCCAAAAGCGCTTTAACCTGATGACATTTCTTCTGATCCAAAAAACGATTACCCCTACTAAAACCAGTAAAGCCAATATTTCGAACGAACCAATAAGAAAATCATAGAAACCACCCATAAATGATAATACTCGATGCGTACCAAAAATACCATCGATTACAATTTCTATCATTTCGATATTGATGATAACAAAACCTAAATAAACCACAATGTGCAAAATACCTGCAATAGGTCTTTTTACCATTTTAGATTGCCCGAGAGCAACCATTGCCATATTTTTAAAACGTTTGCTGGGTTGGTCCCTTCTGTTGATTGTTTTTCCGAGCTTGATATTACGAACAAGCTTTTTTACGTTTCTGATAAAAAAGTAAATGGCAAAAATTAATGCTAAGACAAATAATATTTGTGATAGAATGGCCATAATTGGGTTGGTTTTTATTTTTTATTCGCTTCGGTCTTCAGGTTGTTCATAATCACCTGGTTTTTTTCCAAAAACAGAGAAATGAACATATCGTTTTGGATTGAGCTTGATGTCTTGTAACAGTTGCTCTAATTGTCGTGTTGCATTTTCTAAGTTTTCATAAACAGCATCGTCATTAAGCAGTTTACCCGCAGAACCTTTTCCGTTTTGTAAGCCTTCTGAGATTTCCTTAAAATCACTGGCAACAGCTTCAAAATCATTGACAATTTTATTAAACTCTAGTTTAGATATGGAGTCGGATAAGGTTTTAAAATTTGCCGACATATCATCTAGATTAGTAAAAGTACGATCAAGTTTTGCTTGATTCTCTCCAAGAATTCCGTTTATTTTTTCGGTTGCACCACTAAAAGATTTCGCCGTAGCGCTTAAGCTTGTAAACGTTGATTTTAAATCGGCTCTGGTTTCTGCATTTAAGACTTCTTTCAAGGCATATAATAGCGAATCTGCATTTACGATGGCACTTTCTAGTTTTTGTTGAAGTGGAGATAACCTGTCGTTGACGATTTCCAGTAGACCATCTTCAATATCAGACTTTAAGGTATCTCCAGATTTTGCTTGCGGACCGTCGTATACCGGAATAATCGCCATACTTTTCCCCCCGATAAGATTACCTCCATAAATGCGAGCGACACTGTTTTTAGAAAATTTGAAATCACTTTGTACATTCATCGTCACCAAGATATTTCCTTTCTCGTCTAAAAACTCAATATCTGAAACCGTACCTATTTGCAGACCGTTAATGGTCACAGGAGATGAAGTCGCAAGACCTTGTGCTTCATTGTATGTTGCATAAAAAGTTCTGTGGTTGTTAAGTAAGTTATTGCCCTTAAGGTAACTGTAACCAAATATTAAAAGAATGATGGCAATAATAACCAACAACGCTGTTTTTACTTCTCTAGTTATTTTCAAGTGTGCTAATTTTTATTGTTAACAAATTTAATGAAATTAAATATAGAAAAGTAAGATTAATCTTTTTTAGTTTTTAACGCGTCATTAACGCTAATCTTTTTTTCGTCTTTAAAAGCAACTATATAACTGTTTTCGTAGCCTGCTTTTTTGGCCTCTTCCAAAAAATTTTGTACTTCTTTGTAACTACTTGTTGCTCCATAATAGTATTTGTAATACTTGCCTTCTTTTTCTCTCGAAATATTTTGCAAGCCTTTGAAATTATAGGGGTTGGTTTCTATCGCTGTAGAACCTGCGGCTACTTGTACTTTAAAAGTAATATCGTCGTAATTATCGGTGTATTCTTTTTTATTGTTTTGAGAACTTGATGCTTCATTTATTTCAATAGGAGTATTAAATAAGTTTAGGTTGAGACTCTTTTTGTAGTTTAGGATACCATTTTCAATCGATTTTGCTACATCACTTTTTCCTTTACTCGAATTAAGATAGCTTCCTTCTGGTTTATAAGAAAGAAAACCAATTTCTGTTAAAACACTCGGCATCACTGTTTCGCGTAACACTAATAGTCCGGCTTGTTTTACACCTCTGTTGACACGTTTTAGTTTGTTGGTATATTCTTTCTGAATAAAATCTGCCAATAAAATACTTTGATCGAGGTATTCTTCTTGCATTAGCGTCATCCCGATATAAGAAGATTTATCGTTAGGATCAAAACCTCCGTACGTAACCTCATAATCTTCTTCTAAATAAATTACCGAGTTTTCTTTCATGGCAATTTCTAAGTTAGCTTTACTGTTGTGCAGCCCTAAAACAAAAGTTTCTGTCCCGTGAGCAGAAGAACCATGAGCATTACAGTGTATAGAAACAAACAAATCGGCTTTGGCATCATTGGCAATTTGAGCTCTCTTGTGCAAAGGAATAAAAACATCGGTTTTGCGAGTGTAGATTACCTTGATATCTTGGTGCTTTTCAAGCTCTTTTCCTACCGCTAAAGCGACATCCAAAGCAATGTGTTTCTCATAATAACCACTTCCTCTATTTCCCGGGTCGTGACCACCGTGACCAGCATCTATAACCACCACAAATTGTTTTTTAGAACTGTTTTGGGCTTGTAGGTTTAAAACAGAAGTAAAAAAAAGAAAAACAAATGCGACTAAGAGGTATGATTTATGATGTTTAAAATACATATATACTGAATTGTCTTTAAATCGTTATTTTTATAAATTGTACATATACCTTAGAAAAATATATGTAATTTTGAGCTTTCAAAAAGTAAGCCAAAAGTATAAAAAATAGTTCTGAAACATTGCAAAACCCATATTTTTACATATTCTTCTTTTTCCTTTTTGCAATCGTTGGCACTTCTTCTCTTTTTGGCCAAGAATTCGACACCATCACAAAAGTAAATATTCGAGCAGAAAAAGAAATCGATATTCCGCTAAAAGACAGCTTAAAACCTATCGATTCTGTAAAGATAGATAGTGTAAAACCTAAAAAATCTTTCTTAGAACATGATGTAGTTTCAACGGCAAAAGGTTACAAATATTATGATGTAAAAAGCGGGAAAGCTTATTTGTATGACCAAGCCGTGATTACATATGGTGATATGAAAATAGAAGCAGGACTTATTATTTTAGATAGGAATAAGAGTGAAATTTACGCCTACGGAATTGTTGATTCTACGGGAACCTACCTACAAAGACCAATTTTCACACAGGCAAACAACGTTGCAGAACCCGATAGTATTCGGTTTAATTTTAAAACACAACGAGCTTTGGTACACAATACCAGAACCAAACAATCTGAGTTTAACGTAAAAGCCGAAGTTACCAAAAAAGAAAACGATTCGGTGTATTACATGAAGAATGTAAAATTTACCACTTCCGAAGATATCGAAGATCCAGAATATTACTTTTTTGCACGAAAGATAAAATTCGTTCCCGACGAAAAGATTGTGACAGGTTTTGTCAATATGTATATCGCTGATGTACCCACACCTTTAGGCTTGCCTTTTGGCTATTTTCCGCTTACGGAAGATCGAGCTTCAGGATTTATCATTCCGTCGTTTGGTGACAACCAAAACCGTGGTTATTTCCTCCAAAACGGAGGGTATTATTTCAACATTAGTGATTATGTAGATTTGGCAGTTTTAGGAGATTATTATACCAACGGAAGTTACGGTTTGCGAGCAGAATCGAGTTATGCTTATCGTTATCGCTTTGGCGGAAATATAAACATACGTTATGAAAAACTTTTAAATAGCGAACCTGGTTTTCCTGATTATTCAGAACAGTCTATTTACAACATCACTTGGAACCATAGACAAGACCCAAAAGCTAATCCATCGCGTTTGTTTACTGCTTCAGTTAACTTAGGTAGTAGTCGTTATTATCAAGAAACCATTAATCAAAATAATACCGGAAATTTTTTGAACAATAATATGAGTTCATCTATTTCTTATAACAAAACCTTTAGTGGCGAACCTGGTGTTAACCTTACTATTGCAGCCACACACAACCAAAACACCAATACACAAGAAATTAACATGACCTTGCCGTCTGTTAATGCCAGTATCGATAGAATTTATCCTTTTGCACCAAAAGCAGGCACTAAAAAAGGAATTATTCAAAACATCAACTTTCAATACAGCTTACGCGGAGAAAATAGATTTCGAACGACGGACTCGTTATTTTTTAAGCCCGAAATGTTTAGAGATGCTCAAACAGGTATTCAACACAGTATTCCGATTAACACCAACTTTAAGATATTCAATCATTTCAGCGTAAGTGCAGGTACAAATTTTCAGGAAAACTGGGTTTTTAAAACCATTAGCCGCGAATATGATGCTATAGAGCAAGAAGTAGTTACTGACACCGTAAACGGATTTGATGCCTATAGAACTTACAATTTTAATACAAGTATAGGAACAACGGTTTACGGGTATTTTAATTTTGGTAAAGACAAAAAAATTCAAACCATTAGACACGTAGTTCGCCCATCTTTGAGTTATAGCGTCAACCCAAAATTTGATGAGTTTTATGATACTTATCTTATTCCTGCGACTTCAGGTTTACCAGAAGAAGTGGTAGAATACACGCGCTTTGAAGGCGGTTTGTTTGGTGCTCCTGGCAATCGTTATTCCAGTAGTATTGGCTTTTCGCTAACCAATGATTTTGAAGCCAAAATGAAATCTAAAGACACCACCGCAACAGAGCCTGTCAAGCGTAAATTATTAAATAACTTACAATTTACCACTGCCTATGATATGGCTGCCGATTCTTTAAATCTTAGCCCTATACAGGTAAGAGGTGTTTTGCCTGTGGTACAAGACAAATTTGACATCAATTTTAATGGGGCATTAGATCCTTACGCTCTAAATAACAGCAATCAAAGAATCAATACGCTCAACATCAATAATGGTGGGAGTCTTTTACGCTTGACCCGTGCCAACGTAAGCTTTGGGTACAATTTTTCGAGTAAACTCTTCGAAAAAGGAGCTAAAGACGAAGAAGAACCTGACAAGTTAGAAGATGAAACCTTTAGAAATGGAGGTCGTCCAGATGATTTATTTGGTCGCGGTACCAATCAAGACGGTACACTTTATGAAGACGAAGAACAGGAAGAAAATGAGGATGATATCAATCAAGAATGGTACAATTATAAAATTCCTTGGGATTTACGATTATCTTATACCATGACCTATGACAACCTGCGACGACAAGATGAGATTTCTTCCCACTCTATCATGTTTTCTGGTAACATAGAAATTGCTCCCCGATGGACAATCGGAGCTTCCTCAGGTTATGATGTTAAAAATAAAGGTTTTACATTTACACAATTGCGTTTTCAGCGTGACTTAGAAAGTTGGCAAATGTCTTTCAACTGGACGCCGTTTGGGGTAAGAGAATCTTGGTATTTTTACATCGGAATTAAAGCCAGTGTATTGAGTGATATCAAATACGACAAAAACAGAGAACGCGATAGATCTTTATAATATATGAAAAAAATTATTACAACTAACCTAGCTCCTGCTCCAATTGGTCCTTACAATCAAGCTGTTTTGGCAGGAAATACGTTATACACAAGCGGACAAATTGCTATAAACCCGCAAACAAGCCAATTGGAGATCGAAAATTTAGAAGACGAAACACATTTGGTGATGAAGAACCTACAAACGGTTTTAGAAGCTGCCGATATGACATTTGAGAATGTGGTAAAAACCAGTATTTTTATTAGTGATATGAACAATTTTCAGCGCATCAACAGTGTGTATGCTCAATATTTTGATGAAGCAACTGCTCCAGCTCGTGAAACCGTAGAAGTTGCCAATTTACCAAAATTTGTAAATGTCGAAATTAGCGCCATCGCTATAAAATAAGACTTATGATTTTATCTACCTTAGACTGGATCTTAATTATTTCCTTTTTTGTCATCAGTTTATTGGTGGGTGTGTTGGTTTATTTTAAAAGCAGTAAAAATGTAGATAGCTTTTTCTTATCCAACCGAAATATGCCATGGTGGCTTCTCGGTGTTTCAATGGTGGCAACCACTTTTGCAGCCGACACCCCAGGTTTGGTAGCGGGTATTGTGAGGACCGATGGTGTCTATGGAAACTGGATTTGGTGGGCTTTTCTCCTTACCGGAATGTTAACGGTATTTTTCTATGCTAAACTTTGGCGAAAAAGTAACATTACGACCGATTTAGAATTTTATGAAATCCGCTACAGCGGAAAAAGTGCCGCATTTCTAAGAGGTTTTAGAGCCATCTACCTCGGAGTTTTCTTCAATATTATCATCATGGCAACCGTCTGTTTGGCGGCTATAAAAATTGGTCACGTCATGTTTGGTTTTTCAGAACTACAAACCTTGGTGATTGCTTCTATCGTTACGGTTGTTTATTCGCTCCTCGGCGGATTAAAAGGTGTACTCATTACCGATTTTATCCAATTTATCATTGCCATGGTGGGTAGTATTTGGGCAAGTATTTATATTATTAATCTTCCAGAAATTGGTGGTTTGGACAAATTATTATCCAACGAAAATGTAATTGCCAAAACCCCTATTTTCCCTGATTTCTCAAATCTCGAGGTGCTTATTCCGCTAATTATTATTCCGATTGCCGTACAATGGTGGAGCGTTTGGTATCCTGGAGCAGAACCTGGTGGCGGTGGTTATATCGCCCAACGTATGTTGGCAGCAAAAGACGAAAAAAATGCGATTGCGGCAACGCTATTTTTTAATATTGCTCATTATGCACTAAGACCTTGGCCATGGATTATGATTGGTTTAGCTTCTTTGGTGATTTATCCTAATCTATCTGATTTAGCGACAGCTTTTCCCGAGTTGGACCAGTCGTTTATAAAAGACGATTTATCCTATCCCGCGATGCTCTCTTTTTTGCCATCGGGTTTGCTTGGTATTGTGGTCACTTCACTTATTGCTGCTTTTATGAGTACCATTTCTACCCATCTCAATTGGGGAAGTAGTTATGTTGTGAATGATTTTTATGCTCGATTTGTCGATAAAAATGCCTCTGAAAAAAAGAAAGTTCTTGTGGGTAGAATTTCCACTTTAGTGATGATGTTTTTAGCGTGTTTATTGTCATTGGTGCTTGAAGAAGCAAGAGACGCTTTCAATCTTTTACTGCAAATTGGTGCAGGAACTGGTTTGTTATTTATTTTACGATGGTTCTGGTACCGTATCAATCCGTTTAGCGAGATCACAGCGATGATAGTTTCCTTTTTGGTAGCCATCTTCTTTTTTGTCAATAGTAAATTAGACCAACCTTGGTTTGAATTGGCTTCACATTGGCAGTTGGTCATTGGGGTGGTCGTAACCACACTTTCGTGGATTGTGGTAAGCTTCCTAACTCAACCTTCCTCACAAGAAAAATTAAGTGCTTTTGAAAAATTAGTCTTTGGAAATGAAAGCAAATTTAAAAACATCAACTACAAAGTCTTAGCTTTTATTACGGCAACCATTGGGGTTTACGCTTTACTTTTTGGAACAGGTTACTTTATTTATCAGGAAATCACAAAAGCAATCATTGCTATCTTAGTTGCCATCATTGCTTTTTCTGTTATTGTAATTTACTGGAAGAAGATCGTTTAAATTTACCTTTTGAGGGTCATGTTATCTTTTAATTCTTTCCTTCTCAATTGGCCAGAAGCGTTATCTAATTCCTGATACTCTACCCTAAACCAATAATCACCGCTGGGCATTTGCTCACCATTATAGGTCCCGTCCCATCCTTCTCCCATAGGGCTGATCTGCTTCAGGAGCTTGCCGTACCTGTCGAAGATATAGATCTTCGCCGAGGGATCGCTCTCCGCCAGTCCGTAGATGTTCCAGGTGTCGTTGTAGCCATCGTTGTTCGGAGTGAAGAACGCCGGGTAGTCCA
>NZ_QKQV01000024.1 GCF_003233725.1 Mesonia sp. K7
AAATGCTTCGGAAAACTTACGTTGTTTCTTGATTAATTTTAAATTAGCTTTCATATAAATTGACTTTAGTGGTCAACCTATATCAGGGACGTACAGCTACTAATTCCTAACCCCTAATTCCTAGCTCCTAACTTACTCATCCGCTTCTAACATACGTTGGTAAAGGGAAGACTTCAGCTGATCCAAAAATTTGAGGGGTATTTGACGAGAACGTAACTCTAAAAAGGTTCGGTAATAATCACCCAGTTCAATATCAAATATCCGCTCGAATAAAAGTGCAATTTCATTGATGCTTGCGGTACCTTTATTAATGGCACCAGTAGTATGGAGTGCATAAATGAGTTCAATGAGGTCTACTTTATGATGCGACCATGTTACCGTAGGGATATTTTTTTTGGCTTGGGGTACCAAAGGGTACGCTTGTTGGATGTGTGCAATCTCTTGTTGTAAATATACGATAAGCACGTCATAGGCAATGATGGTGGCCAGAGAACTATCATGACTGGTAGAAAATTGGGCATCGGTCACAAAGTGGATGGTGTCGGGATATAAGCGCATACTGGCCTTCTTTCTTAAGAAGAAATGATGGTCCAAACGTTCCGAGCCTCTCCGATAGTAATGATAAAACTCAAGGTTTTCATTAAAATAAGCCTGTAACTTGTCGATTTCTCGTTGTAAATACCGCTTGATGGCTTTTTTGCTACTACGTGGTCGTTTGCTCTCGATGGTAAAAAGTTTGATGTAATAGATGAGTTTACTTACCGCCTGTGGCTTGATGTTCTTAAAAAAATAGCATTCGTCTTCTTGGGTCTTAAATCCCTGTTTCAAGACCATTGCCCGTAGCTGGTTGATGTAACGTTTGCTTAACGCCATACCTTTCTCAGCCCTTGTCAAACTGTCTTGGGTTTCCAACTCCATGGACTCTAGAGCTTTTTCCAGCTGGGAAACCACTTTTTTATAAGCTTTCATAGCAGTTGGTTGTATGTGAAACTGTAAAATTAAGCGAACTAGCGGAAATGGATGTAAGTAAAAAACCCCTTTATGGTGGGCGAAACCCTCAGTTTTTTCTCTTTCTCCTCCGATATATTTGTCATTCATGGATGCATGTTTGCTTATCAGTAAAGAGGTGGGAAAACTAGACAAGTGGCTTAGGGCATTAGAGGCGGCTAAGCTTTTCACACATCTCTTTACCGCGACTTCCCTGGAGGAGTATATGTCAAGTCACTTCCAGACACCCGATCTGATTTGCCTTTACCTTCATACCTCTGCCCAAGTCGACGAAAAAGTACGACACTGCCAAGTGGTCTATCCACAAGCCAGGCTGTTGCTCATATCACCTCATCAGGCCTTGGCCTATCCTGTGGTAAAAATGAACCTCTTCAATTTTATGGCTTTTCCCATATCAACAGAAGCAATCCAGCGGTGCCTTCAGTCTATAAAAGCAATGCAACCCCAAAAGAGGTATATTGGTCTTCGCACCTACAAGGATTTTAAGTACATTAAGTTATCCGACATTCTCTTTCTAAAGGCAGATAACAATACCACCGAATTTTACCTTCAGAAGCAAAAAAAGGTATGTGGCTTTAATACTTTAAAAGCCTATCAAAAAAGATTGCCCGAAAAGTTTATGAGAATCCATAAAAGCTATATGGTCAATACGGCCAAGGTGTGGCGTATTCATTTCGGAAAGAAAAACTGTGAGGTGAGGGGCCACAACCACCCTCTTCCTTTTTCCAAAACCTATACCGCTAATGTAAAAACGCTTCACAAACAACTGGAGCATGCATCTTTTTGACCACTTACCCTCAAAACTAAGCACTTCACTTCCCTGAGCCTTTTGTTCACTACATACAAGGAATACGATAACTGCTAAAACCCTTTCTACGGTTACCTTCGTAGAGGGTTTAACCTACTTTTTAATTCATAATTGTGCGCACAATGAAGAAATGTCTCCCGTAAAAGGAGAAGAAATTTTTATTACAAACTTTTAAAAACAGCACAAATGAAAAACAAGAATAAAATTTTAATCGGTATCTTAATTGTAGGCTCGGCAATGGCCTGTACACCAGAACAGCTGCCCACAGAAAAAAAAGAAGTGACGCCCTTATCAACCGATACAGGTGATGATGAGAGTTTAGAACCCGATAATGAGCGGGATGGATAAAACTAAAACCATATAAAAGAAAAGCCTTTGGGAAACCAAAGGCTTTTTTGTAATAAAGCAAAATTACGACTTTTAATCATACGTCATGCTGAATTTAGTTCAGCATCTTTTTTATTATTATCTTCCACATGAGATCCTGAAACTCCCGAAGCCTCGGGAAAGGGCAGGGTGACGTTGCACAAAGACCACTCGGGTCGGCTTGACTTCTATCCCTAACCCCTAACCCCTAATTACTAATCCCTAATTACTAATCCCTAATTACTAATTACTAACCCCCTCGCACCTCCCATATTTTATAGGTTCCCATAAATTTTTTATTTTAGTCATGCCAGTTTTCCAGAAATGTACACGCAAAGCACATATAATTTATGTAAAACTACGCTTGTTTTATATGGTTTGTTTTTTACAAGTTTTCTAGCCTGTGATAAGCCATCTACATCTGAAGATTTATATAAGAGTGTCGATCAATCTATAGCGACAGTTCAAAATAGCAACTTACCCAATACTGCTAAAAAAGAAACGATTGCCCAAGCCATCCAGTACCTCAAAGAGCTACCTTCTTCGGAACGGAAGCTGAAAAAATTAAAAGACTACACTTATCAGGCACATCATCTTCAAGACTCTTTGCTGTTTTTCAAGCTTAACCAATTGAGGTTAGAAGAAGCAGAACGGCAAGAAGATACACTAGAAGTCGCAGACGCACATTGGAGTTACGGTTCTTACTACCTCGAAGAAGAAGATTATGAAAAAGCATTTTATCATTATACCGAGGCCCAAAAAGGTTTTTCACAAAACAGACACCCTTATTATGAAGCGAAAATGTGGTATAACCTTGCCTTTATAAAAGGGCGCTTAAAAGACTACACAACTAGCGAAACATACATTTATAAAGCCCTGCCTACCTTTTTACAATTGCACAAAAAAGAACAGTTGTACCGCTGTTACACCTTATTAGGTTTTCTGTATAAAGAGTTAGAGGGCTTTGACCGTGCCCATGCATTTCATCAGCAGGCTCTACAGTACCTGCCTGAAAAAGATGATAAATTTATGAGGGAAGCGGCCTATAATAATATAGGATTGTTATGGCATCGTCAAGGTACATATACTAAGGCAATCGATTATTATAACCAAGCACTGACCCACCAAGATCTAGCAAAGAAAAAACCAGCACTCTATGCAAGGTTATTAGACAATAGGGCTTATAGCCAATTACAGCTAAAACATGAAGAAAGGCAAATAGAAGACTTTCAAACAGCCCTAAAGATTAGGGATAGTATAGAAAATAGGGAAGGGGTCATCATCAATCGGCTTCACATCGCCGAATGGCACCTCGCCAAAGGAGATACGCTTACGGCATTATCCTATGCCAAACAAGCACATCAGGAAGCCCATGAAATCCAATTGAAAAAGGAACTCTTGAGCGCTTTAAAGCTTTTGGCAAAAATAGATTTGTCCCATGCGGCGGCGTACATGACCCAATGGCAGGACATACAAAACGAATTGCAAAGAAACTTGCGCCATCAACGAAATAAAGTAGCTCAAATCCAGTTCAACACCCAACAATACCGACAGCAAAACCTCAAACTCTCCAAACAAAAAAGAATACTGATCTTGGTATGTGTTGGGGTAATACTCATAGGCCTGTTATTGTTTTTTATGATTAGACAACAATACCGCTATAAAAAACTGGAGCAACAGCGACAAAAAGAACAGGAGTTGCAACAAGAGCGAGAGCATGAACGCTATCGTATTGCAGAAGATTTACATGATGGCGTGCTTGGTAAACTCTTTGGCTTACGTATGCAATGGGGGATGTTAAAAATTCAAGGGAGTGCTTCCGATAAGAAAGAACATGCAATGCTATTGGGCGAACTTCAAAAAATAGAAAAGGAAATAAGGGAAATTTCCCACAATCTTAAAAAAGCTACCAAAGATTCTTTTTATCAGGATATTGAGAAGCTTTTGGCAGCAAAAAGCGAATTGGGCAATTTTAGCTATCAATGTGACTTGGCCCACCATCACAACAAACGAAGTTTATCAGCACCCGTTAAAGAACACCTCTTGGCGATAACCGAAGAAATATTACAAAATACCATCAAGCATGCAGCGGCAACGCATGTAACGCTGGCTTGTGGCTTCAAAAACAAAACCTTTTACCTGTCTGTCGTCGATAACGGCAAAGGGTTTTTAACCCATCAAGCTTCAGACGGGATAGGCCTTCAAAATATACAGGACAGGATTAATAAAATAGGAGGAGACCTCAACTTGAAGAGCAGTATCGGAGACGGTACTGCCTTTTATATCACAGTACCGACACAAAAATTGAAATCATGAAAAAGAATTATCACGTCCTACTGGTCGATGACCACCCCATTATTACTACGGCTTATAAAAAGACCTTTGAGACCATTGCCAAAGAAGATCACCAAAAGGTTTGGCATATATATGAAGCCCATCGCCTGGAAGATGCCCATAACGAGTTGCGAAAATTTCACGACGAACGCCCATTAGATGTAGTACTGGTCGATTTAAAACTGCCCCCGGTACCTCAGTTGCAGTTACTTTCGGGAGAAGATTTTGCCCTAAAGGTAAAAAAGGACTTCCCGGAGGTAAAGGTCATCATTGCGACCACTTATAACAATAACTTTCGGATTCAAAATCTGTTTAAAAGCTTAGATCCCGACGGCTTTTTGGTCAAAAACGATTTAGATGAGAAAGAGTTGTACCAATGCATCGTAGAAGTCATGGATGGCATACCCTATTATAGTAAAACGGTGAGGAGCGTTTTACGGAAATATGTGGTGCATGACCGATTTTTAGACCAACTTGACCGTCGTATTCTTTATGAATTATCCCTAGGCAATAAAACCAAAGACTTGCCCCAGCTGCTGCCCCTTTCATCATCGGGTATCGAACGCCGTAAAGGCCAACTCAAAAGGGTCTTTGGGGTAGAAGACAAAAACGATAAGGCCCTGTTACAAAAAGCAAGAGAACTGGGTTTTATTTAAGCTGCTAAAAAAGATATATCACTTCAACTTGATCAACAGGAAGGTTTTTCCTTACAAAGTGTAGGGAAAAACCTCACTCCTTTCCTAAAATTACCGCTTACCTTAGGGAGTAGGTAAATAGGCCGGCTAAAATAAAAGTCTATAGGTCGGTGTAAAACATTCAAAGATGGTCAAGAAACAAGCTATAATAAGGATAGGGGTCTCTCTTTTGGTGCTACTCTTGATGTACGTGGGAATTTCCCAATTATTGGTAAGACAGGATTTTTACCGTAATTTACTCAACTCGCCCTTGTGGGACATGACCGCGACGTGGGTGGCTACCCTCTCTTGGATCATTCCTTTATTGGAAATAAGCGTAGCCCTATTACTGGTCTGGCCTCGTCTGCAAAAAATTGCCTTATACATGAGTATAGCTATTTTAGGAGGTTATGTCATCTATAGTGGTAGTATTCTCTATATCGCCCCCTATATCCCTTGTTCATGTGGGGGTATGTTTAAATTCCTTTCTTGGCAACAACAATTAGGATTGAGTATAGTATTTCTGGTGATAGCCATAGGGACACTTTACCTCAGCAACACCCTTAAAAAAATATAAAGATTTTCTGTTGCGCAACAGGCAGGGGTTAGCCGAAAACCTGTAGAAAAGAGTAGGCACATTTAATAATTAAAATTTTAATACCATGAAAAATCAATTTTTATTACCCGTATTGGCAATGATACTTGCCGTCGGGATGTCGTTTACGACCCTAGAAGCCAATGAAGGCTATGTAACCGGATGGATCGATGGTCCCAATGGTTGGGAGCAAGTGAATGTGGATTGTGAAATGGGCGATTTTGATTGTGAGGTAAGATTTTTACCCAATCCTACCCACTACCAAGTCTATTTAACCCAAGGATATTCCAATCCTTTAAAATCAGTTTCCGAAGAGGTAATTGATTTGTAAATTGAAAAGGGACATTGCGGTCTTATCGCAATGTCCTTTTTTTATTCATATGGATTTGGCAACAACTTAAAAATATAAGGAGACTGGGAGACAATCTCTTCTGAAAAATTAAGCACTTCATCTGAAGTGAGCGAGTTGATATAAGCCCTTTTCTCAGGGATGCTTACCCAACCCTTACCATAGCGGGCATATCCATACATTTCTTTTTGTATTTCTAAGTTGGTTAACCGCTCCCTTTGAGGATAAACTTTTTGTAAAGCGGTCTGAAACATTCGCTCATTATTGTTAGCATTTTGTATATTTTCTATTTCTACTTTTATCTCCCTTAGCAGGCGGTCAATGTCTTGAGGCCTTCCTCCAAAGTTAAGGGCAACTTCCTTGTACCGTGGCGGGTTGTTAAGGTTATAATTCCCTACCCCAATAGTGTAGGGTCCCCCTTCTTTCGATTTATTTCTTATTTCTTTTATTAACGTATACTGTAGCCAATAATAAAAGATATTTAATTTTATTTCATCTTTCCAACCCAAATTACCATCCTCCAGCGGAGAAAGGTAAACTAATTTCACACGGGTATTTTCCGCATTTTCTTTGGCTACAAACTCATGAGTACGCTCAATTTTTGGGAGTTGTCTTGGGCTGTCAAGTGATAGAGAACAAGCGGTCTTAGATTGAGAAACAGGTAAATTCCCTAAATATTTTCGGCATAAACCTAGCACCTCATCCTCCTGAAAATTACCAGAGAATAGAAAAGTATAGCCTTCTGCATTCCCAAAGAGCTCTTGGTAAATCTGATAGGCCCGATCCAGGTCGGTTTGGGCAATACCTTCCAGAGCTTGGGAGCCGCTGGGTAAAAGATAAGGGTCTTTTAAGGTCTGTTTGATTTTTCCAATGAAATCATCTTGGTTGATTTGGGAAAGGTATTTATAAGAAGCAGATACTTTCCAATCTTTAAAAGCTTCTGGGTTATAATTGGGAGCTATAAAGTAAAGGTATATCAACTGTAAAGCTGTTTCGAGTTGGTCTATAGGAGTGTTTACATAAACACCTGTCTCGTAGGGTCGAATATAGTTGTAAAAAGTACCTTTGTAATAGGCACTGTGCAGATTTTGACTTAAAGCAAATTTATCTCTACCTGCCACACCTGAATGCCGTACAATTTCTGGGGCGTAAAGCGCTGCGTAATAATCTTCTTTCGGATAACATTTCGCTCCTTTTTTGGAAAAGCCATGAATACGTATATGATCTTGGTCACCATAAACACTTGGAGCGGGTTGGTAAGGTCGGAGTATAAACCGAACCCCATTTTTCAATACATATTCCGAAGCTTGCGGGATTCCAGATTCCAACTGTTGATACTCTCCCAGTTTCAAGTTGTTTTTTTGTAATACTGTTAATAATGGTAAAGCTTCACTTTCAGATTTAGGTTGTATGGGTTTGGCCTCTTTCATCCATGACCTTACCTTATTTTCAGAATAAGAAAACGCAAGATGCTTTTCCGAAGCAATCACTCCTATATCTTCCGGCATTTTCTTGAGGTAATCCTCTAACGCTCTATTGAATTCCACTAAAGACAATTGGGAAATAAATTCCTGTTTGAAAGATTTTTTATTATCCAACAGAAGTTCTCCATAGGCTATTTGCTTTTTAATTTCGTTTTGCCAATAGGTCACTCCTGTATTTTTCTCTTGTTGTAGCTGATGGTTAATTTTCGATTTTAATTCTTCAAACATTTCAGAAGAAATACCGTTTTTGTGCAATGTTTTTAGCAAACCCATCACTTCTTGGATAGCTCTTTTCTCTTCTCCTTGTTGCGTTACTCCTATATTGATTTGAAGGGCACCTATCAAATCCCGATAGGCGGCAGTGGCAAAATAGTGCGTATTGTATTTTTGGGTAAGCTGTTTTAATTGCTCATTCAAACAGGTCACTATTATTTCCCGTACCCACTTTGTTTGTAAAGCCTCTATCGAGTTGGGCGGTGCTATAGTTGGGGTACGCATGTACAATCGCCAATGGCTCTGTTGCGCCGTGGTTTCTTTCAACAATGTGTTTCTTTTTTGCCTTACCCATTTTGGTAAACTAGACCTATAATCACCGTTACAGTCTTTTGTAGGATGAAACTTGTTTTGGGTATCGGTTTTAGAAAAACGTTGTTTTATTTTCTTTTCCAAAGTATCTATGTTTTCTATGTTGCCCAAAATGACCAAAGAGGCATTTTCGGGTCGGTACCACTGGTCGTAATAGCGCAGCAAGGATTCTCTTTTCATCTGCCATATATGGTTGCTGTAATTAGCAGGAGGTATTCCGTAACAACCGATGATTTTTTTATCCAAATATGATTCCATAAAAGAAAGGCTTGAATTACCACCCTTTATCTCCATTTCCTCGAGAAAAGGGGCACGTTCACTATCGATATATTCTTGCTTGAAGTCTTGATCCCACAAAATATCATTATAAAGTAAAAATGCAACGTCAAGCCCCTTTTCTTGAGGAGGAATGACAAAACTAAACTGAGTGTAAATGTCTGAGGTGTGTGCTGTTATATCCCTTGGTTGCAGACCTGCAGCATTAAAAAGCTCAGAGTCATAGACCATTTTCTTAGAGACATGTTTTCCAGCCTTTAGGACTAAGTGCTCCATAAAATGAGCAAAAGTAAACTGGTCAGCTTCCTCCTGATGGCTTCCCGCTTTGATGTACAGGTAAACATGAAGTTTATCAACATCGTTGACGGGTTTGATATAATACGTTAATCCGTTAGGAAGTTGCCCTTTTCGCAATTCGGTGTTTTGAGCCAGCGTGTCTTCCCTCAAAGAATAGGAGGTATGGGCTTTTGCCCGTATAGTATAATTAACCATTAGTAAAAGGATAAAACTACATAGTAAGTGAAAGAATGTTTTCATAAATGATAAGGATTAATAACCGGGGTTTTGTGTTAAATAGGGATTGTTCTGTAAATCTTCCTCAGGTATAGGGTAATACTGGTAAGCACCTTGCCAATAAGGTTTTTCATCTTGCAATACTTCATCAATCTTTCCCGTATGTTTAAGGTCCAACCAACGATGCCCCCATTCGGTAAAAAATTCTCTTCTTTTTTCTAGTTGTATAGAATCCAGTAGAGCTTCTTGTTGGATGTTGGGAGCGATGGAAGAGAGAGGGTCAAGTCCCGCTCTCATCCTTATTTTATCTAAAGCGATGACAGCATTGTTCAAATCACCTTTTCTCGCTAAGGCTTCACTCTTTATCAGATATTGTTCTGCCAAGCGCAGCACCATCGAGTATTCGGTATAATCTGCTCCTGTAGCATAAGGTATTTTATATTTGTAGGGATAGTAAAAGGTGGTTGTTTCATCCTGATAGGTGCCTATCCAGTCTACCCTACGATTATCGTGGGGTTTAAAAGTATCTATGAGGCTTTCGGTCAGTGCTACTGGCTTCGAATAACCGGGTGGGCTGTTAAGGATAAAAAAACTGCCTTCAGGGGTGTTGGTCAAAGAGTTTCCTGCACCTATTGGGGAAATTTGCCAGATAGCTTCTTGACTATTGGCTAAAAAAACCTCATCCAACGAGTCTAAAAGAGTATAATTGGGATTATTGATAACTTCGTTGCTCAAAAGCTCCGCTTGTGTCCAGTCTTGCAGATAGAGGTATACGCGAGCCAATAAAGCCATAGCCGTTCCTTGGTTAACAGCGGTTCTTTCTGCGTTGGGGTACTCTAAAGGGAGCAGTTCAAGAGCATCTTCCAAATCTTTTACCATTTGCACATAAATCTCTTGTGGTGCTTGTTGAGGAGCTACCGCATTTGTACGATAGTCTGTAGAGGTAATAAGTGGTACATCCCCATATAAGTTAGTAAGATAAAAATACCCAAAGGCTCTTATGCATTTAGCCTGTCCTATAAGGCGGTCACTTACTTCAGGGGAAAGTCCGTCTGAGTTTTCTACCCCTTCTACTACGGCATTACACATATAAATGATGTTGTAGATGCTGGACCAAAGGTTAAAATTATTGGTGTTACTGGGGAGAATTAGGTTTTCATAAAATTCTTTTAATTCAGGATGGGATGACGTAGTGGTTTTTAAGTTATCGGCCGAAAGCCCTGCAAGCACTGTTACCGCACTCGCCATTCTACCCGAAAAATCAGCTCTAGAAAGTTCGTTGTAAATCCCCTGCATCGCACTTTGGGCACTCTGATCATTAGAGAATACGGTAGCACTTACCGTTTTGTGTGCTGGTACCTCTACGTCTACAAAATCTTCACAAGAAGTAAAGCTACCCAACAAGAGCATAAAGCTTATATAGTATTTTAAGTTTTTCATCACAAAAGTTTTATAGTTAAAAATTAAATTCTACACCCATCGTTAGAGTGCGCATCGGTGGCAGGCTTTGCCCACCCTCTGGGTCAAGCCCCCTAAAATCGGTTAGGGTAAGTAGGTTTTGACCATGCATATATATTCGTACAGTTTCTATCCCTTTTGTTTGTATGGGCAATCGGTAGGAGAGCGTAGCCGTTTTCAATCGTAGGAAAGAGGCATCGGTAATTGCTAGATCGCTTCTCATGGCATTGGCATAAGCACTATTGGCTGCAGATGACTGTGAGAATTGTTGTATATGGGTATCATCCCCAGGCTGTTCCCATGCCTGTAGCACTTCTATAGGTTTATTACCGTAATTTCCTGGGGCTGTATAGTCCGTGAGGTAGCTATAATTTTGCTGCTTTACATATTGAAATAAAAAATCGAGATGAATATTTTTCCAACGTATGCCGTTTTGGATACCTCCATAATATTCACGACCTAGATGCTCTACCACCACGCGGTCATCAAAATCATAACTTCCGTCGTTGTTTACGTCTTCTACTTGATAAAGCCCCGTCTCGGGATCTATTCCCAAATAGCGATAGCGTAGGGCGATGTTCAGGGGCTGTCCTACACGGTAAACGTTTTGGTAGGGACTGTTTTCGATATCTCTAAACGCAATCAGTTTGTTTTTGGGAAGGGTAAAATTAAGATGGGTGGTCCAACTGAAATTTTCACGGTCTATATTTCGGGTAGTAAGCCCCAGCTCCCATCCGGTATTCTGCACCGTAGCCGGAAAATTGGCTTGTACCGTCGTAAAACCGGTAGTAGAAGGGAGCGGATAGCCTACCAATTGATTGGAAGAGCGGTTTCGGTACCAATTTATCTCTAAATTAATACGGTTGTCGATCAGGCCTAATTCAAGCGCTGCTTCCAATTTTTTGTTGACTTCCCAGGAATAATTGGGGTTGGTGAGCTGTACAGGATATAAACCCCCTGGTCCGGGAGTAGGCTCAAAGGTATCCATATAACCATAATCGGGTATTTGGTCACTGCCCGTGGTTCCGTAACTGCCGCGTAGTTTTCCAAAGCTCAACCAGGACAGATTGTTTTTGATAAAGGCCTCTTCCGTAAATATCCATGCGGCACCTATAGCACCAAAATTGGCAAATCGATTTTCGGAACCAAAACGTGAGGAACCATCTCTTCTACCGGTAAGGTTGAGGTAATATTTTTTGTCCCAATTGAGGCCTATCCGTCCAAAAATAGCTTGGTAACGGTAATCTATAGCTTGGTCTGTTTCTACCCTTACCTCTTCAGCGGCGGTAAGGTTACCAATAGAATTTTCGTTGGCATAGTTGTTTCCCATAAGCACCAAGAGGTCATCTTGGCTTTTTTGAAAGGTTAATCCAGCCAAGGTGTTCAACTCAAGCTTTTTCCAATGGTGGTCGTATACCAGTTGTGGTTCAATAATCCATGATTTTCTTTTGATATGGGTATGGGTAGAAGAAGAATAAATATTGTTCCAATTGTCGGGATTATAGGCCGATTTAGGATTTTCCAAGACCTCTTCATTGTTTAAGTGGGAATAGCCCATGTTTGCCTTGAAACGAAAGTTTTTAAAAAGCTCATAGGAAAAGCTTAGGTTAGAAAATAGGTTATGGCTGTTAAGACTTTGCCTTTTCTCCAATTGTGCCAAGGGGTTTCCTTCCCAAGCCCAATTTTCCCAATTGAGGTCTCCCGTATCGGTATATAGCTCAGGAGCATTCGGGGGTAAAGAAGTTGCTAGCCCCACTAGTGTATTGTTAAAAAGTTGGTTCTGGTCTATCCCATAATTACTACTAAAATTAAGTTGAAGTCTTTGGTCTTTTGAATGGTGGTTGATGTTGAGGTTAGCCGTGGCTTTTTCATACCCAAAGTCACCGGGGTAAACCGTACCTTCTTTATGATATCCCCCGCCGAGCAAAAAAGAGGTGGTCTCGTTACCACTAGACAAAGCAATATTGGCATTGGTGATGGTAGCCGTACCCCCAAATAGTACTTCCTGCCAGTCGGTATAACGGGTCGTATCCCAAAAAAGATCGGGCGCATTATATTCATTGGCTTCTACACCGTCATTGGCTAGTGCTTGCTCTCTCATGGCAATGTATTGTCTGGTATTAAGCAATTCCATTTTATGGGATACCTCGGCAGCACCCGTATACAATCTAGCGTTAACCTTTAGTTTACCACTTTGGTCTTTCGCTTGTTTGGTCGTGATCAAGATGACGCCATTTGCCCCACGGGAACCATAAATGGCCGTAGCATCGGCATCTTTAAGCACTTCTATACTTTCGATATTGGCAAGGTTCAATGCGTTAAGGGGGTCTAAGCCTGGGTTATTGGTCTGTAGCCCACTACTGCGTACCGGACTGGAATTGATGGGTACGCCATCGATAATATATAAGGGGAGGTTTCCATTATTGTTGGGAGAGTTTCGCAGACTGTTTTGCCCCCGTATCTGTATATTGGCGGCCAGACCTGTAACCCCGCTTCGCTGAACAACTTCTACACCAGCCATCCTGCCCTGTAAAGCCTGTAAAGGGTTGGCAATGGGTTGCCGTTCTATCTCTTGTGCGGTTACTCTCTCGATACTTCCTGTGCGCTCCCGTTCTGTGGTGGTATAGTACCCTGCATTAATGACCACTTCGTCCAATGCCTGCGCACTAGGATAGAGTTGTATGTGTATACTTTTTTGGTGGTTTACCGCTACAATTTGCGTAGCAAAGCCCATATAGGTATAGCTCAGGCTATCGTTAGGTTGTACTTCTATACGGTAATTACCCTCAAAATTGGTCGTAGTACCGGTGAGGCTGCCTATACGCTGTACATGTACCCCAGGTATAGCGAGCCCTGTGGTATCGGTCACGGTTCCGGTAAGGGTATAGGTGTCTTGTGCAAATGCTTGTCCGCTGCAAAGATAGAGCAGTAGCATGATAAGCCCCGTGCCATATACGGGGGTGTAGTTATTTTTCATAAATTTGTCTTGGTTTTAGTTAAACTTAGTTTTAATTATTATTCGTAAACCTTCCCGCGGTTCTCCAAAACAGGTGGGGAGGTTTTTTTTTGTTCGATTGTATTATCGCATAGGCATAAGTGTTTTGTAGCGATACTTGTAAAGAAGAAGTTGCGATGAATAGTAAGAAGAGATATACGCAATAAATTTCTGTATGGACAGCAATAAAAAGGCGTGGATACTCTACTTACCGATCTATGGTACTGGTATACCTGTGTACGAATAAGAGAGCCCACGCCCGGGTCGTGAGCATTCTTGCTTATCCTCTCGTACACATTAAAAATTACCAGTTTTTAGATCGAGATTCAAAGCGAATGCTTCTAATATTTTATTTAAGAAGTAATCGCAAAATTAAATAATACGTATTTAAATTAAAAATACAACTTCAAATATATAATAAATAATCGGTACTTCAAAACGTACCGATTATTTATCTAATATATGTTTAATTGCAATCAATGGAGAATGAGTTAGAAGATATTATAAAATATAGGGTTGCAATTACTTTGAATATTCTTTTGGAAAAAAATAAGCTTCTAAAGGGTAAGGGAAAACCTCCTAGTAGTTATAACCAAATTGCTTTAGATGCTCATGTAAGAAAAGCAACCGTTTCGAATACTTTTAATGCAAAGACAGCTCCTAATGTTACAACCCTTATTATGATTATTGAAGCTATGCAATATGGGTTAAAAGATTTTTCAGAAATATATAACTCTATTAGCGATAATGATTTAAAGAAATATAGAAAAAAATAATTTATATTTTTTAAATTTTATCTAAGTTAGAATATTTATCGAGTAGTTTTCCGGTTTTAAAACTATTTAACGCTATAATTTTATTGTGGTTTATCAGATAGGTTACTTCTACAAAAAACTTATCAATAGCATACAGAGCATAGCGTTTATTTTCTGTAAGATGATAAGTGAGAAACTGCCCGTTGGTAAAAGTGATGTCATATTTTTGGTCTTCTTCCAAAAGGTTAAACTCATATAGTGTCATGGTGTTTTAGCTTTTTAGAATGTTTTTTTGTCACGGGAAAGCCCAAATATTTTGAGGTAATGTGTTTGTGAGAAGCCTAAAGAGGTCTGCCTATTATCACTATCATGACCAACCCACCTTGTCAAGGTAATGGTGTTGTCTTTATAAACCAACCATACGCTATCATTCAAAAATTGCAATAATACATCATTTTCTTCTTTTTCTTTAAAAAGCCTAAAGATATAGCTCTTTAGAACTTTTAACTCTTCCTCTTGCATATACAAAGATGCGAGGTCATTCTCTCTAGTTTTGTAAATAAGCTCGTATTCTTCTTCTATATATGATAATTCTGCCCCTTCGGTGCTACCAATAATGTTTTGCCCTTGTGTAGGATAAAAAAAACCACATAAAATTACAGAAACAAGTATTTTGTACATTTATCTAAGATAAGAAATTTTAAATCATATTAGATATATAATCTAACTCAAAGGGCATTGTTACCCAGACATGTAAATATAAAATAGTATATATTTGTTTTAATATAACGAGTTAGCAACAAGCCAAAGGAAACCCTAAATCAGAATGAGTAAAATAACTTCATACATAATTGATATTGACAAAACAATTTGTAAAAACATTGAAAAATTTGATGCAGATGAAAGAGGGTTATTATCACAAAATATTTTATCTCAACTTAGGAATTTTGTTGAACATATTGCTCTAAAAGTTTTGGAAGATACAAAAAAAACAGAATTAACTAATAGCTACGAAAATATTCAGAATGGGATTGAATATATCAAAGCTAGAGGCGACTTAAAATTTTTATCAAGATTTCATAAGCTCTTGCAAATTACAGCTTCACATTATACTCTTAACGAAGAAAGTTCAGAAAGATTAATACTCAAATACTTCGAGTACCTTATTAAAATAAAATCTTTTCTTCAAAATACCTATAATTTAGATGTTCTGCACAATCTAAAAGATTTTCCAATCAAAACAGATTCTAACTTGAAAGAATATTATGAAAAAATTTCTTCATTAATTAAGCAACCAGAAGGGAATCGTAAAAAAACTGACTACAAAGACAGATATTATATTCAAAAAATAAAACCATTTTTTGTAAACAATGAAATATTTTATGAAGTAACTTTTCATAGAGCTAATGATTATACGAGCAAATTTGACAGAATAATTGCTTTCACTAAGCTTGATATACTTGGGAATTATGCCGTAAAACTATCAATAAGCACTGACTATATAGAGATTTTAGATAAAAGAATGCCTATACAAATCATTGATAGTTGGGAAGTTTCAATACGACCCTGTGAAATTGATAATTTTGCAAAAATTTTTGGAGTGAAATCTAAAATTAGTAGTGGTAAGGAATCTTATGAACTAATGAAATATTTAACATCTTCTGGGTTAAATTTAATTGAGATTATTAGTTTAAACGATTGGTACTATGACTATGTGAAAAAGACGGTTATTGAGAAAGCAAAATCTTCTCGAATATTTCAAATATTGGACGAATGTAGAAAAATGAGTAAAGCTAAAAGCGATGGCCATAATTTAATCAGGTATTTACTTCTAAGACTTAACAATAAAATAATTAAAAAGCAGTACACTAATTCACCTTGTGGATTATTATCAAACCTAAATTTAGAATTTGGATGTATTCCTTTTGACCAAATGCCATTCAATTCAGCATTAATTAATCACAATCCAAAACTAAGTGACCTTTTCGCATCTATTGATACTGAAGATAGGAAACATGAAATTTTAGCAAGACATATTAAAAACAATACAGAGCAAAAAGGACAATTATTTACAGCTATAAATGAAATTGAAAATTTTAATAATGTTGAAGAACTTATAAGTCAATGGAATGAAAATCTATATTGGAAACACAAAAATAGACGAATAGATACTTTTAAAAAAAATTTATTTATAAGAGGTTACGAAGCCGATACTTTTAACATAATAGGCAAACTAAAAGATATATCATCTACCGGAATTAAAAATTATAAGAACTCAATAGAATCCTGGCTTAATTCAACTGCTTATAAAATTGATTGTGAAGAAAAAAAATCTGCTCTTAAAGACTTATTCGAAAGTTCAAAAGTAGCTTTGATTTATGGAGCTGCTGGAACAGGTAAATCAACTATGATTAATCATATTTCAAACTTTTTTGACAAAGAAAGTAAATTGTACTTAGCAAATACAAATCCTGCTGTTGATAATTTAAAACGTAATATAAAAGTTGCTAACTGCACTTTCAAAACTATAACTAAATTTTCTTACAGCCGAGAAACTGAATACGATATTTTAATCATAGATGAGTGTAGCACAGTAAGTAATTCAGATATGCTTAAAATACTGAACAGAGCTAAATTTAGATTGCTTATTCTTGTTGGCGACGTATTTCAAATAGAATCAATCCTTTTTGGTAATTGGTTTAGTTTAATAAAGTATTTTATTCCAGAATCTTCAGTATTTGAATTGGAAAAACCCTATCGAAGTAATAATCAAGATTTATTGAGACTTTGGGAAAGAGTAAGAAATATTGAAGACAATATTTTAGAAACTTTAACTAAAAATGAATATTCTAAAACACTTGATAATTCAATTTTTCAAAATACGGAAGAGGACGAAATAATTCTTTGTTTAAACTACGATGGACTTTATGGTATAAACAATATAAATTCATTTTTACAAAGCAGTAATTCTAATGAAGCATTTGTTTGGGGTACTCAAACTTACAAAGTAGAAGATCCTATAATTTTTAACGAATCAGGTCGCTTTTCACCTTTAATTTATAATAATCTAAAAGGTAAAATCTTAGGAATTGAATTACTTGACGAACAAATTCAGTTTGACATTGAAGTCAATTTAGTACTTAATGAATTCGACACTGAATGGTATGATTTTGAACTCTTAGATGATTCTGAAAATGGAAATTCCGTAATTCGGTTTACTGTTGACAAGTACAAAAGCACTGATGATGACGATGACGATTCTAGTAATATTATTCCTTTTCAAGTAGCTTATGCAGTTTCTATACATAAAGCACAAGGATTAGAATATAACTCTGTAAAAATTGTGATAACGGATGAAGTAGAAGAGATGATTTCTCATAATATTTTTTA
>NZ_QKQV01000025.1 GCF_003233725.1 Mesonia sp. K7
TATAGGTATCATTGTCTTTATCCCAAAAAACCAAATCTATCAATCCATCTCCATTCACATCAAGGAAGAATACATTTTTTTTTGCACTAGAAAAATTCAAACCAGCTCCAATCGCGATATCTCCAAAGGAACTTATAGGAAAATTAGCATTTATGTGACCCGAGACACTTTTGCTTGTTAATAGATCATGGCCGTTGCCCCAAGTAATTTTTTCATCATAAAATCCATACCCATGATTTAGGCTAACATCAATGTAGCCCGCAGGATTCAAATAAACCTTATCCGATAAACCATCTCCGTTCATGTCCAACCAAATCTGTTCAATTCTGTTTTCACTGCTACCTACTCCTATACTTCCGGAATGAACATTTGTTGAATTTCCCAAATTACCATCCCCACTAGCGGCATCGCCATTAGTACTATTTGTTGACTCACTCTTTATCAAATTAAACATTAAAGGATTTGTTTCTCCATTGGAAGAATCATTTGGACTTGATTCTTCAACTGAAGCGCTTCCAGAAATATCATCAGTAGAGGTTTTAATATAAAAGTCATTCCCCTTTACAATACTTATTGCCCCTACACTATTGGTATATTGTATCTTGTTGGGTGTAATCACCTCCGGATATTTGTCTCCATTTAAATCCATTAGTTGTATAAGCGTTTTTGTTTCAGATTTTCCAATATCTGTCCCTGCACCTACGCTTCCTATAGTTATAGTGCCAGGGGAGGTAACATCTCCTTTAGCTTTACCTCTTTGTTTGAAACCGTAAAACGGAATATTGTCTATATCATTTAAATCCACATAGCTGTCAAACAAGTTTGTTTCACCAAATCTACCCACTTGATGGGTTACCCTATGGGGAGTTTGTTGTCTGTCTATAAAATACTTTGAATTGACTGCGGGATTATACATGTCATTCTCTGTTCTATTGTCTTTATTAAAAAGTGCATACCTTGGCTTGCTCTCAAAATCACCTGCAATGTCGTCTATATTGCTATTCTGGTTGTTGTTTAAATAGTCATTGTTTGAAGCATCTGGAAATATAGCCCCATCAATAAGGTTTGCCCCGTAATCCTCAATGATATCAGGAAGACCACTGCCTGTAAGAATGAGCTCCTGGGTAGACGTATCCCTTTTTAAGGTTATTCCCCCATTGTATAGGAAATATCCCCAATTTCTATAAGCATGCCCAAATAAGTTGGGGCTGTGTACAAAAATGGGTTTTTGAAGGGTTATTCCGGACCAACTAGGAGGGTTGGTCTGCTGAGAATCCAATGAAATATCAATTTCAGGAGGTACAGCTTGACCAATGCTGGTTTGGTTATTGGTGATTTCATAGGCAGCTTTTTTATTTTCCGTGTAAAAAGCAACATAGAGAACATCAACATCACTAACTTGGCTTTTTCTGAGTTTTAGGGGTGAATTGTTAATTACATTGTAAGAAGCATCTATAGTAATTGTCTTTTTGTCAATAACAGTTGTTACGCCCGCTTGCTCACCTTTGATAACCAAATGCAGATCAACAGGAAAATCATTGGGCTCTAAATCCATAAGGGAGTAGAACATATTTGTATCAAGATTATTGTCAATAACCAAATAATCTTGATCTATTAAATTTCCATTTATATCATACGTAAGATTTGGAGCTGGGAATTCACCGCTTCCATTTCCTTTGGGCAGTTTATGGATAAAATTTGTTGAAGTTCGTTTATTAAAGGTAACGTATTCAACAGGGGGATAGTAAAAGTTACTATCAGCAGTAAGAATAGGCTTCCATTCCATTAGTTCCCATGCTATATTAGAGGTACTTTTTACTTGAAGAAAAAGAGCATTTCTTATATTTGAATTTTGGCTTAAACTTAAGGGGATGTTGGTATTGCCCGTAAGAATTTCATTGACATGGTCATAGTGTACCGTGTGATAGGTTGAATTGACAATATTATTATCAGCATCGATCTCACGAACTTCCGCTATGAATTGAATGTCATCGGTGTACTTAATCTGATTAAGGTTGGATAGGTTAAAATCTAGACTGACAGAACTGAAATCAGATAAACTCATTCCTGAACCATCAGAAAGCAAATAGTCTTCTCTTTCTGTATATTTATAAACTTCCTTGCGATTCTCATCTACATAATCGTTTACCGCTGAATTTTGATAGACAATATTGGTATTCCACTCTACTACACCACCTGTGCCATAATCTTTATTGTGTGTCCGGAACAATATTAAGTCTCCTTTATTTACAGGGATGTCATAAGTGGTTGGATTAGAAGGATTTTTTGGGTTGATCAAAACATCAGAAGTACTTGTAAAATTATCTACGGCAATTAAAAGTGAATTTTGAGAGGGGCTTTTATATGCTTCTCCATTAGAGTCAAGTACTAATCTTTCAATAGTAAGTTTGAATCTGTTAAGATAACCAGGTTCAATGGAAGAAAGGGAGGTTACCCTTGCTCTACTATTTATTTTTATTGTTCCAGTAAAAGGAGCTTCCCATACTTTTACGGCATCAAATTGTGGGTTTTCCTCACGGATTTCGTCTAAGAACGGGACTTCTATGTCATCAATTATTTCCTGATCCACAAGTCCAGATTCAATATAGTTTTCTGTATCTAGAATATCAGAGCTAAAAGATCGATTTAAAGGATTGCTTTGGTGATGGTTAAATTTAATGTTTCCATTATTGACATAGTCTGGTAATCCATCACCATTTCTATCTACAAAATACCCATCGGTAGTTGTCCGGGTTGTAGAAAACTTTTTTTGTAGCTTCCCTGAACCGCCTGTTACACTTAAGATAACATCAATACCCCATGTGTTTGTTTTGGATTTTGTTTCTGACAAATCATTGATACCACTTAAGGAAATGGGATTACCAAATGAATTACTTTGTAGTAAATTGGGTCTGTAGTATAAATTACCATTTTTCTTATATACTTTATCAGAAAGACCATCTCCATTTATATCAACCAAAGCCACCAGACTTTTCTGGGTATTATTAGTGTAATTATAAACACCCCCAATGGACATGCTCTTTGAGGTGGGGTTTAAATTAAACCCGATTCCGCCCCTAAAACCTAAACTGAAACCAGAAGAAAAACTAGTACCTAAAGGAGATTCAATAACATCTTGCAAATCAATTTCATTAAACAGAGGAAATAGGGCAAAAGGAGTATCGAAGATTAAGTCTTCTTGGGTGTCAGTCCAGGTAGTTTGACCTGATAAAATTTCATTTTCATCCACATCATTACCATTGCCATCTTTATTGAAATATTCAATAGTATTGCTATAGAACAATTCACCATTGGTGTCAAATTCCGAAATCTTGGATAATTGCCGTTTATTAAAAGGAGCTTCTTCATATTCGAACTGATATGTTCTGATGATTTGATTGCTAGCGCCTATATATTTAATTTCTACTTCAGTTAATAAATCATCGGTAAGCTGTAGGGTTCCGTTCCTAGCGGTTAGTATTTTGTCTTTCCTAGCATTATAGGAGGCATTCCCAAGGGTATATACATTTCTATTAAAATCTATCTCATAATGCCTATACGCACCACTGTGGAGTGTATAAAATATTTTATTGATATAAAAAGAGGAGGCAAGAGGCTTTGAAGAGTCTCCGTCAAGATGTCCAGTTGACTTATCATAAAGGTACTCAATCCTATTCCCATAGTTATCTATGGTCTTGTGCAATGCCCAATGCACAATATTTTCTTTACTGTCGTTTGTTTTGATGATTGCATTATCTACCTGACCATTTTCGTCTCCTCCATAAAAACTTCTATTGCCAAGTTTGTCCGTTACTTCCCACCAATAATTGCTTGGGTCACTTCCATGACGAATAATTTTTTGATAACTTCCTTCTTTGCGCTCGTAGAATTGACGTTCTGAATTTCTTGAAATACTATCTTTTCTATGGGGGTTAGTGTATTCGTCATTATCGTCTAATACCAAATCTGCCCCATTTAAACTATAAAGCTCACTCTCATAAGTAGTATCAAAGGCAGGAGCACCCCATTTGGTATTTAAGGTAATCGCTGGTGTTTGAATATCCCAACCAACACCCATCCAACCGTTTCCAGCTTCACTGTTATAGTTTACACTTAAAGATGGCTGCATTCCGTTTCTGCCTTGCGGTAACTTTAAAGGAAAACTAGTCGTGACGCTTCCCGTGCTGTTGGGAGTAGGTGGTGCAATACTTACAATTCCTGCACTAGGATTGGCATATTCCATATCTGATATGGTCGTAGGTGTAAAGTTACTGGTTTCCGGAGATTCAGCCACCTTGATGATACCATTGATATAATCCGTTTCGTTATTGAAGGAACGGGAAATGATACTTTTATCCTGGTAGGATATACTGTCGGTGGGCAATGCTTTCCACTGACGCTCGCTTTTGTTGTAGTAAAAGGTCTTGACATCTTTTGCGGAATAGCCTTGGGGGATCTTATTTTCATCAAACTTCAAATGCAGTTTAACGGGAACACTATCTGGAAGATGGAGCTTTTGAACCCGAAATGCAGGTGCATCTCCAGCGGTTACATTATAAAGACTAGAGTTTAAAACCCTTACATCCTTAAACTCCAGCTTATTGACCACAAATCCCGCCTGAGGATAGGATCCTGATAAATTTTGTTGATCAATACTTAAAGCTTCATAAGAGAAGAGCTGCTCTTTCTGTTCGCTAACAAAAAAAGCATGGAGGCTTTTTTTAGGTTCTTTATGGTCCAATGTGATTAAACCCTCACTTGTTGAATCTTCTATGGACAAAGTGATACTTTCGTTTAAAAAAGAGAGGTGAAGCTTTTGGGTAGTATCCGGTAGGTTGTGGATAAGGTATTCAAACCTTCCTTCAACAACAGGAATTTCGATTTCCAAAGGGGTAACTCGGATTGTTTGTATATTGGGGTCTTGGACGTACCCATTGATATAAGCAGTCCCGTTCGTGGTTTTTACAATGGGGCTGACCACAATCGAGTTGCTTGTTTTGGGTTCCAGCACCAGTTTGAGGTTCTTGATTTGGTATTGATAGGTTTGGTCTGCTCGACGTGTAAAATAGATTTCATTCTTCCCTTTTTGGAGCTGATGATTTGCCAAGGGTTCTTTAACGGTATGCCAGGCGTCATCTTTTTCAATGAGCATCCCTCCATAGGATAAATGACCGTTGATACTTTTAGTGGTGGATAAGGCACTGGCGAGGCCGAACAATTCATATTTGATATAAGCTTGGTATTGTTCAATAGCTATGCTTTCTGGAATCTCAATATCAAAAAAATTGTCATAAGGGCTCTCTACATCACCTGTATCTTTTTTTCCGATGACCCCCAAAGTATTCATCGCTCTAAAAGTATGGGTGTTGATGGTGGGCTGGTCTTTAGGCTCTAGGCTAGGTTCAGGTTTAACTTCAATGGGTTTTATCGAACTTTTTTCTTCTTTTGAAGGCTTTGCTTTCTTTTCAGTCCAAACTTCAGAATTGGAAGTAACGATTCTTGGTTTGATAGGTTGGAATGCCATTAATTGTTGTATCGGTTGGGCAAAGACCATCATATTTCCCATAATGGCTACAATTAATACACTGGCATATGATTTTCTGATGGTGTTGAAATAATTTTTTCTCATCATGACTATCTAATAATTATTTTGTCAACTTTGGATCCTGCATCTGAAGAGACACGTATGAAATAAAGTCCGGAGGTTAATAAATTGAACTGAAGTCTGTAGGTACTACTGCCACGTATTTCTTTTCGTTGTAGAATAGCACCTGAGGTGTTGAAGATTTCTACTACACCATTGATTTCATTCCCACAAGATACTTCATAGTGAAAATTGCTATTGGCATTGCTCGGGTTGGGGTAGATTTTAGTGTCCAACACCTGATCTTCAATATTTGACTGCGTGTTCTCATTTTTTGAGGCAATGCTTTCTTCCTCAGCTTGATCCTGTCCTGCTTTTCCACCATAGCAACCAATCTCTATTTCCTTCGTACAAATAGCTCCTAACTTATCCCTCACGGTGATGAGATATCCTCCAGGGGGAATATTGGAAAGCGTTGTATCATCATTATGTGCCTGACTGTAATCAATACCACCTCCGTCAATGGATTTGATATTGGTATGGTAAGTGAAGAAGCCCCCTGTGACATCTATGTGTATGTCACTTAAATAAATAGGCTCACAGTATTGGGTTTCCGTAACGTCACAATGAAATTCATTACTGATGACAATGGTATCCGTGACCGTACAGGTTCTGTCTCCATTGGTAATCACTAAAGTGTATTCTCCTGGTGTGCCTACCTCTAGTATAGGGTCGGTGTGCAACATCAACTCACCGTTATAGTACCACTGGTAGGTGGCGTCCGGATCTTGGACATAGGCATTGCCTTCCAATACGGTGGTGGGTTGTGAGGTAGTAAGGATTTGGTCCGGTCCCAAATCTATATCTATGATCTGTGGTTCAATTTCAAAATCAGTACTAACTACTACACCATTAGCGTCAACTATGGT
>NZ_QKQV01000026.1 GCF_003233725.1 Mesonia sp. K7
TTGCCGAATTAAAAAAGAGTTATACATTTGCACTCGCAAAACGGGAAAGAGTTTTGAAAAGGTATGGTCTGGTGTCCGTTGTGGGGGTTCGATTCCCTTGGTATCACAAGAATGAGAGTTCATTGACATATTGAATTGACAGAAGTGTACGCTTGATAGAGATATCAGGTAATACGAATAAAATTAAGGCTAATTTACGTTTAATTTTTTTGAGTTGGGATTTTTCAAAAGAAGAATCCATTCAAGGTTGTTTTGAGGAAACATATTTAAGAGACAACAATGAAGAGTTTGATCCTGGCTCAGGATGAACGCTAGCGGCAGGCCTAACACATGCAAGTCGAACGGTAACAGGGAGGAGCTTGCTCCTTTGCTGACGAGTGGCGCACGGGTGCGTAACGCGTATACAATCTACCTATTACAGGGGTATAGCCCGGAGAAATTTGGATTAATCCCCCATAGTATCACGGGATGGCATCATCTAGTGATTAAAACCTTGGTGGTAATAGATGAGTATGCGTACTATTAGCTAGTAGGTAAGGTAACGGCTTACCTAGGCGACGATAGTTAGGGGTCCTGAGAGGGAGATCCCCCACACTGGTACTGAGACACGGACCAGACTCCTACGGGAGGCAGCAGTGAGGAATATTGGACAATGGGCGGGAGCCTGATCCAGCCATGCCGCGTGCAGGAAGACTGCCCTATGGGTTGTAAACTGCTTTTGTACGGGAAGAAATGGGGCTACGTGTAGTTCTTTGACGGTACCGTAAGAATAAGCATCGGCTAACTCCGTGCCAGCAGCCGCGGTAATACGGAGGATGCAAGCGTTATCCGGAATCATTGGGTTTAAAGGGTCCGTAGGCGGATTGGTAAGTCAGTGGTGAAAGTCTGCAGCTCAACTGTAGAACTGCCATTGATACTGCCGGTCTTGAGTCATTATGAAGTGGTTAGAATGAGTAGTGTAGCGGTGAAATGCATAGATATTACTCAGAATACCGATTGCGAAGGCAGATCACTAATAATGTACTGACGCTGATGGACGAAAGCGTGGGGAGCGAACAGGATTAGATACCCTGGTAGTCCACGCCGTAAACGATGGTTACTAGCTGTCCGGTGCGATTGAGTGCTGGGTGGCTAAGCGAAAGTGATAAGTAACCCACCTGGGGAGTACGTTCGCAAGAATGAAACTCAAAGGAATTGACGGGGGCCCGCACAAGCGGTGGAGCATGTGGTTTAATTCGATGATACGCGAGGAACCTTACCAGGGCTTAAATGTAGTCTGACAGGACTGGAAACAGTTTTTTCTTCGGACAGATTACAAGGTGCTGCATGGTTGTCGTCAGCTCGTGCCGTGAGGTGTCAGGTTAAGTCCTATAACGAGCGCAACCCCTGTGGTCAGTTGCCAGCGAGTAATGTCGGGAACTCTGGCCAGACTGCCGGTGCAAACCGCGAGGAAGGTGGGGATGACGTCAAATCATCACGGCCCTTACGTCCTGGGCCACACACGTGCTACAATGGTAGGGACAGAGAGCAGCCACCACGCGAGTGGGAGCGAATCTACAAACCCTATCACAGTTCGGATCGCAGTCTGCAACTCGACTGCGTGAAGCTGGAATCGCTAGTAATCGCATATCAGCCATGATGCGGTGAATACGTTCCCGGGCCTTGTACACACCGCCCGTCAAGCCATGGAAGCTGGGGGTACCTGAAGTCCGTTACCGCAAGGATCGGCCTAGGGTAAAACTGGTAACTGGGGCTAAGTCGTAACAAGGTAGCCGTACCGGAAGGTGCGGCTGGAACACCTCCTTTCTAGAGTATTTTCCATTTATGGGGAATCATCTTTAAGGCGACTATGACTCAAGAGAAAAGCGAATTTGGTCTTAATTTTTCTGTCGATTTAATAAAAAAGCTGTAGGCTGATGGCCATCAGCTATAAGCTAAAGACAGTCTCATAGCTCAGCTGGTTAGAGCGCTACACTGATAATGTAGAGGTCGGCAGTTCGAGTCTGCCTGAGACTACAGTTGAATTAAGGATTATTAATCAATGATTTTTAATTGAAAAAGTTCATAAGATATTGAAGGAAATTCTAGAAGTTGAAGTAATTATCGGCTAATTACTATTCACTAATTACTAACTGCTAGTAAATGGGGAATTAGCTCAGCTGGCTAGAGCGCCTGCCTTGCACGCAGGAGGTCATCGGTTCGACTCCGATATTCTCCACAACATTCCCGCTCAGGCGGGAATCTCTTTGAGGAATTGCTGTTAATTTGATTAAGAGTAGTGCCTAAAGAGATACCCAATCAAGTTGGGTATACAACGTTCATTGACATATTGAGAAAACATAAAGAATACGAGAGAAGAAGTCGCACTGTATGTATATATAGTGTGCGAACAAAAAATATAAAAGCAAATTAGGTAAAAGACATAAGCTTGATAAGGGCGTATGGGGGATGCCTAGGCTCTCAGAGGCGACGAAGGACGTGATAAGCTGCGAAAAGCTGCGGGGATTGGCACATACAAATTGATCCGCGGATATCCGAATGGGGCAACCCGGCATACTGAAGGTATGTCACCCGCAAGGGGGCAAACCCGGAGAACTGAAACATCTAAGTACCCGGAGGAAGAGAAAACAATAGTGATTACGCTAGTAGTGGCGAGCGAACGCGTAATAGCCCAAACCATGACGTTTACGGACGTTATGGGGTTGTAGGACTGCGCTATTCGATGCTTAAAGAACTAGAACAAACTGGAAAGTTTGGCCAAAGAAGGTGATAGCCCTGTATAGGTAATAAGAGTTATTGATAGCAGTATCCTGAGTAGTGCGGGGCACGTGAAACCCTGTATGAATCCGGCGGGACCATCCGCCAAGGCTAAATACTACTGAGAGACCGATAGTGAACCAGTACCGTGAGGGAAAGGTGAAAAGAACCTTGAATAAAGGAGTGAAATAGACCCTGAAACCATACGCTTACAAGCGGTCGGAGCCCCATTGGGGTGACGGCGTGCCTTTTGCATAATGAGCCTACGAGTTACTTTATCTAGCAAGGTTAAGCACTTCAGGTGTGGAGCCGTAGCGAAAGCGAGTCTTAATAGGGCGCTTGAGTTAGGTTGAGTAGACGCGAAACCGTGTGATCTACCCTTGGGCAGGTTGAAGCTTTGTTAACCCAAAGTGGAGGACCGAACCCGTTGACGTTGAAAAGTCTTGGGATGACCTGAGGGTAGGGGTGAAAGGCCAATCAAACTCGGAAATAGCTCGTACTCCCCGAAATGCATTTAGGTGCAGCGGTATATTAGTTTTATAGAGGTAGAGCTACTGATTGGATGCGGGGGCTTCACCGCCTACCAATTCCTGACAAACTCCGAATGCTATAAAATGATGTATATCAGTGAGGGCATGGGTGCTAAGGTCCATGTCCGAGAGGGAAAGAACCCAGACCATCAGCTAAGGTCCCCAAATGTATGTTAAGTTGAATAAACGCGGTTGAACTGCTTAGACAGCTAGGATGTTGGCTTGGAAGCAGCCATTCATTTAAAGAGTGCGTAACAGCTCACTAGTCGAGCGGTTCGGCATGGATAATAATCGGGCATAAACATACTACCGAAGCTATGGACAGATTTATCTGTGGTAGGGGAGCATTCCATATGGGTTGAAGGTGTACTGCGAGGTATGCTGGACCGTATGGAAAAGAAAATGTAGGCATAAGTAACGATAAGACGGGCGAGAAACCCGTCCACCGAAAGACTAAGGTTTCCTCAGCTATGCTAATCAGCTGAGGGTTAGTCGGGACCTAAGGCGAACCCGAAAGGGGTAGTCGATGGACAAGCAGTTAATATTCTGCTACCTGCTTTACAACAAAAGTGACGGAGGCGTCAACTTGGTGCGTGCTGACGGAATAGCACGTTGAAGTTGCCGAAAGGTAACGATAGTACACTCAAGCTTCGGCGGCGGTGATAATCCAGGGGATCGACTTCCAAGAAAAGCGAGTAAGGCAGCCCGTACCGCAAACCGACACAGGTAGTTGGGATGAGAATTCTAAGGTGCTCGAGAGATTCATGGCTAAGGAACTAGGCAAAATAGACCTGTAACTTCGGGAGAAAGGTCGCCCCACTCCGGTGGGGCCGCAGTGAAGAGGTCCAGGCGACTGTTTATCAAAAACACAGGGCTCTGCAAAATCGAAAGATGACGTATAGGGCCTGACACCTGCCCGGTGCTGGAAGGTTAAGAGGAGATGTCAGCTTCGGCGAAGCATTGAATTGAAGCCCCAGTAAACGGCGGCCGTAACTATAACGGTCCTAAGGTAGCGAAATTCCTTGTCGGGTAAGTTCCGACCTGCACGAATGGTGTAACGATCTGGACACTGTCTCAGCCATGAGCTCGGTGAAATTGTAGTATCGGTGAAGATGCCGATTACCCGCTGTGGGACGAAAAGACCCCGTGAACCTTTACTATAGCTTAGTATTGACTTTGGACAAGTGATGTGTAGGATAGGTGGGAGACTTTGAAGCTGCATCGCCAGGTGTGGTGGAGTCATTGTTGAAATACCACCCTTTACTTGTTCGGAGCCTAACTTCCTTTATGGAAGGACAGTGCTTGGTGGGTAGTTTGACTGGGGTGGTCGCCTCCAAAAGAGTAACGGAGGCTTCTAAAGGTTCCCTCAGCACGCTTGGTAACCGTGCGTAGAGTGCAATGGCAAAAGGGAGCTTGACTGAGAGACATACAGGTCGATCAGGTACGAAAGTAGAGCATAGTGATCCGGTGGTTCCGCATGGAAGGGCCATCGCTCAAAGGATAAAAGGTACTCCGGGGATAACAGGCTGATCTCCCCCAAGAGCTCACATCGACGGGGGGGTTTGGCACCTCGATGTCGGCTCGTCACATCCTGGGGCTGGAGAAGGTCCCAAGGGTTGGGCTGTTCGCCCATTAAAGTGGCACGCGAGCTGGGTTCAGAACGTCGTGAGACAGTTCGGTCTCTATCTACAGTGGGCGCAAGAAATTTGAGTGGATCTGACTCTAGTACGAGAGGACCGAGTTGGACCAACCTCTGGTGTACCAGTTGTTCCGCCAGGAGCACTGCTGGGTAGCTACGTTGGGAAGGGATAAGCGCTGAAAGCATATAAGCGCGAAACCCACCACAAGATGAGATTTCTTTAAAGGGTCGTGGGAGACTACCACGTTGATAGGTCATAGGTGTAAAGGCGGTAACGTCATAGCCGAGTGATACTAATAACCCGTACGGCTTATGTCAAGCCCTGCTTTGTTTTTATCTTTTGGATACTTCCCGTATACTTTGTGTTTTTTTCGATATGTTAACTTATTGGTCAGCAGTTAGCTGACGGCTTTAAGCTTATGGCTTACAGCAAAAATTTAAGGTGGTTATAGCAACGGGGCTCACCTCTTCCCATTCCGAACAGAGAAGTTAAGCCCGTTTGCGCCGATGGTACTGCTTATTGTGGGAGAGTAGGTCGCCGCCTTTTTTAAGCCCTCATCTTTTGATGGGGGCTTTTTGTTTTTATGGACT
>NZ_QKQV01000027.1 GCF_003233725.1 Mesonia sp. K7
GTCAGTTTTTGATTCCTTAAAATCTCTCCTTTTTTGATAAGATCGTATTCTTCTAATTCTGTCTCTTCGGTGCTGCCAATGATGTTTTGTCCTTCTGTAAAATAAGAAAAACTAAATAAAATTATGGCAACAATTATTTTATAAATGTTTCTAAGGAATTTTAAGTATGTTTGAGAGTCAACTTTACCCAAGGATGATGTTATTCAAACATATAAATATGAAAAGTATATATTTGTTTTGATAAAACGAGTTGGCAAAAAGGCTGACAGAAACTAACCAATACAATATGGAATTAAAAAACATTGTACTACATCACATCAAAAGAGAGGGAAATCAAACCCCAAACTTGAATCTATCCGATCATTTATTAGACAAAAATGATAATACAGTAAAGGAGTTCGTAGATAAACTTGTAAAAAGCTTCGGCTCTAAAAATCCAACTTATGGAGAGTTTCAAGAAGACGATTTAGTTTACCCTTTTCAAAACTTGGTAACTGATTACAGAAATGAGAATGATTTTTTAAAGTTCTCGACCGAATCAATGAAATTGCTGGAAAAAGAAATTCAAGTTCCACAGGCCAAAGGTGGTTACGTTGTATTCACTCACTACAAAAGGAACCAAACGGAATTTCTCATTACAATAATGTTGGATAAATCCGAACAATTTACCATTAATGACGATAGTTTAGATATTAGAAAACTGAAAACACTTGATATAGATAAACTGGCAAGAGCAAATCGAATAAATTTTGACAAATGGGAAAATGAGGAAGATTTATATCTTTCATTTATAAAAGGCACAAGGGATGTGTCGAGTTACTTCCAAAAATTCATTGGAAATACAGATTTGACATCTTCCAAGAAAAATTCTCAAAACCTTAAAGACGCTATCTCTAAGTATATGAGAAAAGAAAACTATAATGACGACCAAAAGGAGGAAGCTAATCAAAAGATTAGTGATTACTTACTAAGACAATATCAAGAAGAGGAAGATGTGGAGATAAATGCTGTTTCGGCTCACATAAATCCTGACAATCCAAATGGTTTTATAGAATACGTTCAATCTGATGATGAAATTGAGGTTAGTGGTAATTATAGATTATCACAAAAATCAGACTTTAATATTTTTCATAGAGCAAAACTTTCTGGAAATGGATATAAAGTAGAGTTTGAAAAAAACCTTATCAAACAAGGGAAAGTTGTAAGACAAGGAAATGACGTAATTTTTAAAGATTTACCTGAAGATGAACTTGATAAGCAATTTGAGCTGTAATGACTTTAAAAGATTTCATATCGTTTAGAGGTCAAGTTATTGATTTTGAGAAAACACCTTACGGTTTTAGTTGTCTATTTAATGTATGCACTAAGCAAGAAAAAGAACTTCTCGGTAAGTTTCAAGATTCAGAAATTCGCGAAGCTTTTCATCAACAAAGCCAAGACACAGCTGACCTCAAAAGTATTGAAATAGGAGATAGCATCGTAATTAAAATCGACCTATCAAAGTTTCCAAATTATTTTGAAAGCTTTGATGATTTTATTGCTTACAACAGGTATCTATTAAAGCATCAAGATTTTTACGTTTTTGACTTAGATTATCATCACAGTATTAGTGATGAAATTGATAAGATTTCGTCATTTTTAGAATTGCAAGAGTTAATAACTTTTTTGCGAGAATTGAGCACCTACGAGAATGAAAGCAACGGGTTTTTGGAACTGATCTTCAATAAACCAGATAAAATTTGTTCAATAAGAGTTGAGTATAGTGTTACGGACATTGAAAATTTTGAGACAAACTCTTCGATAGCAGAACTGAAAGAACACGTATTTGAAAAATCTGACCAAGAAGCTCGACGCAAATTATTTATAAACGAAATGATTAATCTTATATCAATTGAGAAGATTAGTTTTTCTAATTTACTTAAAAACTGGAATACTATTGTCAAGAGCTATAGAAGCAGTTTTCAAATTTACTTGTCAGAGTTTTCTTTTGAGAAGATTAAAACATCCTCACAAGAATATTTCCATGAATTGACTGATAGAATTTATTCGACAATAAATAAATTTTCTACATATATTTTAGCTATACCAGTTGCATATTTACTTATTCTAAGATTTTTTGATTTTGAGGGTAAGAACTTTGCAAAGGATACTTTTTTACTTGTAGTTGGTATATTATACTTTGTTGTAATTTGGTTTGTGCTATTAAACAATTTGAGCAAAGCATTTACGGCCATAGAAAATGATATTTCTAAGTTTCTCGGGCGCATCAAGAATGAAGAACATCTTAATGAAATAACGGTAAGTCTAAATACTCAAAAAAGTAAATTAATTCCAAGTCAAAAGAGAAAAATAGGGCTTGTTAGAATTATAAGTTTTATTATTCTGTCGATAACTATTGGAGCCTATATTTTCATTCACTATGAGCATATTTTAAATTATTTATCGAAAAGCCTATCTGCCAACAACGTTTAATAGCCAATAACTCTCAGAATTGAAATAAAACAATTAACTTGAGCAACAAACCAATACTAAGCCGACTACTCCACATTCCCTACTCCACCAACAGGCGATAAACGAGATGGTTGGTATTTATTCTGCCCCGTCCTGAATAAAGGCCACATAATTATAGGCAGAGATATTAATTAATGTCTTTGCAGCGAAACATTTAAATAAAAAATTAGTATGTTTGTAAGGAGTAATTTAGTTTTCATAATTACAGCGATGTAATGTGTGAAATAAGAGAAACCCATAGCTTGATGACTATGGGTTTTTTAATATCGTTTGTTAACCAAAAAGGTAGATTTTAGAATAAGAAAATTAATACTCCACACTTAAAATTTTCCCACATACAAACTCATCGAAGCCTTTTTTTCTTCCGATCTAGCACAACCCACCCAAAGATGTAGGTTAGAAAAATCCCTCCACTTTTTAGGAAGTTTTAGACTTGCTGTACCGTCTACCCGTTTGGCAACTTTGGGTACGAAATAGAATAAGTGGGAAGCCTCATGATAAAGCACTGCAAACAGTGGGTCGTCTTGCTGGGCGAGCGCTTGCCCGAGTTGCGGTTCCCAAGCCAATTTTATTTTATTGGTTCCTGGTCGTTGTGCAGTTACCTGTTCGGGTGGGCGAAGCTCGCCATAACCCAGCAGACATTGGGCGTAGTCTATGGCATAGCCTTCCCCAACTGGTTTTAAGGCGTGCCGTAGGTAATAGGATTTGATCTGGTGAAAAGCAAGGGGATTTTGCCGCAACGGGAAATAGGTTTTGGACAAAATGTTTTGTAAAGGCTTTAAAAAGTGCATCACCATTTTCATCTTGCTTTGCTGTAATTGTTGTAGGGATGAGGGTTTCTTGGTGCTGGGCGAAGGCAGCGCACTGATATAAATACCTTGTTTACTTTTCTTAAACACCAGAGTGCCTGCTTTACCGGAAATTTTACCGAAGGGATGGTTGATTATTCTTGCCATCATATCATGTTTTAAAGTGATGCGATAAAGCTATAGGGAAAATACGTAAACCAAGTAAGGTTTATCCCTACCATAAGTAAGGATAAAGCATAGCTGGACCGCTGCTCCTTCGATGCTAAGCCGTAGCTACCCCGTAAACAGGGTCTTTTTACGGGTTAGCATCGAACCAGTAACGAGTTAGCATCGGGTTAGCTATAGGCTTGGTAGGGGTGAGGTAGGCTTTTGTATGGAGTAAAGTGGAGGGTGATGTTTAGAACCTAGGAGGGTTTGTAGCCTGTAGTAGCATAGGTAAGCGCAATTTCCTCGAACTTTTGAGGCTGTGCTTATGAAAAGTAATTGCCAAAAATTATTTTTCTTTCAAATTTTGGAGTAAAACTTCGTAGGACCTTTATTTCTATTTGTCCTAACCTTCAACAGAAATATCGTAAAGGCTTTTATAAAAATTAAAAATAACTGTTGCTATCATTAATGATACGGTATTAAAAATAATTTTTTAACACACAATTAACTTTTTTAACATATTTTTTATTATTATTGCCTGTAAACATAAATTATTTGCAGTTAATCGATAATTAACTAACTTTTAAATCATGAAAAAACTCCTTTTGTTGGGTGTAATGACCATCATTACATCATTATCCATCTATGCACAAACTTACCCTGGTGGTGTTACGG
>NZ_QKQV01000028.1 GCF_003233725.1 Mesonia sp. K7
GCTATAGAAGACTATGAAAAGCTAGTGTCAAAAGGAAAAGATGATGCTTATGTGCACATGCGTTTAGCAGAAGCTTACTATAATATTTACAATAGCCAAAATGCTGAGAAGTATTATGGGATGTATATCGCAGAAGTAGATACGGCGACAGCGGAAGCTCATGTACGTTATGCCGAAATGCTAAAAGCAAACCAAAAATACGATCAAAGTAACCAAGCTATGGATGCTTTTGCTAATAAATATCCACAAGATGTAAGAGCAAGAGAGTATAGAAATAACCCAAATTATTTAGACGGATTATTAAATACAGAGACAAAATATACAACGACTGTTGCCGGAAACTTAAATACTGGTAATTCAGATTTTGGGGTATATGAAAAAGATGAGAAGGTGTATTTCGTGTCAGCAAGAAATGAGGCTAGAAAAAATTATGGCTGGAATAAGCAACCAACTTTAGATATCTATGTTGCTGATAAAGTAGCTGACGATTTTAGTAAAGCAACATTGTTACCAGGCGAAGTAAATACTAAATATCACGAAGGTACTATAGCAATATCTCCTGATGGAAATACGATGTATTTTACCAGAAACGATTATACTGATGGCGATTATGAAAAAAGCTCAAATGGTATTGGTCAATTAAAACTTTACACGGCAAAACTAGTAGAAGGTGTTTGGGATGATGTGCAGGAAGTACCTTTCAATAATTCAGAATACTCTACAGGTCACCCAGCTTTAAGCCCAGATGGAAATACACTTTACTTTTCGAGTGATATGCCAGGTGGTTTTGGGATGTCAGATTTATATAAAGTAACGGTAAATGCTGATGGTACTTTTAGTGAGCCAGTCAACTTAGGAGGTGATATCAATACTCCAGGTAAAGAAAGTTTTCCATTTATAGACCAAGAAGGAACCTTATATTTCTCAAGTGATGGTCACTTAGGTTTGGGTGGTTTAGATATTTTTGCAATCGATGAAGGTAAAACCTCATTGGCAGACGTAACGAATATGGGGCAGCCTATTAACAGCACAGCAGATGATTTTGCTTTTTCTTACGACAGAACTGCAAAGATGGGTTATGTGAGCTCTAATAGAGGAAGTAAGGATGTTTTAGTAGCGAATGATGAGATATATAGAGTAGGGGAAGTAGAACCAGAATTACATTTAATTGTAAAAGTGATCAATTCAGAAAACGGAGCTCTAATTGCAAATGCAGATGTAGATGTGTATAACGATGCTGGAATGAAATTGGCAGGAAAACAAACCAATGCGAGCGGTCTGACCGATTTTAACCTTCCAGGAAAAAAGAAGTATGAGTTACAAGTTAATGCAGAAGAATACGAAAGTGGTTCTGCTAGTGTAGAAGAAGATGCTGGAGAAGAATTGACTGTTGTGGTAGAGTTAGACCCTATTGAAAGAATGATTACAAAAGAAGAAGTAATCCTGAATCCAATTCTGTTTGAGTTTGATAAAGCAACTATTACACCAGAAGGAGCCATGGAGTTAGATCGTTTGGTGGCTGTAATGAAAAAGCATGAAAATATGGTCATCTTTGTAAGATCACATACAGATAATAGAGGCTCTGATACGTACAACTTAGATTTATCAGAACGTAGAGCGCAAAGTACAGTTCAATACGTTATTTCTAAAGGTATTGATGAAAGCAGAATTTCTGGTCAAGGTTTTGGAGAAAATGATCCAAAAATCAAGTGTGGTTCTAACTGTACAGAAGAAGAACATCAGACGAACCGTCGTTCAGAATTTAAAATTGTAAAGAGGTAATCAACCAAAACATCTCTTTCTAAAGGCTTAAAGAATTTTCTTTAAGCCTTTTTTAATTTAGAGGTTTAAGATATTTTTAGTATTTTTCGAAACTTAAAAAAAGTTGAGTTTAAAGGTAGGAGAAAAGCAGTTAAGATTGTTATATAATAAACCTACTAAGATAAAATACCTAAATATGAAAAATTATACCCTGTTATTATTGCTTTTTATTGGTAGTATATGGTCTTCCTTCGCTCAATGTGAAGAAAATGTGACCAATGTTCTGTGTGCAGACCCAACCAATAATGTCTATATCGTGAGTCCTACAGCAGATGTGATGATAGAGATTTTGGATTCTGCAAGCTTACCAATTCAAGGAGTGACGTGGCAAAATCCAAGAACGTTTTTATACATTACTCCCGCACAAGCCAATGCTTTGACGGCTCCTACGAATAGCTTTACCACAGCGGTGTATTTTAATGGTAGTCCGCATAGTTCGCCACAAACAGTAAACCCTTGGCCACAGGCAGGAGCTCAAGCCAATACCACCTATACTTATAACTATACCATGCCAGCGAGTGCGGGTTGTACACCGGCAAATGGGCAAATACGTATCGTAACGGGTGGTTTTACTTATGATGATTATTGCACAGGTGACACGACGACATTAAATAATATTCCTTTATTAAATTACAATACAGCGGGCAATTTAAACTGGTATAGCGATGCTGCGGGTACTATACCCATAGCTGGCACTACCCAAATACAAGGTGACCAAACTTATTATGTAGATTTAGGGATTACTGGGTGCACACAGGTTTTTCCGGTAGTTATTGAATATGCAACACCACCTCCTAGTTTAGACCCTTTACAAAGATTTTGTACAGGAGCGACATGGCAAGCTGCTGGCTTTCCAAACCCTGGAGATACGTTAGGTGATGTAGATATTAGTGGATCAGGTATTACTTGGTACAGTGATGCAGCTGGAACAATGCCAGTAGCAAACCCAAACTCGGTTTTGTTAAATAGTGGAGATATTTACTATGTGTCACAAGAAATAGCAGGTTGCGAAAGTGCTATTCAACAAATAAATTTTGTTGAAAATGAGTGTGCTTGTATAGATGAAAATTTAGCTTTTCACTCAGAAAATTACGGTACAATTTCTTCTTGTAATTTTGGTATAGACTACACAACAGCAGCGAATGCATACCCTGCTTCCTCTGTAGGTTTAAATGACGATCCAACTACTAGGTTTGCACATACTAATCCAGGTTCAAATATTGCTTTCTTAGCGAATGAAGGTGTGGTGATGCCGCAAACAAGCCCTCTGGGAGGAAGTAGTGGTGGTATTAGAATAAATGATTATTCACCTAGTAAAACAGGCGGTACTTTAGTAAAAGAGTTTATTGCAGGAGAGGTGATGACTTTTGATTTTTTAATTTTATTTGAAGATCCTAACCATAGTTTCCAAGATCAACCTTCACTAACAATGAAGTTGTTGGATGCGTCAGGTAATATGGTGCAACAGCGTTGTATTGTTTCTAACCCGATAGATTGTATTTTTAATGAAGTGCCAAATACAGGTGGTAACTGGTTATATTCAGAATGGTCTTGTGTGAAAATAAACACCATAGAGTTACAAGGCCAAGCAGCTACCATAGAGATAACCATTACAGATTGTGACTTAGGAGGTCATACCGGGGTTGCCTATATAGATAGATTTTATGTGGGTGATGACGGACCAAACATATGCCAAGACTCTGCATTTGGATATATGGCGATCGATCCGATCGATCAGGCGGGAGCATCTTACGAAGCGTGTTCTTTGTTTCAAGAGCCCGTAGATCCTAATTGTGCTCCTGCTTTACCTGTAATCAACACAAGTTTCCCTATCGAGATTTGTGGTACCTTTGATGCGCCTATTGGAAATAATGCTGGCGGAGATGCACCTATTACAGATATAGAAGTAAACATTATAGGTCCTAATGGAAACATAGTGTATTCACCACCAAACTTTACCCAGCCAAGTCCGGGAGAGTTCTGTATAACCATCAACCAAAGTGATATTCCTTTTCCTTATGGTCAGTTTACTGTAGAAGGCGAGATAGAGTATACCATGAACTGTGCTGTTCCTCCGCAGCCTTATGAGTATTACGTACAAGCCCAGAGTAACGGTTTCAAGTTCTGCCCAGTAGCAGACTGTCCTTTAGGTTTTGTTTTCTGTGA
>NZ_QKQV01000029.1 GCF_003233725.1 Mesonia sp. K7
GCTCTCCGCCAGTCCGTAGATGTTCCAGGTGTCGTTGTAGCCATCGTTGTTCGGAGTGAAGAACGCCGGGTAGTCCACTATCGTAATGGTCACTATCGTGGTGCCACAACCGTTCTTGTCCCTTCCACGGATGGTGTGCGTTCCGCCACCCAGTCCCTCGAATGTAAGACTGGTGTTGCTGCCCAGGTCCGTCCAAGGACCATTGTCGATGCTGAACTCATAGTCGCCGATGCCCATCACATTGTCGATGACCACCGTGTGCTCGCCCGCAAAGGCCAAAGTGGTTGCCGTTGCCGTGAACTCCGGCGGGTTCGATGCACCTATGGTCGCACTGCTGGTCGCACTGCAGTTGTTGAACACATCGGTCACCGTAACCTCATAGGTTCCTGATTGTGTGGCATCGATGCTGCTGCCCGTTTCTGGGAGCGTGGTGCCATCCAGCGTCCATACAAAGTCGTATTGGGTCTGGCTGAGCCCCGTATCAATGGTAATCGGCGTATAGTCGCCCCCTTCGGTCGGGGTGCTTGGATCCAGGTCCTCACAGATGATCATTCCGTCGTAACCACTGATATCCACTATAGGGGTCGTGTTGATGTTGAAGGTGATCGTGGCAAAGTCCGCCGACTCACACAGGGTCTCGGTATCGATCACTTCGGCTATCACCGTCTGTGGGTTGCCCGTTGTGGTGAAAACCGTCGGATCGGCCACTTCGTCCCCACTCATATAAGCGTTCATATCGGCATAGTAGACCACTGCCGTGTTCGGTGCACCTGTACTGATCTGCCCATCGTATTGGGTCAGGTCCACCGTGACACTGTTGCCACCCTGCTCGTCCGAGCATAGGGTCTCGTTCAGGTCCACCGCATTGATCGCCGGGCGCTGTTCCACCGTAATCACCACTTCCCCTATCGCACCGGTGTTGTAACAGCCGGTACTGAGGTACTCGATGCGGATAAAGAAGCTTTCGCCATCACTGGCATCGTAACCGTTGGGAACTTCCTGCGTGCTATCGCCCGCTTCTGCTGCAGCTGCCGTAAAGTAATAGCTCACCTGGTAGTTGTTGATGTCCAGGTCGTCATTCCCGTTAGGGTCCAACAATGGGATCAGTGTGGCCGGGTCGCCATTGGTAAGGTCATAGACATTGGCTGCAATGTCGTCCAACTGTACCGCTGCCGTGCCACTATTGCCGTCTTCACAAAGAACATACCCGAAAGGCTGTCCTGCAGGGTTCAGTACCGGTGCCGGTACTACCTGTATCTCAAAGCTCGTCACTACATAACAGTCGTTGTTTGCCACACCGCTTTCTACCCGTACATAGATGACCTGTACCGGAACACCGTCGGCATTGATCACGTTCAGACTCGGGTCGTTAACGTATTGGTCCGGGGTGGCAATGTAAGAGGCCGAGGCCGTGTCGCCCTGCTCTGCTGCAGACTCATTGGTGTAGTAGCTCAAGTTGACGTTCTCGCCGCCCGCGATCATATCACCGCTCTGGGTCAGGTCAAAAGGATCTGCCGCCACGCCATCGTTATCATCGTCACACTGGTACAAACGTAACTCATCTGGAGTGTAGCTGTCGGGACTCGGCAATGGCAGTACATTGATGGTCAGGTTCACCGTCGTCGCACAAAGGCCCTGGGCATCGGTATTGGTGACCTCTACCACCAAGGTCTGTGGATTGGCGATATTCTGGTAGTTCTCAGGGTCTGCGATAGGCGTGCCGGCCTGGTAGTCGGCATCGCTGGCATAGTACGTGAACTGGTAGTTCCCAGGCGGGAAGTTCTGTCCGCTCATCTCACCTTCCTTCACCGTCAGGTCAAAGATCGTCTGTGCCACTGGTGTGGTATTGTAATCGTCATCGCACAGGGTCAGGTCGGTGGGCTCCACCACTGCAGGATAAGGTTCTACCGTTATCCAAAAGCTGTTGTCCCCTGTAAAGTCAAAGGTGTCGTAACAACCGGTGGTGTTGTGCTCGATACGCACAAAGATCTGTTGCGTGTTGGCGACGATATTGGTGTACTGGCTCGGTACCGCTATGGCGTTCTGTCCAAGTTCGGCATCGGCCTGGGTCTCGTGGTAGCTCACCGTCACCTCGTTCGGATCCTGTAATCCCAGTACATTGGGGGTGTTCTGTGTCAGGTCGAACATCGCAAAGCCGTCCAGTGTCGCGTCGTCACAGACGTAAAGGTCTTCCAGGTCCTCTATCGTCGGGCTTGGAACCACCTCCAGCGTTAGCGGCTCCACCACATAACAACCGGTAAGGTCATTGGTAGCTCGTACATAGATCGTCTGGTTATTCGCACTGCTGATCCCAAAGGGCTGGCTCGTATCGATCGCCTGGTTGCCCGATTCTGCCGCTGTTTGGGTCAGGTGGAAGGTGATGGTCACATCGGTCTCCCCGTTCTGGATAATCGGGACCTGTGCCGCCAGGTCAAACTCCACAAAGCCATCGTTGTCCACATCACAGACCTCCAATGGATCCGTGGGGACTTGTGGCGATGGCAATGGGTTCACCACCAGGGTCAACGTAAAGCCCTGGCTCACAAAACAGCCCGTATCCTCATCTTCCACCCTGACGTAGATCGTCTGGTTGTTCACCGTATTGGTATACGGACTTGTTAGCGGGTTGGTTCCTGCATCGGCGTCTGCCTGGGTTGCGTAATAGGTCACCTCTAAGCTGTT
>NZ_QKQV01000002.1 GCF_003233725.1 Mesonia sp. K7
AAATGCTTCGGAAAACTTACGTTGTTTCTTGATTAATTTTAAATTAGCTTTCATATAAATTGACTTTAGTGGTCAACCTATATCAGGGACGTACACAATTTCAATTCTCACTTCTCACTTCTCACATCAACACACTAGCAGATTAATACATTATCATATCATCAAATTTTCTATTGTCTACCGAAAAAATTACATTTGTTGAAAATCAATCTATGGCGGGCAATTCTTTCGGTAAAATATTTAAGTTAACCACTTTTGGCGAATCGCATGGAAAAGCCATTGGCGGAATCATAGAAGGTTGCCCTGCAGGTATTGCCATCGATTTCTCGAAAATCCAAGAAGATTTAGACCGTCGTAAACCCGGACAATCCCGATTGGTCACTCAACGAAAGGAAGACGACAAAGTAGAATTTCTCTCAGGAATCTTTGAAGGAACGACGACAGGAACTCCTATCGGTTTTCTTATCAAAAACACCGACCAGAAGTCGAAAGATTACAGTCATATCAAAGAGGTGTATCGGCCAAGCCATGCCGATTTTACCTACGACGAAAAGTATAAATTTAGGGATTATCGCGGTGGCGGAAGATCAAGCGCTCGCGAAACCGCTTGTCGTGTTGTAGCGGGTGCTGTTGCTAAACAGGTAATTCCGGAAATAAAGATAACGGCTTATACACAATCGGTTGGAAAAGTGGGTTTATCTTCAGGTGATGAAATCCGCTTTAGCGAAATCGAAAACAACAATGTGCGATGCCCAAATGCGGTCGTTGCACAACAGATGGAAGCCCATATCCTTGCCACCAAAAAAGAGGGCGATAGTATTGGGGGCGTGATATTCTGTCATATTACTAACGTGCCTACGGGTTTAGGCGAACCGGTATTTGACAAGCTCCACGCAGAACTTGGGAAAGCGATGCTTTCCATCAACGCGGTAAAAGGGTTTGAATACGGAAGCGGTTTTGAAGGCACAAAAATGAAAGGTAGCAAACATAACGACCTATTCAATACCGATAAAACGACCCAAACCAATTACAGTGGCGGAATACAAGGCGGTATTTCCAACGGAAGTGAAATCTATTTTCGTGTGGCTTTTAAACCTGTAGCTACCCTTATGAAAAGCCAACAAACCATCGATAAAAAAGGTAACAAAGTAGAAATGATGGGCAAAGGCCGTCATGATGCATGTGTGGTTCCTAGAGCCGTACCAATTGTAGAGGCGATGGCAGCTTTGGTATTAGCAGATTACTATTTATTACAAAAAATCAATCAATAGAGAATAAGTATGAAAAAATTAGCATTGCACTGGCAAATATTACTAGGAATGGCACTTGGAGTGGTATTTGCACTTCTGATGACCAACTTTACTTGGGGACCAGGTTTTATAGAAGATTGGATCAAACCTTTCGGAACCATTTTTATCAATGCCTTAAAGCTTATTGCAGTTCCTTTAATATTAGCTTCCCTTATCAAAGGGGTGTCTGATCTAAAAGACATCTCACAGCTCTCTAAAATGGGTTTTAGAACTATATTGACTTATGTGACCACAACAGTGATTGCTGTTTCTATTGGTTTGGCAGTTGTCAATTTGGTGCAACCCGGAAAAACCATTAGTGAAGACACACGCGAGGAACTGGTACAAAGTTATGGAGGTGAAGCAGAGTCGAAACGTCAGGACGCCCAAAAACAAAAAGAATCCGGGCCTTTACAAGCCTTGGTCGATATTGTTCCTGACAATATTATTGGAGCTTCCTCTAACAATGGCAATATGTTGCAAGTGATTTTCTTTGCGATATTCTTTGGGATAGGTTTAATTCTCATTCCTGAGAAAACAGCCGAGCCCGTCAAAGCCTTTTTCGACGGGTTTAACGAAGTTATTTTAAAAATGATTGACATCATTATGCTTTTTGCACCTTATGGTGTTTTTGCACTATTGGCAGCTTTGGTGGTAGAAGCACCAAGTGCAGATCTTTTTGCCGCATTGGCGATGTATTCACTCTGTGTCGTAGCAGGTTTATTATTGATGATAGGGGTTTATATCTTGTTGGTTTGGATCTTTACCAAACGTACTCCTTCTTTTTTTATCAACGGAATATCGCCTGCGCAGTTATTGGCTTTTTCAACCAGTTCGAGTGCCGCTACCTTGCCCGTAACGATGGAAAGGGTAGAAGAGCATTTGGGAGTAGAAAAAGAAGTCTCGAGTTTTGTGCTGCCTATCGGAGCTACCATTAATATGGATGGTACGAGCTTATACCAAGCGGTTGCTGCCGTATTTATTGCACAAGCCTTTGGAATGAATCTTGATTTTGCTACGCAACTCGGTATTATAGCGACCGCAACTTTAGCCTCGATTGGTTCTGCGGCGGTTCCTGGAGCAGGAATGGTCATGTTGGTGATTGTACTCGCCCAAGCAGGAATTCCTGAGGCGGGTCTAGCCCTTATCTTTGCCGTCGATCGACCTTTAGACATGTGTAGGACGACCGTAAATGTAACGGGCGATGGAGCCGTATCGATGATGGTAGGAAAAGCAGTAGGGAAACTAAGGGATTTCCCAATTGTAAAGAATTGGGATGATAATTATAAAGCTTAAAAAAATAACTCTTAAAAAAATAGTCTCTTACTTTTCGTATATTCCTTTTACGTATTTTAGTGTAAAAATACACTATGGAAATTGCTTTGGTCATCGGTCTTCTTGTGGTTGTGATTATTCTTTTTGCCAGCGAAAAGTTTTCGGTAGATGTGGTGACCATCGGGATGTTGGTTCTGCTCACCCTATTTGGAATCATTAGTCCGAAAGAAGCCTTCGAAGGTTTTAGTAGCGACTTTATCATTATTCTAGCCTCTATTTTTATCATTTCTGGAGCACTCTCCGAAACAGGTTTACTCGATAAACTAGGTTCACAGATGATAAAAGTCGTAAAAAGCAAAACGCTTTTTGTGGGGTACACGATGTTAGTAACTGGTGCACTTTCTGCTTTTATGAACAACACTACGGTTACCGCTTTGGTTACGGGCCCCGTGATTGGTATGTGCAGAAAACTCGATTTAAGTCCCTCCAAAGTATTGATTCCTGTGGCGTTTGCATCTATTCTTGGCGGAACCTGTACGCTTATCGGTACTTCTACCAATATGGCTGTTAGTGGTTATATTGCCCAATCGGGCATGGAACCTCTTTACTTTTTTGAGATTTTTTGGATTGGTCTTGTTTTTCTAGTAACAGGGGTTGTTTTTATTCTTATTTTTTATAAAAAACTACTTCCTAATTACCAACATGGGGGGTATAACGAACGCTACGAAATTGCACAATACCTTTCTGAAGTAGTCGTTTCAGCAGAGTCTAGTTTAGTAGGGCAGGTAGCTTTTTATTCCGATTTGGCTAAACAGGAAATACGTATACTAAAAATTATACGCAATAAAGAAGCCTTTATTCCAAGATCTTCTACTTATATACAAGCCAATGATATTCTGCTAGTAGAGTGTAGTATCGAAGATGTCATCAAAATAAAAGAAGCTTCCGGGCTCGAAGTATTGGCCGATACCATTGCCCAAAAAGAAGAGCCCAACGAAAAAGTAGTAATGGCAGAACTACTCATTACTCCAAGTTCCAAACTTATTAACCGTAGCTTAAAAAAATCGCGCTTTCGACAAAACTACGATTTGGTTGTTCTGGCCATACAGCGGTTTGGAGAACCAGTGTCGCAAAAAATCGGAGATATCAAGCTGCGTATAGGTGATACTTTATTGGTACAAGGAACCCAAGAAGATATCGATAAAAACCGAAACTCCACGCAGTTTTCGGTAGTTGGCGATTTTAAGGTAAACATGTTTAAGGAAAAGAAAGGTATTTTTACTGCTATTGTTTTCCTGCTTGCCATCATCGCAGGAACCTTCGGCTGGACGCCACTTTCTATCGCTTTTATGGCCGCAGCATTATTAACAGTGCTCTCTGGAGCCATACATGTAGACCGAGCCTATGAAATCATCAATTGGAAATTACTCATTCTTATAGGAGGAATGACTGCTTTTGGTTCCGCTATGCAAAATTCAGGAGCTTCAAAATACCTCGCAGAAAATATTACCAATCTTTTAGGCGATTTTGGTCCGATGTACGTACTTGGCGGTTTTGTGATTTTAGTAATCTTACTCACCCAACCCATGAGCAATGCCGCTGCCGCATTGGTTGTCCTTCCGGTAGCCTTGGATACTGCCCAGATGCTCAATGCAGACCCTCGTACTTTTGCTATAGGTATTATGCTGGGAGCCTCTGTTTCGCTTATTGCTCCCTTCGAACCCTCTTGCATATTGGTTTTTGGTCCCGGAAAATATAAATTCATTGACTTTTTAAAAGTAGGACTTCCCTTGACACTACTACTTTTTCTTATACTCATGGCATTGGTCCCTTTCTTTTGGCGTTTATAAAAAAACATACCACTTTATTCCTTGATACCGTACTATCCAAAGCTTGCTAGCTATGATAACCTAAAAAGACTTATATTCGTTTGGTTATAACGAGTTGCCACACTACAATAAAATCATATTACTAATTGAAAATTGTTTTAAAAATAGTTTTAATATTTGTTATTCTAATTTTTTTAGGAATTTTAATTATTTCTGATATAGCTGACAGAAATCAATACTATTCAAAATATACTCCAGAAGAAGAGTTAAAAATTTTTATGTGGAAAGACGGTTATGATGAATATCAAGACCATAGAGATGTTTACAAAGATCATTTTAATAACGAAAAGTATAGATTCCCAAGAAAAAAAGTTTCTAAAGTAAAGTTATTTAAAAATAGTTTTTTAATAAGCCGATTAACATCAACAACAATTTCAGAAACAAACAAAATTAGCATAATAAAATTTTTTAATAATCCAAGTAATTTTGATTGGTCCGAAACTACTTGGGATTTATCTGAATCTGAATATATTCTTAGATTTTATAATCAAGAAAATAAAGTAATTGGGAAAATTTGGTTCTGCTTACAATCTTGTAGAATGACAGAATCAGAACCATTTTCGCCAAGTATGAAATACGGTGGATTGAGCAAAAACGGCAGGAAAAAATTAAAAACCTTAATTGATAAAATATTGAGCGAATAAAAAACGTGAGGCAACAACATAAATCTCAAATTGCTCCAAATTTATTCCCACGGATAAAACCCCATAAGCTCAACCTATTTTACGCTTTTTAACTATCTTAGACCCAAACCTAACGGAACTTGAATTGATATTCTGTCCGTTGTGCTTAATGTAAAAAATATGATAGTTCGACCGAATAAAATAGCACTGATCAAGAAAAACTTCATTGAATTTTCATTTAATGGAGACGAAGATGACGATGTTGAAATTATACCTGATTTTGAAAAATTTAAAACGCTAAACTCGGCAGAACAATATTTTCTTGCAGATAAATACAACTGGGATGATGGAACAATAGTGTTGGATTGGATTATTGAAAGTCATAAATGTGACAAAGGAACTGCCTCATTAATATTTTGGCATGCAGAACCTGACTTCTATTTTGATTATACAGCAGAAACAATCGATGATTTTGAAAAACCTGTTTGGAATTTATTACAAAAGATTGTGAGAAAATTTAGAGAAAACGGATTTAAGAATAGCAAACTCAAATTTGACCCAATAAAAGAAGGGTATAAAACTGACTGGAAAACTGAATTAGATATTTGGGAAATACCAGCAGAATTAAAAACAGCAACGAAAGGAAAAAAGCCGTTCAGATTCGGACTCTGAAAAATGAAAAGCACTAGATACAACAAAACCTATAAACAATAATGCTTTGCTTGAGGCTATTGTTCATCATTAAATCATTGTATGTGGTTAGAAAAATAAAAAAAATGTCCACTTATGGAAGCAGTTTTGGTGCTGAGAACATTTCTATGTTCGACACTTTAGAAGCCTCAGCGTCCGAGATAAGAATACTGCATCACTCTTTAAAAAAAAGAATTCCTCATATTGACGTCATAACCGACCTAAGTTTCACCTTGGGGTACCCACAGCTGAAGTAGACGTCAAGAATTAAAAGCTGTTTGAAGTTCACTCTGTGAACAAGTTCTTTTAATTTAGCCTGCAAAGCGTGATGGGTCAATAAGAAACTTAAGTCTTGATCTTTTGCTCCGTTTTGCATCAAGGCAAAATGAAGATATAAAATCTAAGTCACGTCAAACTTTACAACTATACTTTTTCCATTGATGAAAAAGTATGATAGAAAAAACCAATCTTTACAATTTTGTGTATTCAAGAGAAACAGATAACCTTTCTTTATAAGCTTTGTATCTATAAAATGACACTTCGAGAGCCTCAGTGTCCGAGATTGTGTTGAGCCCTGAGGTTACTCGAAGGGCAGTGTCTGATATTGAGAATACTCCAGTCAGTTCGAGTTTTTTCTAAAAGAAAAAGTATCGAGAACTAGACCCTTATTGTGTAGCACTTCTCGATACAACCTCACTGCATTCGGCCACTCGAAGTGACAAAATCCACCTATGTTACTCACGTCTCCCAAAAAGCTTTCGTGTGCTGAGTTATAACCGAAACATCATCAATGAAAAAAATGAACATGTAATATACATAAAAAAACAGACTAACACTTTAGGAGCCTCAGTGTCCGCTTCGTAATTAATTTAGTGGTTACGCAAAGCATGTATCAATTCTTTTTTGTTCATCTTACTGCGTCCTTCAACACCAATATCTTTTGCTTTATCGTAAAGCTCCTGCTTAGTTCTTTCTTCATAGGTACTAGCTTTTCCTCCCTTTTTACCAGGGTTTTTAGAATTGGCAATACGTGCAGCTTTTTCTTTGCTGTAGCCTTCTCGTCGTAAGGCCTCATAGCGCTCATCGTTCTTGATGCTCGGCCCATGGTCTTTTTGTGGTATCATAACTATGTTTTTTTAGGTTAAGCCGTTTGCTCTTCGTGTTTTCCTTCGTAAACTTCTTCTACCAATTTACGGTTAAAAGCCTCAAGGTCTTCAGGTGATCTACTAGTGACTAAACCTTCATCAACGACCACTTCTTCATCTACCCAATTGGCTCCTGCATTCAGCATATCTTTTTTGATAGAATCAAAAGAAGTAATTTTCCTTCCTTGCAACACATCGGCTTCTGCCAAGAGTTGTGGTCCGTGACAAATAGCGGCGACTGGCTTTTTGTTTTCAAAAAACGACTTGACAAATTGCACGGCTTTTTCGTTACGTCTCAACTTATCCGGATTAATAACGCCGCCCGGAAGCATTAAAGCGTGATAATCGGATTGGCTTACACTGTCTAAGGTCTTATCTACCGTATATTCGTTACTCCAATTGCCTTCGCTCCATCCTTTGATTTTCCCAGAGTCTTCTGATACAATATGTACTTCTGCTCCAGCTTTTTCCAAAGCAGCTTTAGGGGAGCTTAATTCGCTTTCTTCAAATCCGTTGGTTGCTAAGATGGCAACCTTCTTTTTATTTAAATTTTCCATGGTATATTGTTTTTTTAATGAATAATTTACTTCCTCTAATTTATCAAAGCATGGGCTTCCTACCAAAAAAGACAATCGGTTTAACCTAAGTTTAGTAGCCTATGTTAAAGCATCTTAAAAAAGAACATAGCAGCTAGTATAGTTAGAAATCCGTTCTTTTTAATACCTTTATAGGTATCGTAAAACTCTTTCACGAATTAAAAATTAAAAGATGAGAACACCAGACTTCAGTAAATTGAAAGCCGTCTATATCAACTGTACGCTTAAAAAATCGCCGCAAAAAAGCCACACCCAAACTTTAATGGACGTCTCCAAAAACATTATGGAAAGGGAAGGCGTTAAGGTCGAAAATATCAGGTTGGTAGATCACGAAGTCGCACCTGGAGTTTACCCCGATATGACGGAAGAAGGCTGGAGCAAAGACGAATGGCCAAAGCTGTTTAAAAAAGTAATTGCCGCTGACATCCTTATTATCGGAACACCTATTTGGTTGGGCGAGAAGTCATCGGTAGCTCAAAAACTCATCGAAAGACTCTATGCGATGAGCAGCGAAACCAACGAAAAAGGGCAATACCTCTATTACGGGAAAGTAGGAGGTTGTATCATTACCGGAAACGAAGATGGGGTAAAGCATTGTGCTATGGGTATTTTATATGCCCTGCAACATATCGGTTATTCCATTCCGCCGCAAGCCGATTGTGGGTGGATAGGTGAAGTAGGACCAGGGCCAAGTTATGGTGATCAAGAATGGGATGGAAAAAAGCTAGAAAAACCTGTAGGTTTTGATAGTGATTTCACCAATAGAAATACCACCTTTATGACCTATAACTTATTACACCTAGCGAGTATGCTTAAATCACATAACGGCTACTCTGCATACGGAAACTCCAGAAAAGGTTGGGACGATGGTAACCGCTGGAATTTTGAATAGCCTTCAAAAGATTAAGTTGCTTTATAGCAATTGAATCAATTTTAGTAATTGAAATAGTTCTCGATATGATTTTTTTATAAAAAATCACTCGAACTGACAATTTAGGAATTGGTTTGAACCAAAATGTAGAATGAATATTAAAAAAATATGTCACCATATTTTGAGGTTAATATATTTAATCGTAATATTGCAATGTATTAATAGAAGTAACCTATGGGACTCGCAAAAACCGAAATATTTACCGATGAACAAAACAAAATAGCGCTTTATGCGAAAGTATTCGGACATCCGGCAAGGGTGGCTATTTTGCAACACTTGTTTAGAATCGATACTTGTGTTTGTGGTGATTTAGTAAATGAAATCGGATTGGCACAACCTACCATATCCCAACACCTGAAAGAACTCAAAACCTTAGGCTTAATAAAGGGAAACGTAGAAGGCACGAGTGTTTGCTATTGTATTCATAAAGAAAATTGGACACATATGAAAAAAGTGATGCTTGAATTTCTCGATCAGGACCTACAGCAACAAGGAGATTGCTGCTAAAAAAATTTAAACTTATTCATCGTATAATTACAATAAAAAAAATGAAATTATCAGAAGTAAAAAAGGCATTAAAAGCATTAGATACCATCGCTTTTCAACTACCACATGGAGAGTTGGTTCCCCGTCACTTCCATGTGACAGAGGTAGGCAAGGTAACCAAGCATTTTATCGATTGTGGAGGACAAGTGCGCCACGAAGAAGTGGTGAATTTCCAATTATGGAGTGCCAACGACTACGACCATCGACTTCATCCCGAAAAGCTTTTAAAGATCATTCAGTTATCGGAAGAAGTATTGGGAATAACCGACTTGGAAATAGAAGTAGAATACCAAATGCAAAGTCACAAACAAGAAAGCTCGATAGCACAAAACTTCAATACTATTGGGAAGTTTGGTCTTGCTTTTGACGGCACACACTTTTTACTCACTCCACAACAGACCGATTGCTTGGCAAAAGACCAATGTGGAGTTCCTACTCAGAAGAAAAAAATAGCTTTAGCGGAGTTAAGCAGTACCTCTTGCTGTACGCCAGAAAGTAATTGTTGTTAAACCTAAATTAAATACCTCATGACTAATTCTTTGTTCCCAAAAATAGAAGAAAGCATAGAGCAATTAGATCTAGCGTCCATTACAGCACCGCGTAAAGCTATTCTACAACCGCTGATTGATTTTATACAAGCCAAAGTTAGCAACCATCAAGAAGTTCGTCTTCATTTTATTTGTACACACAATTCCAGAAGAAGCCATTTGTCACAGGTCTGGGCACAAGCCATGGCGTATAAGTTTAAAATCAAAAACGTGTTTTGTTATTCTGGCGGCACTGAAGCAACGGCGCTTTTCCCAATGGTAGCCAATACCTTACAAAATACGGGGTTTAAAATCACGACCATCGCTGCGGGAGACAACCCTATTTACACTATAAAATATGCCGATAGCGTTCATCCTGTTATTGCTTTTTCAAAAAAACTGGACCATGAGTTTAATCCAGCTACTGGTTTTGCCGCGATTATGACTTGTTCTCAAGCCGATGGAGGTTGCCCTTTTATTGCAGGGGCAGAAAAACGTATTCCTATTACCTTTGAAGATCCAAAAGCTTTTGATGATTCACCACAACAAGCAGAAAAATACGAAGAAAGAAGCTTACAAATTGCGACAGAGTTGTATTACATTTTCTCTCAAATCAACCCCAAAAAACAATGAGTACAAAAAAATTAAGTTTTCTCGATAGAAACCTCACTTTATGGATTTTTGTTGCTATGGCAATAGGAATAGCTTTAGGTTATTTTATTCCAAGCTTTCCTGATATGATCAACTCGTTTAATCAAGGTACTACCAATATTCCCATTGCCATAGGACTTATTCTTATGATGTATCCTCCTTTAGCTAAGGTCAATTATGCATTACTGCCAAAAGTCTTTAAAAACACCAAAATACTTTCAATTTCGCTCATCCTAAATTGGGTAATTGGTCCGGTACTCATGTTTGTGCTAGCGATTCTATTTTTGAGTGATTACCCCGAGTATATGGTAGGCCTAATTTTGATAGGTTTAGCCCGTTGCATTGCCATGGTATTGGTGTGGAATGATCTTGCGGAAGGTAATAGTGAATACGGTGCTGCATTAGTAGCCTTAAATAGCATCTTTCAAGTATTTGCCTATAGTTTTTATGCGTGGTTGTTTATCACCAAACTACCTCCTTTATTAGGTTTTGAAGGAGCTATTATTGATATTTCGATAGCCACCATTGCCGAAAGTGTAGCGATCTATTTGGGAATTCCTTTTCTTATGGGAATACTCAGCCGACAACTACTGGTAAAGCTAAAAGGAGAGGAGTGGTACACCCATAACTTTATCCCAGCTATTTCCCCCATCACCTTGATTGCTTTGTTATTTACCATTGTGGTAATGTTTTCTTTAAAAGGAGAGCTCATCGTAAGCATTCCTATGGATGTGATACTTATTGCAATACCTTTACTGCTTTACTTTACGGCGATGTTTATCATTGGTTTTTTCATGACCAAGGCTGTAGGAGCCAATTATGATAAAACCACCTCGGTAGCTTTTACCGCTGCGGGTAATAATTTTGAATTGGCAATAGCTGTGGCTATTGCGGTATTTGGACTCAATTCAGGGCAAGCATTTGCAGGCGTGATTGGCCCCTTAGTAGAAGTACCCGCATTGATTTTACTCGTGAAAGTATCTTTTTGGTTGCGTAAAAAATATTACGGTAAAACAGTAAACGCTTCCTCCCAAGTCAAGTAAATTTTTCTAAATTTATAAAACAATATTAGGCTTATGGAATGGTGGACTTCACTTTTTTCGGAAGTAGAGTTAGGCGTTGTTCTCTTGCTATTTATACTTGGATTGGTTGCTTTTGTACTTTCAACAATCTCGGGAGGAGGTGGAGCATTAGTCCTGGTGCCTGTTTTAGATTGGATCATCGGAGTCAATAATACCGCACCAGTACTTAACTTAGGTACTTTTATAGGGCGTCCTTCCAGACTTATTATCTTCTGGAAACATATCAAATGGAAGGTTTGCCTTTATTATGCACCAACAGCGATTATTGGAGCTTGGTTAGGGGCTTGGTTGTTTAGTAATTTTAAAATCACGTGGCTGCAAATAGTCGTTGGGCTTTTTCTAATCAGCACGATTTGGCAGTTTAAATTTGGAAAGAAAGCTAAGTCTTTTGAAATGAAGCTATGGTATTTCATTCCTTTAGGACTTGTCATTTCTATCTTAGGAACCATTATTGGTGCTTTAGGTCCTGTGCTCAACCCGTTTTACCTAAATTTAGGACTCGACAAAGAAGAACTGATTGCCACCAAGACAGCTAATTCCTTTCTCATGGGACTCTCACAAATAGGCAGCTATACCTTCTTTGGACTACTACACGACCAGTTATGGGTATACGGAATAGCACTAGGCATAGGAGCCACATTAGGAAATTTGATAGGGAAAAAGTTTTTGGCTTCTATGAAGAGTAGTACCTTCAGAAAATGGGTGATTGCGTTGATGGTCATCAGTGGTGTTTTCTTGATTTATGGTCAACTAGAAAAACTGTTTTAAAAAGTTGAAACTAACATAACTCGCTTCGTTACAAAGTTTTTTAAATCGCAGTTTCTGATGCTGAGAATACTTCAGTCATTGCGACAGGCAGGTTTCTAAAAGAAAAAGTATCGAGAACAGCCCCTTATTGCGTAGCACTTTTCGTGCATTCGGCCACTCGAAGTGACAAAATTCATCTACGTTTATATCTATTAAAATTTAAAACTTTACAACTTAGAACCCACTTACTCCAAAAACTTCGTCTTTTCCTCAGCTGTAGGCATACGACAAGTTTCCCGTTTGCCATACCATTTATAGCGATTTCGCGCCACAAAGTCGTAGACCACATTCCGAAAGCTTTCCGGTAAAAATATGAAGTTGTGTAAAAAAGAAATCCCTCCACCGAGCTGCTGAGCAATCTTAAGGGCTGCTGTAGATTTTACATAGTAAGCCTTGCCTGGATCTATCATCACAATAGAATCGACTTCATTAGGGTCAATGCCACGTTCTTTTAAAAGTTGCTGTCCGAGTTCGCTCTGTAGAGAAGCAAACCTAAAAATATCTTTCTTATCTTTTCGTAGAACATAATCTACGGTGTTGTTGCACAAGTTGCAAACGCCATCAAAAAGAATGATCAGTTTATCTTCAGGTAGTGTGGTCATTTTGCTTTTTTAATCAGTTCGAGTTGGTCTAAAGCAATTTCGGTGGTAAACATCCCGTAGTTAACAATTGCTTTTTTCTTTTCTATTTTATCGATGGTTCCGTTACTTCGGCTACCTTCTATACGTACAGTATCACCAACTTTAAAGTTAGCAATTTTTTCTTTCCTAATTTCTTGTTCCTTTACCTTTTGTTGCGCTTTTTCTTCTTTTTTCTTTTCTCGAATTACCTCAATTTGTTGGATAGCCTCTTGTTGTATTTTTTCCTTTTTAGCTTTTTCTGCTTTCGCCTTTTTGGAGGCTAAGGCTCTAGAAGCCTCCCGTTTACTGTTTTCTACCGCAACTATTTTTTGTAACTCGATCATCAGCTTTTTCTTGTTTTTCTTTTGGAAAAATTCTAATGCCAATTGATCTATCTTTTTACCAATATGAATGTATTTCTGGTTAGCATCATACAACTCCTGAAAACCTTCTAATTTCTCTTGTATCTTCGTATTGATTTGGGTAAGCTTTTCTTGTTCTTTCTCGGCACTCTGCTCTTTTTTCTTGAGTGATTTTGTAGTTTTTTCAAGTTTAGACCGTTCACGTTGTAGTTTAGCGATGTTCTTATCGAAATTGATCTTACCGCGTTCTACTTTCTTTTTAGAACGGTTGATGAGACTATAAGGAATCCCAATTTTTTGAGCCACTTCAAAAGTAAATGAACTTCCGGCTTCACCAAGTTGCAGCTTATAAATCGGTTCAAAAGTGTGACTATTAAAAAGCATATTTGCATTGATAATACCTTCGGTTTCCTGTGCCATTTTTTTTAGATTGGCGTAGTGTGTAGTGATAATCCCAAAGGATTGTTTTTCGTAGAATACTTCTAAAAAAGTTTCCGCTAAAGCGCCACCTAATTCTGGATCACTTCCGGTACCAAATTCATCGATGAGAAACAAGGTGTTTTCATCACAATGCCTCAAAAAGTATTTCATATTCTTGAGACGGTAAGAATAAGTACTTAGCTGATTTTCGATACTTTGGTTATCACCAATATCGGTTAAAACCTTATTGAACAAACAGACCCGTGAATGCGCGTGAACAGGAATCAACATTCCGCTTTGTAGCATCACTTGTAATAAACCCACGGTTTTAAGCGTAATGCTTTTTCCTCCAGCATTGGGACCTGAAATCACAATGATCCGATTATCCTTGTTCAGGATAATGTCTTGCGGAAAAGTTTTTTTATGGGTTTTTTTATTCGATAAAAATAAAAGGGGATGATAAGCCTGTTTGAGTTCTATTTCTCGGTTGGAAGTAATTTTCGGTAATACCGCATCTATTTGCTTGGCGTAATTCTTTTTTGCGGCAATTACATCCATTTGCGAAAGAAAGTTTTGGTAAATTATCAATAACGGACGGTAAGGCTTGATCCGCTGTGTTAGTTCGTTTAGGATACGTTGCACTTCCTTTTTCTCTTCATATTGCAATTGTGTCAGTCTTCTAGTAAAATGTACCGTATTTTCAGGTTGCATATACACAATACTTCCTGTTTTGGAAGTGCCAAGAACAGCACCTTTTACTTTTTTCCGATACATTGCATTCACTGCCAAGACTCGAATGTGATCGACCACCGTTTCCTTGATTTCATCAAGGTATTCCAGCTTTTGATAGCGGTTTAAATCGACCTCAAAACTCTTATTGATTTGCTCTTTTACTTCGTCTAATTCTTTTCGTAATTGAAAAAGTAGGGAAGAGGCATCGTTTTTTATTTCACCAAACTTATTGATGACCACACCCACATGTTCGCTGATCTCGGTGAGGGATTCTACTTCATTTGAAAATTGATATAAGTAGGGATAAATTTCTTTATACTTTCTAAAAAAAAGAATTAATGCATTTGTGGTTTCCGAAATAGCCGCTATTTTTCTAAAACCCAAAACGTCTAAGGTGCTATTCTCTATTGAAAGTAGATGTATCTCTTTTTCAATTTTATCGAAATAATGATTGGGTATAGGTTTTTCCTGTAACTCAGAAGACAGGTACTCGTTGGTTTGTTCTAGTGCTCTTATTACTTCTTGGCGTTTGGCAAAGGGCTTTTGTTGTAAAGCAAGTATTTTTCCTAATTCTGTCGTACAGAATTTTTCTACTTGTTGGCAAACCGTGTTAAATTCTAAATCGAGAAGTGCTTTTTCTGTTATCTTTATCATTTCAAATCAAAAACCGAGTTCAGGCAAGCAAATTTAAGCATTATTTTATGACGGTAAACATTGAAGAAAGTTGGAAAAAACATTTACAACCCGAATTTGAAAAAACTTATTTTAAAAACTTAGTAGCATTTGCAAAACAAGAATACCAAGCTTATACCTGTTACCCAAAAGGTCAAGACATTTTTAAGGCCTTTGACTTATGTCCTTTGGATACAACCAAAGTGGTCATAATCGGTCAAGACCCTTATCACGGTCCTAACCAAGCCCATGGTTTGTGCTTTTCGGTACCAGAAGGGGTTGCTTTTCCGCCGTCGTTGGTCAATATTTTTAAAGAAATAGAACAAGATTTAGGTAAAACATTTCCGTCGAGCGGAAATTTAGAACGTTGGGCAAAACAAGGAGTGTTGTTACTTAATGCTACTTTAACGGTAAGAGCTCAACAAGCCGGAAGCCATCAAAACAAGGGCTGGGAAACCTTTACAGATGAAGTGATTAAAACCATTTCTACAGAAAAAGAAAATATCATTTTTTTACTTTGGGGTGGTTTTGCCAAAAAGAAAATTCAGTTAATCGATACCCAAAAACATCACGTCTTGACTTCAGGTCATCCTTCCCCTTTAAGTGCCAATAGAGGTTATTGGTTTGGCAACAAACACTTTAGTAAAGCTAATGAGTTTTTAAAAAAAATAAACTTAAAACCTATTGATTGGTAGGTTTTTAACTATTAGAACCTAAAGCCTAAGTTGACATCAAAAAGAGCGATAATTTCTGGAGAATCATCGTTAAAAAGGTTTCTTCCTATTCCGAAATGTAAATCGGTAAAAAAGCCTTTTTTATGCATAAATTTGCCTCCAACACCAATACCAATAGCCAAATCTGAATATTCGATGCCTTCATATTCTTCCTGATAATTACCATTTTCATCATAGTAATAGTGAATATACTCATCATACTCACCCGAAGAATACATCATAAAACCTTTCATATAAAAACCTCTTGCTCGTTTAGTTTCGCTAAAAAACCAGTTATAACTACCTGTAACCGAAAATTCTTTTGCAAAAATTTCATCGGTTTCAATATCATCATTAACGTCTTTAAACCTTGTAAAAACACCTAGCTCAACAGAAGTGTTTTCGTTAAGAATACGCTCATAACTAGCATCTAAAGCAGCAAATACAATAAGATTGAATGCGTTGAGAGAAAGTTCATTGTTTCCGGTGGCACGTACATTATCTTGTTCGATATCTGGTACACGATAGTCGTCTTCGTCTTCTTGTGCCTGAAGATGGAAACTTGCTAAAAGTAAAACGCTAAAATATAAAAGTTTTATTTTCATCTGAATAATCTTGTTCGTTTCTCTATAGATGCAATAACGTAAAAGGGTTGCTTTTAGTATGCCTATATTTTTTCACAAATTTTATTGAAGTCAGAGATTTGCTGTATCAAACCGAGTTCAAACAATTGCTCTTGCGCATTTCTCACTTCTTGCTCACCAATTTGCTTTTGGCTCCATTCGGTTATTTTTAGCCACTCTTTGATGTCTTTTTCTTTTTGTTGATAAGCTGCTGCTAATTTTTTACTTATCGAAGGAATGGTTTTAAAATCTTTTGTGAGTTTATTGATAACCGATAACATCTGTTTGATCTCTTTGCTGTTTTCATCAATAAAATCCTGGTGAGCTACAATCACAAAACAAGGCCAAGGTGTCGGGCAATTGGCAATTCGTCTAAAAATACCTTTATCAACATAGGGTTTGGTTGTAAAATGTTCCCACATAAAATATTGCGCTTCGTCTTTAGGTAAAGCCTGTAAAGCCCCTTTTAAATCTTTAACCACTTTAAATTTAACATCGTCGGTATCCCAATCTTGGTTTTCGGCGTTGATAATCGTCATCAAATGCGAACCAGAACCATACCTGCTTATGGCAGAAGTGGTTTTTTCGATATCGTCTATATCTTGATAACTAGAATTGGCGGCAACGTGAATGCCCCAGAGCAGAGGCGTGGCAATGTACTCCTGTATAATTTTGAAAGGAGCTCCGTCTTCTATTTCTTTGATAATGCTTTCGGTGAGCACCAAAGCTACATCTACTTCTTTGGCATGTAGCGCTCGGCTAATTTCGCCTGTTCCGCCATAATAATCTTTCCAGGTGACTTCTATATGTTGTTGCTGAAATAATTGATCTGCTAAGGCGAGGTGCCAAGGATAATTGAAATGCTCTGGAACACCGCCTACTTTTATCTTTTTCATGTACTGTGTTTTTCTTTCAGGTACTCGTAAATTTTATATTGCGAACGAATTTTCTTTTCGCCTTTAGCTGGTTTTACATACTCGTTCTGGTATTTATAATCTTGTATTCTCGCTTTTACATTGTCTGCCAGCTGAATTTTAAAAATATCATCCAATTCCTTGAATATGTCTTTGTCTAATACTGGAGCTAAAACTTCGATGCGGCGATCGAGATTTCTGTTCATCCAATCGGCACTTCCAAAATACATGGTTGGTTCACCATGGTTATGGAATTTATAAATTCGTCCGTGTTCTAAAAATCGATCGACAATACTTGTCATATAAATGTTATCGGAAAGATTTTCCCTTCCGCTAATAAGCGAAGTAAACCCACGGACCAACATCCTTATCTTCACGCCTTTTTTGGAAGCTCTATAAAGAAGTTTAATCATATCTTGATCTTCCATACTATTGATTTTTACATGAATCTCTGCTTTCAAACCTTTTTTGGCGTTGTCCATCTCTTGTAAAATCATTTTTTCGAATTCTTTACGCGTGTTGAAAGGAGAAATCAATAAATGTTTAGGTTTGGGAATAATCAACCTGCCTTCTAAAACGCGAAATACTTGATCTAAATCTTTGGTGATCCGTTTATCGGCAGTAAATAAACCGTGATCACAATAGATTTTACTGGTTTCGGCATTAAAATTACCCGTACCAATATAGGCATAACGCTTTTTCTTATCATTTTCAGTACGCTCGACGTAAAAGATTTTAGAATGTACTTTTATCTTTGGATAGCTGTAGATAACGTTTGCTCCCTTTTTCTCGAATGTTCTTCCCCAGTTAATGTTGTTTTCTTCGTCAAACCTCGCTTTGGCTTCAATAAAAACAGTTACTTTCTTCCCGTTTTCTAAAGCTTTGAGTAGGGAAGAAGTGAGTTTAGACTCGTCGGCCACACGGTAAAACGAAATTTTTATCTTGGTGACATGCTTATCGTTGGCAGCATTCTCAATAAACTTCTCAACATAATCGAAAGACATATAAGGAAAATGTACCATTCTGTCTTTTTTCCTGACTGTTGCAAAGTAATCTTTACTTTTTTCGAAAGCTGGATGTTTGATTGGTGTGAGTTTTTTATAGACTAATTTATTCTTGTAAGGGTTCGGGAAACCAAAAAAGTCTCTAAAGTTATGGTACTCGCCACCAGGAACTAAATCTATTTTTCCGATGCCGAGGTATTTTCGTATAAGTTTTAAAAAACCATCTGAAATACTTGCGTCATACAATAACCTCGTGGGTTGGCCGCTGGAACGTTGCTCTAAGGACTCGTATATTTTTTCAGCTAACTCACCTTCAAACTCGTCGAGGTAAAGTTCTGCATCACGTGATATTTTTATTTGGTAGGCACCTATTATTTTTCGTCCTGGAAAAATACTTTCTAAATGCATTTTTACAATATCGTCTAAAAAAGTAATGTAATGTTTTTTGTCTGCTTTAAACTGATAGAAGCGACCTAAGTCTTTGACAGGAATATTGATAAAACCTGCTTTATTTTCTTCTTCAAAATGCACACAAAAATAGATGGCATTATTTTCTAAAAAAACGGCCTTTTTCTTGGTTAAATCTACCAGCTGAGGTTGTAGCAAAGCTGAAACTTCCTTTTCGAAAAACGCTTCAGCTTCTTTAACCTGTGCTTTATTAAATTCACGATGACCAATAATATAGATATTATTTTTCTTGAGTTCAGGAATAATCGAATCGTTAAAAATCTCTCCAAATTGGGTTTGTTGTTTCTCAACTTTGGCAATAATTTGTTTTACCAATTTATTTGGCTTTAATGCCAAACGTTTACGTAAACTTTTTTCGATTTGTTTAATTTGTCGAAGTTGTGATACGCGTACTCTAAAAAATTCATCGAGGTTAGAGGAGAAGATGGCTAAAAATTTAAGTCGCTCGTAAACGGGATTAGAAGTATCTTCTGCTTCTTGTAAAACTCTATAATTAAAGTTCAACCAATCTAGATCTCTGTGGATAAGAGGATATTCTGAATTTTCTGTCATCAATCTTATAAATTTTCTTCTGTGGCTATTTTGTTTAATGTCAACCGAATTAAATCGTCAACTATTTTTTCTGGCTGTTTGCTAAAGGTATTGTTGGTACGATTGGCCAAAATAGCATTTAGTGACACGGCTTTATGACCCAATAATCTTGCCATACCATAAATACCACTGGTTTCCATTTCTAAATTAGTGATTTTTGTTTTGTTTTCAAACGAACTTAATCGCTCGATAAAATGAGACATAAAAGGTCGTGCTCTTAAAAAACGACCTTGTGGCGCATAAAAACCCACATTGGTAGCTGTGATTCCGGAAATAAAATTGTTTTCTTTTTCGAAAAGTTGAAAAAGACCTTCGTCGGATTGGATCACATAAGGTTTCGGGAATTGAGGGTCTAAATTGAGGTGTGTTGACAGCTTTTCAGCGAAAGCTTTGTCATAAATATGTTCTGCTTGGTAATAATGCAACAAACTATCAAAACCAATGGCTTTCTGAGTCACCAGAATACTATCGATAGGAATGTCTTTTTGAATGGCACCAGAAGTACCAATTCTAATAAAGTTTAACGATTGTTTTTCTGGTTTTACTTCACGGGTTTTCAAATTGATATTGACCAAGGCATCTAATTCGTTAAAAACAATATCAATATTATCAGTGCCAATTCCAGTAGAAATCACCGTGATTTTTTTACCTCTATAAGTCCCTGTTTCGGTTTTAAATTCGCGTTTATGTGTCGAAAATTCAATCTTATCAAAATATTGGGTAATCATCGCCACACGTTCAGGATCACCTACCGTAATGATGGTTTTGCTAATGTTTTCGGGCAATAAATTGAGGTGGTAGACCGATCCGTCAGGATTAAGAATTAATTCTGAAGCTGGAATTTTCATTATAGTTTCATGAGTTTACCTTGCTCTGCGATATAGAGAAATTGATACTTTTCTGAACCTCCAAACTTCATTTCGTCTTTCATGTCTCGGTAAAAGTTCTGGGTTTTGTTTTTCACTTTCAATCCGTTTTCATTCAAAACCAAGTTTTTATTTTTACTTGTCGTAAACTGTGTAAGTTTTGAAATGATTTTATTTAACTGAACATCGCTAAAGCCATACTTATGAGGTAAATCTATGGCCAACTGAAGCCATTGTTCTTGGCTAGCTACTTTGTTGGTATCGATGAGATTGAGTAATTCTTTTTCTAAAGCATTTAACCCAGTTGTTGCTCCTGGATAACGTTTGAGATGTAATTTTAACAACTCGGGTAAATATTTAAAACTTGACTTTATTTCTGAAAGGATTTTAATTTTTAAGGGATTACTTTCACAATAGACACTCCAGACTAAAGAAGCGTATTCGATGTCGTCTAAGGTGAGTCGTACTCTTTTTTTATAAAACTTTTCCAATTGTTTTTGAGATAAGCTTGTGATTGGAGTCGTTTTTTCAGAATTACTTCCCACAGCAACAAGGCTAATGTCTTTGTCTAATTTTATATCCAATAAAAACTGAATAGCTGCCAACATATTGATATAGCAATACAAATCGTCTTCAAACCATAAAACGACTCTCGTTTCTTGATTTAAATGCTGAAGTTTTTTTAGCGGTTCAATGAACTTATCGCCATAATCTTGTACTTCTAATTGATAATAAGAGGTTAGAAAGTTTTTTCTTATAGATTCAAACTCTGGGTGAAGTAAATGCATTTTCGATGGCCCTACACAAAGCATCTCACGCCAAACAAAATATTCACCTCCCAAATTCAAAGCTTGAACGTAGGGTAGTGCGGCATCCCCATTGATAATATGTAAAATCTTATCCTCCAACTCTTTTTACTTTAAAACCAAATGTTTTCAACATTTCCATAATTTCATCACGATAATCACCTTGTAGGATAATTTCTTCGTTTTTATAGCTTCCACCAACACTTAAAGTGGATTTGAGCTCTTTGGTTAATTTTTTAAAATCATCGTTTGCGCCGTTATAACCTACAATAATGGTTGTAGGTTTGCCTTTTCGTTTTTCATATTTACACAATAAAGGCTCGTCTTGTAACCAAAAATCTACCGATTCTTTCTTGTTTTCAGAATTATTATCAGGTTCAGGTTGATGGTCTGGAAATAATTGTTGCAACTGATCTTTTAAATCCATTACTTTTCTTCTTTAATCAATCCTATGTCTATAAGCCGCTGACGTAAAAATTCACCTGCCGTAATATCTTCATACTGTTTTGGGTGTTCTTCGTCTATGCATTCTTCCAAGCAATTGAGTTTCATATCACTTCTTGGATGCATAAAAAACGGGATGGAATAACGAGGTTCGTTCCATTTATCTCTTGGTGGGTTCGTGACACGATGAATCGTAGAGCGCAACTTATTGTTGGTGTGACGTTCTAACATGTCTCCTACGTTGATCACCAATTCGTCTTCCTGTGGAATCGCATCAATCCATTCGCCATCTTTTCGCAAAACTTGTAATCCACCTGTTGAGGCTCCCATCAACAACGTAATCAAGTTGATATCGCCGTGAGCTCCTGCGCGAACAGCCCCTTTTGGTTCTTCGGTAATGGGAGGGTAGTGAATAGGCCTTAGAATGCTATTTCCGTTACTTGCCCAATGGTCAAAATAATGTTCATCGAGCCCTATATAAAGTGCCAAGGCACGCAACACGTAAATACCTGTTTTCTCTAACATTCTGTAGGCTTCCATTCCTGTCTTATTGAAATCTGGAAGTTCGCTTACGATGATATTTTTCGGATATTCTTCGATAAGGTTTGCGTCTGGGCTTGGCTCTTGACCAAAATGCCAAAATTCTTTTAAGTCACCTTCTTTTTTTCCTTTTGCATGCTCTTTTCCAAAGGAAATATAGCCTCGCTGTCCGCCAAGTCCTTCTATTTCGTAAGCTTTTTTCTTTTCTAGTGGAAGGTCAAAAAAAGCTTTTACTTCTTTGTATAATTCGTCCACTAATTCGTCACTTAAAAAATGGTTTTTTAAAGAAACAAAACCTATTTCTTCGTAAGCTTTACCTATTTCTTTGACGAATTTATTTTTTCTATCTGAATCTTCCGATAAAAAGTCTGCTAAATCGACACTTGGTATATTGTTTAAACTCATTTGTGTTTTTGTTTGATTACAAAGACTAAAATTACTATTTGCTTTGAAATAATGCTGTTAATTTTACTTTAAATAATAAAAAAAGGACGATGCTAAAATCGTCCTTTTCAAAAATACAATAAAAATTTGCTAAGATTTAATTTTTGATAAATTTCATTGTTTTAGTTGAACCATTTGAACTCAATGTAATAAAATAGATTCCTGTATGTAGTGAGTTTACATCAATACTTACATCTTTATGATGAGTTGATTGTTGCGATACTTCTTTTCCAGTCATATCCAAAATTTGATATTTGTCGATAGTATTCTCAGAAGAAATATTTAAAATGCCATTCGTAGGGTTTGGATATAAGCTAATTTGAGAAGCTCCAAAATACGTTGTAGCTAAATTGTTAGCAACAGTAACATCATCAATCACGTTAGAATAGCCAAAATAGTTGATCCCCTCAAAAGCTAATTGATACGTAGCAGATGGGTTAGGTAAACTTAAAGTTGCTTCAGTCCAACTATCTTGAGGACTGTTGTAATACATTAGCTCTACCCAAGGATCTTGAGTACTTACTCTATAATATACTTTAAGCTCATTATAATCACCATCGTAACTTTCTTGTGCATAATGAAACCTTAATCCAGGATTAGATAAGGCACTAAGGTCAAACACAGGACTTACATATTTTGTAACTGGATCTCCAACACCTGGGACGCCGACAAAAGAAATATTTTGTGTACCTCCATGTGCTGTTGAAATATTACCCGAAGTTGCCCCTTCATGTAGTGTCCATTCTGCATTTCCAATTTCCATAATTTGTGACCAACAGCCTAAAGATGCACTTGTACTTTCAAAATCTTCTATAAATGGAAAGTTAGCATAAGGTGCACAGTCTGTCGTAATTACCAAAGGACCTTCTAATCTGCTAAAACCATTTGTATCGCAATCTGCACGTACATATACATCATAAGAAGTTATAGTGGTTAAACCAGTTATATTGGCGCTTGTGCTGCCAGCTGAAACAGTGCCGTTAGAAATAGGGGTAGCTGTTTCTGGGTCATCACCAAGATTAAAAACCAACCATTCGTAACCATTAGTCTCATCTGGAGAAATAGTCCAAGAGATCTGAGCTGTTGTATCTGTAATACTATCTAAAGTTAATGCGGTAGGAGCTAAACATGCGGTTAAAGTAGTAAACGTAGTTAAATTAGTTGTATCACTAGTTCGCACTCCACAATCCGTAACTACATAAAAGTCATAGGTTGTTTCTTGATTTAAACCTGTTACATTTACACTTGTAACACCTGTAGCAACCGTTCCTGTTTGTACAGGGGAATCAATTAAAGGAATTTCACCGGAATTCATCACGTACCAAGTGTAGCCATTGGTTTCTGTAGGTGATGCTGTCCAACTAAAGTCTGCACTATCATTCCCTATATTAGAGACACTTACATTACTTGCTGGCAAACAGTCTTCATAGAGTTCAAAATCATCAATATAGTATCTATTATTTGTATCGATAGAATAAAAATTAATGGCTCCCAACTGCTGACCCGGATAGGGTTCATTTATGACAAAGTGATTTCCATCAATTTTAACTGAAATAGTATTGGCGTTTAAATCAAGCGAGATAATAACTTCAAACCAAGTATCGGTAGGATAAGTAGTCGAAAGCGTAGATTGGTCGTGTGTAATGCTTCCAGAAGCATTTAGATTAAAATCAGCATTCCAAGTACCTGCCGTAAAGGTTTCATGCTCCTGAATGTTCCAGTATCCTGTACTATTAGATGGAACGTACATCATCCAAGATACAGCCCAATAATTACTATTCTTATCTCCTAATTTAAAAATCACGTCATCAAGATTATTATCTCGAACATACATAGAATGTGGTGTTGAAAAAGCCTGTGTTGTAGTAACTTGCGGAAAAACTGTAGCTCCCGGCCAAGGGGCGATATTTGGATCTTGTGTCACATCTCCCGTCGTAAAGGTATCAAAGTCTATGCTATATTGTGCGGTAGCAAAAAGCGTAAACATTAAAAAAAAAGTAGTGAAGTAAATTCTTTTCATATGTTAAAAGTTTAATTAGTTAATACATAAACGGTTAAATTAATAAATGAAAATACAAAAAAAAATATTGAACTCATACTTTTTTCATTTTATTATGTATTAAATTTTAAAATTTAGAATTCAAATTAAGCTTTCAATAAAATGTTTATTACTTTTAATTCGTATAACTAACAGCTTTTATAAATCCATGAATTCAAGATCCATATCAACTGATATTAATATTTCTAAAGAAGAAGTAAAAAATTTACTCTTTCAAATGCTTCAACCACGACTTATCGAAGAAAAAATGCTTATTCTTCTTCGTCAAGGACGTATATCCAAATGGTTTAGCGGAATAGGACAAGAAGCGATTGCTGTTGGTGTTACGATGTGTATGCAGCACGATGAATATATTCTTCCGATGCATCGCAATTTGGGTGTTTTTACTTCTAGAAATATTCCTTTATACCGTTTGTTTTCGCAGTGGCAAGGAAAAGCTGCTGGTTTTACCAAAGGTCGAGACCGTAGTTTTCATTTTGGTACCCAAGAATACAAAATCGTCGGCATGATTTCGCATCTTGGTCCACAATTGGGTGTTGCCGACGGTATTGCGCTAGCGCATCAACTGAAAAATGAAAAAAAAATCACCGCTGTTTTTACAGGCGAAGGAGCTACAAGCGAAGGCGATTTTCATGAGGCACTTAACGTAGCTTCGGTATGGAAGTTACCAGTTTTGTTCTGTATCGAAAATAATGGTTATGGCTTGTCAACGCCAACTTCTGAACAATACAATTGCGAGAACTTGGCCGATAGAGGAGTAGGGTACGGCATGGAAAGTCATATCATTGACGGTAACAATGCACTTGAGGTTTACACAAAAGTAAAAACCATCACCGAATCGATGAGAGAAGATCCACGTCCAGTTCTATTGGAGTTTAAAACCTTTAGGATGCGTGGTCACGAAGAAGCTAGCGGAACAAAATACGTTCCGCAGGAATTGTTACAGTTTTGGGCTGAGAAAGACCCTGTAGAGCAATTAAAAAACTATGTGTTGGAAAACAATATTCTTACAGAAGAACAGATTACACATCAGGAAGATATCTATAAAGCAGAAATACAACTACATCTTCAAAAAGCAGATGACGAGCCTGTTATAGAAGCCCACACAGAAACGGAACTAAACGATGTTTATGCTCCTTTTGATTTTGAAGAAATACAAACTTCATCTCAAGAAAAAGAAGAAATGCGATTTATCGATGCGATTTCAAAGGGTTTATACCAAGCCATGGAAAAGCACGATAATTTGGTCATTGTGGGGCAAGATATTGCCGAATATGGAGGTGTCTTTAAAATTACCGAAGGTTTTGTAGACACTTTTGGAAAAGAACGTGTACGCAACACTCCAATTTGTGAGTCGGCGATTGTGACAACAGCAATGGGGCTTTCCATAAAAGGCATGAAGGCCATCGTCGAAATGCAGTTTGCCGATTTTGTTTCTTCGGGTTTTAATCCGATTGTAAATTATCTTGCCAAAGTACATTACCGTTGGGCAGAAAAAGCAGATGTGGTCCTGCGAATGCCTTGCGGTGGAAATGTGGGTGCTGGACCTTTTCATAGTCAAACCAACGAGGCATGGTTTACCAAAACTCCAGGTTTAAAAGTGGTTTATCCTGCTTTTCCATACGATGCCAAAGGCTTATTGTTAACGGCCATCGAAGACCCAAACCCAGTACTGTTCTTTGAACATAAAGCACTCTACCGAAGTGTTTTAGGTGATGTTCCAAAAGATTATTATACGATTCCTTTTGGCAAAGCAAGTTTACTGAAAAAGGGTAGCAGTATGACCATTATTTCTTATGGAGCTGGAGTTCATTGGGCATTGGAAACCATTGAAAAACTAAACCTAGAAGATGTTGATCTTATAGATCTAAGGACATTACAACCTTTAGACACCGAAACGATTTATACTTCCGTAAAAAAAACCGGAAAGGTAATTATTTTACAAGAAGATTCACTTTTTGGCGGAATCGCTTCAGATCTAGCGGCTTTGATCAACGAAAATTGTTTTGAGTACCTCGATGCTCCGGTCAAAAGAGTAGGGAGTTTAGACACCCCTATACCTTTTAACAAGTCTTTGGAAAATAATTATTTAGCTAAAAGTAGGTTTGAAAAAGCTTTGTTAGAATTACAGGCCTATTAAATTTAGTTTTCTTTAACATAAAATCGTTAAACATTCTTAATAAAAAATATTTTCAAGTTTTCGAGTTTATTTTTGGTAGAACATTAACCAAATTTTAGTTTATGAAAAAAATAGTTTTTTTATTGTTGGCTGTAGCAACATTAACTTCGTGTTACACCACAAAAACAGAAAGACAAGCTGAAAGAGTTTTTAAAGGAGTTTGGACACTTACAAGTATAACTTATCCAAACAGTTCTACATTTGTAGAATCAACACTTTTTAGAGACGCCACAGCGAAATGCTTTGAAAATTCTAATTGGAATTTTGTACCAAACAATAACCAGGGGAATTACTCTTTAACAGGAGCAGGTTGTGATGACACACCAAGAAGTATTGTATGGTCTGTACAAGAAGTAGATGCTTCTACAGGACTTTATTCGTTTTTGTTAAAAGTAGTAGCTGAAGGTGAAAATGCAAGAAAAGTAGACACTGGTTTTAGAGTACAATTAGCAAGCCTAACAGAAACTACCATGTCTTGGGAACAAACAGCTTATTATGAAGGCGAGCCTATCATAATCAGAATGAACTTCACAAAATTATAATCAATTAACTTATCTAAAATACAAACAAAAATGAAAAAGTATATCAATAAATCTATCGCCCTTGTAGTAGCTTTAAGTTTTATCTTTGCTGGCTGCGAATCAATACAAAATGCAAATAACGCTCAAAAAGGAGGTGCTATTGGAGCTACTGGTGGAGCTGTAATTGGCGGTGTGATAGGAAATAACGTAGGAGATGGTGACAACACTGCTCTTGGAGCCATTATTGGAGGTGTTGTTGGTGGAGCTGCTGGTGCATATATTGGTAGCCGAATGGACAAACAAGCACAAGAAATTGAAAACGAAATCCCTGGTGCTGAAGTTACTCGAGTAGGTGAAGGGATTAACGTAACTTTCGATGAAAATAGTGGTGTTTATTTTGCAACAAACAAGTCAGACATCAATGCACAATCACAAGAAACCTTAAACAAATTGGTGAAAATTTTTAAAGAATACCCACAAACCAATGTATTGGTCGAAGGGCATACAGACAGCACTGGTTCTGAAGCATACAATATGACTTTATCGAAAGAACGTGCGATGTCGGTAACCAATTATTTAACTTCTAGTGGTTTAGACAATGGTAGATTTACGACAAAATGGTACGGAGAAACCCAACCAAAATACGATAACACTACTGAAGAAGGAAGAGCAAAAAATAGAAGAGTAGAGTTAGCGATTGTTGCCAATGAAGAGTTAAAAGAAGAAGCACAACAACAAACAGGAAACTAATTTAGAAAATAGATAGTTTATATTTTTAGTTATGAAAAGTCTGGGCTATTGTCCAGACTTTTTTTATCTTTAAGTTTATGAAATTGAAATATTTATACCTTGTCATTTTAGGTTGCGTATTAAGTAGTTGTGGTACTCCAAAAGATATCAATCCTGCTGATGTCGCTCAGATCAAAGATTGGTTGAAACAAAACGAATATCATATTAAGCTAACGCACGCCAATCCACAAGTCACTAATGCAATGCAACAAGTAGCCAATAGTGGTGTTTTAGCACTCGGAAATACTGCCAATAGTATCAGTCTAATGGGTTCCACAAGTTATGTAGAAATGACAAATGATAGCATTATAGGCTATTTACCTTATTATGGCGAAAGACAAGTGGTAAACAATTTAAATTCAGGTGGAATAGAATTTAATGGAATCCCAAAAAATTATCAGGTCACCTTTAACGAGAAAAAACAAACACACCAAATTACCTTTGATATCGACCAAGTAGAGTCAAATGAAAACTATCAAATACGCATGGAAATCTTTCCCAACAAAAAAGTGTATTTAAATATCAACAGCACACAACGTAGAGGAATCAGTTACGATGGGTATATCCAAGCGCTGGAAGAGTAAAAGTTTATAAATATGAAAAAATATAAAATTACAATTTTAAATATTTTAGTAATAATTATAATTCTCATAATCTTAAAACAACTGAACCCTGTTTTAGAGTTAGATGGTTACTCAGGGAATATCAAACGACTTTTATATAATACTGACGATACTGTTTATTCAAATCAATATTTTGATTCTAAATTTCTAGAAATAAAAGAAGGAATGAGTCTTGATCAGGTTTATGACATTCTAGGCACACCAATTAGAGAAGATAAAGAAGAAAATGAAAATTATTTACTTTGGTTTTCAATGTCACCAAATTCACTCAATTACAGAAAAAGAAATGTCATATTAGAGAATAATAAAGTTGTTAAGATTCACTCTGAATATTATATTGACTAAATTATTTTGATTAACACAATCCATTTTCCGTGTAGTAAAAAAACTAAAAAGGAGTATAAGACTATTTAATCTTCTAAAGTACAAAATATTCTATTTTACATAATATAAATTATAAAACTTTATAAAATAATAACTATTTACAGTTATTCTTCATATATGATGTAAAAAACAAAACCGCCAACAAAGAGCTATTCTTTATAACCTACAGCAATATCCCCTAAAAAATCATCTAAATCAAGCTGAAACAAAGTTCCATGAACTAAATCACGTATTTGTGATAATTCTTCTCGCGTCATTGCAAAACTTAAATTTTCTTGTGGTGTATTCAATAAAAAAGATTTCTCTTGCTTATTTTTCGGACAGCATTGGCATTTATGTGAATGCTCAATAGCCAATTGAATTTGATGGTAAAATTCAGCAACTTCATCTTTAGTCAATAATAAACCTGTTTTTCTAAAAACCAATTGTATTTTATTTATTTGGGCAAGATCACCACGTTTCCATTGAAATGTGATTCCAAATTGGTTGTAGTAAATAGTTTGTATATCTTCCATAATTAAGCTGCTGAATTCGTTATTCAAATTTAATTAGAATTATTCTAAATAACAATCATTAAAACCTAATCTTTTTTAACTCTTAATTAATACCAATAAAAAAGCTCCTACATTTTTGTAAGAGCTTTTAAATCATTTATATAAGTTTATCTTATAAAAAATCTACTTTTCCGCTACCTAAGTTATAATACGCCGGAACAATTTGCACATCACCATTGCTAACAGCATTACCAATGATGCTTGATCTGCTTTTTAATTCTTCTGCCGTTACTTTGGCGTTGGTTTTTACCACGGTATTCACATCGGTTTTGTTTTCACTCTTGTGAATAGCTGGCGTTATGTGTGACACCAAATGATTTAAGTTGTAACCGTTATCACCACCATTAATGGCTGCCGTTACCGCACCACAAGCTTCGTGACCTAACACTACAATGGTATTGGTTTTGAGGTGTGCTACTGCATATTCTATACTCGCAATGGTCGAACTGTTAGCTATATTACCAGCGACACGGCAAACAAATAATTCACCTAAACCGGTATCAAAGGCCAACTCAGGAACAACTCTACTGTCTGCACAACTCAAAATAATGGCATATGGCTGTTGTCCACCCGTCAAGTCGTCTCTTCTTGAGCTGTTTTGCAACTTTCCGTCAAGTTTATCTTCTACAAATCTTTGGTTTCCTTCTTTTAATCTACTGAGTACTTCGTTTTTCGTCATTTTTATTATATAGTTTTAGTTTAATTTTCTCCTTCTTTGATTACCATAAGACTCGCTTTGTAACCCGTAGCTAGGTTCCATACGTTTTGCGAGATCATATTTCCTTGGTCATCATACACCTTGAACTCGGCGGTGTTGGGTCCAGATTCTCCTTGGTTTAAAGCTTTTATTTCTATTTTATTAAATCCTTCTTCAAGGAAAACGTTGACCACTTTATAGGTTGCGTCTAAAAAAATTTGTGCTACTTGTACTTTGCCATTGACAATTACTTGTACTAAATCACCATCAACCGCCATATGGTCACGACAGGTTATTTTTACAAACTTTCCGTTATTTCTAAATTCCCCAAAATCCTGATTTTTTTGATACTTCTCTCCTCTTCCCTTCTCGCCTTCTTTTTTAGCTAAATATTTTGGTGTAAATTTTTTATGGGGGTCTAAAAATTCTTCGTCTTCGCGAATGCTCATTTCATTGGCAGAACCTTCTAGTTTGGCATCTTCTGTCGTCTCCAAAAACAAGTTACTTTTCTTTTGGGTTAAACCCGGTGTCGAACGCGCAAAACCGCCTGTATTCATCGTTGAACCACCTAAAGTTCCCGAAGGTAGCGTATTGCTGTCGAGCTGTGCTTGGCAAAAACCAAAAGCGCTCAACGAAAAAAGTATACCTAAAAGTGAATTTATTTTCATTATAAAAAACTTTTCACACAAATTTACGGAAAAGAATATCCGAATCCAATAGTGAGCGGAATAGCTACTCCTGGGTTTTCAGTAAATATATTTCCGTTAGAATAATGTGCAATTTTAAAATCTAATTGATATGCTCTTTCATCACCAAAAATCATACCTAAACCCATAAAATCTTGAAAAGTTGCTTTTTCTCCGGTATCAATTCCGTCTAAGGTAGCATCAGATAAATAAGTTGGCCCGATAAGCGAGTAGTTAAAATAAAAATCTACCGGTTGGGTTCGTAAAAACCACCACTTGACATTCGGGTAAACCGATAGTGCCCAAAAATCATCTCCTCCTCGGGTGTTGTAATAACTAAAACTCGTTCCCAACTCTAATGAAAAAGTTTTTTTAGTCTGAAAAACCGTACGTTGGTAACTTAGCCAAAATCCGTTTTCGGCATAAACATCACCCAACCAAAACATCGGAATACTCGTTTGGAGTCCACTAGAAAATTGGCGATTGATGTTAAAGCCCATAAAATCGGAACTATAACCAAACAACAACTGGTTTTTAGGAAAATAATACGGACTCTCCAAAACGGCTTGTTTTTTTTCTTCTGACAAGGTAGGGACATAAAAATTCATTCCGGCAGCAATAAGGTACGTGCTAGGTTGGTTGTCACTACTTTTAGGTGGCGAATACGTCGCATTTAGTGTTAAATCGAATTTATCGCTGAGATGATATGCCACTCCTGCTCCACCAATTGGATAGATATAATGTAAACTCTCCACATATTCTCGGTCGTCTATGCTAAAACCAACTCGTGTTACATTACTAATTCCAGCTTCGAAAAAAAGGTCCCATTTATCAGAAATTCTAAAATCCCGTAAAGCAGAAATCGCCCAGATGTTCGTCCATACGGTTTTGTTCCATTCGGTATGGTCTACATTATTGTAAGACGTCCAAGCGGCAGGTCGCATCACACTAAATTGTGCTCGATAGTTTTCACCTAAACGGAAACCAAACGCAAACCTACCCCCAAAAGTATTTTTTGCGGTAATGCTTTCCACGTAAGTGTTTTCGGGCAAAATTTCCTCTCCATAATTATAATTGATCAAACCTAAATTGGCACACACATAAAAGTTTCTCAAGTGATCCAAGTTTCGATCTTGATTTTGTGCCAAAAGGAAATTGGAAAGCAAAAGTAAAAACCAACACAGGTGTTTCATAAGGTATTTTTGAAGCTCGTCAAAGATAAGCTCTTTTTTAAAATTAGCAGATCTGCTAAAAATCAAAATATTAGGTGTTTCTTTAGGATTTTGTTGACGCTTTTTAACAAAACAATAGCACTCTTAACATAACAATCGAGCAATTGAACTGTTTTAAAACGAAACACAAAAATTTTTAAACTATGAAAAAGACCTTATTATTCACTTGCATTTCTGCTGCGGTACTCACTTCTTGTGTTTCTAAAAAGAAATATACCGAGCTTGAAACCGAACTTAATGACACCAAAAGTGTGTTGATGCAAACACGTGTCGAAAAAGAAGAATGTCAAGAAAAGTATGCAGCCATCGAGGAAAAAGTAGATAACTACTATGCAAAAATCAATGCTTTACAAGAAGAGAACGACAACAAGTTAGAAATGGTGAACAATGTTGCGGCAATTTCTAAAAAGTCGAAAGAAGCCATGCGCAAAACACTCCAAAATGTAGATCCTGCGGTTTTAGCGGAAGCAAAAACTATAGAAGACTCTATCGATTTAGCCGTTTCGCATAATTTGTCTAAATCTTTTGGCGAAGATACCGATGACATCAATATCGATGTCGATAAAACCGTGGTAATGATTACCATATCCGATAAATTATTGTTTAAAAGTGGTAGCTATTGGGTAAACTCTAAGGCGCACAAACTTTTAGGGAAAATTGCTGATGTGGTAAAATCTGAACCGGCAATGGAAGTTTTAGTCGAAGGACATACCGATTCGCAAACCATTGTAGAAGATTCTTATTTAGAAGACAACTGGGATTTAAGTGTGCGTAGAGCGACTTCTATCGTAAGAATTTTGGAAGATAAGTTTGGGGTAGATGGGAAACAATTGATTGCTTCTGGTCGATCGAGCTTTCAACCGATTGCCGATAATGCCAGTCGTGATGGGCGTGAGAAAAACAGAAGAACAAGAATTATCATCTTACCGAACTTAGATAAATTTTTGGCGATGTTAGAAGACAAAGCTTAAGATTTAGAATTTTGGTGAAGAAAAATCCGCTCTTGGGCGGATTTTTCGATTTTTAACATCACTTCTATTAAAGCACATTTTGAATAATCAGTAAAATAACAATCACTTTAAACTTTATAAATATGCTTTTTCCATTGATGAAAAAGTATACAAAAAATCTAGGCTTATTTTAATTTCTTTAAATTACTACAAAACCATCCTTTACGTACGCAAGGGAAACCGTTTCACTCGTCCCTTGCTCTTCTCCCTTGCTGCGAATCGTTTTAGCAATATCTACAGAAATTAAAAGTAGGCCGCTTTTGGGTTGTTATATATTCAACTTCATATGAGCTCTTTTATCTACCTTCTAAAAAGATTATTTTGTATTGACTTTACAACCGACCTAAGTTTCGCCTTGGGGCACCCATAGCTGAAGTAGGCGTAAAAAATTAAAAGCTGTTTGAAGTTCGCTATGTGAACAAGTTTCTTTTAATTTAGCCTACAAAGCGTGATGGGTCAATAAGAAACTTAAGTCTTGATCTTTTGCTTCGTTTTGCATCAAGGCAAAATGAAGAGATAGCACAAAGTCGCTGTAAATTGTTGCGTAACACTTCTCGACTTGCCTGCCGTTGTCATTGAGCTTGTCGAAATGCAGGCAGGTACAACCTCACTGCATTTGGTCACTCGAAGTGACAAAACCAAATTGTTACTACCATATCGAAATAACAGTCTAGTTCTCGATACAATTTCGCTAATGCGAAATCACTCGAACTGACAGTTCATAGGTACAGACTACTTCACTTCGTTCGTAGTACGTAGTAAGGTTTCTTCTCACTGTAGGTACTTCTTATAAAGCACGTTCGGGATAATCGGTAATAATCCCATCGACACCCAAACTTTTGATGCGATCGATATCTTGTTGCTCGTTAACCGTCCACGGAATTAGTTTCATCCCTTTCTGATGTACTTTTTTAACAAAAGCACTATCGGTTACTAGCTTATAATATGGACTATAAATCTCAGGTTGAAAACTTAACTTTTGAAGATTTTCCTCCATAGTTCCTTCTGACACCAAATAAGCAATTTCAACAGTTGGGTGGTTTTGGTAAATCACTTCCAACACTTGTACATCAAAAGACTGTAAGTTGACTTTGTCTCGGATATTTTTTTCGTTTACGACTTGCATCACCAAGTCAACAAATTCTTTGGGTTGCGGTTGGTAAATGTTATACTCTTCTGGCTTCGATTTGATTTCGATATTGTACTTTACTTCTTTTAGATCGTGATGTCTGATGTAATTTTCAACCGAATCAATAACATCACTCAGCAAGGGTTTATAGGTTTTTTGGGCTTGCTGTTGCGGAAACTTTTCGTTTCCTTTAGAACCCGCATCAAATAGACGAATGGAATCATAAGGCATCTCATAAAGATTGTACGATTTTTCTTTCGCTTTAGGGATAGGTTGTCCATCAGGTTGTAACATATATAAGTGATGCATAAAAGGCTCGTGCGAGACCACTACGCGATGATCTTTTGAAATCACCACATCCAACTCGATAACTTCAACACCCTTTTTAATAGCGCTTAAAAACCCAGGAATACTGTTTTCTGGAAAGTTTCCTCTGTCGCCACGATGACCCTGTACGGCTACCGATTTTAGTTGTTGCGCTTGCATCTCTTGCTTGGTTTGGTTGTCTTGATTGATGCAAGAAAAAATACAACAAACGTAGAAAACTAAACTTATAAATTCTAAAGATTTTTTCATGCTTAAAAAGTTAGCCCGACAAATTTTGTCGGGCATGGATTATTGTTTTGGTAAAGCTACCCGATAACTGCTTTTATGAGTATAAGTATTGCCAAACATATCGGTTGCTTGTATTTCTATCGTATGAGTGCCCACCTCTAATTTTGTTGGAATTTTTGCGTACCAAAGATGAGTGCTTTCAATAGCATTGCTTCCTCTTCTACCGGCAAGAAGTTCGTCAGACAAATCCCACTCATATAGCGAAACTTCGTAAGCTGGGTCTTGCGCTTTGATGTTTTTCATAGGTTTCCAGTCGCCTTGATCCACACGGTACATGACGCTGTCTTTCTCACTCCCTATAAAAAAGTTAACGTAGATACCCGATTTATTTCGCCTGTCTTTTTCGACCACTTTGGGATGAAAAACTTCCATTTGGTAGTCAGCAGGTTGACCCGCAACTTGGTATTTTATTTGGTATTCGTTTCCACGGAAGTGTATAAAAGCATAACCTTTTGGGGTACCATCTCTCATAGTGGAAACTGGAACTCCTTTTTCATTTAATTTTCCCGAATACCAATCACCCGAAGTGGTGCCTACATTGTAATGATGGTGTGGCTCGTCTTGTAACCACCCTTCTGCCCTACCAAAAAAATCTTGTTTTTGGATGTGGGTATGTGCCGAAAGTGATAAAGTGTTGGGGTAATCTTTGAGGAGTTCAAATAAGGCTAATCGATCTTCGTCACGATAAGCATCACCGTCAGGCTCTGAAAGTGGAATATGAAATGCCAACACAATCAAGTGATCTTTTGGCACGTGTTTTAAATCGTTTTTAATAAAAGTCAATTGATCTTTTCTTAAACCACCCCAATAGCCTTTCTGATCTCTAGGATCCGGATAGAGTACATCGTCTAAAACGATAAAATGAACTTTCCCTACATTAAAAGCATAGTTAGCTGGTCCGAAATGAGCTTCGTAAGTTTCGTCAGAAAATACATCTTCGTTGACGTCAAAGTTCAAATCATGGTTTCCTAAAACATTATACCAAGGTACTCCTATGGCTTGGGTAGCTTTGATATAGGGGTTAAAAAGCGATAGATCATTTCCTACCAAATCACCCAAACTTAAACCGAAACTTATATTTTTACTGTTCTTTAATTCGTTGACTACTCCTTTGGTATAATGATTTACTTCTTCGATGGTGTACGGTTGCGGATCACCAAAAATAAGAGCGGTAAATTCTTCTTTCTCTTTCATACGCATCAACCCAAAATCGACCGATTTTGGTAATTTACCCGTAGCTGCAACTCCCTTAAATTCGGTTTGGGGTGAACCTTTAGGCTTATGGATATAAAAGAATTGCGGTAAATTATTTGCATTCACTGCCACTTGATAATCTCGCGGTTTGATCACCGAAATGATTTGATCGTCACCTATTGGTAGGGTGTATTTTCCTTTTTGATCGGTCAAGACCACTTCTTCGCCATTGGTCACGGCTACTTGAGCGATACCTTTTTCGCTACGCTCTTTCTTTCCGTTCTGGTTAGTGTCTTCATACACATAACCTTCTACACTATTTTGAGCTGATAAGGCTGACGCTAACGCCAACCCTAAACAGCCACCTAACACAAATTTTTTCATTTTTGTTTTTTTATTGGTCCCACCATACTTTTACATTAATCTCATCACCTCCCATACGATTGACTGCCTCTTGGTAATTTTGAAAATTTCGGTCTATTTCATCAATAGGATAATACAATCGTGAAGGCATTTCCTGATTGTTTTCCATGGCCGTGGTGGTTGGCAATACCGGTAAATCTGTTCTGCGGTGTTCAAACCAAGCTTGGTAATCGGTAAAAAACAAAGCAAAATATTTTTGCACCATGATTCTTTCTAGGCTACCATCATACGCGGCTGTTGGGTTGCTAAAGTAATCGGTTGGTAATTCGGTGCCCCACATTTCCATTGCAGCCTCAACTCCATTTTCATAGTGCTCTTGGGCATTACCGGTAAAGCCTCGTTGAGCCATTTCTGCTTTGATAAACTCCAATTCTGCATAACTCATCATCGGAATAATAAGCGGAGCTTCTGCTAAACTATTTTTAACTCCCGAAGCCGTCGCCACACTATCGGGCAGCGATTCGTTGATGTAATCGATAGGCTCACCAATGTAGCCATAGTCTTCGCCTTCTTGCCCTTTTGCCGTATTGGCATAAATAGGCCTACGCGGATCATCCCATTCGTTTAAACGATCGATAAAAAACTGGGTGTAAAACCTAAAGGTTCCAAAGTCTTGCGGACGATCCCAAGGAGACAACAAAGGAGCAACTCCTGTGATCTCCAATACCGCATCGTCATCATTGCTTGTAAAAACAGGATACTGTGTGGGGTTATTGATGATCGAAGTCATTTTTGAAAACGCATTCGTTTCAGGACGGTTAGAGATTCTCAATAACAACCGTAAATGAAGTGAATTGGTAAATTTTTGCCACTTCGTTACATCATTCTGAAACAAGATGTCTTCTACATATGGCAATCCTGACTCTTCATCGTATAAAGCGTTGGCATATTCTAAATCTTCTAATAACTGTAGGTAGATTTCTTCTTGAGGTGTAAATGCTGGATACCATTCTCCTTCTTCTGCTTGCAAGGCATTGTTTACAGGAACATCTCCAAAAGTATCGGTTAACATAGAAATAGCATAGGCCTTTAAGGTCAAGGCAATAGCCTCGTAATTGGGCAGTTCATCTCTTAAAGCTGCCGCTTCCATTTCTTTTAGGTTATACAATTGCAGGTAATAGGTATTCCAGAGTGAAGCCCCCACATTTTGCGTAAAGCTATATAGAAAAGGCGCATTGATGTAATCGCTGGTTTGTATAAACATTTGCATCATAGGAGCTCCTATATTTCTCACTTCAATAGCATTTCGCTTAGCTAATTCGTAGATGACAGGATTAAGCGCACTACCTGCGGTAATCTCTGTAAGTTTATTAGGATCTGTATTGGTTTCTTCAAACTCAGCAGTACAAGAAAGTATTAATAAGCAAGAAAATACCATAAGTATCGTGTATTTAAGTGTTTTCATTTTGATGTATTTTTAAATTAAAATCCTATTTTAATATTCATTCCAAATTCGGTAGGTACAGGCATTTGTCCTACTTCTACACCTGGGTGCATATTGGTTCCTCCTGCTAAACCTGCCACTTCAGGGTCATAGATCGGAAAGTCTGAAATCACAGCTAAATTTCTTCCATAAACCGATAAGACCAAATCGTTTAAAAATGTTCTTTTTAAAAATTTCTTAGAAAAACTATATTCTAAGGTGACCTCTCTTAGTTTTACAAAAGAAGCATCAAAAGAATTGGCTTCGGTGTTGGCTAATGGGTAGTGTAAATTATAATAATCTGCAATTGGTAACGCCGTTGTATTGGGTGAATAAGTTCCATCTCCATTATCTACGACACCTTGACCTACCAACTCTCCTGTATCTCTACCTCTAAGGGTATGTCCTAATTTACCTTGTTGGGTAAGTTTATGGTGCGAGTGCGAATAGATGGTTCCGCCATACTTTCCGTCAATCACGACATTCAAACGTAAGTTTTTGTATTGAAAAGAGTTGATAAAGCCTGCTACCCACTTTGGTTGTGTATCGCCAATATAAACGATGTCATCGGTCATTTGTGGTATTCCGTTTTCGTCGTAGATAATCTGACCGTCATCATTTCTTAAATAAGCACGTCCGTAAAGTGCTGCTGGAGAGCCTCCTTCTACTGCGACTAGACGTGCTCCAGAAGAACTTAACATTTCAAGCCTTCCTTCTTCTGCATTTTCGTGCAGTGATAAAACTTTCCCTTCATTTTTGGCCCATGTCAATGTGGTATTCCAAGTAAAATTATTGGTTTTGATAGGGGTCGCGTTCAATAGAAGTTCAACCCCTTGGTTTCTTACTTCTCCAGCATTGATCAACACGCTATTATATCCGGAAGATCTTGGTAAAGGTGTAGAAAGAATCTGATTTTTAGAATTGTTTTGATATACAGTAGCATCTAATTTTAATCTATTGTCAAACATTCTAAAATCAATACCCAGCTCTTTTCCTGTAGTGATTTCTGGTTTTAAATCGGTGTTGTACAATGAGGTTGGAGCTACGGCAGAACCTGAGAAGTCTGATCTACCATAATACTTTCTTGTTCTGTACCTGTTGTCATACTGTCCAGCTCCTCCTACTTGGGCTATCGATGCTCTTAGCTTCATAAAGCTTATAGGCTTTGACATCTCAAACATTTCACTCAACAGAAAACTGGCACTTGCAGAGGGAAAGAAATAAGATTGATTACCTTCTGGCAAAATACTATTCCAGTCATTACGCCCTGTGATGTCTAAAAATACTTGATCTTTCCATCCTAGACTTACTAAACTATATAAGGAGTTCACTTTATTATACCCATCGTATTGGCTTGTAAACAACTGGCTTCCGTTTACCAAATTGTACTGTCCTGGTATCTCTAAGCCTTCTGCCCAAGAATCTTGTCTTAAATAGCTATAATCCATACGGTTTCCGCCAAGGTTAGCGGTAAGGTCAAAATCTCCAAAAGACTTATCATAGGTCAACAAGAAATCTACATTGGTTTCTTTTTTAAAGACATTGGTTTTTCTGTAATAACCTCTTGCATAGCGGTTGATGTCATAAGGTCTTTCTTGGTCCATGTTTTTATTGTACATATTTAAAGCTCCTCTAAGCATCAGATTTAAATTGGGGTGAAGCGCTATGTCTGCACTCATATTACCCGTAACCGCATGTTGGTCTAAAGCATTTTGTATTTCATAAACCATCGCAAATGGGTTGTCGATATAACTACTATAAGGCCTAATCATATCTATCTGGTCTTGTCCTTCTTTCCAAATTGGGCGGTACCAATCTAAATCGACATTAGGGTTTTGGAAAATCATAAAATAGGCAATCGAATGGTTGTTGTAGCCTTGCCCCGGTAGATTGTCACTGGTTTTATGGCGGTAATTTGCTACTGCATTTAGTTTTATTTTATCCGAAATTTGTTGATTTCCATTAAAGGATAAAGAAAGTTGCTCGAAACCCGTGTTGGGCATCACCCATTCATTTTTGGTATGTGTTAATGAAGATCTCATCGCCCCATTGTCATTAGCTCCTTGCACAGAGAGGTTATGGGTTTGGGTAATGCCCGTTTCAAAAAAGTCTGTACGGTTATCTTCATAGGGTCTCCATAAAGTTCGCGCTGCTCCTTGTCCTTCTACGCTAGGATCGTATTGATAATAGTATTGCCCGTCAAACCTAGGACCAAAAGCGCTACTACTACCTGCCGTACTGTTGCCGTCTTCAGAAGCTCCATAACTGTAATACAAGCGATCATTATAAGGAACCGGATTTCCGTTTTCATCGGTATCTGGTTTTAAGTAACTTCCTTTTCCACTTCCTTGGCCATACTCATATTGCCAATCGGGCCAACGCGTGATCACATCAAGCTTTGTGTTAGAAGAATAAGTGACGCCTAAACCTTTTTGTATAGTTCCTTTCTTCGTGGTAATGATGACAGCGCCGTTAGCAGCTTGGTAACCGTATAAAGCAGAAGCAGCAGGTCCTTTTAATACCGTAATGCTCTCGATGTCTTCTGGATTAAGGTCAGAAATTGCATTTCCGAAATCTACTGGAGTATCATTATTTGCGCTTCCTCCCATATAACCATTGGTAGCTCCCGAACCCGGAAACTCATTTTGGATAGGCACGCCATCAATCACGATCAAGGCGCCATTGTTAGAAGGATCTAAAGAAGCATTTCCACGCAAGATCAGTTGTTGGGAACTCACTGGACCTCCCAACCCATTGATATTTAACCCTGGTACTTTTCCTCGAAGTGCTTCAGACCAGTTATTGGGTCTTGCATCGGTAAGTTGTTCTGAAGTAACGGTTTGTTGGGTGTATCCTAGTTTTTTCTCTTCTCTCTTCATTCCTAATGCAGTAATCACCACTTCGTTTAAAGCATTATCACTTTGTTGCAAAACGATATTTAGAATTTGGGGTTGGTCTAAGGTGATTTCCTGCGTTTCGAAACCCATATAAGAGATGACAAGCGTTACCGGAAAGCTCTCTACCGGAAAGTTATAATTTCCATCAAAATCTGAGGTGGTTCCTTTAGAAGTGCTTTTTTCTACCACACTTGCCCCAGGTAACGGAACTCCTTGATCATCGGTAATTTTACCCCGTATGCTACTTTCTTGAAAAACAGGTGAAAGTACAGTAATGGTATGGTTGAGTAACTCGTAACGAAAACCTGTTTTTTCTTGAAGTAAGCTTAAGACTTCTACGATAGAGTTGTTTTCTGTTTTTAAGCTATAGCGTTTTTTATTGTTGATGACCTCTTGGTCAAAAACAAAGGTGTAATTGGTTTTCTCTTCGATGCTCAAAAAAACTTCCGTCAAGTTTACACCCGATAAATTTAAAGTGATGTTGTTTTCATCTGGAGTCAAACGACTTGCGTTTGCTACAAAACCAGTCAGTAATAATGCAAATAGCATTAGCTCCCTTAAGTTAAGTTTTAAAAAAAATTGTAGTTTAGTATTCATTTTATTGGCTATGATTTATTTTATAGTCTTCATTTTGAAAGCCCGTCGCTGTTGCAGCAGTGGCGGGCAATTTTTTTTAATTGGCTTTTTCAAATTTTATTTGCTCTTATAAGTAGGTGTTTTGAGGTTAGTGTGTCTATGTGTAAGTTTTTTAGCAAAGCAATACTTTGCATGATATTTTCTATTTTTTCATTTTTATATTTTCCGGAAATGGTCAATTCTTCCAACGTCTCATTTTCAAAATCGATTTGGATGTCATACCAATTCTCTAAAATTTCCGCTGTCTCTTTTAGGGTATGATTCTGCAGCAGAATGACGTTTTTTGTCCAGGCGATATCATCTTTTGCATTGGTTTTATGGTAAACAAGTTGCTGGTTCAGTAAGCTTGCTTGCTCGTTTTTGTGTAGGACAACTTGATGTTGCTTATTGTTCATTTCACTCACTCTTACCACACCCGAGACTACACTTACGGTAGGTTTCTGATGGGTATTGGTGTTGACATCAAAAGAAGTTCCTAAAACCTCTACTTCCATCTGATTGGTTTTTACGATAAATGGGCTTGATTTATCTCTTGTGACCTGAAAAAAGGCTTGTCCTGTCAATCTTATATTTCTATTGGTAGTAAAATCTTTAGGATAAGTAATCGAGCTATTGGCATTAAGCATCACTACCGAACCGTCTTGCAAAACAATCTGTTTCTTTTCTCCTTTTTGGGCTATTTGGGTAATGAGCTGTGTAGGTGTCAAAAACCGATATCCCAAAAAGCATATCAACACCACTGCGGCAATAGCAGCCACCTTAGGATAGATCTTGGTACGCTTCTTTGGTAAAGGAAGTTGGTTTTGAATTTTCTGGTATAGCTTTTTGCTTTCTACCGGTGACAACATTGGTACAATTGCTAGCTCTTGTTGTGCCTCAAAAAAAGATTCCACTATTTTAATCTCATTTGGGGCACAATTTCCTTGTGCATATTTTTCAGTAAGTTGTATAAATTCTTCTTTCTTCAAGGTGCTTGTTTTACTACAAGTCACCAAAAAACCTATTTACACGTAAGCAATAAATACAGTTTAACGCTTTGTTAATTTACATGCTCCTACATTAACTTTTAGGTAATCTTTACCTAATGCTAGATACGAATAAGCATTATTTTCAATTATTTTTATACAATAAATGATATATTGAGCCTTGCAAAGCGCAATTCCCAAATGAAGTAATGAAACTAAAATCATTAAAAATATTAGCCATCCTCAGCCTTATAGCCTTGAGTCTCATTCAGAGTTATTTGGTGTACAACACCTACCAATTAAAAAAAAGAACCCTCATAATAGATGCTAATAGAACCGTGGCGAGGATTTATAATACTCCTACCATCGACTCGATTATGTGGTTGTATAGAAATGATTTTTTAGAAAAGCTTCGTCTGTATAAGGAAGAAAAAATCGATAAAAAAATACTTCTCAACGAGCTAAAGAAAAAAACTTCAGAGATTAATCCTTTATTTACCGAAGCATATCAGAACGCTTTTTTACCCGAAGAAAAAGAGCTAGACATCGATTTTAAAAAATCGGTCAGTTTGATTCAATTAGTCGACTCTAACAATGATGTAGAAGATTTGATTACGCCTAACGAACTTCCTATTTTTCTATTAGGCGATAATTTTAAAGAAGAAAACGGAATTCTTATCAATAACTCTACCTGGAATAAAGAACATACTTATACAAAAGATAGTCAAGAAATGTATTTTCAATTGGTCTTTAAGACGCAAATACATATGAACCTCGTCAACATCGAAACCAGTATTTTTAGAAAGATGCTCTTTATTTTTATTCTGTCCTTTTTACTCTTTCTATTTGTAACCGCCCTTTTTTACCTTTCCATCAAAAACCTTAACCAACAAAAACGTTTATCAGAAGTTAAATCAGATTTTATCAACAATATTACGCACGAGTTAAAAACACCATTATCAACCTTAGCCATTGCCACTAAAACCCTCACGAGTACATACACCAAACAAAATGCACACCTAGCAGATGAGGTCATCCAAGTGATCAACCGACAAAATGTAAGGCTACAAAGACTTATTGATCAAGTAATTGACAATAGCCTTGGTTATCAGGAAATCCAGCTTCATCAAGAACCCATAAATTTACACCAATTGTTAACCGATATCCTCAAAGACTACCAAATTCATTTAGCACCAGAAATTAAGCTTATCTACCAATTAAAATCTAAGACTACTGCTCCATCCTATTACGGAGATAAGTTTTTCTTGAACACTGCCATAGTTAACTTACTGAATAATGCGGTAAAGTATGAAGGAAAAACCATAAACATTACCTACCAGGTAAAAAAAGATATGCACCTTATTTCGATTGAAGATGATGGAATTGGTATTGCTAAAGCGCATCAACCACATATTTTTAATAAGTTTTATCGAGTGAGTGAGAAGAATGTTCACAATTATAAAGGTTTAGGTTTGGGCTTGTACTATACAAGTCAAATTATAAAAGCACATCAAGGTACTATAGAAGTGCAAAGTCGACTCACCAAGGGGACCAGTTTTCTCATCAAATTACCCACTTTATGAAAAGGATATTATTAGCAGAAGATGATCATGATTTAGGAGTTTCACTAAAAAATTACTTGGTATTGCATGGTTTTGAGGTGTTTTGGGCCAAAGACGGCGAAGAAGCCTACCGTCAATTTTTAGTTAAAACCTACGATATTGGGGTGCTAGATGTGATGATGCCAAAGATGGATGGTTTTACGCTTGCCAAGAAAATAAGCAAACAACAACCCATGATTCCTTTTATTTTTTTAACGGCAAAAAACGAAAAAGAAAGTAAAATAGAAGGCTTAAAACTAGGCGCCGATGATTATATAGTTAAGCCTTTTGACGTAGAAGAATTGGTACTTCGACTGCACAACATTATCAAAAGAACAACCCAACAAAAATCACTTCAAATAAGCAGTCACATCCCCGCAGAGCATATAGTATTAGGTAGTTATACCTTTATGCCCCACCAGTTAGAACTTCAATCGCCAACACAGACCTACAAACTCACTCAAAAAGAAACAGATCTCATCTACTTTTTATACCTCCATAAAAACAGCCTTATTCCTCGAGAAGAGATTCTTCAAAAAAATTGGAATAAAACCGACTTTTTTACGGGCCGAAGCATGGATGTCTTTATCAGTAGAATTAGAAAATATTTTAAGGAAGACCAAAGCATTGCTATCAACAGCATCAGAGGGATTGGTCTTGAGTTTATTGTAGAATAATAAGCTTAAATCTGTTCTATAGTTTTAGGTTAACGTAAAGTTAACGCAAAGGAAGTGAGTCTTTTATTATAACATATCTTTTATTTTTATAACCATCGAGAAAATAAGTTTCGATCTACAAACAATTACCAAATAGTTAATAATAAAAACAAAACTTATGAAAAAAATGAAACTCTTTCTTTTATTGATGTGTTGTGCCAGTATGAGTATGGCGCAACAATATTATTCAGGCTCTGTCTTTGGGGGCCAAGGTCTAGATGTGGTATATGATACCGCACAAGATAGTGAGGGCAACTTATACACCGTTGGTTTATTTCAGACTTCTATTACTGTGGGAGGTTCTACGGTAAATATTGTCGGGGGCAATGCCGATGGTTTTATTACCAAACACGACAGCAATGGCAACCCGCTTTGGGTAAAAAGTGTCGGAGGTAATTTAGATGATGTAATTTTAGGGATTGCTATCGACGGTGAAGATAATATTTATTTAACTGGTTATTTTCAAGGAGCGGGTTCTAATGCTTTTGATGCAGACCCAGGATCCGGGGTATATACCTTAGAACAGTTATCTCCTATTGCCAGTAGAGATAGTTTTACCATCAAATTAGACAGCAATGCTGATTTTGTTTGGGCAAAACAAGTAAGTAACCCTTCTGGAGGTGCTGCAAATGAAGATACACCAACCATTTTAGTAGACGATATGGGTAATGTGTATATTGCCGGATCTTTTATCTATGCCGATTTTGATCCTGATCCTAATAGCGACGAAATTCAATTTGCTAACAACAATGGAGCGAATGGCCCTGATGCCTTCTTACTAAAATTAAACAACAATGGAGAATTTGTATGGGTAAAAACATTACCTGGTTCTGGTTTTACAAAAATTATCGATATGCAGTTTGATGCAAATTATAATTTCTACCTTACAGGACAGTTTGAAGGCTCCGTCGACCTAGATCCCTCTAATACAGCATCTAGCATGCATACATCTGTAGGTGGTTATGATATCTTTTCACTTAAACTCGATAGCAACGGAGATTTTGTATGGGGTAATTCTTATGGAAGCATCACCAATGACACTCCAAATACTATTCATGTGGGCACCTCAGGAGTTTATGTAGGTGGTTATTTTACAGGAGTAACCGATTTTGATCCTAGCAGCAACACCTCTTCTATAACTCCTCTAGGAGATGCCGATGGTTTTGTGAATGTGTTGGATACTTCTGGTAACTATGTTTATACTTATGTTGTTGGCGGGAATGATGTAGGACTCGAAGAAGTCACCGCAATAAAAGAACACAATAACACGGTTAGGGTTTCAGGAAATTTTGCTGGAACAGTAGACTTTGATAACGACAACGCCAATACAGCAAATAGCACTGCTCTTGGTGGGTTTGATGCCTATTTATTAGAATTGGACGCTACTGGTGCCTATCAAGACCATGTGATTTTAGGAAACAGTGATAACGAAGACTTTACAGGTTTTGAAATCAACAAAGATGATCAGGTTTTACTTATTGGTTCATACCAAAGTAATCCTATAGACCTAAACCCATTTTCTGGAACAGATAATTATAACAATGTTGCAGTAAGAGATGTTTACATTTCTAGGTTTACTACACAATCATTAGCTTCGACAAGTCAAGCCAGGGTAATTCAGAATTTCAGTTTATACCCTAACCCAGCAAATCATCAAGTAACTATAGCGTCAGATCATACTTTTACGCATTATCAATTGAATGATTTTACGGGTCGACTTATTCAAGAAGAACCTCTGTCTAATAACAGTATCGATGTTTCTACTTTGCCACAAGGAGTTTACCTACTTACTTTATCTTCTGCAGAAGGAAATAAAATGAGCAAGAAGCTTATCAAGCAATAACAAAAACAAGCAGAGAGAAAAGGGTGGTCGTTGATACCATCCTTTTTTTATTATAGGCATATAAGGGAAGCTATCACCCCTATTTCAAAAACTCCAGCATGCTTTCTCAAAAAGCTCAACGCATTACTAATGTGGGTTTCTACTGTGCGCGCCGAGAGGTTGAGTGCTTGGGCAATTTCTTTGTTGCTCTTCTGCTCTATTCTACTTAGTTTAAACACTTCTTTGCATTTTTGGGGCAACAATTCTATGTGGGACATCATTGCCTTTTCAAATTCCTTGTACTCCAAAGAATGGTTGGGTTCATCGGGAATGCTTTCGAGGTACTCGATTTGTGCGGTCGAAAATTTTAAACTTCGTATATGGTTGGCCACTTTATATTTTACCGCTTTCAATAAGTAAGCTTCCAGGTTTAAGATTTTAGAAGCTTTATTTTTATCCCAGAGACTGATAAAAACCTCCTGTACAATATCCTCACAAACCGCTTCTTCTTGGTAAATTTTATAGGCATAGGAATATAGACGCTTCCAATAGCGATCAAAAATTGCTTCAAATGCCTTTCTGTTTCCAGTAGCCAGTTGCAATAATTCAGAATCTTCTAAACTAGAAAAATCAGGGTTCATTTCGCTTTCTTCACTTTTTTACAAAAAAAGAAAATCCCTGCTTTATTCCAGAAAAGCCAATTTTAAGTTTAGGTTAGCTTAGCATTAAACTTGTAAAATAGGTAGCGAAGCGTTAAAATTATTTAAATATGCACCAGAGATAAATAGCAATCTATTAACTTACCCTATCATCAATCATATCATATTATGGACACACAAGCAAAAATAGAAAAAATGAATGCCGTATTAAACAAAATGGAAGACATCAAAAACTCCCAGCAAAGTTTAATCAATAAGATAGGCCAAGTAGAAGTCGATTTATTCGAGATTAAATCAGACGATCTAGATAAAGAGTTGGATAAAGTGATGAAAAAAGCCACGCGTTCTTTCGAGATCATCAACGAAGCGATTGAAGAGTTTGAGATCAAACGCAACCGTTTGGAGAATGAGGCGTAATGACGTAAGGTAACACGTGATGGGATTACTTCGTCATCCCGAGTACTCGGGATTCCTCGTAATGACGTGGGGCGAACGCGAGGTACGAGCGAGAAGCAATCTAGGCATAGGTAATTAAATGGTTTCACTCAAGTCATCCCAATTTGGGTTTACTTTATTAATCAAGGCTTCTTTTGCTTTTCTATTTCCTGCCTTTAGCTGTTTTTCTCTTGCTATCGCATCTACAATCGAAGAAAACCTTTCAAAATATACCAATTTATCACAGTTATACCTTGCCGTAAAACTCCTTTTATACTTTTTGGTCTTATGTTGGTGTACGCGTTGTGTCAGATGAGTAGTTACACCGATGTATATAACCGTATTCCTTGCATTGGTCATCATATAAACATGGGAAGTTTTCATAGTATAAAGCTACTACTTTTTATCAACACGTCATTGGGACCGCGAGGTACGAATCGGGAAGCAATCCAGGGGTTGATGATGGGATTACTTCGTCGTTACACTCCTCGTAATGACGTGGGGGAACACGTGATGGGATTACTTCGTCATCCCGAGTACTCGGGATTCCTCGTAATGACGTGGGGCAACACGTCATTGCGAACCAATACATAACCTAATTAACGCCGAACGATCTTTAGGATAGGTTTAACAAACACTGTTAATGTGTATTAATCTTCACAAAAAATGAGAATTCATTACTTAAATTTAGGAAACCTTTAAAAATATAGTATGATGAGTGATAAAAATAAAATTCCAGGACAAGACGAAAAGAAAACAGGACAAGACGAGAAGAAAAGCAAAGAAGACAGTGCTATCAATCATAAGGCTAATGAGGCCGATAGTAAAGAAATCAACTACCAAGAAAAGAAGCGCAGAGAAAAACATCAACCTAGGGATAGCGCCTAAAATAAATGAATATGGAAAACGATAAAAATAAGAAAGATAAAAAGCCAGAAAGTTTAGATCCTAAAAACCTTAAAGGTCCGCAAAAAGATAAAAATCAACCAGTATGGAGATCAGAATAAGACAACTTGATTGAAGTAAACAGTTTAAAATTTAAGATTATGAACGACAAAAATAAAAGAGCTCCATTACTAGATAAAGATCTAGAGAATGAGCAAAATATAGAAAACGAAGACTATCCAGGAGAACCCAACTCTAAGCCCAAGGATAAAAAACCAGAGAAGAATGATTCTAAAAAGATGCCAGAAGCAAACGACCCAGCTGGATACAGCAAAAAGGAGAGAATCAAGAAATCTCCTTACGATGAGGAGAACAAATCTAAATAGGTTTACATATACCTGTTTGGTAAAATAGCCGTACTCCTTTTATGGAGGTACGGCTATTTTTATTCCACATCTAAAAATTGTTTCATGGTGATGAAAGAGATTATATGCTATGATCCCAGAAAGTAATCCTGAGCAAGCATAAAAACTTAACAAGCTTCGCTTGTCTGTTTTGCATTTTCATACATTACCTAAAGCAAGCTTAGGTCATTTCTGAAAACACAAAACCCACAACATTGTTGTGGGTTTTCTTTTGCGGAGAAAGAGGGATTCGAACCCCCGGAGGTGTGACCCTCAACAGTTTTCAAGACTGCCGCATTCGACCACTCTGCCATTTCTCCTTTCAATACGTTGCAACAATTGCTCGTTGCGGGTGCAAATATAATAACCTTTTTAATTTATTGAAAAATAAATGTTACTTTTTTTACACTTACTTCGCTTCTTTTCTCCCCAAAATGGGATAGTCGGTATAACCCTTTTTGCCTAGGGTATAAAAAGTGTTTGTGTCCCAATGGGTTAACGGAATGTTTTTTTCAAAACGCTCGACCAAATCGGGGTTAGAAATAAAAGCTTTCCCGTAGGCAACTAGATCGGCAAGCTTGTTTTGAAGCACTTCATTGCCCTTTTTTTGGTCAAAATGGGCATTGATCATCAAATTTCTTTTATAAATCGGACGGTAACGTTCTGCAATTTGGGTGATGGCATAAGGTACTTCGCTCACGTCATTAAAGGGTTCTGATAAATGCAAATAGGCCAAATCATAGGCATTTAGCTTTTTGATGATGTAATCGAAAGTCGGGATGGTGTCTATGTTTAAATCGATACCAAAAATACCGTGTAAACTTGGGTTAAGCCTCACTCCTACTTTTTGTAACGGAACTTCTTTTTTGATTTCCTTTAAAATATCAAACAAAATTCTGCTTCGATTTTCTTCATTACCGCCATACATATCGTTACGGTGATTGGAAGAGGTCACAAAAAACTGGTGTAGTAAATACCCATTGGACGCATGGATCTCTACGCCATCGAAGCCTGCAGCCATGGCGTTTACAGCGGCTGTTTTATATTCCTCTATGGTTTGTTTGATATCCGCTAAAGTCATTTCTTTAGGGGTTACCGTAGGCTGCTTTCCGTTGGGTGTTCGCATCACAATGTTGGGATTGATGGCTGAGGGTGCCCAAGGCAATTCACCGTCATGAAAATCGGGGTGCGAGTTTCTCCCCACATGCCATAACTGCATAAAAATCTTCCCTCCCTTGTCGTGCACCATTTTTGTCACCTCTTTCCAGGCTTCTGTTTGTTCTTTAGTGAATATTCCCGGGATATGACTGTAACCTACCGACTTTGGTGATATCGCTACGCCTTCGGTAATGATTAAACCTGCAGAATACCTTTGCTGGTAATATTTACCATGTAGATCTTTACTGACTAACATTTCTGTATTGTCGACTCGATTTCGCGTAAGCGGAGCCATCACTACCCTATTTTTTAAAGAGATTCCGTTAAGATCGAAAGGTTTTAATAAAGGCTGTTTACTCATTTTTGATATTATTTTCTTCAAGGTCTGTTTCTAAATCTAAATTTCGAAGTTTAGGGAATTTAAAACCTATTCCCAATACCGTCAGCAAAGTCATGGTTCCTCCGAATACTACGGCATTTACAGTTCCCATAAGCTTGGCAGTTACTCCGCTCTCGAAAGCGCCAAGTTCGTTAGACGAGCCTACAAACATCGAGTTGACGGAAGCGACACGACCCCGCATTTCGTCTGGCGTACGTAATTGTAAAATGGTTTGGCGTATAATCATCGAAATGCCATCGGTCACACCGCTCATAAATAAAAAGAAAACCGAAAGCCAAAAGATAGATGATAAACCAAAACCAATAATGGATACCCCGAAAAAGAACACTGCGGTAAAAAGCTTCATTCCTGCTTTTTTATTTAAAGGAAAATAGGCCGAGGTAAACATAATAATTAGAGCGCCAACGGCTGGGGCAGCTCTTAAAACACCAAAGCCTTCGGGACCTACCTTTAAAATATCCTGTGCAAAAATGGGTAATAAAGCCACAGCACCACCAAACAAAACGGCGAACATATCTAAGGAAAGTACCCCCAGAATGATGCGCGTGTTGAAAACAAAACTGATGCCTTCGCGTAAGCTTTTAAATACTTTTTCTCCTTTATTGGGGTTGAGAATGGGTTTGGTTTTGATTTGCGATAACGCAATCAACGCGGTAAGCGAACACCCAAAAATAAAGAACATCGTCCAGTTGACCCCAATCCAATGAATGGAAAAGCCTGCTAAAGCAGGGCCAACTACGGCTCCTAATTGCCAAACCGAACTGCTCCAAATCGCAGCGTTGGGGTATACTTTTTTAGGAACAATAAGCGCAAACAACGAAAAGATGGTAGGCCCCATAAAAGCACGTACAACTCCACCACAGAATACCAAAGCATAGATGGTGTATAACACCGTGTTTTCTGATAAGGTACTCGTGATATCGGGTTTGGTAATTAGAAATAGGCCTAGGCTAATGACAGAAAACCCCAACAAACATTTGATCAAAAGGCTTTTCTTTTCTTTCTGATCGACCACATGACCTGCAAACAAAGCCATCGAAACCGCTGGGATTACCTCCATCAACCCAATAATTCCCAATGACAGTGGATTTTTGGTAATGCTGTAAACTTCCCACTCGATGACGATAAACTGCATCGACCAGGCAAATACCATCGCAAAACGAACTAATAAAAAAAGGTTGAACTCTCGAAATTTGAGCGCAGCGTAAGGGTCATTTTTTTCCAAAATAGGGAAAGTTTATCATTTGGCTTTGCAAAGATACATTTCTATAAGTAAAAATTTTCCTTAATATAATGATAAAAAATTAGGCATTTTATTAAAAAATTGTTTACTTTAATCATTCAATAAAAGTATTTAAACCAACTCTATCGGAACACTTCTACCTAACCTATTTATTAACCATTCGATCAAAAGTTTAAACTCTTATTGATTGAAAATAAAAACAGATTACTATGGATGTAAATTTTAATTATGTACACGTAAAAGCAAGTAGTCGTTTAGAAGAAATGACCAAAGACAAACTCAATAAACTCAAAGAGCGGTATGACTTTTTGGTTGCTGCTGAGGTTTTTTTCAAAACGGAAAATTCGTCTAGCAACGAAAAAGGAAGAATTTGTGAAATAAAACTAAGTCTTCCTGGACCGTTAATTTTTGCCGCTTCCAATCAAGAAAATTTCGATCAAGCCATCAATAAATGTGTAAGTGAAGTAAGGTCTCAGTTACAAAAAAGAAAAGAAAAAATGATGTCACATACCTAATACATCAAATAATATTTTAATTTTACAAGCGTGTTTTATACACGCTTTTTTATTTCTAACAAAACCTTAAGGATATGAAATACCTTTTATTGATTCCGGCATTTGCTGTTTGTGCCTGCAACGCGCCAAAAAAAACAGTTACTGCAACTGCAGTAAACCCTGAGAACTATGCCAATACCATCACCTCACAAGAACTCAAAGATCACCTGTACACCTTTGCCTCTGATGAGTTTGAAGGTCGGGACACTGGTGAAGAAGGACAGAAAAAAGCTGCCCAATACATAAAAAACTATTATGAAAAAGAAGCCATAGGCTCGCCTATTGCCGAAGGAGATTACTTTCAGGAAATCCCTTCTGCTTATTTCAATAATAAGTATAAAGACTCTGAGAATGTGATTGGTTTTATCAAAGGAAAAGAGTTGCCAAATGAAGTGGTCATTCTGACGGCACATTACGACCACGTCGGAAAAAAAGGAGAAGAAATATATAATGGTGCCGATGATGATGGCTCGGGAAGTGTTGCTTTATTAGAAATTGCAGAAGCCTTTAAAAAAGCAGTAAAAGATGGTTATCAACCCAAAAGATCGGTGGTGTTTTTACACGTTACCGGTGAGGAAAAAGGCTTGTTGGGTTCTAAGTTTTATGTAGAAAACCCAATTTTTCCTTTAGCAAATACCGTGGCTAACTTAAATACCGATATGATTGGTAGAATTGATGTAAAACACGAAGGAAAAGAAGACTACATTTACCTTATCGGAAGTGATAAGTTAAGTACAGATTTACACAACCTATCGGAAGAAGTAAATAAAAAATATGTTCAGTTAGACATCGATTATACTTATAACGATGATAATGACCCTAACCGTTTTTATTACCGAAGTGATCACTACAACTTCGCCAAACACAACATCCCAATTATTTTTTATTTTAATGGCGTACATGCCGATTACCACAAACCTACCGATACCCCAGAAAAAATTAATTACGATTTATTGGCAAAACGTACCCAACTTATTTTTTATACCGCTTGGGAAATAGCCAACCGTGACCAACGCATTATCGTTGATAAAGCAAAATAGCATACAAAAAAGTCCCCTCTAAACGAGGGGATTTTTTTATCATGTAAAAATTCTATGATACAGAAAAAGCTGTTTAAAAAGTTTAGAAAAACGTCATTCTGAACCTGCCTGTCGGCAGACAGGTTTATTTCAGAATCTCACCATTGTTGGTTTACAAATAGTATGAGAACCTGAAACAAGTTCAGGTTGACAGAAATTAACTTTTTAGACAGCTTTTTTGCGTTTTTATTTTCAATTCAACTTAAAAAGCGCCTGTTACTATTTCTAAGCGTTGTGGCACTTGTTCGTTTTGAATGTCGATGGTTAGTTTACCATCTTTCATCACCAAACTTCCTTTTCTTACTTCAAAATAGCCCGCTGCTCCTTTACAGAAACAATGTCTCCCGAAAAGCATTTTTACGCTTGCTAAATCAGCATCAGTTAAATTCAATTCGGTTACCTCATTACCCACTTCAAATAAAATTTCTTCGATGTAGTGACCATCTACATGCATTTTGTCTTCGTTTTCTGCAGCTCGATACTTGATTACTTTTACACCTTCTTTCTTTTCGAATTTAGGGTAAAGGATATTTGCATCATCCCTGTCTATTGTCATCGTCGTGTTTTCCATCACCTCAAAAGTACAAACCGCATTTTTCCAACATTCTGAAAGCGGTTTTAGGTTTTCTGATAATGGTCTTGCGTTTTCAGTTACTTTTTTAGTGCCATTGCAATTAAAAATAAATGGCATGACCAATAAGATAAGTAGTTTTTTCATTTGATTATTGTTTTAAGTTATTATTTATTTCCTGTTGCTAAGTAATTAACCAATCCTTTAAAAACGATTCCGTGAAAAGGAAATACGGTATACCAGTATAACCTCCCTAAAATTCCTTTGGGTCTAAAAACTGCTTTTTGTCTCAGCTTGTTATTCTCTAATTTAAATTCTAACCAAGCTTCTCCTGGAAGTTTCATTTCTGCAAAAAGCAGCAATTTACCTTCTTCTCTATCGGCATACAACACCCGCCAAAAATCCAGCGCATCTCCTACAGCCAATTTGGTAGGGTGTGTTCTTCCTCTTCTTAGACCAACACCTCCAAAAATTTGATCGATAAATCCTCTAAGTTTCCATAGGCGTTGTGCGTACCATCCTTGCCTGCCTCCTAAACTCCAGATGCGATCTATGGTTTGTTGTTTGTTTTGATAGGTTTTAGATTTCAAATCTACAAAACAACCATGTTTAGGTACTTCCATAAATTGTTCCAAAGAATTTTTATGGCTTAAAGAACTTACAAAACTATCGCGCCAGCTTGAGACAATTTCATGGGCTTCTATCTTTGATAAGGTACGTTTTATAGCTTCTTTATACCCAAAGGGTTGAACCGCTAGCAACTCATTAATTTTTTGATCTCTTGCCACTACCGCTATTTTCATACTGTCTACTAAAGCAACTGCTAAGCGATATGTTGTTGAGGTGATAAAGTACAACCAATAAGAAGAGAGTCTTGGCGTCATCACAGGTAACGTATAAATGTAACGCTTTAAACCTCTTTCTTCTGCATATCCTAACAACATTTCTTTGTAAGTTAAGATATCAGGGGAAGCAATATCAAAATTTTTATCGTAGGTTTTTTCGCAAAATAAAGTCTTGATTAAAAAATCCAAAACATTAGCAATCCCTATAGGTTGACATTTGGTGTGCAACCACTTAGGCGTAATCATGATTGGTAATTTTTCTACTAAATCCCTTATAATCTCAAAAGAAGCACTTCCCGAACCTATAATTATCCCTGCCCTTAATGCCGTAAAATGAAAATTTCCCTTTGTTAACTCCTCTTCTACTTTTAGTCTAGAAGCTAAGTGTTTTGAAAGTTGCTTTTCGTTTACTATTCCAGTGAGGTAAATCACATGCTGGCAATTGGTTTTTGAAATAGCTTTTGTAAAATTGATAGCGGTTTGCTGTTCTAAATCTTCAAAATTTTTAGCCCCACTCATCGAATGCATCAAATAGTAAGCCCCATCGATGTCTTCTGGTATTGCGCTAAGGGTTTCTGGTTTTAAAAAATCAACTTCTATAATTTCTATATGCTCGGCAAAATCATTGTCAGGTTTCTTCAACCGGTATTTATCTCGAGTACAGCAAATGACCTTATAGTTATTTTCCAGTAAAGCAGGTAATAATCTTTTGCCTATGTAGCCTGTAGCTCCGGTGAGAAGAATTTTTTTCAAAAATTGATTTTTGTTTACAATTTAAAAGAAATGATAATTTTAGAATAACAAAAAAATCTTAAAGTTTTTAGGTGTTCCAAAGTTTTCTGGCCTTGATGATATCTTCTGGGGTGTCGATGCCTACTCCTCTATTATTAGTCTCTACCATTTTGATGTTCTTACCATATTCTAGGTAGCGTAAGCACTCTATTTTTTCTGAGGCTTCCAACACTTGCATCGGCAGCTGGTAAAAATCTAAGATCGCTTGCTTCCTAAAAGCATAAATACCAATATGCCTATAATAAGGTACATTCATATTTTCTTCGCGTGGATAAGGAATGCGTGAACGCGAAAAATACAAGGCATAATCATTTTGGTTGGTAATGACTTTTACCACATTGGGATTGTTGACTTCTTCTTCGTCGGTGATTTTTACCATGAGTGAAGCCAAATCGATATTTTGGGCATCTTCTTGATAAAATACGTTTAACACGCGTTCTAAATCTTCTTTGGCAATAAAAGGTTCATCACCTTGTACGTTTACGACAATGTCTACATCCAAATTTTCTACCGCCTCAGCAATGCGATCGCTACCACACTGGTGCTCTTTTTTGCTCATGATGGCTTTTCCACCTTGAGCCGTAATCTCATTAAAAATAATATCGCTATCGGTCACCACGTAAACCTCATCAAACAACTTTGTATGTATGGCAGCTTCATAAGTTCTAGTGATCACCGTTTTCCCTTTGAGGTCTTGCATGAGTTTTCCCGGGAAACGAGATGCTTCGTAACGCGCAGGAATCATCGCAATTATTTTGAGTTTCTGTTTGTTCATATTTTATTAAATTTATTTGCCTCCCGAAGACATTGAGCCTGTCGTACTGCAAGGTAAACTTATTTCAGATATTCTATTTGCAATTTTATAGATTCCTTCACTTCGTTCGGAATGACACTTTACTCCACAAAAAAATCATCTTTAAACCCAATCAGGTACAATTTTTCTTTGGCGCGTGTGCAAGCCGTGTACAGCCAACGTAAATAGTCTTGCGTAATGCCATCTTTTAGGTAGGGTTGTTCTACAAAAACCGTATTCCATTGGCCACCTTGTGATTTATGACAAGTAATCGCATAACTAAACTTCACCTGCAAAGCATTAAAATACTTGTTGTTTTTTACCTTCAGAAACTTCTTATATTTAGAAGTAATCTCGGCATAATCTTTTAAAACCTCTTGGTACAGTCGGTTAGATTCTTCATAACTAAGCGAAGGGGTTTGCGAACTAAGCGTATCAAGTAATAATACAGTTTCAAAAGGTTTCATTTTTGGGTAATCTACCATTTGCACCTTTACTTCGGCAAAACGAAAGCCGTATAAGTCTTTAAAACCAAAAATCTCTAAGACCTCAATTAGGTCTCCGTTGGCAATAAAACCAGCATCGCTTTTTGCATCTACCCAAAAGTAATTATTTTTGACCACCATAAGGTAATCCCCTACATCCAACTCGTTTTCACGAAATAAAATACGTGAGCGAATTTGCTGATTATAGATATTTGCCCGCTTGTTGGACATGACCAAAATAGAGGTTTCTTCTTGTCCGTTTTGGTCATAGGAATCGGTTATCGCATCTAGAATTTCATAACCGTCAACCAAGCGTACAAAATCACCACCTAGAAATTCAAATTTAAAATCGTCGTAAAAGTTAGCTTGCAGTGTTTCGCGCAGTAGCGTAGCATTTTTAAGAATGTTGCTTTCGGTTTGTTGCCGCACCACTTCATTGAGTTCGATGCTTTGTATTTTCTTTCGGGAATAAACCGATAATTTCTCATCATCTAAAGCTGGACTTAAACTTTGATGTACAGGAGGTAATTGTGCGGTATCACCAATAAAAATAAGTTTGCAGTTACTTCCTGCGTTTACATAGGCGATCAAATCGTCTAAGAGCGAACCATCAGAAAAAAGCTTGGTGTCTTGAGTGCCGTCTGAAATCATCGAGGCTTCATCGACAATAAAAACAGCATTTTTATGCTTGTTGTTTTGTAAAGTAAAATCTGGAGTTCCGCCTTTATTGCTTTTGGGCCAATAGATTTTTTTGTGAATGGTAAATGCAGTATACCTAGAGTAATTGCTCATTACCTTTGCAGCTCTACCGGTTGGTGCAATAAGAATAGGTGTTTTTCTGAGTTTACTTAAGTTTTTTACAATTGTACCAATAATGGTTGTCTTTCCTGTTCCGGCATAACCTTTGAGGATAAAAATACTATCAGCAGCATCATCAGTAATAAATTTTGCAATTTTGTCTAAAGCGATATTCTGCTGAACTGTGGGTTCGTATGGAAAATCTAACTTTAAACGTTTGTAAAATTCTGATGAATTCATAGTAAATTTTTAAGAATTTCAAATATAAAGATGCTTTTTTGGCTTTCGAAACTTTTAGCATTAAAAAAAAATTGTAGATTTGCTACGCAACTGTTTATAAATAAAAAATTATGAGATTTGTTATACAATTAGTTCTTTGGGTTGTTATTGCTGGTTTAGCTTATTTGACCTTTAACTCTATTTATGAGCCAATACAGTTTAACAAGGTTAAAAAAGCTAGGTATGCTGAAGTTATTGAAAGACTAAAAGACATCAGAAGTTCGCAATTGGCGCACAAAGAAGTGAGTGGTGTTTTTGCTAACGATTTTAACTCGTTGATTAAATTTATAGATACTGCACAATTTACCATTACCCAACGTAGAGATACTACCGTTTTAGATGAAGAGATGACAAAAAGATACGGTGTAGATCAGTATAAAAGTGAGATTATCATAGATACTTTAGGCTACGTCCCTGTAAAAGATTCTTTATTTAAAAACTCAAGTCGCTACAAAGAATTAATGTTTGTTCCTACTACAGACAAGCAAGAAAAGTTTGAGATCAAAGCAGGAACCATCAAAAAGAAAGATATAAATATTCCTGTGTTTGAAGTAAAAGTTAGAAAAGAGGTACTTTTAGAAGACCAAGATAGAGAATTGGTGATTCAGGAAAATCAAGTACAGTCGGTAGAAGGTGTAAACGGAGCATACATCAAAGTAGGTTCTATGGAAGAAGTAAACACCAGCGGAAACTGGCCGAAAATATATGGTGCAAACGACGAATAATATGAGTTCTGACACACCAAAAAAACTATCCATTCTGGTCACTCAGGATGGATTTTCTTTTTCTATCGGAAATGAAAATAGCATTACCGATTACCAAAGCAAATATTTTAAAAAACCTCAAAACCCTGACAAGTTATTGCAAGAGATGAGTCTTTTGTTGGAAAAAGAGGTTTTCAAAAAATATGCTGTGCAAGATTTACAATTAAGGGTTACCTACTCCAACTCACTTTTTACGATTGTTCCTGAGTCTTATTTCGATGAAAACCACCTGACCGACTACCTTAAATTTAACACCAAACTCCTTGCGACCGACTTTGTGACTTACGACGAAACCCAAACAGGTGATGCAAAAACCGTTTATATTCCGTATGTAAACATCAATAACTACTTGTTTGAAAAATTTGGGGAGTTCGACTACCAACATTTGGCAACCTTACTTCTCAATTCGCTAGAAGCGGAAGAAAATAATGAAGATAAAAAAGCGCATTTAGAAATTTTTGAAACCCATTTTTACCTGCGTGTTTCCGAAAATAAAAAACTAATTTTACTCAATAGCTTCAACTACCAAACCAAAGAAGATCTGTTGTATTATGTATTGTTTACTTTTGAGCAACTTCACCTCGACCCCAACACATTAGCAGTAAGTTTAAGTGGAAAAATAAAAGAAAATGACGAAATCTACAGTTTACTCTACAGGTACATTAGAAATGTAAAATTGGTAGCTCCAGCAGAAATTGCTGAAACTTTGCGCCCAAAAATCAATTATCCCAACCAACTTATTTTTAGACATTTCGCGTGAGAATTATTTCAGGAAAATATAAAGGTAAACGACTTATCGCACCTAAAAAATTACCGATAAGACCCACCACAGATATCGCCAAAGAAGGCTTGTTCAACATTTTGCGCAACCGTTATTATTTTGACGAAATCAGGGTTTTGGATTTATTTTCGGGTTCGGGTAACATCGCTTATGAATTTGCTTCGAGAGGTGTCGAAGAAATCACCGCTGTCGATAATCACGTGGGTTGTTTACAATTCATCAATAAAACAGCACAAGAATTAGAGTTCAATATCCATACCATCAAAAGTGATGTATATAGGTTTTTAGAGCACCATTCAGGTTCATACGATATTATTTTTGCCGATCCTCCTTATGATTTCACCGACGAACAGTTTCAACAAATTGCACAATTGGTTTTCGAGAGTGATTTATTAGCAGAAGAAGGTACACTTATCATCGAGCACGCCAAGCATACCCAACTCAACACCACCGAAAACTTTGTAGAAGACCGAAAATATGGCGGTTCGGTATTTAGTTTCTTTCAGAAAAAAGCATAATCTACTCTTTTTTCGTACGTAAAGCTTGTATTTTTTGATGGTTAGGGAATTTTTTGAATCCATCTATAACCAAGGTGTTTAGTTCTTGTCGGTTATATTTTAAACGAATAAGTGCCGTGATGTATTCATAATAAGCATCGCCATTACTTTCGTTGTATTGACTAAACGCTTTATAAATTTCCTTTACTTCCTCAGGTTTGCCTGCTTGTCCGGCAGCAGCAATTGCATTTTTATAATAAAGCATATACCTAGGTTTCATCATAAAAGCTTTTTTGGCATATGCATTGGCACTGTCTATTGCTTTGGTTTTAAAGTAAATAATACTTTTGGTGTGTGCAACATACGCTGTATAAGGACTATATTGTTGCACGCTATCTAAAACCTTTAACGCTTTATTGTATTTTTTAAAATAAATTAAGTAATTAGCCATTTTTACACCAATTGGTTCTGTATCTTCCGCAATCGAAGGAAAAGAAGGCATTTTTTCTGAGATTTGATGATAACTGTATTTGGGGTTAAGTGGTGCTCCTTTGGTAATATGAGCTTTTTCTGAACTCATGAGTTGCTGGAATTCAAAAGACTGATAGATTTTATAATTACCATAAACGGTTGTTACGCTTAAAGCGGAAATAATTATAGGTAAAACATAGTTTTTAGAACCACTCTGCAACAAAGTTTCCTTCTCTGAATAGTGTAGTGAAGCTATTCCGCCGAGAGCGAAAACAAAGAAAACCTGAATAGGTGGTCGACTCATCGGAAAATTAAACATACAGTCAAAGAAATAAGCAATCAGCACACATAAGAACAATACTGAGAACCACTTTTCTCCACTTGTAGATTTATCTTTACTTAAAAATATTTTGATGCAAAAGAATACAGCGATACCTATCAATGCTAGATAAACCAGCATATTGACAAGACCTGTTTCTGCTGCAATATGTAAAAACTCGTTGTGCGGATGTCTCGATACTTTATTTCCGTTGGTGAGTGTATTGTAATATTGCGGAATATACAACTCGTAATTTCCTAAACCGTAACCCGTAATAGGTTTATCTGCAATAAAACCTAAGGTATTGTCCCAATACTTTAAGCGAATATGCTTTTTGATAGGTTTACGTACAATACTTTCAACAAAACTTGTTGGTTGAGTTCCTTTCTTTAGATTTCTAGTTTTTATACTGCTATCGAGCATATTGAAAGCTAAAAAAGAAAGAATTAGCAATCCACAGAAGATGCCAATTTTTATTCCTAACTTTTTTCTATTTTCAGCGGTTTTAAATAAATAAAAAAGTAAAACCAAAACGATGATTATTAACGCCAGAAAGCTAGCTTTAGAGTTAATAGCCATAATACATATCAAGCTTAATAATAACGTGATAGAAGCTAATACCTTAAGTAGAAGTTTAGGATGGAACAACGTGTAGATTACCAATGGAAGTTTCATCACCAACGAAAAAGCAAATACGTTTTTGTTTCCTAAATTTCCTTTTATTCCAGACCAAATTCCTCTAATATTATCGCTATATAAATTTTTAAAAACAGTGAAAACTTCAGAAGAAACCTCAAAAAAAGTAATAACTGTAACAATAACCGCTAAAGTTTTTAATAAAGCTAAACGCTTATAAAGCAACAAGAAAAACACAATCGCCATAACCCAAGTAGTCAGGTGTGTTACCAACGTACTTATGCTCTGCGGAATATTAATCGCAAAAAAAATAGAAACACTACTTAACGCCAAAAAGACTGTAAGTAAACCAATTAAAATATTATACTTAAAAAGAGAAAAACGAAGTAAGGTCTTTTGTTTGGTGATGATATATCCCAAAGCAATCGTGTTGATGACCGAAATCAACAACCAATGTAAACCTTTATAATCTATCAGATAGTCCGCAGAAAATAATTCTACTAGAAAATAAGAAGTTAAAATAAGAAGTGGGAATAAGTTTTCGTTTTTAAAAATGGGTTGATTAGCCGTGTTTTTCATTCCATAAATTTAAAAAAAAGAGCAGATGTATAAGCCGGATTCTGTATTTTCTTGCGAAAACCCTTATCATTTATCTACGGTTTTTGTTGCCAAAAACCTTTAGCTGTCTACCCTCCAACATCGGTCGAGCAACCTCAAACGTTGGTTTACATGACATTTCACCGCATAGAGTTTACCTGATTTCACTACAGCATTACCTGTACATTCTTTCTGTTGCACTTGTCCTTACCTCACGGCAGACGGCCGTTAGCCGCTATGCTTCTCTGTGGTGTCCGGACTTTCCTTCCCGAATCCCGATAGCTATCGAGACGGAACGATAAGGCCATCTGCTCGCTGCAAAGATAAAGTTTATTCATTTGTTTTTCCTAATTCATTTAAAATGGAACTAAATTTGCTTTCGTTTACACGGAATTATGAGCCGCATTCAGAAAACCATATTGCTTATTTTATGTATCATGATAAATTTTACCAACGAGTCGACAGCCCAAAAATTTGAACTCGTTTGGGACGAAAGTTTTAATTATTCGGGTAAACCTGATCCGGCAAAATGGAATTACGAAACTGGCTATATCCGAAACCAAGAACACCAATATTATACCAAACGAAAAAAAAATGTACGCGTAAAAGATGGTAAACTCATCATTACTGCTCGCAAAGAAGCATACAAAAACAAAGCCTTCGACAAAGATTCGACCAATTGGCGTCACAACAAAGAAATTGCCGAATACACTTCGGGAAGCATCAATACTTTTAAAAAATTTCATATTCAGTACGGAAAAATAGAAGTTCGAGCCAAATTACCCAAAGGCAATGGTATTTGGGCGGCCATTTGGATGATGAGTATCGATCTCGAAACTTTAGGTTGGCCCAATGCCGGTGAAATAGATATTATGGAATATGTCGGTAAAGAACCCAATACCATTCACAGCACGGTGCATTATCCTTGGGAAAACTTTTTGGGTTACGCCTCTAAAGGAGGAAAAATAGACCTCGAAAATCTCACCGAAGATTTTCACACCTATACCATTGTTTGGGACGCAGAAAAAATAGATTTTATGGTCGATTCCAACAGCTATTTTTCGTTTAATTTAGCTGAAATTAGTGAAGAAAACCATCCTTTCCGTCGTCCATTTTATCTGATTATCAACCTTGCTCTTGGCGGAAACTGGCCTGGAAAAATCGACAAAAGTATTTTCCCTCAGGAGTTTATCATCGATTATGTAAAAGTGTATAAAAAAGTAGATTAAGCTCCTTGTTTTTTGGTGGCAATTTTTATCTTTGTTAACGATGGAACACTTTATAGTATCAGCTCGCAAGTATCGCCCAAACACCTTTGAAGATGTGGTTGGACAACAGGCGATTACCAAAACTTTAGAGAATGCTATAAAAAATAATCACTTGGCTCAAGCATTACTGTTTACGGGTCCGCGTGGTGTTGGAAAAACAACCTGCGCTAGAATTCTCGCTAAGAAAATTAACCAAGAAGCTTTAGAGGAAAAAACCGATAGTGACTTTGCCTTTAATATTTTTGAGCTGGATGCGGCTTCTAACAATTCGGTCGACGACATTAGAAATCTTATCGACCAGGTTCGCATACCACCACAAACCGGAAAATATAAAGTTTACATCATCGACGAGGTGCATATGCTTTCTTCTGCAGCTTTTAATGCCTTTTTAAAAACCTTAGAAGAACCACCAAAGCATGCTATTTTTATTTTAGCAACTACTGAAAAGCACAAAATCATCCCAACCATTTTATCGCGTTGCCAGATTTTTGATTTTAAACGTATTCGGGTAGCTGATGCAAAAGCTTACCTCGCAAGGATTGCCGAAAATGAAGGTGTGCAAGCCGAAGATGATGCTTTGCATATCATCGCACAAAAAGCAGACGGAGCGATGCGTGATGCGCTATCTATTTACGATCGTGTGATTAGTTATAGCGGGAAAAAACTTACTAAAGAAGCGGTTGCCGAGAATCTAAACGTGCTGGATTATGACGTTTATTTTACTTCAACAGCATATATGTTGGAAAATAAAATCCCGGAGCTTCTCCTCTACTTCAATGAGATTTTAGGCAAAGGTTTTGACGGACAACATTATATCGCTGGTTTGGCTTCACATTTTAGGGATTTGTGGGTTTGCAAAAACCAATCGACCATCAGCTTGTTAGAAGTTGGTGAACAAACCAAAGCCAAATATTTTGAACAGTCACAAAAAACCGATGAAGCCTTTTTAACCGAAGCTTTAAAACTGGCCAACGATTGCGACTTACGCTACAAAACCAGTCATAATCAACGTTTACTTGTCGAACTTTGTTTGATGCAATTGGCCTCTATCACTTATGATGGAGAAAAAAAAAAGGATAAACCTTTCTTAATTCCTGCGAGTTTTTACCACAAAAAATCGGTGGCTACAACGCCACAAGTAAATCAGTCTAAGGTTCTTGAAAAAATACCTGAACTTGTTAGTGAAAAGCAAGAAACGTACGATACTCCCGATAAAAATTCCGCTACGACGGAAAACATAAAAACATCTACAATTGACAAAGTTGGAATGCAAAAGCCAAGTTCTGGACTTTCGCTAAAAAGTATTGCTAGAAAAAAAGAACTCACGCAGAAGCTCAACGAACAAAAAGCTAGGGAAATTGAGGTAAAACTTGATAGCGACTTTTCTGAAAACGACATGCAATTGGCTTGGAACGACTATGTCAAGATTCTGAAAAAGAATGGGGAAAAAATCTTGGCTTCTATTTTGGAAACCGATACGCCTAAGTTGCATGACAAAACCATACAGATTGTTTTGCCAAACTCGACGATGAAAAGTGAGCTTAGTATGGCTAAAAATAAGCTCATTAAATTTTTACGGAAGAAATTACTTAATTCGTATATCGAACTGAAAATAGTCGTCAACGAAGAAACTTCTAAAAAATATGCGTTTACGAGCCGGGAAAAATACGAAAAGCTAAAAGAGAAAAATCCATTATTGGATAAACTCAGAAAAACTTTTGATTTAGATATAAAATGATGCTAGGCCTCAAACTTCCTACCGATCCGCGTTGGGCAAATATTGCCGAAAAGAATATCGAAGATATTTTGATCGATCACGCTTATTGCGAACAAAAAGCAGCTTCTACCGCGATTTCTTTGATTGTGAGCTTCCCGGAATATACCGAGCTGGTACAAGAAATGATTGCTTTGGTGGAAGAAGAAATGAGCCATTTTAAAATGGTGCACGATCTTATTTTGGAGCGTGGTTACCAAATGGGACGAGACCGTAAAGACGAATACGTTATTGCGGTGACCAAATTTTTTCCGAAAGGCGGAAGCAGAACCACACAATTAGTACATCGTTTATTATACGCAGCCTTGATAGAAGCCCGAAGCTGCGAGCGTTTTAAGCTTTTATCAAACGAATTGGAAGATCCAAAATTACGCGTTTTCTACAAAAAGCTCATGATAAGTGAAGCCAATCATTATACCATGTTTCTGAATTTTGCTAGAAAATATGGTGATCGTGAGGAAGTCGATCAAAAATGGAAAGATTTACTCACTTATGAAGGTGAATTGATGAAAAGCCTAAGCAAGGGTAAAAGCATACATGGGTAGGTTATTTATACCTTTCAATAATTTGATGAATCACTTCGGAAGTCAACTCATGCCCTGGTAAACTAGGAAAACCTTCCCAACGTACAATTCCGTTAGGATCTATTATAATTACATGCGGAATTCCCCTCACTTGCAAGTAATTTTTCATTACCTCTTTTGTATCTATCGCGCTGTAATAATTAATTTTTGGTCGATGAAGTCTTTTTACTTTAAATTCTGGCTCATCACTTATGCCGATCACTACCAAATTATCTTTAAATTCTTCTTGATAAGCATTCATTTCTGGAATAGCTTTTTTGCAAGGACCACACCAAGTTGCCCAAAAATCTATTAAAACAAATTTCCCTTCTGTGTTTGGCTCTTCTGTAAGCCACTTTTCAACCACTAATTCTGGTGCTGGTTGATTGATAATGGATTTTGCCCAAATCTTTTTTTCTTGTGCTTGTGAAATTCCAATAAAACAGAATAATAACAAAAATGTTAGGCGTATATTTTTCATCACTTCTTGATTTAATTTTCAATATAAAAAATATTTGCTTAATGCTACTTTTTCAGCTTAATTAAAATTATGGTTTATCTCGCTAACCACAATTCAATAAGCTCTTCTATGGTGTCTGCACTACCATCTACTAATTTTTCTGGTTGATAAGTGTCGTACAATTCCCATTTTCCTTGGCGTTTAAAAGCAGAGCCGTACGTGTAATCTAAATGCACTCGCTTGTAATCATCAAAATTAGTATCGAAAACCATTTCTGAATTTCCGTTGTAATAACCTACTTTTCCATCTTTCCATACTTCATACCCCAATGGATGTCTATGTCTGGTAATACTGTCATATTTTGTAGGAATACTTTCCAGAACTTCTGCTTCGCCCATAAATACGCCCCATAATTTTGTTTGTTTATTCCGACCTTTAAAATAGTATCCAAATTCGTCTAAAGCAATGAGTAAATCTACCTTATAATTTTCTCGAATGCTCTCCATCATCGCTAATTGGTAACTTTCAAAACCTCTAGTTTGAGGAACTTCTTCTATAGAATCATATAGAAAATCATGACTGAGGTAATACATATCCTCTCCGTAAACCACCTCAATCAAACCCCATTTCTTACCTGAACGCACCGCAATTTTATCGATTACTTTTCTTACACTTTCTTCTTCTTTATAATCAAAATTGCCATTTTCACTATAAGTTTGAATATAGTCGTACAAAGTATCTTTTTTGGTTTGTACTACTACTTCGTCAAACTTTATTTTAGCCTCAATTTTATTTTCGTCAAGATTTACCAAAAAGGTCTTTTCTTTGCTTTTTGCTATAGTAAACCTATTCTCTTCCATTAAAACTGTAGGAAGTTCAAAACTATACCTATTTGTTTTTTTTTCTAAGAAAACCTGCTCCTCTTCTAGATCGTATAATACCCAATTTCCTTTTTTAAGCTTTAAACGAAAGGGAAATTGACTACTTAAATTGGAATTAAACTCTATAGCGGTGGCTTTATAACTTTTCAGAAAAGCTTTGAGTTGCTTTTTAGGAGTATTTGGATTAATCTCATATTCTACATCAGATTTTTCATCGTAGTACAACACTTGTGCGTTTAAACTAATTGTCCCAAGAACTAAAATACAACCTATCAATCCTATTTTTGATATTTTTTTCATCTGATTTATAATTTTGTAGTGGATCTCCTACAATAGTAACGATAAAAACAGCTTCATCAAATACCCTCTATAAGGGATATTGGCAAGTTGAAAGCAAGTTGATTTTCTATAACTAAAAGTCTTTTTGGGACAATCCCAACTCCAGAACCAAGGTTTTATATTTACTTCAAAACAATGGTTGATCTATTGATTATAGTATTGACAAGTTATCGAGAACTTATTTTTATCTTCTAATTTTCAGGTGGTGCGTAAGTAACGATATCAATCCCAATTCCGTTTGGGTCTACAATAGCAAAATGCCTATCGCCCCAAACTTCATCTCGAAGCTCTACTACCATAGGAACACCTTTTTTATGGAGTTCATTGTAAATTTCATCTACATTCTCAACTTCAATAGTGATATAAACTCCTTTTCCTTGAAATGCAGGTTGAAAAATCGATTTTTGGCTCGGGTGGTTCGGTTTTAGAAAACTAATTTCCGAAGAATGATCGGGCGTGTGTAACAATAAGTAAAATTCGTTTTCAAAGCTGACACCAAAACCTAAGGTTTCGGTATAAAATTTTTTGGTTTCTTCCAGCTTTTCAGTAATAATTCCTGCGTTTAGTTTCATGGTTTTTGTGTTTTGTGCCGCTGTCAATCCAAAGAAAAAACAACATGCAATGATGGTAAATGTTTTCATTATAAATGTATTATACCCACAAATGTATTGTGAACACAAGTATGAATATTGTAAAAAACGGACAAAGTCTAGCGGAAGGCTTCTGAAGGTGTCACCCCATAAAAGGTTTTGAAATTTTTAATAAAATGCGCTTGGTCAAAAAAACCTACATCAAAATAAAGTTTACTTTCTTTAAGGCTCTGTTTAGATGGTTTTGATGACAAAATATACTGAAATCGAACCACATTGGCAAAGGCTTTTGGTGTCGTTCCGATATAGTAATTGAAAATCCTGCGAAGTTGTCGCGAACTCAAACCCGTTTGTAAATCTTTTTCGGTATCTAAAAACCCATTGTTTTGAAAAATAAAGTGCAGTGCTTTAAAAAAACGATTATCATAATTTCGTTCTTTTTCAAGAATGATATTTTCTATTTTTTTACTGAAACGATTGACCATTTCTTGAAATGATAAGGAAGAGGAAAGCTTAGAGACTATCCAATCTGAAAATTCTGGTAAGACATTTTTGAGTTCTTGCGATTGGTTGCTTAGTTTTTTAGCATCTATTTCAAATAGTATAGGAAAAGCCGCAGGTAAAAACCTGATGCCGATGTAATCAAAACTTTTACCTATGGGAAATTCTGTATATTTTCGACAAAAACCCATAACGAAGTTGTTCTTGGTTTGGTGAGGTTCAAAAAAAATATCGATGCAACAGTCTGAAACTACCCGATAAACATAATCTTGTTTTAATTTTTTTGTGGTTTTTAACTGCCAAAAGCAATAAACAAATTTTTCTATTCTTTTGTTGGGTAATGTTTCTTGGTAGATAATTTCTTTATCTCCCTGCTTGATTGTGGGCTGAATGGGGCGATAAAATTCTCTTATGTGGTACAGTTCTTTCACGATTCACGATATCACTATTTCAATCGTTCCAACTTTCCTTTTCGTTTAACCAAATTTTTATAATCCCACTGAATTTCTTGTGACTTCTTCAGCCAGTATTTTAGTTCTTCGGTTTCTATTTCATCAACAGCATTATAAAAAACAGACGCGTCTTTGAACTTTTCTCCTCTTACATTTAGCTTTTCTTCATCGAAATCGGCACCACTCCAAAACATCAGACGGATGCCTTTTTTCTGTTTGCTGTACCCCACAATAGGATTGCCGTCTAAAAACCAAACCGGATGCGCATGCCAGATTTTACTTTCGGCTTCGGGAAGTTCAAGTCTAATGGTATTTGCCAACAGATCACAAATCTCTTGATCTATAGAAGTTTGTTGGTCGTTATAGGTTTGGATTTCTTGTTTCATTTTTATATCATCTTACTCTTCTGCTTTCGCATCGTTATACATCGATTTGACAATCCCGTCGACCAAACCAATTTTAGGTACAAAAATCTTGGTGGCTTTGCTCCAGCGCATTGCCGAAAGGTAGATTTTGGTTGCCGGTACAATTACATCGGCCCGATCGGTATTCAGAATGAGTTTTGAAATACGTTCTTCATAAGTCATCGAAGTGAGCAATTGGTAATAATCGTGAATGTATTTATATGATAGAGGTTTTCCTGGTTTACGCCCACTCGTTTTAAATATATTGTTGATGTTACCACCCGAACCTATCATCTGAATGTGTTGGTATTTTTTGGTCACATTTTTTACCCAATCTTCTACTTCTTTCCAAGCATTTTTGTCCACCATATCATTGAGCAATCGCACTGTCCCCAGTTTAAACGACCGCGAAGTCACCGTTTTTCCTTCCGCAAAAAGCGTAAACTCGGTACTTCCGCCACCCACATCAACATACAAATAGGTTTGATCGTCTTTGATGAGTTCGTGCAGATCGGTCGTGGCAATAATGGCAGCTTCGTGTTTTCCATCGATAATTTCGATTTCGATACCTGTTTCTTCCAGTATTTTTTTAGAAAGCTCCACCCCATTTTTGGCACTTCGCATTGCTGAAGTTGCACATGCTTTAAAACGCTCTATTTTGTGTACTTTCATCAGTAAATCGTATGCTTTCATCGCTTCCAACATACGATTGGCGTTGGCTTTGGAAATTCTTCCGCGTAAAAATACATCTTCTCCCAAACGAATTGGCACTCGCACTAAAGAAGTCTTTTTAAAAATCGGTTCTTCACCTTTAGGTTCAATAATCGTCGAAACAAGTAACCTTACAGCATTTGATCCGACATCGATGGCGGCATATTTTTTTATTCCTAACAAATTGTTGGTTTTAGGTGGTTAATTTTAGTTTTTGGGTTTCGTCTTGAGTTTCGTCAAGTTTTTGTAAATAATATTGGTACGTTGCAAATTGACTACGCAATTTTGGGTTCTTGCTCTGTACATATTCGTTTTCACTGTTTTCTTTAAAAACACGTGCTTTTACATTGTCATTCCAACAGATATTAAAAGTATCTAACAGCTCTTGCTGAATGTCTTCTTGCAAAATCGGACATGTGATTTCTACTCGATAATCGAGGTTCCTGGTCATCCAGTCCGCAGAGGAAATGTAAGTTTTTCTATCACCGCCGTTTTCAAAAATAAACAACCTTGGATGCTCTAAGTATTTATCGACAATACTTATGGCTTCGATGTTTTCGCTCATTCCTTGTACTCCAGGAACCAAACAGCAGATTCCTCTCACAATCAACTGAATTTTAACACCAGCTCTACTCGCTTCGTAAAGTTTATCAATCATTTTATAATCGGATAAGCTATTTAGCTTTAAGCGAATTCCTGAAGGTAAACCTTTGATCGCATTTTTGATTTCGACATCGATGAGTCGCTCAAAAGCATTTCTAGAATAATGCGGCGAAACAATCAGGTGTTTGTATTTTTTTACTTTGTAGTTGATTTCAAAAAAATCAAATACTTTTTCGACATCCTTTAAAATTGCCTGATTGGTGGTGAATAACGTATAATCTGTATACACCTTTGCGGTGGTTTCATTAAAATTACCCGTACTGATAAACCCGTAACGTTTGACTTTGTGATCTTCTAAACGCTCAATTACGCAAGCTTTACAGTGAACTTTTAGTCCTGAAACACCAAAAATAAGTTTCACGCCTTCACGCTGCATTTGTTCGGCATAACGGATGTTATTTTCTTCGTCAAATCGCGCTCGTAATTCTATCGAAACCGTGACTCTTTTCCCGTTTTTTACTGCATTAATCAACGAACTTGCGATGTGCGAAATTTCCGCTAGACGGTAAATGGTAATCTTAATGCTTTGTACTTTTGGGTCTAGAGCCGATTCGCGTAAAAACTTAACGGTATACGAAAAGGTATGGTAAGGTGTATATTGTAAATAATCTTTTTCGGCTATTTTCCCGAGCAAACTTCCTTGCAAACTCCAGTCCTGTACCGGTAACGGATTGTATTGCCTGTAAAACAATTCTTCTGGACCAATTCTAGGGAATTTCATGTAATCTTTTCGATTGTGGTATCTTCCTCCTGGAATGATACTATCGGCATCGTCTATTCCCATCTTTTTCAACAAAAATTGCAAGGTGTCGTCATCTATATTTTTGTCGTAAACAAAACGAACGGGTTCGCCTTCTACTCGATCTTTGATGCTTGACAACAACTTTTCGATATAACTTTTATCGATATCTCCAGCCATATCGAGTTCTGCATCACGCGTGATTTTTATCATATGAGCAGAAAGACTTTTATAATCAAAAATATTGAAAATACTGTGTAGGTTAAAACGAATCAAATCATCCAACAGAATGATATACTTTTCTTGCTCATCTTCTTCCGAAGGAATTTCTACAAAACGTTCGATACCACGAGGTATTTCAATTAAAATATATTGCTTGGACTTGCTTCCCTCTTCTTCATTTAAAATCATTTTTACTGCCAAATAAGCTGCACTGTCTTTAAGTCGAGGTATTTCTTCCAGGTCATTGAGAATAATCGTCACCAAAGCAGGACTTACTTTTTGTAAGTAATAATCTTTAACAAATTGTGCTTGTTTTTCGGATACTTCGTCTTCTTTAATAATGTAAATATGATGTTCTTCCAATTGACGGTGAATATCATCTAAAATTTCCAAACTTCTTGCTTGCTGATCAATTACAATTTGCGTGATCTCTTTGAGTAAACTGCTCGCCTTAAAACCTCCGAGCACTTTTTTACCGCCTTTTCCAGCTTGAGCAATACGTCTAATGGTAGCATAACGCACACGAAAGAATTCGTCTAAGTTGTTAGAGAAAATTCCGAGAAATCGCAAACGCTCGATAAGCGGAACGCTTTCGTCTGCTGCTTCTTGCAACACACGTGCATTAAATTGTAACCAACTGATTTCTCTATTGATATATTTGTTTTTCACGATCGAAACATTTTAGGGAAAAGTTTAAACAAGGTTTTTCCGTCGGAAATCTCTTTCCAGGACTTTTGCTGAAAAGAAATACAGACCAAACCTGTTGTCGGCACATTATCGATAAAATCATCACCTAAGTAATTAGCAACGCTAGTAAATGCTGGGTTGTGCCCAAAAATCATGATATTGTTCTCTCTATCATCAAAACCTTGGATAACTTGCATAAGATGCTGTACATTAAAGGCGTACAAATCTTCTAAAACAGTGAAATCACTATCTTTTACCTGAAGTTCTTTTTTAAACATTTTTGCGGTTTCTAATGCTCTCACGGCTTTGCTGCTATACATTTTCACCTCGTGTGTAAGATGTTTCTGCAAAGCACTAAGCACCAATTCTGCATCGTTATAAGCACGCTTTTCCAAAGGTCTTTTGTGATCTGGCAAATCATACTCCCAAGAGGATTTACCGTGTCTAACTAAATATAAAGTTTTCATAGTTTAAAATTTTAGGGAGATAAACGGTCTATCATCCATTTACCTGCTTCCAAATGATACCGAAACCTATCGTGTAAACGATTGGTTCTCCCTTGCCAAAATTCATAAGAAATTGGCTTTACCAAATAGCCACCCCAAGACTCTGGTCTTTTTAAGTTTTCATTTAGATTATTTAATTCAACTAATTTATTTTCAATAATTTGCCTACTTTCAACAATCTGGCTTTGATTAGAAACAATCGCTCCTATCTGACTTCCCTTCGGGCGTGAATAAAAATACTCATCAGACTTTTGCTTTGAAACTTTTTTGGCATCACCTTGAATAATAATTTGGCGCTCAGCCTTTGGCCAGAAAAACGAAAGCGAAACTTTTGGATGTTTTTCTATTGCCTTTCCTTTTTGACTGTTATAATTGGTATAAAAAATAAAGCCTTCTTCAGAAAATTCTTTTAACAGCACTACTCTACTTTGGGGATATCCGTTTTTGCCAAGGGTAGAAAGCGTCATCGCATTTACTTCTTCCACCCATTTATTTTGCTCGGTTTCTTCAAACCAATTTTTAAATTGCACCAACGGATCATGGTGCAGCGCTTTCCGCGTAAGCTCTCCTTTCTGGTAAGATTTTCGGTAGTCTTGCAACTTTTTCTCCATACTGCAAGTTACAAGTTTCCTAAGGATTGGAAAATACTTTAAAGAAAGTTTATAAAATTTTATTCGATGCCAATCACCTTTCCGTCATCAGCCAACTCTACATGATCAAAAACAGTTTTTGCCTCCTCTTGAAAACTCTTAATGTTTCCGTAACGTGTAGAATAATGCCCTAAAATAAGCTTTTTAACCTTGGCTGCCTTGGCAATCATCGCGGCTTCTTTAGCCGTACTGTGCCGCGTGTCTTTACATAAATGTTTATGGCTTTCTAAGAAAGTAGCTTCGTGATAAAGGGCATTCACACCGTTTATGAGCGGAATAATTTCTGGATGGTAAAACGTATCGCTGCAAAAAGCATAACTTTTCGTTGGTTTTGGCTCATCGGTCAATAAATGGTTAGGAACAACCGAACCATCGTCCAACACAACATCTTTTCCTTTTTTGATACTTCGGTAATAAGCCTTGTCAATATTATATTCTAACGCCTTACCGATGAGTAATTTTCTATCGCCTGGTTTTTCTTCAAACAAAAAACCATTGGTATACACTCGATGTTTTAACGGAATGGTTTTTACAGTAACGCGTTCGTCTTCAAAAATGAGTTCGCTAGTTTTACTGTTCAATTCCTTAAAAAAAAGGTTAAAGCTCGTCCATGATTTTGAAAGCTTGAGTTGCAGCGCAATGATCTCTTTAATGCCTTTTGGCCCGTAAATGGTCAAATCGGCTTGTCTTCCCAGAAGATTGAAGGTAGAAATCAATCCGATAAGCCCAAAAAAATGATCGCCGTGTAAGTGCGAAATAAAAATATGTTTTATTTGGTTGAATTTGATGCGCTGTTTTCGTAATTGTACTTGCGTACCTTCGCCGCAATCGATAAGGAACAAATGGTTGGCTATATTTAAAACCTGAGCTGTTGGGTGATGATTGGTTTGTGGTGTTGCCGAGTAACAGCCAAGAATATGCACTTGCATCACAAAAAGATTAAAAAGCTTCTAAGTCGCGCTCAATTTCTTCCATTTGGATAACATCTTCTGCTTCTTGCAGTGTGGGAACAACCATCAATTCGTCTGGAACTTGATCGATCATAATCGCATCGTTTGCAATCACAAAAGATTTTTTTTTCTCACGATGCTTATTCGAAAGTCTAAGAAATGAAAGCAGCTCTTCGAGCGAAAGTTCACCGTAGTTTAAAATATCAACTACTACATTCTTGCCTTCTATTTTACCGTACGCAACATTTTCCAAGTAATTGGCAAAACCCTTGATATCACTTTTTTCGTCTTGAACGATGATGTAAAAATCTTTATCGGTTATTTTCATCTGTTTAAAATTTTATAGTTTACTGAAATTGAAAAAACTAAAAATTTTTTCACATTCAGGAATTCGCATGAAAAATTTAATCATATCGGTTGGTGCAATGATGAAATTTATTTATGCTCATTTCATTCCTGTTTAATTTTTGATGCCAGAAGGTAAATTACTGCCATTCTAACGGCTACTCCGTTTTGCACTTGATCTAGAATAATGGCATTTTTAGAGTCTGCAATATCGCTCGTGATTTCTACACCTCGGTTGATTGGTCCTGGATGCATTATGACGATTTCTTTCTTTAAACTATCTAATATTTTTTTATTGAGTCCAAATTGTTGTACATATTCACGAGTTGATGGAAAATAACTGATTTCCATACGTTCGTTCTGCACGCGAAGCATATTTGCCACATCGCACCATTGTAGACCTTTTATTAAGTTATGCTCTACTTCTACTCCAAGACTTTCGATATATTTGGGCATTAAGGTGTTTGGTCCGCAAACTTTTACTTCTGCTCCTTGTAGTTTTAAAGCGAAAATATTGCTCAACGCAACTCGGCTATGTAAAATATCTCCTACAATCAGCACTTTTTTTCCTTTGACTTCCCCTAATTTTTCCCTAATGGAATAAGAATCCAACAATGCTTGTGTCGGATGTTCGTGTGCTCCATCACCAGCATTGATGATACTTGCATCGACATGTTGTGACAAAAACACTGAAGCTCCTGGATTTGGATGGCGCATCACCACCATATCTACTTTCATCGCTAAGATATTGTTGACCGTGTCTATAAGGGTCTCTCCCTTTTTTACAGAAGATGAAGCCGCTGAGAAGTTGATCACATCGGCACTTAAACGTTTTTCAGCAAGTTCGAAAGAAAGTTTGGTGCGCGTACTGTTTTCAAAAAATAGATTGGCAATGGTAATATCTCGTAACGAAGGTACTTTTTTTATCGGTCGGTTGATAACTTCTTTAAAGTGATCTGCAGTTTCAAAAATAAGTTCGATATCCTCTTTTTTGAGGTATTTTATTCCCAACAAGTGATTTACACTTAGTTCTGCCATTTTCTAATTTTATTTTTTAACTAAATATACACTATCTTCTTTGGCATTTTCCAGCCAATTTACAATCACTTTTTCTTCGTTGATTGCATCTACTTGTCTGCCGTTATAATCGGGCTGAATGGGTAAATGTCTGCTGAACCTTCTGTCGATAAGCGTTAGCAATTCGATACTTTTTGGTCTTCCGTAAGATTGTATAGCTGTAAGTGCCGAACGAATACTTCTTCCGGTAAACAATACATCATCGATAAATACTACTTTTTTATCTTCTACCAAAAAATCGATTTTGGTTTTGTTGGCTTCTAATGGTTTTTCGCTTCTTCTGAAATCGTCACGGTAAAAAGTAATGTCTAATTTCCCGTATTTTAGGTTTTGAATCTGGTAATCTTCAGAAAGTATTTTGATGATTCTATCGGCAAAAAAAACACCTCGGGGTTGAATTCCTATAAGAGCAGTTTCTGAAAAATCTTGGTGATTTTCTATTAGCTGACAAGCCAAACGATGTAAAATAATCTCTATTTCTTTCGCATCAAGTAATCGTTTTTGGCTCATTACAGAAGTAGTCAACTTTATATTTAAAAGCAAAAGTAAAGAATAATTGCATGATTACCTATACTTCACTCCTAATTTTTGTTTCGCGAAAGCTACCTAAAATCTCACAGCTATTAACAATTTACGGTTTTCTGTTAACAAAAAAATATTTGCAAAATGCTATTTTTTGTGACAATCAGATATATTTGTATTCCTTACACAAAAACAGAAATACGATTATATGAAATTTATTGTCTCGAGTTCATATCTATTAAAGCAATTACAGATTGTTGGCGGCGTCATCAACAACACCAACACCCTACCGATATTAGACAACTTTTTGTTTGAACTAAAACAAAACGAACTAAAAGTTTCTGCTTCCGATTTAGAGTCGACCATTACCGCTACTTTAGAAGTAGAATCAGATTCTGAAGGAAGTATTGCTGTTCCTGCAAAGCTCTTGTTAGAAACCTTAAAAACTTTTCCGGAACAACCACTTACATTTATTGCCGAAGAGAACAATAAACTTGAGTTGAGTTCTAGTTATGGTAAATATGCCCTCGCTTACGCGGATGGTAACGAATTTCCGAATGCTGTAGAATTAGAAGACGCTGTTTCGACAACTATTTCGGCAGATGTTCTCTCTACGGCAATTGCTAAAACCATTTTTGCTTCGGGTAATGACGATTTACGTCCTGTAATGAGTGGTGTTTTCTTTCAGTTTTCACCAGAAGGCTTGACCTTTGTCGCTACCGATGCACATAAACTGGTAAAATATACCCGAGAAGATGTGACTGCGAGCCAAGCTGCAGAATATATTATGCCAAAAAAACCGCTCAATCTTTTAAAAGGAATTTTAGCAGGAAGTGATAGTGATGTCATTATAGAATATAATGAGACGAACGCTAAATTTAGCTTTGAGCAAATACAGCTTACTTGCCGTTTGATCGACGGAAAGTATCCTAATTATGAAGCGGTGATTCCAAGAGAAAACCCGAACAAATTGATGATTGATCGTTCTCAATTTTTAAACTCTGTAAAAAGGGTAGCTATTTTCTCGAACAAGACTACACACCAAGTTCGTTTAAAAATTGCTGGTGCAGAACTTAATATTTCTGCCGAGGACATCGATTATAGTAACAAAGCTGAAGAAAGACTTACGTGCGACTATCAAGGAGACGATATGCAAATTGGGTTCAACTCTCGCTTTTTGGTAGAAATGCTCAACAACCTTAACGCAACTGATGTACAATTGGAAATGAGTTTGCCCAACCGTGCTGGGATTCTAACTCCGAAAGACGGTTTAGACGACGGCGAAAAAGTAATGATGTTGGTCATGCCTGTGATGCTAAACAACTAAGCTTATATATAAACCAAACCCAAAAGTCTGCTCATATAGCAGACTTTTTTTATGTGTTCGCGAAAGCTCTATCAAAGTTTCTCCCGGAAAGGGTTAAAAAAATACTAAACCCTAATATGGTAGTCGAAAATCCGAAAAAATGATTATATTTTTGTGACAAATACAATAAAAAAACAACTATGGAATATTTAAAACTAAACGAAGAGAAAAATAAAAAAACCGTCGAACAGCTCAATATTTTGTTGGCAGACTATCATTTATACTATCAAAAGCTTAGAAATTTCCATTGGAATATTGTAGGAAAAAACTTTTTTGACCTTCACGAAAAGTTTGAGGAAATGTACGATGACGCGGTTTTAAAAATAGACGAAATTGCTGAGCGCATCTTAACCTTAAGATTTCAACCCGTGAGCAATTATTCTGATTATTTAGACTTATCAAACCTTAGTGAGTCGAAAAGTGAACTCACCGATGTAAAAATGGTCAAAGATTTACTCAAAGACCACGGGAAGATTATTACCCAAATGCGTAAAGTTGTAGATGTTGCCGACAAAGCTAATGACGAAGGAACTATCGATTTAATTGGAGCATACATTAGAGAACTAGAAAAAGTAAGCTGGATGCTCGATGCATGGACGATGAAGTCTTCTGATACGCACAAAGAGCTTGATGAGTAAAATATTATACCCATGCAAAAACTCACCGATAAGCTTCCTGAAGAAATGGAAGTAGTCACAACTCCTATCGAGAAAATTTACACCAAGTTAGATGGTTGGCTAGAAGCCCTTATAGTCAACCTTCCTAATATTGTGATGGCAATTATCGTTTTTGTCATATTTCTGATTTTTTCTAATTTCTTCAGTAAGTTTTTAAATCGACTGTTACAACGCCGAAATCTTCAGGTTTCGGTAAGGTCGATTATTGTAAAACTCAGCACCGTCATCATTATTTCTATTGGTTTTTTTGTAGCACTTAGTGCTTTAGGACTTAATAGTTTATTGACCACTTTATTGACCGGTGCTGGATTATTGGCAATGGCGGTTGGTTTAGCTCTACAAGGTCCACTTAGCAATACTTTCTCGGGGGTAATTCTTAGTTTTTTGCCAGAAATACGCATTGGCGACTGGATAGAAACCCACGGTTTTGCTGGAGAAGTAACCGAAATTAATTTGCGCTCTATCGTACTGAAAGAGAACGACAATAACTTGGTGATGATTCCTAACTCAAAAATCGCTGACGATACTTTTAAAAACTTTACCAGGACTTCGCGCTCACGCATCATTTTGTCTTGTGGTATTGGTTATGAAAGTGACCTAGAGTTTGTAGAAAAAGTGACCAAAGAAGCCATAGCACCTTTATTTGAGCAACGCGAAGATGAAGAAATCGAATTTGCTTATACTGAATTTGGAGACAGTTCTATCAATTTTGTGGTTCGTTTCTGGACCAATGTTGGCAGGCAAAAAGATATCTTAATGGCTAAGCACCAAGCGATTTTAGCTGTCAAAAAAGCTTTTAATAAAAATGATATCAACATACCTTTCCCAATAAGAACACTGGATTTTGGAAAAAATAAATTTCGTTCTGATGTGATCACGATCGAGAACAAAATGCAAGCAAATAAATCCAGCGAAAGCGAAAATTAAGAGATTAGCTTACCTATACAAATAGGGTTTTGAAGTTTATTTCTTCGCTTCAATCACATACAGCATCAATTCTTCTTCATCGCCAGGTATTCTAATGTTTTGTACAAAAGTCAAACCTAATTTTTCAATCAATTTTCGTGAGGAAAGGTTCTCTTTTATCGTGATGGCATTCAGCTTTTTTAAACCAAAATCTTCGAAAGCAGCTTGTTTAATCTGAAAAGCGGCTTCGTAAGCATAAACTTTTTTCTCGTAATCGGGTAAAAATGCAAAACCGATGTCAACCCCATCGATCCCCTTGCGATTGTACAAACCACAAGTACCCATTTTCTGCTGATCTTCTTTTCTAATCACTGTATAGTTTGAAAACCCCATTTTTTCTAACTGTGGTATCATTTTTACTTTGATGTAATTTTCAGCTTCTTTTGGAGAATTGATATTGCGTTGACCAATATATTTAATCCATTTGGGTGAATTGAGCAAATCAAAAATAAACTGGGAATCTTCTATAGAAGTTGGCCTTAGAAAAAGCCGTTCGGTTTCAAAGGTTTTATAAATTTTCAATTTAACAAAAAAAGTTATGCATTATTTAGAACCTAAATCCAAAATCAAAACTAAATCGCCACCCATCTTCTCCTCTGAACATATTAAACTTTCCGTTGATTGATTGTGCTCCGACTATGTATAGTCCGCCGCCAAAATCGTTGTGCCATCTTTTACTGTCTTCGTCACCTAACCAAACCCGACCTAAATCTGCCCCAGCAAAAAGACCAATTTTTATGGGGACAATTCGGGTTCTAAACTGGTTAAAGGTATAGCGAAGATCTGCTCCTGTTGCAAGAGAGGATTCACCCATAAAACGTTCGTTTCGGTAGCCTCGCAAACCATTATCACCACCAATCCATGCGGCTTGGTAGATTTCAAAATCATCACTAAAGTTAAATTTAGAATCTGCATGCGTATTGATTACCCATTTTCTATTTCGGGAAATCGCATTATAAAATTCTAGTGAGGGCTCAAGATACCCATAAAATTTATTGGTATCTGCTGTGTTTATATTTCCACCAAGAGTGACCTTAAAATCCATACCTCTTGTTGGGATAAGACGATTGTCATAGCTCTCATAACGATAAGTTCCTTCTACACCAGCAAAATACTTTCTATCGTAAAACTTGTCATCGGTTGTAAAAAACTGTTCGTCTAAAAACCTATCATGATCTTCTCTTATTCTCACCGATTCTAAAGTCAGTAAATATTCAAAATAGCTTCCAAAAGGAGTAGCCTTTTTCAAACCAGCTTTAAAACCATATTTATTGATTCGCATTCGGTTATAATCCATCGATTCACCATCTATTTCGTCATTATTGGTTTCGTTTCCATAACCAAAAAAGTTCATCGTATAACTCGGACTCGTATAATAAGCGTCTGCAGCGAAATTATAATTACCTATAAAGTTTGCAAATTGTGTTTCTAAATTTAAATCGAAAGCGTCTGTAGCAAAATAGTAACCTACTCCTAAGCGCAGCTGTGAGGTATAGGGATTTCTTTTGAATTTATATTTATTGAAGGTTGTTTGTACCCCTAATCTAATACCATCGTCAGGATTGTATCCGAAACCAGGCAAATATGAAGTAGATTCGTAAATACGTTTATCTTTATCATAGGTGTTGATATCGTATTGATCTGTTAATCTTAACTTGGCATCACCTATTTTGTCAAAAGTATTTGGCATCGATTGAAAGTCATAGATTTTTATACGTTCACCATTTTGAGCTTCATAGGTATCATTTTCTTTACCTCCTATTATTTTAATTGGGATATAATCTTTGGAGCTTCCTGTAATTAAAAACTGATCCTTATCTCGTAAGCCGTAAATCCAAATATCATTCGTTTCCTCTAAAGAATAGATTTTATCACTCACCATAGATGAGCGTTTGCCTTCTATATTTCTATAAATTTTTACACGGGTTTTTCCCTCGGGAAGCCGCTCTATATCTATAAAATCATCTTTGTCTGTTGCGGTAATAATGGCCAGTTTTGCCATATGATTGTAATAACGCTCTGCTATTTCAACAATATTACCTCGGCGTTTCTTTAAGTTTTCGATAATTAGTTTGGTAGACTCTTGCTCATATATTTCTTGAGGCAATTTTAAGAAAGCTTCTTCGATTACTTGGTCTGTAATATTTTCTTGAATGTATTTTGCTTGCTGCATCCATTCTGTTTTACCCGTGTTTTGAAGGACAGACCTATCTAAACCAGTTGCACTAAGGTTAAACCAAGCAATGTCATTGATGTTTTCACCGTAAGAACCAAATTGATTTCCAAAACCTACAACCCCGCGTAAAGTACCAAAAAAAGCACCATCAAAATTAGAAAAAACTTGGTCTCTATCTTGTGGAATTGGTTCAAAAATATGATCACCATTACTTTCTATATGTTCAGCCCAACGCCATTGGTCTTGATGCCTGTCCCAATCACCAATAAGCATATCAAAAATTCTAGCTTTGATATAAGTGGTTTCGTCTATTCTAAATTTTTCGTCACGACGAATATGTTCAAACATTGAGTTGGTGGTTTCTATGCTTATTAAATCTTCACCAAATGCTTTTGATGCCAACCAGTTGTCTTCTGCTCTTTTCTCCAAGGTAAAAAGTTCGTTACCAAACTCATCATTAAACCTTCCAAGCGATTCTTGTTTGGGAATATAATAAATTTTGATGTCGGTATTTTTTAGATTAATCGCATTCGAAAGATGCGGAATGGTAGAAAAAGCATAAGGGTGTGCTGCGGTATAAAAATCCTCTACAGCACTATCAACTAGGGTGTTCTCAAAATTTTCACCAATAGACTCATCTTTATAAGCTTGTGCTTTTAAAAAATCTATTGCACTCTTTTTTAATGCGGTAAGTGTATATTGCTTACCTTCTTTGTCTCGTAAACGTAAAGATCGTGACTGTCTTCCTCCACCACTTTCCATGACTTCCAAACCGCCATGAAGGGTATCTAAATAAGCCACCGGAACTTCAATTTTTACACCATATAAATCGTTGTAATGCGAACCAAAAAGACTTTTGTAAACTTTACTTTCTTGAGTACTGTCTCTATCATAAATAGAGGCTAAAATGGTTTGTTGTTGTATTTTATCTTTTGAATAAGGTGTTAAATCGTACTCTACTTTTGCTTCAAAAACCTCTTGTTGAAACATCAGTTTAGCTTTGTTGTTCTCATTTTTATAGAACTGCACCCAAGTAGAGCCGTCTTTAAAAACATCGTAAATGGCAAAACCTTGACCTGCATAACCAAAGATACCGTTCTTTCTTAAGCTTGTATAACTAACTTTAGAGCCAGAACCCGAAACAATCTGATGAATATTTTCTTCGATATTGTACTGTAAATTATGTTCGTGCCCTGCTACAAACATGACGTGTGTATACCCAGAAGCCATGGCTTTAATACGATCGACCATATTTTTATAGCGTTGGTTTTGTGCATCCTGTATAGAAACTCCGCCTGTTGTTCTTACAAGTGTTGCTAAGGAACCCAAAACGGGTAAAGGAATGCTTCTTGACGAAGGAAATAAGTGCCTTGAGATATGATAATTACCTCCATGAACACCGTTAGTCAATAAAGGATGGTGCATCGCAACTACCACGTTCTTGGTTTCGTATTTTCTTAAGGTATTATCTAGCTCTTGAAGCATAGCTTCACGTGTCTTTACTTTAGGACAATTATCATTGATGGTTGGATTATTATCCCAGTTTTCGAGATACCACTGCGTATCGATGACTACAAGCACCACTTCCTCTGATATTTCTCTAATTTCTATACCACATCCTGTTGGTGGAGACCAAACATCTTCTCTACCCATTTGTTCCCTGATAAAATCTCGCTGCTCATTTAGACTGTTTATTCTGTCTCCATACCAATCATGATTTCCCGGAACAAAAAGCACATTCCCTTTAAAGTTTTCTACCGTTTCTAATTGAGAATTCATAATATCCTCAGATTCTGATCTGGTTTTATCACCAGCAGGAGGCATTCCAACAGGGTAAATATTATCTCCAAGAAAAAGTGCATGGGCGTTTTTTGTGGTAATTGAATCTACAGCACTCAAAGAATCGATAATATTTTTAAATGCGATTGTTCCGAAAGAAGAGCCATCTTTTGGCATATAACCAGCGTCACCTATCAAGAAAAAACGATGCTCTATTTTCTTATGAGTTGGGTAAACAACTGCTTTTTGAGCTTCTTTATCTTTATACTGCGGAAAATCGTATGTGGAACAACCCAACAGAACTAAGGTGAAAATTGTTAGAACAATGTTATTTTTTTTCATAAAATCTGAATAGACTTAGTTTTTTCGTAATTTGCATTTAAAATAGCCATAAATATGAGTAATCTTATTGAAAAAACAAACAAGTTTGTTCTAGATTTATTTACTGAAAAATTACCCAACACTTTTATCTATCACAATTATAACCATACGCAAAGGGTCGTTAAAAGTACTAAAGAATTAATTGAAAATTCTGAAATTAATGTTAAAGAAGCCGAGGCCTTAGTGCTTGCAGCCTGGCTTCATGACACAGGCTATACCGTAAGTGTAAAGGGGCACGAAGAAGAAAGTAAAAAAATTGCAGAGGAATTTTTAAAGAAAGAAGGAGCCGACCAAGAACTTATCGATATGGTGAAACAGTATATTGAAATCACCAAATTTTTAACCATTCCCGAAACACTTCCAGAAAAAATAATTAAAGATGCCGACTCTTCTCATATCGGCAAAGATTATTTTGAAGAAACGACCGAATTTTTACGTCAAGAACTTAAAATTCAAAACCTAAAAAATTATTCTCCAAGCGAGTGGATAGAAGAAAACATCAAGCTTTTTACAGAATTGCACAGATTTTATACGCCTTATGCGGCTGAAAAATGGCGACCTGTAAAAGACAAGAATATGCTCACGCTTTTAGAAGCTCAGAAAAAATCGAAAGAAAAATTTGAGAAAGAAAAAACCAAGGCAAAACTTAAAGCAAAATATAAAAACGATAACCCAGAGAGAGGAATACAAACTTTGTATAGAACTGCTTTAAGAAATCATATTAAACTTAGTGATATTGCCGATACAAAAGCCAATATTTTACTTTCGGTAAATGCAATTATTATCTCATTGGCATTAGCCAATATTATCCCTAAGCTCGATGCGGCTTCCAACCGACACCTCATGATGCCAACTTTGGTTTTGGTTTGTTTTAGTGTGGCTTCTATTATTTTATCGATTATGTCTACTCGACCTAATGTTACCAGCGGTGAATTTACCAAAGAACAAATCAAAAAACGAGAAGTAAATATTCTATTTTTCGGTAATTTCCATAAAATGAAGTTTGATCAATACAATTGGGGAATTCAAGAGATTTTAAAAGATAAAGACTATGTTTATGAGGCTTTAACCAAAGATTTGTGGCTACTGGGTATTGTCCTTAACCGAAAATATAAGCTCTTGCGATGGACTTATACAATTTTTATGACAGGAATTATTATTTCTGTGGTATTTTTTGTTATTGCTTTTTGGACGATGTAAGAAAACATTTTTACGTATAAAAAACACCGAAGAAAATTCGGTGTTTTTTTTGAAGATAATTTAGAATTATTTCGTTTTTATCGAACAACCAATCGCGACGGTTTTGGTGGTTTTAATACTTTCGCCTTTTAGCAACGCATCTACAGCAGCCTCTACATATCTTTCCGAGACATCGTTGGCATCTTCGTAATTATTGTCAATAGTTCCGATATACTTGACTATATTTTTACCTTTTTCTTTTGCAAGAATAAAAACATGCGGTGTTTTTGTGGCTCCATATTGCGGGTATATTTTTTGACCTTCGTCTAACAAATAAGGAAAGCCGTAATCTTTTTCTATCGCTCTCTTTTGCATATTTTCAAAAGAATCTTGTGGTTGTACATCCGGATCGTTAGGGTTTATCGCAATTACGGGGTAACCCAATTCTTTATACTTTTTGTTGAGTGCGATGATACGATCTTCGTACATTTTTGCATACGGACAATGATTGCAGGTAAAGACCACTATAAAGCCTTTTGCTTTTGTGAAATCTGCGAGCGAAACATACCTACCGTCGACATTTTTTAGTTTGAAATCTGTGGCTTCATCGCCAATCTCATAACCTTTTACTATTTTTTCTGTTTTAGGATTTATTCCCGAAAAGGATATAAAACCGTAAAAGCCAATGCTTACCAAAGCAAGCGTGAGAAATGCAATTGTCTTTTTCATAGCTTATAGTTTTATAATTTAATTTAAATATTTATTGATTTTGTTGGTCAATTCTTCTTTACTGATTACCCCGTTATGAAATTCTACTTTTTGACCTTTTTTATAAAAAACCGTTACCGGAATTTCTCCACCCCAATTTTCATCGTAACGTGGTATCCAAACATTCATTCGTTTGTTGTCGTTTAGTAAGACAACTTCTGTTTCTATATTTTTAGCTTTCATAAAGTTAAGCACGCGACTCATATCTTTTGTTCTATCTAAAGATACTAAAAGCATTTTATATTTCGGGTTCGATTTAAATCTCTGGTTCACTTCCATAAAGTGCGGAAGCTCTTTGATGCATGGCGCACAAGTCGTTGCCCAAAAATTTACTACCAAAATTTTATCATCTTCTTGCTGAATGATCTGCTCTACTTCTTCGTAAGTTAAAACGGGTACTTCTTTTTGTATTTGTGCTTTTACACTTATAGAAAGGATGAAGAGCAATAGTAGTAAGTAAGAAAACTTAGGCATGGAAAATAAAGTTTAGGATATGGTATTTAGACTAAATTTTTAGAATTTCGTTGCATGGCTTTCGTCAAAATAATTTACCAGTGTTGAGACTATTTTTTGCTCTCCTTTGGTGATTGCTTCAATTTTAGACCATGTTGCAGTGGGCATCACTTTTTTTAAAGGCTGATTTAACTGAGTTATAAGATGAAAAACTTCATTGATTTTTTCATCCCAAATCTGGTGGAAATTTAAAAGATCGTCTGGATAGACTATTTTTCTTTCGGTACCTTCATCAATTCCCTGAAAAGGCTCTGAAACATTTAGGTAACCATAATCGTCGGTAAGTTGTTCGCCTGGTTGTATATCTCTGATAGCAATTTCAAAATCGTAGGCCGTAGAAAGACAGTTGGACTTGAAGCTATGATTTACAAATCTGCCAATATCCCAGCATAAGACCAAATTTCCTTTGTTGTTGCGATAAGAATAAGTATCTAAAATAGATTGGTAAACCTCTTCTAAGTTTTGGTATTCTGAAAGCTTAAACTCCCTATCTAATTTATCTAACACCCAAGTAATTGTTCCCGCAGGAATAAATTTAGTGGCTACAACGCCGTAACCTATTTCTTTACTAATGAATTTTAGTTCTGTATCTGGATGAATCATATGTTTTTATAGACAAATATTTTCATCCTAAGATAACAAGAAATTCAATATGAAATTAATTCTAAAAAAAATCTATTAAGAATTTTTACTACTGATTTTAGTGCAGTTCTTTCATCAAATCATCATAGGTAAAAGTGTTATCCTCTTGGTTGTCTGAAGTATGGTATAAAACATTTACGCGTATCGCTTTCAGGCCTACCACACCTTGTACATCTTCGAGCTCGAGTAGCTCTACTTCTTCACCAAGGTAGTTTTTCTTCTGTAAATATTTGATGTATCGCAAATATTCAAGTTCGTCTTCTTTTTGCGAATACACAATTACTATTTTACCTTTTTGGGTAATTCGTTCTTCTGTATCTTTTATAAAAGCCTTATCGATACGTTTTTTAATTATTTCGAAACGTGCATTGTAAGTGCCATCTACATCAAATTTCTTTTCATCCATACGGTAACGGATAGAAAGTGTAGAGCTGAATACCAAAATAAGCGAAGCGCCATCTAATTGTAACGGAGCATTTTTTTGCACCATATAAAACTTGTTTTCCATCTCACACATTACTTGTAATTGCCACAATCTTAAGTTGTAGAGATATACTTTGTTAAATGGTCTATTTTTTACCATTTCACCACCAATATACATGTTGTGGTCTACACCATCAGTTTTGTACCTTTCAAAATAATGTGGGTAAATCTTTTGTGCATCTACTTGCTTTCTATCGATATATCTAGCTAAGGTTCTATTGATACGCTGTACAGAATCATCAAAGTTTTTTCGGTAATTATACACCACTCCTGTTTCTTGATCAATAGATTCTTTGTATGCAGCTACCTTTTTTCTAAGTTTAGTACTATTGTCATTGATATGGTCTATAATAGGGTCTAATTCTGACTGTATAAACTGAATGATTTTTTGTTCACTCGATGCATTCAGGTTTTCATGTAATTCTTCACTAAACTCTTCTATTCTAAACTTAATTTGCTCATAGATAGGTATGGCATCAATTTCGTAAGCTTCATCTATAATCTGAGTAATAGCACTTAATTGATTGAGCAAATCTTGCTGAATCGCATTATTTCTTTCATCAGAAGAACCTACAATATCTATTTGTCCGTAAAGCGGATAGATGTTATTGAACGAAATATCTCTAAATGAAGCAATTCCGTCAGCATCTAAATCGTTGATGTAACGATTGGCTTCTTCTTCAAAGACCCATAATACACTTGGGTGAATTGAAGTACATTCACTTTGTATAACTGCCTTGATACGGTTTTCATGCTCGGTTTGGTAACGTTCTACTGCGGTCTCGATGTAAGGAATTATATCTTCTAACTTTATTGCATTGATGTTGCTTAATTCATTTTTTCTTGTAGATGATAACTCCAAAACTCCTAAAAGTCGCTTGTTTTTATCTATCGGAGCCATGATATAACTTTTTACTCCGGCATTTACAAGGTGTTTTGCTAAAACAGATTTTTCATGTTTCTTTAAATAAACAGCTGTATTAGGAATCGATAAGTAGTTTGAATCTTCAAATATAATTTCTCTTTCGTCACGATTTAAAACCTTCTTGTAGTGAGCACTGTTTAAATCACCGAGCAAGTAGCTACTTATTTTACTTTTTGGAACTTTAAAAAATTCTTTGATGTTCTTATCAAAAAGTGTAAAACCAATCTCTAAATCCGGAATACGATAAATAGACCTAAAAATCTCTAACATGTCTTCCCCTAGATTTTCATTGTCCATTAAAATCTGATTGTTGAGCAGCTCTGTTTTTAAATCAGAAATACCATCATCTACGGTTACGTCGGTGAGATTGATCAAAAAGAAGCCTCTAAATATCCAGCTATTTGGAGGAAATTTTTCTTTCCACATATCGATATCATCTAGATTCTGAATTAAATCATCGATATCTTCATCTTTTATTTCTTTCGCTTTTTTGGTTGGAAAAAACTCAATAAAATCGGCATTGATAGCCAAACGGTAATTTTTTACAATGCCATTTTCATCAGGAATATCAAAGTACAGCGGTCGAGAAGTATCTACATTAAAACCATAATAGCTGTTTAGAATCGCCAAGCATCCATTGATGTAATTATCTGCTTTGGTGTGGTTTCTGAGTTCTAATTTATAGTCTTCCCCTGCGTCTTTTAGAATATTGTCAAAACGTTTAGTAGTTTTTAAGAATATTTCCGGAAAAGGACCAGAAGGAATTGCCATAGCAATTTTAATTTCGTTTTCGGTTAAGACCGAAGGAAATAAATCATCTAGCAATAAATCTATTGGCTCTTTATATTTGGGCAAGTCGTTCAAGTTTTTTATTCCCGACTCTAAGGCGGGAAACTTATCTAAATATTTTAGAAGGTCTTCTATATATTCTTTAGATAATTGGTTTTCTTCAATTTTCAACCTTTCGCGAAAAGCATCGATCACCTTCTTAAAACCAAACTCTACACTAAAAACAAAATCATTATTTTTTGAATCCATTTTCTATTTCATAAATTGACTTGACAAATTATAAATCTATACTTTCATAGGAAAATTTATAGTTTAAAATTAACAATATTTTAGTGTAAATAACTTCACATATCTAAACACTTGTGTATTTTTGTGGGAAATTAAATTTAAAATAATGAGAAAAATTGCTTTTTTACTTGTGTTGGCTGCTGTTTTTGCTTGTAAAGACGACGCTAACAATGCAAATACTTTTACCGCAAAAATTGATGTTGAGGATAACACCAAAATATTCATCTCCGAACTTGGTGAAAATGGCACTCCAAAGCCTATTGATACAGCTGTGGTTAAAGAAGGTAAGTTTACTTTTGAATTACCAACGGTTGAAAATCAAACCTTGAATATTGCAACTATAGATCAAGTTCCTGGAAATGTGTTGTTCATTAACGAAAATGCTAAGATAGACGGTACTTTCTATAAAGACAGTCTAAGAAGTTCACAATTAGATGGTGGTAAGAACCAAGAGTTATTAGATGATTATGTTTCACATATGATGACAAGCGGGAAAGAGCAAAACGAGTTAAACCAAAAAATGAGAACTGCTTTTTCACAACAAGATACACTCGGAATGAAAAGTTTGCAAGAAGAAGCAAAAAGTATGAGAGCTGAAGAGATCACTTTTAGAAAAGATTTTATATCAAAAAATTCTGAATCCATTGTTTCTGCACTTATCCTTTCTGATATGATTTCGATGCAATTAACAGAAAATTTTTCTGAACTTTATAACAAGCTATCTCCTGAAGTTCAAAACTCTGCTCCTGGTAAAAAAATTAAAGAGCATTTAAGCCTTAACCAATCCACAGCAATTGGTTCTAAAGCACCTAGTTTTTCAGCTAAAACGCCAGAAGGTAAAGAACTAGCTTTAGAAAATGCTTTAGGAAAAGTAACTATTATCGATTTTTGGGCATCTTGGTGTAAGCCCTGTAGAATAGAGAACCCAAATGTGGTAAGACTGTATAATAAATACCATGATAAAGGCTTAAATATTTTAGGGGTTTCTTTAGATAAAGCTAACCAAAAAGATAGATGGATACAAGCTATAGAAGACGACAAACTTACTTGGCAACACGTTTCTAATTTACAATTCTGGAATGATCCTATCGCAAAACTATACAACGTTCGTTCTATTCCTGCTACCTTTATTCTGGATGAAAATGGTGTGATTATCGCCAAAAACCTCAGAGGTAAGGCTTTGGAAGATAAAATTGCTGAATTGTTAGATTAAGAATTCAAATTTTCACGCATAAAAAAATCCGCATATAGCGGATTTTTGTTTTTATAAGCTTGTTTATTTTTAATCTAAAAGGGCAAACTTTACATTTATTTTTGTAGAAATCTGCATTTCTCCCAAAGCTATTGTCGGGCCTCCTGCACCATCTGCTTCTGCATTCATCATCGAGGTTTTATACATTGGGTAATGACCACCAGCGTTCATATCTTCATATATACTCACCGCTTTTCCTATCTTTTGTCCTAAAGCAGATGCGTATTCCGTTGCTTTTTGTTTGGCGTCAAGCATGGCTTTTTTTCTCGCTTCCGCTAACAATTCTTTCTCTTTAGAGGAGGTGAAACTAATACCGTCTAAACGATTTAGACCCGATTCCATCAAACCAGCAATAATTTTCTCATAATCTTTAATATTTACCAATTTGATGCTTATCGATTGATTTGCATGGTAACGCGATTGCTTCGTTTGGTAATTATATTGTTTGTTTAGATTGAGGTATTCTGTTTTTACATGTTTATCATCTATACCATTCTTTTTTAGGTATTGAAATATTTTTTGAACATCAGTATCTACCTGTTGTTTTACTTCTTGGGCGGTTGAACCTTCGTGTTCTACTCTTGCTCTTATGATTACTTGATCGGGAACTACATTTACAATTCCTTCTCCACTTACTGAAACAGTTCCTACTTCTTGAGCACTAAGGTTGGTACTAGATAATCCTGTCATAATTACACTTAATAATACAATTAGTTTTTTCATAGTTTTTTAAATTTTAGAGAAGTAATTCAATAAAAATACCAAAGTTTATATTTTATCGAATTTTTTAAGAAAAAATAAGACGACAATAGGTATTAATAATAAAAATACCATCATCAAACTTTCGGTTAAAACTCTAGGTTGAAGCAGTATCGTCAATAAATAACCGCCCATCGCGCCACCAAAATGTGCATCATGCCCGATGTTATCTGTTCTGCTTTTCATGCCGTAAATGGTGTATAACAAGTAACCGACTCCGAATATATAAGCAGGAATTGGTATCACAAAAAACAAACCCAAAGTCATATCGGGTCGTAATAAAATTGCCGAATATAAAATGCCCATCACAGCTCCACTTGCTCCAACAGCACTGTACTGTGGTTCGTCTTTATGAAAGAAATACGCAAAAAGATTACCTATCAGTAAACTGCCTACATATACCACCAAAAAACCCAAAACACTAATATCTCGAATCACCACATTTGCAAAAAAGTAAAGCGTAAGCATATTCACAAACAAATGTGAAATATCGACATGCAAAAAACCTGAACTTAAATACCTGATGTGTTCTTTGTTTTGAATTCCCCTAATGTTAAACTTAAATTTCTCGAAAAAGGATAAATCCTGAAAGCCTTTGTAAGAAATGATACTTGTGATGGCGATAATGACGATGGTTACCATTGCGATGTTGCCCATTATTTTTACTTTGATTTACTTCCAAATATACCTTATCTTTGCGGAAATTTAGTCACTGAATGCAGAAATTAATTTTTTACCTCGCTTACCCATTTTTATGGATAATCTCTAAACTTCCGTTTTCTATACTCTACCTAATTTCTGATGTTGTCTATTTTTTAGTTTATCATATAGTCCGCTACAGAAGAGAGGTTGTACGCAACAATCTTAAATTGGCTTTTCCCGAAAAGTCCGAAAAAGAGATAAAAAGAATCGAAAAAAAGTCATATCAGCATTTTTGCGATATGTTTTTAGAAATGATCAAACCGATGTCGATAAGTGATACGGAATTTAAAAAGAGATTTTACTTTAAAAATCCGGAAGAAGCTCGAAGGCTAGAAAACTTAGATAGAAATTACATCGCTCTTTTTGCTCATTACGCGACTTACGAATGGACAAACGCCATGAATTTCTATGATTTGTCTTATAGAAGTTATGCGGTTTATAAACCCATTAGCAATCCGTATTTTGACAAAATGATACGTGATATACGGTCTAAAAATAACAGTGAAATGATTCCGATGAAAGAAGTGGCAAAAACCCTCTTACTTCACAAAAGAAACAACATCAAAGCAACTTATGCTTTTATTGCCGACCAATCACCCAGACTTAAAGACAGCAAACATACTTATCCTTTTTTTGGGTATGAAGTGCCTGTTTTTGTAGGACCCGAGTTTTTGGCCAAAAAGTTTGATCTACCCGTTACTTACCTGAAAATTAATAAGATAAAGCGCGGTTACTACGAAGCCGAAATGATTACACTTACCGAACATCCGAAAGAGGTTGAAGATTTTAAGATTACCGATAAATATTACGAATTACTCGAAGCACAGATTAGAGCCAATCCTGAGTATTATTTATGGACACACAAACGTTGGAAGCATAAAAGAATTTAGATTCCTGCAATCGATTTTATTTCCTTTATCATTTCTTGTGCAAGATGGTCTGCTTCTTCTTGAGATTTAGCTTCGGTATAAATTCTAATAATCGGTTCGGTATTCGATTTTCTTAAATGCACCCAATTTTCCAGGAAATCTATTTTTACACCGTCAACTGTTGATACTTCTTCGTTTTGGTACTTCTCTTCTACTCTTTTTAAAATCTCATCGACATTTAGTTCTGGAGTCAATTCTATTTTATTTTTACTCATAAAATAGCTTGGGTATTCGTCTCTTAATTGGGATACCAAAATGCTTTTTTCTGCTAAATGTGATAAAAATAAGGCAATCCCTACCAAACTATCTCTTCCGTAATGTAATTCAGGATAAATAATTCCGCCATTTCCTTCACCTCCAATCACAGCATTGGTATCTTTCATCAGTTGCACCACATTGACTTCACCTACCGCGCTCGCTTGGTAACTTCCGCCGTGTTTTTGGGTCACATCCCTTAAAGCTCTTGACGAAGAAAGATTACTGACTGTATTTCCTTTTCTTTTAGATAGCACATAATCGGCAACGGCGACTAAGGTATATTCTTCACCAAACATATTTCCGTTTTCGTCGATAAATGCCAAACGATCGACGTCGGGATCGACCACAATACCCAAGTCTGCATTTTCTGTTTTTACTTTTTCGCAAATGTCGGTTAGATGCTCCTTTAAAGGTTCTGGGTTGTGCGGAAAATGCCCTGTAGGTTCACAATACAATTTGATACAATCTACACCTAATCTTTGTAGAATTCTAGGTACTGCGATTCCTCCTGTAGAGTTGACACCATCAACAACCACTTTAAAGTTGGCGTTTTTTATTTTATCGGCTTCTACCAAATCGAGTTCCATAATCTCATCGATATGTAAATCGATATAAGCGTCGTTTACTGTGATTTTTCCAAGATCATCTACTTCCGCAAAAGCGATAGCGTTACTACTGGCAATTTTGAGGATTTTTGCTCCATCTTCACCATTAAGAAACTCTCCCTTGGCATTAAGCAATTTTAAAGCGTTCCACTGTTTGGGATTGTGGCTTGCGGTAAGAATGATCCCGCCGTCAGCATGTTCTAGAGGCACGGCAACCTCAACCGTTGGGGTGGTTGACAAACCTAAATCGATGACGTGAATGCCCATTCCCACCAAAGTTTGCATCACCAGTTGTTGAATCATCTCTCCAGAAATACGGGCGTCACGGCCAACCACCACACGGTAGTTTTCTTTGTCACGCTGTTGCTTGAGCCAGGCTCCGTAAGCCGAAGCAAATTTCACAGCATCGATTGGCGTAAGATTGTCGCCTACTTTTCCGCCGATAGTTCCCCTGATTCCTGAAATAGATTTGATTAGTGTCATTGTTAGTCTGTTTTGATAACAAAGATACACGCATTCGGTTTTGAAACAAATTTGTTGGAAAAACTTCACAGAAAGTTTAACTTCGTTGAAGATGAATTACCTCGCACACATTTACCTCTCTCAAGGAAGAAAACTGGTCGAAATTGGAAATTTTGCTGCCGATTCTATCAAAGGAAAGGACTTTAGTCGCTTTCCGCTGGAAATGCAAAAAGGTATTCTCTTGCATCGAAAAATAGATTATTATACCGACTCGCATCCGATAGTTTATAAAAGTGCTCATCGCCTCTTTGATGAGTTCAGACATTACAGCACCGTGATTGTAGATATTTTTTACGATCATTTTTTAGCAAAAAATTGGAAAAACTATAGTGCTATTCCGCTTGACGCATATGTGCAAGAATTTTACAGTTCATTAAAGCGTAATCATGACATTTTACCAAAACGTGTGCAACGGTTTTACCCGATTATGATGGAGTATAATTGGCTGTTGAGTTACGCTAAAATTGAAGGTATTGAGCATATTCTTTTTCAAATGAACAGTCGTGTAAAAGGTAGAACCCAATTGGATAAATCGGTAAATTCACTTCGGGAAAATTACGCCAAATACGAAGAAGAGTTTATTGCTTTTTTTGAAGAGTTACAGGCTTTCTCGAAAGAGGAGTTGTACCAAATAGATATTGGTACAGTATAAAAAATCCGCCTTTTAGCGGATTTTTTATGGGATATAATTTTCTTTTTTGATTTTTAATTTTTTAAAGCTTTGGCTTTTTCTTCCTCTCCTAAGAAACTATAAATTTGATATAAAGTTTGTACAACACCTTTATAGCTATCAGTTCCTTCCTTGCTTCTTTTCTTTGCAGCTTCCAGATATTCTAATGAAGATCGGTAGATTTCTTTTCTTTCATTTTGTAAAGCCTCATAACGTTTGTTATCAGCAGCAGACATCCCTAGATTATTCATCTCTTCTATAATTGGTTTTTCTTTTGCTAAAACAATAGAAGCTAAATTAATGTATGCATCTGTGTGCTCTGGATTAATCTCTATAGCTTTTTTATAAAATTTTGCAGCGGCTTCATTATCTCCAGATTTTGAAGTAGAAATTCCTAAATTATAATATAAATCAGCATTATTAGGCTCTAATTTTATAATTTCTTGTAAGATTGAATTATACTTCTCTAAATCATTTGCTCTAGAGTAAATTTCAGCTTCAGCTAACATCAATCCAATATCTTTAGGGTTTTGTTTTCTTGCTTGCTGTATTGCATCAAATGCTTTATCATTATCTCCTTTTTGAAAATAGATGATTGCTATATTTTTTACAATTTCTGGACGTTTAGACTCCTCCCTTTCTACACTTGGGTTTGAGTGACTGCCTACTCTAATATACACATCGCGCTGATTAGCTGTCGCAAAACTTTCAACTTCTTGAGTTGTTTTATTAACAGCTGTGTAAACTAATTTTCTACCATCATACCCTAACCTATTTAACTCTTGATAATACTCCAAAGATTTATCATACTCTTTAGCGTTTAGAGCTGTTCCAGCAGCTAAAAACAATTTTAAAGTATCCTTTTTATCTAATTGGTATGATATATATAGTTCATCTGAAGCTTCTTTAAATCTTTTTGCTTTACTATTTTGTACTGCAGAATTATAGACATCAATAACTAAATCATCAATTTTATTCTGAGCTTCATCATGCCCTAAAGCGGCCGCTTTATTTAAAGCTTCTGCCCCCGCAATAATTTCTTGGTTGTTTTTATTGTTATTACCAACAAGGGCTATCCCTTTGACATAATAAAAATCTGCTTGTACTTTTTCTTTTTCTCCAGCAATCATACTTTCTACACTGTTGAGCAGCGCTTTGGCTTCTGCATAATTACCATCTTCAATAGCTTTTTCGGCATTTTTAATTTCTTTTTTTTGAGCCATTGCAACAACTGAACTCAACGCAATAGCTATGGTAAAAAGTTTTGTTTTCATTTTTTATAAATGTTTAGTTTTTATTCTTCCTCGTTTGAAACAACATCCGTGCCATCGTTAATCTGATCTTCAGCATCTTCATCTTCATTTAGAACTTTGGCTACAGCAGCTATAGAGTCGTCACCTTTTAAATTAATTAATCGAACACCTTGCGTTGCTCTACCCATTACTCTAAGGTTTTCAACTGCAATTCTTATGGCGATACCCGATTTATTGATGATCATTAAGTCGTCCTTATCGGAAACATTTTTAATGGCAACTAACTGCCCTGTTTTTGGAGTAATCGAAATGGTTTTTACACCTTTTCCACCACGGTTAGTAATTCGATAATCATCTAAACTCGAACGTTTACCGTAACCGTTTTCTGATACTACCAATATATCTGTTTCGGTGTCATTCACAGAAACTAAGCCTATCACTTCATCTTTTTCGCTGGCCAATGTTATCCCACGAACACCTGAGGCGTTTCTTCCCATAGGTCGTGTTTTGCTTTCTTCAAAACGAATACATTTTCCGCTTTTAAGCGCCAACATTACCTGACTATCTCCTGTCGTAAGTTTGGCAGACAACAACTCATCACCGTCTTTTATAGTAATTGCATTAATACCGTTTACACGCGGACGAGAATATCTTTCTAAAGAAGTTTTCTTTACCTGACCTTTTTTAGTTGCCATAATTACATAATGGCTATTGATATACTCTTCGTTTTTTAAATCTTCGGTACAGATAAATGCTTTTACCTTATCGTTTGGATCTATATTTATCAAATTGATAATTGCCCTACCTTTAGAGGTTTTGGTTCCTTCAGGAATTTCGTACACACGCATCCAATAGCACTTTCCTTCTTGGGTAAAGAACAACATGTATTGGTGATTGGTACCTACAAAAAGGTATTCTAAGAAATCTTCATTACGTGTCGTTGATGCTTTTGAGCCAACTCCTCCTCTATTTTGTGTTTTATATTCGGTAAGAGGAGTTCTTTTGATATAACCTGCATGTGAAATAGAAATAACTACTTGCTCATCTGGGATCATATCTTCAATACTTAAATCTCCTCCTGCAAAATTTATTTCTGAACGACGCTCATCACCGTATTTTTCTTTTACCTCGAGAAGCTCTTCTTTGATGATGGTCATTCTACGCTCTTTGCTTGCAAGAATATCCTTCAAGTCTTCAATCGTCTTCATTAGCTCTTCGTACTCTGCACGTAGTTTATCCTGCTCAAGACCTGTAAGCTGTCTTAAACGCATTTCTACAATGGCTTTCGACTGAACTTCAGAAAGCTCAAATCTATCGATAAGTTTTTGGCGAGCTTCATCAGCATTACTCGAAGCTCTAATGAGCGCAATCACTTCATCGATATTATCGGAAGCAATAATTAAACCTTCTAGAATATGCGCTCTTTCTTCTGCTTTTTTAAGCTCGTATTCTGTTCTTCTAACTACAACTTCGTGACGGTGATCTACAAAATGCACAATCATATCTTTTAGATTGAGCATTTCTGGTCTACCTTTTACCAAAGCAATATTGTTGACACTAAAAGAAGATTGCAAAGCAGTATGCTTGTATAGCATGTTCAACACAATATTAGGAATCGCATCTCTTTTTAAGATATAAACAATACGCATTCCATTTCTGTCAGATTCGTCACGGATAAGTGAAATTCCTTCAATTTTCTTTTCGTTCACCAAATCAGCCGTCTTCTTAATCATATCGGCTTTATTCACCTGATAAGGAATTTCGGTAACGATAATACATTCTCTACCGTCTACTTCTTCAAAAGAAGCTTTAGCACGCATCACAACACGCCCACGACCCGTTTTAAAGGCTTCTCTTACGCCATCGTAACCATAAATAATTCCCCCTGTAGGGAAATCTGGTGCTTTTATATGCTGTATCAGTTCATCTACTTCGATATCATGATTATCGATGTAAGCCACAGTTCCGTCTACTACTTCAGATAAATTATGTGGCGGCATATTGGTCGCCATACCTACCGCAATACCACTTGCCCCATTTACCAATAAATTAGGAATTCGAGTAGGTAAAACCGTTGGCTCCTGAAGCGAATCGTCAAAATTAAGTTTATGGTCTACCGTTTCTTTATCAATATCAGCAAGCATTTCTTCACTAAGCTTACGCATTCTTGCTTCGGTATAACGCATGGCTGCTGGACTATCTCCATCGATAGATCCAAAGTTACCTTGCCCATCAACCAACATATACCTCAAACTCCATTCTTGGGCCATTCTTACCATCGTATCGTAAACCGAAGTATCACCATGCGGGTGATACTTACCAAGAACCTCTCCTACAATTCTTGCAGATTTTTTATACGCTCTATTAGATAAAACACCTAATTCGTACATACCGAATAAAACTCTACGGTGAACAGGCTTTAGACCATCACGCACATCGGGTAAGGCACGTGACACAATGACCGACATCGAATAATCGATATAAGCCGATTTCATCTCATCTTCTATATTGATAGGAATTAACTTTTCTCCTTCCGCCATAAATATTTTTTTTATATAATAATTCTAACGTGGCAATTTAAGCATTTTGGGCTTATTTCACGGTTAGCTTCACGTTTTTTAGCTATATTTTTATTAACAATTTTTTACATTTATTTCGTTAACAAAATAAACCTCATAAATTTTGATTTTTCAGTATTATTTTGTCAATTAGCAAGGAGTAAAGAATAAGGTATGGTTTTTGAAACCTTTAATCCTTAAAAAGAGGAGATTTATATGGATGATAATTTTTCGCCAAGAGTAAAAGATGTCATAACCTACAGCAAGGAAGAAGCGCTTAGGTTGGGGCACGATTTTATTGGCACAGAACATTTAGTTTTAGGTCTTTTACGCGATGGTAGCGGAAAAGCTATAGATATATTAGAAACTTTAAATGTAGATTTGGATCACTTGCGTAGGAAAGTCGAGATTTTAAGTCCGGCAAATCCTGAAAATGCGATGCAATCGAACACCAAAAAAAACCTACACCTTACAAGACAAGCTGAAAGAGCACTTAAAACTACTTTTTTAGAAGCAAAACTTTTTCAATCTTCGTCAATCAACACCGCACACTTACTGCTGTGTATTTTAAGAAATGAAAACGACCCTACCACTAAGCTCTTTCATAAACTTAAAGTAGATTATGACAATGTAAAAGACGAATTCAAATCGATGATTATACAAGATAACGACTATTTAGAGTCACCAACCTCAGAGTCTTCTTTTTCTGATGAAGATGCTACTGCTGGTGATAGTTCAAAAAACAACCCTTTCGGTGGAAATAAACCTGGTTCGGGAAAAGCAAACAAAAAATCGAAAACACCTGTTTTAGATAACTTTGGTAGAGATCTTACAACATTGGCCGATGAAGGTAAGTTAGATCCTGTAGTTGGTCGTGAGAAGGAAATTGAGCGGGTTTCACAAATTTTAAGCAGAAGGAAAAAAAACAACCCTTTGCTTATTGGTGAACCTGGCGTTGGGAAAAGTGCCATCGCCGAAGGCTTAGCCTTGAGAATTGTACAGCGCAAGGTTTCTCGAATTCTTTTCGATAAACGAGTCGTTACTCTTGACTTGGCTAGTTTGGTTGCAGGCACCAAGTATCGCGGCCAGTTTGAAGAACGCATGAAAGCGGTAATGAACGAACTCGAAAAAAATGATGATATCATTTTGTTCATCGACGAAATTCACACCATTGTTGGTGCAGGTGGAGCAACAGGCAGTTTAGACGCCAGCAATATGTTTAAGCCTGCGCTCGCTCGTGGCGAATTACAATGTATTGGCGCCACAACATTAGACGAGTACAGACAGCATATCGAAAAAGATGGTGCACTGGAAAGAAGATTTCAAAAAGTTATTGTTGAGCCGACAAGTGTTACCGAAACAATTGAAATCCTCAACAATATCAAAGAAAAATACGAAAATCATCACAACGTAGATTATACTGACGAAGCGATAGAAGCTTGTGTAAAGTTGACCAATCGTTATATGACCGAACGCTTTTTACCTGATAAAGCCATTGACGCTTTAGACGAAGCTGGCTCGCGTGTACATATCACCAATATCAATGTTCCTAAAAAGATTTTAGATTTAGAGAAAAAACTGGAGGAAGTTCGCGAAACCAAAAACACGGTGGTTAAAAAACAGAAATACGAAGAAGCGGCTAAACTTCGCGATGATGAAAAAAATATTGAGAAAGAACTGAGCATTGCCCAAGAAAAATGGGAAGAAGAGTCTAAACAGCATAAAATTGTAGTAACCGATGATCATGTGGCCGATGTGGTTTCGATGATGACAGGTATTCCTGTTAACCGAATTGCACAAACCGAAAGCAATAAGTTAGCCGAACTACCTACCAATATCAAAGGAAAGGTAATTGGGCAAGACGAAGCAGTAGGCAAGGTTGTGAAAGCAATTCAACGCAATAGAGCTGGATTAAAAGACCCAAATAAACCGATTGGTTCGTTTATATTTTTAGGTCAAACCGGTGTTGGTAAAACACAGTTAGCTAAAGTGTTAGCAAAAGAATTATTTGATAACGAAGATACACTCATTCGCATCGATATGAGTGAATATATGGAAAAGTTTGCCGTATCGAGATTGATTGGTGCGCCTCCAGGTTATGTAGGCTATGAAGAAGGCGGCCAACTGACCGAAAAAGTAAGACGCAAACCTTACGCAGTAGTTTTATTAGATGAGGTGGAAAAAGCACATCCTGACGTTTTCAATATGTTGCTTCAGGTTTTAGATGATGGTTACTTAAACGATAGTTTAGGTCGTAAGATCGATTTTAGAAATACGATTATTATTATGACTTCGAATATTGGTTCGCGTAAGCTAAAAGAGTTTGGTCAAGGTGTTGGTTTTGGAACACAAGCCAAAAAAACACAAGCTGACGAATACTCTAAGGGTGTGATTGAAAATGCTTTGAAAAAAGCTTTTGCTCCAGAATTCTTAAACCGTATAGACGATGTCGTAATATTCAATCCGCTTGATAAAGAGGATATTCATAAAATTATTGATATCGAACTCGAAAAGCTTTTTGACAGAATTGATGATTTAGGTTACAACCTCACTTTAACCAAAGACGCAAAGGACTTTATTGCCGATAAAGGTTTTGATGCTGAATATGGCGCAAGACCTCTCAAAAGAGCTATTCAGAAGTATATTGAGGACGCTTTAGCGGAAGAAATCATTACTTCTAAACTTGAAGAAGGTGATACCGTTAAAATGGATTTGAATAAAGACAGAACCGAATTGGTGGTGGAGATCAAAAAAGGAACACCTCCTAAAAAAGAGGAAGAAGAATCTTAGATTTAGATAATTAAAAGTATAGATAGTTAGATAAAAACCTCAGAAAATTTTCTGAGGTTTTTTTTTATTATTTTCTACTCATACAAAAGCTCTTCGTCTATCGAAAAGCGATTAAGAAAATCAATGGCTTTGTGGATCTCATCAGCCATCAGTTTGTCTTTTTCGACAAATGGCACTTCTGCCCTAAAAGCATTAACAAAACTCTCAATAAATTCAGAGGATTTTAAGGGCTCTCTGTATTTAATTGCTTGCGATGCGTTGAATAATTCTATTGCTAAAATAGATTTTAAATTTTCAACCACTTTTATGAGCTTGGTAGCTGCATTTGCACCCATACTCACGTGGTCTTCTTGCCCATTTGACGACACAATGGAGTCGACACTCGCGGGTGAACACAACTGTTTGTTCTGACTCACAATACTTGCTGCGGTATATTGCGGAATCATAAATCCGCTATTTAAACCTGGGTTATCTACTAAAAACATAGGAAGTTTTCGTAATCCTGAGACCAATTGGAAAGTCCTTCTTTCTGAAATATTTCCTATTTCCGCGACAGCAATAGCTAAATAATCTAAGGCTAATGCCAAAGGTTGCCCGTGAAAGTTTCCTGCTGAAATAATTTTATCTTCATCTATAAAGATATTTGGATTGTCGGTCACACTATTAATTTCCGTTTTAACGGTTTTGCAAACAAAATCCAAGGCATCTTTAGAAGCACCATGAACTTGCGGAATACACCTAAACGAGTACGGGTCTTGCACATGCTCTTTTACTTGTTTTGCAATTTCACTTCCTTGCAAAAATTCCATTATTCTTTGCGCCGTGCTTATTTGTCCGCGATGTGGTCTTATTTCGTGTACCAACGGGTCGAAAGGTGACAAATTGCAATCAAATGCATCGACAGAAACTGCACCTATAGCATCTGCAAGATAAAATAATTTATAAGTTTCTATTAACGCAAAAACCGCATGAGCGCTCATAAATTGGGTTCCATTAAGTAGAGCTAAACCTTCTTTAGATTTTAAAGTTAGAGCCTCCCAGTTCCTCTCTTTTAAAACTTTTTTTGCCTCTACTCTTTTTCCTTTATAAATCACTTCCCCTCTACCTAAAAGCGGTAAAGACAAATGAGCTAACGGTGCCAAATCACCTGAAGCGCCTAGTGAACCTTGACTATAAACTACTGGTAAAATATCATGATTAAAAAAATCGACCAACCGTTCTACCGTAGCTAAGTCAACTCCTGAATTTCCATAACTTAAAGATTGAATTTTCAGCAATAGCATAATTTTCACAATCGTATCATCAACTTTTTCGCCAACACCACAAGCATGGGAAATCACCAAATTCTCTTGTAATTGAGCTAACTCTTGTCTGTTGATTTTTACATTATATAGTGAGCCAAAACCTGTATTTATTCCGTAAAATGGCGTATCTGAGTTAGCAATTTTGTCGTCCAAATACTTTCTTGCACTATTGATGTTTACTCTAGCTTCTTCACTTAATTCGATTGTATAATGGTTGGTTATAATCGTATTTATAGTTTGGATATCTAAAATATCTCGACTGATATAATGTATATTTTTCATTTAAATTAGCTTTTTTTAATTTTCTGATGGTTGTTGGGCTTGTTGAGGTTGTTGCTTTGGTTTTTCGAAAACGCTTCGTAGTGAAAGTCCTAAATAATCTATCAAATCACTAGCAATCACATATTCTGGCATATGTTGGTTGATGATAATATCTGCAGTGTTGGCGTGGAGGTAAACTCCAAAAACAGCTGCAACTGTCGGGTCGTAATTTTGCGCCATTAGCCCTGCAATAATTCCCGAAAGTACATCGCCGCTTCCAGCGGTTGCTAAGCCAGGGTTTCCATTTACGTTGATAAATAAATTTTCGCCTGCAACAGTTATGGTGTAAGCATCTTTTATCACCACAACTAAATTGTATTTTGTAGAAAACTCTTTGGTTTTCATTATCTTTTCGAAATCATTTTTCCAGGGTCCGATAAGTTGTTCCAACTCTTTCGGGTGCGGCGTTAATACCGATTGATGTGGAATTTTCTGAATCAAATCTTTATTTATACCCAGCATATTAATCCCGTCTGCATCGATAAGCATCGACTTTTTGGTTTTTCCTAAAACTTCATCAAAAAATTGGATGGTTTTTGCATCAGTTCCTGCTCCTGGGCCAAAACAAACGGTTTGGTTTTGTTCAATTTCCAAATCCACGGAAGTGAGAATTTGCCCATCTTCTGAAGTTTTTACCAAGGCTTCCGGAACATTGGTCTGCACTATCTGATAACCACATTTTGGAACAACCGCAGTAACTTTTCCTGTACCAATTCTATAACCAGCTTTGGTTGCTAAAGTGATACTTCCCATCATTCCGTAGCTTCCGCCAATCATTAGCAGATGACCAAAACTACCTTTGTGGCTAAATTTTGTTCTGGGCTGGTATAAATTAAGTACTTGCTCTTTGCCGATAATCGTTGCTTCGGGTTGGGTCTCGGCTATATATTGTTGATCGATACCAATATCGATGACTTGTACATTTCCGGCAAAAGGAGCTGTTTCTGGCAAGAAAAAAGCCAACTTTGGCGCCTGAAAAGTCAAGGTGTAATTAGCTTCTATTATCGATTGATTGTCCATTCTATCGTTTGCCATCATTCCTGAAGGCATATCGATAGCAACCACAAAAGCTTGTGATTTATTAATATGATCAATAAGATTGGAAACCCATTTAGGCAAAGGTCTGTTCAAGCCTATTCCAAAAATAGCATCCACTACAAAATCATTGGGTGTGATTTCGGGAAAATCATCTCCTTCTGCCAATAAAACCGGCCAATCTTTAGTAATATCTTTTATTGCACTATAGTTTTCTAAAAAACCTTTGCTACGTTTATCACTATAATTAACGATAAAAACCTTCACGTCTTTATAACCTTGATTGATGAGTTTTCGGGCAACTACCAACCCATCACCTCCATTATTTCCGATTCCGCAAAAAACTTTAATCGGAATCTGAGCCCCATTTAAACGGTGATTGATTTCTGAAAAAATCTTCTGAGAAGCACGCTCCATCAATTCTAAAGAAGTAATCTTCTGATTTTTTTGGGTAATCTTATCAGCTTCAAGTAATTGTTTGGCTGAAAATATTTTCATAAAAATTTGTTTTCCGCAAAGATACTATTCTTTCATTAGAATTATTTTAAACTCGCATTCAACTTGGCAAAATAGATTCAAAACTTTACCTTTGGCAAAATTTAAAATCGACGATGAAAAACACTCAACTTACAGCTATTCATCAAGCCTTAGGAGCAAAGATGATACCTTTTGCAGGATTTCTAATGCCTGTTTCTTATGAAGGCGTAAATGCAGAACACGAAACCGTTAGAAATGGTGTTGGTGTTTTTGATGTTTCGCATATGGGCGAATTTTTAGTTTCGGGTCCCAAGGCTTTAGATTTAATTCAAAAAGTGACTTCTAATGACGCCTCTAAATTGGTTGACGGTCAAGCACAATACACCTGTATGCCTAACCAAACCGATGGCATTGTAGACGATCTGATTGTTTACCGAATAAACAAAGAAAAATATCTTTTGGTTGTAAACGCTTCTAATATCGAAAAAGATTGGAACTGGATTTCTGAAAACAATACTTTTGGAGCCGATTTGAGGGATCTTTCAGACAACTATTCTCTTTTTGCAGTACAAGGCCCAAAAGCGGTTGAAGCTATGCAATCACTCACCGAGGTTGATTTATCGGCAATCAAATTTTATCATTTTGAAGTAGACAAGTTCGCTGACGCTGAAAAAGTAATTATTTCTGCAACGGGTTATACCGGAAGTGGAGGTTTTGAAATCTACTGTAAAAACGAAGATGCCGAACAAGTTTGGAACAAAATAATGAAAGCCGGAGAAAGTTTTGGCATCAAACCGATTGGTCTAGCCGCTAGAGATACCTTACGCTTGGAAATGGGTTATTGCCTCTACGGAAATGATATAGATGACACTACCTCTCCTATCGAAGCTGGTTTGGGTTGGGTAACCAAGTTTACTAAAGACTTTATCAATTCAGAAAACCTGAAAAAGGAAAAAAAGGAAGGGCCAAAAAGAAAGTTGGTTGCTTTTGAACTCACCGAAAAAGGAATTCCCCGAAAGGATTATAAAATCAACAATGCTGAAGGTGAAGAAATTGGCCACGTTACTTCGGGAACTATGTCACCAAGCACCGGAAAAGCAATTGGTTTAGGTTATGTAAAAACAGCGTATAAAGACATTGACACAGAAGTTTTTGTAGCCATAAGAAATAAGCAAATCGCTGCTAAAGTGGTGAAGTTGCCCTTTTACAAAAAGTGAAATTAATACGATAATTTGTTATAAAACTAGTACTTTACCCGAGTACTAGTTTTTTGTTTTTAATAAAATAGAAATTTGGCAAACAGAATTCTCATATTAGGCGGAAGCGGTTTTATAGGAAATGCTCTTTACAAAGAGCTGCTTCCCTATTTTGAGGTACACGCTACTTTTTGCCAAGACAACCAAATTTATGAGAAAAACCAGCAATTCCATCAATGGGATGCCGAAAGAGAAAACATTTCTATTTTATTAGAGCAACTCAAACCTAATGTCATCATTACGGCTATTCGCTGTGATTTTGATGCCGAACTTTTTGCGATGCAGCAAATCATTAAATATGTGAAGAAAAGAACCAGTAAAATCATTTATTTTTCTTCGGCCAATGTATTTGATGCCTTTACCAACTATCCTTCGTATGAATATGATAAAACTTTTTCGACCAGTAATTATGGAAAATTTAAAATTAAAATAGAAAATGCTTTATTAAGTCTTTCTGATGAAAAATATGTTTTAGTGAGACTACCGATGGTTTTCGGAAATAATTCGCCGAGGTTTCAAGAAATCACAAGTTCTTACGAAGCTAAGTCGGCAATTGAAGTTTTCCCAAATGTGGTGATGAATTTTTGTGATATTTCGCGCTTGACGCAACAAATACACTATATAATCAATCGTGCTAAAAGTGGGATTTTTCATCTCGGCAGCAATGATCTTACCCACCACAAAGATTTTATTTATGAAATCTGTAGAAAATTTGATTTGAATCATGTAATTTTCAAAAACGTATTTGATGCTAACGAAGACAGGTATATTGCTTTGTTGCCCAAATACAACAAATTACCGAAAAATTTACAGTATACTGTTCAAGAAATTATAGACGATTTAATTGTATGATATGAAAAAGCTAAGCGAAAAGGAAATTCTACAAAAACTGGAAAAGTTAGAAAATTGGGAATATAAAAACGAGGTACTTCACGCTAAGTTTAAGTTGAAAGATTTTAAAGAAGCCTTTGCGGTAATGACGCAAATTGCCATTGAAGCCGAAGCCTTAAATCATCATCCCGACTGGAAAAATGTGTTTAACGAAGTAGAAATTTCGCTCTCTACACACGATGCCAATGGTATTACCCAAAAAGATTTCGATTTGGCAAAAGCAATCGATAAAATTATCGACAACAAATAATTTGATTTTATTATTTTTGTTTATTAAAAAATTAAAAAACAACTAATGGGAAGAGCTTTTGAATTTAGAAAAGCAAGAAAGATGAAACGCTGGGCAGCAATGTCTAAAGCGTTTACGCGAATAGGAAAAGATATAGTAATGGCTGTAAAAGAAGGAGGTCCCGATCCCGATGCCAATTCTAAACTGCGAGCGGTGATACAAAACGCCAAAGCAGTAAATATGCCCAAAGACAACATCGAGAGAGCCATTAAAAGAGCGAGTGATAAGTCTCAAGGTGATTATAAAGAAGTTTTGTTTGAAGGATATGCGCCACACGGCATCGCAATTCTAATTGAAACCGCTACCGATAACAATACGAGAACCGTTGCCAACATCCGATCTTATTTTAACAAATGTGATGGTAGTTTAGGCACTTCAGGCTCCGTAGAGTTTATGTTTGACCATACCTGTAACTTTAAAATCAACGGCGAAGGCATAGATCCAGAAGAGTTAGAATTAGAAATGATAGATTTTGGTGCAGAAGAGGTTTTTGAAGACGAAGATGGTATTCTAATCTACGCTCCTTTCGAGAGTTTTGGTGCCATTCAGAAAGAGTTGGAAGACCGTAACATCGAAATTATTTCTTCTGGTTTTGAACGAATTCCTACCGTAACCAAAAAACTTTCTGAAGCTGAGAAAGAAGATGTAGAAAAGTTACTCGAAAAAATTGAAGATGATGATGACGTTCAAAATGTCTTTCACAATTTAGAGGATTAAAAAAACAGTTACTTATAGAAATTATGCCAACAATGGGTGAATTTCTGCATACCTGTTTCCATCAAATATTGACTTTCCAAAATAAGACAAAAAAAGCCCGAATATCTCGGGCTTTTTTTGTTCATTATACTTATTTGATTACATATCCTTAAAAATAGAATGCATCAGACGTTTTTTGTCGTTGAGCGACTCTTCTAAAGAAATCATCGTTTCGGTACGGTAAACGCCTTCTATATCATCAATATCAAAAATGACCTGCTTGGCGTGATCGGTATCTTTTGCTCTAATTTTACAGAAAATATTGAATTTTCCAGTTGTTACGTGTGCAACCGTTACATAAGGAATCTCATTGATGCGCTCTAAAACAAACTTGGTTTGTGAAGTTTTCTGTAAAAATATACCTACATAAGCGATAAACGCATACCCTAATTTTTTATAATCTACCGAAAGTGTAGAACCGGTAATTATTCCCGCCTCTTCCATCTTCTTTACCCTAACGTGAACGGTTCCAGCAGAAATATTCAATTTTTTGGCGATGTCTGTAAACGGAGTTCTGGTGTTGTCTATTAAAATGTCTAAAATTTGGTGATCGATGTCATCTAATTTATACTTTGCCATAGTGGTCTTTATGTTATTTATTGAAAATTATGCAAAAATAGTACAATCTTTCGCTATTTTGATTGAAATAAATTAATAATTTGTTAATTTTAAACTAAATATTTCAGTTTCTGTCTTCACCGAATTTAATAGGTTTCCAACCTTAAAATCTGCCACAGCATTTTCTATTTTTTTATGGGTAAAATCGATTTCCCGGTGACCAAACAACGAGATATTAGTTTCTATCTTTTCAATAAACGGTAAAAATTCAATTCTATTGCCAACTAATTTTTCTTGATAAAGTACAGCAACATCCACTATTTTATTTCCAATAGCAAGATTTCTCAAAACAACATCTACAAAAGATTTCTCTATTTCAGGAATCAAGTAATAGTCTTCGATAGAAAAATTATACTGTGTTTCACCCATAATTCCTTTTACACTATGGTAAAGTGCCATAAAAATGAGCTTTCTGGTTTCTTCCCGATCATAATCTTCTGGAAAATGTCCCGCTTCAAACAAAATGGTAGGAATGTTTAGGCTTTGCAACGTATCACCAACACAATTCAGGTTAAAACCATCGTCGTATCGACCAATTTGTTCAGGAATGTATTTAGATAGTTTTTGGTTCATCAAGGCAATAATTTGCATTGCTTCTTCCCTATTTTTGTTGATTTCCCTATCAGAATTATACGCCGGAGCCAAAAACGATAAACTCGAAGTTTTGTTATAATTCTTTGTTCCGTAAATCGTTCGCTGATCGTGTAAATTGAAGGCATATTCAGGTTGAAAGCCTTCATAAACTTGCTTAAAGAGTATACTCTCTGGCTGCGATAAATCCCGCGCATCACGGTTTAGATCGATAACGTTAGCATTTTCGCGGGTATACGCTTTTATACCATCAGGATTAAGGTAAGGAATGACCAAAAAAGTAGTGTGATCTAGGATTTCTTTTGCTTCCTCTGCATTTGCCAAAAAGTTGAAAAAATCGAAAACAGCTTTGGTGGTTGTCGATTCGTTTCCGTGCATTTGCGACCAGACTAAAATCTTGGTTTTACCAGAGCCAACTTTTACAGTATAAATATTTCTGCCCTCCACAGATTTTCCAAGCTCTCGAACTTCGAATACTGAAGGTAGGTTTATGACCAAACTTTCTAAAACTTCGATGGGTAAATACCTGCCAGCAAGCTGGGCTTCTTTAAAATTTTGATGTAGTGAGATTTCTAATGAATGTTCCATGTTTTACAAAAGTAAACAATCATAAAATTACATTTGTAAACAATATTTTTCAATCAAATGTTTACATCTGTAAATAATTGTTTTCAACTTGTGAACGTTTATTGCGGAATATTTCCATGCTTCAATTGTAAAATACTTAAATTATATGTTTTCAATATTTTAAATGTATTTATTTAAAGTGAAAGTTTGCTAATATATTGCTTTTTGGAATCTAAAATATTCTTTTTACATTTGTAAAATAGCAATAGTGCTTTAAATTGTTTACAATGTTAAACTCAAAAGATTTTACAAAACGAATCGACAAAATTTTAGATTATTATGAACTCAACGCTACCTCTTTTGCAGAAAAAATAGAGGTAGGTCGCTCTTCGATTTCGCATATTATTTCGGGAAGAAATAAACCGAGTTTAGATTTTATCATGAAAATATTAGAGCAATTTCCCGAAGTAAATTTTAACTGGTTGGTTTACGGAAAAGGCAACTTCCCTACTTCAAATTTTCAGGAAGAGATAATTTCAGAAACTCCAATTCAGAATTCGGCAACTCCTAGTCGACCAACACCAGAAATTCAAATTCCGAAGGAGTCTTCCAAGGAAAATATTTCGCGAAAGCTAAAAAAAATCATTTTACTTTATGAAGATGGAAATTTTGAGGTGTATGACAACTAAACTTTCTTATTTTTGTGTTTATATTTTTTACAGATGAGAATTTTATACGCTGTTGTTTTTATCGCTTTTGTAAGTTGCTATGCCCCAGAACGCAATTGCGAACATTTTAAAACAGGTACTTTTGAGTTCGAAACCTATTTGAATGGTGAATTGGCAAAAACCACTTTTGTCAGAAATGATAGTATCGAAATTGAATATTTTCAACAAAAAGTTGACACTTCTTCGATACGTTGGATCAACGAGTGTGAGTATATTTTGACGAATTTGAATCCAGAAAACAGAGCCGAAGAAAAACCCGTACACATCAAAATATTAACCACCGAAAAAGAAACGTATACTTTTGAGTTTTCTATGGTTGGTGGAACAAAAAAACAAAAAGGAACTGCTAAAAAAACAAAATAATGTTTGAAATTTTAACCTCTCCAGATGCTTGGGTAGCCTTACTCACCCTTACTTTTTTAGAAATCGTATTAGGTATCGATAATATTGTCTTTATCTCTATAATTGCGAACAAACTACCTAAAGAACAACAAAAAAAAGCTACCAATTGGGGACTTCTTCTCGCCATGGTACAACGTATTATTCTGTTGTTTTTGGTATCTTGGTTGGTAAGTCTTAAAGAACCTTTTTGGGAAGTAAATAACTCATGGATTAGCTTTGCAATGAGTTGGCAAGCCTTGATTTTGTTTGCTGGAGGTCTTTTTCTCCTCTACAAGAGTACTTCTGAAATCAACCACAAAATAGATACGCCTGGACAAGAAGAAAAAGAACTCAAAAAAAACGCTTCTACTTCGTTGTCGAGTGCTATCGGGCAAATTATTTTGATCGATTTTATCTTCTCTATCGACTCTATTCTAACCGCAATAGGTATGACCAACGGAATTGGAGACAATCACAATGATGCGCTTATTTTGATGATTATTGCCGTAGTGGTTTCGATTATTATTATGATGGCTTTTGCCAACCCGATTCGAGAGTTTATCAACAAACACCCATCGATGCAGTTATTGGCCTTATCTTTCTTGATTTTAATTGGTTTTATGCTCATTACCGAAGCCGCTCACTTGTCGGAAACGGTTATTTTTAACCAACATATCGGTGCGATTCCTAAGGGTTATTTATATTTTGCGATTGCGTTTTCGCTTCTTGTAGAATTCTTAAATATGAAATTAAGAAAGAAAGCGACGGTGTAAAGAGGCTTTGATACTGAAGTTGTAGCCAAATAGAGAAAGCTAAAGAATGACCGACGAGAGAAAAGAAAAATATTTTAAAAAAGTTAATACAAATATTGAAAAATTTGGATTTCATATTACTTATGTATTGGAGGAAACTGGATTCACCCCTTTTGGATACTCAACAGGTATCTATAAAAGTTTTGGGATTCCTGAACTTTTCATTTCTGGACTTCCAAATGGACTCACTACTGAATTGATTGTGAATTATGCAGAGAGATTTAAATTTAAAAAAGTACCGCTGAATCAAAAAATAAATGATTTAATTGACCGCTTTCCTGTTTACTTCATTGAAGTGGAAAATAATAAACTGACTGAACACACATTGAGTTCGTTTAAATTTTATGAGAATTCGGTATTTAAATATTTACAGTTAATATTTCCTGACTTAAATGGTTTTTTTCCAAATGAATCGGAGTATAACTATGATCAAGAAATTTTAGGAGAATGAAAAACTGCACACAACGATATATAACCGCAATTACTGCGTCCTCCCTCAAGCTATCGGGGCAGAAGTACAAACGTCTTTAATTCACTAAAAAGCTCTATCTTTAAATTCGTAATTGACGGTTATAAAAGATCATTTTACTGCTTTGAAAAAAATGAATATTACTATTGGGGTTATTTTATTGGTTATTGGACTTATTTTAAAATCGCTTTTTAACCATAATCTAGAATATTGGGAACTTATTAAATACTGTTCACTCTTTCTATTTTTACTCGGACTTTCAACCTTGTTATTTCCTCTATGGGAAAAATGGAACCGAAAGCCAATTAAAAACTTCAAGCAAAAGCCTATTAATCGGATTTTATACTATTTAAAGAATATTTTCTCATTAGGATTAATACTCTTAATGATGATTGGACTTGAAAAAAGTGGAAAATATTTAAATTACAATTTGAGAAATTACTTTATAAATTCTGACTCAAAAATAACAACAGGAATTATAATTGATTTCGTTAGAATTGATTTGTCTAAAGCTGGAAAGGAAGACTTCTATCTCATTCAATTTAATAATGGGCAAAAATTAATTAATAAAGGCCTATTAATTGAGTATTCAGATTGGGATAATAATAATCAGAGTAAAAACTTTAAAATAACAGGCAATGGAATTGTTGTGAATAAAATTAAAGGAAGAAAAATTAATATTGTGTATTCAGAAAAATTTCCTTCATTTATAAAAATAATAGAATAAAAAAGTAGCTTAATGAGCTTAAATAATTTCAATCTAATTTTACCTCTTTTAGGAATATCCTTTTTATCATTATTTACGTCTTGTAACAACGGATATTATTTACAAGAATATAACAATTATAATGAATTCAGTAAGATTGAAAACACAAGATTGATGGGTTGGTTTCCAGTCGAATTGATAAAAGCAGATGCTTATAACATCAAAAATGTATCATATTTAGGTACTAAATGCGTATTTGGAGTTTTTGATTACAAAGATGAAGAACGATATAAGTCTATTTTTAAAGCGGATCATTATATTGACAACACATACATTAAAATTTTTCACTCACAAATTGAATTAGTGAAAGATATTACCCCAGAATGGTTTCCAAAATCGGAATATTGGCGGAATAAAAACAATGGAATAATCTTATTTGATAATTGCTATGTAATAAAAGATTCGAAAAAAAAGAAAATCTATTATTTTCATCCAGAAGAAGAAAGTACTATTTTCAATGGAAAAATGTACCCTGGAATACGAAAAACAATTAGATGAAGAAAAAAGTACGAACACACTATAATATATAACTCCAATTACCGTGTCGGAAACTACGCCCGCATCCTAGCTCAAGCTATCAGGCAGAATTGCAAACGTCTTTGATTTACTAAAAACATTATCTTTAAATTTGTAATTGACGGTTATAGCAGACCATAAACCAACCAAATAGATGATAGGGATTTTAGTAGCAATTGCCATTTCGTGGTTGCTTTTATTTCTGATTGAAAAAAAGAATATTTTAGCATTAGGATTTCTTCCTATTAACAAAAGGTTAAAACAATTCTTAATCGGATTTTTAATCACTAGCGTACTTTGTATTCTTGTTCAATTTTTAGAATCATACCTCAAATCCTCTACTTGGACCTTAAATAATGATATTACCTGCAAAACGATACTGAAATCATTTTGGTGGGACTTTAAATCTGTATTGACAGAAGAGCTTATTTTTCGTGGAGCCTTGTTATATATCCTCATCCAGAAAATAGGTTCGAAAAAAAGTACCTTGATTTCTGCAATCGCATTCGGAATTTATCATTGGTTCTCATACGGAGTTTTAGGTAACATAACGGCCATGATTTTAATATTTATCGGAACTGGCCTTATGGGTTATGCTTGGGCTTGGGCTTTTTCAAAAACAAAATCAATCATGCTACCTTTTGGACTTCATTTGGGTTGGAATTTTGTTTACAACACCATATTTTCAAATGGTCCATTAGGCAATTTGTTACTAATTCAAAAAGACGGAAGCGAATTAACCGGTTGGGTTTCATCACTAAATTTTATGAGCGGATTAATTATTGTTCCTATTTTAGTGCTAATTTTCATTAGATATTTTGTAAACAAAGAAACCCAACTGAGAACAACAGCTGAATAAAATCCTTGCTTAACATTATAAACACCTAAATAATAAGTGATTAGTTGCTTAGCTAAAGGAAATCACTAATTTGCAGCGCCTTTTGATGAAATATGTCTAAACAGAATTTAAAATGACAAAGAGTAAACAACTAGCAAACCGTCTTCGAGAAGTAATATTAAACGGGACTTGGATTGCAAATACCAATTTTAAAAACCAATTGGAGGGTTTAGATTGGAAAATGGCAACCAAAAAATACCAATCGCTGAATACAATTTCAGTTCTAGCACAACATATCCATTATTATATTGCCGGGATAACAAACGTATTTACAACCGGAAAACTCGAAATTAAAGATAAATATAGTTTTGACTTTCCCTCTATTAACCCCCAAACAGAATGGGAGAAATTTCAAACCAGATTTTACAATGATACAGAAAAACTTGCCGAACTAATTGAAGGGCTGAGTGAGAAACAGCTTTATGAAGATTTCGTTGAGAAAAAATACGGAAGTTATTTGCGTAACATTGATGGAATGATAGAACACAGTTATTATCATTTAGGACAAATTGTATTGATAAAGAAATTTATGAACTATAATACCGTCACTAACGGTTTTACGAAACTGCTATAATAATATGAGAAAAACACTAAACATATTAATTGTATTAAGTTACGGGCTTATTTCCTGTAAATCTGAAAAGGAATATTCGGACTTTAATGAATCCGACTTTTATGAAGTTCAAGGAATTATTAATTATGCGAATCCGACAAATGACCCCTTCGACAGTCCGACTGAAAAAAATATCAGTTTCACCTACTTTTTAGACCGACCAAATCCAAAAACTGGAATTGAAAAAGACTTGGAAATGTTTGAAGCAAAAAAGGGATACCCATTAATCGTTTTAGTACATAAAGATGATGAAAATATAAGTTTTTATGGCAGAGTTGGAATTCTTGATAATCTGAATGATAAGGAAAAAGAGTTTTTAAAAAACCATTTCCAAAATGAGATAAATAAGACAAAGAAAAAAATACCTGATTACATTTACAATGCAATTAAAAAAGACACAATACCAGAAAATAAAATTAACTAGAAATAAAAAATATTTATTGTTTTTTAATATTTATTTATTGTTTTTCAATAAATAAATTATATTTGTAGAGTAATTTTAAAACCTATCAAATGAAGACAAATTCAAATTTAATCCGACGTGGATCTACCCTATTCTTGAAAGCTACTATTGTGTTGATCGCAATTGCGGCGATTGGTGTTTGTGGACTATTATCCTACCTTATCATCACCTCTGATGATGTAGGTGCTTACAAACCTATTTTATTAGCAATAATATTATCTGTAATCCCTTTCTTTATGGGACTTTATCAAGCATTCAAACTATTGGAATATGTAGATAAAAATATTGCCTTTTCAGAATTATCAATTAAAGCTCTAAAAAAAATAAAGATATATGCGCTTGTTTTGAGTGTCTTTTATTTACTCTGTATGCCCTATATCTATTATGTGGCTGAAAAAGATGACGCTCCCGGAGGAATACTTATAGGGCTGGTACTCATTGCAGCACCTACAGTTGTTACTGTTTTTGCAGCTACATTAGAAGAATTGCTCAAAAACGCTATAGAAATTAAATCTGAAAATGATTTAACTGTATAAGCTATGGGAATAATTGTAAATTTAGACGTCGTGATGGCAAAACAAAAAATGTCTTTAAATGATTTATCTGAAAAAGTAGGCATCACATTATCCAATCTATCAATTCTTAAAACAGGAAAAGCAAAGGCTATTCGATTTAGTACACTAGAAGGAATTTGTAAAGCCTTAGACTGTCAACCTGGAGATATTTTTGAGTTTGTAGAAGATGAAAAAACTTAAAATGTTTATAATCTAATCAATTATTAATTAGCGCTCAAAAATTAACTTCTATTTTCGGAAGCATAAGAAAATATATAAAGTCTGTTTTGATAAATAAATTTTATAATGCCATACAAATCAATTCGAGACTATTTTTAAACCTACAATGGAGGCTATTAAAGTAGTAATAAAAAATAGCCTCCAAAAAGTAGCGGGTTCTTTAAAAACAAAAATCCCTATCAAAACGGTTCCTACTGCACCAATACCTGTCCAAACCGCATAAGCTGTACCTATTGGTAATTCTTGTGTGGCTTTTACCAACAAAAACATACTTATGGCCAAACAGACCAAAAAACCAACATACCAATACGTTGTTGTAGTACCTGTAGCTTCTTTGGCTTTCCCTAAGCAAGCTGCAAATGCCACTTCAAACAAGCCTGCGATGATTAATAATATCCAGTTCACTTCAGAAGTTTTATTTATTCTTATTTTTCAACAGTTCATTTTGCTCTTTCATCAGCAACTTTAAATCATTTAGCAGCTGAATATCCTTGGGAGTTTCTACGTCTTTATTGTTGGTATCTTCTGCTTTTTTTCTAAGTCTATTGAAAATTTTTACCACCATAAAAACCGTACAGGCAATGATAAAAAAATCGATAAGCACGGTGATGAAATCCCCATAATAAATCGCAATTTCTTCGGTGGTGATCACTTCTTTTACACGCACTTCTTCCCGCAACACATATTTACGTGAGTCAAAATTTATTCCATCGGTAATATACGACAAAGGTGGCATCAAAACCCGCTTTACCAATACGTCGATTACTTTGTTGAAAGCTGCACCAATAATCACCCCAACAGCAATATCGAGCATATTACCTTTGATGGCAAATTCTTTAAATTCTTTAAAAAAATTTCTAATCATCGTTTAATCAAATAATGAGCCTTGCGTGCCTTTCTGACCATCATTTTCTGTTGTAGAAGAATTATTTTCACTTTCGTTGAAATCACTTTTATTCTCTTCCTCTTCTGTTTCAACTACTTGTTCCTCTTCTATTTCAGGTTCTATGGGCTCTAAAAGATTAAGTTGAGTAACCGACTCTGTCGTCAACTGATTTCCTTGCGCTTTTATTCCTTTTACACTTATAAACGTCTCTAAATTTATAATATCGTTTGGTTTTTGTTCTTTATTACGCTGTTTACGGTAAACTATTTCTAGTTGCGGAATAAAATCGGTAGAAAAAAGTTCTAGATATGATTTTGGGTGTTCGGTAATAATCAATTCTTCTTTTTCCGGGTTTTCGATCAAAAAGCGTTTCACATAATAACGTTCTTTCTCACCTTCCCAATAAACTGCTGTCAATGGTTTTTTAGGGTTCCATTGTTCTATAACGATATATTCGTCATCAAAACGCTTGGTAAGTTCAGGTTTTATGGTAGTTGTCAATCCTTCTTGGGTTACCAACAATAAGCGATCGTTGGCTTTAAATTCTCCTAAAAGTTCACCTCTTCCTTCTACATTAAGTCTTCTTACCGTATCGTCAAACCAAATCTTTCGAGGCTTAAGCGTAGAAACACCTTCTTCTTTTAATTCTATTTTTTTGATCGCGTGTTTGGTCACTAAATTTCCTTTGGCATTTCTTCCTTTAATCATTTGATCTGCAAAATCTAGATCAAACTTTAGTTTTTTGATATTTCCGATTTGGCGCAAATAAACGCTCACAATTTCTGCTTCACCATTTGGGTTTTCAGAAAAATAAAAAACCTTGGTTCCTGCTTTTCCTTTTCCTACACTGTATTCACGGTCTCTTGTGATAGAAGTCACCGCAAAACGTTTGATGTAAGACTTTCCGCCATTTCCGTCACGATAAATCAGGTTATAAATGGTACGTTTATCTTTCTTCTTGAAAACGGCAACGTGAATGATGTTTTTCCCGATAAAAACCTTCGAATCTACTTTTACCACCTTCATCATTCCGTCTTCCGTAAAGCAAATAATATCATCGATATCACTACAATCGGTTACATACTCGTCTTTTTTGAGCGAAGTCCCGATAAAACCTTCTTTCCGATTCACATAAAGCTTTGTGTTTCTAATCACTACCTTCGTCGCTTCGATATCATCAAAAATTCTAATTTCTGTAAGGCGCTCTTTTCCTTTCGAATGGTTTTCCTTGATGGTTTTAAAATAATCTATCGCATATTCTATGAGGTGTTCTAAGTGATGTTTTACCTGAGCAATATCGCCTTCGAGTGCTTCTATTTTCTGTTGGGCTTTATCGATATCGAATTTAGAAATACGCTTAATTCTAATTTCCGTCAAGCGGACAATATCTTCTTCGGTTATCGCCCGTTTTAAATGTTTGATATGTGGTTTTAGACCTTTATCAATTGCCTTGATCACGCCTTCCCAAGTTTCTTCTTCTTCGATATCGCGATAAATCCTATTTTCGATAAAAATGCGTTCTAACGAAGCAAAATGCCATTGTTCTTGTAGTTCGTTGAGCTTTATTTCCAATTCTTTTTTGAGCAATTCTACGGTGTGGTCGGTGCTCAATCTTAAGATTTCGGAAATACCCAAGAAGTGGGGTTTGTTATCGATAATTACACAGCTCAGAGGCGAAATAGAAACTTCACAGTTGGTAAACGCATATAAGGCATCAATCGTTTTGTCGGGAGAAATATTTCCCGGAAGGTGAACCAGTATCTCTACATTTTCTGCCGTATTGTCTTCGATACTCTTGATTTTTATCTTGCCTTTATCGTTGGCTTTCAAAATAGAATCTATTAAAGTAGAGGTTGTAGTAGAGAACGGTATCTCATTTATAACCAGTGTGTTTTTATTTAATTGATTTATTTTTGCACGAACTCTGATTTTTCCACCACGAAGGCCATCATTATAATTGCTTACATCCATAATCCCTGCTGTAGGAAAGTCTGGATATAGCTTAAATCTTTTTCCTTGAAGGTGTTTGATAGAAGCCTCTATAAGTTCTATAAAATTATGCGGAAGGATTTTAGTGCTTAAACCAACGGCAATTCCTTCGACGCCTTGTGCCAACAATAGCGGGAACTTTACAGGAAGCGTAATTGGTTCTTTTCTTCTTCCGTCGTAAGACGCTTGCCAATGGGTTACTTTTGGGTTGAAAACCACCTCCAAAGCAAATTTTGACAGTCTCGCCTCGATATAACGCGAAGCTGCAGCTCTATCTCCTGTTAAGATATTCCCCCAGTTTCCTTGCGTATCGATCAGCAAATCTTTTTGGCCCAGTTGCACCATCGCATCGGCAATACTTGCATCTCCGTGCGGATGATATTGCATCGTATGTCCGACAATATTGGCAACTTTATTGTAGCGACCGTCATCTAAGTCTTTCATGGCTTGCATGATACGACGATGAACAGGTTTAAAGCCATCTTCGATATTAGGAACAGCCCTTTCTAAAATTACGTAAGAAGCATAATCTAAAAACCAGTCTTTGTACATTCCGGTGACCTTGGTCACTACTTCTTGTTCTTGGTTCTCTTCGCGATTTCCGGGTTGATGATTCTGATTTTCTTCTATATCCATTGAATATATTAGGTCTATTTCTAAAAATTAAACTTCTTCTTCGACAACATCCAACTCTACTTTTAGGTTTTCGATGATAAAATCCTGTCTTTCTGAGGTATTTTTTCCCATATAAAAATCGAGTAATTCTTCAATACCAGTTTCTTTGTCTAACATCACAGGGTCTAAACGAATATCATCACCTATAAAATGTTTGAATTCGTCTGGCGAAATCTCACCCAGACCTTTAAATCGAGTTATTTCTGGCTTTGCTCCTAACTTTTTGATGGCGTTTTGCTTTTCGGTTTCTGAGTAACAATAAATGGTTTCTTTTTTATTTCGCACTCTAAAGAGTGGGGTTTGCAAAATGTATAAATGCCCTTCTTTAATGACTTCGGGGAAAAACTGTAGAAAGAACGTGATTAATAATAAACGAATGTGCATTCCGTCGACATCGGCATCGGTAGCAATCACAATATTGTTGTAACGCAAATCCTCGATGGAATCCTCGATATTTAAAGCCGCTTGTAACAGGTTAAACTCTTCGTTTTCATAAACAATTTTTTTGGTTAACCCATAAGAGTTTAAAGGCTTACCCTTTAAGGAAAAAACTGCTTGGGTATTTACATCACGAGATTTAGTGATACTTCCACTTGCAGAATCACCCTCAGTAATAAATAAGGTCGATTCGAGATTTCTTTCTTTTTTGATGTCTCCCAAATGAATACGACAATCCCTAAGTTTTTTGTTATGTAAACTCGCTTTTTTAGCTCGTTCCCGGGCAAGCTTTCTTATTCCGGAAAGATCTTTACGCTCTCTTTCTGCTTGGAGTATTTTTCGTTGTATTTTTTCTGCTACCTCGGTATTTTTATGCAGGTAATTGTCTAATTCTTTTTTTATAAAATCATTGATGTAAGTTCTTACCGTTGGCAAATCACCTCCCATATCTGTCGAACCCAATTTAGTTTTGGTTTGACTCTCAAAAACAGGTTCCATCACTTTAATACTAATCGCAGAAACAATAGACTTTCTAATATCACTTGCATCGTAATTCTTACCAAAATAATCCCGAATGGTTTTTACCAAGGCTTCTCGAAAAGCATTGAGATGTGTTCCGCCTTGAGTCGTATGCTGTCCATTAACAAACGAATGGTACTCTTCACTATATTGTGCTTTACTGTAGGTGATGGCTGCTTCGATGTCGTTGCCACGCAAGTGAATTACTGGAAAAAGCTGCTCTTCGTCGTTGATGTTTTCATTGAGTAAATCTTTTAATCCATCTTCAGAGTAGAATTTTTCACCGTTGTACATGATTGTCAATCCCGGATTGAGATAGACATAGTTTTTCAACATTTTTTCTACATATTCGTTGATGAACTTGTAGTTTTTAAAGATTTTTTCGTCTGGAACAAATGTCACCTTGGTCCCTTTTCTACGAGAGGTTTCTTCGAGCAATTCTTGGTTGGTCAGCTCTCCTATTTCAAATTCCGCGGAAGCTGATTTCCCATCTCTGGTAGATTCTACCCTAAAATACGCAGAAAGTGCATTCACCGCTTTGGTTCCCACACCATTCAATCCGACCGATTTTTTAAAGGCTTTGGTGTCGTATTTTCCACCAGTATTCATTTTAGAAACTACATCTACGACTTTCCCTAGTGGAATACCACGACCAAAATCACGTACAATCACGCGTTGACCTTGTATAGAAACTTCGATGGTTTTACCTGCTCCCATCACAAACTCATCGATAGAGTTGTCTAACACTTCTTTCAATAAGATGTAAATACCGTCGTCTGCACTCGAACCGTCACCCAATTTCCCGATGTACATTCCTGGCCGCATACGAATATGCTCTTTCCAGTCTAACGAACGGATGTTTTCTTCGGTGTACTTTGTTTCTCCCATAAAATTAGCGATATGGGCTAATATAGCGTGTTTTCAAGGAATTTGAAACTTAAAAACCGGAAAGTAATTAACAATAGCATCAACGATTTTGTTTAAAACCAAAAAAGCCGATTTTATCACAAAATCGGCTTTTTTGATACTCTAATAAGTTTTTAGACATTAAACCTAAAGTGCATTACATCGCCATCTTTTACAATGTATTCTTTTCCTTCTACACTTAGTTTTCCTGCTTCTTTTACTTTGGCTTCGCTGCCTAAGTTGACATAATCGTCATACTTGATAACTTCGGCGCGAATAAAACCTTTTTCAAAATCGGTGTGAATTACGCCTGCTGCTTGTGGAGCTGTTGCTCCCACAGGAATTGTCCAAGCCCTCACTTCTTTCTCACCTGCAGTAAAATAGGTCTGTCTGTCTAAAAGTTTATAGGCTGCTCGTATCAGTTTAGATGCCCCTGCTTCCTCTAAACCTAAATCCTCTAAAAACAGTTGACGCTCTTCGTAATCTTCCAGTTCGGTAATATCGGCTTCGGTACCTACGGCTAAAACCAATACTTCTGCATTTTCGTCTTTTACGGTTTCTTTTACCTTTTCCACATAAGTGTTACCGCTAACAGCCGATTTTTCATCTACATTACAGACATATAGCACAGGCTTATCGGTAATAAATTGTAAAGGTCTCACAAATTCTTTTCGGTCTTCTTCACCAATTTCGATAGCTCTTACCGATTTTCCTTCCTCTAAACCTGCTTTTAGTTTCAATAAAACCGCTTCTTCTTTTTGAGCTTCCTTATTCCCCGTTTTGGCGGCTCTTTTTACTTTATCTAATTTTTTTTCTACCGTTTCTAAATCTTTCAACTGCAACTCGATATCAATGGTTTCTTTGTCACGAATTGGATCTACACTTCCATCTACGTGTACGACGTTATCGTTATCAAAGCACCTTAATACGTGCAAAATAGCATCGGTTTCCCGAATATTTCCAAGAAATTGATTTCCTAAACCTTCCCCTTTACTCGCTCCTTTTACTAAACCAGCAATATCTACAATTTCTACGGTTGCCGGAACCACACGCTCTGGGTTGACTAAAGTTTCTAAAGTTTCGAGTCTTTTATCAGGTACATTTACTACACCAATATTGGGTTCTATCGTACAAAATGGGAAATTTGCACTTTGGGCTTTAGCATTCGACAAACAGTTAAAAAGTGTTGATTTTCCTACGTTAGGCAATCCTACTATTCCAGCTTTCATAGTTGTATTTTCTAAAAAATTGGTTGCAAATTTAGTGAAAAACCAAGATTTTTCTACGATTTGTTAAATTACTTTTTAAGTAAAAATTAGATTTATCTTATTACTTTTTAACAAGTAAGTAGTTTAACTTTATCAAAACAAAAAAATCTTTATCCATGAAAAAATTATTTTTATTAGCATTAGCTTCTACTTTTACGTTTTTTAGCTATGCACAAAATACCGATACTGTAAAGAAAACTGTTACTACCAAAACCAAAGTAAAGTCTAACTTAGGAGAAGAGGTAGATGTAAAACAACAAACCCAAGTTGAGAAAGAAAAACTTGAAGTTGAAAATTCTGGTGAAACTAATCAAGCAGTAACCCGTAAAAAAGAAATGCAAATTACTACTTCTACGAATTTCTATATAGATGACGAAGGCTATTCTATTGTACCGACAGAAAAAGGTTATGTAATGACCAGACTAAATGTAAAAAACAAAGAAAAAGCTCAATACGGTATCATCAGACAGATTCCAAACACAAATGTTTATGTTTTACACACTGCCAATTATGATTCTGCAGGTTATTTTGACGAAGATGGAAACTTTGTGGTGGGCACTTATGACCCTAAAGCAGACGATGTAATTTTAAAGAAATATATGATTCGTCGCAACGACGGAACAACAAAAACTAGAGAAGTAAAAGTTATGAAACAATAACTTTAGTTAGGTTACCCCTAATGGAAAAATCCGCTTTCGAGCGGATTTTTTTATTCGTGATGCATAAAAGATTGCTTCTTCAGCAATTCTTCTTCGCTCTCGACATGGTCATCATCAGGCACACAACAATCTACAGGGCAAACTGCAGCACATTGTGGCTCTTCGTGAAAACCTTTACATTCGGTACATTTATCAGGAACAATGTAGTAATACTCGTCACTTATAGGTTCTTGCGCTTCTTCTGAGTTGGCAGATTTCCCATTAGGCAAAATAATATCGCCTTCCAAGTCGGTTCCGTCTGCATAACGCCAATCGTCTGCCCCTTCGTAAATTGCGGTATTCGGACATTCTGGTTCGCAAGCTCCGCAGTTAATACATTCATCTGTGATTATAATTGCCATAACTCTTTTTTCTAATCTTACGCAAAAATACAGTCAATTGCAAACAATACCAAATAAGATTTTAATTTGTTAATGCTTCTAATTTACCTTTTTGTTTAGGTTAATATCATTAAATTTGTAGCTGTAAATAATTTATCAATTTTGTAAAGATGACCGTAAAAGAAAGAATTATTGCTTTCTCAAAATTAGGCGACTTTCTAACTGCTTTTTTAAATAAAAACACTTCTTACGCTTACGCGGAATTTTTTCCGGAACTCAGCCAAAAAATCGAAACGCATCATTTACAAAATGGTTGGTTTACGCCAGAGAACATCAGCTTTTCGATACAGCAATGGGCAAATGCGCTAACAGAAGAAAACTTAACTCATTGGCTTTCTAATTATTCTATTTCTGAGAAATTATCTTCTAAAAAGGTGGCCATCATTATGGCGGGAAATATTCCTTTAGTAGGTTTTCACGATTTGCTTTCGGTTTTAATCAGTGGTCATCAAACACTTATCAAGCAATCTTCCAATGCTCAAATTTTGTTGCCTTTTTTGATAAAAGTCTTACAAACTATCGAACCGCGTTTTAAAAATCGCATCACTTTCACCAAAGAAAAATTAGAAGATTTTGATGTGGTGATCGCCACAGGAAGTGATAATACCGCTCGTTATTTCGAGTATTATTTTAGTAAAAAGCCCAATATCATTCGCAAAAACAGAAACTCTGTTGCCATTATTTCTGAAAACGATTCAACAGAAGATTTAGAAAAATTGAGTGACGATATTTTTAGATATTTTGGTTTGGGTTGTCGTAATGTTTCTAAAATTTACCTTCCAAAAGGCTATGACATACAAAAAATCTTCCAAGCACTATACAACTGGAAAGAAGTTATTAATCATCACAAATATGCCAATAATTACGACTATAACAAAGCGGTGTACCTGATGAGCAAGTTTCAGATTCTCGATAACGATTTTATTGTTTTAAAAGAAGATGAAAATTTTGCCTCTCCTATTGCTTCTCTCTTTTATGAATATTACGATAACCAAAAAGAGTTAAACGAAAAATTGGACTTACAACAAGAAAAAATACAATGCATCGTTTCTAACCTAGATACCAATCACATTAAATTTGGGGAAACCCAACAACCAAAACTCAACGATTATGCCGACGGAGTAGATACCGTCAACTTTTTAACACAACTATAAACACCAACCATGAAAAAACATAATTATAGTGCTGGACCTTGTATTTTACCACAAGAAGTTTTTCAAGAAGCCTCAAAGGCTATTTTAGATTTCAACAATTCCGGACTTTCAATTCTTGAGATTTCACACCGAAGCAAAGATTTTGTTGCCGTGGTTGAAGAAGCCAGAAACCTAGCTTTAGAGTTATTAAATCTCGAAAACAAAGGTTACACGGCACTATTTCTACACGGTGGAGCAAGTACACAGTTTTTGATGGTGGCTTACAATCTTTTACAGAAAAAAGCGGCTTATCTCAATACCGGAACTTGGTCTAGCAAGGCCTTAAAAGAAGCAAAATTGTTTGGTGAAGTGATTGAAGTAGCTTCTTCTGCCGATAAAAACTTCAATTATATCCCGAAGAATTACCAAATCCCTGCAGATGCAGATTATTTTCACTGCACCAGTAATAATACCATTTTTGGTACACAGATGAAGAGTTTTCCGCAAACCGATGTTCGCATGGTTTGTGATATGAGTAGTGATATTTTCTCGCGACAGTTCGACTTTTCTCAGTTTGATCTTATTTATGCTGGAGCACAGAAAAATATGGGTCCCGCCGGAACAACTTTAGTTGTCATCAAGAACGATATTCTCGGAAAAGTAGAACGTCAAATTCCATCGATGCTCAATTACCAAGTTCATATCGATAAAGACACGATGTTCAACACACCTTCGGTTTATGCCATTTATGTGAGTTTGCTTAATTTACGCTGGTTAAAAGCTCAAGGCGGAATTTCAGCCATCGAAAAAGTGAATACCAAAAAGGCAGATTTACTTTATAACGAAATCGACAGAAACCCACTTTTTACAGGTTTTGCAGCCAAAGAAGACCGTTCGCCAATGAATGCTACTTTTAACCTTTCCGACGAAAGTCTAAAAGAAAAATTCAACACCTTGTGGCAAGAAGCCGGCATAAATGGTTTAAATGGTCACCGAAGTGTTGGTGGTTATCGCGCCTCGATGTATAATGCCTTGCCATTAGAAAGTGTACACGTTTTGGTAGAAGTGATGAAAAATTTAGAACAAAAAGCATAACTTATGAAGATATTAGCCAACGACGGAATTTCCCAAAGCGGAGTTTTAGCATTAGAAAATGCTGGATATGAAGTACAAACCGTAAAAGTTGCTCAAGATCAATTGGCCAATTACATCAACCAAAATAACATCGAAATCTTATTAGTGCGAAGTGCCACCAAAGTGCGTCAAGAGCTTATCGACGCTACAAAACTTAAACTCATCGGTCGTGGTGGCGTTGGTTTAGACAATATCGATGTGGCTTACGCAGAAAGTAAAGGAATTCCAGTAATCAATACACCGGCAGCTTCTTCGCGAAGTGTTGCCGAAATGGTTTTTGCCCATATTTTTAGCGGAATCCGTTTTCTAAAAGATGCCAACCAAGAAATGCCTTTAGAAGGCGATGTAAAGTTTAAAGAACTTAAAAAAGCGTACAGCAAGGCAACCGAACTCAAAGGAAAAACATTAGGAATTATCGGTTTTGGTCGTATCGGAAAAGAAGTCGCTAAAATGGCAATTGCGTTAGGAATGCGAGTTATCGCCAGCACCGATAAACCTGATAAGGAAACTGTGACCGTAGATTTTTACGATAATCAATCCTTGGATTTTGTGATTAAAAAAGTAAAAATAAACGAGTTATTGTCGCAAAGTGATATTATTTCGCTACACGTTCCTGCACAAAAAAGTTATATGATTGGCGAAGCAGAAATCGATAAGATGAAAAAAGGCAGTGCGATTATTAACACTGCTCGTGGTGGCGTGTTAGACGAAGTCGCACTCATAAAAGCACTCGACAGTGGTAAGTTAGCTTTCGCCGGATTAGATGTTTTTGAAAAAGAACCCACCCCAGAAATTCAATTGTTGATGCATCCTGGTATAAGTTTAAGTCCGCACATTGCAGGTTCTACTGTAGAAGCACAAGACAGAATTGGCAGCGAACTTGCAGAACAAATCATAGAAAAGTTTGGTAAACAATAAATCGACATATCTCTTATTACTCCTAAGTTTTTTTAGTTGGTGTACTATAGCCCAAACTCAAATAGGCGAAGCTTCTTTCTACGCCGATTTTTTTGAAGGTCGTCTGACGGCAAGTGGCGAAACCTTTTCGCAAAAACTAAAAACCGCAGCCCATAAAAGTTTACCTTTTGGCACTTACGTGAAAGTAACCAACCTACGGAATAAAAAAGTAGTACAGGTAATCATTAACGATCGTGGACCATTTGTAAAAGGAAGAATTATCGATTTAACACGAGCAATGGCAAAGAAATTGGGTTTTATCCATCAAGGTGTAACTCCCGTTGAAGTGACCATCATTACCCAAAAAGGAAATCCACCAATTTCACAATTAGGGATTCACAAACAGGAGTTTGAAGCCTATTTCGAAAAGCAGAAAGCTGCTATAGAAAAACGAAAAAAAGAAGCCATCAAAAATTTCAAAAAGAAGGCGCTCGATATTAAAACCAGTACCAAAATTGTTGACAGCTTAAATCTAAAAAAGAAAATTGCTGAAGAAAAACTTGGTATACAAATTGTTGTCTTTAGTGAAAAAGAAAAAGCTTTTGAGGTAGCCAAAGAGTTTTTGTTTGAGGCGCAAAAAACAGTAATGGTAAAAGCTAAAACTGTAAATCAAAAAGAGCTTTTTGCTGTTTTGATCACCGATTTTAAATCGAGAGAAGAAGTCGAAGCCTTTCAACAAAGTATCAAAGAAAAATATCCTGACAGTTTTATTGTCGACTTAAATAAAATAGAAAATCCATAAATGGAAAAATTAAAGAAAAAATGGGGAATTGAATCGAATTGGCAAATGGTCATCATTTTTATGGTGTTTGCGATCACTGGTTCGTCTTCGGTTTATGTAGCCAAACCTTTTTTAGAATTGATTAACGTCACTCGTGAGACTTTTGCAGAAGGTTTTTGGGGCGGTTTTTTGTACTACACACTTCGACTTATTCTTATCTTCCCTTTTTACCAGGTTTTATTGTTGCTTTTCGGATTTATTTTCGGGCAGTTTAAATTCTTCTGGAATTTTGAAAAGAAAATGCTCAGTAGAATGGGCTTGAAGTTTTTGTTTAAAGAATAGGTTAGATTTTTAGAACCTCAGATGATTAGAAGGTTAGAGAATTTGATGATCCATATAAGCGAATGTGTGAATGTTATAATGTGCTTATTCTTGTTTCTTACTTCTGAAACACTGCCAACTATTTTATACCCGCTTACCCGAAAACTTTAAAACCTGAAGTTTTCAACTTTCAACTCAGACTCTACCCTACTCGCTTCACATAAGTACCATCACGACGTTGTTTTTCTTCTTGTAACAAGGCATATTCCCTTCCGGTTTGCCCTTTCACGGAAGTGTTTTCTTGAGCACGACGCATCAAGTAAGGAATCACATCTCTAATGGGACCAAAAGGAACCAATTTTGCGGCATTATAACCATGGTTACCCAAATTAAAAGAAATATGATCACTCATACCATATAATTGGCTAAACCATATACGGTCGTCGTCTTTGGCAATTTCTTTTTCTTCCATAAGTTGCATGGTCAAATAAGTACTTACCTCGTTGTGCGTACCAATATAGAGCGAAATATCTTCTAAATGTTGCATTGCGTAATACACCACCGCATTAAAATTGACATCGGTGGCTTCTTTGTCCTCGCAAATTGGGGTCGGATACCCCATTCTTTCGGCACGGGCATTTTCTTTTTCCATATACGCGCCACGAACTACCTTTGCTCCTACCTTAAAACCTTTTTCTTGCGCTTTGGCATGCAAATCTTTAATATATTGTAATCTATCCCAACGATAACATTGTAAAGTGTTATATACAATAGCTTTTTTTGTATTGTATTTTTCCATCATTTCCTCCAAAAGCTTGTCGGCAGCATCTTGCATCCAAGACTCTTCTGCATCAGCTAAAATTCTAACGTCTAAATCATACGCCAGTTTGCATATTTTATCTACCCTGGCAACCACTTTATTCCACTCTAATTGCTCTTCGTCTGTCAGTTCTTCCTTTGCCGATACTTTTTCCCATATGGCAAACCTTCCTATTCCTGTAGGTTTAAAAACCGTAAATGGTATTTCGTTTTTGCCTTTGGCAAATTCAACAATCCTACATTTTATATCCAAGTTTTTATCAAAATGTGCTTCTTCTTCTTTTCCCTCAGAAGAATAATCCAGCACACTATGCACATCTTTTTCGTGCATTTTTTTGATGATAGGCAAACATTCTGTTTTGGTCTCGCCGCCACAGAACATCTTAAAAATTGTCTTTTTTATCAAACCTTCAACAGGCAATCTAAGTTTTAGTGCCAATGGAGTGATGCGTGTACCAATATCTACTAAAACAGGACGGTTCATCAACCCAAAAACAAAAAGAGATTCTTTTAGTTCCTTATCACTTTTTAAAGCAAATGCGCGCTTGGTATCGTTAAAGATTTTTTGTTCCATAGAATAATAAAGCAATTTTTTGCAAATATAATTTCTCAATCGGGAATATTTGAGTTTTTCTCTTTAATTTCGAGTCAACAAACATCATTTTTTATGCAAATGCTTATCGGTAATCATACCAAGCTTTTTTATGGTGATCACGCTTACGCGGAATTAAATATGTGGCTCACAAAAAACACGTTTGCCAACATCTTTATTTTGGTCGACAGTAATACACAAGCCTATTGTTTGCCACACTTTTTACCACAATTAGCAACCAGTTTACCTATTGAAGTTATAGAAATTGAAGCTGGAGAAGAAAACAAAACCATCGAAACTTGTACAGGAATTTGGGAAACGCTTTCTGAACTCGGTGCCAAACGCAATTCACTACTCATGAATCTTGGTGGCGGAATGACGACCGATATTGGTGGTTTTATTGCTTCTACTTACCAACGAGGCATCAGTTTTATCAATATTCCAACCAGTTTGTTGGGCATGGTAGATGCTTCTGCAGGCGGAAAAACAGGTGTCAACCTCAACACCTTAAAAAATCAGGTGGGTTCTTTTAAAATGCCAGAAATAGTCTTGTTAGACATCAATTACTTAGAGACTTTACCGCAACGCGAACTTAAAAGTGGCTTGGCAGAAATGTACAAACACGGTTTGATTACCAGTAAAAATTATTGGAAAGAACTTTCTGATTTGTCACAACTTTCGTTAGCCGATTTAGAAAATCTTATCCTGACTTCTATCAACATAAAAGACGAAGTGGTCACTAAAGATATTTACGAAAATGGCTTGCGTAAAATCTTAAATTTTGGTCATACTTTAGGCCACGCCATCGAAAGTTATTCACATCAGGACAACCAATTCAAAAACCTGACACACGGTGAAGCGATTGCTATTGGAATGGTTTTAGAAAGTCACTTATCATATTCAGAATTAGACTTGCCACATAAAAAAGTAGAAGAAATAAAAAAAGTGCTTTTACAAACTTTCGAAAAAGTACATTTTACGGAAAAAGATATCGCAGAAATTATACAGCTGCTTCAATACGACAAAAAAAATAACAGCTCAGCAGTCAATTTTGTGTTGTTGGAAGACATTGGTCAGGCCAAAATAGATATCCACGTAAGTGAAAAACAAATCATAGAGGCTTTTAGGTTTTATCTAGCCTAACTACAGTATCTGGTTGGCGTGATCTTTGGTTTTTACCTTGCCAATCACCTCTTCAATAATACCTTCCTCGTTAATCACAAAAGTGGTTCGGTGTATTCCGTCGAAGGTTCTGCCCATAAATTTTTTTGGTCCCCAAACGCCATATGCATTGATAACTTCTTTCTCGACATCGGCTAATAAGGGAAAAGGTAAATCGTATTTTTTAACGAAATTTTTTTGTCTTCGCTTCGTATCTGCACTTACACCCAAAATCTCGTAACCTGCTGCTTGAAATCGCTGCCAGTTATCTCTTAAATTACAAGCTTCTACAATACAACCCGGTGTATTGGCTTTTGGATAAAAGAAAATAACCAATTTTGAACCTCTATAATCTTCTAACAAGTGTAAATTTCCGTCCTGATCTTCAGTTTTAAAACTTGGTGCTTTGTCTCCTGCTTTTAATGTGGTCATAATTCTTATTTTTGTCTAAAATAAAGAAATGACCAAGAAAGAAAAAGTAAATTTCGTAATAAATACCTTAAATGAACTTTATCCAGAAATTCCGATACCCTTAGACCATAAAGATCCGTATACTTTACTCATCGCAGTTTTGATGTCGGCCCAAAGTACTGATGTGCGTGTAAACCAAATCACACCTCTACTGTTTGCAAAAGCAGATAATCCGTATGATATGGTGAAGCTTTCTGTAGAAGAAATTAGAGAGATCATTAAACCTGTTGGGCTTTCACCGATGAAATCGAAAGGAATATATGGGCTTTCTCAGATTCTTATTGAAGAACACGGCGGTAAAGTTCCGCAAAGTATAGAAGAACTAGAAAAATTACCTGCCGTTGGGCATAAAACCGCGAGTGTTGTAGTCTCACAAGCTTTTGGTATTCCTGCTTTTCCGGTAGATACACATATCCACCGACTGATGTATCGTTGGGGTTTTAGCAACGGAAAAAATGTGGTACAAACCGAAAAAGACGCCAAAAGACTTTTTCCAAAAAATATCTGGAATGATTTACACCTGCAAATTATTTGGTATGGTCGTGAGTATTCGCCTGCTCGTGGTTGGAGTTTAGATAAAGATATCATTACCAAAACCATCGGAAGAAAATCGGTAATTAAAGCTTATTTGGATAAAAAAAAGAGCCTTAAAAATTAAGACTCTTTTTAGGTTAATTCAAAATCGTTTCAAATTTTTCTTTTTTATACGTTACTATTTTTAAGGCTTTTGAATAGTTGAGTATAAAATCAATGGTTTCTTGTTTAGGTTTTATCCCTTCCAAATTTTTGTTTGATCTTGGTTTTTTTGCGTAAAGTTTTGCCATTTATTTGTTTTTTATTGGTATCTACTAACGTTAAAAACGTAAAATGAAATGGCTTATTGTGTACCAAGATTAATTTGTGAGAACAATATTGTGTTTTTCTATAATTTTTCTAAGATTGATGAGCGCATAACGCATTCTACCTAATGCTGTATTGATACTTACATCGGTAGAAACGGCTATTTCTTTAAAGCTCATATCTTTAAAAATACGCATATTCAGGACTTCTTTTTGATCTTCTGGAAGCTCATCTATCAGACCAACCAAATCAAACTCGATTTGGTCTTTAATAATTTGTTTTTCAACATTTAGCCCATCATCTTTAATGAAATCAAAAATGTCGAAATCACCAAAACCTTCAAACTTTGGCATACGTTTATTTTTTCTGAAATGGTCGATGACCAAATTATGAGCAATTCGCATGACCCAAGGTAAAAATTTACCTTCTTCATTATATTTTCCGCGTTTAAGCGTTCTAATTACTTTTATAAAGGTATCCTGGAAAATATCGTCTGCGACATCTCTATCATAAACCTTAGAATAGATAAAGTTGTATAAACGTTGTTGGTGATTGTTTATTAATTTCGAAAGTGCTATTTCGTCGCCTGCGATATAGGCACTAACTAATTGAGCATCGGTTGGGGATTCGATCTTTTTCATACAGCTACTTAGATTAAACGCACAATAGATGTGCTTATTAAAATTTAGAATTTTGGGTTAAAGTAACTGTATGTAATAGGCGTTTTTTTTATGATTACGGCATAAATATAACAACTTAATTTTCAGAATTCCAAAAAAGTTAAATATTTTAACATTTTTCTATTCCTTACTTTATTTTATAGAGCTCAAGACTTTACTTATCTTAGCAAACTATTTTTAGAAAGCTATGCCTACAACACTTCAAGAAGTAAACCCCAAAGAAAACATCATTATCAAAGGAGCAAAACTGCATAACCTTAAAAATATAGATGTGGTCATCCCGAGAAATAAATTGGTGGTGATTACGGGTTTATCTGGCTCTGGAAAATCAAGTTTGGCCTTCGATACGCTTTACGCGGAAGGACAACGCCGTTATGTAGAAAGTTTATCTTCTTACGCCAGACAGTTTTTAGGAAGATTAGACAAACCTAAAGTAGACTATATTAAAGGAATTGCTCCTGCAATTGCTATCGAGCAAAAAGTGAATTCGACCAATCCGCGTTCTACGGTGGGTACAACCACAGAAATATACGATTACTTAAAGTTGCTATACGCGAGAATTGGTAAAACCTACTCTCCTATTTCGGGCGATTTGGTCAAGAAAGATTCGGTGACCGATGTGATCAATTACATCAAGCAATTACCTGAAAAGGAAAAACTCTTATTGCTTGCACCTATAAAAGTAGAAGAAGGTAGAACCATCGAAAAAAAAATAGAGGTTTTACAACAGCAAGGTTTTAGCCGCATAAAAATAGACGATACCGTTTATAGAATAGATGAAAAACCGAAAATGCTCGTTGGCGAAATCTTTCTCGTAGTCGATCGTATTGTAAAGAAAGATGACGAAGATTTCTTTCACCGTTTGGCAGACTCTGTGCAAACGGCTTTTTACGAAGGAAAAGGCGATTTGCTGCTCGAAAACTTAAACGACAATACCATTAAAGAATATAACAATCGGTTTGAAAAAGATGGAATTACTTTTAATGAACCTAACATTCATTTGTTCAGTTTCAACAATCCGTTTGGAGCTTGTCCCAAATGCGAGGGTTATGGCGATATCATTGGTTTGGACATCGATTTGATTATTCCCAACACTTCGCTTTCGGTCTACGAAGATGCTATTTTTCCTTGGCGTGGTGAAAGCATGAGTTGGTACAGAGATCAGTTGGTCAACAATGCCCATAAATTCGATTTCCCTGTTCATAAACCCTACTATGAGCTTACCGAATCTCAAAAAGAATTGCTTTGGGATGGTAATCAATATTTTGAAGGACTAACATCTTTTTTTGACGAATTAGAAGCCAAAGCTTATAAAATTCAGAATCGGGTAATGCTATCACGTTATCGCGGAAAAACAATTTGTCCTGAATGTAAAGGAAAGCGTTTACGAAAAGAAGCCAACTATGTAAAAATTGATAGCAAATCGATTTCAGATTTGGTCAACTTACCTATTGATGAGTTAGCTAAATTCTTCAAGGAATTGAAGTTAAATGAAAATGATGAAAAAATTGCCACCAGATTACTCAAGGAAATCAATAGCCGGTTGTCTTTTCTGGCGCAAGTAGGTTTAAATTACTTGACGCTCAACAGAAAATCTAATTCTTTATCAGGAGGCGAATCACAACGTATCAATTTGGCTACTTCTCTAGGATCGAGCTTGGTAGGTTCAATGTATATTCTCGACGAACCTTCGATTGGTTTACATCCTAAAGACACCGAAAAACTCATTGAGGTGTTAAAAAAACTACGTGATTTGGGCAACACCGTAATTGTGGTAGAACACGACGAAGACATTATGAAAATGGCCGATGAGATTATTGATATTGGTCCGGAAGCTGGAACGTTTGGTGGCGAAGTGGTAGCAACGGGAGATTACAAAACGATTCTAAAATCAAATAGTCTTACGGGAAATTACTTAAGCGGGAAACTTGAGATTGAAGTTCCGCGAAAGCGCAGAGATTATAAATATTATATCGATATCATTGGGGCAAGAGCCCACAATTTAAAAAATATAAATGTTCGTTTTCCTTTAGGCGTTTTCACTGCGGTTACAGGAGTTTCCGGTAGCGGAAAAAGCACTTTGGTCAAAAAAATATTATACCCAGCAATTTTAAAAGAAATTGGCGGTTACGGCTCAAAAATTGGTGAGCATACCAAAATAGAAGGTAAATTTGATAACATCAAAAACGTAGAGTTTATCGATCAAAATCCGATTGGGCGTTCTTCACGTTCTAATCCAGTAACATACGTGAAAGCTTACGATGTGATTCGCTCGCTTTTTGCAAATCAGAAACTTGCGCTCAACAGAGGTTTTCTGCCAAAACATTTTAGCTTTAATGTCGATGGCGGAAGATGCGAGACTTGTAAAGGTGAAGGTGAAGTAACCATCGAAATGCAATTTATGGCCGATGTTCATTTAGAGTGTGAAATATGTCGAGGCAAGCGTTTCAAAAAAGAGGTATTGGAAGTAAAATTCAAAGAAAAAAACATCGATGATGTTTTAAAGATGACCATCGATGATGCGATTGCATTTTTTAGTGAACATAAAAAAACTAATATTGTCAAAAAATTACAACCACTGCAAGATGTTGGTTTGGGCTATGTTTCTTTAGGACAAAGCTCTTCTACCCTTTCTGGTGGCGAAGCACAACGCATCAAACTCGCTACATTTATAGGTAAAGCAGTCACCAAAGAAAAAACGCTTTTTATTTTTGACGAACCTACTACAGGCTTGCATTTTCATGATATCAAAAAATTACTTGCTTCTTTTGAGGCACTTTTAGATCAAGGAAACTCAATTATTGTTATCGAACATAACTTAGATTTAATCAAATCTGCTGATTATATTATTGACTTAGGAAAAGAAGGTGGTGACAAAGGTGGAGAACTTCTTGCCTTTGGAACACCCGAAGAGATCGTGAAAATTAACAAATCTTTCACAGCAACATACTTGCAACAGAAAGTCTAATGGCACAGTTCTTGTAATCAAAGGGTGTACATTCATGTATTCATGATGTATAATTTTTTGGTTGGTTAGCAAAGGCTCTGTTTTATACAGAGTCTTTGTATTTTATAAAAGTCTCAAAAAGCCTACCAATAGTATCTTCACAAGTTTTGGCACATTATTTGTTTTCTAAATGGTGTAATTTAAAATATAGTATCATGAAAAATTTCGTTCTCCTTTTAGCCCTGATGATTAGCTCATTTTCGTTTGCTAAAAACGAAACGAATGTTGCTGATCCGTTCTACGGAAGTAATCCTATCATCTTTATAGAAAACAATATTGAGTTTGCGGTTTATCCAGATGGTCAATTCGATTTTTTCTATCAACCTGCTGCACCACGAGGATTTTATAGAAATCACAATATAAACATTAGCTTTAATAGCGGATATAACTACAATCCGTTTGTACAGTTTGATGATTACGGAGCGGTGATACAGATAGAAAACACCCCTGTTTTCTACGATTATTACGGTAGAATTATTCAGGCAGGTGATGTTTTTATCAATTACAATCGTTTTGGTAGGGTTTCGAGCATTGGAAACATGAGGTTTTTCTACAATACCAATGGTCATTTTTTATACCGTAGAGGTTATATCAATCGTTTCAATAGAGTTTATGTAGTTAAACCTTGGCACCATTATTATATGATCCCACCAGCACATTATACGATTGTTTATTACGAACCCTACAGGTATTATTACCAACCTTATCGTGTGAGTTATGTAGAATACAGAGACCATTACAGAAGTAGTCATCACAATAATGTACGGAGTTTTTATAGACCTTCTGAGAAAGTAAGCAATTACACTCGAGGTGAAATGGTGACCAGACGTGATAATGCTATTGCAGAAAATACCAGAAGTAGTAACACCCGTAGAGACGTAAATACCGAAGTAAATGCGAATACTAGAAGAAACAGCATTTCTACTTCTCCTAGAACGAGAAATACAAATACTACTCGAAGTACGCAACCTACAAGACGTGAGGTCTCTCCTGCAAATAATGAGGTAAGAGAAATACAAAGAACAGACAGAAGAAGTTTGAGTGTAGATACCACTTTACCAACAAGAAGAACTGGTGTTTCTACTCCAATCAGTAATACACGAACAAACTTTTCTACTACAAGAAATGCGAGTTCAAACAGAAGTGCAACAAATACAAGAACAACTAATAACCGTACCAGAAGATAAGTTGTTTTTCATAATGTAGTTGAAAAAGGGTTTTCTTTTTAGAAAATCCTTTTTTTATGAATTAAATTGTCGATACTTTGTTTGATTTCTTCTGAAAAATTGAGGTATTTAACTCCCAAAAAGAAAATCACACCAATCAGAATTGATTTTATCCCAATATCAATATACCAAACCTCAGTAAAAGCGATGTGATAAAAAATAGAGGAAACAGCACACACAAACAGGAAAACATAAAGACTTTTCTTTGAGAAGGGATGTATTTTGAACTTGTAGTAGACAATCAATAGTTTAGTCGTATTATACAACCCATAAGCCAACCCTGTTGCCAAAGCTGCTCCTAAAATACCTTGCGTAGGAATTAACCAAATATTGAGTAATACAGCCATTAGAATCGCAAAAATTCCGCTGTAAAGCACCAAACGGTAATAATCTGAATTGTAAAGTATAGAATTCGCATTTCCGAGGGCACTTTCGTAGATTTTAACCAAGCCTAATAAAATAATAATCAAAAAATTGAGCTGGTAATCTTCTGGTAAAAAACTATATAGCGCTTGGATATTACCAACAATAAGTGTAAAGATAAAACCTCCGATAACCAATAAGGTAATCGAACTCTTTTTCAGCAAAGATTTGAGTTCTGAATAATTTTTTTGGTTGAGTAAATTTGCAGTAATCGGTAAGGTAATTTGATGCATCGCTCGTGACGGAACCACAATTACAGCTGCAATGTAGGTAGCTATTCCGTAAATAGAAACTTCTGAAATGGGTAAGAAATACTCAATCATAAATTTATCAAGATCTAACAGAGAAGTCGATACAAAACCTGCAATCAAGATAAGTAACGAATATTTAAAAACTTTCGCGTAAGCGGTGGGAAAACCAAATATAAACTTTATCGGGAGTAATTTAAAAGCATAAACGCCCATCACAATTGCACGTATGATATAAACAACGGCAATCGAATGAATAAGAATATTGAGATCAATTAACTCAAAAAAGTAAACTAAAAGCAGCGTACAAGTTAGCGCCCGATGGAAAACTTCTTTGAGAAAATTTCCAAAAACACTTTTGAGTTGCAATTTACTCCAAGCAAAAAAAACCTCGAAATAAGCGATGGAAACCGCAACCATTAAAATAAGATATACATAAGGTCTTACCAAAGGATTATCAGAAAAATAATCGTGTATTTTTTCTTGTAAAGCAATACCAAAAACTCCTAATAAAAGCCCAACAAACAAAGGAAAAACAAGAGCTAAAGAAAGTAATTTGTATTGATCAACTTTATCTTTATATGCTGAATAAAATTTAATAATCGTATTGCTAAATCCCCAACCTAAAAAGGGCCAAATAAGCGTTCCGACAGAAAGTAAATAGGTAATCAAACCGTAATTTTCTGGTGTCAAAAATTTTGGATAAAGAAAAAGTACATTAAGCGCACCTATCAAAAAACCGAAATAGGTCACCAACAAATTTTGATATGATTGCTTAAAAATGATGCCCACTAGTTCTTAATAATTTCTGCTAATTTTCGGGTTAAATCTTTACGATGAAATTGCGATATCTCTTGATGGTCTACTTGTAATTTTTTCTCTAGATAAGCTTCAAACCATTGTAAGATTTGTTGTTTTATGGCTTCTCTGTGTGAGTATTCGAAATGTGGACTTCCTGTAATTTGTTTTAAAATCACACCAACGTCCCAATCTTTGGGACCGATAGCTAAAATTGGTCTATTGGCACGTAAGTATTCAAAGAGTTTCCCAGGAATAATTCCTCGTGTTTTTTCTTCGTCAATCTCGACCAATAGCAAAACTTGTGTTTTCGACTGGTAATCAATCAACTTTGTATGTGCTAAATAGCCTAAATTCTCTATATGGCTTTCCAAAGCTCGATACCGCATACTTTGCAAAACATCTTCACTCACTTTTCCAATCAGGCGAAGTTTAAAATGTTCTTCAAATTGCTTGTTTTCTATAATGATTTCTTCTAGCACATCCCACAAAACCGTAGGATTTCGCTTGGTTAATAGCGAACCAATATGTGAAATGGTAAAATGTTCGTCTAATTCACTTTCGTGAATTTGCGCTCCGTCATAACCATTGGTCACACAAAAAACAGGCGTTTGGGTTTGCGATTCAAAGTCTTTTTGTGTGGTAAAACTCGTCGTGACAATCTTATCAGCCGTGTCTAAAACTGCTTGCTCTAATTTAAGATGCTTTTTTCTCGATGTTGAGGTAAGTTTAAGGTCTTCATGGTAACCTATTTTTGTCCAGGGATCACGAAAATCGGCTATCCAATTAATATTAAACCTCTTTTTTAAATCTTTGGCGATTAAATGTAAACTATGTGGCGGACCGGTAGAAATTACTGTATCGATTTGTTCTTCTTCGATTACTTTAGAGAGAAAATTTACAGCAGGTTTTTTCCAAAATTTACGGGCATCGGGAATAAACATATTTCCGCGAATAAAAAGCATTAAACGCTCGATGAAACCTTGTTTTTTTCTATCTGTAATTAATCCCGAACTAATTTCTTTAGCCTTGTTTTTGCTTCCAAACAAATTAGCGTAACGGTAGGGTTCCCAAATGGGAAGTTTATAAAATTTGAGGTTTTCCTGAATTTCACGCTCTAAACCTTTATCGATAATCGGGTAGTCGGGATTACTTGGTGCAAAAACAATGGGTTCGATACCAAATTCAGGTAAATATTTTACAAACTTCAGCCAACGCTGGACGCCAGGACCGCCAGCTGGTGGCCAATAATAAAGTATGATAAGTACTTTTTTATTCATTAGAAGTTCTCTTTTTTCGCTCGTAAAAAATTCCTGCAAGAATTAATAATATAAATAAAACTAACGAAATGATTGTAAGTGTTGTTCCAGTTTTAAGCACTTCTGGTTTAAAACTGAAAGTTATGGTGTGGTTTCCAGCGGGTAAAACAGCGGCACGTAACAAATAGTTGCTTTTTAACACCTCTACTTCTTCCCCATCAACTTCGGCTTTCCATCCATTTTCATAAAATACCTCCGAAAAAACGGCTAACTTTCTTTCTGAAGTGTTGTATTGATATACCAACTTTTCTGGATGATAGTTAATCAACTTTATTTGAGCAAGCGAGTCATTACTTTGCGAAGAAACACCTGCAAGGTTTTGTCGGTATTCATTCTGTAAAACAGCTGTTTTTTTAGTGTTGACCTCTCCTATTTTGCGGATAGCTTCATCGGCAGTTTCTACCCATTTTACATTTTCTACAAACCAAGCATTTCCGTTGGCTTCTTCATTTTTCTGTGGGACAACCGTATTGTCTTCCATAGGCGTGATGAAATATTTCACATTCATCATATTAAGTACCTCTTGATTGCCTTTAGCGACGTGGTAATCGAAAATATTTTGTAAACGCTTTGGTTTTGCCGCGTGATAACCTCCCAGGGAATTATGGAAAAAAGAAGCTCTCGCGGAATTCAATAAACTTTCGTTTAAGTCTAATACTCTAAAATGTGTCGTGTCTTTTTGAATTTCTACATCTGCTGGTGTCGCAGAAAAAGGTTGTTCCATCATTCTTTTAGCGACAAAGTCTTCGTTGTTAACATATTTTCTATCAACCATCACTAAATCTAACAGTATCAAAATTCCTATGGCAACCAACGAAACATTCTTATTGATTTTCTGCTTTAAGAAAGCCCAAATCGTTCCTGCGATAGCAACTATAAATAACAAACTTCTCAATATATCGGCATTGAACATCGCTTTTCGGTCATCTTTTAAGGCATTTACAAAGCTTTGTCCGTAATTCTGAATAAAATACCCATCATTTGCTCCTGCAAAATCAAAAAAGACGCTTTTAAGCAAATAAAAACCAAATAAAATTCCGCCTACAATAAAACTACTTTTTTTAAGAGCGTTGATTAATTCCGCTTGAGCGAAATCTTTTTGATACAACTTCGATAAACCTACCAGTGCTAACACAGGAACACACAACTCGATGAGTACTTGAATAGACGAAACCGCACGAAACTTGTTGTAAAAAGGCATCACTTCGAGGAAGAGTTTGGTGAGAATCGCAAAATTGTCACCCCAAGACAACAATAAAGCCAAAAGTGAGCCCGAGACAATCCACCATTTGAGTTTGCCACGCACTAAAAACAGTGCAAAAACAAACAAGAAAATAAGCGTTGCACCAATATACGCCGGAGCTCCGATATAAGTTTGATCGCCCCAATACGTTGGTGCATTTTCCGCAAAATCCTTTGCTTGCGCTGCAGTTGCTCCCATTTTCAGCACTTCTTTATACAAATGCGAATCGCTATCTAACTTTTCGGCACTCGAACCACCCATAAATCGTGGTACCATCAAGTTGAAAGTTTCAAAAATTCCGTAACTGTATTCGGTAATATAATCGTAATCGAGGCCGTTTTGTGTTTTCGGACTTCCGTCTGCATTTTGGGTAAGTTCAGCTTTACCACGCGTACTAAAATCAGCATATTCTTTGGTAGCTAAAATATTGGTAGCGTTGGTTCCTACCGCGATTACACTTCCCAAAATCAGCAACCCAAAAGCAATAAAAAAGGTTTTGAACTCCTTCTTTTTGATAAAGTCTATTAAATACACAATTCCTATCACCAAACACAACAACATCAAATAATAAGTCATCTGAAAGTGATTGGCGTTGAGCTCTAAAGCCAAACCAAGGGTAAACAACAGCCAACCCCAAAAATAATCTTTCCGAAAAATCTTTATCATTCCGGCGATAACAATTGGCATATAAGCAATCGCATGTGCTTTGGCGTTGTGACCAACACCCAAAATAATGATGAGATAAGTACTAAAACCAAATGCCAAAGCTCCTAAAAAAGCAAGTTTGTAGTCTAATTTTAACGTAAGCAAAAGAATATATAAACCTATAAAGTAAAGAAACAAATAATCGGCTGGTCTAGGTAAAAAACGAATTCCCAAATCGATTTGTTTAATGACATTAAAAGGGTATTTAGCTCCGAGTTGGTAAGTTGGCATTCCGCCAAAAGCAGCGTCTGTCCAATACAGTTCTTCACCGTTACTTTCTCTATAGTCTATTTGCTTTTTTGCCATCCCTGTATAATGGACAATATCACTTTGGTAAATGGTTTTTCCTTGCAAAACAGGGCTAAAGTAAGCTACTGCTGCAACAACAAACAACAATAAGACGATAAGGTGCGGTATATTTTTTTTCAGTTTCATAAATGTAATTCTCCAGAAAGTTAGTCTATTTCTTCGTATTCGATATACTCTCCTACTTTTTCTTTTTTGTTTTCTTTGTTCACTTTCGTGGAATGAGTTTCTTTTTGTTCAAAAGGATTAAACCCTGTTTGTTGCTGAAATCGTTCTCCCATTTTTTGGTTCACTTGTTTCATGACAAACTTTAAAATATAAGGTTTTAAAAGCCTAAATAGGAATTTTAATCCGAAATAGACCAATAATATAATGAGTACGGTTTTTATAAATCCAGCAAATGAGGCGTATTGCATGATAGAAATTTTTCTTTATTTAAATTATGGCTAAAAGTATGAAAAATCATAAAAATCTCTATATTTGAGAGAAACAACTTAGCTATGAAACCTTTATTTTTTATCCCTTTCTTATTTTTTTCCGCTTTAAGTTATAGTCAATATACCGAAACCATTAATTCGAACCGCCCTGGAAACTCCCAAGGCGCATTTGCCGTAGGATATAATGTATTACAGTTTGAAGCCGGAGCTAGAATGGGTCAAGACGATCACGAACTAACAGGCATAGAGACCGATCTGTTTGGTATTGATTACCAAGTGCGTTATGGTTTAAAAATAGAGCAGTTAGAGATAAGTTTGATTGGTTCACACCTGACTTCTAATCATATGTGGGAAGCTGGCGGAGAAACAGAAGAGCTAAAAGAGGTAAATTTTGAAAGCAATACCCTTGGCGGAAAATATTTATTATATGATCCCTATAAAAATAGGGTTTTTGAAAAACCAAACATCATTAGTTGGCATGCCAATCACCGTTTTAAATGGCGTGATTTGATTCCTGCTGTCTCGGTTTACGCTGGTGCAAATCTTCTCTTTGGTGAAAATCCTTATAAATATGATACAGATAAAAGTATAAGCCCGAGAGCTGCCATTATCACCCAAAACAACTGGGGACGTTGGGTTTTTGTAATGAACTTTATTGGCGACAAGATGACCGAAGAATACCCTACTTATGCGGGTATTTTTACCATGACACATTCCGTAAATGGTTATTTTTCTGTTTTTGCAGAATATCAAGCCATAAAAAGTGATTTGTATGCAGACGATATTGCTAGAGCTGGAGCAGCTTATTTGTTTACTAAAGATTTCCAAATAGATGTTTCTGGTTTGTATAATTTTAAAGATACCCCTAGAAAATGGCAAGTGGCTTTAGGTCTCTCCTACCGCTTTGATATGCACACTGAAGATGAAATCATCATGGAAGGAGGTAAAAAACAAGAAGATAAGCATAAGAAAAAGAAAAATAGTGAACTGGTCAATCCCGATGGATCGATGAATGAAGATTAAAAGAAAACGCATAACAAAAAATTATAAAGCATGAAAAAATTACTTATTACAGCCCTTGCTATTTTCGGATTGAATAGCATGCTTGCGCAAACTCAAGAAGAAATGATGGCTTGGCAAGCTTATATGACGCCAGGTGATGCACACCAATGGTTGGCAACACTTGACGGAAATTGGGATGCCGAAGTAAAGATGTGGATGGATCCCGCTGCTCCACCAACAATTTCAAAAGCTACGACGACCAACAAAATGATTATGGGTGGAAGGTACCAACAATCCATTCACAAAGGCGATATGGGTGGAATGCCTTTTGAGGGTCAGAGCATTACCGCTTTTGATAATGCTAAGAAAAAATATATCGCTACCTGGATAGACAATATGGGAACAGGCGTTCTTATACTAGAAGGTGATTATAACAAAGAAACCAAGCAATTAATTATGACTGGAACGATGGTTGACCCTATGACTGGTAAAGATATCCAAGTGAAAGAAGTAATGACTTACCTATCTAAAGACAAACATAAGTTTGAAATGTTTATGATCCAAGAAGGTCAAGAGTTAAAAACTATGGAAATCGTTTATACGCGTAAGAAATAAAATTTACAAAAAACAATATACCTGTTTTCTAAATTTACCATCAAAACTTTTTTAACCAAGTTTTCTATGTACCAAGCAAATATGTAAATTTGCGGTTTGCCTAAAGTTTTCAATTTGGAAGAATTTATCGAAGTTTACGGAGCGCGCGAACACAACCTCCAGAACATCAACATCAAAATACCTCGGGAAAAATTGGTCGTTATCACCGGACTTTCAGGCTCGGGAAAATCTTCTTTGGCTTTCGACACCATTTATGCCGAAGGACAACGACGGTATATCGAAACATTTTCGGCGTATGCACGACAGTTTCTAGGTGGACTCGAACGCCCAGATGTCGATAAAATCGATGGACTTTCCCCTGTAATTGCTATCGAACAAAAAACCACTAGTAAAAACCCGCGAAGTACAGTTGGCACCATTACTGAAATCTACGATTTCCTTCGGTTGCTTTTTGCTCGTGCCAGCGACGCCTACAGCTATAATACCGGTAAAAAAATGGTAAGTTATAGTGATGAGCAAATTAAAGATTTGATTTTGCAAGACTTTGATGGAAGAGCCATTAGTATTCTCGCTCCAAAAATTCGGTCTAGAAAAGGGCATTACCGCGAATTGTTCGAACAAATCGCCAAACAAGGTTATGTAAAAGTGCGTGTAGATGGTGAGATTGTAGATATCGAAAAAGGCATGAAGCTTGATCGTTACAAAACACACGATATCGAAGTGGTTATCGACCGACTGAAAATAAATAAGGATACCGATGGAAAACGCTTGATGAATAGTATTTTAGTCGCGATGCAAGAAGGTAATGATGTCTTGATGGTCATCGAAAAAGATAAAACCGAAGGACGTTATTTTAGTCGTAATTTGATGTGTCCAGATACCGGCATTTCCTATCCTAACCCAGAGCCTAATAATTTTTCGTTCAATTCACCCAAAGGAGCTTGTGATACTTGTAACGGTTTAGGCACAATCCGTCAAGTAAACATCCATAAAGTAATTCCCGACGAGAATAAATCTATTAAAGCTGGCGGTTTAGAACCCAATGGACCACAAAAAAACAATTGGGCATTCAAGCAATTGGAAATCATTGCCAAACGCTATGATTTTAGTTTATCAGACCCTATTAAAAAAATTCCGCAAGAAGCTTTAGATATTATCCTTTACGGAGGAAAAGAAAAGTTTGAGGTTTCTTCTAAAGATTTGGGAATCACCCGTGATTATAAAATCGATTACGAAGGCATTGTTCCGTTTATCGAAAGTACTTTTCACAACAACGATTCCTCAAGTTTACGTCGTTGGGCAAAAAATTATATGGATAAAACCGATTGCCCCACTTGTGAAGGTACTCGACTCAAAAAATCATCGCTGTATTTTAAAATCAACGAAAAAAATATCGCAGAACTAGCAAATAAAGATATTGAAGAATTAGCTGATTGGTTTAAAGATTTACCAAAAAAACTTAGCAAAAACCAATTTACCATTGCCGAAGAAATCTTAAAAGAAATCAATGCGCGTTTGCAGTTTTTGGTCGATGTGGGACTCACTTACCTTTCGCTCAATCGTAGCTCAAAATCGCTTTCGGGTGGTGAGGCCCAACGCATTCGTTTGGCCACACAAATAGGTTCGCAACTGGTAGGCGTATTATATATTCTGGACGAACCTAGTATTGGTTTGCATCAGCGAGATAACGAAAAATTAATCAATTCATTAGTTTCTCTACGTGATGTAGGTAATTCGGTAATTGTGGTCGAGCACGACAAAGACATGATAGAAAATGCCGATTATGTGATTGATATCGGCCCAAAAGCAGGAAAACATGGTGGAAAAATCATTAGTCAAGGTACGCCTAAAGAGATTTTAAAAGATGATACCATTACCGCAGATTACCTTAGCGGAAAAAAAGAAATTGAAGTTCCCAAAGAGAGACGTATGGGTAACGGAAAAACGCTTAAACTAAGTGGAGCAACAGGAAACAACCTCAAAAATGTAAGTGTAGAATTCCCTTTAGGAAAGCTTATTTTGGTCACAGGAGTTTCCGGTAGCGGAAAATCTACTCTAATTAACGAAACACTCTACCCTATTCTCAATGCCCATTTTTTTAATGGCGTGAAAGTACCACAACCCTATAAAAAAATAGAAGGATTAGAACATATCGATAAAGTAATCGAAATCAACCAATCGCCTATTGGGCGAACGCCACGCTCTAATCCAGCAACATATACCGGTGTTTTTTCGGAAATTAGAAGCTTATTTGCTAAAACTCCCGAAGCACAAATTCGGGGTTACAAACCAGGTAGATTTAGTTTTAATGTCAAAGGTGGTCGCTGCGAAACTTGTAGCGGTGGCGGCTTACGTGTTATCGAAATGAACTTTCTGCCTGATGTCTATGTAGAATGTGAAACTTGCCAAGGAAAACGCTTTAACCGCGAAACCCTAGAAATTCGCTACAAAGGAAAATCCATCAACGATGTGCTGGAAATGACCATTGACGAAGCAACCGATTTTTTTGAACCCATTCCTAAAATTTATCGTAAGTTAAAAGTGATCAAAGAAGTTGGCTTAGGGTACATTACTTTAGGACAACAAAGCACCACACTTTCGGGCGGTGAAGCACAACGTATTAAACTATCAACAGAATTGTCTAAAAGAGATACTGGTAACACTTTTTATATTCTCGACGAACCTACAACTGGCTTGCATTTTGAAGATATTCGGGTGTTGATGAATGTATTGGATAAACTCGTGAATAAAGGCAATACGGTTTTGATTATCGAACACAACCTTGATGTCATTAAACTGGCTGATTATTTGATAGACATTGGACCTGAAGGCGGAAAAGGTGGCGGAAAAGTAATTGCCAAAGGAACGCCTGAAGAAATAATTAAAAATAAAAAAAGCTATACGGCTAAGTTTTTAAAGAAAGAATTAAATTAACCGAAATAATATTGAAAGAATGAGCATTAGAAGAAAAGACCAACGTAATAAAAGTTGGAATGAAATAAAAACCAATGATAGTTGGGCACTTTTTAAAATCATGAGCGAGTTCGTCAACGGTTATGAACGAATGAGCCAGATTGGACCCTGTGTTTCGATTTTTGGATCGGCAAGAACAAAACCCGACAATAAATATTATGATTTAGCAGTGAAAATTGCTCAGAAAATTGTCGATCATGGGTACGGAGTCATTACCGGTGGAGGTCCAGGAATTATGGAAGCTGGTAATAAAGGAGCTCATCTTGGTGGCGGAACTTCAGTAGGCTTAAATATCGATTTACCGTTTGAACAACACGATAACCCGTATATCGACCCTGATAAGAGTTTAGATTTCGATTATTTCTTTGTGCGCAAGGTGATGTTTGTAAAATACTCACAAGGTTTTGTTGTGATGCCTGGTGGTTTTGGTACACTCGACGAACTTTTTGAAGCAATTACCCTTATTCAAACTCATAAAATAGATAAATTTCCGATTATTTTGGTAGGTAGTGAGTTCTGGAGTGGTTTATTCGATTGGATAAAAGATACGTTGCTGGAACGATTCTACAACATCAGCCCAGAAGATGTTAACCTCATACAAATTGTAGATACCGAAGATGAAGTTATTGAAATTTTAGACGAGTTCTATAACCAGTTCAACTTGAGTCCGAACTTCTAATCATCTTTTCTATTGAGAATTATCTGCTGTTGGTTGCTGGTTATTTTAGGGTGCAAATATAGTTTTGCCCAAACTGCTGTTGTTGTTAATGCTCGTTTAGATAATGAAAAAAAGACATTATTTATTTCTCAACAAATAAATTATACCAACAACAGTAATATAGCTCTCGAAGAACTTTATTTCTACGATTGGGCAAACGCTTTCAAAAACAACTCCACTCCTCTTGCCGATCGTTTTGCAGAAGATTACCAACGTAATTTTCATTATGCTAAAGACCACGAACGAGGTTACACGAATATCTCAAAGATTTTAGCGCACGGTGATTCTGTAAGTTGGGAAAGACCACCTAAACATCCTGATATTATTTCGCTACAGCTAAAAAAAAGCTTGCAACCCAATGAGACAATAACAATAGATTTTGTTTATCAAATTAAAATTCCTGACGATAAATTTACACGTTACGGATACCACAAAAATGGTTATGCGCTACAACACTGGTTGATTCTACCTGCGGTTGTTGATGACGAAAAATGGGTATATTTCAGCAATAAAAACCTTAATGACATCTTTATTGAACCTTATGATATTCAGCTAAAACTAGAAGTACCACCGAGCTTCTTATTAAGCTCTAACTTACACCTCGTTAGCAGTCAATTAACTTCACTAAACAACCAATACCAATTAGAAGGGAAACAAATCATTCACACCAATCTTTATCTAGAAAAAAGTCCAAGTTTCCAGATTGCTGAAACATCGCATATAAATGTACATACCAACATTTCTGATGAAAAAACAGCACCAGAAATGAAGGAAATTCTCATTAAACGAATTGTAAATTACCTTGAAAATAAGTTAGGCGATTATCCGCAAGAAAAGATATTGGTAAGTGAACGCGATTACCTTTCTAACCCGGTCTATGGTCTGAACCAATTGCCGAGTTTTTTGAGTCCGTTTCCGGAAAGTTTTCAGTACGATATGAAATTGCTCAAAACCCTAACGCATCAGTTTCTAGACCAAACTATTGTGATTAACCATCGGGAAGAATATTGGGTAAAGGAAGGCATACTCACCTATTTGATGATGGATTATGTAGAGCAACATTACCCCGATTTAAAACTGTTAGGAAAATTTAGCGAAGTGATTGGTGTACGTTGGTTTCATCTCGCCGATTTTAAGTTTAACGATCGTTATGCTTTTTTCTTTATGAATATGGCTCGTCTCAATTTAGATCAGGCCATCGAAACCGATTATGATAAGCTTATCAAATTCAACCAGAATATTGCCAACCCATACAAAACGGGCATCGGTTTTTATTACCTCGAAGATTATTTAGAAGACAATCAATTGATGGAAAAAAGTTTAGCTTCTTTTTACCAAGAAAATCGCTTAAAACGAATTACTTCAAAGTCTTTCGAAACTATCCTAAAACAAAATTCCAATAAAAATGTTGATTGGTTTTTTGAAGAATACCTCGCTAAAAACAATTGGATAGACTATAAAATCACTCAGGTAGAGGAAGTTGGTGATTCGCTGGTGATAAAAGTTAAAAATAAAGAAAACATCAAACTGCCTATTCCTATTTACGGCATTAAAGACAAAGCCATAGTTTCAAAAAAATGGCTTCCTCCTTTTGTAGGTGAACAAATCATCACTTTACCTAAAGAAAATACACAAAAAGTAGCCGTAAATTACGAAGGTATTGCTCCAGAATTCAATCAACGTGACAATTATTATCGGGTAACTACACTGCTAAATAAACCTTTTCAGATGCGTTTGTTGGTCGATGCCGAAGATCCTTATTACACACAGTTTTTTATTATTCCTGAGTTTGATTATAACTTGTACGACGGTTTTAAAATAGGCCCAAAACTTTATAACAAAACCATACTTGCTAGAAGATTTGAGTATAAAGTTTCTCCTAAATATGGGTTTGTAAGTAACGAAGTTTCAGGTTCTGCTTCTATAGATTATACCTTTCAGTATAAAAACCAGCATTTGTTTGCCATTCGCCCAGGAATTGGCGCTTCGCGTAACGCTTACGCGGAACAACTCTATTACCACCGCGTGACGCCATTTATCAATTTTGCTTTTCGAGATCGTAATTTACGAAGCAATAAAAGACAATCTATTGGCTTTAGGAGTGTAAATGTTTTTCGGGATCGCGATGCTGCCAATCCTGTAGACGAACCCGATTATAGTGTGCATAATCTTGGTTATAGTTATAGCGATAGAAACTTCGACAACTTTTTTACAGGGAGTTTCGACTACCAATGGCATAAAGATTTTAGCAAGGTATCGATCACTACCAAATGGCGGAAGCTTTTTTTGAATAGTAGACAGTTAGAGTTTAGGCTTTTCGCCGGAACTTTTCTTAAAAACGACACACGAGAATCCGATTACTTTAGTTTTGCGCTCGATAGGCCCACCGATTATTTATTCGATTATAATTATTACGGAAGAAGCGAAGATACTGGACTTTTCAGTCAACAGTTTATAGAAGCAGAAGGTGGTTTTAAGTCGAAACTACAACCCGCTTTTGCCAACCAATGGATGACCACGCTTAACGGAAGCTACACCATCTGGAATTGGATTTTGCTCTATGGTGATGCTGGCTTAGTAAAAAACGAAAACCAAAGTGCTGCTTTTGTATACGATAGCGGTATACGTCTCAACCTAGTACAGGATTATTTTGAAATTTATTTCCCGCTTTATTCTAACCTTGGCTGGGAGCCCAGTGAAGATAACTACGACCAGAAAATACGTTTTATTGTATCTTTAGACATCAAAACCCTGATCAGATTGTTTACGAGGCGTTGGTATTAAGAGTAGTTTTTTCCTAAAAAAACAAAAACAGCAAACATATCCTCAATAATTTCAATTGATAAAAAGCCTAAAAATTCCTATCTTCGCAGCATTCAAAAAATAAACATTACGTAATGCAAAAAGAAAAAACCATCAGCCCAAGCGACTTGTCTTTTGAAGATTTTAAGCAAGAAGTAATCAAAGATTACAAAACTGCAGTCATTAGTAGAGAATGTAGTCTTCTTGGTCGACGTGAAGTATTAACCGGAAAAGCCAAATTCGGAATTTTTGGTGACGGAAAAGAAGTACCTCAGTTGGCGATGGCAAAAGCATTTCAGAATGGTGATTTTAGATCAGGTTATTACCGTGACCAAACTTTTATGATGGCTTTGGGCTTACTTTCTGTGCAAGAGTTTTTTGCCGGTCTTTACGGCAACACCGACTTAGCACAAGAACCAATGGCTGCCGGGAGACAAATGGGTGGTCACTTTGGCACACACAGTTTAAACCCTGATGGAAGTTGGAAAAACCTCGCCGAGCAACCCAACTCAAGTGCCGATATTTCGCCAACAGCAGGACAAATGCCTCGACTGTTAGGTTTAGCGCAAGCTTCAAAAATTTACCGTCACGTAGACATTGCTGGCGCGGAAAAGTTCTCGAATAAAGGTAACGAAATTGCCTGGGGAACTATTGGGAATGCGAGTACCAGTGAAGGTTTGTTTTGGGAAACCATAAATGCCGCAGGTGTCATGCAAGTACCGATGGTGGTTAGTGTTTGGGACGATGCTTATGGAATTTCAGTTCCTGCAAAATACCAAACTACAAAAGAAAATATTTCGGAAATCTTAAAAGGTTTCCAACGTGATGAAGAAAACGATGGTTACGAAATCATCAAAGTGTGTGGCTGGAATTATGCAGAATTGGTAGAAGCCTATCAAAAAGCTAGTGATATTTCGCGTGAGCAACATGTTCCGGTGCTTATTCACGTTTATGAACTTACACAACCACAAGGTCACTCAACTTCTGGTTCGCACGAGCGTTACAAAAGTGAAGAAAGATTGGCTTGGGAAAGAGAATACGACTGTAACCTACAAATGCGCCTATGGATGGTCGAAAATAATATCGCCACCGAAGAAGAACTTAGCGAATTGGAAAAAGAATGTAAAAAGATAGTTCGTGAGGGCAAAAAAGCAGCTTGGGAAGCCGTAAACCTAATACCAAAAACAGCTCAAAAAGAAGTAATTTCGTTGTTAGAAAATTTGGCGTCCGAAAGTAAAAATGCCAACTTTATCAATACGCTTAAAGCAGAATTAGAGAGCTTATCAACTCCAGAAAAACATCAAGTGTTGAGCGCTGCTAGAAAAAGTTTGCGTTACGTACGTGAAGAAAGCTTAAGTTCAAAAACAGCGCTCATCAATTGGATTAATACTTTCGTAGAAAAAACACAACCCGATTACAGCAGTCACTTACACAGCCAAAGCGAATGGGCGGCAGTAAACATTAGCGAAGTAAAACCAACCTACGATGATAATGCCGAAGAAGTAGATGCACGAGTCGTTTTACGTGATAATTTTGATAAAATTTTCGAAACCAGACCAGAAACCCTCATTTTTGGAGAAGATACTGGAAACATTGGTGATGTGAACCAAGGTCTTGAAGGCTTACAAGATAAATATGGTGAATTACGTGTCGCTGACGCTGGAATTAGAGAAGCTACCATTCTTGGTCAAGGTATCGGAATGTCGCTTCGTGGTTTACGTCCGATTGCTGAAATTCAGTATTTAGATTATATTTTATACGCATTGCAAATCATTAGTGATGATTTAGCATGTACACATTACCGTACCAAAGGAATGCAAAAAAACCCACTGATTGTACGTACTAGAGGACATCGTCTAGAAGGAATTTGGCATAGTGGTTCGCCCATGGGCGGAATTATCAATTTGGTAAGAGGAATGCATGTACTTGTACCTCGCAACATGACCAAGGCCGCAGGTTTTTACAATACTTTGTTAGAAAGTGACGAACCAGGTTTGATTGTAGAGTGCCTTAATGGTTACCGTCTAAAAGAGAAAATGCCTAGTAATTTAGGTGAATTCAGAACTCCTGTCGGTGTGGTTGAAACCATTAAAGAAGGTGAAGACATAACCTTGGTTTCTTATGGCTCTACCCTACGATTGGTAGAACAAGCCGCCAAAGAATTGCTGGAAGTAGGTATTAATGCTGAAATTATTGATATACAGTCGCTATTACCATTCGACTTAAATCATGATATCGTAAAAAGTGTAGCTAAAACCAATCGTCTATTGGTGATCGATGAAGATGTTCCTGGAGGTGCTTCTTCTTATATTCTACAAAAAGTAGTAGAAGAGCAACAAGCCTATAAACATTTAGACAGTCAGCCGCAAACTTTAACGGCTAAAGCACACAGACCAGCTTACGGAACCGACGGAGATTATTTTTCAAAACCATCAGTAGATGATATTTTTGAAACAGTGTATGCAATTTTTAACGAAGTAAATCCACAGCGGTTTCCTACTTTAAAGAATTAAATATTTCGATAGAAAGATTTTATAAAAATACCCTTTATTGGGTATTTTTTTTTTGCCTTTTTAGGATTAGTTTTATTGTAAACTATTTAATCATAAAATCATTATTATGAAAACACTGAAAAAAAGTCAAATCAAATCGAAAAAGATTAATGTAAATTCTTCAACCATTGCAAAAGGAGTTGGAGCAATTGCTTTAGTAGCTGCAATGGGTGCTTGTACACCTTGTGATAGTGACACTACTCGTTACGGTGATCCTGCAAGAGCTAGCGGAAGTGACTATGATGTTACTCGTTACGGTGATAGTTGTTAAACTTAGAACAACATGAAATTTTCTGAGAAAAATACAGATTGGTTATTGCACCCTATTACCAAAGAAGATTTTATTGATAATTACCTCGAAAAAAAATACTTGCACATCTCTAATGACTCTAGAGGGAGAGAATACTATAGTTCTTTACTCAGTAGAGGTAAATTAGATTTATTTTTAAATGAGCAGTCAGTAAAATATCCTAACATTAAATTAGTTGGAGTGGATGATGATTTCAAACATTCTGATTACACTGATAATGAGGGTAACATCCAAGTGTCGAAACTATACAAGTATTACAGCGAAGGTGCTACCATTAATGTAAATGGCTTGCACCAATACCTACTTGATCTTAAAGAGTTGTGCCAATCTCTTACTAAAGAGACCTCGCACAAATACCAAACTAATATTTACTGTACACCTAAAAATTCGCAAGGTTTTATCACCCATTACGATTCTCATGACGTAATTGTTTTACAAGTTCATGGAACCAAAGAATGGGAAATTTATGATGATCCTGTAAAATTACCTTTAAAAGGAATTGAAGAATTTGAGAAAGGGATGCAACTTAATCCTACACTCAAAAAGACACTTACCTTAAAAGAAGGTGAACTATTATATATTCCTAGGGGTGTGATGCATAATGCAAGAACAAAAGATGAGTCTTCTATACACATCACTTTAGGTCTTATTGGTACCACATACTACAACTTTATGGTTTCTATTATCAAAGACAAACTTATAAATGTAGAAGGATCGAGAAAGTATTTGCCTTTTGGCTTTTTAAATCATGAAGACCTTAAAAAGGAAATGGAAGAAAAGTTAAATGAAATATTAGAAGTGTTAGCCACAGAAGATATCAATATTAATCGGGACATTGAAAGAGTCAAAGCAGATCGCATTAAAAATCAATCTAATCTTGTTCTCAACCAACTAGAGCTTATCGACAATATGCTAGAAGAAAAGCTCGATATAGAAAAATCAGTATTTAGGCTCAAACAAAATATCATTACTTCAGCTAAAATTATTGGCGAAGAATATATTCTGTCAGCAAATGGTCAAGAGCATAAATTTCCAGATTATATCAAACCTTGTTTTGATATTATTTTAAATGCAAAAGCTTTTTCGCAAGAACATTTAAAAGAATATTTAGACGAAGAAGGTATATCGGTTCTCTTCGAATATTTAATATGTGAAGGTCTTGTGGAAATCACCGATACAAAAAAATCACTCTTAAAAGTTGGATAGCACCACTTAAACATAAGATTATCAGTAAATTAAATATAAAAATACCCAGTACTGGGTATTTTTTTTGTTTGTAGGTTAACCTAATTTTATAAAAACTAAAAAATCTATAAATCTTGTCATTATGAAAACAAATGAAAATAGAATTTTATTATTTCTCTTTTTATTGTTATGTGTTGTCTTTATGAGTCCATATACTCATATGGTAAAGGCGGAAGAAAATGGAATTTCTTCCTACGAAAACATACAATCAGATTGGAGCGAATGGAAAACTACCTCCTGCTTTAAATATTTAAATTATCGTGTAAAAAAGGGAGAAACAGCAAAAAAATGGTATATCGAGTTTAAAAACAATTACAACCAAAACATATCGATGTCTGTAACCATAAAAAACGGCTTTGGTGGTGATCGCTCGACAATCAAATCAGGGGAAACTAAAAAATCATATTATTTTACAGATGTAGAATATGCATCAAGAATAGATTTTGTCGTCGATAAAGTAAAATTTAATGACACCAGTTGGAGCGGTCCCTACGCCGAATGCGATTATTAGCTTTTAAAATTTTTTATTTGAGTTAGCCGAAGAGTGCCATTTGTAAGGCACTTTTTTAATGCTGAGCCCTTTAAAATCAACAAATTTGGAAAAGTCATTTTTTTTTCGTATAATGACTTGTTAAATTCAATACGATAAATAGATACATGAGACAGCTTAAAATCACGAAACAGGTCACCAACAGAGAATCAAAATCTTTAGATAAATATTTACAGGACATTAGCAAAGTTGACCTCATCACCGCCGAAGAAGAAGTAGAGTTAGCACAGCGCATTAGAGCTGGAGATCAAAGAGCTTTAGAAAAGTTGACCAATGCCAATTTGAGGTTTGTGGTTTCAGTCGCTAAACAATATCAAAATCAAGGACTTACCCTACCCGATTTAATAAACGAAGGAAATGTTGGTCTTGTAAAAGCTGCCAAACGTTTTGACGAAACTAGAGGTTTTAAATTTATTTCTTATGCTGTTTGGTGGATTCGACAATCTATATTGCAAGCCCTTGCTGAGCAATCTAGAGTTGTTCGCTTACCGCTGAATAAAATTGGAGTGATTAATAAAATCAACAAAACCTTTTCGCACCTAGAGCAAAGTCTACAGCGACCGCCATCTGCAGAGGAAATCGCTAAAGAACTTGATATGGCTGTAAGCCAAGTAAAAGCAGCAATGAAAAACTCAGGAAGACACCTTTCTATGGATGCTCCTTTTAAGGAAGGGGAAAATGACTCAAATCTTTACGACGTGTTAAGCTCTGGTGAATCTCCAAATCCTGATGATAGCTTGATGTTAGATTCCCTCAGCATTGAGTTAAATCGTGCATTAGATACACTTTCTACACGTGAGGCCGATGTTATTCGTTTAAACTATGGCATCGGAAACCAACCTGCAATGACTTTACAGGAAATTGGAGACACTTTTGATTTAAGTCGAGAAAGAGTGCGTCAAATAAGAGAAAAAGGGATTAGACGTTTAAAACATCAATCCAAAAATAAGATTTTAAAAAAATATTTAGGATAAATAAAAAAGCGACTAAAAGTCGCTTTTTCTTTTTTAATGCTGTCGAGGCATCGAAGGTCTTATTTCTATCTTGCTTGGCAGACTTCGCTTGTTCATCTTAAATATATCTACAACCAATTCTCCTAAATCTTCTTTTTGAATTTTCCATGCTTCATTTTCTTCCTTCAAATTAGGATCATTACCATTAAAGTGAGTCGAAACCGAACCAGGCATAATGGTTGAGACACTCACACCATCATTTCTTACATCAAGCATCATGGCTTGCGTAAAACCGGTTAGACCAAATTTACTTGCATTATAAGCGGTACCTCCCGCAAAAAAATTAGTGCCCGCTAAACTGGAAATACTGATAAAATAGCCTTTCGTTTTTTTAAGTTCCTCAATAGTCGCTTTAGCTGTGTAAAAAACACCTGTTAAATTAGTGTCAATCGTTTCTTGCCATTCGCTTTCGGAAATTGAATAAATACTATTAAAATGCCCTAAGCCTGCATTAGCAATCACATAATCGATACTTCCGAATTTCTCAATTATCTTTTTTACGGCTTCAGTTTGATCTATCAAAAGTCGAACATCTGCTTTCAACGGAAGTACTTTCTTTTTTCCGTATTTTTCTGCCAATTGATTGGCTGCATCTTCGGCAGATTTAAGTTGCCTACTCGTAAGTGCTACATTTACACCCTCTTTTAATAAAGCTTCGGCAATTCCGTAACCAATTCCCTTACTTCCTCCTGTAATTAATGCTGTTTTGTTATGTAGTTTATTCATCTGAAATGTCTTTATTTTACTTAAAATTAAAAAACATTTCGCTTTCTGTACGTATAGAAAACTTTAAAAAAATCATAAAAAACTTAAAACTTTAGGGCTAAGCTATTTTCTTTTAGATTTTTGTAGACAGAAAACTCAAAATTTCTCTATGGATAAGAAAAAGGTCATTAAATGGTTAAAGCGATTTACCATAGCAATAGGTGTAATTTTTGCCCTATTTATGCTTTTTTATGCTAGTATTTATTTTGGCCTTTTCGGAAAAATACCTACCAAAGAAAGTTTAGCCAATCTTAAGCAAAGCCAAGCGACACAAGTATTAGATAAAAATAGTGACCTAATCGGTAAGTTTTACATACTTGATAGACAATCAATAACTTACAATCAATTCCCTAAACATTTACTTGATGCGCTGATTGCGACTGAAGATGCTCGTTTTTATGAACATGATGGTATCGACAATAAGAGTTTATTACGTGTTTTCTTTAAAACTATTCTGATGTCTGACAAGTCTTCTGGTGGCGGAAGCACGATTACTTTACAATTGGCCAAAAACCTTTATGGAAGAAAAGATTATGGCTTTATGAGTATAGTCGTCAATAAAATCCGTGAAAGCATTGTTGCTAAACGTATTGAAGAAATCTACCCTAAGCAAGATATCTTGACACTTTACCTCAATACAGTCCCTTTTCCGGACAACACCTACGGAATTGAAAGTGCCGCTAGAAAATTTTTTAATACTTCTACGCAAAAATTGAGCATTGCCGAAGCTGCAACGCTTGTAGGTTCGCTCAAAGCAAACCACAGTTACAATCCTAGACTTTATCCAGAACGATCACAATTACGTCGAGATGTGGTTTTGCAACAAATGGTGGCTTATGGTTATCTAGATAGCGAAACTGCTAACAAAATAATGCAGCAAAAGTTAGCACTCGATTATCAGTATTATGCGCCAAATCAGGGTTTAGCACCTTATTTTAGAACAGAAGTCAAAAAACAACTTGACAGCATTCTCAAAAATAAAGCTTTCGCGAAAGCAAACGGAGAGCCTTACAATATTTATCACGACGGACTTAAAGTTTATACAACACTCGATAACACCTTACAGCGTTATGCAGAAGCTGCGATGCAATTGCATATGACAAAATTGCAAGCACAATACGAGAAATCCTATGGTAGCAACTATCCGTGGAAAAAGAATAACCCAATTATCAAAAGAGCGGTAACACGGTTACCTATTTACCAGAAACTCAAAAAACAAGGTTTAACCGAAAAGCAAATTCTAGATAGCTTATCAGAGAAAAAGGAAATAGAACTTTTCTCATGGAGCGAAAATACAATTGCAGAAATGTCGACCATCGATAGTTTAGCCTATTACAGCAAATTTTTAAATGCTGGTTTTATAGCTATTGAGCCTACAACTGGTGCGATTAGAGCATATGTTGGCGGAATTGACTATGTTTTTTTTAAATACGATCATCTTTCGTTGAGTAAACGCCAAGTAGGTTCTACCTTCAAACCTATTGTTTACACAGCGGCTTTAGAAAATGGCATGGATCCTTGCTCCTATTTTTCTGTAGGCGAAGTCACTTACACCGATGTTGACAACTGGACGCCTAAAAATGCTGGCGGACTGAACGATCCTAACACCAATTATAATTTAGAGAAGGCCTTGAGTCATTCCGTCAATACAATTGCGGTAAAGGTTTTATACGAAACAGGAATCGACAATGTGGTGAAACAAGCAGAAAAAATGGGTATCGACAGCAAAGTTGAAAAAGTGCCTTCAATTGCTTTAGGTTCGTCCAACCTTCGCGCTATCGATTTAGCGAAAGCTTATACTACTTATGTAAATGAAGGGAAGCCTTCTACTCCACTCTTTATCACTAAAATTGAAGACAAATTTGGGAATACGATTGCTTCTTACGAAGATTTATACGGTAAGCAAAAAACTGTTGATGAGGCTATTACCGAAGAAAACCGACAAATCATGTTAGAATTTATGAAAGCTACTGTAAATGATGGAACCGCTAAAAGATTACGTAGCAGTTACCATTTTACAAACGATATTGCCGGAAAAACAGGAACTACACAAGACAACAAAGATGGTTGGTTTATAGGTATTTTACCCGAATTGGTAACGGTTACTTGGGTTGGTAACGACAATCAAGAAATTGGTTTTAAAACTACAGCTATGGGTCAAGGAGCTAATTCTGCTTTGCCTATTTTTGCCAATTTCTTGGAAAAAGTAAACAACGACAGTGATTACAGTCAGCTTACCCAAGCAAAATTTGAGGAACCCAGTGAAGAAGTCAAAGAAATTTTAACCTGCGCCTCTGAGAAAGAAGACGGCTTCTTCAAGCGTCTCTTTGGCAAAAAGAATAAAGAAAAAGAATTCCACGAAAGTGAAAACAAGAAAAAGAAAAAAGGTATTTTTTCTTGGCTTAAGAAAAAGAAAGATTAGTGTTCGTTTTTCTTATCCTCTTCTATCTCTACCTTTAAGATATTGGCATTTTTCCATTCTCCTTCGTTAGAAATGTAGAGTTTGTTCTCATCGTCAAAAGCTATACCTTCGGGTTGAGCAAACTCATCAGGATCAAAAACAATGAGTTTTTGTGCTTCCCACTTTTTGTTGAGAATTAGCAATTTAGGAATCGCACCATCTACCATGTAAATATCTCCCGTTTTTGGGTGAATGCCTATTTCTGAAGTTCTAAAAGTCTTTTCGTTACCCAATTCGTTCAAATCTTTAAAAATAGGGTCATCAAATTTTAGCTTATAAATTGGCTCTTCCATCATTTTTTTAGACGCCAAATCAAAACGATAGATAGGTTTGTATAATTTGTCTCTATCCGGACTTTCTTTACACGCCAACCAAAGGCTATTGGTATTTTTGTCATAACATAAGCCTTCTAAATCATCTTCTTTTGTAAGTGGTGTTTGGTAAGTTTTTATTTCAATATTATCTGCCATAAAGTTCTTCACTTCATAGATTTTTCCGTCGCTTCGCGCTACAAAAGCATCTTTCCCTACAATGGCAATGCCCTCATAATCTTCGTAATCGCCAAATTTGATTGTTTTTACCACTTCACCTGAAGTTAGGTTATAAATAAAAATTTCGCCAGCTTCGTCTTGTATACAAGCCATATGATTTTTATCTACAAAAGCAATTCCTGAAATTTCGTCTAAACTGGAAGGTAATGTCCACTTATTAGCAATTTCTATTTTAGAAGGATTGTCATAATCGACGACGTATTTGTCTTTGAAAGTAAAATACATAATACTTACAAAAACCATAATCACTAGTGTGATATAAAACGGCGGACTTTTAAAATAACTCATAATGGGTATTTATAATTATTTCAAAAATAAGGAAAGTTGTTTGAATATTAAATGTATCGTTTTTAATATGATAAATAGATTCTAAAAACTCTCATAAGCTCAAATCTTTTTACGGGCAGATTGATATTCTTTTAACTTTGCCAAAGGACCTAAATGCCTATTCTTATAGCCGTGGACGCCACTGCTAACTACCAAAACAATTGCTACACCTAAAGAAGTATAACTCAAACTACTGTTCACACCCCAATTAGATACTGCTATGGCGATTAACGCCCACGATCCTACAAGCGCAAATTCACGCATATTTCTACGCCATGTGATAAATATATTTAGAATTCCTGCAAAAACAACCATAATTATTGCCCAAATAGATACTTCTATTCCACCAGCGTCCCAATTGATAAAAGTGAGATAAGCAGCGACATTACTTATAGTTGCTACACTTATCCATCCACTATAAAAAACAAAAGGCCACCACAAAAATACAATAAGCGATATAGGTGCGTCCCATAGTTCCATCTCATTATTGACGATGATTTTAAGCAAGGAAAACAACAATACTCCCATCGCTATTACCGAGAGGCCAATATAACCATAAAGCCAGAAGAATAACCAGCTGATATTAGCCAAACAAGATAGAAAAAACCATCCTCCAGTTTTCATAATAAATACATCATCTCTTACCGTGACAAACAAACTTCTGCTCTGATACACGACAAAACCCAAAAGCAAAACATAGATAAACCCCCATATAGAGAAAGCATAACTGGCTGGTGTAAAAAGGTTTTCAAGTTTTTGCGAAACTTCACCTATCGTTGTGTGGTTAATCAAGCCTTTATTGCTCAAATAGTTGAAAATAATCATAGCTATAAAAGCAAGAATATTAACAATCTGTAAAGTTTTTTTCATCTTATAAAGATACACAAACCTAAAGGCTTTCTAAAATCCACCCATTTAAATTTTAAAATCAAAAATTATAGTTAAGATTTTGTCTATCCTTTTAGGGACAAGTATTTTTGCAAAAACTATTTTGATGCAAATAGAAAACTACAATAAATATTTTTATCAACTTTTTAAAGATTGGGGTTGGAATGATGTTTTGGCAGCTTACGCCAATCTTTTTGTGAATATTCTTATTTTATTTATCATTACCGCTTTATTCAATTTTTTCTTACGAAAATTCTTAAAGCGTTTTATCATTAAGCTTACCGCAAAATCTAAAACCAAACTCGATAACTTTTTAGTAAAGAACAAAACACTTTCTTATTTTTCGCTTTTTCTAACACTCATCATCATTCGTTGGGCGGCACCAATTACAATGACCGACTTTACGGCTTATCAAAGCGGAATTACCACTTTGCTAAATATCATAAATATTATCGTGATCATCTTTTTGGTGAGAGCAATTTTAAGAGGTTTTAAAGACTACCTCAAAACCAAAGACAATTATAAAGACAAACCTATAGATAGTTACATACAAGTCTTTATGATTTTCACCTGGATGATGGGCTTGGTTCTCATTTTTTCTATCTTTACAGGGAAATCTATCTGGTATTTCGTCACGGGATTAGGTGCATTTTCTGCAGTTGTTTTACTCATTTTTAAAGATAGTATACTCGGGTTTGTGGCAAGTATACAAGTTGCTGCAAACGACATGGTTAGAATTGGTGATTGGATTACCATGGAAAAATACGGTGCAGATGGTGATGTTATTGAAATCAACCTTTCTTCGGTAAAAGTGCGAAATTTTGACAATACGATTACCACCATTCCAACATATTATTTAATCTCTGATTCATTCAAAAACTGGCGCGGAATGATTAACTCTGGAGGAAGGAGAATCAAACGTGCCTTATTGATCAAAGCTTCGAGTATTCGTTTTCTCGAAAAAGAAGAGGTGAAAAAATTAGAAAGCATCAGTCTAATTCGAGAATACTTGACGCATCGCCAAGAAGATATTGATAAATACAACCAGGATCAAAATATCGATAAAAGTGTTCTGATGAATGGTAGAAACCAAACCAACTTTGGTGTTTTTAGAAAATATATAGACAGTTATCTCAACCAACATTCGGCCATCAATAAAGATATGGTGATTATGACCAGACAGTTGGCTCCAACAGAAAAAGGTATTCCGTTAGAAATTTATGCGTTTAGTAAAGACAAAGTTTGGCAAAATTACGAATATATCATTGCCGATATTTTTGACCACCTACTTGCATCACTTAAATATTTTGAACTAGAAATTTTTGAGTTACCTTCTGGTCAACAATTTGATATACATATGACTAATAAAAATAAGGGTTTAAACGAAAACCAAAACACAGAAAAGTATAGAAAATAAGTGTAAACTTATTACATTTGTGCCCCAAGTTTTATGACAAGAAAAAAAGTAACAAATAAAAAACCACGCTGGAAACTCTTACATCAGTATTATAGCTATACAGGCTTTTACTCGTTTGTAGGTAATAGTTTACTAAAAGCAGCTATTCCTATTTTATTATTTATTGGGGCGTTGGTCTGTGTGCACTTTTTTGTAGTCGATATCAATACGATTTTACTTTACATTACCGAAAATTTTCATCCACTTGGTGTTTTTTCTGTCTTTTTGGCTTCAGAATCTATTTTAGGACTCATTCCTCCCGAAATATTTATTGCTTGGTCTGGAAAGTCAGAGCTTCCAAACCTTTACCTTTCCCTATTGGCATTATGTTCTTATATAGGTGGAATTATTTCTTATTTTATGGGAAGAGGAATCGCTAGCATTCCCTCGGTGTTTGTCTATCTAGAAGTCAAAATGGCAAAACATATCAAAAACATGCGTAAATGGGGCGGCTTTTTAATTGTTGTTGGAGCGTTGTTACCAGTTCCTTTTGCGATATCAAGCATGGCTGCAGGAATTATCAAGTTTCCTTTCGGAAGTTATTTACTTTTTGGTTTGTTGCGTTTCTTGCGATTCTTTATCTACGGTGTAGCGATTTTTGGAGCATTGAACTAACTTCAATAATTGCGGAACATTATATTTTTTTATTTTTAAATAATGGGAGAAGTCGTATATGCTGCTATTGGCAGGGTTTATCTATGGGTTAGATATAGAAAGAAAGCCAAGGTAAAAGAGATTCTAGATAATAAGTTTGATGGTTCGTATATCAATGCTGGAGCAATTTCAACAATGAAAGTGATTGGTATAATACTAATTACTATCCTTTTTATTTCCCTTATTATTCTATTTATTAGAATAATTTTAAATCATTTACTTCAATAGAGTTCATAAAAAATTCCGCTTAAAGCGGAATTTCTATTTTAATCCTGAAACTTTTCGTTGATTCGAAATCGCAACTTTCGGCAATAATCTTCAAATAGCCAGTCGCGATAGTTTTTTGTGTTGTTAATAATACAATACGAATAGCGTTTTACACGATCACGAATATCGTCTTTGAGTTCTTGCGCCAAAATACGGGCGTCAAAGACATCTTCGCTGTTTTCAACACACATTTGGGCGTGTTGTTCAATCGATTCTTCTAATACCGCTTTCGATTTTTCACCATTATTTACAGCTTGGTTGTACTTCTTTTTGATGTCAAAAGAAATGTCTTCTGAGTTTTTAAACAACTCTCGGACTTCTTGAGGCATTTTATACGTAAACTCCTGCTCTATCTCTTCGTCTCCACGTATGTTTTCTAAGAAATAATCGGGATTACTAAAAATTAGCTGCCAATCTACTGGGGCATCCCAAAGACCAAAACGTGCCATATTATTGCCTAGGTCAATCACTTTAAAAGTGTCTTTATTCGGTATTTTACGTGAGCCACGACCAATCATTTGGTAATACAATGTAAGTGATTTGGTCGCACGATTGAGAATGATATTTTCAACACTTGGTTCATCAAAACCAGTAGTCAAAATACTTACCGAAGTTAAAATTGCATCGGGTTTATGTTTAAACCATTTTAAAATTTCTTTACGTTCTTTCTTGCTACAAGTGTTATCGAGATGTTTGATTTCGTAACCGGCATCCTTAAAAGTGTGGTAAACATACCACGAAGTGTTTATTCCATTATTAAAAATAAGGGTTTTTTTACCTTTGCAATGTTCTTCGTATGCCTGTACCAACTTCTCTTGCATGGTCAAATTGGTGTATAAATCTTCTGAAGACTTTACCGTATAATCACCGTTGATTCCTACCTGAAGTGAGGTTAAACCAACATCATAACAAATGGTTTCTGCTTTTGCCAAAAAACCTTCCTGGATAAGTGATGAAATAGAATTACCCACAATAAGCTCCTGGTAATTGTCTTTCATTGGGAGTTTGATGTTCGAACTCAAAGGAGTTGCGGTAACCCCTAAAATAAATGAATCTTCAAAGTATTTAAAAAGTTTGGTAAACGAGTTGTAATGTGCCTCATCTATAATGACCAAACCAACATTATCTACTTCTAGTTTTTCGTCGCTCAAACGATTGTTCAAAGTTTCAACCATCGCCACAAAACACTGGTATTCGTCTTGATCTGGCAGTTCTTTTACCTTACTGTTGATGATTTTATTCTTTACTTGAAAACCATCCAGCATTTTAGAAGTTTGCTTGCAAAGCTCTATTCTATGCGTTAGGATAACCACTTTCTTTTCTGTTCGTTCTATATAACGACGAACAATTTCAGAAAACACAACGGTTTTACCGCCTCCTGTCGGTAATTGATATAACAAGTTGAAATTATCTGGAGCCTCATTTAAATAATGAAAAATCTTTTTTAAATCTTCTTCTTGATAATCGTATAACTTTTTTTCAACTTTTGCCTCGACCATAAATTGCTTTTTCTGCGGTTTTAAAATAAACCCTGCAAAAATAAGAGATTTTAGGGGTATATTGAAATTTATCTCCTTAAAATTTAAAATGATTTTTTAGAGCTTTCTGTTTTTTTACATTAAGCAAAAACTTATTTTTGCAATCGAAACGAACCTTTTTAAAAAATTACTATTTTGAAAGACCAAAGAGCCCAAAAACTTATCAAAAAAATAATCGACGATTTAGAACATGCAGGTATCATTACCAATACATTAGTTAAAGATTTAAAAGCACTTCGACCATTTGCTGTTGAAGAAAACCAACCTGTTGTTGCCAAGGCTTTACGTCTTGCTTACGAACATATCGAAGAAAACTATACCTTCGACATTGCAATACCAGAAGACGAACCGCTTGATGAGGCAGATGTGATCACCGAAACAAAAATCAATGCAGACGAAAGCATGTTGTATTTTATGGATTTGATTAAAAATTCAGACAACACCCTAAATATAGAGGAACTAAGAGAATACAATCTTGCACTTCAAGAATACGAGTTTTAGCTTCTAAACTTATAACAATAAAAAAATGCTCCAATTCAGGAGCATTTTTTTATTGTTTTTGTTGCCACTTCCAAGCTGTTTTCAAGGCATGTTTAATATCGTATTGGGTTTGCCAACCTAGCTCTTCTTTAGCCCTTTGTGTATCTGCATAAGCCGCCGTTACATCACCTTCTCTCCTAGCTACTATTTTATAAGGTAATTTTTGTTGGGTTACGTCCTCAAAAGCATTTATGACTTCCAATACGCTATTTCCTTTTCCTGTCCCGAGGTTAAATATTTCGTAGTTGGCTTTATTGTTATTTTCTATCAATCTTTTTAAGGCAACCACGTGAGCAATGGCAAGATCGACCACATAAATATAATCTCTAATCGCAGTTCCGTCTGGTGTTGGGTAATCATCACCAAAAACCGAAAGTTCTTTTCTAACACCTGCCATGGTTTGGGTAATATACGGAATAAGGTTTTGTGGTGTACCAATAGGTAGTTCGCCAATTAAAGCAGATTCATGGGCGCCAATTGGGTTAAAATAACGTAACGAAATAGCTTTGAAATTTTTATCCGCTGTAGCGAGATCTTCTAAAATATTCTCCCCTACTTTTTTGGTGTTTCCGTAAGGAGATTCTGCTTTTTTTATCGGTGCATTTTCTTTAATTGGTAATTCATCGGCTTGACCGTATACGGTACACGACGAACTAAAAATAAAGTTACTGATTTCTCTTTTCTGCATCTCTTTGAGCAAGAAAACCAACGCATTGATATTGTTTTCGTAATACAATAAAGGCTTTTCAACACTTTCCCCTACCGCTTTTGAAGCTGCAAAATGTATCACTCCTTCGATATCGGGATGCTCGTCAAAAAGCTCTTGAATTTTTATAGGCTCGCGTAAATCTATTTTGTGAAACGCAGGTGTTTTTCCTGTAATTTCGGCAATACCTTCTAAAACCGAAAGGCTTGAATTGGATAGGTTATCTACAAGCACTACATCATAATCGTTATTGAGTAACTCAACTGCAGTATGGGAACCAATAAAACCGAGACCTCCAGTGACTAAAACTTTCATGAAATAGGATTTTCTACAAATCTATAATAACAAAACAATTATTAATAGGTATTTTAGCAAAAAAAATTCCAAAACCCCATGAGTTTAATCAAGATTTTTAAAATTGTGAGTGTACTCGAAGCGATTTCATTTTTACTTTTGTTAGGAGTGGCAATGCCTCTCAAATATGTTTGGGATATGCCCGAAATGGTAAGAATTGTAGGTATGGCTCACGGATTGCTTTTTGTACTCTACGTTTTTTTAGCCTATTGGATGTATGAGAAACTCAACTGGCCTTTTAAAACATTCGCTATTGCAGTTTTATGTTCTATTTTACCTTTTGGTCCTTTTTATTTTGATAAAAAATATTTGCCTAGTACTTGAAACTTAAAAACTTTCTTATCGGTTTTGGGTTTGTAGCCGTTCTACTCACCATCATTCCACTTTTTACGGTTAATTATTGGTGGATACGCTTATTTGATTTCCCACACGTACAACTCACCATTTTAACGCTTGTCGCTACCCTCACTTACTGCATCAAATTTGATTTAAAAAGCAAAGACGATTATGCTTTTATATTGATGTTGGTGGCTTGTCTGGTATTTCAGTTTTCAAAAATATTTATTTATACACCCTTGGCGGATAAACAAGTAAAAAAAGCTTCCGCGGATATAAGCGACTCCAAAAAACTGGATATTTACGTCGCTAATGTTTTACAGGATAACGACAAGCCACAAAAATTGCTTGCCGAAATCAATGAACTGAATCCGCAGGTGGTCGTACTTTTGGAAACCGATACAAAGTGGGAAGGTTACGTAGCTGATTTAGAAAAAGAATATCCGTACACGGTCAAAAAACCTTTGAGTAATACTTATGGTTTACTGATATATTCTAAAAAAGAGTTGATCAACCCAAAAGTTGAGTTTGTGGTTGCAGATTCAATTCCATCGGTTGATACCAAGCTAAAGCTGAATGAAAAAGACATCATTCAAGTTTATGTAATTCATCCGACGCCACCAATGCCAAAGCACAACCCAAAGTCTACCGATCGTGATGGTGAAATGATGATTACCGCCAAAAAAGCAAGAAATTCTAAAATCCCAACCATTGTCCTGGGCGATTTTAATGATGTAGCTTGGTCGGAAACCACTAAAGAATTTCAGAAGTTAAGCAGATTACTAGACCCGAGAATTGGTCGTGGTTTTTATTCAACTTATAATGCTGATATTTTTATTTTCCGTTGGCCTTTAGATCACGTTTTTGTCTCCAAAGAATTTGTAATTGATGAATTAGACAGAGGTGAACATATTAATTCCGATCACTTCCCTATTTATGCGAGTATTGTTCTGCAAGAAGAAAACGATAACCAAATACCACCAGAACTCAAAGAAGCAGAACTTAAAAAAATTAATAAAACCATTAAAGAAGCGAAGGAAGCAAGAAAATAAATTTTTTCTTTCACTAAAATTCTAATTCTCAATAAAAATTTCACAAGAAAAATTTACTCGAATTGACGAATTTCCAGAAAAATTACTAACTAATTTTTCAACCGATCAGAAACATATTCGATTTGGGTTTTTCCGTGGGGCTTGGCATTTCCGTGATCGTCTAAACCAACCATAATTATTTTCTCGATAGCAATAATCGTTTCTCGTGTCATCTTGTTGCGCACTTCACATTTTAATGTGAGTGAAGAGGCACCAAATTTTACAGGTTCTAAACCGATTTCAATAATGTCTCCCTGTTTTGCAGAACTTTTAAAATCAATTTCACTCATAAATTTAGTGACGGTCTTAGGGTTTTCCAACTGAATAATTGCATAAAGAGCCGCTTCTTCGTCTATCCATTCGAGTAATCGTCCGCCAAATAAAGTTCCATTGGGGTTTAGGTCTTCGGGTTTAATCCATTTTCGTGTGTGAAATTTCATTTTTTATTTGCAATTTACTCTTTTTAAAAAGGCTTTTGAATGCCTTATCATCTATAAAAATTATAATATTATATTCATTTTCTTTAACGCATCTTCAATAATTTCTGAATGATCAAAAGCTAAGCTTTTTAAGTTATTTACACTCACCCATTCTGTTTGAGCAGCATCATCATTTGCTTCTATTGGTAGTCTTTCTTGAAGTAAACTGGTATAAGCTACCGTTATCGTTCTTCCTCGCGGATCGCGATAAACAGCGTCATAAATTCCTACTTTTTCTATTTTTGATAGAACTAGACCCGTTTCTTCTTTTAGTTCCCTTAAACAACCTTCTACCAAAAGCTCATTTTCTTCTAGAAAACCTCCTGGTAAAGCCCATTTTCCTTGATCAGGTGGGTTTCTTCGTTGTATCACTAATAAGAAAATCTCATTATTTTCTTGTGCAAATACCACAGCATCTGTTGTAATAGCAATATTTTGCTTCATTTAGTCAAGGGTTTCTGGGATTTTTAGAGACAGCCCAAATCTTTCGTTCATCTTTTTGATAAAATGTGCTGATAGTAGTGGTGATTCTTTTTCAAGATTCTGGTGTACAAAAAAGTAAAGGTTTTTTAAACCTTGGTTATACCAATCTTCTATTCTATCTATCCAATCGTCAAGACGGGTGTAATCACTCTTATGGTTGGCACCATTGTAACGGATAAACGCGGTCTCAGTGGTTAGTCGCATATGCAACATATCTCGACGGCCAGCACTATCGGTAATAAGATGTGTAATGTTATTTTTTACCAATATTTGGTTGAGCTCGTCTGCAATAGTTTTGTCTATAAACCAATCTTCATGCCGGGGTTCAAATGCCAATGGAATTTCTTTGGGCCACTTTTCAAAAAAATCGGGTAAACGGTCGATATTTTTAGGATGAAAATTCTCAGGCATCTGCAAAAAAGCCATTCCTAGTTTGTCTTTTAAACCAGTAAGGTTTGCGGTATAATCGGTTACTAACTCTTCGCTATCTAATAAACGTTTACGGTGACTAATGAGTTGCGGAACTTTCGGAAAAAACTTAAAATCCTCAACAGATTTTTCTCGCCACTTTTCGTATTGGTCTTTTCCCCACATACGATAAAATGTCGCATTGAGTTCGATGCTATTAAACTGCGTAGAATAATATTCCAACTCATCTTTAGTTCCTCTAGGATAAAAGTTTTTCAGGTCGGTTTTATTCCATTTCGCACAACCAATATAAACTTCGTTTAATGTTTTTGGTTGTTGCTTCGACAATATTTCTTTGGTTTGCGGATGATCTTTGGGCAAGGTAAAATCTATGTTTCCTGGGTCATCTACTTTTCCGAATTTCATAAGCTGCTGGTTTTATTCTGGATATTCTATTCTCAGGTGATAAATATTTTTTAGCTTTCGCTTGAATATTTTCTTGACAATTCTAATTTCCTTAAAAGTAATATTCGCATTCAGAAACTGGTTTTCTTCCATTTGCTTGTCGATGATTTTTTCAACGTATTCATCTATCAAACTCGCATTCGGGTCTTTGATACTTTTGGTCGCAGCTTCTAGACTATCGCTCATCATTAAAATTGCTGTTTCTTTACTAAAGGGAATTGGACCAGGGTACTTAAAATCTTCTTCGTTTACAACTTCGCCGGTTTCTTTTGCTTTTTCCTGTGCCAATTTATAAAAGTAATAGACCAAAGTGGTTCCGTGATGGGTTCTAATAAAATCGATGATTCGATCAGGCAAATTGTTACGTTTGGCTCTTTCGATACCGTATTTTACATGGTTAATGATAATTTCTGCACTTTCGTGCGGATCTAATTCTTCGTGCGGATTGACAGAAGTGCTTTGATTTTCGGTAAAATACGTAGGGTTATGCATTTTTCCGATATCGTGGTACAAAGCGCCAACTCGAACCAACATAGCGTTAGCTCCTATTTCACTTGCCGCAGCTTCCGCAAGATTGGCAACGTTTAAACTGTGATGAAACGTTCCTGGAGCTTGATTAGAAAGTTCTTTCAACAATTTTGAATTGGTATCCGAAAGTTCTAACAACGACATGTCCGACACTAGGCCAAATAACTTTTCGTAAGCGTAAATAAGTGGTTGTACAAATAAAGTTGCAAATCCACCTAAGACGAACATTAGTAAAGTGACATAATCTATTTTTTCGAAATCACCTTCCTGAATAATCGTAAACGCTAAATAAGCAAAAATGTAAACTCCTGTGATTTGTCCTACAGAAATAAACAAATTGGCACGTTTATATAATTCTGAAATGGTGAGAATGGTAACAATCCCTGCAATAATCTGCAAAAACATATATTCATAACTATTCGGAACCACAAAACCAAGAATGAGAACCGTAATCACGTGCGTAAAGAGACCGAGTCTTGGGTCAAAAAAAGCTTTAAGTGTAAGTGGTAAAATACAGAGCGGGACTACATAGACATAATCTACATTGATTTTCATCACGGTTACTGTTAAGAAAACAACCCACAAAATATTAAAGACAATAAATGTCATTTTGGTATTGTTCTCAAAAATGTCGTAACGGTATTTTTTGATGAATAAAAACAACATCAATAACGCGAGGGAAACCAATAAAAAATAACCTATGACCACCACAAAATAACTCGAAGAAGTCCAAACTTTAGACTCATACTCTGTTTTGAGCGAAGTCAGAACTCGGTAAGTATCATTATTGATAATTTCACCTCTTTCGATAATCCGGCTTCCTTTGGGAACGCTACCTTTGGTGTACGATATCGAGTTGAGTTTTGACTGTAAGTCCTTTTCGGTGAGCTCTTCATTGAGGCTCACGTTTGGCTTTAAAATATCAAAAAACAACTGTTTGATTTGTGTGCTGTATTCCTGAATACTTGAATTCTCTATTTCCCCATCAAGAAAGTTAGAAATTTCTTCTTGGTTGAGGATATTTTTATAAACCACTTCCTGAGCTTCATTTCCTTTTTTAAGGTAAACCAAACTGTTTTCGTTCAGTTTTTTAAGATCGTTCAGAATACCGTATTCGTAAATTTCGTTTAAAGTATTTCGCGAAAAGGTTTTTATTTTGAGTTCATCCCGACGAAGAATACTATCTGAAAAAACAACTTTTATACGTTCATCGAGATTTTCTTTTATTTCGTTGGGAACTGTCGTGCTGTAATTAAAATAAGGAATCTGGTTTGCCTTGATCTGATCTTGCTCTTTTGCAATTTCTTCCTCTGATTTTAAAATGGCAAAATCAAAAGGTGAGTATAAATTTTCGTGCTGCCAAGGCTTTCCTTTGGTAAAATCATACTTAAACTTACTTCCCTTCGGAAATAAATAAACAATAGTTACCGTCGCAATGAGGTACAAAAACATCTTGTAAAACAAAGATTGGTTTTTGTAAAAGTTGTTGATTAAGTTATTCATAAAAAACAATATCTCTCAAATGTAATAAAAACTTAGCTTCTTGACCTAATTCTTTTTGGGATGTTCTTTATAAATACCTTAAATTCGCAGAAACAGAATTGAAACATAAAATTATGAACAAAGAAGTCGTTATTGTAAGTGCCAAAAGAACTCCATTAGGAAGTTTTATGGGCAGTTTATCTACTATACCTGCAACCCAATTGGGTGCTATTGCCATCAAAGGAGCCTTAGAAGCCATCAACCTAAAACCAGAAGTAGTTCAAGAAGTTATTATGGGGAATGTCGTTCAGGCCGGAAATGGACAAGCGCCAGCAAGACAAGCCGCTATCGCTGCAGGAATTCCTCACGATGTTCCTTGCACCACGGTAAATAAGGTCTGTGCTAGTGGAATGAAAGCTGTGATGCAAGCTGTGCAAAGTATTGCTTTGGGTGATAACGATGTGGTTGTTGCTGGAGGAATGGAGAATATGAGTATGATTCCACATTACATGCATTTGAGAAATGGTGTAAAATTTGGCCCTAGCCAAATGGAAGACGGAATGCAAAAAGACGGTTTAGTCGATGCTTACGACAAACAAGCGATGGGCGTTTATGCCGACGAAACCGCTACCAAGTATAACATTTCGCGTGAAGCGCAAGACAACTACGCTATCGAGTCCTACAAAAGATCGCAAAAAGCATGGGAAAACGGTTTGTTTAAAGACGAAGTGGTACCGGTAAGTGTTCCGCAAAGAAGAGGCGAACCTATTGAAGTAAGCGAAGATGAAGAATTTAAAAATGTAAAATTAGACAAGATACCAGCATTAAGAGCCGCTTTCACCAAAGAAGGAACAGTAACCGCAGCCAATGCATCAACCATAAACGATGGTGCTGGCGCAATGGTTTTGATGAGTAGAGAAAAAGCAGACCAATTAGGCCTAAAACCTTTGGCTGTCATAAAAAGTTACGCCGATGCGGCACAAGAACCAAAATGGTTTACGACCGCTCCCGCAAAAGCATTACCAAAAGCTTTAGACAAAGCTGGCTTAAGCAAAGAAGATATCGATTTTTATGAAATCAACGAAGCATTTTCTGTAGTGAGTTTAGCCAATTTACAATTGCTGGAACTGGATGCCGAAAAGGTAAATGTAAATGGCGGCGCGGTTTCTTTAGGACATCCACTCGGTTGTTCTGGAGTTAGAATTTTAATCACTTTATTGAGTGTATTGAAACAAAACAAAGCCAAATACGGAGCAGCAGGAATTTGTAACGGTGGCGGTGGAGCTTCTGCCATGGTGATCGAAAACATCCTCTAATTATTTTCTGAATGCAATACGGAGTTGGTCATCTTAATATCGTACCCGTTCGTTTAGAAAATTCTGATAAAAGTGAAATGGTCACACAACTTTTGTTTGGTGACCATTTTAAAATTATTGATAAGCGAAAGAATTGGGTCAAAATCAGAATTGCTTTTGATCAATACGAAGGTTGGATAGACCATCAACAATATATAGAAATTACAGAAGAAAACTACAAGCAACTAGATCAACAAAAAAATGTTTTGGTTGGTGATTTAGTAGAATTTCTTCACGACCAAAACCATCAATTACAGCTGGTTTCTATTGGGGCAAATTTAAAAGCCTTGTCGCTACTCCCATTTCAGTACGATGGTAAAAAGATGGAGGAAAAATTACCGAAATCAGAATTGGTCAAAACCGCTTTGTTATATTTAAACTCTCCTTATTTATGGGGCGGAAAAACCCCTTTTGGTATCGATTGTAGTGGTTTTACGCAAATGGTGTATAAAATTTGTGGTTATGCACTCAAAAGAGATGCCTCCCAACAAGCCACCCAAGGCGAAGCTTTAAGTTTTATAGAAGAAAGCGAACCCGGAGATTTAGCTTTTTTTGATAATGCCGAAGGCAACATTATTCACGTCGGTATCATTATGGAAAACAACTACATCATTCACGCCCACGGAAAAGTTCGTGTCGACCGTATCGATCACAGCGGTATTTTTAATGTAGATACCAGCCGGTATTCACATAACTTACGGGTGATCAAGAAAATTGTATAAACAAAAAATCCGCTTTAAGCGGATTTTTTATTGATTATTCTCTCAAAGAATTACTTCCCTTGCATCGCTTCTGCTACGTGAGCTGAAAGTCTTTTGTAAGTTCCGTTTTCTAGACGCTCTCTAATAGCAGAGAAAGCCTCTAATGTTTCTTCGATATCTTGCATCGTATGTGTTGCTGTTGGAATTAAACGCAATAAAATCAATCCTTTTGGAATGACTGGGTAAACCACAATCGAACAGAAAACACCATGGTTTTCACGTAAGTCTTTCACTAAGGCCATCGCTTCTGGAATGCTTCCTTTTAGGTAAACTGGAGTCACACAACTTTGTGTCGTTCCCAAGTCGAAACCACGATCACGTAAACCGTTTTGCAAAGCATTGACATTTTCCCAAAGCTTTTCTTTCAACTCTGGCATGGTTCTAAGCATATCCAAACGCTTTAAGGCACCTTCTACCAATTGCATTTGCAAAGATTTGGCAAACATTTGCGAACGTAAGTTGTATTTCAAATAATCCATCACTTCTTTGTCCCCTGCAATAAAAGCACCTGTACTTGCCATCGATTTGGCAAACGTTGCAAAATACACATCTATTTCGTCTTGAACACCTTGTTCTTCTCCTGCTCCTGCTCCTGTTTTTCCTAAAGTACCAAAACCGTGGGCATCATCTACAAAAAGTCTGAATTTATACTTTTTCTTAAGCTCAACAATTTCTTTAAGTTTTCCTTGTTCACCACGCATTCCAAAAACTCCTTCTGAAATTAGCAAAATTCCTCCTCCTGTTTGTTCGGCAATTTTGGTGGCTCTTTCTAAGTTCTTTTCGATACTTTTTACATCGTTATGCTTATAGGTAAAACGCTTTCCTAAGTGCAAACGAACTCCGTCGATGATACATGCGTGTGCATCTACATCATAAACAATTACATCGTCTTTGCTAACCAAAGCATCAATGGTAGAAACCATACCTTGGTAACCAAAATTCAATAAATAAGCGGCTTCTTTTTTAACGAATGAAGCCAATTCGTTTTGTAATCTTTCGTGCAAATCAGTGTGACCACTCATCATTCTTGCTCCCATCGGGTAAGCCGAACCGTATTTTGCAGCTGCTTCTGCATCTGCTTTTCTTACTTCTGGATGGTTGGCTAAACCTAAATAGTCGTTGACACTCCAAGTAATAACTTCTTTTCCTCTAAACTTCATTCGGTTACTGATTTCTCCTTCTAATTTTGGAAATACAAAGTAACCTTCTGCTTGCTCTGCCCATTTTCCTAATGGACCTTTATCTTTATAAATTTTATCGAAAAGATCTTTCATACATCAATCAATTTTCTTTTTATTATGTGGCAAATGTAGTGAAATTTGACCAACTTATTAAATGAGGTTTTAATTTGTTATAAACAAAAAAAGCACCCAAATTGGATGCTTTGATGTATAATTTGTTAATTTCTTACTTGATATACTCTATTTTTTCAACGTGGATATTATTCTCTGAATCTGAGAAACCTTGCTCGTGCATCCATTTATCACTGAAAATTTTACTCATATAACGCGAACCGTGATCTGGGAAAATTACCACTACTTTACTGTTTTTATCAAATTCGCCTTGAGCTTCTAATTGTTTAATTCCCTGGAAAGCGGCACCACTGGTATAACCAACAAATAAACCTTCGGTTTTTGCCAACTCTCTTGCGGTATGGGCACTTTCTTCATCAGTTACTTTGATGAATTTATCGATAGCATCAAAATCTGTCGCCGTAGGAATTAAGTTTTTTCCTAAACCTTCAATACGGTAAGGGTAAATTTCTTCGGCATCAAACTCGCGTGTTTCGTGGTATTTTTTCAATACCGAGCCGTAAGCATCTATACCTATAACTTTAATATTCGGATTTTTTTCTTTTAAGTATCTCGCTGTACCGGAAATGGTCCCTCCCGTTCCACTACAAGCGACGAGATGTGTAATTTCACCTTGAGTTTGCTCCCAAATTTCTGGCCCGGTGGTATTGTAATGCGCATCGATATTCAACTCATTAAAATACTGATTGATATAAACCGAACCTTTGATCTCTTGATGTAAACGCTTGGCTACTTGGTAATATGAGCGAGAGTCATCTGCAGAAACGTGAGCTGGACAAACGTATACTTTTGCCCCCATCGTTTTTAACATATCTATCTTATCTGCCGATGATTTTGAACTTACTGCTAAAATACACTCATAACCTTTGATGATAGAAACCATCGCAATACTGAAACCAGTGTTACCCGAAGTGGTTTCGATAATGGTGCTACCAGGCTTCAAAATACCTTTTCTTTCTGCCTCTTCGATAATGTATAAAGCTATTCTGTCTTTGGTAGAGTGACCTGGATTAAAGGCTTCTACTTTAGCTAAAAATTCACCGTCGAAGTTTTGGGTAATTTGGTTAAGCTTGATAAGCGGAGTATTTCCTATAAGCTGTAAAACGTTATTATAAACTTTTGAGTTTTCTTTCATAAAATGAAATTCTTATTTATAATTTTTGTTTTAGGACTGATAAAAATAAGCCCAAAAAACATCGCAAATTTACATGATTTTTTTTAATTACGAATTTTTCCTTCCAAGTCTAGCAAAAAAGCATAGTCTTCGGCCACTTCCTTAAGCGCGTCAAAACGCCCAGAAGCTCCACTATGACCTGTTTCCATATTGGTGTGGAATAATAATTTCTTGTTGTCTGTTTTATATTCCCTCAATTTTGCCACCCATTTTGCTGGTTCCCAGTATTGTACTTGAGAATCATGTAATCCCGTGGTTACCAAAACGTTAGGGTAATTTTGTTTTTTTACGTTATCGTAGGGTGAATAGGCGTTAATATATTCATAATATTTCTGATCGTTGGGATTTCCCCATTCATCATATTCTCCTGTCGTAAGCGGAATGCTATCGTCAAGCATCGTTGTGGTTACATCCACAAACGGAACTGCAGCAATCACACCGTTATACAGTTCTGGGTTGGTGTTAAGAATTACCCCCATTAACAAACCGCCAGCTGAACCGCCCATGGCATACATATGTTGAGGTGATGAATAGTTTTGCTCGATAAGGTATTTTGTACAATCAACAAAATCGGTAAACGTGTTCATTTTATGTAACATTTTACCGTTTTCATACCAATCTCTACCCAAGTATTCTCCTCCTCTAACGTGCGCTATAGCAAAAATAAAACCTCGATCCAGCAAACTCAATCTACTTATCGAAAATGATGGGTCTATGGTATTTCCATAACTGCCATAACCGTAAATCAACGTCGGATTTTTACCGTCCCGCTTGATGCCTTTGCGATAGACCAACGAAATAGGAACTTTGGTATTGTCTCGTGCCGTTGCCCAAATTCGCTCGGAAGCGTAATTATTTTTATCAAAATTTGGATCTAAAATTTCCTGCTCTTTTTTGATTTCCGAAGTTTTATTTTCCATATCAAAATCGATCACTGAAGCAGGAGTCGTCATCGAGTTGTACTTGTAACGCAATATTTGCGTATCAAAATCGGGATTGGTACTGGTATAAGCGGTATAGGTTTCGTTATCGAAGGGCAAGTAATAATCGGCTTTTTCGTCCCAACGCATGATTCTAATTTTATTTAACCCATTAAAACGTTCAGAAACCACCAAGTAATTCTTGAAAATATCGATTCCCTCTAACAAAACATCATCGCGATGCGGAATCACTTCTTGCCAATTTTCTTTTTCGGTAGCCGAAATCGGCGTTTTTTGAAGTTTGAAATTGGTTGCTTTATCTATATTGGTCAGAATATAAAAATGATCTTTGTAATGCGAAATGCTGTATTCTAAACCTCTTTCTCTAGGTTGAAAAATTTTAAATTCACCATCAGGTTGATTGGCATCTAAAATTCGATATTCATCAGACATCGTACTTCCTGAAGCAATAATGATGTACTGATGTGATTTCGATTTATACACATAAGCATTAAATGTTTCATCTTTTTCTTCAAAAACTAAAACATCATTTGCTGGATTTTCACCGAGTTTGTGCTTAAAAATTTGATTAGCACGAAGGGTTTGTTCATCTTTCCGACTGTAAAACAAGGTTTGGTTATCATTTGCCCAACTTGAGCTTCCCGTGGTATTTTCTATTTTTGTGGGTAGAATTTCTCCTGTTTTCATGTTTTTTACCTGAATGGTATATTTTCTTCGACTCACGGTATCAACCCCAAAAGCAATCTTTTGGTTATCCGGACTCACATTTAAACCTCCTAATTGGTAGTAACTGTGACCTTCGGCCATTTGATTTACATCAAATAAAATTTCCTCATCATTGTCTAAGCTTTCTTTTTTACGTGCATAAATGGGGTAATCTTTTCCTTTTTCGTATCGGGTGTAATACCAATAACCACGAAGTTTATAAGGCACAGAACTGTCATCTTCTTTTATTCTACCTTTAATTTCCTGGAATAACTTCTCCTGAAAATCTTTGGTATGTGCCGTCATTTTATCGTTGTATTCATTTTCTGCTTCGAGGTAAGCAATCACTTCTGGATTTTCGCGATCGTTCAGCCAATAATAATTATCGATGCGCACATCACCGTGTTTTTCTAGTTTCTTTTCTATTTTTTTTGCTTTCGGCGGAATAATTTCAGTTTTATTCATTTCTTGATCTTGGTTTTTACAAGCTCCCAATAAAAGGAACAAAGCATACAAATGAAACAATTTTACCCGAGACCTACTTAATTTTAACGGCATATTTTTTAATTTTGAGGAAAATCTAAAAATACAAAAATTATGTTTGGAGATATGATGGGTATGATGAATAAACTTAAAGAAGCCCAAGCCAAAGTAGAAGCTACAAAAAAAAGACTGGATACCGTAACGATTGAAGAGACTTCTTCAGACCAACTTTTATCAGTTACAATTACGGCAAATCGAAAAATAAAGAATATTTCTGTAGCTGACGAACTGTTAGAAGACAAAGAACAGCTCGAAGATTATTTGGTGTTAACCATAAACAAAGCCATCGAAAAAGCCACTAAAATAAACGAAGACGAACTTGCCGCAGTCGCCAAAGAAGGGATGCCCAATATTCCCGGAATGGATATGTTTAAATAGTTTTATGTATGAGAAATTAGAAAATAGGTGTTAGATTTGAGATTTTAAAGTTAATGTTAACAGAAAAGAATAGTAAAATATTACTTTGGGTAGGTTTAGCCCTCTTATTATTAGGTGTTATTTTCTTCCTTTGGAAGGAAAGTATTAGCTTTTCTACAAAAATAAATTCTAATAAAGCTGCTCAATTTGGAGATTTAATTGGAGGAATTGTTGGCTCACTTTGGTCTTTAGCAGGTGTTATTCTTTTTTATGTGGCATTAACAGAACAGAGGACAGATATTCAAATTAATAGAAAGGCATTAGAAGCACAAGTTCAAGCCTTAAATCAACAAATTCAAGAATTTGAATTGCAAAGATCCGAGCTTACCGAAACGAGAAAAGTTTTTGAGGAACAATCTGAAACTCTAAAAATCCAACGATTCGAAAACACTTTTTTTCAGCTTTTGTCTCTACATCATGAATTAATAGATAAGTTAAATTTCAGTCTACATGAAATAAATTTTGGATTAAGAAATTATGAAAGTAGAGAAGTTTTATCAGAAGCATCAGCTAAATTAGATAACAAGATAGAAAGAAGTAATTTAATTTCGCAAAGAAATTCCTCAGGAGGATATACTTATATTGAAAATCCACCTGACTCAATATATAGTTCAGAGGAAAGATTGCTAGATGTTTATAAACAATTTTATTTTGAAGATTTTAAACAAATTTTAAGTCATTATTTTAGGAATATTTATCATATTTTTAAGTTTATATATAAATCAGAATTAATAATAAATTCAAAAAAACAATTTTATGCTTCAATTGTTAGAGCACAATTATCTTCTGACGAATTATTTTTAATATTATATAACTCTTTACAAAAAGATTTAGGGTATCCTAATTTTTTGTTTTTGATTAAAGAATTTGATATTATGCAAAATTTTGATTTTCGTATTATTGAAAAACATAAATTTCATAAAGAAATATACAATAATAAAATCAAAGATGTAAAACCAGATTTTGATTAATCCCAATCCGTAAAGCTAATTGCAAAAAAATTTTCACTATATATTCTTCAAACTTTCAACGCTCCTAAAACCTCCAAAAACTCTTGATGTTTTTCTGCCGTATAATCTAAATGCGTAACGACCCGTAATTTCCCATTCCCCATATTGCTAATGACCACATTTTTTTCTTGTAACTGCTGCATAAATTTTTCCTCATCAATACTATCTTTCAAATAGAAAATGACAATATTGGTTTCAATCGGTTCGACACTTTTTACATACGAAAGCGTTTGTAACTTCACTCCTATTTCCTGGGCTCGTTGGTGATCTTCTGCCAATCGATCGATATGGTGATCTAAAGCATAAATTCCAGCAGCAGCGAGATAACCTACCTGTCGCATTCCGCCGCCTAAAACTTTACGTACACGCATAGCTTGTACCATATAACGGTCATCGCCTACCAAAACCGAACCAATCGGAGCTCCCAAACCTTTAGATAGACAAATAGAGATTGTGTCAAATAATTCGCCATATTGTTTTGGAGTTTCATTTTTAGCCACCAAAGCATTAAACAACCGAGCTCCATCAAGGTGATAACCCAACTGATGTTTTTCGCAGACTTGTTTGATTCTTTTGATTTCTTCAATATCATAACAAGCACCACCACCTTTATTGGTCGTGTTTTCGATACAAACCAAGCGCGTAAACGGACTGTGATAAAAATCTGGCGGATTGATAGCTTCTTCTACCTGTTCGGCAGTAATCATACCGCGATGGCCATCTACCAATTTACAAGAAACCCCACTGTTAAACGAAACGCCACCACCTTCATAATTATAAACGTGCGCCCATTTGTCACAAATAAGCTGCTCGCTTGGGTGAGTATGCATTTTTATAGCTGCTTGGTTCGCCATCGAACCTGTCGGGAAAAACAAGGCTTGACTTTTCCCAAACATTTCGGCCACACGCATTTCCAATTCATTTACCGTTGGGTCTTCTTTATACACATCATCACCAACCTCGGCGTTCATCATAAAATCCAACATTTCTGGGGTTGGTCTAGTTACGGTATCACTTTTTAAATCGATCATAAAATTTCAGCTTAAAGCGGAATTAAATCTATAAAATCTTTTTCAATCTCACACTAAAATCTATTTTTGTTTATCTAAATTGAAATTGAAGCAATGATTACACAAGAAAACATACAAAACTTAAGAGATCGTGTCACCGCCCTAAAACAATATCTTTGACATCGATGCAAAGAAAATAGAAATCTCTAATGAAGAGGAAAAAACTTTTGCTCCCGACTTTTGGGACAATCCACAAGAAGCTGAAAAGTTATTACAATCGCTTAACGCAGAAAAAAAATGGGTGCAAGACTATGAAAAAGCCATCACACTGGTTGATGACTTAGAAGTCATGTACGAATTTTACAAAGAAGAAGGCGCTACCGAACAAGAGCTTAACGAAAGTTTTGACAACGCAAAAAATCACTTAGAAGATATCGAGTTTAGAAATATGCTTTCTACTGAGGGTGATAATCTTCCTGCTGTTTTACAAATTACTGCCGGCGCTGGCGGAACAGAAAGTTGCGATTGGGCAAGTATGCTGATGCGGATGTATTTGATGTGGGCAGAAAAAGAAGGCTACAAAGTCAAAGAACTCAATTATCAAGATGGTGATGTTGCTGGAATTAAAACCGTAACCCTTGAGATACAAGGAGATTATGCTTTTGGGTGGTTAAAAGGTGAAAATGGTGTACATCGCTTGGTGCGTATTTCTCCGTTTGATAGCAATGCCAAACGTCACACGTCGTTTGCTTCGGTGTATGTGTATCCGTTGGTAGACGATACGATCGAAATTGAAATTAATCCTGCTGATATCGAAATTACCACTGCTCGATCAAGTGGTGCTGGTGGACAAAACGTGAATAAAGTGGAAACCAAAGTACAGTTGGTACATAAACCTACGGGTATTCAGATTTCGTGTTCAGAAACGCGCTCACAACACGACAACCGAGCAAGAGCAATGCAAATGTTAAAATCGCAGTTGTATGAAATAGAACTTCAAAAACAACTCGAACAACGCGAAGATATTGAAGCTAGTAAAAAGAAAATTGAATGGGGTTCACAAATTAGAAACTATGTGATGCATCCTTATAAATTGGTTAAAGATGTTAGAACCAGTGAAGAAACTGCCAATGTAGATGATGTGATGGACGGAAATATAGACCGCTTTTTAAAAGCTTACTTGATGTTTATGGGACAACGAGACGAGGTATAAGTCTGAAATTTAAGATATGGGATTCTATACTTGATTTTAAATTTCAAAAAAGTCTTTTTAACTTTAAAACTTTCAACTTTAAACATAGATAAAAATGATCAAAATATACCACAACCCTAGATGTAGTAAATCAAGAGAAGGATTACAGGTTCTGGAGGATTCAGGAAAAGACTTTCTCATTGTAAAATACCTAGATACTCCGTTAACCAAAGAAGAAATAAAAGATGTCCTAAAAAAATTAGGTATAAAAGCTATTGAACTTGTACGAACCAAAGAAAGCATTTGGAAAGAGAATTACAAAGGCAAAAAACTTTCGGAAGCTCAAATTATTGATGCAATGACCAAACACCCCAAGCTTATCGAAAGACCAATTATCGTAAAAGATGATAAAGCAATTATTGGTCGCCCAACCGAAAAAATAAAGGAGTTTATCTAGATTTCAATAAAAGGGTATTGATATAGTTTAACGCTATTTTAACGGCAAAAGTACAGTTTCATAAGTATATTAAGCATTCACCTTAAAACCTATAGTTATGAAAAAAATAGTCGTATTATTCATATTTATGATGGGAAGTTTTTCGTTACATGCACAATTTATATCAAAAGATATAGTTCCTGAACACATTCAAGAAAGAGTTGAAAATCAAGTAGACTATCTTGCAAAAGAACTCGCACTTTCAGGAAAACAGTATACATTGATGAAAAACAAGCTTCTTGATTTTGAAATGAAAGAGCAGAAATTAGTGAACAGTGATTTACCGTTGAAAGAAAAAAATAAGTCTATTGCTGCTCTTGATATAGAAAAAATAAGAGAAGTGAGGGATATCCTTACCAAAACACAGTATGATAAGTATGTGCAGATTGTAAAAGAACAACGGAAAAACAATCTTGAAAACATAAGAAATTAACTTTTGGCACGTTTTTAGATTTATACACTACAAACAATTAAAAATAAAAATTATGAAAAAAATAATTTTAAGTGCATTTATCGCTATTTTCAGTATAGGAATAAGCCAAGCACAAGAAAGACCAGCAAAAGCAGAACGTGCTGAGCGTGTTGCAAAAGTAGAAGCTAGAGCAGAAATTAGAAGAGATCACGTGAAAGACGAATTAAATCTTACAGAAAATCAAGGCCAAAGAATTAAAGCCATCAATATGAATTCTAAAGAGGAAATCAAAAAGATTATGGCGATGGATGAATTGACAAGAGATCAGAAAAAAGCAAGAATAGATGCGATTCAAGAAAATAAACAAGCACAAATTGAAGCTGTACTAGACAAAGACCAAAAGAAGAAGTACAAAGAAATGCTTGAGAGAAGAAAAGAGCATAGAAAAGCTAATGCCGAAAGAATGAAAAATCGCAGAAAAATGCTGAAAGACAGAAAAGAAGACATCGAAGATCGGCAAAGAGATATGAGAAAACGTAAGGTTGAAGTGGAAATTGAAGACTAAATCTTTCACTACATAAAAACCTAAGTTAAGTTACCCTATTGAAAATCTGTAGTTTAATCGCTACAGATTTTTTTTATTAAAAAATTAACGATTTTCCTTACAACCTTCCTGTAAAATAGAAGTCATACTCTACAAAGAATAAGTTTTATGAATTTTAAAAATAGCTCCCTACTATTAGCTTTTGCTTTTAGTTTTTTTTCCTTCCTCACCTTTGCACAAAACACACACGTTGTTACCGGAAAAGTAACCGATAATGATGCAGGGATTCCTCTAGAATACGCCACTATAACCTTTAATGATGTTACTGGTAAACTTTCTGCACAAGGAGGAGTTACCGATTTTGACGGTAACTTTTCTATCGAAATAAAAGAAGGAACTTATAACATTGTTGTAGAATACATTTCTTTTCAACCCAAAAAATACAATAATAGAACCATCAATAAAGATATTAACTTAGGGAATATTGTTTTAGAAATCAACCAAAACACCCTCAACGAAGTGGTCGTAAGAGCAGAAACCACAGAAGTAGATGTTCGCCTTGATAAAAAAATATATAATATTGGTAAAGATTTAACCACACAAGGAGCTACCGTAAGCGATGCTTTAAGCAACGTACCTTCGGTAACGGTAGATGTAGAAGGAGGTATTAGCTTACGCGGAAATGAGAACGTACGCATTCTCATTAACGGTAAGCCTTCTGCGATGGCTGGTTTTGGTGACACCAATATTTTTCAGCAATTACCTGCAGATGCCATCGAGCGTGTAGAAGTGATTACAAGTCCATCGGCGCGTTACGATGCAGAAGGAACTGCAGGTATCCTTAATATTATTCTGAGAAAAGAAAAGACTTTAGGCTTTAATGGTTCTATTTCTGCCAATGTTGGTTTTCCTGCCAACTCTAGTATTTCGGCTAATCTCAATTTACGAACCGACAAGTTTAATATTTTCAATACCATAGGTAACTACTACAGAAAGTCTCCTGGTTATGGTTATTTCGATTCTAGATATGCCAACGCTGCTACCGATCAAGATGGTATAGCATATAACCGTGAAATAGAAGACCGTGATATGGACAGACGTTATCAAGGTTTCAATAACAATTTTGGTGTTGAATATTTCATCAATGATCAATCATCGATTACCGGTAGCTTTTTCTTCCGTTATGGCGATGATAGAGACGTAACCGAAAACAACACCATTGGCTATCTGAATGACGAGGTAAGTAGAAGGATTTACCGCGAGCAAATTGAAGAAGAAAAAGACAACAGTTATCAGGCTTCTTTAAATTATATGAACAAGTTTAATGACGAAGGACATCAACTTACTGCAGACTTTCAGTATTCTTATGATAAAGAAGACAGACCAACGACAATTGTAGAAACAAAAACTTTTCCGACAGAAGACATAACAGACTCTGAAAGTATTTTTGAAACCGAAATCCAAAATGAATTCTTATTACAAGCCGATTATGTTTTACCGATGGGCGAAGCACAATTCGAAGCTGGTTTTCGTAGTAATTATGAAGAAGAAGAATTAGATTATGAATTGAAAGAGTTTGGTGTTCTAAATGACACCCTGACCAATGTTTTTACTTATACCGAAAATGTAAACGCACTTTACTCACAGTACGGTAATAAGTTTGGTGATTTTTCTTTTTTATTAGGTTTACGCCTAGAGCAAACCATTATGAAAGGAGAACTAGAAACTTTACTTCCTGAAAGTACTTTGGAAGAAAGTCTTGGTGTTGATTTTAATGCCAATTTCGACAAAAATTACCTCGGTTTATTTCCTACCGTTAATTTAATTTACGAATTGTCGGAAGACGAAAACATAACTTTGGGTTATAACCGTCGTATCAACAGACCAAGAGGATGGTACATCAATCCTTTCCCTTCTCGATCTAGTGCTACCAACGTATTTCAAGGTAACCCTGACTTAGATCCGGCTTACTCTAATTTCTTTGATGTTGGCTATCTCAAAAAATGGGAAAAACTTACCCTAACCTCATCGGTTTATTATCAAAAAGAGACCAATAGCTTTGAGAGAATTGATGAAGAAATAGAACTCAACGGAAGACCCGGCGTAAGAACTATACCGATTAACTTAGGTACCGATGAGCGTATAGGAGCCGAAATAGGAACAATTTACAATCCTGCGAAATGGTTACGACTCAATGCTAGTTTCAATTTGTTTAATTCACAAACCGAAGGTGAATATAATGGAGAAGAATACGGTACCGAAAACACAACTTGGTTTGGAAGGTTAAGCTCTAAATTTGAACTCCCAGCTAAAATAGATTTACAGCTAAATGGTTTTTATATGGGACCCCGTAAAAATGCCCAAACAGAAAACGATGGAATCTTTTCAGCTAACTTAGCGATGAGTAAAGAGATTGTCCCAAATGTGTTAACGGCTTCTTTTAATGTGAGTGATTTATTCAATTCTCGCGTAAGAGATTCATACACTCGACTTTCTAATGGGACGATAAGAGAAAGTGAATTTCAGTGGAGACAAAGACAATATACCTTATCGGTTATTTACAGGTTCAACCAACCCAACGATCGTAAAAAACAAAGAGAAGGGCAAGAAGAGAATAATGGTTTTGGAAATGGCGACGAAAATGGTGGCGATTACTAAAATTATTGTGTGTTAGTGTTAGTTAGAAAAAAAGGGAGCAAATTGCTCCCTTTTTTATTTTAAATATGTTTTTTGAACTTATTTAGATAGTTCTTTTTTACGTTTTCTTTCTTCACGTTTTTCTTTAATCATTTCCATAATCGAGCCTCCAACCCAATACGGAACAATAAAAGTTAATAATAATATCATTAACCAAAAACCAATCGTGGCAATGCCTAAAAATGCTAAAAAACCTAAATACTGATCAAATTCGAACATGACTTTTTTATTTTATAGGGGCAAAGATAGGATAAAGCATTGTTTTCTTCCAAATGAATATGCGAATTTATTAACAATACTATCAACTTCGATTCTTAAACTTCTTCAGTATACTTTTTAAAGTTGTTTAAAATAGCTTGCCAACCATCACGTTGCATTTCTACCGAATTTACATTTTCAGCATCAAAAGTAGTAGTTATTTTGGTTTTATTTCCCTCTGGTTCAAAAAGCGTTGTCGCTTGTCTTCCATCAGGCATCGTATAACTTATGTTTTCTTGATTTTTTACTTCATCATACGTGGCTTCAAAGTCGAAACCAAAACCCCCATCTTTGGCTTCCATACGCGCAAGGTACTTTCCTCCTGCTTGTAAATTGTTTTCTGCTTTTGGGCAGCACCAATCGTCTGTCGCAAAATTCCATTGGGTAATGTGCTTTGGTTCGTTCCAACGTTCCCAAACTTTGTCTACTGGGGAGTTTACTTCTGCAGAAATCGTTACTTTTTTATTTTGTGTTTTCATCTTTTGTGTTTTTTTGAGAGTTAGGAGTTATTTGCTTTTTCGATGTCTTCAATAATAATTTTATTCATTTGCATCATCGCCTGCATTACCTTTTGAGCTTTTTCTTGATTTTCTTGGTTCATCAGTTCCACCAATCTTTTCGGGACAATTTGCCAACTCACACCGTATTTATCTTTTAGCCAACTGCATTTACTTTCTTCTCCTCCGTTTTCGGTAAGCAACTTCCAATAATAATCGGTTTCTTTTTGGTCGTTGGTCATCACGGTAATCGAAACACCTTCGTTAAAATCGAAATCATGCGCTGCAGAATTTTCCATAATCGCCATCGTAAAATCATTCAGCTGAAACTGAGCGTGAGCCACATTTCCCTTAGGCTCATCACTTGCTTCTGGTTGCTCCATGATTCCTTCTACAGAAGAATTAGGGAAAACGGAAGTGTAAAACGCAATTGCCTCTTTTGCTTTCCCATTATTCTTATTCACAAACATCAAACTTGGCGTAAAATATTGGTCGGTATTACCTTTTTCACCCGTATATAATTGCCAATTCACACCAAATTTATCTTCTACCCAAGCATACTTTTCGCTAAAATGGTATTTGTCTAAAGGCATCAAGACTTCTCCTTCTTTTTCGAGCAGTTTATAAAGTCTTTCGGTTTCTTTTTCGTCTTTATTGGCAACTAAAAAAGAAAGACTGGCATTAGGTTTAAAAGGCGAACCTGCATCTAAAAGCATCAGTTTCTGACCGTCTAGCTCCAACATTTTTACCATGGGTGTATTTTTTACAACCTTGGTATTTTTAAAAACTTCGGAATACAGTTTTGCGGCTTCCTCTCCAGTTCCGTTCATCCAAACACAAGGATAGATATCGTTATTCATCTTATTTATTTTTCTGAAATTTCTTTTAGTTTCTTTAATGCTTTCGGCCACATATCGGCAAACATTTCTTCGTATTCTTCGTTTACATCAGAAATTACTTTCAGTTCTGTTTCTTCTCCCGTTTGTGTTAAATAATAGTTTTCTCTTGCGCCAGCCCATGCTTTTACTTCTTCACTTTGCGTATCTTCTACCCCATCTTTGATTATTCCATAATGCTCAAAAGACATAACTTCTGGTTCTTTTTTTTCGGCTATTCTGGCTAGCATTCCAGAGTTGCTTTTACGATCTATAAATTCGACTTTGCTTCCTTCTTTCCAATCGGTTTTGGCTATCGACCCTTCGCTAAATGCGGAAGTCCATTGCGGATAGGTTTCGTCACCCCAAAGTACTTCCCATACTTTTTCTTTTGGAGCTTTAATGCGTGTGGTAAATGTTTGCTTTTTCATGATTTCTAAATTTTATATGACAAAGTTGTAATAAAAGACTTGAACTTATAATGTGTAAAAACGACTGCTTATCGGGTTGTTTGCGACAAAAAAATAATTTATCTTTATTTTCTTTTATAAAAACAATGGTGACAGTTACAATTCTCACGCCTAAATATGCTGTAATTCAAGGAATTGCAAGTGCACAATATTTATTTAAAACTATCAATTCTTTCTTAGAATCAGAAGGTCAACCAGCTAAGTTTAACATAAATTTAATGGGTGAAGAAACGATTGTTCCCGTGCAAGAAGGCTCTTTTCAGGTAAAGACTGATGTTTTATTAAGTGAGCCGCCCAAAACCGATTTGCTAATCATTCCTCCTATTTACGGGAATATGGAAGACAACCTACAACTTAACAAAAACTTCATTCCCTACATACAAAAAGCATATAAAGAGGGAGCAAAAATAGCTTCGCTTTGTACCGGTGTTTTCCTTCTGGCCGAAACAGGTTTACTCGATCAAAAAAAATGTTCTACCCATTGGGCGTTTTATAACCTTTTTAAAGAAAGGTATCCTCATATAAATATTGTTGACGGTGGAATTATTACGGTAGATAATGGCATTTATTCGAGTGGCGGAGCAAATTCTATATGGAATTTATTACTCTATTTAGCGGAAAAATATACCAATAGGGAAATGGCTATTCGAGCTTCCAAATATTTTGCCATAGATATACACCGAAACAATCAAGCGACATTCACCATTTTTGAAGGTCAAAAAAACCATCAGGATGAAGAAGTAAAAAAACTACAGACTTTTGTCGAAAAAAATTATAACGCAAAACTTTCTGTCGATGAACTTTCAGAAATGGTTGCGATGAGCAGAAGGAATATCGAACGACGTTTTAAAAAAGCAACACACAATACGCTTGCGCAATATATACAACGTGTAAAAGTAGAAGCCGCCAAAAAACTAATTGAAAGTACACGAAAAAATATAGGTGAAGTCATGCTCGAGGTTGGTTATAATGATGAAAAATCTTTTCGAAATATTTTTAAGAAATATGTTGGAGTCACTCCTATCGATTACAAAAATAAATTTGTAGCTCTATATGCTTAAGATTTAGCCGTAAAAATCTTATTTTTGAAATCCTAAAAACAAAACACTCAAATCATGTCATATCGTATAGAAAAAGATACTATGGGCGAAGTAAAAGTGCCTGCCGATAAATTATGGGGAGCACAAACCGAACGTTCTCGTAACAACTTCAAAATTGGCCCAGAAGCTTCGATGCCTCTCGAGATTATTTACGGATTTGCATACCTTAAAAAAGCAGCGGCTTATACCAATGCAGATGCAGGTATTTTAGCTCCAGAAAAGAGGGAGTTGATTGCTGACGTTTGTAACGAAATTTTGGAAGGTAAACACAACGATCAGTTTCCGTTAGTGATATGGCAAACAGGTTCGGGTACGCAAAGCAATATGAATGTAAACGAAGTTATTGCCAATCGTGCTCATCAATTAGCTGGAAAAACCATTGGCGAAGGTGAAAAAACACTTCAGCCCAATGACGATGTCAACAAGTCGCAATCGTCTAACGATACTTTCCCGACAGGAATGCACATTGCTGCTTATATCAAAATTATAAAAGTGACCCTTCCGGGAATCAAACGTTTACGGGATACTTTAGATAGAAAAGCCAAAGATTTTGCAAAAGTGGTCAAAATTGGTCGTACACACTTTATGGATGCGACACCACTTACTTTGGGACAAGAATTTAGCGGTTATGTTTCGCAACTTGACCACGGTATTAAAGCCTTAGAAAATACCTTACCGCATTTGGCAGAACTTGCTCTTGGCGGAACCGCTGTAGGAACAGGTTTAAATACACCTGAAGGCTATGCAGAGAATGTAGCGAAATACATTGCCGAGTTTACTGGTTTGCCTTTCACTTCTGCGGAAAATAAATTTGAAGCACTTGCTGCACACGACGCTTTTGTCGAAACTCACGGTGCTTTAAAACAAATTGCTGTTTCTTTAAATAAAATTGCAAATGATATCCGTATGTTGGCTTCTGGACCTCGTAGCGGAATCGGTGAAATTATCATTCCGGCAAACGAACCTGGTTCTTCAATTATGCCCGGAAAAGTAAATCCAACTCAATGTGAAGCCTTAACTATGGTTTGTGCCCAAGTCATGGGGAACGATGTAGCCATCGGTGTCGGCGGCATGCAAGGTCATTTTGAGTTAAACGTTTTTAAACCTGTGATGGCAGCCAATTTACTACAAAGTGCCCAACTTATCGGTGATGCTTGTGTCTCTTTTGATATGCATTGTGCAGCAGGTATCGAACCCAATCAAGAACGTATCGACGAATTAGTAAGCAAAAGTTTAATGTTGGTTACCGCTTTAAATACCAAAATTGGTTACTACAAAGCCGCAGAAATTGCCAATGCAGCCCACAAAAACGGGACTACTTTAAAAGAAGAAGCCGTAAAATTAGGTCATACCACTGCCGAAGAATTTGACGAATGGGTAAAACCTGAAGATATGGTTGGCGGATTAAAATAAAAGAACTTCAAAAGCCACTTTTGTAAGTGGCTTTTTTATTATTGACTTATGGAAGTTTTCAACAGAAAAAAGCATTGGGAAAACATTTACGAAACTAAAAGTCTTAACGAAGTAAGTTGGTACCAACCTACTCCACAAACATCTTTAGATTTCATTTTAGAAAGTAAACCTCCTAAAACCACTAAAATCATTGATGTTGGTGCCGGTGATAGTTTTCTCGTCGACCATTTACTAGAATTGGGTTTTACAAATATTACCGTGCTCGATATTTCCAAAACTGCGATCGAAAGAGCTCAAAAACGTTTAGGGGCAAAAGCTAAGCAAGTCAATTGGGTGGTGAGTGATATTACAGCGTTCAACCCTAAAGAAACTTTTGATATTTGGCACGACCGAGCGGCTTTTCATTTTTTGACAGAAGAAAGTGACATCAACACATACGTGGAATTAGTCCGCAATGCTATTTCCCCGAAAGGGAAACTCATCTTAGGAACATTTTCTACCGATGGACCAACAAAATGCAGCGGAATACCTATCAAACAATATTCAGAAAAATCGATGACTTTACTTTTTGAAACTATTTTTGCAAAAGAGCAATGTAAAATCAATAATCACTCTACTCCTTTTGGCACTACACAAAATTTTATTTTTTGTAGTTTTAAGAAAAAGCTATGATTCTTTTTGATATACCATCACATATTTATCAAAACCTCCACCAAAACCATTTTCTACAAATTTGTAAGTAGTAAACCCAAACTTCTCAAAAAACTTATTGGTGTTTTGTGTAGTGCGAAGAACCTTTTGGTAATCGGGAAAATTTTCTTTTAAAAACTGAATTCTAAATTTACTCAAGGCTTTACCGTAACCTTTTTTGTGTTCATCCTGATGAATCATTCCCCAAGCAAAGCCTACCTCTTTGTCGAATTCTGCTCGCTCAAAATCAGTATCGGAAATATAAATTCCGCCACAACCAACAATTTTATCACCTTCTGTCACTAACCAATATGGAAACTTATTTTCTTTCAGAAAGTTTTCAAATTCAAAGCGCTCATGTTCATTAAAATAAGAAGGACAGTTAGAATCAAAAATTTCTAAGCATTTTGGTAAATCTTCTGAAGTGTAAAGTATTATTTGCATTACACTAATGTAAACTATTTTTTAACAAGTCTTTTAGTTATGCACCTAAGTTTTTGTTAATCATTTTTTTTGACCATCAATACGTTTCTATATTTATCTCATTAACATAAAAACAAAAAATAGTTATGAAAAATTTATTGAAATTAACGGCAGTATTTGCCTTGACCATTTTTGCTTTTACCTCTTGCAGCAAAGATGACAACCCAGTAGATAACGATTTGTTTGTAGGAACTTATGACGGTTCTTTAAGCTATGACTCTGGTGACGGAACGACTGTAAACACCAATGATGGTAGAGTTACAGTAACCAAAGTTGGTGATAACTATCGTTTTAGTTTTTCAGATGGAATTCCGGATATTACAGGTGTGAAATTTGAAGAAGAAAACAGTGAATACCACATTAATGTTGGTGGTGACGAAAGCAGCTATATTAGAATCAACGCAAGTGAGTTGATTATTTTATATAGCGAAGGAAGCGAAAACTGGGGTGCAAATTGCACAAGATAGTTTTTTCTAAAACACAAAATCAAAAAAACCTCTCACACGTGAGAGGTTTTTTTGTATGTATGATATAAAATTTAGTTCACCTCCATCAGTTCGATATCAAATTCTAAATCTTGACCTGCTAATGGGTGGTTGGCATCCAAAACAACTTCGTCTTCCTTAATTTCTGAAATCACCAACATTTGTCTTTGTCCGTCGGGTTGTGAAGCCTCTAATTGCATTCCTACTTTTGGCTCTAAGCCTTCGGGTAATTTAGATTTATTTACGGTGACGAAAGCATCGTCTCTTTTTGGCCCATAAGCTTCATCCATAGGAATTCTGATGTTTTTGGAATCTCCAATGTTCATTCCTTCTACAGCTCTATCAAAACCCTTAATCATTTGACCCGCACCTACGGTGAACTCTAATGGCTCGCGGTCACGTGAAGAATCAAAAATCGTATGGTTTGTCAATCTCCCTGTGTAATGTACTTTTACTTTACTTCCTTTTTCTGCTTTTGACATGTCTTTTAATTTAAAAATATTAATATTGTTTGCGAGGAATATAAGGTTTAGTAGATAAAACACCTAATAAAAGCTTGACTTTATTAAAATTTTACCTTTAAAACAGGAAGTTTATATTAGCCGCGTTCATTTTCCATATAATCTAGATAATCTTTCGCCAATCCTTCTTTCTCTTTTTCATTATATACCTTTCCTGCCAACTGAAAAAATGTATGTTCTTCATCATCGAGATGATGTTCAACTTTCTCCGAAAGCTGTTTAGCATAAGTTAGCCAAGCTGGCGTTGTGGGGTCTGCTTCTTCAATCTTTTCTATTAGCTCATCCATTTCATGATGCTCGGCGATACCGTGTCTTGCATGTTCTTGCATCATATCATTGTGAATAAGAGGCGCATAAAAAAAGCGTTCTTCTGCATCGGCATGGATAACCAACTCTTGTTTTAACGCTTTCCAAAGTTTTGTTCTTTCTTCAGTATCACCAGAAGTATTACATACTTTTTTTAATAAGTCACGTTGAATGTCATGGTCTTTTCGGATAGCTTCAAATATATTCATCTTAATTTTTTTGTTTTAAAATTATCAAACATCTTACACAAAAAAGATAATTTGAGATATTCTTAACAACTCTTTGCACTCAAAATAATTAATTTAAACTCGTTTAAAATTAAAAACATGGGATTTTACCAATTGTATAAAACACAACAGTTCAACCAATCTTTAGATGAGGTGTGGGATTTTATTTCAAACCCTGCAAACCTTAATAAGATCACACCTACTGACATGAATTTTGATATTCTCTCAAAGAATTTACCTAAAAAGATGTACCAAGGATTAATCATTAAATATAAAGTAACTCCACTTTTGGGTATCAAAACCAATTGGGTAACCGAAATAACCCACTTAGAAGAAAAAAAGTTTTTTGTAGATGAGCAGCGTGTTGGACCCTATAAAATTTGGCATCACCAGCATCATTTAGAGGCTAATCGTCAAGGGGTTATAATGACAGACATTGTAAGCTATCAACCTCCTTTGGGTGTTATTGGAAACTTGATGAATCACCTCATCATTAAGAAGAAATTAGATGCCATTTTTGATTTTCGCCAGAAAGCATTAGAGGAAATATTTTAACCTTACAAAAAGATAATGTATTAAAAATGTATTTATTATAATAATAAAATGTATTTTTATCCCATTATAAATTAAATTACACAAAATGAACAAAGGAACTGTCAAATTCTTTAACTCTACTAAAGGATTTGGATTTATTAAAGAAGACGAAACCAACACTGAATATTTTGTACACGTTACAGGATTAGTTGACGAAATTAACGAAGGCGACACTGTAGAGTTTGATCTTCAGGAAGGTAAAAAAGGAATGAATGCTGTAAACGTAAGAGTTATATAAATATCACATTCGACATTTTAATGAAAAAGCCTATCAATTTTTGATAGGCTTTTTTTATCGCTTACTTCTTATAAAAGCGTTTATATTTTTGGTAAGCAAAGAAGCCCAAAACAATCCAGGCTATAAACGAACCTATAATAAATTTATAGCTGATAATTTGGTCCCCGCTTGCATAAGAATGCAAACCTGTAAGGTAGAAGTTTACTCCAAAATAAGTCATCAAAATACTTCCGAAAGCAATAATAGACGCCCAATTAAAAGCAAAACGGCTTCTTAAGCCTGGTACTAAACGCATGTGTATCACAAACGCATAAACCATAATACTGATGAGTGCCCAAGTTTCTTTAGGATCCCAGCCCCAATAACGTCCCCAACTTTCGTTTGCCCATTGGCCGCCTAAAAAGTTACCAATGGTAAGCATGACCAAACCAACGGTAAGCGCCATTTCGTTGATGATACTTAACTCTTGAATGTTCAGTTTCATCTTCTTAACATTATTCTCATTGGTTAAAATCATAAGCAATAAAGAAACCAACCCAAGAATCATCCCTAACGTAAAAGGACCATAACTTGCCACAATGACTGCAACGTGTATCATCAACCAATAAGAGTCTAATACCGGAACAAGGTTAGCAATCGATGGGTCCATCCAGTTCCAGTGGGCGACCATCAAAATCATGGAAGTTACAAATGCGGTTGAAGCAGTGGTCAAATCGCTTTTTCGCCCAAAGGCAAGACCAAAGAACATGGTTGCCCAAGCGACATAAATCATACTTTCATAAGCATCGCTCCAAGGTGCGTGGCCCGAAATATACCAACGAGCAATCAATCCTGCGGTATGGACTATAAATAATAAGAAAATTGCTATTTTACTTATTAAAACTAATGTGTTTAATACTTTACTAGTATTGAAAATTCGAACAATCACAAAAATAAACATGACCAAGCCTGCCAACATATATTGCCAAAACAGATTTCTAAAAACATCGTAACGATTGTACAAAACCTCTGCATTTATTTTCTCTTCGCTCGGTAAAACTTCTGAGCCATATTTTTTTTGAAACCCTTTGATGCCCAACAACAAGTCGTTGGCATTTTTATAATCGCCATTTTGTTTGGCAAAATGGACCGATTGCATATAAAGCGGAAAAATATTGGATATGATCAACGAATCAACCCCAACAAAAGCTTCTTTTTGCTCTAAAGCTTCTGGGTAAGAAATCCATTTATTGTTTTCGGCATTCGGAATTGGAAAAATACGTAATACTTTACCTTCTAACGTATTGTACAATAGGTTTACTTTTTCGTCGGCAGCAATAAAGTCTTTTTGAAATTGGTTTTTTACTTTCGCTTTATAAGCAGCTTCCAAATAAGGTGAAAGCTTATAATTTCCTTTTTCATCAAAAAACTGAGCCAAGGCGATGTGCTTCGCTCCCATCTCTGCCCCAATAATCTGGTGTAAGCTATCATTTTTGGCTTTCACATAAATAAGTGGTGCATTGTACCAAAGTGTTGGGTTTTCTGTCATCGAAAACAGAACTTGGTCACTATTAAGGTCTTCGTAATGATCACTCTTACTAAGTTTACGTAACAATTCAGAAGAATAAGTATTGGCAGGTTTCATTCTTCCTTTAGCATCTTGTATAACCAACCTTCCGAATTTATCGGCGTGCTCTTCAGAAATGGCATTTTTCTTTAATAGCGAATCGACTGTTTTTTTAGGGAGAATGATACTACTCGAGTGCGCATGAGCATCGTTTTCGTGATGTTCGTGCTGTGCTTGATTGGGTTTTAAAGGATCATTATCATGTGTGGAAGGCATAACGATAGAATCTTGTTGTGAAAATCCGGTCAACGAAATCAATAAAATAAATAGCGTTAGAGCCTCTTTTTTTGCTTTTACCTTGTCTAACTTTCTTTTGAGCTCACCAAAACGCGAACCTCTTTCAAATAAAATCACCATCAAACCTATGTAGAGTAAAAAGTAACCGATATACGTGATCCAAGTTCCCCACCAATCGTTATTGACCGAAAGTATAGTTCCTTTTTCATCGGCATCGAAAGAAGCTTGAAAAAAACGATAACCCCGATGGTCTAAAACGTGGTTCATATAAATATCATGTTGGGTAACTTCTTCCCCATCAATCAAGTCTACTTTACTTTTAAACGAAGAATAGCTGGGCATCGGATTGGTTTCTGTACCCGGATATTTTTCTGCAATAAAATCATTCAGCTTTAGCGAAAAAGGCAATTCGATTTCCTTGCTTCCGTAACGTACATATATCTCATAACCTCCAACTTCTACTTTTTTATGGTTGTTGACATAACCTTTACCACCCAACAAACTCACTTGTTTGGTTTCTCCTCCAGCTTTTACATTTAGAATCACACCATCTTGATCGCCCTTCTCTTTTTCTTCTTTTTCGACAATATCGTATTTCCCTCTAGTTTCTGGATCTGGAAAAACAAATTGCATTCCTGCCACATCGTATAAGGAACGCATCATCAAGGTTTGTAACGAATCTTCATAGACAATACCTTGTTTCTGATCTGCCATGCGCATATAACTTCCGACAAAAGGACTTTTAAGTTGATAGCCTTCTTCCTCACTTGTTATCACATTTATTGCTCCGTCTGTGGGTTTGTTATAAGCAAATAATATATTATGTATTGAAGTAACTTCACCTTCTTCAAGGTAATGATCGTGACGAGTTCCGTCGCCTGCTTCCACAATTTTTAGGTAGTTTTTACCATTTTCATCTTCGATTAGACCTTCTTCTGCTCCAGCAATAAATTTTACTACTTCAAAATCAATGAGATCATCTTTAAAGTCGGTAGAAACGGTCTTGTTATTGTCGATTTTCGGTGCTAAATTGATAGGCAAGTGCACATTTCTACGTAAAGGTTGCCCATCTACTTTGCCATCTATCATTGCAGAGATGTATGTTTTTTCAGATAACATGGTATTGCTGGTCTCTCCTTCGCGTATAGGCATTATACCTTCTTCCCCAATATATCTTGTCACGCCAGCACCGATAATAATCAGCAAAAAAGAAAGGTGTAATAAAAGTGTATTGAGTTTTTCCTTTCGCAACAAGCGGTATTTTTTGATGTTCCCAATAAAGTTAACGGCAAACAAAAGCATAATCAGTTCAAACCACCAAGCGTTGTAAATCCATGCTCTTGCTGTTGCTGTACTGTAAGAGTTTTCGACAAAAGTTCCTATTGCCATGGCTAATGCAAATAAGATAAAAAGGCTTGCCATGGTGCGTGTTGAAAACAAAAATTGGGAGATCTTTTTCTGAAGCATGGTAGATTTTTTTAAATCGCGACAAATTTACTGCTTTTTAACCGATTGAAGACCAAATTTTACTTCAAAAAACAAGAAAAATGCTATTTTACAAGCCTAAAAGTTTTTATACTTTCGTGATATGATAAAAGTAAGCATTTTAGGAGCAGGTAATGTCGCCACTCATCTTTTTAGAGCTTTTACCGAAAGCCCAGAAATTGAAGTGCAACAAGTTTATAATCACCGCAGAGAGAGCCTTGAGCAATTTACAAATGCAGCAACTATTACCGACCTAAAAGATCTAAAACCAGCCGATGTGATTCTTATTTCACTTAAGGATGATTTGGTAAGCACTTACGTGGAAAAATTACAAGATCGCAACGAACTGATTCTACACACTTCCGGAAGTGTTCCGCTTCAAAAAACAGCCAAAAACAATGGTGTTTTTTATCCGCTACAGACTTTTTCTAAACAAGAAGAGGTCAATTTTAAGGAAGTTCCGCTTTGTTTGGAAGCCGATTCCGAAAAAAATTACCAACTTTTAGAGCAATTAGCAAAATTGGTTTCCGATAAAATTTATCCTATCAGCTCAACCCAACGGAAGTCTTTACACCTCTCGGCGGTTTTTGTGTGTAATTTTGTCAACCATCTTTATCAAATCGGAGAAGATTTGTGTGAGCAAAATCAAGTTCCTTTCGAGATTTTACACGCTCTAATGACCGAAACTACAAAAAAAGCGACCCATAATTCGCCCAAGCGTGTACAAACCGGACCTGCCATTCGCAACGATCAAAAGACCATCTCTTCGCATTTAGCGCAATTGGATGACGCCAATTTCAAAGAAATTTATAAATTGCTCACCCAATCGATACAACGTACCCATGGAAAAAAACTATAAAGAGATCTTAAATGACATCAACACCTTTGTTTTTGATGTAGATGGCGTTTTAACCGACGGAAAAGTGCATATTGCTTATGATGGTGAACTCTTGAGAAGCATGAACATCAAAGACGGTTATGCTTTAAAAAAAGCTGTGCAAAAAGGTTATACCATTTGTGTGATTTCTGGTGGAAAGAATGAAGCCGTAAGAAAACGCTTACGCGGATTGGGCATTACTGATATTCATTTGGGAATAGATGATAAAGTAGCATGTCTTGATGAGTTTTTTGATGTTTATAATATTGATGCGCAAAAAGTAGCCTATATGGGTGATGATATTCCCGATGTATATCCGATGAAAATGGTGGCTTTGCCCACATGTCCGCAAGATGCAGTACCCGAAGTAAAAGCAATTTCCAAGTATATTTCTCATAAAAATGGTGGCCAGGGTTGCGTACGGGATTTGATAGAGCAAGTCTTAAAAGTGCAAGGAAACTGGATAAACGATTAATCTTTTTTCATGAACAAATACTTACAACTCATCCGTTTTCGATACTTAATTCTCATTGCAGCAACCTTATATGCAATCAAGTTTTGTCTGTTTGATTTCTTAAAAAACAACCAAAACTTCAATATAGACATCACCCTTAATACTTTTGGCTATTCTATTTTGGTGTTTTCTATGGTTTGCTTAGCTGCTTCAGGAAGTGTCATCGATTTTATCAATCAGAAAAAAGCAATAAAAGTCAACAATCCAGAGAAAGCTACACTTTACAACACCTTTACCGAACAAAAAGCAGTAAATCTTTTTATTGGGTTAAGTATTCTAGGGTTTTTAGGAGGTTTTTATCTTTCCAACCTCATTCAGAGACCTATTTTTAGTAGTATTTTTTTATTGATTTCTATCATTCTCTATACCCGAGGAAACCTTTTAAAATCTTATGTAGAAGTGGGTAATATTCTTCTCGCTGTTTTAACGAGTCTTGTTTTTATTTTACCTGGGATTTATGACCTGTTACCTGCAGTAAATAACACCAATCAGTCTTGGCAAAGAGAACTGTTTTTTATTTTGGTAAATTATGCGGTCTTTACCTTTTTTATCGTTTGGTCTTTATTATTGGTTCATCAGCAGAAAAATAAAAATGGTGATTACCAACAAGAAAACAAAACACTTCCCATTATCTTAGGTGAAAAACGAACCAATTTTGTAATAGTGGCTATTCTTGCTGTAGTAGTTTTCGCCACCATATTTTACCTATTTACTTTTCTCTACAACAATTCTATTGCCTTGTTTTATGTATTATTTTTAGTGATTGCGCCGCTACTCTTTTGTATTTTCAAATTGTTGAGTGACAAAAACGCTTATGCTCCTGTAAAAGTTCTACTTAACTTAGTGTTGGTAGCTCTTGCCGGGTTTATTGCTTTATATCCTGTTTTATGGAAATAAATCCGTTGATACAAAAATTACAAAACAAGCGAATTATCTTAGGCTCTGCTTCGCCCAGAAGAAAGCAATTGCTCGAAGAATTGGGCTTGACCTTTGAGATTTTGGCGAAGAATGTTGACGAAAGTTATCCTGACCACCTTTCTCCTACTGAGGTTACAGAACACATCACATTAAATAAAGCAAAAGCCTTTGCAGATATACTTAAGGAAGAAAATACCATTGTGATTACAGGAGACACCATTGTGGCTCAAGACCATTATATTTTAGGAAAACCAAAAAACAAAAAGAAAGCTATAGAAATGCTTCAAAACCTTTCTGGAAAACAGCATCAGGTGATTTCTGCAGTGGCTATTGCTCGTAAAAATTTTACGAAAGTGAGTCATGATACAACTCAAGTCTTCTTTAAAAAGTTAACCCCATCAGAAATCGAATTTTACATCGACACTTTTCAACCTTACGACAAAGCTGGCGCATACGGCATTCAAGAATGGATTGGTAAAATAGGTATTCAAAAAATTGAAGGCTCATTTTATACAGTGATGGGCTTGCCCATACATCTATTGTATAAGGAGTTGAAAAATCTATAAACTTGAAGTTTTATAACGTGCTATTTTTTAAATTTGAGGTTTTAAAATCCGTCGAGTTTTCATGAAAGAACTGTTTTATACATATCAAACACAAATCATATATACTATTGCCGTTATTTTATTCTTGCTAATTGTTCGTCTTATATTGACAACCACCACCAATAGAGTGGGTAAAAGACAAGAAATAAATATCGCACGCATCCAACTGATGGCACGTTACATCAATTTTTTGATGGCCTTTATTGCCTTATTTTTACTTTTGTTGGTTTGGGGAGTTACTCCAAAAGATTTTGCAGTAGTTTTTTCCTCTATTTTTGCGGTTATAGGTATTGCTCTGTTCGCAGTTTGGTCCATTTTAAGTAACATTACTTCAGGAGTCATTATGTTTTTCTCTTTTCCTTATAAAATTGGGGATAAAATAAAAATTCACGATAAAGATTACCCTATGGAGGCAATTATTGAAGATATAAAAGCTTTTCATCTAATTTTACGAGCAGAAAATGGCGAATTAGTAACTTACCCCAACAATTTAATTTTGCAAAAAGGCGTTTCTTTGATACAAAAAGATGCATTTTTGGAAGACGAAACTATGCATTAATCCATAAATAAATTCACCTTATGTTTTTCATCAAAAAACATTTTTACTTCTTCTTTTTACTTACTTCCTTAGTTGGGTTTTCGCAACAAACAATAGACTATTCAAGTGCAGCCATTTACCAGAAAATAGAACAACTCGAATTTTTAGGTTCGGTTTTATATCTTGCAGCTCATCCCGATGATGAAAACACCAAACTCATCTCCTACTATGCCAACCATAAGCACGCCAAAACAGCCTATTTATCGATTACGCGTGGCGATGGTGGACAAAACCTTATCGGAACACAGTTACGGGAACAATTAGGGCTTATACGCACACAAGAACTTCTTGCAGCCAGAAAAATAGACGGCGGGCAACAATTTTTTACACGAGCCAATGACTTTGGTTTTTCCAAAACACCACAGGAAACTTTAGAAATATGGAATAAAGAAAAAGTATTGGCAGATGTAGTGATGACTATCCGGAAGTTTAAGCCCGATGTAATCATCAATCGTTTTGACCATCGAAGCGAAGGCAATACACACGGTCATCATACGGCTTCTGCCCGTTTAAGTGTAGAAGCTTTTCGTTTAGCAAACGACTCTAATTTTCACCCCGAATCAGCACAGAAATATGGTTTGCACCAACCTAAACGACTGTTTTGGAATACCTCTTGGTGGTTTTACGGCTCACAAGAAGCTTTCAACAAAACCGATAAAAGTAATTTGGTCGAAGTAAATGTAGGTGTTTTTGATCCGATGACGGGAAAATCAAACACCGAAATTGCTGCCTTAAGCCGTAGTCAACACAAATCACAAGGTTTTGGTAATACTGCTATTCGCGGAAACGAAAGTGAATATTTAGAACTTCTGGAAGGCGAAAAAATAAAAAATAATGATGTTTTTGAGAATATTAACACCCGTTGGTCTAAAATTGAGGGAGGTGATAAAATAGAAAAACTTGTTACGGATGTAAAGCAGGATTTTGACTTTTTAAATCCACAGAAAAGTGTTACCGATTTAGTAAAAATTTATACGGAAATCAGTCAACTAAAAAGCAATTCGTATAAAACAGAAAAATTAGAGCTCACACAAGAGATTATATTCGCTTGTTTAGGTTTATATACCGAAATTTCTACACCGCAACAACACCTCACCAGAGGAAGTAAAATCACCTTAAACATTGAAAACACCTTGCGAAATAATCAAGAAGTTAGGTTAAAAAATATTGAGATACCTAGTTTAGGTTTTTATTTAAATAAAAATATCTTATTATCTAAAAATCAAAACAATATAGAAAGTTTTTCAGTTGAAATTCCACAAAAAGTAAATTATACTTCACCTTACTGGCTTAATCCCGAGGCAAGTTTAGGAATGTATCAGGTAGAAAACGAAAATTTGATTGGTTTACCTGAAAATCTGTCTGAAATTATAGCTACAATAACTTATGAAATAAATGGTGAAACCTTTCAGATAAAAAGACCGCTTATCCATAAACATAATGATCCTGTAAGAGGTGAAGTAAACGAACCTATTTTAATAGTTCCGGATGTGGTTATTTCTTTTGAAAACCCCATGATGATTTTTGCCGATAATCAACCCAAATCTGTAGCGGTAAAAGTAAAATCATACCAAGATAACCTTAGCGGAAGTTTACAGTTTAAAACAGAAAAAGGTTGGGAGATTAATTCTGTAAAGCAAGAACTTCATTTCAATCATAAAGGCGAAGAACAAACAATAATGGTCACGATCAAACCTACGCAAAAAGCTTCAGAAATTTCAGCAAAAGCCTTTTTTGTAAGTGATCACGGTATTTTTGACCAATCGCTCACCGAAATAGATTTTGATCATATTCCAAAACAAATGATACTTTCTCCGGCAGAAAGTAAACTCATTCGTTTAGATCTTCAAAAACGAGGTAACTTGATTGGTTATATTGAAGGTGCAGGTGATTTAATTCCGCAAAGTCTACACAACATTGGCTACCAAGTTGACAATATCAACTTAAATGAAAGCTCGTTATCTGATTTGTTGAAATACTATGCGATTGTCGTAGGAATTAGAGCTTTCAATACCAACGAAGATTTAGTTTTACACCGTAATTTACTGTTTAATTATGCTAAAAATGGTGGCACTGTCGTCACGCAATACAACACTACTAGAGGTTTGCAAACCCAAGAAATTGCTCCTTTCCCGATAGCCTTATCACGAGAACGAGTGACAGATGAGTTTTCAGAAGTCAAGTTTTTAAACAGAAATCATTCCGTTTTAAACTTCCCTAACAAAATTACCAAAGAAGATTTTACAGGTTGGGTACAAGAACGTGGTTTATATTTTCCGAATGAATGGGACAAAAATTTTACACCAGTATTGTCTTTTTATGAACATAACGAAGGCTGGAAAGATGGAAGTTTACTTATTGGTAAGCACGGCAAAGGTTACTACATTTACACAGGTATTAGCTTTTTTAGAGAATTGCCCGAAGGCGTTTCTGGAGCATATAAACTTTTTGTAAATTTACTTTCGATTGGTAAAAAATGATAGAAAAGCCCGAAAAATACCGCTGGAAAAAAGTTTACACTTTAGTATTGGTTTTTAACCTGCTTTACCTCATCTTTTTTTATTTTCTCATGAATCTTTACGCTTAATGCACACATTAGACTTTATCGTTTTATTTTCGACGCTACTATTTATTGTAATCTATGGATATTACAAAACTAGAGGCAGTAAAGATGTAAATGATTATCTAAAAGGAGGAAACGAAGCCAAATGGTGGACCATTGGTCTTTCAGTCATGGCAACCCAAGCCAGCGCCATTACTTTCCTTTCTACACCGGGACAAGCTTTTCATAGCGGGATGAGTTTTGTGCAATTTTATATTGGGGTTCCTATTGCGATGGTGGTGATCAGTATGGTTTTTATACCCATTTATCATCGGTTGAAAGTATATACTGCGTACGAATTTTTAGAAAGCAGGTTTGATTTAAAAACCCGAAGCCTTACCGCAATTCTGTTTCTCATACAACGTGGTTTAGCTGCTGGAATTACCATTTTTGCTCCTTCTATTATTCTTTCTGCCGTTTTGGGTTGGGATTTATTTACCCTCAACATCATCATAGGTATTTTGGTAATTATTTATACCGTTTCTGGTGGAACAAAAGCCGTGAGTATTACGCAGAAGCAACAAATGGGAATTATCTTTTTAGGAATGTTTGCTGCATTTTTCTTTATTTTGGAGTACCTGCCAGAAAATGTCAATTTTAACAATGCCTTGGAGATTGCCAATACCCACGGAAAACTCAATATTCTTGACTTTAATTTTGATTTTGAGAACAATTATACGATATGGAGTGGTTTGTTGGGCGGAACATTTTTGGCACTCTCTTATTTTGGTACTGATCAAAGTCAAGTACAACGTTACCTTTCGGGTAGAAGTATCAAAGAAAGTCAGTTAGGATTAATCTTTAACGGATTTTTAAAAGTACCGATGCAATTTTTTATTTTATTGGTTGGTGTAATGGTTTTTGTCTTTTATCAGTTTAATGCTTCGCCCCTCAATTTTAATCCGGCAACAGCAGAAGTTATAAAAGATGCAAGTGCTAGCGAACAAGCTCAATATCAAGACTATCAAACCCAATTAAAAGCGGTTCAAGAAAAAAAAGCAGCACTAACATTGCAATTAGGTCAAGCAGAAACCAACCAACAAACAATCTACAAAAGACAACTCATAGAACTTTCGGGAAAAGAAATAGAGATTCGTAAAGATGCGGATCAACTTATTCATAAAATAAATCCACAGATAGAAACCAATGATAAAGATTATGTGTTTATCCATTTTATCTTAAACGAATTACCACGTGGTCTAATTGGGCTTTTACTAGCCGTTATTTTATGTGCAGCGATGTCTTCTACTGCTTCAGAACTCAATGCTTTAGCCACCACAACGGTTATTGATATTTACAAACGGAATCAAAGGAAACCAAAAAGCGAAAAACATTACCTCAAAGCATCTAAATATTTTACCTTGGCTTGGGGCGTTTTAGCCATTTTAATTGCTTGTACCGCTAATTTGTTTGAAAATTTAATACAACTCGTCAATATTATTGGTTCTATATTTTATGGAAATGTTCTTGGTATCTTTTTAATTGCATTTTTTGTAAAATGGATCAAAAGCAATGCTATTTTTATGGCTGCTATTATCACTCAAATCATAGTAATAATAGTATGGTGGTACGATGTAATGCCTTATTTATGGTTAAATATTTTTGGATGTGCGGTTGTTATGATATTAGCTGTTATTTTGACCTCATTACAATATTTCATAAAAAAAGGAGCTTAAAAAAAGCTCCTTGATTTCACGAAAGTGTTATTTTATTATTTGCTCCACGCTTTGATAGAGGCTTCATTCATTTTTATATAATCATCATTTCCTGCCTTTTTTGCTCCTTCTAACGATTCTTTAGCTGTTTTGATCGCTTCTTTTTTCATCCCCAATTCTGCTTGAATTAATGCTTTTTTACGAAGAATGTAAAAAGGAGTGTCTTTACCATAACCTTCTACGGCTTTATTCATCCAAGCTAAAGCTTGATTCATGTCTTTTTTCTCTTCGTAATAGTAATTTGCTGCTGCATAATAATCTGCAGGTTTTGGATCTTGAGCAAGAGTTGTTTCTATACTATTCAAAGCTTTTTCCTCTGTAGGAACCTCTATCTTTAAAGCTGCTATTGTATTTTCCCACAAAAAGCTCAGCATTGCTGAGTTGTTGGTCAAGTCGTCGATGACAATCGTAAAAGTTTGCATCCCCATTGGCATTTGGTAGACAGCCGCCTCTGTTTTTAAAGCTACTTTGGCTTCATCCCATTCTTTTGGAAGGCCCCAGTTTTCGTTGTCTTTGTAAAAAATAACTTCCCAGTTTTGTTCTTGCGGAATGGTATAAATAGCATATTTCCCAGCAGGAAGGTTTTCACCATTTATGGTTACATCATCACTAACCTCAATAGTTGTATTTTTATTGGCTCCAGTTCTCCACATTTTATCGTAAGGAACGAGTCCGCCAAAAATTTCACGTTCACGCATCGAAGGTCGAGAATATTCAATTTCAATTTCTGTCAAACCCACCATTTGGTCTATCTCACCTGAAGGACTGGCTTGAGGTGTTGTTACTTGCGCGCTCATTATAAATGAAGCTGTAAGCAACATTAAACTCATCACAATTTTTTTCATAGTTTTTAATTTTTATAATTTACACGAAAATAATAGTTTTGAAATTAATATACTAATTGAAAAAATAAGTTTTACATTTAGGTAAATAGGTACAAAATAGCTATCTTTATAGCTTAAAATTTTTTATTATTATGAATAAATTTATACATAAACTATTATTTTTTATTTTCCTTTCCCCAACATTTGTATTTGCTCAAGTAAATTTATGGAGTGAAATAGATAAGCTACCGCTAGCGCAAGAGGGATTTCTAAATGACTATACCACACTTGATGACTATCAAAATTTTCAGCTAAATTTTGATGCAATTAAACACCAGTTATCTACTGCTCCAAACAGAGACGAAGATATAGAAAGTAGTGTTTTTGTAACTTTTCCTATTGGTTTTAATGAATATAAAAACTTTAGAATATATGAAGTTAGTACCCTCAGTAAAGAGTTATCTGAAAAATTTCCGGAAATCAAATCTTATATAGGAGTATCTGACAATAGCCTAAATAAAATAAGAATTACACTTACGTATCAAGGTCTATTTGGTTTTATAAGTACTGAAAATGGAAGATTTTTAATCAATCCTTTTAATAATTCAAAAAACACTTATCAAGCATTTTTCAGAAAAGATACGCAAAGAATTGATGGTTTTTTAGAGTGTTCTTTTGAGATAGAAGAGATTGATGGTTCATTTGAAAATGTTGCCTTAGCAGACGTTAATGACTCTACTCTAAGAAGTTATCGGTTAGCTGTTGCGGTAACTGGAGAGTTTTCTCAGTATTATATAAACGTAACAGGTAATCAAGGAAGTTCTGAGACTGTAAAAAAACAAGCCGTAATGGGCGCAATTACAACTATTATAGATAGAGTCAATGAAATATACGAAAGAGATGTGGCAGTGACCTTTAATTTAATTGCCAACAATGATCAGTTAATTTACTTAAATGGAAGTACGGATCCATTTAATAACAATAATACTGGTCAGCTAATTAATCAAAGTCAACAAACAATCACCAATGTTATTGGAACTGCAAACTATGACGTAGGTCATACTTTTTGTACAGGCCCTGGAGGCTTAGCACAATTGCAAAGTGTTTGTAATAATAGTGGTAAAGCTCGCGGTGTCACAGGACTTCCAACTCCTATAGGAGATCCTTTTGCAATAGACTATGTTTGTCACGAACTAGGTCATCAAATGGGGGCTACTCATACCTTTAACTCTACATCAAACGGATGTGTACAGCAGCGTACAGATCAAACTGCTGTCGAGCCTGGTAGTGGCTCCACAATTATGGGTTATGGAGGTTTGTGTGCTGGTCAAAATGTTCAGTCGTTAAGTGACGCTTTATTTAATGCCGTAAGTATAGATCAAATGTATACAAATGCAAGATTTCAAACAGCAAGTACTTGTGGCCAAACGTCTACCATTGTAAATACTCCTCCTGTAATCACTCCGCTTAGTAACTATGTTATTCCAAAAGAGACTGCTTTTGAAATAGAGGTCACTGCTGTAGATGTAGATGGCGATCAATTGTATTATACTTGGGATCAGATTGACAATGAAATTACACTTGTTCCTCCTTCAGAATTTTCTAGTGATGGAGCTCTGTTTAGATCAAGAGTTCCTGTAAAAAACAATACTAGAATCTTTCCGAGAATTCAAGATGTATTAAATGGTAATTTAACCCCACAATGGGAAGTTATTCCTAGTGTCGCTCGTCAAATTAATTTTGCTGTCACAGTTAGAGATTACAATGCCTTAGGAGGTCAAAGTGATAGAGATGATATCCTAATCAATGTTGTTAATCAAGGTCCTTTTGAAGTTACTTCGCAAAACACTACCGGTATCTCATATGATCAAAACAACACCGTTCCGGTGACATGGAATGTAGCTGGAACTGATGCCAATGGTATAAACGCTACTACTGTAGATATTTATTTGTCTTATGATGGAGGCTTAAATTTTAATACATTGTTGGTTTCAAATGTTCCAAATGATGGTCTTCAAAACGTTCAAATTCCAATTGGAACACAGTCTAATTCGGCAAGAATAAAAATAAAAGCGAGTGATAATATTTTCTTTGCAGTCAATAGTCAAAATTTTGTAATTACCAATACTATTGGAACAGAAACGATAAACAATAACTTATTTAGCCTATATCCTAACCCAAATAATGGTAGTTTTAATTTAAGTTTTGAAAATGCTGGAAGTTATAACTTAGAAATTTATGACTTAAGAGGTAGATTGGTACAACATCAAGAAGTTGAAAACAACTCGCTTACAAAGTCTATTCAATTAAACAATCCATCTTCTGGTGTTTATTTAGTGAAAGTTAGTAACGGAAGTGAAAAGGCAGTTAAAAAATTAATTATTCAATAGAAATATTAATTTTAGTAAATTTAAGCTCTACAAATTAATTGTAGAGCTTTTTTTTTAAACACTAATCAATTAAGCAATGAGTCAGAAAGAAAACTTCATCAAGCACATACAAGAAGGCTACCTCAGTAAAGGTGATTCTATTTATCTCGGCGCAGCAATGTTAGAAAATGAAACTTTATCAGAAACCCAAGTGGCTATTCCTCTAAAAATGATGAACAGACATGGGTTGATTGCCGGTGCAACAGGAACTGGAAAAACTAAAACTTTACAGATTATTGCGGAAAATCTTTCCCAAAAAGGGGTTCCTGTATTATTAATGGACATTAAAGGTGATTTAAGTGGACTTGCAAAACCTTCTGACATTGCTGATAAGCTTGCTGGAAGACACGAGAAGATTGGTTTCCCTTTTGAAGCTAAAGCTTCTCCTATCGAAATTTTGTCTCTTTCTGAACAAAAAGGAGTTAAACTTAGAGCCACTGTAAGTGAATTTGGTCCTGTTTTGCTTTCGCGAATTTTAGAACTTAGTGACACACAAACAGGGATTCTAGCCATTATCTTCAAATATTGTGATGACAAAAAGATTCCACTGATTGATTTAGAAGATTTAAAAAAAATTGTTCGCTACGTCACCGAAGAAGGAAAAGAGGTTTTCGAAAAAGAATATGGTCGCGTTTCTTCATCCTCTACGGGAGCCATTCTTCGAAAAATTGTTGCTTTAGAACAACAAGGTGCCGATTTGTTTTTTGGCGAACCTTCTTTTGAGGTAAAAGATTTATTACAGAAAGACGCAAACGGAAATGCAATGATTAATATTATCCGCTTGACGGATATTCAGGACAGGCCCAAATTGTTTTCTACTTTTATGTTGAGTCTCTTGGCGGAAATTTACTCTACTTTCCCTGAAAAAGGAGATAGCGAAAAACCAGAATTAGTATTGTTTATCGACGAAGCACATCTAATTTTTGATGAAGCTTCGAGTGCACTTATAGATCAAATTGAGATCATTATCAAACTCATTCGTTCAAAAGGAGTAGGAATCTTTTTTGTGACCCAAAACCCTACCGATGTTCCTGCTGCAGTTTTGAGTCAGTTAGGTTTAAAAGTACAGCATGCTTTACGTGCTTTTACAGCAAAAGACCGAAAAGCCATTAAATTGACCGCACAAAATTATCCGATAAGTGATTTTTACCAAACCGAAGAAGTGCTCACTTCTTTAGGCACAGGAGAAGCTTTTGTGACAGCGCTCGATGAAAAAGGGCGACCCACTCCTTTGGCGGCAACCATGCTTCGCGCACCAATGAGTCGCATGGATATTTTAAGCCCCGCTGAAATCGAAGAAGTACTTTCAAAATCTAAACTCATAAATAAGTATAATGAAGCTATCGATAGAGAAAGTGCGTATGAAATTTTAACTAAAAAAATTGAAACAGCAAGCGAAAAAGAACAACAAGAAAAAGCCAAGGAGCAACGAAAAGAAATCGAAAGAAAATCTACTGCTAGAAAAAGCGGAAAAACGGTCACCGATCACGTTCTAAAAGTAGTGACGAGCGCGACTTTTATTCGTGGGGTTTTAAGTATTCTTAATAAGGCTTTTAAATAATGCATCGTCACTTTAAAATTTATAAACCTTACGGGTATTTAAGCCAATTTATTACTAATCAAGCAAAAGCCAAAAAGAAAAAAATGTTGGGAGAATTATACGATTTTCCTGAAGAAACCATGGCTGTAGGAAGACTAGATGAAGATTCTGAAGGTCTGCTCATGCTTACGACCGACGGAAAGATGAGCTACAAAATTCTCTCGCAAGCAATTGAAAAAGAATATTATGTACAAGTTGACGGAATAATTACTGAAACAACTATAAAAAAACTTCAAAAAGGGGTAGAAATAAGCATCAACGGAAAAAAATATCAAACGCTTCCTTGCAAAGCTAAATTATTGAAAAATACTCCCATTTTTCCTGAAAGAGCAAAAAAAGTACGTGACGATCGCCACGGACCCACAAGTTGGGCGTCGATTACATTAACGGAAGGGAAGTTTAGACAAGTCAAAAAAATGACAGCCGTTGTTGGTTTTCCTACGCTTCGACTGGTGCGTGTAAGAATTGGTGATATCCATTTAGGCGAAATGAAAGCAGGCGAAGTGCAAGAAATTACCACTGTAGTGGAACAAAAATTTTAATGTATTTTTTTGTTTTCCTCTTCCTCGCTTCTTCTTATTTAATGACCAACTTCTGTATAAAAAACTGTGATTCGTTTTCAATTTTTAGTACATACACCCCGACAGGCAAATATAAATTCGTTTCATTTCCTGTTATTTTTTGTTGCTCAATTTGCTGACCCATGACAGAATAAACAGAAAGTTCGAACTCACCTTCTACTCCATCGATAGTAATTTTTCCGCTCGACGGGTTTGGATAAATTTTTATTTCACTAATTGAAGGGTTTTCAGTGGAAACTGGATTATTCCATGGGTTTCCTGCTTGGCTTCCAAAAATATAATCGACCAAATCTGGATAATCAATAAAAGGATTTCTATTCTTCTGCCATTCGTAAACTACATTGTTGCGGTTCATCTCAAAATCATCTGGCGGATCTTGCTGATGCCAAGTCAGTAAAGTTGCCAAATCTCCTATTTCCCCTGGCCCGTTTTCAGGAAAACCGTTGACAACGTCTAAACCGTTGTAACGAATAACCATATAAAAAATACTGCGGGCAACATCACCCTTAAAGCTACCTTGGTTATTTTGTGGTCCGTTGTATTGACCAAAATGTTGGTTACCACGAATGCTGTTTTCGATACCATCTACGGCTCTGATATGATGAGCATCAGAATTTCCGTGGCGTAAAGAATCTGCATTGGTATTCCAATATACATTTGGACCATCGGCAAAATCGTCATCCTCGATACTGTCATAACCACCACGCGAACGTGGGTAAACATGCTCTCGATTCCATTTTCCGGTGTTGTCTGAACCTGTTTGCACATCGAGTTTTGCTCTGGGCTGTTCGGTATAAACTAACCAAACTTGATTGCTATTTTCTGGGTTTTGGTCGGCTTGCATCAGTATATCATACACATCGGCATAGGTTTGTGCTCTTACCACACCTTCTTCGGCGATAATGCCTTGTAAATCGTCTCTAAGGTTTTGTCCTGCTAAACCGTCGATAGCATCGTAATAGGTATTTGGTGCCGTTGAGTTTACTTCTATAAAAGTGGGATTAGTTGGTGTTCCCCAAGGGGCAACTTGGAAATCATTATCGACAATTCTTACTGTAATTTCATTGTTAAGAATGATAAAATCAGAGGGAATACTTTGCAGCTCTATCACTGCTTGTTCGTCACCTTCATCTAGGGTATCGTCTATCAATTGAATGTTTACAACTGCTGTTTTGGTTCCAGTGGCAAAAGTTACGGAGGTGTTACCTGTAAAATCTGCAGCATCAAAACCAGCATTATTTAAAGTAAAATTGACGGTTTTTGATTGTGTTACGTCTTCTTCAAGTGTAAAAGTAATATCAAAATTGTCACCTTCATCATACTGCGTTTGAGCAACCGAAATCGTAATTCCGTTAAGCATAATTCCGCTTCCGTCGTTGAGTTGTCTTGGTGTTGGTGCTTTAACGTCGTAACCTCCAGAAGCATTTAACTGAATAGACTCGTTGTCTTTATCGTTATTTAAATTTTCGTCAATTTGTTGGGTTTCCCCAAGTAATACCATCAAATCTGTATCGTCAGGATCTCCAGTACCATACACCAAAGCATCGATAAGATTTGTGGTTGTAGCTATCGTTTGTGGAGGAAAATTATTGATATTGTCTTGGTAAATAGCGACTGCATCGGCACCATTTTGAAAAACATTGGGCGAAATCACATATTGTGGAAAAGGAGAAACTAAGTTACTTCCCATCAACAACAAACCATTGGCATCGGTTGTATAACCGGCCAAATCATAAGCTAAGTAACTCGAATTGTTCCCACTGGCTGAACCGTTAAAAAAAACCACAATATAGCCGTTAAGTGAAAAGTTAGGCGTTGCTGATTTGATTTCTAAAAATTCTTTATCATCTGTACTTGGGGTATCGCTATCTAATTCGTTGATGACCAATTGTGCAGAAACATTAAGCGTAAAACACAAAAAGAAAATCGAGAAAACAATATTTTTCATAAACTAAATTTTGACAAAAGTAGGTATTATTTAAATCTTAAGACTTGTAGCATTTAAAATTAACTTAATCATAATTTTACCAAAGCAATCAATAAGTTTAAATTTGTGATGAAACTAAATGATATGAATTCGATTGAAGCTCTAAACTGGCGTTATGCCACCAAAAAATTTGACGCAGAAACACTTTTACCAGAAAGCAAAATAGATACCTTAAAGCATGCTTTTAGGCTTACGGCTACTTCTTATGGTTTACAACCGATGAAGCTTTTGGTGATTCAGGATAAAAATGCGCAACAGAAAATTCAGACGTTGTGTATGAACCAGCAACAAATAGGAACAGCTTCTCACTTACTTATTCTTTGTACTGTCCAAAATATCAACGAAGATTTTATCGAAAAATATTTCACCAAAGTGAAACAAATAAGAAACACCCCAGATAAGATCATACAGCCTTTTCAGGATTTTCTCACAGAAGATTTTAAGGAAAAGACCAAACAGGAAATAGAAACTTGGGCAGTCAATCAGGTGTACTTAGCCATGGGCAATTTACTCACGGTTTGTGCACAAGAAAAAATAGACGCTTGCCCGATGGAAGGTTTTCAGCAGCTAGAAATCAACCGATTTTTAGAATTAGAGAAATTAGGTTTGAGTGCTGCACTTTTATTACCAGTTGGCATCCGTGCTGCAGATGATATTTTTGCGGATTTTAAAAAAGTAAGAAAACCCTTAGAGGAAATTGTGATTGATTGGAAAAATCAATAATTCACATACTCGGTAATCTCCAAGCCGTAACCAATCATTCCTACCCTCTTTTTTTGTTGCGTATTCGATAGTAATTTGATTTTATGAATACCCAAATCGTGTAAAATCTGAGCCCCAATACCAAAATCCTTATTATCCATCACAATACTCGGAGCTTTCATTTCGCCTTGCGCTTGTAAGTCTTTTAACTCCTCCAAACGTGACAGGATATTAAAACCCGATTGTTCCTGATTGATAAACACAATCGCTCCTGCACCTTCTTTATTAAGTGCCTGAAACATATCGTCTAATTTTTTATCGGCATTATTGGTGAGCGTTCCTAATATATCGTTATTGACCAAAGTAGAGTTTACGCGAACCAAAACAGGCTCATTAGCTTGCCAATTTCCTTTCGTTAACGCTAAATGTACTTGATCGTTGGTGGTTTGTTGGTAGGCTCTTAAACGGAATTCGCCAAACCTGGTTTGTATCTGAAAGTCTTCTTTTTTATCAATCAAAGAGTCGTGCTGCATGCGATAAGCCACCAGATCTTCAATCGAAATTACTTTTAAATCGAAACGTTCTGCAACTTCCATGAGTTGCGGCAAACGCGCCATCGAACCATCTTCATTCATTATTTCTACAATTACGCCCGCTGGAGACAAACCTGCCAACCTGGCTAAATCTATAGCTGCTTCGGTATGACCTGTTCTTCTTAAAACGCCTCCTTCTTTCGCTTTCAGCGGAAAAATATGACCTGGTCTTCCCAGTTCGTAGGGTTTTAAATTTTTGTCGGTAAGTGCTTTTACGGTTTTTGCTCTATCAGAAGCTGAAATACCTGTAGTACAACCGTGACCTTTTAGGTCTACCGAAACGGTAAAGGCAGTTTCCATCGCATCGGTATTGTTGCGCACCATCATATCTAAGTCTAACTCTTCGCAACGTGATTCGGTAAGCGGTGTGCAAATAAGACCACGACCGTGCGTGACCATAAAGTTAATCATTTCTGGCGTTACCTTTTCCGCGGCAGCAACAAAATCACCCTCGTTTTCTCGATCTTCATCATCAACCACGATGACTATTTTTCCTGCTTTGATATCAGCAATTGCATCTTCAATCGTATCTAATTTTATTTCTTTAGAGAGGGTTTTGGTAGCCATAACTATAATTTTTTGCAAAAATAGTGAACTCTTAAGAGTCTTTCTTGCTTAAACCTATTTTTTTGAAAAAATTCTTTACCGGAATGGTAATGACATCGGTATTGACAAAACCTTGGTCGGTGGTCGCCCGATAAGTAAGGTAAATACTAAGCGGAAACATAATAAATGTTGAAACCCAAGTGGCGACAAAAGGACTAATCGTACCGTCTTCAGCACCATTTTTAGCAAAAATACCGATAAAATGATAGGTCAAAAACAATAAAACGGCTATAACCATTGGTAAACCAAGTCCGCCCTTACGAATAATAGCTCCGAGCGGAGCTCCTACAAAAAACAAAATAAAGCAAGCCACTGGCAAAGAAAACTTCTCGTGCAGTTGTATTTCTGCTTTATTGAGACTTTCTGTCTTTTTCTTAAAAACTTCTTTCTTACCTTTTATATTGAGTAAAGTTCCGTTAACGGAACCTTGGGCAACACCTAAGTATTTTTGTTTTTGTATCAAATCGTAAGATTGGTATAGTTCTTCTAAAGTTTTGATATGATAGGCTTCTTTCGTTTTTTCGTTAAAATTAGAATTATTGACAACTCGCAAAGGTTTTGCCGATGTTGTTTCTTCTTTTGTATTGGGTGATAGTCTATCAAAACCACTCCTATCTTTTATATTATGCAAATAGCTTTCGCGATCTTGATTAAAATCTCTTGACATCGAATCGATAGCAATTACCAACTCGCCTCTATCAAGCATTTTTGAGGAGTTACTATAAAGTTCCTGATCGAGATCTACGTTATTAAAATCAGACATATCATAATTGATCTGATATTCCTTAAAATAACTCTTTACGAAAGGTTTTTTCTTTCGCTCGCTGTACTTTTTAGGTTGTAACTCTTCATAATAATTACCATCTTCCAGCATTAATGTCAAGATATCTGAATCTTCTTCTCCAAAAATTTTACCGCTTTCTGCTTTTAGGACGACGTTGTTACTGTTTGAATTTGCCCCTTTTTTGTGAATGATAACTTCTTTTAAAATTTCGTCATTTTCACCAGTTTTCTCGGCTACTTTTATATTGATATCGCCTAGCGTATTAAAAGCACCTTCTACTATTGCCATCGCAGGTTGCATCTGGGAAATATTTTTCCGTAGGTTGATAATTTTATACTGTGACCAAGGGATCACACTATTTCCAAAAATATAGGTCACTAAACTCAAAAAAGTAATAAAGAAAATGAGGCTTCGCATCGCTCTTTGTAACGAAATACCGGAAGATTTCATCGCAGCAAACTCATATTTTTCGGCAAAGCTGCCAAAGGTCATAATTGAAGCAACCAAAATAGTGAGCGGCAAAACCATCGCCATCATACTGGGCATCAGATAAAACAAAAACTTAGATATAATAAAAATATCTAAGTCTTTGCCTGCCAGTTCTGAAATGTAAAGCCAGATTCCCTGTAAAAGGAAAATCATCATTAACACTACAAAAACAGCCAGAAAAGTTTTTATAAAACTTACAAATATGTAGCGGTCTAATATTTTCAATTAGTCAAGTGTGTTGATGTAATAACCTTGGTATTTACTTCTATCAAACTTAAATAAGTTGCTCGATATCGGTTCGTTGGTCGTAAACTTATTGACTTTTATGGTCACTTGTGTAGCGTTATCTTGTTTCTGAATCATGTTATAAATATGCTTGGTTTGCACATCTATACCCAATAAAATCTCTTTGACTTCGGCATTCGAATCTATCGGGATCAACTTCACATATTGTATTTTTCTCCCTTTGACGCTTTGCTCGATATCCCATTTGTAGGTATAACCGTTTTCATAAAAGGTCAACATTTTTGAAGGAGAAACGCCACCCTCATCTTCAGGATCGTGCTTCGAAATGGTTACTTCTTCGTCTTCGGGAACAATAGTGTAAAGGTTCTTTCCGTCAAAAATTCTGGTAATTCCCATCAATTCTAAACGGTATAACTCGCCTTTTAGATTGACTTCACCTCGGGTTTCTTGCTTGATATTTTCGGCAGTATTTTCCAAAACATAGTCAAAACCTACCAAAATATTATCATAGGATTTTACTTTTTTAGAAACTTGGCTTAACAATTCTTTCGCTTTCGCGGAATTTTGTGCCGTGCTTACCTGAAACGCCAAAACGGCTAATACCATTAAAACTAACTTTTTCATTTGCAATGATTTTAATTTTTTAAATGCTTTCAACATTTATGATTCTTCATTATTTAAAAATTCTTCGAGCGCTACCAAATCAGTAATCAAAACACTTCTGGCTTTACTACCTTCAAACGGACCTACAATTCCTGCAGCCTCCATTTGGTCGATAATTCTACCTGCCCTGTTGTAACCTATTTTTAGTTTTCGCTGTAAAAGCGAAGCAGAACCTTGTTGTGCGGTCACCAGTATTTCAGCAGCTTCTCTAAAGAGTTGATCTCTATCGCCTACATCTATATCAAGACCTGTGCCACTTTCTTCCCCTTGATATTCCGGAAGCTGATAAGCATCGGCGTAAGCCTTTTGCGAACCTATAAAATCGGTTATTTTTTCTACTTCTGGCGTATCTACAAAAGCACACTGCAAACGGATAAGATTGTTGCCTTGTGTGTAGAGCATATCTCCTTTTCCGATAAGTTGTTCAGCACCACCTGCATCTAAAATGGTACGCGAATCTATTTTACTGGTCACTCTAAAAGCGATACGAGCCGGGAAGTTGGCTTTGATCATACCAGTAATCACATTTACCGATGGTCGCTGTGTCGCAATAATCAAGTGAATACCAATCGCACGAGCCAATTGTGCCAAACGAGCAATAGGCGTTTCTACCTCTTTTCCGGCGGTCATAATCAAGTCGGCAAACTCGTCTACGACTAAAACAATATAGGGTAAAAACTTGTGCCCGTCGTTCGGGTTGAGTTTTCTTTGCTTGAACTTTTCGTTGTACTCTTTAATGTTACGTACCATCGCATCTTTGAGCAAGTCATAACGATTATCCATTTCGATACAAAGCGAGTTGAGCGTATTGATTACTTTACTGTTATCGGTAATAATCGCTTCTTCGGTGTCTGGAAGTTTAGCGAGGTAATGTCGTTCTATCTTATTGAAAAGTGTGAGTTCTACTTTTTTCGGGTCAACCAACACAAATTTGACTTCTGCGGGATGTTTCTGGTACAATAACGAAGTTAAGATCGCATTTAAACCTACAGATTTACCTTGCCCTGTTGCTCCAGCCATTAATAAGTGAGGCATTTTGGCCAAATCGACCACAAAAGTTTCGTTCGAAATGGTTTTTCCTAAAGCAATTGGCAATTGCATTTCTGCATGCTGAAATTTGGAGGAAGCAATCACTTGACGCATACTTACTGTAGTCGAATTTTTGTTGGGCACTTCGATACCAATCGTTCCTTTTCCTGGAATAGGTGCAATTATTCTAATTCCTAAAGCTGAGAGCGAAAGTGCAATATCGTCTTCCAAATTTTTAATTTTCGAAATCCTAATTCCTGCTTCGGGTACGATTTCATACAAAGTTACCGTTGGTCCAACTGTGGCTTTGATTTGTGCTATATCAATCTTGTAGTTTTTAAGCGTATCTACAATATTGTTTTTGTTTTCTTCGAGTTCTTCTTGGTCGATGGTAATTCCTTTTCCGTCGGTATAGTCTTTTAGCAATTCGATGGTAGGAAATCTAAAGTTTTTAAGCTCTAAAGTCGGGTCAAATTCTCCAAAATCGTTAACCAATTTTTTGCTGAGTGACTCCTCTTCTACTTCTTCCTCTTGTGCGGTTTCTACTTCCATATCGACATCACCTTCTTCGTTAGACGACGGAATCACAATTTTTTCTGCTGGTTTTGGTGGTTCTGGCTCTTCTTGAGGTGTATTCCTCTCTTTTTCCATAAACTCCTTGATAATGGCTTCATCATCCTCTTCTTCTGAAACCACTACTTCTTCTTTTGCGTGTGTTTTTGTTTCCGCTTGAGCGGAATTGAAATCTTCTACCACTTCACTTTTTGTTCGTTTAAACTGACTTGCCACCAATTCTGGCGTAATGTTAAAACGAACGACTAAGTAGATAATCAGAACAAACAAAAGTAGTAAAACCGTTCCGGTGAAGCCAAGGTAATCTTGTAGGTAATCGTTAGTTTCGTAACCTACGGTTCCGCCCAAAAGGGAATTTTTATGTGCCAAAAAACCCAAGCTTGTCGATAGCCAAAGCATCACGAGTAAACCCCAGAACCAAAATTTATAAAGTGACTTTAACTTTAGATTGAAGAACAAGTAAATCCCCGTAAGGGAAATTAAAATAGCAATGCTGTAAGCTGGTATTCCGAAACCTTTATAGATGAAAAAATCACTGATGACTGCTCCAAATTTGCTGAGCCAGTTTTTGGTTTCTACTGTTCTGTTGGCTACTTGGCTGAGCGTGTCTTGGTCGTATTTCCAATTGAACAAAAAAGAGGTAAATGCAATGAGCAGTGCAATACCCAACAAAATTAAAAAAGCACCTAACAAAACTTTATGCTTTCTGGTTAAAGTAAACTTTGGTAAACTTTTTTTGGTTTTGGTCGCTTTTTTTGTTTTGGTTTTACGCTTGGCCATGTAATCTAACTAATAAGGCAAAAGTACAAATATGAATGTATTTTTTTAGGGTTATTGCTCAGTATAAATTTAATTTTATGGAAAAATATACGGATAGTAAATTAAAATACCAATCACAATAGCGATAATGGCCGCAAAAAACACCGCTCCAGCAGCGATATCTTTGATCAAACCTATTTTTTTATGGTACGTAGGGTGTATAAAATCGGCAACTTCCTCTACCGCAGAATTAATCCCTTCCAGGCATAAAACTAGTCCTGTTGCGAGTAACTGAAACATCCATTCTACTCGTGTAATACCAAAAACAAAGCCTAAGATGACCATAATGATGCCGATGGTGACCTGAACTTGTATGCTATGCTCGGTTTTGATGAGCTTTACCAAACCATCAAAAGCATACTTTATGGATTTTATTCTTCCTATGATGAAGTTTTTATTCATTTAGGTTGTACTTTTTCAAAGTTGAAGTTAATAAAAAAAGGTTAGCTAAAATAGCCAACCTTTTTTTGAAATCGTAAAAATCTATTTTTATTTATCGATAGCGCCCATCACTTTTTTTACAAAGTTATTGGCGGCATCTCTTTCCGGCATACCCTCTTCAATCATTTTGTGTACTTCTATCGCGCCACAAAGATTGGTGATGAGTTCTCCTACTACATCCATTTCTGTTTCAGAAACCGAACGATGTTCTGTAAAAGATTCTAAGACTTCTACCGCTTTTTCTAAATCTTCAGCAGTATTGTTTTTCTGTAAATGTCTAATTACGGGTAACTTCATCGATTAAGTTTTTAAGCGATTCTAACTGGTTTGTTTGCACTTGATTGACAAACTGTCCATCTTTAAAAGTGGCAAAAGTGGGTAAATTATCTACCGTTGCCAATTTTCTGGATTCAGGAAATTTTTCTGCATCAACCATGATAAATTGAGCATTATCTGTTTCTGAAGCCATTTTTTTGAATTTTGGTTTCATCAAGCGACAATTTCCGCACCAAGAAGCCGAAAATTGAACGACAACCGTTCCATTTTCGTTAATCAGTTCTTGTAAATTATCTTTTTCTAATTCTTTTATCATAGCAATTTTTATTTTTTTTAGTTTCTTAAGTAAGTCGCAACACCTTCTCTATTGGCAATCATTGCTTCTTTACCTTCTTCCCAGTTTGCTGGGCATACCTCACCATGTTTTTGTACGTGTGAGTAAGCGTCGATCATTCTTAAATACTCATTTACATTTCTACCAACTGGCATATGGTTTACACCTTCGTGAAAAATAGTTCCTTCCTCATCAATCAGGTAAGTTGCACGGTAAGTCACATTATCACCATCGACCATATAAGTTCCGGTTTCTTCATCATAACGTTCGTTTTCGATATCTAAAATCCCTAACCTTGAACTTAAGTTACGATTAGAATCTGCAAGGATAGGATAGGTGATTCCTTCGATTCCGCCATTGTCCTTTGACGTGTTTAACCAAGCAAAGTGTACTTCTGCGGTATCACAAGAAGCTCCGATCACGATGGTGTTTTTCTTTTCAAACTCTGGTAAAGCGTTTTGAAAAGCGTGTAATTCTGTTGGGCAAACGTATGTAAAGTCTTTTGGGTACCAGAATAACAATACTTTTTTGTTGTTTTTTCTTGCTTCTTCTAATACATTAATTTTAAAAGTATCGCCCATTTCGTTCATCGCGTTTACTTCTAAATTTGGAAATTTTTTACCTACTAAAGACATAGTTTTTTATTTTTTTAATTGTTATACTTTTTCGGTGACAAATATATATTTTATCTGCCTTCTTCAAGAGGCATTGTATTCATGATTATTTATCAATCAATAAATTTTATTTATACGTTAAATTCATTAACATAAGATTTTGTTATAACAAATAATCTTTCTTTCATTTCTTCTATAAACAATCATAGTTTTTATCTTTACGGATATGAAAAAACTACTCACCCACATCAAAGAACTGATTCAAGTAAGAGACGAACAAATTTCCTTTTTAAAAGGAAGAGAAATGCAAACGCTACCTACCCTAAAAAATGCTTGGTTACTGATCGATAACAACCTCATTTCCGATTACGGAAGTATGGAAAGTTTACCTGAAATAGAAGTTGACCAAACCATTGACTGTTCAGGTAAAATGGTGTTACCTACTTGGGTCGATTCGCATACACATTTGGTGTATGCCGGTAACCGCGAACAAGAATTTGTCGATCGCATCAACGGATTGACCTACGAAGAAATTGCCAATCGCGGTGGCGGAATCTTAAATTCGGCTAAAAAACTGCAAGAAACATCCGAAGAAGAATTGTACGAGCAATCGAAAGTGCGTCTCGAAGAAGTCATCAAATTAGGTACTGGAGCCATCGAAATTAAATCAGGTTACGGCCTTACCCAAGAAGCCGAACTCAAAATGCTACGGGTTGCCCAAAAACTAGCCCAGAACTACCCGATCACCATCAAAACCACTTTTTTGGGAGCCCACGCTTTACCTCCGGAATATAAAAGCGATAAAGAAGCCTATATCAATCAAATCATCGATGAGATGTTGCCCGCAGTTGCGGAACAACTCGCCGATTATGTGGATGTGTTTTGCGAAAAAGGCTACTTCTCTATCGAAGATACCCAACGCATTATGAAAGCTGGAAATAAATATGGCTTGAAAGCAAAAATACACGTCAATCAGTTTAACGCCTTTGGCGGAATACAAGCTGCGGTAGCGCAAAATGCCTTGAGTGTCGATCACTTAGAAGTCATGAATACCGAAGATTTTGAAGCTTTACAAAATTCAAATACCATGCCCGTAGCTTTGCCTTCTTGTTCGTTGTTTTTGAGTATTCCGTACACTCCCGCAAGAGAAATGATCGACCGTGGTTTGCCATTGGCACTTGCCACCGATTACAACCCGGGAAGTACACCTTCTGGAAATATGAATCTGGTAGTTTCTCTGGCTTGCATCAAAATGAAAATGACACCAGAAGAAGCCATTAATGCGGCAACGATCAATGCTGCTTATGCGATCGATTTGAGCGCAACCCATGGCAGCATTACCAAAGGCAAAAAAGCTAACTTAATGATTACCAAGCCTATTCCGTCATACGGATTTTTACCTTATTCTTTTGGGACAAATCATATAGAAAGTGTAATTTTAGAAGGCAAATTTTTCAACTAATCGCTTATGGAACATTTCGACTTTTTTACGCCACAAACCGCAAGTCAATATACCAATCAACGTGAAGGCGAAACCAAGCTCGGCGAAAGCCTGTCTTTTGTTTCTGGTTTCGATCAGCTTCACCAAAAAGAGCAAGGTTATGTTATTTTCGGCATTCCTGAAGATATTGGTGTTCGCGCCAATTACGGTCAACCCGGAACCGCAAACGCTTGGTATGGTTTTCTAAAAGCTTTTCTGAACGTACAACAGAACGAATACAATACGACCGATAATTTTTTGATTCTAGGAAGTGTAAACACCGACCGTTGGATGCAGGAAGCCGAAGGAAAATCACCTTCAGAATTGGGAGAAATCGTTGAAGAAATAGACGATACTGTCGAAAAAGTGGTCGAAAATATTGTTCGTGCCAATAAAACCCCTATTATTATTGGAGGCGGTCACAACAATGCCTATGGCAATATTTGCGGTACTTCTTTTGCCCTTGAAAAACCTATTTCTGTGCTCAATATCGACGCGCACACCGATTTACGTAAAGTAGATTTTCGTCATAGCGGAAACGGATTTACCAAAGCCTTACAAGAAGAACACCTCGATAAATATATGGTCATTGGTTTACATCGAAATTATACCCCTCAGTATATTTTTGAGATGATGAATGATAGCAAAAATCTATCATTTATGCTACTCAATGATTTTTTACACTTGAGTACCATCGATAAATTGATTAAATTTAAAAAAGCAACCGATTATGTTAAAAATCAGTTTGGTTTAGAAATCGATTGTGATGCGATTGAGCATTTTAACAGCAGCGCCCAATCACCTACGGGTTTTAGCATCAACGATATTAGAAGTTTTATAAAAATTGCCAAAAAACAAGAGGTACTTTATTTGCACTTGTGCGAAACCATTACCGACACTCATAACATGACTGGCAAAGCTTTGGCATTTTTTGTGACCGATTTTATAAGAACAACCGATTAAAAATTTATAGCGATGAAACATTTCTACCTTTTATTAATGGTCTTGATTTTTATGGGATGTAAAAATAATAACCAACAAAAAAACGAACAGCAAATAAGTGAACCTGTTCAAGAAAAAACCACAACAGACGAAGAAGCAAACAACACTTCGACGGAAAGTTCCGTAAAGATACATCCGATCAATCACGCTTCTTTTGTGTTAGAATTAGACGAAAATGTAATTTATGTAGATCCTGTTCAACCAGAAAGCGCCTACCGCAACTATAAAAAACCAACTATTGTTTTGGTCACCGATATTCATAAAGACCATTTTTCCGTGGAAACGCTTTTACAATTAAGCCAAAACGAGCTCAAAATCATCATGCCCAAAGCAGTTTATATGCAATTGCCTGAAGAGTTGAAGCCTAAAGCACAAATCTTAAACAACGATGAGGAAATAATGTTGGGTGATATCAACTACAGGGCAATCCCGATGTACAATTTACGAGAAGAAGCACTACAGTATCATCCGAAAGGTCGCGGAAATGGATATTTATTGAGCTGGAAAAACGAAAAAATTTACATTTCGGGTGACACCGAAGATATTATTGAAATGCGTAACCTCACCAACATTACCAGAGCTTTTATCTGTATGAATTTACCATATACAATGCCTGTTGAGAAAGCTGCCGATGCGGTTTTAGACTTTCAGCCAAAGAAAGTTTATCCGTATCATTTTCGGGGTACCAATGGTTTGAGTGACGTAGCTAAGTTTAAAAACATCGTCACCACCAACAACAACAATATCGAAGTGATAAAGTTAAGCTGGTATTAGATAGTGATGAGTGTTGAGTGAAACACAAGTAAATAATCCTATTTAAGTTGGATTATTTCCATTTTTTGGTTAGTTTTGTAGCTTAGAACTAAGTTGTAAACTACATGATTACTATTGTTTTAGATAAATTTTATCATCGTGGAAAAGATCGAATTGGTATTCGGTCGCAACCTTACCATCCTGCTGCAAAAAACCATATCAAAGCAATTCCGCAGCTAAGTTATTCGGCAACTTATAAAGCTTATTACGTAGATTATAATAGCAAAAACAAGCACTATTTGTTTACTTACTTTAGAAGTCACAACTATTTGGTAGATTATCAAAAGTTGTTGGTTGAACCTGCAAAACCAAAGCCAAAGCTTTTATGGATACATAATAAATACAGAAATCTTACCAAAAATGATTTTTCAGAAGCAGAGCAAGACATCTTAAAAAGCTATGTGCGGTTTCTACGCGGAAAAAGATTTAGCGAAAGTACCGTAAAAACTTATTATGGTTTTGTAATGATGTTTGTTGCTTATTATAAAAAGTCTACTGAAAAATTGAGTACGCGAGCGTTTGAAATGTTTATGGAGGACGTGATTGCAAAATATAATTATGCGATTAGTACACACAGGCAATGTGTAAGTGCTTTACAGCATTTTGCAAAACTTTACGGTTTAGAAATAGAGGCAGAGTTAAACGAGCTGAGGCCAAAAAAAAGTAAAAAACTACCTACCGTTTTATCACAGAAAGAGATTTTAAGAATTTTACAAGTTACCCGAAACTTAAAACACCGAACTGCTTTGGCACTACTCTATTCTTCTGGTCTACGTATAGGTGAGCTTCTAAGCTTAAAAGTAAACGCTATTGACATAGACCGGAAGCAACTATTTATAAATCATGCAAAAGGGAGAAAAGATCGAACGGTAATGCTTGCCGAGAGTATTTTGCCTTTGCTTTATAATTATGTAAGGAGTTATCAGCCAACCGATTTTTTATTTGAAGGAAAGAATGGGAGTTCTTATAGTGCTGTTACGGTACGTAAATTTTTACGGGATTCTTGTGTGAAGGCAAAAATCACAAAACGGGTAACGCCACATACGTTACGTCATTCGTTTGCCACGCATATGCTAGAAGACGGTGTTGATTTACGCTATATACAAAGTTTATTAGGGCATGCCAAGCCCGAAACCACTATGATTTACACTCATGTAAGCACGCGTGACCATTTAAAGATTAGCAGTCCGCTTGATAGTGCTGTTAATCGTTTTATACATCCTGATAATGAAGATAAAAAGGTACTGTTATCCGGAAATATATAGGTAAAAACGTTTATATTTGTTTTGATATAACCCGTTACCCACAATTTGAAAAAAAATCGTCACAACCAAAAAAACCGATATGAAAAACATACTGATTATCCTTTTTGTAGTCTTTTTGACTTCATTAACATTCGGACAAGAAAAAAGAGTTGTATCAATAATTGATTCGACCAAAACACCAGAGTTAGTTTTAATTCAAGAATTTACAGTCAATTCACCAATCGATTCCGTTTGGAATGCTTATACAACGAAAAAAGGTTGGGAAAGTTGGGCCGTTCCTCTCGCAGAAATTGATTTAAAAGTTGGTGGATTTATAAAAACGAATTACAACAAAGCAGGAAAAATTGGAGACAGCACAACAATCGTAACACATATTATTAATTACGTTCCCAAAAAGCTGATTACACTTCAAGCTGAGATTACCGACAATTTTCCGGAATTTATGAAAAAAGAGGCAAAAGACTTTTATAATGTAATCTACTTTGACGAAACCGAAAAAGGAAAAACAAGTGTAAAATCGTACGGAATTGGATATAAGAACAACCCTAAATATCTTTCACTAATGGAATATTTCATACCTGCTAACGAAAAGTTATTAATGAACTTAATTTTGTATTTAGAAACAGACACAAATTCAAAAAAGGAATAATATGGACAAAGTACTTCAAACAATGATTGACAATATGCCTGAAAAAACGGGCAAATCTTTGAGTGAATGGAAAAAGGTGCTCAAATCAAAGTCTTTTGCCAAACATTCAGAAGCAGTAAACTTTCTTAAAAAAGAACACAATGTAACACACGGATTTGCGAATACGATTGTCGCATTGTCAAAAGAAGAAAATGAAACACCAACCGACCTTGTTGAAAACCAATATAAAGGCAAAGAAAATTTAATTCCGATTTATGAAAACCTGTTAGCTGTCGTAAAAGAATTTGGAAAAGATGTTACAATCACACCAAAAAAGACAAGCGTAAGCGTAATCAGGAAAAAACAATTTGCATTAATAAAACCTGCGACCAAAACAAGAATCGATTTAGGGTTAAAACTCAAAGACAAACCGACAACAGACAGACTTGGAAATTCAGGACCTTTTGGAACAATGTGTACACACAGAGTTAAGTTATCGAATGTCAGCGAAATTGATAGCGAACTAAAAAAGTGGCTGATGGAATCCTATCAAAATGCGGAATAAAAACTGTGGGTAACAACGTGTATAGCTCATTGCTGTTTAGTTGCTTAAACCGAAGTTTAGGCGTATTTGGAAAGTCGCCAAATTTTTAAATTTGACGATTTCCAATAACAAGATAAATAGTAAAATTTAAAAATCTGGCTTGTGGCTCAACCGAAAAATAATCGCTAATTTGCACACAACGAGCCATACACCAAACCGTTAGCAACAAGTTGACAAACCAACGAAAATCCTGCTAAATTTCAAGTTTTTGGGTTTTTAAGAAAGGAAAAATGAAAAGCGGAATTCTGAAAAATAACTCGGAATTTCACTCAATCGGAATTTAAAAAAAATACGGAATATTACGCTGAATTTCGGCTCGCTCAAAATCAGTTTTAGCATCGAAAATTTAGCTAAGCGAAAAGTTTTGGCTGAATAACAGAATAGCTAAACGTTGTGGCTGAACTTTGTGAAAATGGATTTTCCCAGGTTTAGTTTTTAACGACGAAAATTTTGAAAACCAAAGGTTCGAGCTGAATATTGGAATGGCTAAACTTTCGGGAAAAAAACCGAATGAAATCCGAATTTTTTTTTAAGATTTTAAGGGAAAAAGCACAAACGGAATTTAAACTCGTGCGAATAAAAAATGAATAAAACCAGTTGCTAACAACGTATAAAATTAATTGCTAGTTCCAGCCTACTTACGAAAATCCTCGCGGATTTTCTATTCGGTTTTTATTTGCTAAATTAGTTGCTTAAACAACGCAACTAATCTTATACAACAACGTTGCCAGTAATACAAAAAATGTCTATTATTAATTGGAAATATTGTCAAGAGAATTCTGATTTGATTTTGTCAGCAGGATTACAAGTTCTGATAAAGGACAAACCAAATAACTTTGGAACTGTCTGCGAAGATTGTTATGGAAATTATTTGATAACAAATAAAAATGGAAAATGGAGTTACACAGGAGAAGGCAAAAATTTATCTAAAAGAATAAAACAACACTCAAAAGAAAGAACTTCAACTTTTTTCAAAACCTACATAAAATCAGACAATTCCGCAAAAAAAATAAAATTAGAGGAATTTGAATTTAGAACAATAAAGAACTTAATCGGACGAAAAGAATTAGAAGAATTTACGATAGTTAATTATCCAACAAATCTGAACAAATTTCAAAGAGGGAAACGGGAATTGTTCAAAGCGAAATCGGACAAAAAGTTATGGAAAGAAGTTCAGGAGAATTATTTACAAATAATTAAGCAGGGAGAAAAACAGTTTGCTAAATCCAAAATTTTTGATTGGATTTCCGCCGATATAAATTATGGTGCTGGAATTTATTGGATTGAGCATAAAGAAGACGGGCATATCTATATTGGAGAAAGTTCAGATGTTTTTAAAAGACACGCAACTCATTCTGGCAAAACATACTTTTCTGCTGTTCGTAGAAATTTAGGCGAAACTATTTTAGGTTTTAAATTGCAAACCATAAACGGACGAAAAAGATATTTTAGTGATAATGAAGATTTACAATTAACCAAATATTTGAACTCTTGTACTATTAAAACTATGCCGATTTCATTCGGACGATTTGAACTTGAAGAGTATTTAATTAGAAAACATAAACCAGTATTAAATCGAAAAGAGAATACATAAAAGTACTACTGGCAACACCGTATAACAACAATTGCGGCTTTGTGTCCTGCGGACACAACCGCGCAAGCATAAAAGTCTGGAATTTTAGCTATCTTAGTTTTGAACCAATCCGCAACTGATTGTTATACAAGACCGTTGGCAGCAATGGTAACCGAATGCAATTTCTAATCACCAACTTACTTCCCTAAACTGAAATTTTTGTTTGTTTTTGAGTTTTGGATTTTTGAAAATCTGGACGGTAAATAAAAAAACAAACATTGAAAAGAAATAAAACTTACGACTGACTATTAGTTTTATCGAATAAAAATCAGCAGAACGGGTAAAATTTCCAATCGTTACGCTGAAAACAAATCAGAACGGCGAATTTGAACTCGCTCACTCCTGCTCTACGAATTGAATAGCAGAACGAATAAATTTAACTTCAGAACTTTCTGCCAAGACAACTGAAAATACCGCTCATCAGCAAGTTAACAGAACGTGAAATTCAAAATCTTTACGGTTAAAAACCACGAAGAATAATTGAAAAACGAAGAAAATCAACTAAAAACCGTAAAATTAAAAAAAACCACAGCAGCCAACAACGGCTATAAAACATTGCTACGGAATTTTCCACTGGAAAATTCCCCATATTTTGTATATTAGTTCTACGGCGGAAAGAATCCTGCGGATTTTTCCGCAACGATTTCATAGCCAAAACCGTTGTACGCAAGCTGACAAAAAAATGACTGACGAGTTTATTCCACCAATAAAAGAACGAACAACCGACGATTTACTAAAAATAGTTGGAGCGCCTGAAAAATGGAACCCAAGAGCGGTTCACCTTGCGAATAATGAGTTGATAAATAGAAAAGTTGAGCCGAAAAAAATTAAGACCGCTAAATATTTATCAAAAAAAAGAGAAAGGATTGACGAAAGAATTAAAGGCAACGAGAGTTATCACTTTTGCGACTTTATTTTTGACCCTTTTTGGACTTTATTTGAAATAATATTTTCGTGGGAGCTAAAAAAAGATGGATTTACTCGAAAAGCTGAACAACAAAAGTATTTCCGAATTGGAATCGGAGTTCTGATTTTAATATGTGTCGGACTTGCTTATCTGACTTAATAAAAATTTGAAAATAAAAGCCAGCGTACAACACCGGCTATAGTTCATTGCTTCTGACTTTCCTAATCGGAAATTAAAAAACCCTTATTTATAAGGGGTTTAAGTTAAAAAGGCAACAATAAGGCAACAAATATTTGATTATAAGAACTAATCAAAGGAAAGAAATAATAGATAAAATTAAGAACTTATTAAACGATAAAATAAAACCGTTCGTGTAGAACGGTTTTATAATTTAAACATCAACCGTTAATTAGCTGTTCCAGAGCCTAAATAAACGCTATTTGACACAGTACTACCATCAGTAGTAATAAATGCCATAAAAAGCTCAACAGTATCCCCTGCGTAGGTACTTGGAATTGTAATGATTTGAGATCCTACAGTTCTATCAGCACCATCAAGAATATACATCGATTCTTTTTTACTTGGATTGTAAACTAAAATCATTGCTTTATCAGTTGCATTTGCATTACCTTCAGCAGAGTTATCATCCCAAGTAAATTCTACTTGTCCCGCAGTTGCTAAATCTGTTGCAGGGTTCAATGCTCCAGATAGATTACCTCTACTTAATAAAGCTAAAGAATAATCTACAGTAAAGTTTGGTGCAGCTCCTGTAATCGCATTATTCAATACATAAGACATTGCTGCATTAAACTCTGTTTTTTGCACCGCATAAGATTTATACCCTTTCTTGATAAAACCTAAATTCGGTTGAAGATACTCCAAAGTAACAGTAAACTTGTTTCTTTGGTTAACTTGTCCTTCTGTTCGTGGATTTGTCACATTTGAAGGCTTAATTCTCAAATAGTCAATACCTTTCCAAGAAGCACCAACTACGTTTCCTACTTTACCTGATACACCGCCCAGGATTCCTTGTGAAATAACACCCATTGTATATAAAATTTAAAATTAATACTTGTTCGAAGTCGGTACGGACTTGGTACGGTCTTTAACCAACACAAGTAATATATGGCAAATACTATGCTAATAGATTGATTTGGTTTTTGTTGCCCTTTGTTGCCCGATTTTGCTTTTTAGAAAATAGATTTTGTATGTATGACACTTTTAAATCTGCCATTTTTGAAATTACTTTTTGAAGTTCAGCTTCTTTTTTACAAATTGCTGACACTATATTAATATGCTTTTGTAACTCAAACTCATCACTTAACAACGAGGTGTAACTATTATTTAAGGTGTTTCTACAATCATCTATTGAGATAAACGGAATAACACTCCCTTTTAAATAATAAGCATAAAAACCGCCTATTTGCAACATCATTGATAAATGGTAAAGGGTTTGTTTATCTTCCTCGGTTGATGTAGATACAACAAAACAATTAGGACAAGGATTTATTAAAGGCTTTCCGCTGTTTTGCCCTTTGTTCAGGATAAAAAAATGAGGTTGCGAGTAGATTCTTCCGATTTGGTGTGTTTTTAGTTCAAAAGTTGACATAGCTATCCAATTTAAAATTGCTTCGCTACGCTTCGCACCATTAATTTTTTAAAAGAAAAACAATAAAAAAAGAAAGCCTAATGCTCTTGTGGCGTGGATAAGGCTGTCAAGGTTTTTGGATAAAAGTTTTTTGAGATTAATTGTTTAATGATTGTGAAAAATGCTTTTGAAAAAAGTTTTATTCAAAACCCGTAGGGCTTGACCTTTATAGCCTTGCGCGTTGGCTGTGGTAGCCACATATATTTGCTACCTTTTTTTATTTATTGACTGTTCTTCTAAAACATCTAAAATATCTTGTTTTTTATATAAGATTCTGTTGCCCATACGAATTGGATTTAAAATTCCGTGTTTATTCCAAGAATGTATTGTTACCAAACTGATTCTTAAATATTCGGCTACTTCTTGTCTTGTTAGTAATTCATCATTTTTTGATTTTGATAGTTCTTTAAGGTAATCTTCAATTTTAAACAATAATTTATCTGCTACCTTATCCGCTAATTCATCAACTGTGACTTCTGTAATTTGGATTGTTTTTGTAATCATATTGAAATGTATTTAATTTATTGAACAACACTTTTTGGGGCATAAACTCTTAAAAAAATAGGTTATTTCCAATTTGAGCGTGGGGTGAAGCGTTTGTATGGGTAGCGTTTTAAATAGTTGTTTGATAAAACAGCATTTAAACAAGCTACTTATACAGGACTTTTAGGCAATAGCTTTTTGTTTTTTTGAGGCACGAGAAAAAGCAATATGCTATGTCGTATTACTGCATATTATGAACCTATTTTTTTAAAACCGCTGACTTGGGTGGTGGGGAAAAGTGGACTTTTATATTTGTTAACGAAATGAAACAAACAAAGACTTGAGGTAAGGAATACTTGGACTTAACGATGGTTTTGTGCAGCTTGAATGAGATAACGAATATAATACATAACTAATTCAACCTTTTTAATTTACTACTGTTTAATGCTTTTCCAAAATATCGTTATATGTTCGGATTTGAGCGTTGGAATAGCGGATATTTTACATAATACCAGTTATAGCTACAAAATGCATTAACACTGCGATAGCAAACCTTTGAAAAGTGCCGTTTGCTACTATAACTTCTATTATGTAACATAGCTTGGGATTGGTTTTGTGGCGTAATAGTTGTTTGTGCGTTGGCAATGGCTCTTTGCTTTTTTATTGTACCAATTTTATAAAATAACGACGTTTAAATAAAACAAGCAATGTGCCATTATAGCTTTAGATACAAGTATTATGACATAAAACCAATTATGCATTGGCGCGCGGAACAACACAAAAGACAGAGGATTTTGAGGTACGAAAAAACTGGGTTTTGGGTTGTGGGGAATAAAAAAGAGCCTTCCGAAAAAGACTCTTTCATTATTGCTTAATGGTCGTGATTTGAATGGTCATCACTTTCTTCTTCACCAGATTGATTCATCATCATTTCGTGGTCGTATTTACAACAACCTGGTAAACCATCATATGCTTCTTCATCACCTGCTACTTTTTCGGTATCATATCCTGAAGCTGCGATTGCTTTATGGATTGCCATTGCATCGGTTTTTGTATCATCAAAAGACACATCAATCTTCTTTTTATCGACATCCCAATTAGCACTTGCAACACCTTCAACACCGTTAGCTGCTTTTTCGATAGTGTTTTTACACATTCCGCAATTTCCTCTTACACCAAAAGACAGGTCTGTCATTGCCATATCTTTTGACATTTCAGTAGTTGTGGTTTCTGTTTCTTTTTTGGTTTCGTTTTTACAACTTGTTAAACCTAATGCTGCTATTACAGCTACACTTAAAATTACTTTTTTACTCACGTCGATTACATTTTTGTTTTTGTGTTCGTGATTTTTCTTTGAAAAATTCATTGTTTAAAATTTAATTGTTATTACTTGATTTATTATTCTATTACTTGTTTTACTTCACCACAGGTTAGCATTGCTTCGCCAAAATATGGATTGATTACTTTTTCTTCTTTGCTTAACCAATAAGCACCATTATTGTTATCTGCCATTGGACAAAATTCTACATAGACCTTTTCATTGATACCAAATAGTTGTACAGCATTGATTAGATGTGATGATAAATGTTTAAAATGGTCTCTTTGTGATTTTATATCGGACGTTTCAGAAATTGAAGTTGCAGAAGATTTTATTTCGCCTTCTAATGACATCCAATGGTTATGCGCCTTATTATCTGACAACAATTTCATATCTACTTTGTTCAATTTATTTAATAAAGTTGTTGCGTTTGCTGAAGTACTTATTGAATCTTCTTTTACTAAAGCATCTTTTAAATTGATATACGCATTGTAAACACTATTTAACTGTTGTTGAAATTTCTCTGATACTTCCAAACGCTCATTCATATTAGTGTGGTCACTTTCTTTGTTAGATGCATTGTTATCCATACCTAAATGACCTTCGTGTCCAGTCATTACTTTACCACCATCTTTATTCATCATAGACTTTTTGCCTTGTAATTGTGCTGCTGCATCAACCGTAAATGTTCCGTTAGTCACTATTTCATTTCCAACAAATAAACCTTCTACAACTTCATATTCATTACCAATTTGATTGCCTAATTTAATTTCACGCATTTCAAAAATAGGTTGGTCTGGATTTGTTTTAAGGTACACCACAGAACGTTCACCTGTCCATAATACAGAAGATGCAGGAATTGATATTACTTCATCATTTTTAGCTGTACTGCCTTCAATATTTGCGGTTACAAACATTCCTGGTTTAAATACATCGTCCTTATTGCTTAAAACAACACGTAAGGTTACAGTTCTTGTTTTCGTGTTTAAAACTGGGTCAATGAAATCAACTTTACCTTTAAACTCTTTATTAGGATAAGCATTGGTTGTTATCATCACTTCCTGTCCTTTTTTAAAGCGGTCAATCTGATTTTCATACACATCAAAGTTTCCCCAAACTGTGTTGAGATTGGCAATTTTTAATAAGGGTTGTCCTTGTTTGATGTAATCGCCTTGCTCTACCAATTTTTCTGTAACAGTACCCGAAACGGTTGCATAAACAGGAAAGTTTTCTTTTACTTTTCCTGTTTCTTCAATCTGGTTGATTTGATTTTCAGAGAGTTTCCATAATTTCAATTTATTACGGACTGCTTTGTATAAAGCAGGTTGAGATTCTTTTAAAGAAGCTGCTGTGATTAATTCTTGTTGTGCTGCATAGAGTTCTGGCGAATAAATGGTTGCCAATAATTGACCTTTACGAACTTCTTCGCCTGTAAAACTCACATTCAAACGTTCAATTCTTCCAGCGAAATAACTTACCTGTACTGCATTGGCTTCTTCGTTTTCGGCAATTTTTCCTGAAAGTTTTATGATTCCATTTTCTACTAAACCATTACCAACCACCGTGGTTTGAATGTTTGCTAAAGCCATAGCATTAGTGGTTAATTTAAACTGATCTACTGTTAAACCATCTGCTCCACTTTCGGCAGGAATTAAGTCCATCCCACAAATAGGACAATCGCCTGGTTCAGGCTGCATAATTTGTGGATGCATAGAGCAAGTCCACATTTGATTGGTTTGTTCAACTTCATTGTGATTATGGTCTGCTTCTTCTTTTGATGAACCACCGAAAAGCAACCAACCCAATAATAGACCAACTGCTAATAATCCTAAATAGATTAATATTTTATTTGTTTTCATTTTCTAATCGTTTTATCATTGCTTTCATTTCTTCTATTTCCTTGCGTTGTGCTTCAATAATATCTTCTGCCAGTTTTTTTACTTCTGGGTCTTTTATATCTGCTCTTTCACTTGTTAAAATAGCGATAGAATGATGCGGTATCATTGCTTTCATCCAAAGGACATCACCAATTATTGGTGATTGTGCTCTTACTAACCCCAAAGCCCCTATAAACAGAATAAAACTACCTGCAAGAATTGCTATGTTTTTCTTTCTATCATTATACATTTTTCGCATAAAAAACCACATTATTACTGCCATTGTTGAAATCCCTAAACACGTCATATAGAATCGTGTTAGACTAAACCATACGTGGTCTATGGAATAGGTGTTTAAATACATTGTGATGTACATTGCTACAAATGAGCAAGCCAACATTATAAAGAAGGTTTTGTAATTTCCTTTGTTTGAGTGTTCTTTTGAATTTTCCATATTTTTTGATTTTATAGTTAAACTTTTTACTTACTTAATTTTAATATCCTGAATGCACCTTGTATCACCAATCCAAATACAATGATTCCTATAATTAAATCTGGAATACCAGAATGCAGCCAATTGACTAAAACGCCTGCTGTAATTACGCCAAGATTTATTATAATATCGTTAGAGGTAAAAATCATACTGGCACGCATATGTGCTTCTTGACTTTTAGATTTTTGTAAGAGGTACAAGCAAATGCCATTTGCAATCAAAGCAAATACTGAAACTATAATCATTGTTGAAAATACAGGTAAAGCTTCATAGCCTAAAAATCTACGTATTACCTCAACGATTCCGATAATTGCAAGTGTTATCTGAAAATAGCCTGCATATTTTGCAATCCGTTTCTTTTTTAAAACTGTACCACCAACCGCTATTAAACTCAATCCGTAAACAAATGAATCTGCCAACATATCTAAACTATCAGCAACTAATCCCATTGATTTTGAAATAAGTCCTGTACTCATTTCGATAATAAAAAATGCAAAATTGATGATTAGAACTGTCCACAACAGTTTGGATTGACTCCTTGTAGATTCAGTAATAATTGTGTCTGTATCTTCTGAACTGATTAAACTTTCATTTAATTTTAATTCATTTAAGGCATTACCAATTTCATTTACATTTGAATTATGATATAGTGTTAAGATTCTTTCTTCTAAATTAAAATCAAGTTGTTTGATACCATCTATATCAGATAGCTTCATCTTAATTAGATTTTCTTCAGAAGGACAATCCATTTTTGATATTTTGAAAACTGTTTTCTGCATATAATTAAATGTTTTTTGTTCTTAATCGTAATGCGTTACCTATTACCGAAACCGAACTAAAACTCATTGCTAAAGCTGCTATCATTGGCGAGAGTAGTATTCCGAAGAATGGAAACAACACACCTGCTGCAATAGGCACACCTAAAGTGTTGTAGATAAGTGCAAAAAATAGGTTTTGCTTAATGTTCTTCATTACAGCATTACTTAAATTTTTTGCTTTTACAATACCGTGTAAATCGCCTTTTACGAGTGTTATCATAGCACTTTCTATCGCTACGTCTGTTCCAGTTCCCATAGCAATACCGACATCACTTTTAGCCAATGCTGGTGCATCGTTAATACCATCACCTGCCATAGCAACTACTTTTCCGTTTTCTTGTAATTTTTCTACTTCTTTGAGTTTGTCCTCTGGTAACATACTGGCTTTAAAATCTGCAAGATTTAGTTCTGATGCTACTGCTTGTGCTGTATCGTGATTATCACCTGTAAGCATTATAACATCAATCCCTTTATCTTGAAGTGCTTTAATGGCTTTAGCACTTGTTTCTTTTATCTTATCGCCTATAACTACATATCCAACGACGGTTTCATCTATTGACAAATAAGAAACTGTTTTACCCTGTTTTTGGTAAGATTTAGCTTCGTCTTTCATTGTCGATGTAACATCTGCTTTAGCATATTCCATCATTTTAGGATTACCTAATGTTACTTTTTTATCTTTTATTGTCGCTTCAACACCTTTTCCTGTGACTGCACTAAAATCTTCGGACTTTAAAATTTCTGTGTTGTGTTCTTTGCCATATTTAACTGTCGCTTCTGCCAAAGGATGTTCGCTATTGGTATTTAATGAAACGATGTATTGTAACACTTCTTTTTCGCTTAAAGCAGCATTAAAAGCTCCAACGGTTTCAACTGTTGGTTTTCCTTCGGTAATTGTTCCTGTCTTGTCAACGATAAGCGTATTTACCTTATCCATTTTTTCAAGAGCTTCAGCATTTTTAATCAATACACCATTTTGAGCACCTTTACCCACACCAACCATTACAGACATTGGTGTTGCTAAACCTAAAGCACAAGGACAAGCAATGATTAGTACTGCAATTGCATTGACAAACGCATACACATAAACTGGTTCTGGACCCCAAATAGCCCAAACAATAAAAGTGATAACAGAAATAATGACTACTACAGGTACGAAGTAACCCGATACTTTATCCGCAAGATTTTGAATAGGTGCTCGACTTCTACTGGCATCGTTTACCATATGTATAATTTGTGATAACAGTGTATCGCTACCTACTTTTTCAGCTTTCATTAAGAATGATTGATTCCCGTTAATTGTTCCGCTACTTACTTTATCATCTTGAGATTTGTTTACAGGAATAGGTTCTCCAGTAATCATAGATTCGTCAATAGTTGTTTCGCCTTCTGTTATCACACCATCAACAGGAATTTTATCGCCTGGTTTTACTTTTAGAATATCATTTAATTCTATCTTATCTATACTGACTTCAACTTCTTCACCATCTACCATTTTAATGGCTTTATTAGGTGCTAATTTTAGTAATTCTTTTACTGCGGAATTGGTTTTACTGTGAGCACGAGCTTCCAATAATTGACCTAAAAGCACTAAAGTTAGAATTACCGTTGCTGCTTCAAAATACACGTGAACTGCTCCAGATTCAGTTTTAAACTCATTGGGAAATACATCAGGAAATAACATACCAAAAACACTGAACAACCACGCTACACCTGCTCCTATACCGATAAGTGTAAACATATTGAGATTCCACGTTTTTATACTTCGATAAGCGCGTTCAAAAAACATCCACGTAGCATAAAATACCACTGGAATGGATAAAGCAAACTGAATCCAATTCCAATATTTCTGTTCCATTATATCGTATAACGGATTGTTATGTAGCATTTCGCTCATTGCTATTAAGAAAATTGGTAATGTAAATGCTGTTGCTATCCAAAACTTTTTCAATAGTTTTTTATAAGTCTTTTCTTCAGCAGAAAGATCTGGTTGCATTGCTACTAAATCCATACCGCAAATAGGACAAGATCCCTCTTCATCTTTTACAACTTCCGGATGCATAGGACACGTCCATTGCTGTTTGTTTGTTGTGGATAGACTTACTTCTTCGACTAAATCCATACCACAAACAGGACAATCGCCTGGTTTATCATAAGTTTTATCGCCTTCGCAATGCATAGGACAATAAAATGTGCCTGTGCCTTTCCCTTTTTGTTGCTTTTCCTTTTTACCTTTGGTATGATGATGATGATGTTCACCTTGATTATGGATAGTGTATCTATCACTATCTTTTTTTAAGGCTTCTTGAAATGTTTCTATAGGTATGTGTGATTCCATTTCTATGGTAGCTTCTGCCTTTTCTAAATCGACTGTTGCTTTTGAAACACCTTCTACTTTAGAGAGCGTTTCTTCTACGTGTGTTCTACAACCATTACAGGTCATTCCGTGTATATGATATGTATGTTTCATTTTTAAATATTTTAGAATTATTAGTCTAAATTACAATGACTTACCTTATAATATTATTCTAATTCTGGCTAATTTTTATACAATTTCATCCAAGGATTTTCTGTCTCCATATTGTAAGTTTTTATAATCTGTCATTGACATTCCAGTAACTTGTTTAAACTGTTTCGATAGATGACTACTGTTTTTATAGTTAAGGTTATAGGCTATTTCTGAAAAATTAAGCTGATTCAATTGAATATACTCTTTAGCTTTTTCTATTTTCAGGTTGATAAAATACTTTTCAAGTGTTATCCCTTCTGATTTACTAAACGTTTTACTCAATGTAGAATAACTTTTGCCTATTTCACTCTCAAGTTTACCAAGAATTTCATCTGTTTCATTTTTTTCAATATGCTGAATAAGATTAATTTTAATTTTTTCAATCAATGCCTTTGTAGGATCCTTAATCACTTCAAATCCTAAAGCATTCAACTGTGTTTCTAGCCGAACATAATCATCACTAGACTGTTCTTTAACAACAATTTTACCCAATTGTATAGATTCCACTTCAAAACCTTCATCATCCAACAAATTTATAATCGTCATTTTACAGCGATTACAGACCATATTTTTTATATGAAGAATATGATTCATTGTTTATTGATTCAATTTTTTAAATGAAGTATGTGAATGAATAATCTTCCAATCTCCATCAATTTTTTTTAAAATTGAAGTTGCTACGCCTTTACTTTCAATGGTTCGTTCTTTTGTTCCTTTAGCTTCATCTGCCTTTAAAACTATCGTATACAAATAATTTTCAGTTGTATATGCATAGGGCAAACTTACATTTACATCAATCTGATAATCTGAAAATGTAAAACTTTTAAAATGCCCAAGTTCTGGACCTAAATGACCATCTATATAATCTTTATAAGTTCCTTCTACTTTACCTTGCTCAAAAACGGTGGCATCTTGCGTAAAGAGTTGAAAAGTGCCTTCGGTTGTTAAATTTTGAATGGCATTTTTATAAGATTTCATAATTTTCAACACTTCCTCTTTTTCATTTGTGGTGTCAACAACGACCTCTTTTTAAGTTTCGATAGTTGTATCTTGTTGTTTACTTTCTTTACAACTCACAATTAAAATCGTGAATAATAAGACAAATATGGGTGGTTTCATAATCGAATATTTTGATGTTTGACTTTTAATTATTTAAATTTTCTTTTAAATCTGACATATACTCTATGAGTAATTTCTTTTCGCTTTCAGACAATTTTGCATCTCTGTGTATTAACGTGTAAGAATCTAAAGGCATTTTATTGCCTTCTATTTGTTTTATAATTGAACGCAACTTGCTTGTTTTTCTTCGAATTGTTAATGAATCCCATTCACTAAAATTCAATTCTTCTTTTCCTTTTTTAATATGTCCTTCAAGAAACCAAGCAACAGGTTGCACCTTATTGTACCAAGGATATTGTGTGTTATTACTATGGCAATCGTAACACGAAACCTGCAACGATTTTTCAACCGTTACAGGTACGTTGTTCACGAGCATAAAATCGGTTTGTGGTATGGTTTCACTTTGGTTGTAATCCACAGGAAAAAACTGTATGGCAACCAAAGCAATTAATGCTATCCACGCTATGATTTTTACAATCTTCATTTAGTTGATTTCACGCTGTACTTTACCACATTTTAGCATTTTATCACCGAAATAGGGATTTCTGATTTCTTTGTTCATACTCAACCAAGCACCACCCTTGTTGTTATCGTACATTGGACAATACTGCTGGTAAATGGTCATCGATGTTCCGGTGATTTCTACCATATCAACCATATCCTTGCTCAATACTTTAAAATGTTCTCTTTGGTGCGCTATGTCACTTTCTGAAATATGTTCTGCGTGTTCAGTGGCATCTTCAATAATATCCTTTAGTTCGCTTTGCTTATCATCTGAATATTTAGAAGTATCAAAAGCCTTAAGTGATTTAGCCAATGTGCCTCCTAAATTTTTCGCTTTTGCGTTGTCATCGGCTACCAAAGCATCTTTAAGGTTGAAATAATCATTTAATACGACTTGTGAGGTACCATTTCCATTCATTGCCATTTCCTTTTTATCACCATCGTGATGACCATCGCTATTATCGTGATTCATTTTTGAATGGTCTCCATCTGCATTCATCTCTGAATGATGCTCTGTTGAATCATTCTTGTCTGTTTTGGCATCTTTACAAGACACTGCTGTTAGGCTTATAAAAGCCATTACCATAATTGTTGTTACTAATTTTACTTTTTTCATTTTGACTTACTTTTAAGATTAATATTTGTTTATATAAAATTGTTATGTATTATTAGAATCGAACTAATAGTCCGCCTCCCCAGCCATATTTATTATTGTAATTCCCTTGAATTGAAAAATTTCGAGATAAGATGTACGATGCTCCAATTAACCATTGAGTTTCACCTTCATAAGAATTGTTGTTTTCTAAATCATTGACCCATCCAAAATCCGCTCTATACTCGTATTCTCCTTCGAGAAAAATTCTAGGAAAAATCAATAGTTCTCTGTCCAAACGTATTCTTGGGCGCAGTTGATGGTCCATACTCACATCCACATTAAATCTGTAAGGCGTGAAATATTTAACTCCAACTAATCCTACAGTATTAAATGTATCATAAGAATTTGGTGTAGAAGTTTCAGTATTTACACCTGCATACACACGTACCCAATCATTGAGATATCTGTTATAATTTACTTCTATCTCGGCATTTTGGTTATAATCAAACTCGGCACGTAGTCCAAATTCGTTACGAATGTTGCTTGACATCAATAAAAGTTCATTAAAGTTTGAACCTACACGTGCAGCTCCCCAAGAGTAATAATGGTCAGTTTCATCAATTAGTTTTTGAACTGGATAAGGTTTCATCCTTTCATCGCGTGGTGTATCATAGCTAAATACTCTTGCCATACCACCCATCATATGATATAACACGTGACAATGAAAGAACCAATCACCATATTCTTCGTTATAAAATTCAATAACCACTTTTTGCATTGGTGGCACGTTAACCGTATGCTTTAATGGTGAACGTTCTCCATTTTCGTTAATCACTCTAAAATAATGACCGTGAAGATGCATTGGGTGATGCATCATTGTTAAGTTATTTAATGTTATTCTGGTAACCTCTCCTCCTTTAATTTTAATCTTATCTGTTTCAGATAATGGCACACCATTTATACTCCACACATAGCGTTGCATATTACCTGTTAGATTAAGTAAAAGGTCGGTTACAGGTATGTCTGCCTTATAAGTGGTATTTTCTTTTGCCTTTAAAAAATCATAATTGAAATAGGTTTTACGTGTATTGTAATCAAAAGACCTAGAGTCTTTCTCCATCATAGACATATTATGGCTCATTGGCATAGAATCCTTTTTCATATCCTTCTTTTTGTCCATTTCCATTTGCATATGATCATCATTCATAAGTTTTTGATCGTCCATTTTCATATTCATTTGGTTATCTATCTTACCATCTTTCATATCCATTTGCATCCCATACTTTTTCATTAAAGCTTCAGGCGTATTTTTCTTTTGATTACCTGCCATTGCTGGTGCTCCCATTTTCATATCCATTTTAGCCATTTGCTTCATCATCGCAACTTTGTTTGGTCTATCTATTACCGTTGCAGGAAAAAGTTTACCACTTCCTAAACGAATGGATGTACTGCCAGAGCCATCTTGTGCTGTTGCAGTAACTTCCAATGTTCCATTTGGAATAGTCACTATTACGTCATAGGTTTCTGCAATACCAAAGAGAAATCTACTTTTATTGACTGGTGTTACATCAACACCATCACTTGAAACGATTGTAGGATTACCAGCTCCAAAATCCATCCAATAGTAAGTCGATGCAGAGGCGTTGATAAAACGTAGTCGTACTTTTTCACCTGTTTTAAACTCTGGATATTCTGCAACTTTTTTACCATTGGCTAAAAACGCAGGATAGTAGATATCTGCAATATCTGCACCTTCCATTCTATCGCGCCAAAATTTGAATTGTGCGCCTAATGCACCTTCTTTTATAACTCTACTTAACGGTACAGCTGTTCCTTTTTTAACCTGATACCACTCATTTCCTCGTTTAAGGTTTCGCAGTACATTTATTGGTTTTTCATTTGTCCAATCGGAAAGGACTACGACTAAATCCTTATCATAGTCCAAGGTCTTTTCTTTAGGATGAATGACTATTGAGCCATAAACTCCTTTTTGCTCTTGCAACATCGTGTGGGAATGATACCAATATGTGCCAGATTGGTTTATAGGTATTCTATATTGAAATGTAGTGTTTGGTTTTATAGGTGGCGTAGTTAAATAAGGTACACCATCATAAAAATTAGGAAGTATTAAACCGTGCCAATGTACAGAGGTTTCTTCATCCATTTTATTAGTTACGTTAATAATAGCGAGGTCACCTTCATTAAATTCTAATGTAGGACCTGGAATTCCACCATTAATTGTCATTCCTTTGGCGGTTACACCTGAAAGAGTTATTTCATTTTCTTCTATAGTAAGGTTATACTCTTGTATGTTTCGGCCTTCTTCTTTTCTATCTTGACCATTTGTACCAACTTGGGCAAATGCCATTGAAGTTAGAAACAAGAGAAATATTGTGTTAAATGTTTTCATTGTTTACTGAATTAAATAATTAATGATTGTACTTTGCACATAGTAGGTCTTCACAGATTCTATTTGGTTCATTTGAAACTTTAGCTGCAACTCTTGAATATCCAAAACATCATTAAAATCAATCGTTCCTGTTTCATAGCTTTTGATTAAAATGTCTTCTGCATCTTTGGCTTGCTGTAGGTTTTTGGTTTGGGTAGCATAACTTATTCTTGCAGAAATGCGTTCGTTATTCGCTTTGTCTAAAAGCGTTTCCAATGCATTTAAACGTTCCTGTTTTTGAGCAGTAATTTCCTGCTGTTGCAAATCATTTTGTTTGGTTTGGGATTTATATTTCTTATTGAAAATTGGGATAGATACCGAAACCATTGGCATTACAATATCCTTTCCGTTATCGCTGAAATCCATATTTGGTCTTTCAGCAACATTGATATAATCTAATCCAAAACCAATCATTGGACTGCTTTCTTTTTGATTCAATAATTCTGATTGCTCTATGGATTGATAGAGTTTATCAAATTTTAGTAATTCAGGATGTAATACTAATTTTTCAAAAGTAATATCAAAGTCTTCTGAAGGTATCATTAAACTATCTACCACATTCACGGTAACATCATTATCTCTATTCAATAGATTATTGAAGTTAGTTTGTTCTGCTAAAAACTGTTGTTGCAATACATCTTTTAATTGTTGCATTTCGTTCTGACGCATTTGCAATCGCAACACATCTACTGCGGATGCTTTACCAACCTCAACAGAAGTTAATGCCAACGTCTCATAAGTTTCTAATAGTTTGATGTTTTCAGTTAAAACCTCTTGCTTTGCTTTGTTAGCGTATAGATTATAATAGGATTGTGATACCGAAGCCATTAGTTTTCGCTTTGCGATAACGATGTCCTCGTATTTAGCATCTGCTAATGCACTTACATAATTTTCTCTCGATGTAATGGTTCCAAACCAAGGTAACATTTGTTTAGCAGAGACCTTAAAGCGTTGTGCACCTGTTCGTGTTTCTGGCTCACTCACAAAATAACCAACACCAAATTCGGTATTAGGAATGGTGTTGACCTCGTTTACCTTTTCGGAAGCTCTTTTGTATTGTAACTCAAACTTTTGAATTTCTGGATTGTTTGTTAAGGCTTCATCGATAAGTATTTCTAATTGTTGAGCGTTCGCAAAAAGACTCAAGAAACAAGAGCCAAGAGCCAAGACGATTTTTATTTGTATTGATTTATATTTCATTTTGATGTTCTTTTAAGTTGAACTTCTGCTTTCCAGCTATACAATACTGGTACAACAAACAAAGTGATTAAGGCTATAAGCATTCCACCAAAACTTGGTATTGCCATAGGTATCATAATATCACTACCTCTTCCTGTAGATGTTAATACTGGTAATAATGCTAAAATGGTCGTAGCTGTAGTCATTAAACACGGTCTGATACGTTTTTCTCCTGCTTCTACAACAGATGCTCTTACTTCCTTTTTATTATCCGGTGTATTTCTACCGAATGTTTGAGTTAAATAGGTTGCCATAACTACACCATCATCGGTTGCAATTCCGAATAGTGCAATAAACCCTACCCAGACTGCAACACTTAAATTAATTGGGTGTATTTGGAATAAATCACGTAGATTTTCGCCAAAGAAATTAAAGTTTAAAAACCATCCTTGACCATACAACCAAATCATAATAAAACCACCTGCAAATGCTACTGCAATACCTGTAAATACCATTAATGACGTACCTACAGAACGGAATTGGAAATACAGAATTAAGAAAATAATTGCTAATGCTAAAGGCACAACAACCGACAAGGTTTTTTCGGCTCGCAACTGATTTTCGTATGTTCCTGTAAATTGGTAGTTAATACCTTTTGGAACTACTAATTCGCCACTATCTATCTTTTGCTGAATTAGAGCTTGTGCGCTTTCAACTACATTGACTTCGGCAAAACCATCTAGTTTATCGAACAATACATAGCCAACTAAAAAGGTATCTTCACTTTTAATGACCTGTGGACCTTGTTCGTAACTTATAGTTGCCAATTCGCTTAAAGGCACAGGACTTCCTTTTTCAACTGGCACATAAATCTGTTGTAAGTCTGTTGGGTTTGCTCGTAATTCTCTTGGGTATCGTACTCGTACACCATATCGCTCTCGACCTTCTACCGTTTGGGTTAAGACCATACCACCAACTGCTACTTTTAATACATCTTGAACATCTTGTATCGAAATGCCATAACGTGCAATTTTCTCTCTATCAATATCAATTAACAAATAGGGTTTACCAACAATACGGTCTGCAAAAACAGCTTCTTTTTTAACACCTTCAGCTTCCTTGATGATGTTTTCTAATTGCACACCAAACGCTTCAATCTGCTTTAAGTCTTGACCTTTTACTTTAATTCCCATAGGTGCTCTCATTCCTGTTTGAAGCATTACCAATCGGGTTTCAATAGGTTGTAGCTTTGGTGCAGAGGTTACGCCTGGCAATTTGGTAACTTTTACAATTTCATTCCAAATATCGTCCGGTGACTGTATTTCTGGTCGCCAATTACGGTAGAACTCGCCATTATTGTCTGGAATGAGTTGTTCTTTTGCTTTAAGAGATTGCCACGCTTCACGCTGTTCCGCTCGCAATGACATTCCGTTTTTTAACACATATTCACCATCATCATTGACTTTATAGCGTTGGCGTACTCCGTTTTCATTCAGCATATATTCTGGTTTATACTGAATGATATTTTCATACATCGACAAAGGTGCTGGGTCTAATGCAGATTCTGTACGACCTGCTTTTCCAACTACAGTTTCGATTTCAGGAATACTGGCAACTGCCATATCTAACTGCTGTAAAACACGCTTATTTTCTTCTACACCAGAATGTGGCATAGAAGTAGGCATCAATAAAAAAGAACCTTCATTTAACGATGGCATAAATTCTTTGCCTGTGTTTTTCATAATGAAAAAACCAGCAATGACAATTGCAGTTGGAATAGACAAAAACAATAATTTATTATCTAAACACCATCTTAAAATTCGAGTATAATACCTGATAAACAATGAGAAAACACCCAATAAGCCAAAGCAAATGACACCAACAAAGATGAGGTTCCAGAAGATACTTTTATCAACTCCTAAAGGTCTCCAATATTCCGCTAACAGAAATACTATTGCAGTTGTACATATTATGATATTAATTAAGTTGGATTGTTTTTCTGTTATTTTATTTTGAGTACTTAACAATGCTGTGATACCAAAAGCTATCAATATTAATCCTAACCAATAACCATAGATTATTGCTATTATCCCTAATACTATTAAAACGCCATTTAAAGCATATTTAAAATGCGTTTTTATGCTTTTCTTTCTGAATAAAAACGCTGCAAAAGGTGGAATTAAAAACAATGCTACAATTATTGAAGCTGTTAATGCAAAGGTTTTTGTGAATGCTAATGGTCTGAACAATTTACCTTCAGCGCCAATCATTGTAAATACAGGAATGAAACTTATAATTGTAGTCATTACTGCGGTTACGATTGCACCAGAAACTTCGGCTGTTGCGTTGTAAACTACTGTATTAATGGATTGTGTTCCATCATCTTCATCTAAATGCCGAATGATATTTTCTGATAGTATAACACCAACATCGACCATTGTTCCGATAGCAATTGCAATACCAGATAATGCGACAATATTAGCATCGACGCCAAAGAGTTTCATCGCAATAAATACCATTAAGACTGCAACTGGTAATAATCCTGAAATCAAGACAGAAGCTCGAAGATTAAACACCATAATGATTATAACCAAAATGGTAATCAATATTTCAAGAGTTAAGGCTTCATTGAGTGTACCTAAAGTTTCTTGTATCAATTCTGTTCTGTCATAAAAAGGCACTATGGTAACTTGTGATGTTCTTCCATCTGCCAAAACTTTTGAAGGTAATCCTGCACTTAATTCATTAATTTTTTCCTTTACGTTATTAATGACTTCCATTGGGTTTGCTCCATAACGAGCCACCACAACAGCACCAACAACTTCAGCACCTTCTTTATCCAATAAACCTCGTCTTGTTGCTGGACCTAATGAAACTTTTCCAATGTCTTTAATTTTTATTGAAGTGAAATTTTCAGAATCAACTACAGCATTTTCAATATCTGCAATGGATTTTACATACCCCAAACCACGAACTAAATATTCAGCTTGGTTAATTTCCAAGGTTTGTGCGCCAATATCCTTATTACTTTCTTTTACAGCTTTAACAATATGATGTAACCCAATGTTATATTGACGCATTAGTTCTGGGTTTACATCCACTTGGTACTCTTGAACATAACCACCAATTGATGCAACTTCAGAAACACCGCTTGCAGAGGACAAGGCATATTTAACATAGTAATCTTGAATACTACGTAATTCGTGTAAATCCCAACCACCTGTTACATTACCGTTCTCATCACGACCTTCAAGTGTGTACCAAAATATTTGTCCTAATCCTGTGGCATCTGGACCTAACGCTGGATTAACACCTTCGGGTAATAAACCACTTGGTAAGGAATTAAGTTTTTCGAGAATACGACTTCTGCTCCAGTAAAATTCTATATCCTCTTCAAAAATGATATAGATGCTTGAAAACCCAAACATAGAGGAACTACGAATGGTTTTCACTCCAGGAATACCCAATAATGATGTGGTTAATGGATAGGTTATTTGGTCTTCTATATCTTGTGGGGAACGACCATCCCACTTGGTAAATACGATTTGTTGATTTTCACCTATATCGGGAATAGCATCTACTGCTACAGGGTTACTTGGCAAAAATCCTGTATCCCAATTAAAAGGGGCATTAACAGTTCCCCATCCAATAAAAAAGACGAGTAGCAGGACTGCTACGAGTTTGTTTTCTATTAAAAATTTGATGCTTTTATTGAGCATTGGCTTTGATTATTAAACAGTTAGACATTGGTTTGATACCTAATAAACTTCAAAATAATCGATTGAATTAGTTTCTATTTCCTTTATATTTCAATATAAAATAGAACCGTAACTTTGGCTATGCTTATATTTTCTATTTCATCTAAAGAAAATATAATTCAAATTCACTATCAATCATTTTAAAATTCATTCGGTATTAAGAAAACACCGAATACAGCGAATTAACCTTACGACATTGCAGTCATAGGATAAAAAAGTCTATTGTTTAAAAATCAAATTAAATAAGTCTCGTCAATCTTGTAGAGTTGCCTTATGACGAGTGGCGGTTTATATTCTTCGTAAGTAGAAACGTTATTTTCTAAACCTTCAAAAAGGTTACTATAAGTGTAAACAAATGAAGCTATAAATACTTGTTGTTCAAATGTGATTTTGTCAACTTGCAATTGTAATTCGTCTTGACCTTCAATTGATAATTGTTCATCATCACAACAATTTTTCTTGGTAATAGAACATCCTTCGGTTGAAGGCTTTTCCATTTCCATTCCACACCCTTTGGCTTTATGAAAAATAGCAGTTTCTACTAAAGTATCTCCGCAATAATGCATATTCACAGTAAATGACATTGTAGAGAATAACACTACAAAAGTCATTGCTAAAGACATTATTTTATGGAAAATCTGCTTCATATTGATTGCGAAGTTACGAAATTTTAACAACTATTGATTTTGTTTAACAGAAGTTTAATTGATTAATCTGCTTAATCCCATTTCATTTTCTGCAATCGAACTGCATTTAAAATTGCTAATAATGCTACTCCTACATCTGCAAAAACTGCTTCCCACAATGTGGCCATACCAATTGCGCCCAAAATCATAAAGATAATTTTTACACCGAAAGCCAGACCAATATTCTGCCATACGATGCGTCTTGTAGACCGACCTATTTTTATTGCCCTTGCAATTTTAGAGGGTTGGTCGGTCTGGATAATGACATCCGCCGTTTCGATGGCCACATCACTACCCAAACCACCCATTGCAATGCCAACATCACTTATCGCCAAAACCGGGGCATCGTTAATACCATCGCCTATAAATGCTACTTTGGTTCCGGATTGCTTTTTGAGTTCTTCGACTTCGTTCAATTTGTCTTCAGGCAACAATCCACCTTTTGCCCAATCGATATTTAACTCTTTTGCAACTTGTTGTGTAATAGAGTCCTTGTCGCCTGATAGCATTATAATCCTGGAAATTCCTGAATCTCGAATTTGTTTAATGGCTTGGTGTGCATCATCCTTTAATTCATCTGCAATGGTTACATAACCTTCAAATTTTCCGTCAATAGACACCATAACAATTGATTCTACAATACCATCTGTTTCCGAAGGAACTTCAATACTGTTTGAGGTCATCAATGCTTTGTTACCTACAAGTACTGTTTTTCCGTTGACCATCCCTTTCAATCCTTTTCCGGCAACCTCTGAAACATTGGTGGCCTCATAATCAGAACCGTCCGCTTTATATTCCAAGATCGCCTTGGCAATGGGATGTGTGGATTGTTCTTCCATCGCCATCAGGTACTTCATAAACGTTGCCTTTTCTAATGTTATGGGTTTGATTTCCTTTATTTTGAATACCCCGTGAGTAACGGTTCCTGTTTTGTCCATTACTACCGTATTCACTTGGGTCATTGCATCCAAGAAGGATGCACCCTTGAATAGAATACCGTTTCGGGATGCTGCACCCAACCCACCGAAGTAACCCAGGGGAATGGAAATCACCAATGCACAGGGACAAGAAATTACCAGAAAAATCAAGGCCCGGTATAACCACTCCTGAAATACGTACCCGTCCACAAAAAAATAAGGTAAAAACGTTAAGCATACTGCTAAGAAAACTACGATAGGAGTATAGATGCGTGCAAATTTCCTTATAAACAGTTCGGTCTTTGATTTACGTGCTGTGGCATTTTGCACCATATCGAGAATTCGAGCAATGGAACTATCCTTAAATTCCTTGGTGGTTTCCACTTCTACAACACCTTCTAGATTGATGCTCCCGGCAAAAACCTTGTCTCCTTTGGCAATGGTGTCGGGTTTGCTTTCCCCCGTAATCGCTGCGGTATTGACCGATGCTTTTTTAGATAGCAATTGGCCATCTAAAGGGAACTTTTCACCTACGCGCACTTGTATTTTTTCTCCAATTTCAACGGTCTCGGGATCGACCGAAACATAATCGCCGTTCCGATACACCACGGCCTCATTAGGACGTACATCAAGAAGCGCCTTTATGTTGCCCTTTGCTCGTTTTACAGCTGCGTTTTGGAAAAGTTCGCCCACGGCGTAAAACAGCATTACGGCCACACCTTCCGGGTATTCCCCAATGGCGAACGCCCCTAAGGTTGCGATAGACATTAGGAAGAATTCGGTAAAGAAATCACCGTCCCTGATACTTTTCCATCCCTCTTTTATAACAGGAAAACCAACGGGGATGTAGGCTACCGCATACCAAGCGATTCGTACCCAACCTTTAAAAAACGGAAAGGCATCAAAGTAATCAATAGCAATTCCCGCTATCAACATCACAAAACTGAATATGGAAGGGATGTATTCCTTAATGCTCAGTTGTGATGAAACCTTATTTTCAATTGAAGGATCCTTGAGGTCTCTTAGATTTAGTTTTTTCTTTTTCATATATGTTTTATTTTAAAATAGTTTTAGAACAAAAAATACCATTGTCAATAGATAGACGATATAGGCTGCATCGAACGCGAATATCTGCCATCTGCTAAAACCGTGAAGTTCCTTGCTTTGATGGACAAAAAGGGAGTACAAAAGCGGCATCAGTCCAACGAAGGCAAGATTCACCCAAAACAACTGGAAATCTTCGATAGGGGTAGTAACCAGCGCCAACGGGAAAAAGGCGACCGTCATCGTAACAGCATTATCTGCGATAACACTAGTGGTGCCTGCCGTTACTTCGCCTCCTTTCACCACGCTCCAGGTCTTAAATATTTCAGGCGCGGTGGTCATTATACCCGTGATGAACAATCCCCCAACGATTTCAGAAATATTCAGGGCCGAAACAATATTTTCTGTTGCCTTAACAATAAAAAAAGCACCCACAGCTATGGCCAGGGCCCCGGCCACGGATAACCAGACTTTCTTTTTGTCCCATTCTACTTTTTCGCCCTTTTCCCTGCCTTTTATAATGGCATGCGTTAAAAAAGCAGCATAGGCAGCCAGCATAATATAGCCATCGATGGGTTGTAATCCACGCCAGGCTTTGGGAAGGGTTAGTATAGCTACCAAAGCAATGATTGCCAGGTAGGGGATGGACAATACCGAAACAGAACGTTTGTTCAGAGCCAGTAGGTTGGCATCCAGATGTTTTTGGTGTTCCTTATTATTTTTAAATTGCTTTCTGGAAGCGAAATAGGCTATGCTAACCATCAACGGAATGGAAATTATATTGGAACCCAAAAGGTTGCCCAGACCAATTTCCGATACTCCCCGGGCTGCACTGGTAACGTTTACAGCTACCTCGGGGCTGGCGGTCACAATGGCAAGGAGAGCTGCTCCTGCAGAAGCTGTAAGCCCCCATTGCTTACGGAGCATCTTTAAAGGCGTCAAGAGTTGGTCCGCACCCCAATGGGCAGCCCAAGCTGCCAATCCCAATACTACTACCCAAAGCCAAACGTTCATAACTAATCGTTGTTTATAATTTTTCTGTTACCCTCAGTATATTTCAACTTTTTATTTTCCGATATTTTCTGGTCTTTTTTTTGTTGGCTTTGAAAGATCAGGAGTAAAATCACTCCCGTGCTAATCCAGACATCTGCGGTATTAAATACAGGGTCAAAAAAAGTAAATTGATTACCTCCCCAAAATGGCAGCCACTCCGGAAGCCTTGTATCAATAATGGGAAGGAACCACATATCCACGACATTGCCATTTAAAAATCCAGCATATCCACCCCCTGACGGGAATATTTCTGCAACGTTTTGTACTGCCGGATCACTTTTTTCAAAGATCAGTCCGTAAAATGCACCGTCAATCAAATTACCCAATGCACCTGCGTATATAAATGCTGCACAGATTACAAAAACCTTTGCATATCCTTCACGTATCATCTTTTTGATATAAAAAGTCCCCCAAACAATGGCGGCCAGCCGAAATAGGATCAAAACAAGCTTGGCCAGATACCCCTCCCCAAACTTAAAGCCCCAGGCCATTCCGGGATTTTCCAAAAAATGCAAGCGAAACCAATCCAGGCCAAATACGTAGTACTCCTCGCCATAATAAAAATGGGTCTTCACATAAATCTTTATGGTCTGGTCTATTGCCAACAACAGTAAAATCAATAATGCTACACTACTTTTATTCATAATTTCCTATTGTTTCCCAACGTCTTGTGCAACATATATTTGCATTATTTAGATAATTTTAAAATTCTTATGGCGCCCCGCATTACAAACGTGAAGACGATGCCGCCAATCACCAAATCGGGCCATTTGCTATTCAGAAAATAGACCAGTACCCCTGCCACTATAACCCCACCGTTTACAATAATATCATTGGACGTAAAAATGGCACTGGCCTGCATATGGGCCTCCTTACTTTTAGCCTTGTTTATCAACCAAAGCGAAATAAGGTTCCCCAGTAGGGCTAAAATGGAAACTACAATCATCCACTGGAACATTGGTGTTTCACTACTGGTAAAAAACCTTCTTAATACCTCTGCAAAACCAAGTGTTGCCAATGCCATCTGAAAATACCCGCTGAATTTTGCGACCTTCTTTTTTCTTGAAATGGCACCGCCTACCGCGAATAGGCTTAGCGCATATACGATGGAATCTGCCAGCATATCCAACGAATCCGCCACAAGTCCCATAGAAGAGGAAATCCAACCTGTGGTCATTTCGATAACGAAAAAACCAAAGTTGATGCCCAAGACCCACCAAAGGATTCTTTTTTGTTTGGATTGGTCTTCCATTACGGGTGGTTCGGCTTCTGTGGTTCCCTCTAAAGAATCCCCAAGGTTTAAACCGGCTATTGATGTTTGTATATCTTCAATGCCATCCACATGATATACTTCCAATTTCCTGTTGGGAATATCAAAATCCAAATATTTCACTTGAGCATAAGATTCCAACTTCATCCGGATCATCTGCTCTTCCGAAGGGCAATCCATTTTGGTTATCTTAAATGTTGTTTTCTCCATTATCTCTTTTTTTATTTTTAATATTCGTTATAATAGTTGTCCTTTATCCGGATACAATTGTTACAAAATCCTTTTAGCAGCAGGTTTACTTCTTCTGCCTGAAACCACTCCGGCAAAGGCACTTTTGCTCTTCATCTTTCTCCCATTTACCAATGTATGTTTCCCAGTAGCTCTTTTGAATTTTTAGGAACCCCCGCAGGCTATCCGGTTTCATCAAAGACATAGACATTTCATTTCTTTGCCTGTATGCTGAATTATTCAGTGTCTGGACACCCTTCTGGAGGAATAATGTTTTTTGCACTCTTTTAGGAGCAGCGTCTTTTCGCTGAAACTTTTCAGTGTCATAGAAAACCTCCGCGGCTTCTTTTCCACTCATGCAGATCGTTTCCTTTAACATCAAACGGGTTCTAAAAATATCGGACCAAAGCTTTTGACGCTTTTTCTGAATAAATTCATAGCCGTCACGAAGTAGCGTCAAACTACTATCGATGTTTTTGTCTTTCGGAATAGTTCTCATGCTCTTTACATTTTTAAAATATTTATTTTATTTTTTAGACCATAAACTTAAACTTAATACAAACTGATTTAAGTCTTATGAAATGATTAAAAACTGCCTAATCCGATTTTACAATTAAATTAAGGCCGTTAAATATGCAACGCTCTGTCTTCGGTGGCTGCCAGACAGGCCTCTTTAAAGGTTTCTGAAAAAGTTGGGTGCCCGTGGGACATCCTTGCAACATCTTCGGCAGATGCCCTGAATTCCATCGCTACCACCGCTTCGGTATAGCTGTCTGCAATGCGTGGCCCTATCATATGCACTCCCAATATCTCATCAGTTTCTTTATCTGCGATTACTTTTATGAAGCCGTCGGTGTCCATACTTATTTTCGCCCTTGCGTTGGCCTTAAAAGGAAAAGAGCCTGTTTTAATACTTCTTCCTGCTTCTTTCAATTCTTCTTCGGTTAAGCCTACCCCGGCCACTTCGGGCTGGGTATAAACAATATTAGGAATAAGCGAATAATTGATATGTGGCTTTTGATCTGCTATCCTTTCGGCTACAAAAACGCCCTCTTCACTGGCTTTATGGGCAAGCATTGCCCCTCGGATTACATCCCCAATGGCATATACACCCTTGACATTGGTTTCAAGGTTCTCATTTACCGTTACCTGTCCTTTCTCATTGGTTTCCACGCCAATGTTTTCAAGGCCTAAATTGGCGGTGTACGGTTTCCGGCCAATGGCCATAAGGCAATAGTCGCCTTCTAAATTCATTTCTTTTTTATCGGACAGGTTTTCCGCTTTCAATTCAACTTTGTTGTCCGTTGCTGTTGCATTGGTCACTTTATGTTCCAAATAAAACTCAATTCCCTGTTTTCTTAGGGAACGATGCAATTGATGTCCCAGTGCGCCATCCATAGTGGCGATGAGGCTATCAAAATATTCCACAATAGACACCTTAGAGCCCAGGCGGGCGAAAACAGAACCTATCTCAACCCCGATAACGCCTCCACCAACGACCAATAAATGGTCGGGAATTTCCTGTAGCGCAAGGGCCTCGGTAGAAGAGATTATCCTTTTTTTATCGATTTTAATATTGGGCAAGGAAGCGGGTTTGGACCCTGTGGCAATGATAATTTTATCGGTTTCTATAGTTTCCGTTTTAGCTTCGGCCTTAATCTCAATCGTGTTTTTGTCCTTGATGGTGCCGTGGCCTTCATAGACGGTAACTTTGTTCTTTTTCATCAGATACCCAACGCCATTGATGATTTCCTGTACCACATCCTGAACCCTTTGGTTCATTTTTTTGATATCGACATTGGCTTCTTTTACATCAATCCCAAAATTTTCGAATTGATGTTTGAGTTTGTAATAATGCTCAGAGGCTTCAAGCCAGGCTTTTGACGGGATACAGCCCACGTTAAGGCAGGTGCCGCCAAGCGTGCTGTACCTTTCAATAATGGCTACTTTTAATCCTAATTGGGCGCAACGTATAGCGCTTACATACCCGCCAGGGCCAGAGCCTATAATTGTTACATCATATTTTTCCATATTCGTAAATTTTTTAATTAAATAAGGTGGGGGAAACCTTAAGCTGACCAGGGGCGCAAGGGTTCAGTTTTAAGGTACTCCCACCTATTATTTTTTACTACAATTTTTACATACCCCTTTTAATACCAGGTTCAAATCGTTTATTTCATAATCGTCCGGCAAGTTTTGTTTCGATATTCTATCCGGCAAGCAAATAGTTTTTCCGCAAACGGTACAATGAAAATGCATATGTAAATCTGTACCGTATTTACCTTTGGCCTTTTTATCGGAAATTGCAAATTTTGCCACTCCTGTCCCATCATTAATCTGATGAATTAGCCCTTTATCTTCAAAAGTTTTTAGGTTTCGATAAAAGGTAGTTCTGTTTGCCGTTTTGTTTTTTTCGCTTTTAGCGATAAAGACTTTTTGCATTTCGTTTAAACTTACTGCATAGGTCTTCCTATTGAGGTATTTGTGAATTTTCAACCTCATTTCAGTGGGACGTATCCCTTTTGACGATAATTTTTTTTCCGTTTTTGTCATTTTATATTCTTTCGAAAAACAGTCTAAGTCCGGATCTAATCTTTTTTATAAGCCAAAAGCCTTAACGCATTAAAAACCACCAGAAGCGTCGAACCTTCATGGATTACTACAGCCACTCCAATATTTGCCAAGCCGAATATGGTTGAAGGTATAAGCAGGGCCACAATACCAAGGCTAACCCAAAGGTTTTGCCTGATAATCGCCTTTGCCTTCCTGCTTAAGCCTATGGCAAAGGGCAGGGTTTCCAACTTATCGGCCATTAGCGCAATATCCGCCGTTTCCAAGGCTACATCACTTCCCGCAGCACCCATAGCTATGCCTACAGTGCTGTTTGCCATGGCAGGGGCATCATTAACGCCATCGCCCACCATTGCCACCTTGGATTCCTTTTCTTTTAATTCTTTTATAGCATCCACTTTTTCTTCCGGCAATAGGCTCCCCCAGGCATCGGTCAATCCTATTTCTTCTGCTACAGCGTCTGCTACCTTCTGGTTATCTCCGGTAAGCATGATCATTCGTTTAATGCCGATTTCTTTTAATTTTTTGAGGGTTCCCTTGGCGGCTTCACGAGGGGTATCCATTAATGCAATGATGCCTATATATTCTTCATTTTTTCGTATAAGCATTGTTGTATTTCCACCACCTTCAAGACCACGCACTTTCGTAGCTATTTTTTCGGAAGGTGTACTCTCATCAAGCCCTTCGTACAGGTCGAGGTTACCTATATAGATTTTATCATTGCCAAACGATGCTTTAATCCCTTTACCCAGAACTGCCTCCAAATTAGAGGCATTTGGGATTTCCTCGCCTTCCAGACGCTCTTTTCCATCACGAACTACAGCTTTGGCCAGGGGGTGATCACTCAAACTTTCCACAGCTACTGCTATTTTGAGAAGTTCGTTTTCAGATATATTTCCAAGTGGCACCACTTGGGTAAGTTTTGGCTTTCCTTCCGTTAGAGTTCCGGTTTTATCAAAGGCGAGGGCGGTAATAACCCCCAGGTCCTCCAGAGGGCGCCCTCCTTTAATTAATACCCCGCCACGGGCAGCTCTGGCCACTCCACTCAATACAGCACTTGGGGTCGAGATTGCCAACGCACAGGGACTTGCAGCTACCAGTACCGCCATTGCCCGGTAAAAGCTCGCGCTAAAGGGTTCGTCAATAACTAAAAAAGCGAACAAAAGAATCCCGACCAAAATAAGGACGGACGGCACAAAATATTTTTCAAATTTATCGGTGAGCAACTGGGTAGGTGATTTTTGGGTCTGGGCCTCGTTAACCAGTTTCACCAATCGGGAAAGCGTTGAATCTTTGGCTGCTTTGATCACTTTAATTTCCAAAGTATTGTTCCCATTGATCGTTCCGGCAAAAACGCGGTTTTCATCCTTGATATCATCTTGCGCCGAATAATCCTTGTCAACATCTTCTACGGGAACTTTATCTACCGGTACACTTTCCCCGGTAATCGGAGCTTGGTTGACACTGCTTTTTCCGTTGACCACAACGCCATCGGCAGATATTTTACTGTTCGGCTTGACCACGATAATATCGCCTATACCCAATTTTTCGATACCCACCTCTTCGGTTTTGCCATCTTTTTTGAGCAAAGCTGTTTTTGGTGCGAGATCGGCAAGGGCCGCTATGGACTTTCGGGCCTTGTTCATTGCATAGTGTTCCAGGGCGTGGCCAAGGCTGAACAGGAACAGCAAGAGTGCACCTTCGGCCCATTCTCCCAGAACAGCGGCACCTATGGCGGCCACCAACATTAAAAAATCGATTTCAAAACCACCTTTGGCAACGGTCTGTATGGCCTCTTTTGCCGTAAAGTAACCCCCAAAAAAGTAAGCACCTATGTATAAAGTAAGACTGACCCAATCTGGGATGGATGCAACATAGGAAAGTCCGAAACCTATCCCGAGAAGGGCGCCGCAGATAATAGAAAAAATAAGCTCCGTATTTTTACCGAAAATCCCACCGTGGGCGTGCCCTTCTCCTTCCTCGTGGGTCTCGCCCTCTTTGTGCTCGTGCCCCTCTGTGGAAGTTTGTTCTTTAGTATCTTCCTTCTTTGAACGCTCCTGTTTTTTGGATGCTTTGGTGTAATCATTTTCGTTTGAAGAACTCCGCTGAATCTGAAGGTATTCTTTTTCAATTTGTTTACTTATTTCATCAAAATTCGTTTGCTTTTTATCAAATTCAAGTCGTACCATTCCAGAGCCTGAAACGGAAACTTCCAAAACTCCATTGATTGCCAAAAGGCTTTTCTCGATGGAACGAGCGTGCCTTGTATGTCTAATCCCCTCAACCTCTAAAAGAAGATGACCATATTTTTCTGTAATTTCTGCCCCGGCATTTTCCGCCAAAGATTGAATTCGGTCAATAGAGATAATGTCCGGATCATAATGAAAGCACAGTTGCGGCACCGTATCTTCCTGATCATCTACTATATGTACTTTTTCAAGACCCTCTTTGGCCTCTAATTCAGCAATGAGCCTTTGCACACAAGTGTCTTTTTCATTTGGCACCTGAGGTAGCAATACCGGAATTTTTAGTTGTAGCTTTTTCATATCCCTATTGGTTTAATATCCATCTTTTAGCTTCTTCCTTTTCGGTAAAGTCGAAATATTTAACTTCCGAGCTTGTAAAAAAATCAGTGGCTTTAGCAGCCCATTCCTGCCATTCTTTTTCACCCACAAAGGCCATCTTTCCATAATCTGAAATATGGGCGGTATCAACTTTTAAATCTTCCCATAAGCCTTTGAGATCGTAGCCCTTAAAGTTAACTAATTCAAAAAAGAAATTCACCTTATTTCCATTTTTGACAATATTATGTATCAAAGGATGGATTTTCTCTATATCCTCTTTAGTAATCTTACCGCTTATTGAAGCGGATATCAAATTGCTTTTTTCGACATTTTTGATTCGTATCATTGTTTTAAGTTTTTATGAGCAGATTGGTCTATGTTATATTTTAGCTTCTTTGCTTTTTGGCATTTTACACATGCCCCCTTCAAAACTAAATTTACTTCGGTTATTTCGTATTTGTCAGGTAAATTTTCCTGTGGAACTTTATTGGGCAAACAGAAGGTTTTGCTGCAATTCATACAGTGAAGGTGTAAGTGTAGATCCAGCGAATTCTTATCAGAATATGCATATTTTGCGGTAGCCGTACCGTCATCAATTTGATGTATAATCCCTTTCTTTTGAAATAATTTTATACTCCGATAAATTGTTGTTCTATCTCGTGTATGTTTACTTTTTTTAACGAAAGCCGTTTCTATTTCCCTTAATGTTACAGCATAAAACTTTCTTTTGAGATATTTATAAATAAATAATCTCATTTTGGTAGGTCTAATCCCGTTGTTTCTAAGTGTTTCTTCGGCTTTGGTCATCTCATAAAATTAAACGCCACTACATTTCTCACATATTCCCTTTACTACCAGATTGATATCCTCTGCCACATAGCCTTCGGGCAGGTTTATCTGAGGGATTTTGTGCTCTGTAAGGCACACGGTTTCCCCGCAACTATTGCAATGAAAATGTAAGTGAAGGTCGTTTCCCACCTCACATTCACAATTGTCTTCGCACAGGGCATATTTAATGATGCCGGTGCCATCCTCAATTTGATGCACGATTCCTTTTTCTTCAAATGTCTTCATAGTACGGAAAAGCGTACTCCTTTCCGAGCTTTCGAAATCCTTTCCAAGGTCGCCTAAGCTAACGGCCACATTCAGTTGTGCCAGCCGTCTATAGGTCATCAAGCGCATTGCCGTAGGGCGGATGCCTTTGCTTTCCAACTTTTTTACTATTTTTTCCATTTGCTATAAAAGTATTTAGGGGTCGTAACGCTTTATGGATTCCCCGGTTTTTATCTGGAAGGCATCTTCAATATCGGAAAGATAAATTATTCCGTCACCGGGTTCAGTTGTTTTTGCATTCTCAAGGATAATATCTATTGCTGATTGTGCTTCTTCGTTTTGACATACCAGTTCTAACTTTACAACCGGACTGTCTGTTACACGGAAATCTAAAGAAGGTGATGCGCCTTTTGCTTTAAAAGCCCCGGTACCTTCCCCCTGGGAAAGCGTCATACTTTTGAATCCACTTTCACTAAGGGATTCTATCACTTTTTGAACTCGTTTCGGTTTTATAAATGCTTTTATTTCTTTCATTGCTGTAATATTAATTTTAGTATTAAGGATGAACCCTCTGGAATTTTAATTAAGACAAACATTTAACAGAGAGTCCATCCATCTAATTTTTTTAATTTAATGACCATGGGAAGTCTGGCTTTTCTGCATTTCAGAAACCAGATAATAGGCATTATTATAGGCAACCAACGTACCTTCAGGCAGAGGCTCCAGCAGTTTAATTTCAACCCAACCATCTTCATTTATTCCCGTTCTAACCTGCACTGGTTTCAATTCCCATTCGGTTTCACCATCTTCCTGGTGTTTTTGGGCCGTAAAGATGTAGGGATTTCCTTCTTCTTCAATTATTGCTTCTTCCGGTAAGGCAGGAACAGCTTCTTCACCGGTCCTGATTTTTCCGTTTATATACATCCCCGGAATTAGAAAATCTTCTTTATTATCGATTTCTGCATGCACATGTACCGCTTTGGGGTTTTGTTCAAATTGTTTCCCCACTGAATAAATTTCCCCGGTTAAATTACTGCCTGGAACCGATTCCAGTGTAAACTCAATCTTTTGGCCTTCTTTCACCTTATAAATATCTTTTTCAAAAACCATTAGATCGGCATGAACATGTTCATTATCAACTACCATAAACATGCTGGTTTGCGGCTCCACATACTGTCCTATCTGCACCAGTACTTTTTCTATATAACCTCCAATTGGGCTTACTACCGGAATATATTCATATAATTCACCGTCTCTAACCTGGGAAGCATTTAGGTTTAACTGGCGCAATTGCGATTCGTACCCCCGCACTTCACCTTGTACAGACTGGTAATCTGCCTGGGTTTGTTGAAAAGATTTTCCAGATCCTACCTCTGCTTCATATAAACGTTTCTGTCTTTCAAATTCCTTTTCCAAAAATTGCATCCTGCTATATGCATTAATATAATCAGACTGCATTCTGGTTAAATTTGGGTGAGAAAGATAAGCCAGTACCTGACCTTTATTTACCTTATCCCCCTCAATAACCTTTATAGAAGTTATATTACCGCCTAAAACTGCCGTCACGGTAGCCTCATATTGTGGCGGCACTTCTAGTTGTCCATTGGCTTCCACTATTCCTGATAATGCTTTCTTAGGTAAGGTATCTACTTTGATTCCCAAACTATTAAATTTCATCTCTGAAAGATGTACCGAGCGCATCCCGCCTTCTTCTTCATTGTGACCTTTTGTTTCTTTAGAATCCGATGCTTTAGTCTCCTGAGTATCTTTTTCCGAATTAGAATTTTCTTCACACCCCAAAAACAATGTAAGTGATAAGGCAAGCATTAAAATATTTATTGATCTTATGTTCATATCGTTTTCTTTCTTAGTTTTTAATTTGAATTCTTAAGGTAATATTCCAGTTGGTAACGGCTGTCGAGATAATCATTAAAAGCACTCCAGGCATTTACCTCAATTCTAATGGCATCCCTTATATTTTGAAGGAAAGTTATATAATCTATAGCTCCCTCTTTAAATGCTAATACTGACCCTTCCTGTTGTTCCTGTGCTAAAGGAAGTGCTTCATCCCTATAATAATTCCATGAGTTTCTCCATTTGATATAGTCTTCACGCATATTTTTATAGGCGGTTTGCAGTTCGATTTTATCCTGATAAAAGTTTTGCTCTGCAATCTGTCTATTTACTTGTGCTTCCTGTGTACGGCCTAATTCCGGCCCAAAAAACAGCGGAATTTGAATTCCTATTTGATATTGGAAGAAACCCGATTGCCCGGCTATTTCCTGCCTACCGTACTGACCCTGAAATTTGGGCAAAAATTCAGATTTTCGTTCTCTGGTAACCGCTTTGGCAACATCTATCCTTTGTTCCGAAACCTGTAGCAACGGATGATTTTCAAGCGACTCTACCAGAAAGTTTAAAGGTTCGTCTAAAGTTTCAACAGGCAAATCTGGTACATCATAGATTGTGTCACTAACGAACCATAGGTTTAAACGCTGTATTGATTTCAGGTAATCTCGGTACGATTGTTCCAGCTGTATTTTAACCTCGTTCGCCTGGTTGGAGGTAGCAAGATATTCCAATTTGGAGGTGGCCTCTGTTTCATACCTGATTCTTGCAGCCCTTTCAATATCTTCAAAAATTGAATCCATTTTTCTATAAACCTGGAATGTCCTTTTAGTTGTATAAACCGAGGCCCAGGCCCTGCTTACTTCACGTTCAATTTCAATAGTAGATAACTCTAAGGCACTTTCAGCAAGGGCAACCCTTTCTTTCTGCAATTTTAACCGGGGGGCAATTCCAAAAATATCAATGCCTTGCTGTTGGACGCCAATTTGAGTATAGACCCCATCAGAGCCATTTCCTACTTCTTCTTTTCCTGTAAAGATTTGGGTATTTCCAAAATCATAGGCGGTTTTACGCAATACTTCCTCACTTTCAATTTCAAGTTGAGCAGCTTTTAATTGCGGAAAGTTTTGGATTGCCATTTCTTTAGCCTCTTGCAAACTAATAGTTTGTAAAGAATCCTGTTGTGAATATTCAGATGACATTGCATCAGATTGTGCATTTACAGAAAAGGTTCCGCCTAAAACAAAGCCAATTATCAAAATCGTAGCTAAAGATCGTGAATTGGAAGAACCAAGCTTGTTCTGTTCCTTTTTCTCCCGTCTCTTCTCTACAAATGTATAAAGGACAGGAAGAACCACCAGCGTAAGCAAGGTAGCCGTAAGCATACCACCTATAACAACTGTAGCAAGTGGTTGTTGAACTTCTGCACCGGCAGATGTGGAAAATGCCATTGGTAAAAAACCGAAAATATCTGTTGTTGCTGTTAACATAATAGGTCGTATTCGTTCTTTGGTTCCTGTAAAAATTCTATCTCTTATACTGGTTACTCCTTCTTCTTTTAAAGAATTGAATCTATTTATTAGTACCAGTCCGTTTAAAACTGCAACACCAAACAGAACAATGAAGCCTACACCTGCGGAAATGCTAAATGGCATACCTCTTAACCAAAGGGCAAAAACACCTCCGATAGCAGCCAATGGTATCGCCATATAGATCATGATAGATTGGGAAAAAGATTTTAAGGCAAAATATAGAAGCACGAAAATCAGGAATAAGGCTATCGGTACCACAATCACTAATCGGTCTTTGGCACTCTGAAGGTTTTCGAACTCCCCTCCATAAGTAATATAATAACCTGGTGGCAATTCTAATTCCTCATCTAATTTTTGCTGAATGTCGTTCACCACAGACTCTACATCCCTTCCCCGGGCGTTTACACCCACATAGGTTCTTCTGTAGGTATCATCTCTTGAAATTTGCATAGGCCCCGGAACATACTCAATATCTGCTATTTCTTTTATAGGCACCTGAGTTCCGTCTGGAAGATCGATATACATACCACGCAAATCATCAATATTCTTTCTATGATCTTCATCAAATCTTACTACCAGATCAAATCGTTTTTCTCCTTCAAAAATGACTCCGGCTGTTCCTCCTGCAAAAGCTGTACTTATGTAATCATTGGCTTTTTGGATATCCAGACCATATTGCGCAATTTTATCACGGTTAAATTTAACGGTCATTTGTGGGAGGCCTGATGTTCGCTCCGCGTTTACGTCTCCTGCACCAGGCACGGTTTGGATAATACTGGCCATTTCCTGTACCTTTTCCGACAACACCCCCAGGTCCTCTCCATATAGTTTAACCGCAATATCTTCTCTAACCCCCTCTAATAATTCGTTGAACCTTAATTCTACAGGTTGCGTAAACACAAGGTTTACCCCAGTAAGTTCTTTATTGAGTTTTTCCTTGATTTGCGCTATAAGTCCTTCTTTAGTTTCAGCGGTTGTCCAATTATCCTTATCTTTTTCAAGAATCAGGTACATATCTGCTATATCCATCGGCATTGGATCTGTTGGGATGTCCGCTACTCCAATTCTTGCTGTTGCTGTTTTAATTTCAGGAAAATTTTCTAGAAGGATATTTTCTATTTTTTTGGAAACTTCAATAGACTCTGTTAATGAACTTCCTGGTCTGATTAAAGCCTGCATTGCAATATCCCCTTCATCCAGTTGAGGCACAAATTCTCCTCCCATTCTGGAAAAAAGGAAACCGGCTAATACAAGTAGAACAGCAGCAGCACCTACAACAATGAGCTTCAGTTTTAATGCCCCTTTCAGTAAAGGCATATATACCCTTTGTATTCCACCAATTATCTTATCACTTATCCTTTCCAGCCAGCGTTCAAACCTTCCAAACCAGTTCTTTTTATTCTGAATGGGTTTCATAAATAGGGCAGACATCATAGGGACATAGGTAAGGCATAAGAAAATAGCACCTATCATGGCAAAACCGAAAGTGTACGCCATCGGCTTAAACATTTTACCTTCTACCCCCGTAAGAAAAAGTATAGGCGTGAATACAATAAGAATTATAATCTGTCCAAAAAATGCGGAACCCATCATCGTGGTTCCGGCATCATAGGCTACTTTATCCATTACGCCTTGATTGAATTTCACCTTGCCAGATCTTATCCGTTTTTGTATTTCATACACGGTTCCCTCGATGATAATCACGGCACCATCTATAATAATCCCAAAGTCTATAGCTCCCAAGCTCATTAAGTTTGCCCATACATTAAATTGCTTCATTAATATAAAGGCAAAAAGCAAGGACAACGGTATGGTCGTGGCCGTTATGATGCCACCTCTTAAACTACCCAACAATAAAACAAGGGCAAATATCACGATTAGGGCGCCTTCCAGTAAATTGGTTTTAACGGTATCGGTCGTTCTGGCAATTAGCTCACTACGATCAATGATAGGGGCGATAGTGAGACCTTCTGGCAGGGATTTTTCAATTTCTGCCATACGATTCTTAACATTTTGAATAACCGCATTAGGGTTTGAACCTTTTAGCATCATTATTATTCCTCCCACGGCTTCCTTACCGTCTTGCGTAAAAGCACCATAACGTACCTGATTCCCAAAATGGACGCGTGTTGCAACATCTCCAATAGTTACGGGAATGTTGCCCTCGTTAATAATCGAAATATCTTTAATGTCTTCCAAAGAGCGAATAAGACCTTCACCTCTTATGAAATTTGACATTTTATTTTTTTCTATGTAAGCACCGCCTGTATTCACATTGTTCCGAGCGAGAGCCTCATACACTTGTGAAATACTAATACCCAAACTATTCAACTTATCTGGGTTGACAGTGACCTCGTACTGTTTAATACTGCCTCCATAAGAGTTGACCTCTACCACGCCTTCCAGTAATGTGAGTTGTCGTTTGATAACCCAATCTTGCACGGTGCGCAGTTCCATAGGCGAATACTTGTTTTCAAAACCCTCCTCTGGCTTTATAGTGTATTCATAGATTTGACCTAAACCAGTAGAGATGGGACCCATAGATGGACTTCCAAATTTTTCAGGGATAGATTCGCCCAGTTCGTTTAGTTTTTCCTGTACCAGCTGTCGAGGAAGATAGGTTCCCATATCGTCTTCAAAAACGATAGTAACTACGGAAAGGCCAAAGCGTGAGATAGATCTTATTTCTGTAACGCCTGGTAAATTACCCATAGATAGTTCTACGGGATAGGTTACAAATTGTTCAATATCTTCTGTGGCAAGATTTGGCGACTGGGTGATCACCTGAACCTGATTGTTAGTAATATCTGGCACCGATCCCAGGTTGACGGTCATCATGGACCAAATACCCGTCCCTATCAGCGCTAAGGTAAGTAGTCCAATAATAAATTTATTATTAATGGAAAATGCGATTATCTTATTAATCATATAAATAAAAATTTAATTCAGTTAAAATTCTTGATAATAATTTTGTGCCTAACAAAATCTATCAATAGGACCAAGGATCTAGTATGAGAACCAGGATTTGGTCAAAAAAGGATATAATTATCCTTTAAAAAAACTGAATTATGCCTGTGGTGGCTGTAAAATGGAAGTGGTAAAATCTTTTTTTATACCGTTTAAGTAGAGAAAATCTTGAGAAGAATTGTATTTAAACTCAAATTTTATTTCTGCGAATTTGAAATAAGTTGCGTTTATATGGCAACATTGGCAAATACAAAATGGGGAACATAAATCTGCATCTTGATGTTGGTGGTTATCACCTAAATCTTGAGAAATTTCTGTTTTAACTTCATTGTCAAAAGTACCTGTATCTTCACAAGGCACTAAATTTAGTGTGAAGATATAGATTGACAATATGAATGCTAAAAATTTCATTAAGGCAAATATAAGAATTTTTTAATGCAATGGTTGTGCAAAGAAAAAAGGCTTCGGATTATAAAAACCATAAGGTTTCTTGACCAAAAGGTGGTATTTCCTTGCTTTCAAAACGAGGTGCTATTTCTGCAACCATTTCAGGATATTTAATTGTTATTGGTACGTTTTGTTGACGTAAGGATTTCCAATATAGCCTACTAAATTGATACACTTGCTCTATTAGCTTTCTAATCATTTTACTATCATTTAAAGCCTCTGGTGTAGGACTTGATATTTTAAGTTTTATTGGAAATGAATAACTTGAATGACTTGGGTATTTTACAGTATTGTTATACCTCAAATTATTAAAGAGTAAATATTTATATTCTCCTTTAGGGCCAATATTTATATATGTGCCACTCATTGGAATTAACTCACCATTCCAATTTTGGTCAAAAGCAATAATATCTTGTGATTTTGTTTTATTAATATTAAGAACAAAAAGAGGACAAGGCAATTGAAGTTTATCCATCATTTCTAAAACAGGTTGTATTTCTTCATCCTTCATATCCTTATAAAAGTGAATCACTATTTTTTCAGGTATTTGGTTTGTTGGTACGTATTGATAGATAGCATCACTTAATGCACCCCCTAACTGTTTAACATCAGATTTACTGAAATAATGAAATTCATTAAATCTTCCATTATTTTTAAAACTAAATGCACTCGCTACATATCGAATGTTTTCTTCGGTATTTTTAAATGCACCCACACCTATAACTAATTCATTTTTTGGTTTGACATTTAGTTGCCAAGGTGTACCATCTAATTTTGCTAATAAGGCTAATGATATATTGGTTAAATCGTATATAAACTTATGTTGATTTCTTCTAAATCTATCAAACTCTATTACTTGAGATATAATTCTTTTATATAAAAGCTGCTCTTTAACCTTGTAATACACTAACTTTTTTTCAAGATTGGGTTCGTGCTTGTTAAAAGGACTTAAATAAATAGCAACATAATTAATATTAGGGTCAGATTTAAAATCTTTTATACCCTTTGCAATTTGAGGTAATGGATTTTCTAAATCATCAAATACTATATTGACATCATTATCGAAATGTGCTAAAACACCTGCATAAATGTTTAAACCTTTATACCAACTTGTACCATCTTCCAATAATTTTTGCAATGCTTCTACTTCTTTAGCATAACTTGTATGATATATAAAGAAGAAATGCACATTATCTAACTGACAAGGATTTAAAGGCTTTAAATTCTTAAAATCAATTTTGGGATTTCTACCAACACCATTTTGAAACACTAAATCATTGCTTTCATCAGCAACTTCACCAATTCGATTTATTTCTACAGGTAAGTAATCGTCATTATTAACAGGGATAACTTTCTTAAATTCCTCACTTAAAATGAAATGCTGAATAAACTTATCGATTTTGTGTTTATAACTTATATATTTATTGGAATCATCTTTTGGTTCTGGTTGAATATTAAAAGCTGTTCGTAAATCGTTATTCAAAATGGCAAAAGCCTTTGTGTTATCATCAATAAATTCCTTTTCCTTATGATATTTTAATAACCTCATTTTATATACAACTTTATTAAGATTTGTTGTTGAGGTATGTTTTATAATTTCAGAAATAGGTTTTTTAAACACTTTAGCCATACCATCATAAGAAATAACTAACTCACCATATTCACTAACTTCTTTAATTTGTACTTTGACAGTAAACTTATAATACTGTGCAAAACTTTTATTTTGATATGATCTATTACCTATCCAAATTTGATTATCATTCACAAAGTTTTGACCAACAAGTTTTTTTATGCTTTTAAAGAATTTTTTGATTCGCCAATTATAGTAATGCTTTATTAAGTCGGTTGGTTGTTCTTTTAGATTGAGTTTTAAAGGCAAATATCCTTCCTTTTCATAAATAAATGATGTGTAGATAAAATCAGGATTTTCTTCTTTTATACCAGGAAACAAATCTTCTATATTGGTTGGAAACTTTGTTTTATACAACTTTTGAGCATTACCAATTTTCTCTTTACTTAAATAAAAAGTTATTGGTTTATCTGGTAAATCAAATGTTATGATATTAAAATAAAGTTCCTGACTCATAAGACTTGGGTTTATTAATTCTACTTCTTGCTCAATCTATTAATTTTTTGTTCTACAATTTTGAGGATTTCCGTAATGTTTTTTTCTTCTTTTATCATAAAGACAATTTTATCTGCTAACCAATATTGAAGTAATTCGCTTTTGTTTTGCTTTAATGCTTTAGCTAATGCTTCAACTTGTTCTTTACGAGCTATACGAGTACCACGTTCAATTTTACTTAAAAGTGCAGTATCAATATTCATTTGAGAAGCAACTTCTCTTAATAATAATTGCTTTTCTTCTCGTATTTCTCTGATGTATTCTCCAAACGTCATTTTGGGGATATTTTGACTTGTCAATATTTGTCTAATGTAAGAAAAAGAAAATAAGAACTAATAAAAAGATATTAACAATTATAAACAGGAAATGAGGAAGTTAAGGATTTAAGGATATAAAGTATTTTTATAAATCCTCGTTTCCTTAAAATCCTCAAAATCCTTATTGTGCTTTTGTGGGATTTGTATAATTGTTATGAGCTTCCCTATGTATTAGACCAGCATCAACAAATTTAGTAATATAGCCTTCTGCTGTTTTATGAGGAATCTTGTTTTTGTCGGCTATATTTAGGTAGTCTTGTCTTGTAAATTGATAAGGTAGTGCTTCTAAAAAACGTTCTTTTCGATTAGCTCTTTTTACTTCTTTTTGTTCAATAGGTAAATCATTAAACACCTTACTACTGTGCTTTACTAATACGCTTATCATTTCTAACGTATTATCAAAATCAATATTCTCACAATATCTTACTTGGTTTACATCGCCATCTTCCATAATGCGAAAAACAGAAAACAACATTATAATTCTGAATGCTATTAACCCCAAACGCCTAACGGTTGCTATATAGTCATCGGGTTGAAGATTGAGGTATTTGGTTTGAAGCTTCTCAAAAAACACATTAAACTTTTGTTGTTGCTCTATTGTTAGCCTAACTTCAATATCAGGATTGTTTTTTAGGGTTTTGTACAACCCAAAAAATTCTTTTCCTAATTGGTCGTAATATTCATCTAAACCGTTGGTTGTATCGGTTTGAAAAACGTTTTTCCAAGTAGGTTTGATATTCATATAATAAAACATAAATCGACTAAATAAGCCATTTTCAGCACTTGGAACCAATGCTTGAATTTGTTTTGGTGTGCCAGATAACACCGTTGACAAACAAGGTCTTTCAATATCTACATACTCTCTGTCCGTTCTACGATAGTAACTAATGGTTTCGTGATGAAATGCTTTACGAAAACCATCGGAATAATTACCGTAATCACTTTTAAAGGCTTGTGCTAATGTATCTCCTTCTGTTTCAAAAATTAACCCTCTGCCTTCATTATCAGATATTAATTGATATACACCTGTTACACTATTGTTAGCCGGAATAAACAACATTCTTTCAGGTGGTTTACTCGGTTTTTCCATAGTTTCACTTTTGCCCTTATTCATATTATAAGTAGCCATTTCAGCCTGATGCTGTTGCTTTAGGGTTTTGGATTGTTCGCGTTTTTGTTTGTGAACAGGATTTACCAAATTTTTAATTTGGTTTAATCTTCCTTTACCTGCTGAAGCTGGTGCTGTAACAAATAAATACAAGTTGCTAAACACTTTACGTTGGTCGTACACACCAAACAATTTTGGGAAACAAGCACTAAATGCTGTTAATGCACCCAACAACAAAATATCACGTTCTTCATTACTGCTTGATGGTTGTACCACTTGTTGCAAAAATGTTGGTATGTTGTTGTAAACTGTTGTAGGTATTGTTGGCAATGGTTGTTTTACTTCCTCTGGCTGTTGCAACACTTCAACAACTTGTTGTTGCTGTTTTGGTTTAATACCTACTTGATGCAAATGGTGGTATAAGGTTGCTATGCTTATACCGTGTCCTTTTGCTTGTAAACACTTGTTATATTGTTCGTCACATTCTTTATGGTCGTAACCTGAATAATTTCTGCTAATTCTATGATAGTAATCACGTCCAGCTTCTCCGTATTCTTCTGAAATAGCAAAACCAATATCACGCCACTTTTCATAAGTATCTGTAATATCGATACCTGATTGTTCTAAAGCGTTGATATATGTTTCAATATCATTTGCAACAACTCTTGTTGGGTTGTTGTTGATTGGTTTTTTAGGTACTTCTTTTTGCTCTGGAACAGCTAACCAATCTTTCGGGTTGAATATCTTTGTCATATCTTTTGATGTCTTTTATGTAGGTATGCCAATGGATCGTGGGATAAAAAACACGCTCTGGAAATGTCTTTACCCGATTGGTCAACCTCAATGTTATATGTTTGTTTTATGTAATTGGCCACCGCAATAAAATATTCGTTGTGTGACACTTTAGATACATCGATTCTAATTATCCATTTTAAACCTTCTCCAGAAGGTGATGTAAACAACAATTCGGTTTCAAAATATTCATCGTTCAATAATTGTTGTTTTAGTTCTTCAAGACTCTCTAAATGGTCAAAATCGATTGTTAATAATGATGAATGCTCAATTAAGCTATCATCGTTTCGTTTAGAAAACACACCTGAAAATGTTACATAATCAAAATGATTTGCTTTAAATTTTCGTGCTTCTTTAGGGTCTTTAATCGCTCTAAATTGCTCTGTGATACTTTTATACTTATCGCTTGTAATACGCTCAAATACTTGATGCAATCTTACTTTTTCAGTTGGAAACACATTTCTAATAGGTGCTTTGTAAAAACTGCTGTAAGCATACCAAGTATCATCAGGTGCATCTATCCAGGATAATTCATCTTCCTTTTTAACTTCAAAATTTAGATTCATTACCTCATTAATTTTAAATAGCAATTCTTCTTCTTCGATAAGTTTAAAATGATAGGATGCAAAATCGAATACATCGCCTTTAAAATCGGTTAATTCTGTATCATAATGCATTGCTTTATTGTCTACAACATTAATTTGTAATGTTGATTTACCACCGTTAAAAGGGTTACGGGTTATCCCGCAGTCCCTTCCTTTTAAGGAAAGGACTGTTGATTTAGGATAATACAGCCTTAATACATAAGCGTAAATATTTAACCCATAATGCGTTTTCTTTAAGATGCTTTCTTTACTTATTTCCATCGCATTTAAAATTTGGGTTATAATAATTGCTCTGTAATAGTTCCTCTATATCAGATACTTTGTAATAAAACTTGCCTTGTATCTTGCTATATGGAATTGTACCATTTGAACGGAATGTTTGCAATGTCCGTTGGCTAATATGTAGCGTTTGCATTACGTCCTGATTGTCAATCCACGTATCTTTTAAGCGTTCTGCTCTCGTAGCTCTTATTAATTCGATACGTGCTTTTAAATCCTTAATCTCTTGTGAGAGTGCCAAGAGTAAATCGATAATTTCAGTCATAACTAAATCCTTCCTTTTTTGATTAAATAATTAGCTGCCTGTTGCTCGATTTCATCTTGGGAATCCATACGGTTACGCAGTAACCATTGGTCTAACTCCTGACGTTGGAAATAGATTTTTTTACCATTCGGTTTATAGTGTGGAATGGCTCCCGTACTTGTAAGTTTATACAAGTGCGATTGTGATAGTTCTAAATACTGGCAAGTTTCATTGAAATTCAATACTTGCTTTTGCAACGTTTGTTGTTCTACTAACAACTTTTCGATGCGTTCTAAACGTTCAATTATTTTAACGTCCATCTTATTATAAATTTTAATTTAAAAATGGACTTCTGCGCAAAAGTCATCCTTGATTGTCAAGGACATAACAAATATTGAAAAAGGTGTTTGGTATAACAGAAAAGAGAAAAAATGGTATTATTAAACCATTGCAAAACAATGTTTTACACCGTTTTTGGTATTATCTATTTGGTATTAAGTAGAGAAAATACCACTTTTAAAAGGTGAAGTTTTATTTGATTTGGTCAAGCCAAAAATTGGCTTCAACTAATTTTTGATAGGCTCTTTTTTCAGTACCTAAAAATCTACGGTATTCTTTACCTGCATTACTACTTGGTCCATACCTATAAGCAAAGAATTTATAAATGTGTTTAGGCTCTATTTTTTTAGATGGTTTACTGTCAAAAAATATTCTTTCATTAAAATATTTAGTTTCTGTTAACTTAACCATAAAAGCTGCAAGTAATATTTTATTACCTCTATCCTTTATGAAGTTATATTCATCATCTATAATGCCTTTTTCATTTAATAGCTCCTCTAATTTTGCAAATTCTCTTTGTTTAATCTTATTAATAAGTGCGTTATAGGATAAGACATCATTGTTTTCCTTTCTAAAATCACCTTGTATAGCGTTGAAAATTGAACTTTGTTTTACTTGTTTCCTGACCGTTTTTATTTCTGCACCGGAATAGGATTTTACAATTAACTCTTGAGGTGGTTCTTCATTAAAAAATACTTCGTGCAGTTCTTCTATTGTATAAATTTCAGCATCACTTAATTCTGAAAATCGTTCTTGAAGTTCCATAAAAAGCATCATCGCATTTGCTTTTAAAAATGAAATGATATAGGCTTCATCAGATTTATCATTTTGAATTGGCTTTAAAGACAAACTTTCAACAATAACATTATCTGAAATGTAATTTTTAATCTGGGTTAAATAATTTAAAAATTTACGGTGAGCATTATCATATAGAAAAGACAAGTGATCAGCTGTTGAGTTTGCATCAAGTGCATCATTAATTTGATTAAAATTTTTGATGTACTCGTTTTCTATTAATTTTAAATAGTATTTACGCTTGTTAGAATACGCCTTTTTGAAGTCGATTTCATATTTAGGCGTTGTATTGAGGTATTGCTTTTTAAAGCCTTTTAAAAGCTCTTTAAATTGGTTTTCGGTTCTTTTATCATCAGTAACCTTTTCCACATACAGTAAGTCGATAAATAAGTCTTTAGCCATTTGGGTTAAGGTTTATTCTGTAAGCTGCTTGTTTCTTTTTGTCATCAATTACTTTAGCGTAAATTTGAGTTGTTTTCAAATTCTTATGACCTAACATTTTTGATACTGTATATATATCAGTACCCAAAGTCAGTTGTAATGTTGCAAATGAATGTCGCGCACAATGGAACGTGATATTCTTCTTAATTTCTGCATCACCAACCCATTCTTTTAGTAGGTCATAATTTCTCTGAACGTTATTAATATTCTCGAAAACTTTTTTAGTCGATTCGCCTTTTTCTCCTAACAATTCAAATGCTTGTTCGGAAATTGGTAAGGTTTCAGCTCCTTTAGTTTTCTTTTGCTTAAATCTAATAAAATTTCCATAGGTTTCTGAATATTGGATTTCAGACCATTGAAGTTTTGTAATATCTGACCAACGTAAACCTGTAAGGCAGGAAAATAGAAAAGCATTTTTTAATTGTGGATGTCTGCTATCTGTATTAAAAAGCTTTCTAACTTCTTCTAAAGTTAAAAATTCCATATGTGTATCTTCTTCTTTAAAATTTTCAACTGAAATAGCAGGATTGTATTGAATTACTTTTTCTTTAACAGCTTGTCGTAATACAGCTAAAAGCTTTTTAAAATATGCTGATTTTGTGTTTTGGCTTAATGGTCTTTTACTTCTGGAAAGTGCTTTTTTGTCTAAATACTCTTTAAAACCTTCTACCCACTCTTCATCTATTCTTTCAAAAGAAATTCCCGTAGGATGATAATCTTTTAAATGTTTTAGAGTACTATTCCATACACCTAAATTACCTTTACTTTCTGAACGTCTTTCAATCCATTGTTCTAAATACACGAAAAAATTGCCTTGTTTCTTTTCTTTATTTTCAAAACCATAAATATTATTCTGTACCTCTAAATGTCTTTTGGCTCTGATGCTTTCAGCAAGTTGTAAGATTTTCTTGTTTTCTAATTTCTGCGCTTTAGTTAAGGACCCTTTGTCGGGTTCTGGCGTTAAATATAATTTCAAGTACTCGTACTTACGATTTCCGTTTTCGTAATAATCAAGATATAAACTAATTCGTTTCCCTTTTCTACGTTGGCGTAAAGTAACTTTCATTTTCCTTATATTTACTGTGTTATACTATGCGTTTTAAGAGTGTTATATGGGCAACAATACGGCAACAAATATAAGCAAAAAAGGGTAGTTTGGCAACAAAAAAGAACGTGAAATATTATATAAACCAATGATTAATAGGTAGATAACAAACAAAAGAAATATAATGAATTTCCTCTCGGAAAGTCCTCGCAAATTTGCTATCTTCGGTTTACGGCGGAAAATCCTCGCGGATTTTCACGCAACGAAACCATAGCCCAAACCGTTGGCGGTAATTTGAACAAAATAAACTCAGTGAATAAAAAAAAGACAATAGATAGAATTGCTGAACTAATCGCAAGATTTAGAGCCGAAGTAGAAACTTTAAATAGCCAAAACCTTTATGACATTAACATTCACGCTGAAAATGTAATTATTCCTATATTAAATTACGTCTACGGTCTAAGCTTAAAAAATGCCAATCTCGAAGAAAAAAATTACTCTGCAATTGACTTAATTGACTATGAAAATAGAGTTGCTATTCAAGTAACTTCAACAGCAAATTCTGAAAAAGTAAAGCATACACTTGAACAATATAAAAAACATAAGCAAAGAGACGAATTCGACTCTTTACTTATTTACATCATAACAAAAAAGCAAAAAACTTACAGCGATAAAAAGTTCGATGAAATTATAAATGACGAATTTGAATTTGATTCATCAGAAAATATATTGGATTTTGAAAATCTACTTACTGAAGTGAACTCTTGGATTTCATTACCAAAAATCCAAGAAGTCTTAGACTTATTCGAACAAGAATTTACCGAACAAAAAATCGAGTATAGACAGAATGTCTTAGAAAATAAAGATAAGTTAATAACAGAGACTCTTTATCCAAACTTATTAGAAATAGAACTACCTGAAAAAGTTTTTGTCGGTACAATTGGAGTAAATAGAGATGAGATAATTACGAAGTCTTGGGAAACAAAATACAAACTAAAAAAAAGTGCACCTGAGAGAAGCGTCTTAAATAGAGCTTTTGAGCACTACGGCATTCCATACTCAAGAGATTGGCACGTTTTTGAAAAGAAAATTATATCATTCAAGCCGTTAGATAATAATTCAGAACCACTAAGTAATTTAGTTGAAATAGGTACTGTCGAAGAGTTTGCCTTAGACGAATTTGCTTCAAGTGGCTATAAATACGAACTAGCTTTATCAAGGTTGATAGATAATACAATCCAAGAATTGACATATAAAAAAGATATTCAGTGGTTAAGAAAAGAGAGAATGTTTAGATTTCGTCCGCCAAAATTGATTAGGTCCAGAAAAGTTAGTTGGAAAAATAAAAAGAAAGCCACTAGAACGGTCGTAGCAGAAGTTTGGAATAAAGATAGAACTCAAATCACACACTTTCAACAGTTATCATTTAAAGTTCAGTCATTTTTATCTGAATCTACTTGGTTTTTAGCGGTAACACCAACTTGGAGTTACACTTATGACGGTTATCGAACACACAAGTTTGAAAGTGATTTAATTACTAATAAAAAGAAACTTGAATCCAACAATGCAGTTTATCAGCATTTTATGTTTATTTCATATTGTTTAAGTAATAAAATAAGTGAAGAAGAGGAAAACTATGACCTTATAAGTTTTAAAGAGCCTTTTAGACTTCCTTTAACCTATAAAAGTGATTATGGAAATTAGTTTACTAGAAGAACCTATATTACAATTTCAAAATGGCGAGCATATTTGCCCAAGAACTGGGATATATAAATATGGAGTTGCGGATTTTGAAAATGTTCGTCCTGATAAAATTGTTTTAGGATTTGTTGGTAATAGTGACAGTATCGGCAGTTTAATTAGCTGGATAAAAACTTGCAAAAGTCATATCGAACCAAAAAAAAGCAAACAGCCGAACTTGTTTATGAATTTTCCCGGTTTTAATGATAAAGTTGCCTTTAAAAGTGAAATATCTTATGACGAAACATATGTTCGAAAAATAAATAATTCAATATTCGAAAAGGCAAAAAAATCATCTGAAGATATTGACGATTTAATTATTAAAGCTGTCAACTTATTTCTAACTGAAATTAAATTCCTCTCAAAAAACAAAAATCCTGACGTTATCCTTTGTGTTTTAGACGAGAAATTTACTAATATGATTTATGGAACTAAAACTGTTAAGGTTGACGAAGATGATGAAGATAATCTCTCAATAGAAATAAATTTTAGACGTCTCTTAAAAGCAAAAGCAATGGAATATAATATTCCAATTCAAATTGTTAGAGATAGGATAGTAAAACCATCGAAAGAAATGCAAGATGAAGCTACCATAGCTTGGAATTTTTTTACTGCATTATATTATAAGGCATCTGGAACACCTTGGGCATTAAAAAAGGATGCAACTAATAACACTTGTTTTGCAGGTATAAGTTTTTATAAAAGCAGAGACAAGTCAACAACACAAACTAGCGTAACTCAGATATTTAATGAACAAGGAAATGGTGTAATTTTAAGAGGTACACCAGTAAAAGAAAGTAAAAAAGATAAACAGCCACATCTATCCGAACAGCAAGCTTTCGATTTACTTTATAATTCACTAAAAGAATACTACGAAGCAGTCAAAATATACCCTCAAAGATTAGTAATACATAAAAGCTCTAATTATTCAGAAGAGGAAATTGAAGGTTTTGAAAAAGTTGCCGAAGAAATGAACATTAACTCGTTGGATTTAGTAACGATTATGCCTACAAATTTTAGATTATACAGAGAAGGCAACTATCCACCTCTGAGAGGAACTATGCTAAGTCTTGATAAACAAAGACACTTTTTATATACAAGAGGTTTTGTGGATTTTTATGGAACTTATCCAGGAAGATATATTCCAAGTCCAATTGAAATTAGACTTTTTTCATATGATGAATCACCTGAACAAATTTGCAATGAAATCTTAGCTTTGACAAAAATGAACTGGAACAATACACAATTTGACAGAAAGTTTCCGATAACAATCGATTGCAGTAGAAACGTAGGAGAAATTCTAAAATATCTAGGAGAAGACCAAAAACCGCAAATAAAATTTAGTTTTTATATGTAAAAAAACTACCGCCAACAATGTATAACCGCAATTACGGCGGATTCGACTACGTCCGAATCCACGCGGAATTGTTAACGTCCGTGCCAAACCGAAAATTAACGCATATTAACCCGTAACTGACGGTTATACGAGACCGTTGTAGCACATTTGAGAAATGAACTTTCCTGAAATAGGTTGACTAAAAATTAGACCATTAATTATAGTCACTTATGAAAACAAAAAATGAACAC